>CAVZAC010000010.1:0-778358 GCA_963773175.1 uncultured Actinomycetes bacterium
ATGTGGCCGCTCGTTCGTTACGTGTCGCGGATCCCGCCCGCTGTGCGCAGCGCGCTCGCCGTCGGCCCGACGAGCCGCACCCCTCAACCTCTTCCGCGTGCACTGGTACAACGGCCCGAGCCGGGCCGACCTCGTCGCCGTGCCCGAGCACGTCGTGCTGCCGCGCGAGCTCACCGGCGTCGACGCGCCGATCGTCGTCGCGCTCGGCGACCGCTTCCCGATGATCCACGCGCACAAGGTGCTGGCCGCGTACGGCTGCCTGGCGCCGCGCCTCGTCACCGGCCGGTTCGACCCGACCGCGCCACCGCGCGGTCTGGCCGTCGACCGGCAACTACTGCCGCGGCGGGGTCGCGATCTCGCGCATCTCGGCTGCCGCGGCGTCGCGGTGCTGCCCGGAGGGCATGAGCCGCGAGCGCTTCGACTGGCTCGAGCGGTGGGTTGACCGATCCCGAGCGACATCATCCGCACGCCCGGCGACGGAGAGCAACGTCAAGGAGATCTACGACCGCTGCGCACGAGCTCGCCGACGACCCCGGCAACGTCATCCTCAACCAGTTCGCCGAGTTCGCGAACCACCTCGTCCACTACCTCGCGACCGGGCGCGCGCTCGAGCCGGTGTTCGAGTCGCTGCACGCGCGGACGCCCGCCCTGCGGCTGCGCGCGTTCGTCTCCGCCACCGGCTCGGCCGGGACGATCGGCGCCGGCGACTACCTGAAGGAGCGCTACGGCTCGCTGATCGTCGCCGTCGAGGCGCTCGAGTGCCCGACCATGCTCTACAACGGCTTCGGCGAGCACAACATCCAGGGGATCGGCGACAAGCACATCCCGCTCATCCACAACGTCATGAACACCGACGTCGCCGTCGCCGTCTCCGACCGCGCGACCGACCGGCTCGGCGTCCTGTTCGGCGACGCGACACCGGCCGCGCGCACCTGCTCGCGGCGCCGCGGCGTGTCCGGCGGCGGTCGTCGCGGCGCTGCCGCTCGCTCGGCCTCTCGAGCATCTGCAACGTGCTCGGCGCGATCAAGACCGCGAAGCACTCGGCTCGGGCCGAGACGACGTCGTCGTCACGGTCGCGACCGACGGCGCCGCGATGTACGACAGCGAGCGCGAGCTCGCGCTCGCGCAAGTACTTCCCCGGCGGCTTCGACGAGGTCGCCGCGGCGGAGGTCTTCGGCGAGCACCTGCTCGGCGCCGCGACCGACAACCTGCTCGAGCTGACGCACGAGGAGCGCGCAGCGGATCTTCAACCTCGGCTACTTCACCTGGGTCGAGCAGCAGGGCGTGTCCGCTCGAGGACTTCGAGGCGCGCCGCGACCCGGCCTTCTGGACGCGGCCTGCACGAGCACGGTCGCCGGCCTGGGACGAGCTGATCGACGAGTTCAACGCGCGCACCGGCGTGCTGGAGCGCTGTGAAGCACGCCTCCAGCCGCCTCGTCTGCGCCGGCTGCGGCGCCTCGCCGTCGCCGGGCCGAGCCGCCTACCCGTTCCGCTGCCCGAACGCGGCCCGCGACGACGACGTCGACCACGTCCTCCGGCGCGAGCTCGACCTGGCCGCGCTGCGCTTCCCCGTGGACGACGACGAGCCGAATCCGTTCGTCCGCTACCGCGCGGCTGCTCCACGCCTACCACGTCGCCGCGCGCGGGCGGTCTCGGCGACGCGGAGTTCTGCGCGCTCGTGCGCGCGGCTCGACGACGCGCGTCGCGGCCGTCGACGGGCACGGCTTTCGCGTCACGCCGTTCGCGCGCAGCGACGAGCTGCGCCGACGAGCTCGGCTTCGCCGCCGAGGCGGCGTCTGGGTGAAGGACGAGACCGGGAACGTCTCGGGCTCGCACAAGGCGCGCCACCTGTTCGGCGTCGCTGCTCCAGCTCGAGGTCGCGGAGCGCCTCGGCCTCGCCGACTCCGGGGCACCGGCCGCGACCTCGCGATCGCGAGCTGCGGCAACGCCGCGCTCGCGGCCGCGGTCGTCGCCGCGGCCGGCGGGCCGCACGCTGCACGTCTTCGTCCCGCGTCGACGCCGACCCGGTCGTGATGGCGCGTCTGCGAGGAGCTCGGCGCGCGCGTCACGGTCTGCCCGCGCGCGGCCGGGCGCGCAGGCGACCCCACGTGTCGCACGCGCTTCCGCGCCGCGCTCGCCGCCGGCGCGCTGCCGTTCACCTGCCAGGGCAACGTCAACGGGCTCGCGGTCGAGGGCGGCGAGACGCTCGGCTAGGAGATGCGCCCAGCTGCCGCGCCGGCGCGCCGCCTCGACCGGCTCGTCGTCCAGGTCGGCGGCGGCGCGCTCGCGAGCGCCGTGCATGCACGGCCTCCGCGAGGCGGCTGGCGCTCGGCGCGATCGGCTGCCGTGCCGCGCGTCGACACGGTGCAGACCGCGGCGGCGTGGCCGCTGCAGCGCGCCTTCGAGCGACCCGCTCGCACGGCGACGACGCACCGACTCTCGCCGTACGCGGCCACGCCACCGCTCGGAGTTCATGTGGCCGTGGGAGACGGAGCCGCACAGCGTCGCGCACGGCATCCTCGACGACGAGACCTACGACTGGCTCGCCGTCGTCGAGGGCATGCTCGGACCGGCGGCACGCCGCTCGTCGTCGACGAGGAGACGCTCCGGCGCAGGCGAACGCGCTCGGCGCGCGAGGCGACCGGGATCGACGTCGACCCCACCGGCTCGGCCGGGCCTGGCCGGGCTCCTGGCGCTGCGCGAGCAGGGCTGCATCCGCGACGACGAGCGCGTCGCCGTGCTGTTCACCGGCGTGAGCCGTGTCCCCGCAATCCGAGACAAAGGAATCGACTGATGAGGAGCTTCCTCGGGCGCGACATCCTGTCGCTCAAGGACTTTGAGCGCAACGAGTTCGAGCGGGTCTTCGAGGTCTGCGACGAGCTCGCGCCGATCGCCGCAATCGCCGGCGCAACACCGACCTGCTCGCCGACAAGACGCTGCTGACGGCCTTCTACCAGCCGAGCACGCGCACGCGGCTGTCGACCGAGGCCGCGATGCACCGGCTCGGCGGCCACGTGCTCGGCTTCTCCGACGCCAAGATGACCCGGGCCGGCGACTTCTACCAGGAGTCGATCAAGGACACGGTCCACATGCTCGAGTACTACGGCGACGTCATCGCGATGCGCCACTTCGAGCAGGGTGCGCCGGCCGAGGCGGCGCACTGGTCGTCGGTGCCGGTGATCAACTGCGGCGACGGCTGGGGCGAGCACCCGACCCAGGTGCTCACCGACCTCTACACGATCCGGACCGAGCTCGGGACGCTCGACGGCCTCACGTACCTGCTCGTCGGCGACATGCGCATGCGGACGATGCACTCGATCCTCTACGCGCTCTCCCAGTTCGACGCCAAGGCGTACGTCGTCGGGCCGCCGGAGATGTCGCTGCTGCCCGAGTTCAAGGCGGAGCTCGACGAGCTCAACGTCGTCTACGAGGAGGCGCCGTCCACCGCCGACGTGATCGCGGACTGCGACGTCATCTACATGGAGCCGGTCGTGCAGGCCGACTACACGCAGTCGCGCGTCGAGCGCGACGAGAGCGTCGGCCGCACGCCGGAGGCGTACCGGGTGACGCGCGAGCTGCTCCGCGACAGGGCGAAGCCGGAGTCGATCATCCTCCACAGCCTGCCGCGCATGGACGAGCTGCCCGCGGACGTCGACGCGACGCGCCACCAGCGCTACTGGGTCGAGGCCTTCAACGGCGTCGTCCTCCGCATGGCGCTCCTCTCGCTCGTGCTCGGGGCGATGGAGTAGGCCATGGACCTCACTCTCAACGGTGAGCCCGTCTCGGTCGACCCGCGCGAGGACGAGAGCCTGCTCGAGCTGCTGCGAGAGCGCTTCGGTCTGCACTCGGTGAAGGACGGCTGCTCGCCCGAGGGCTCGTGCGGCGCCTGCACCGTGCTCGTCGACGGGCACGCCGTGGTCTCGTGCGCGCAGAAGGCGACCCGCGCGAGGGGAAGCACGTCGTCACCCAGGAGGGTCTGTCGGAGGATGCCCGCCGCCGCTGGGCCGAGTGCTTCGTCGCGGCCGGCGCGTCGCAGTGCGGCTTCTGCTCGCCCGGGATCGTGATGAAGGCCGAGGCGCTGCTGGCGAAGCACCCCGAGCCGACGCGCGAGGAGATCGCGCACGCGCTGCTCGGCAACCTCTGCCGCTGCACCGGGTACGTGAAGATCGTCGACGCGGTCGAGCTCGCCGCAGCCGCCCGCCGCGGCGAGCCGCTCCCAGGCCGCGACCGGAGCGGCCGCGTCGGGACGCGGACGGCGCGCTACCGCGGCGCGAGCTCGCGCTCGGCGACAAGCCGTTCGTCGGCGACATGACGCGCCCGGGATGCTCCACGGCGCCCTGCGCTTCTCCGACCACCCGCGCGCCCGGATCGTCCGGATCGACACGTCGAAGGCGGCCGCGCACCCCGGCGTCGTCGCGGTCGTCACGGCCGCCGACGTCCCGGGCAGCGGACGCAGGGTCGCTCACGAAGGACTGGCGCCAGCTCGTCGCGTCGGCGAGACGACGGCCTACGTCGGCGACGTGCTCGCCGTGGTCGCGGCCGAGACCCGGCACGCGGCCCGCGAGGCGGCGGCGCTCGTCGAGGTCGAGTACGAGGTGCTCGAGCCGGTCACCGACCCGTTCGAGGCGATGGCGACGGGCGCCCCGTTCTCCACGAGGGCGGCAACGTGCTCTCCGTCTCGCGCGTGCAGCGCGGCGACGTCGACGCGGCGCTCGCGGCTCCGCGCACGTCGTCAGCGAGCTCGTTCCGCACGCAGGTCATCGAGCATGCGTTCCTCGAGCCCGAGTCGGCGCTCGCCGTGCCCGCGAACGGCGGGCCGCTAGTCTACTCGCAGGGCCAGGGCATCTGGGACGACCGCCTCCAGATCGCGTCCTTCCTCGGCGTGCCGGAGGAGCAGGTGCGCGTGACGCAGGTCTCCACCGGCGGCGCGTTCGGCGCGAAGGAGGACCTGAACGTCCAGGCCCATGCCGCGCTTGGCGGCAACCGCGACCGGGCGGCCCGTGCTCGCGACTCTCACGCGCAAGGAGAGCCTCCGCTTCCACGCGAAGCGCCACCCGATGTGGCTCGACTACACGGTCGGCTGCGACGCGGAGGGGAGTCTGACGGCGCTGCGCGCGCGGATCGTCGGCGACACCGGCGCGTACGCGAGCGTCGGCGACAAGGTGCTCGAGCGCGCGGCGGGCCACGCCTGCAGCGCCTACGTCGTGCCGACCGTCGACGTCGAGGCGACGGCCGTCTACACGAACAACCCGCCGTGCGGCGCGATGCGCGGCTTCGGCGTCAACCAGTCGAACTTCGCCATCGAGGGGGTGCTCGACCTGCTCGCCGAGGGGGTCGGGATCGACGGCTGGGAGATCCGCTGGCGGAACGCGCTCGACGTCGGCGACCGCTTCGGCACCGGCCAGAAGCTCGGGCCGGGCGTCGGCCTGAAGAAGACGCTGCTCGCGGTCCGCGATGCCTACCGCGGCGCGCGATACGCCGGGATCGCCTGCGGGGTGAAGAACACCGGGATCGGCAACGGCGTCCCGGAGTACGGCCGCGCCATCCTCCGCCTCGAGGCCGACGGAACGGTCACGCTCTTCCACTCCTGGACCGAGATGGGCCAGGGCGTGGACACCGTGCTGCAGCAGATCGCGTGCGAGGAGCTCGGGCTGCCGCCGGAGCTCGTCGCCGTCGTCGTCGACACCGAGCGCGAGCTCGAGACCGGGCAGACGACGGCGTCGCGCTCGACCGTGCTCGGCGGCCGTGCCGTGATCGAAGCCGCCGGGAAGCTGAAGGCCGCGCTCGACGGGGAGCCGCTCTCCAGCTCGCCGGGCGGGAGTTCCGCGGCGAGATCGCGGTCAACTACACGACGACGAACGACCCCGCGATCGCCGAGCCGTCACGCACATCGCGTACGCCTGGGCGACCCAGGTGGTGATCCTCGACGAGGAGGGCCGGATCGAGAAGGTCGTCGCCGCCCACGACGTCGGCAAGGCGATCAACCCGACGCTCGTCGAGGGGCAGATCGAGGGCGGCCTCCACATGGGGCTCGGTCACGCCCTCTCGGAGGAGTTCGTCGTCGAGGACGGCGTGCCGGTGACCGAGACGCTCAAGTCGCTCCACATCATCCCCCCGACCGGGATGCCGCCGGTCGAGTGCATCCTCGTCGAGGAGCCGCAGCCGGAGGGGCCGTACGGCGCGAAGGGGGTCGGCGAGGCCGCGCTCGTCCCGACCGCGGCCGCAGTCGCGGGCGCGCTGTACGCGTTCGACGGGATCCGCCGGACGACGCTGCCGATGAAGGACTCGCCCGCGGCGCTCGCCGCCGTCCCGCACCTCGTGAGCCGCCGACGATGAGCGAGGTCCTCGCGGGCGCCACGGTCGTCACGTCGCTCGACCCGGTCGCCGTCGAGCGTCGCGACCTCGTCGTCGACGACGGCCGCGTGACCGCCGCCGGCTCCGGCCCCGGCGCCCGGCACGACTGCAGCGGGTGCCTCGTCGTCCCGGGCAACGTCTGCGCGCACACGCACCTCTACTCGGCCCTCGCGCGCGGGATGCCGTACTCGCTGGAGCCGCCGGAGAACTTCCTGCAGATTCTCCAGCGGGTCTGGTGGCGGCTGGACCGCGCACTCGACGAGGAGTCGGTGCGCGCCTCGGCGCCTCGTCGGCGGAATGGAGGCGCTCCTGTCGGGCACGACCACGCTCGTCGACCACCACGCGTCACCGAACGCGATCGACGGCTCGCTCGACGTGATCGCCGACGCCCTCGGCTCGGTCGGCGTCCGCTCGGTGCTCTGCTACGAGACGAGCGACCGCGACGGGCCGGAGCGCGCGCTGGCGGGGGTCGAGGAGAACCGGCGCTTCCTCGCGCGGGTGCGCGAGCGGCGGCCGCCGCTCGCCCGCGGGCTCGTCGGCGCGCACGCGTCGTTCACGCTCGGCGACGAGACGCTCGCCGCATGCGCCGGCGCGGCCGGGGAGTTCGGCGTCGGGCTCCACGTCCACGCGGCCGAGGACGCGGTCGACGAGCGCGACGCGCTGGCCCGCTCCGGCGCCCGCGTCGTCGAGCGACTCAACGACGCCGGGGCCCTCGACGCGCGCACCCTGCTCGCCCACGGCGTCCACCTCGACGAGGACGAGGTCGCCGCCGTCCGCCGGACCGGCGCCACGCTCGCACACAACGCACGCTCCAACATGAACAACGGCGTCGGCCGGCCCGGCTCGTTCGTGCTCGGCGGCCGCCTCGCGCTCGGCACCGACGGGATCGGCGCCGACATGTTCGAGGAGTCGCGCGCCGCCTTCTTCCGCCTCCGCGAGGACGACCTCGGCGTCGGTGCGCCCTGGCCCCTCGAACGGCTCGCCGAGAGCGCGCGGCTCGCCGCCCGGGCCTTCGAGGAGCCGCTGCTCGGCACGCTGGAGCCGGGCGCGCCTGCCGACCTCATCGTCCTCGACTACGACGCGCCGGCCCCGCTCGACGCGCACAGCCTCGCCGGCCACTGGGTCTTCGCACTCTCGTCCCGCTCGGTCCGCGACGTGATGGTCGGCGGCGAATGGGTCGTCACGGGCAGGCGCCTGACGCGGGTCGACCAGCGACGGCTCGTCGCCGACGCGCTCGGAGCGGCCGGCCGGCTGTGGGGCCGGCTCGCCGAGCTCCCGCCGCATCCTTACGAGCCGAAAGGAGCCCCCGCATGAACCGCGTGGCGCTGTACCTTCAGGACAAGCATCCGATCCGCGAGGGCATGTCGTACGCACAGCTCGCCGAGAAGGCGGGGTTCGAGGCGGTGTGGCAGGCGGAGAGCCGGCTCGTCAGAGAGGCGACGGTGCCGATGGCCGCGTTCGCCGCGGTGACGGAGCGGATCGTGATCGGCGCCGGCGTCGTCAACACGTGGACGCGCAACGTCGGTCTCCTCGCGGCGACGTTCTCGACGTTGGACGACCTCGCTCCAGGACGAATCAGGCTCGGCCTCGGCGCGTGGTGGGACCCCCTCGCCTCGAAGGTCGGGATCGCCCGCACGAAGCCGATCAAGTGCATGCGCGAGACGGTGGGGGCGGTCCGGCGCCTGCTCGCGATGGAGCGCGTCACCTTCCACGGCGAGTTCGTCCACCTCGACGACGTCGAGATCGACATCGTCCACGGCGACCGCTCGCCGAAGCATGTGCCGATCTACGTCGGCGCGACCGGGATGAAGATGATGGAGGTGGCGGGCGAGATCGGCGACGGCGTGCTGCTCAACTACCTCGTCGGCCCCGAGTACAACCGGAGCGCGGTGGCGGCGCTGGCGACGGGAGCCGAGCGGGCGGGCCGCACCGTCGGCGACCTCGATCGCCCGCAACTCGTCGTCTGCTCGCTCGACCCCGACCGCTCGCTGGCGCTCGACCGCTCGCGCGAGCTCGTCACGCAGTACCTGGGGCAGCAGCCGCACATCGGAAAGGCGAGCGGCGTGGACGCGTCGCTGCTCGAGGAGATCGGCAAGGTGCTGACGTGGCCGGCGACGCCCGAGCAGATCGAGCAGGCGATGGCGCTCGTGCCGGACGACGTCGTGCAGCTGATCACCGCGTCCGGAACGGCGGACGAGTGCCGCGCCAAGGTGCAGGAGTACGTCGACAACGGGTGCACGTGCCCGGTGCTCTATCCGCTCGGCGACGACGTCGGCGCGATGATCGACGCGTTCGCGACGGCGAGCGTGTGATGGACGTCCTCCTCCCCCGGTCGCTCGAGGAGGCGCTCGAGCTGAAGGAGGAGCGACCCGACGCCGTGCCGGTCGCCGGCGGGACCGACCTGATGGTGGCGATCAACTTCGGCCGGGCGCGACCCCCGGCTCTGCTCGACCTCTCGCGTGTCGAGGAGCTGAAGACGTGGCAGGCCGACAACGGCCGCGTCCGCCTGGGCGCCGGGGTCACCTTCGCGCGGATCGAGCGCGAGCTCACGGCGTTCCGCCCGCTCGCCGAGGCGGCGCGCTCGGTCGGCTCGCCGCAGATCCGGAACCGCGCGACTATCGGGGGCAACCTCGGCACCGCGTCGCCCGCCGGGGACGGCCTCCTCCCGCTCGCCGCGTACGGCGCGGACGTCGTCATCGCCTCGCGGCAGCGCGTCCGGACAGAACCATGGGACGCGTTCTTCGTCGGTCCCAAGCGGACGACGCTCGCACCCGACGAGCTCGTCGTCGGCATCGAGTGGGACCGCGTCGAGGGCCCCGGCACGTTCGCCAAGGTCGGCACGCGCAACGCGATGGTGATCGCGGTGGCGGGGCTCTGCCTCCAGCTCGACCCGGCCGGCCGGCGCGTCGCGGTCGCGCTCGGCTCGGTGGCGCCGACGGTCGTCCGCGCGCCCGACGCGGAGGCGTTCGCGGCCGGCGCCGTCCCGTGGGACGAGCCCGACCGGCCGCTCGAGCAGGCCGCCGTGGCCGACTTCGGCAGTCTCGCGGCCGCCGCGGCGACGCCGATCGACGACATGCGCGGGTCCGCCGCATACCGGCGCCACGCGGTCGAGGTGCTCGCGCGGCGCGCGCTCGGCTGGGCAGTCGAGGACTGGAAGGTCCCGTGATCGTCCGGACGACCGTCAACGGCGTCGACCGCGAGGCGGAGGTCTGGCCCGGCGCGAGCCTGCTGACGCTGCTCCGCGACGAGCTCGGGCTCGTCGGCTCGAAGAACGCGTGCGAGCAGGGAGAGTGCGGCTCCTGCTCGGTCTGGCTCGACGGGGATGTTGTGTGCTCGTGCCTCGTTCCCGCGTCGCAGGCCGACGGCGCGGTCGTGAAGACCGTCGAGGCGCTGGGTGACGACGGCGCGCTGCACGCGGTGCAGGACGCGTTCCTCGCAGCCGGAGCCGTGCAATGCGGCTTCTGCACGCCGGGCATGATCGTCGTCGCAGCCGATCTGCTGGAGCGCGACCCGCACCCGACCGATGAGGCGATCCGCGAGGCGCTCGCCGGAAACCTCTGCCGCTGCACCGGCTATCAGAAGATCCTCGACGCCGTCCAGCTCGCCGCCGGGCAGCTGCCGTGAGCGCGACGACGGGAGCCCGCAGGGGCGTCGGCGAGAGCGCCCGCCGCGTCGACGGCGTCCCGAAGGTGACGGGTGCGTACGCCTTCGGGAGCGACCTGTGGGCGGCGAACATGCTCTGGGGCGTCACCGTGCGTGCGCCGCACGCGTCCGCGCGGATCCTCTCCGTCGACGCGTCGGCTGCGGCGCGGGCGCCCGGCGTCGCCGCCATCGTCACCGCCGCGGACGTCCCCGGCCGGAAGACGTTCGGGCTCGAGTTCTGTGACCAGCCCGTGCTCGCGGAGGACGTCGTCCGCTACGCCGGCGAGTCCATCGCGCTCGTCGCGGCGGAGACGCCCGAGCAGGCGCGCGCGGCGGCGGCGGAGGTGGCCGTCCGCTACGAGCCTCTGGCGGTCGTCTCCGACATGGAGCAGGCGCTCCGCCCGGATGCTCCGCTCGTGCACGACTTCGGCAACGTCCTCCGCCACGTCCACATCCTTCGCGGCGATCCCGACTCTGCCGGCGCGGACGTCTGGGTCGACGGCTACTTCGAGACGGCGATGCAGGACCAGGCCGCGCTCGGGCCGGAGGCCGGGCTCGCCGTTCCTTCCGACGACGGCGGCATCGACCTCTACGTCGTCTCGCAGTGGCTCCATGTCGATCGGCAGCAGATAGCGCCGTGCCTCGACCTGCCCGAGGAGAAGGTGCGGATCACGCTCGCCGGCGTCGGCGGCGCCTTCGGCTCCCGCGAGGACATCAACATGCACATCCACGCCTGCATGCTCGCGCTGCGCACCGGCAGGCCGGTGAAGATGTCCTACGGACGCGAGGAGTCGTTCCACGGTCACGTCCACCGGCATCCGTCACGGACGTGGATCCGGTACGGCGCGACGCATGACGGGAAGCTCGTGGCGGCTGACGTCCGGCTGCTGCTCGACGGCGGGGCCTACGCGTCGTCGTCGCCGGCCGTGGTCGGGAACGCCTCGACGTTCGCGGCGGGCCCGTACGAGGTGCCCAACGTGCGGGTCGAGGGCACGGTCGTCTACACGAACAACCCGCCCTGCGGGGCGATGCGCGGCTTCGGCGCGCCGCAGGTGTGCTTCGCGTACGAGTCGGCGATGGACAGGCTCGCGGCGAGGCTCGGGCTCGACCCGGTGGAGCTGCGGCTGCGCAACGCGGTCCGCACCGGCTCCGTCCTCCCCACGGGCCAGGTGCTCACCGGGCCGGCGCCGGTGCGGGAGCTCCTCGAGCGCTGCCGCATGATGCCGCTCCCGGGTCCGGAGGACGCGCGGGGCCGCGATCCGATCGCATATCCCGGCGGTGCGGGCAACGTCAGCCGGGGCGAGTCGCTGCGCCGCGGCGTCGGCTTCGCGCTCGGATTCAAGAACGTCGCCTACAGCGAGGGCTTCGACGATGCAGCCGAGGCGACGGTGACGCTGAACCACGGCCCCGACGGGCCGGTCGCGGTCGTCCGGACGGCCGCGGTCGACTACGGGCAGGGCCTCTACACCGTGCTCGCGCAGATCGTCCGCACCGAGCTGGGCGTCGACGAGGTCGTCCTCGACCCTGCGGCGACGACCGGCAGCGGGTCGGCCGGCTCGACGTCGGCGTCCCGGCAGACGACGATGACGGGGGGCGCCGTCCTCGCCGCGTGCCGCGAGATCCGCGCCGAGCTGGACAGGCGGGCGGCCGACCGGGACGTCGACGAGCCGATCTCGCGCACGTGCACGTACCACCACCGCCCCACGACGGGGCTCGACGAGCACGGGCAGGGCGACCCCCACGTCAGCTTCTCCTTCATCGCCGAGCGAGCCGTCGTCGAGGTCGACGAGGAGCTCGGCCTCGTGCGCGTGCTCGAGATCGCGGCCGTGCAGGACAGCGGTCGGGTGATGAACCCGCAGGGCGCGACGGGCCAGGTCGAAGGCGGCACGGCGATGGGGATCGGTCTCGCGCTGATGGAGGAGCTGAAGGTCTCCGACGGCGTCATCCGCAACGCGTCCTTCACCGACTACCTGATCCCGACGATGCTGGACGCGCCGCCGGTCGTCACCGAGTTCGTCGAGCAGGCCGAGCCCGATGCGCCGTACGGCGTCAAGGGGATCGGCGAGCTGGGCGCGGTCGTTGCGACGCCGGCCGTGGTCGCCGCGCTCCGTAACGCCGTCGGGAAGCCGCTGAACCGTGTTCCCGTGACCCCCGACGACCTCGTCGGCCTCCGCCCGCCGGCCGCGACGGCCGGCCCGCCGCCGGTCCCGGACGTGCCGGGGCAGCAGGCGATCCCCGAGTACCTCGGGCTCGGCCTCGGCCAGCAGCAACTGATGAAGAGGAGGAACGAATGAGCACTGCAACCCACGTCGACCGGAGCACGCTCGCCGGTCGCGACTACATCGAGACGCTCGACTGGACGGTCGAGGAGATCGAGGAGGCGATCGCCGTCGCCGGCGAGCTGAAGGACGCGCGCCGCCGCGGAGAGCCGCACAGGCTGCTCCCCGACAAGACGCTCTACATGCTGTTCCTCGACAAGTCGACGCGAACGCGGAACGCGTTCGAGACCGGCATGACGCAACTCGGCGGCCACGCCATCTTCCTGGACGCGGACAGGACGCAGGTGTCGCACGGGGAGAGCCCGAAGGACACGGCGCTGACGCTGTCGCGCTACGGGGAGGGGATCGCGATCCGCCACGACCTGGCTCCGTACGAGGGCAACGCCTGGATGCGCGAGATCGCGCGCTGGGCGGACATCCCGCTGATCAACCTCCAGTGCGACGTCGACCACCCGACGCAGACGCTCGCCGACCTGATGACGATCCGCGAGCATCGCGGCGGAAACCTCCGCGGGCTGAAGGTGGCGATGACGTGGGCCTACGCCCCGTCGTACGCACGACCGCTCTCGGTGCCGCAGGGCGTCGCGACGCTCTTCCCACGCTTCGGGATGGACGTCGTGATCGCCCACCCACCCGGCTTCGACCTGATGCCCGAGGTGATGGAGAAGGCCCAGGCGGCGGCCAAGGCCGCGGGGGCGACGATCACGTACGCCGACACGATGGAGGAGGCGTTCGCGGGCGCGGACGTCGTCTACCCGAAGTCGTGGGGCAAGCTCGAGGCCTTCACCGACGAGCAGAAGGCGCTCGCCGAGTCCGGCGCGCACGCGGACTGGATCTGCGACGAGACGAAGATCGCGCTCGCATCCCCGGACGTCCTGTACATGCACTGCCTGCCGGCCGACAGGGGCCGCGAGGTCACCGACGCCGTGATGGACGGCCCCCACTCGGTCGTCTGGGACGAGGCGGAGAACCGCATGCACACGGGCAAGGCGCTGATGGCCCTCACGATGGGCGGCTACGCCGGCTAGGGGAGGTGGGCTGTGACGAAGCGGAAGCGCGCCGTGGTCGCGATCGGCGGCAACTCGCTGATCAAGGACCGGGAGCACCAGACCGTCCGCGACCAGTACGTCGCGGCCGGCGAGACATGCTGGCACATCGCATCGATGATCAGGGACGGCTGGGACGTCGCGATCGGACACGGCAACGGCCCGCAGGTCGGCTTCATCCTGCGCCGGTCGGAGCTCGCCGCCCACGAGCTGCACGAGGTGCCGCTCGACGTCTGCGGGGCGGACAGCCAGGGCGCGATCGGCTACGCGCTCGTGCAGAACCTCGAGAACGACTTCCAGCGGCTCGGGATCGACCGCCACGCCGTCGCGGTGGTGACGCAGGTGGAGGTGGCGCGCGACGACCCCGCCTTCGCGAGCCCGTCGAAGCCGATCGGCTCGTTCATGGACGAGCCGACGGCGCTGCGGCGGCGCGACGAGGAGGACTGGTCGGTCGTCGAGGACGCGGGGCGGGGCTGGCGCCGGGTCGTCCCGTCACCGATGCCGCTGCGGATCGTCGAGGAGGACGCGATCCGGTGGCTCCTCGACGCAGGGTTCGTCGTGATCTCGGTCGGGGGCGGCGGGATCCCCGTCGTCGCCGACGCCCACGGGAACCTGGACGGCATCGCGGCGGTCATCGACAAGGACCTCGCCTGCTCGCTCCTCGCCACGGTGATCGACGCCGAGCTGCTCCTCATCACGACGGCCGTCGAGCGGGTGGCGCTCCGCTTCGGCACGCCTGAGCAGGAGTGGGTCGACCGGCTGAGGCTCTCGCAGGCGAAGGAGTACCTCGCGCAGGGCGTTCACTTCGCCGAGGGGAGCATGGCGCCGAAGATCCGCGCGATCGTAGGCTTCCTCGAGCGCGGCGGCCGCACGGCGATCGTCACCGACCCGGCGAACGTGGAGCGGGCGCTCGCCGGCGAGACGGGAACGACGTTCGTCCAGGGGTGACCAAGAACCTCCAACACAATAAGGTCTTGTGCCGCCGGGCCGCCCCGGGCGGCGCGATGCGGCGTCCTCGGTTGCATCCGTATAGCTCCGATACGAACGCGCCCTGCGTCCTTGCCTCGCGCCGCCCAGCGCCCCCCGCCGACGAAGCTCATTGCGTCAGAGGTTCTACGCGGGCGACTCGCCCGCCATCCGCAGCCCGATCTCCTCGACCGACGCGCGGTCGTGGACCTCGGACATGCGGCCCTCGTACATGACGACCACGCGGTCGTTGAGGGCGAGGATCTCGTCGAGGTCCTCGCTCAGCAGCACCACTCCGGTGCCGCTCTCCGCCGCCTCGAGCAGGTACCGGTGCACGGTCTCGACGGCGGCGACGTCGAGGCCGCGGGTCGGCGACGCCGCGACGAGCACGCTCATGTTCTCCGCGAATTCGCGGGCGATCACCACCTTCTGCAGGTTGCCGCCCGAGAGGTAGTCGGTCTCCTCGTCGGGCCCGGAGGCGCGGATGTCGAAGGCGCGGATCGCCTCCACCGCCTTCTCCCTCATCCGCCGCAGCCGGAGGAACGGCCCCCACGACTCCCGCCGGAACGACCGCAGCTGGAGGTTCATCGCGATCGAGAGCGACGGCGACAGGCCGGTGCCGAGGCGGTCCTCCGGGATGTAGCCGACCCCGGCCTCGAACGCCGAGCGAGCGTCGCCGTTCCTCGGCGCCTCCCCGTCGACGCGGATCGAGCCCTTCGTGTACGGGCGCAGGCCCGCCATGGCGTCCGCGAGCTCGCGCTGGCCGTTGCCGGCGACGCCGGCGACCGCAACGACCTCGCCCTTCCGCACGGTGAGCGAGACGTCCTTCACCGCGGGCGCGCCCCGGTCGCCGTCGACCCAGAGACCGCCGATCTCGAGCGCAGGCCGGGTCTCGGCGCGCTCCCCGACCCGCCGTCGGACGACCTCGATCTCCCGGCCGACCATCAGGGCCGCGAGCGACCTGGGCGTCGCGCCGGCCGTGTCGACGGTGGCGATCACCTTTCCGTCACGGAGGACGGTGACGCGGTCGGACACGGCCTTCACCTCGTGCAGCTTGTGCGAGATGAAGATGACCGTCTTCCCCTCGCTCGCCATCTGCCGCAGCGTCACGAACAGCGTGTCGGCCTCCTCGGGCGCGAGTACCGCGGTCGGCTCGTCGAGGATGAGGACGCGCGCGTCCTGGTAGAGGGCGTTCAGGATCTCGACCCGCTGCTGCTCGCCGACCGACAGCTGCCAGACGTGAGCCCGCGGGTCGACGGGCAACCCGTAGCGCTCGCCGAGCTTGCGCACCTGGCTCTCGACCGCCCCCGGATCGATATGGAAGCTCTTGCCCGCGCCGCGGCGGTCGCCGAGGACGAGGTTCTCCGCGACCGTGAACCGGTCGACCAGGCGGAAGTGCTGATGCACCATTCCGATCCCCGCGTCGATCGCCTCGCGTGGGGAGTCGAACTCGACCGGCTCGCCGTGGAGCCAGATGCGGCCCTCGTCCGCGCGATAGAGGCCCGTGAGGACGTGCGACAACGTCGTCTTCCCGGCGCCGTTCTCGCCGAGCAGCGCGTGCACCTCCCCCGCCGCGGCCTCGAAGTCGATCCGATCGTTCGCGACGACCTCCGGGAACCGCTTCGTAATGCCCCGCATGAGGACGGCCGGCGTCGCGGTCGCCACTAGCGGGCCGCCCAGCAACGTTCACCGGTTTCTGGCCCGCGATCAGCGGCGCCATGCGGCGTCCTCGGGAACGCCCGTATACACCGATAGGAACGATCCCTGCGTCCTTGCCTGGCTTGCTGCTCCCGACCCAGAAAGTCCGGCAACGTTCCTAGACGACCCACTAGCGCTCCTCCCGTACGTAGGCGGTCCCGAGCGCAGCCGGAGCGCCAAGGCGCCGCCGCGCCGTTCCCGACGACACGACGACGAGCACGACGATCGTCATCACATAGGGCAGGGCGCTCGTCCAGAGCACCGTCGGCCCGAGCGTGATGTTGCGAGCCTGAAGCTGCGGGGCGAGCGCCTGGAGCGCGCCGAAGAAGTACGCGCCGACGAGGCAGAGCTCGGGGCGCCAGAAGGCGAAGATCACCAGCGCGATGGCGATCCAGCCGCTGCCGCCCGTGATTCCGTCCACCCACTGCGGGGTGATCGCGAGCGTGATTGTGGCGCCCGCGACGCCGGCGAACGCCCCGCCGGCGAGCGTGTGCGCGTAGCGGTACGCGGTGACGTTGATCCCCATCGCGTCGGCGGCGGCGGGGGACTCGCCGACCGCACGGACGTTGAGGCCGGGCCGCGTTCGTGACAGGTAGAGCCAGATCGCGACGACGCACAGCCACGACGCGTAGACGAGGACGTTCTGCCCGAACACGATCGGCCCCACGACGGGCCAGTTCTGCATCCGCGCCGGGAACACGGCCTGGAAGGTCTTGCTCGCAGGCTGGCCGGCGAGGTTGAGGTCGTTGCCGAGGTAGGACGAGAGGCCGACCGCCCCGGCGAAGATCGTCAGCGCGAGCCCCGAGACGATCTGGCTCGCGCGGAGCGTGATCACGAGGAAGGCGTGGATCGAGGCCATCAGCGCGCCCATCAGCGCCGCAGCCGCGATCGCTGCCGCGAGCGTGACCCCCGTGTTGGCGTGCAGGCGCTCGACGGTCCAGAAGCCCATCACCGCGCCGACGAGCATCATCCCCTCGACGCCGAGGTTCAGCACGCCCGAGCGCTCGGCGAGCAGCTCCCCGAGGGCCGCGTACAGCAGCGGTGTCCCGTACGCGACGCCGGATGCGAAAACGACGACGAGCAGGGAGTTGTTCACGACGCCGCCTCCGGGGCGCCCGCAACCGCCGTCTTCTTCGCGCGCCGTGTGATCCTGACGCGGTGCCGGATGAGGAGCTCCCCGCCGAGGGCGCAGAAGAGGATGATCCCCTGGAGCACGCCGACGAGGCCGGCCGGGAAGTTGGGCCCCTGCAGCGTGTTGCCGGCGTTCTCGAGCCCGCCGATGAGGAACGCGACGAGCAGGGTCGCGAACGGGTTGTAGCGCGCGACCGCGGCGACGACGATCCCCGTGTAGCCGTAGCCGAGCCTCTGCAGGCCGTTCGTGTCGCCGTCGAGCGCGTGGCTGAAGTCGCCGACCTGGCTCGCGCCGCCCAGCCCGGCGATCGCCCCGGACAGCGCCATCACGGCGAGGATCTTGCGCCGGATCCGCACGCCGGCGTAGCGGGCGGCCCGCTCGGAGTCGCCGAGCACCTGCGCCTCGAACCCGAAGCGCGTCCGCTTGTACAGGAGCCAGACCACGACGGCACACAGCACGGCGAGGAACGCCCCGAGCGGGATCGCGATCCCGCCCTGGAGGTGGATCGTCCAGTCCGGCCAGACCGCCGACTCGGGCAGCGGCTTCCCCGTCGGGAAGACCGTCGCGTTGAAGCCCTTGGTCTGGCGCCAGTACGACTGGCTCCCGAAGATCAGGTAGGTGAGGATCAGGCCCGCGACATAGTTGAGGAGCAGGGACGTGAGGATCTCGTTCGTCTTGAAGAACGCCTTCAGGACCCCCGGGATCAAGGCCCAGGCTGTCCCGCCCGCGCAGCCCGCCACGACCATCGCCGCGATCACGAACGCCGACGAGCCGCTGCGGCTCCCGAGGTAGAGGCCGGCGGCCGATCCGCCGATCGCTCCCATGTACATCTGACCCTCGGCGCCGATGTTGAACAGCTTCATGCGGAACGCCGCCGCCGCCGCGAGCCCGGTGAAGGCGAGCGGCGTGGCGGAGATCAGCGTCTGGCCGAGCGACCCGTCCTGGAGGAAGGCGGCGTCGAACAACTGGCGATACGTCGACAATGGATTGATGCCGGTCGCGAGGAGCACGATCCCCGCGACGACGAAGGCGACGACGACCGAGCCGACCGGCACCGCGACCGAGAGCCAGCGAGGCTGCTGCAGCCTTCGCTCAACGCTGAAGCGCATGCAGTCCGATCATCGCGGATCGAAGCTCATCGGTCCGGCCAGAAGTGTGAGAGGGGCGCCGGTCGGCGCCCCTCTCCCCAATCGGCTAGCCCTTGGCGCTACCGACGACTCCCTTGACGAGCCAGTTCATCCCGTAGAGGCTGTTCGTGCCGCCCTTCAGCACCTGCATCCTCACGCCCTTCTTCACGCGCAGCTTCCCCTTCTGGTCGTACAGGGGACCCGTGAACTCGTAGTAGGTGCCCTTGACGATCTTCCGCTGGTAGCTCGCGATCTTCGCCTTCGTGGCGGGCTTCACGCTCGGCCCGTACTTGGCGAGCTTCGTGAAGCCGTCCTTGATCGAGCCGTAGTAGAAGCCGGACTTCCACGTCCCGGCCATCGCCGCGTTGACGCGCTTCAGGTAGTAGGGACCCCAGTTGTAGACCGAGGCCGTCAGCCACGACTTCGGCGCGAACTTCGAGGCGTCGGAGTCGTAGCCGACCCACGGGATACCCTTGGACTCGGCGTACTGCCCGGCGGCCGGCGAGTCGACGTTCTGCCCGAGCACGTCCGCGCCCGCCGCGACGAGGCTCTGCGCCGCCTTCTTCTCCTTCGCCGGATCGAACCACGAGTTCGTCCAGACGAGATGGACCTTCGCGCCCGGGTGCGTGAGCCGGGCGCCGAGTGCGAACGCGTTCGCGTGGCGGAGGACCTCCGGAATCGCATACGGGACGACGTACCCGATGTTGCCGGTCTTGGTAGCGGCACCCGCCGCCATCCCGGAGAGGAAGACGGTGTCCTCCGCCGCTCCGAAGTACTCGGAGAGGTTCTTCGACACGTCCGTTCCCGTGGCCTGCTCGAAGAGAACGCCCGGATACTTCGCCGCGAACGCCTTGTTCACGTACCCGTAGGACGTCGCGAAGATCAACTTGTAGCCCTGCGCGACGAGGCTCTGCACGGTCTGCGCGAACTGCGCCCCGACGGCGATGTTCTCCTTGTACGTGAACTGGACCTTGGTGCCGAGCTTCTTCTGCACGTACTTCATTGCGTCGTAGTGGGCCTGGGACCAGCCACCGTCCAGGTGCGGCCCGACCAGGATCATCGCGACCTTGTACGGGCTCGCGGCCTTCGTCGTCGTCCGCCCCCAGGATCCACTCACCGACACCAGCGCCACAGCGCCGGCAGTCGCGAGCAGGACGAGGGCGATTCTGCTCCTTCTCATTGTTCCTCCTAAGTGCTAGTCACCTCGTCGCCGCAGATGCCGAGGCGCCATCGCGGGATCTGAACGACCTGCGGGTATTGGACTGAACCACCCGGCACACAAACACCTCCCGCACTTCTACAGACCGTGAAGCGGCGATACAAGGACGATCTGCCCGCTGTTCCGCTGCTGCATCGTCCTGCACACTGAAACAAGGCGCGGCGAACTACTGACGATCCCGAGGCGGTCAGTCAGATGCTGGCCCGCAAGCCGTCTGCGTCTCAGAAGCCGACCATCCAGATCGGAAAACTGGCGATGGAGGTCACCTCTCAGAAGGGGCGACACTCCGCCGAGCTCGAGCGCCTGTCCAAGGAGCGCACCCGGACCCCGCTCACGCTCACGGTCGCGGCGGCGAACGAGTCCGGGCAGGAGCTCGACCTGGGATCGCTCGCCTTCGAGTTCAGCAACGCCCGCATCAAGGGCTACGCCGTCGACGGCAAGACGGAGTCGTGGCAGGTAGGCGACTTCGACAAGGTGCACCGGACGAAGACCGCGCACAAGGTGTCGTAGCGAGTGCGGCGACTACGGGCCGGAACGACTCGACAAGCAGGAGGACTTGACATGCCCGGATCGGCTCGATCCTTGGTAGGCGATCGCTAAGCACCCCGGCATCGCGCGGCGCAAAGAAACGGCTTATGCGCCCCAGCCGCCGCGCTCCCTGTGTTCATGCGGGATCTGTGGCGTGCCGCTCTCGGCCGTTCACGCGCTCTCTCGCCTTCGTGACCATGGCGCCCAGACCTTGACACCGGCAACGCTGCGATGCACGATCGGCGCTCCCGTGACCCACCCGACGCTTGCGGCAGCGACGTCCCGATGTTCACGAAGGAGCGCCCATGGTGAAGTCGATCGGCAAGCGGTTGTTCGACTCGCGCCTCTCGACGGCGCTGACGGCGACAGTGCTCACCGCAGTCATCGTCGGCACGGTCGGCGCGGCGACCGCATCCGTTCCGGACGCCAACGGCGTGATCCACGCCTGCTACAGCAAGCAGAACGGCAGGCTGCGCATCAACGAGGCGGAGAATCCCAAGCTCCCCGACTGCCTGATCCAGGACGAGAAGGCACTCTCCTGGAACCAGACAGGGCCGAAGGGGGACACCGGCGCGACCGGCGCACAGGGACCGAAGGGCGACACCGGCGCGCAAGGGCCGAAGGGCGACACCGGCGCGCAAGGGCCGAAGGGCGACACCGGCGCGCAAGGGCCGAAGGGCGACACCGGCGCGCAAGGGCCGAAGGGCGACACCGGCGCCGACGGGGCGCCTGGCGCGCCGGGCTCGCAAGGGCCGAAGGGCGACACCGGCCCGCAAGGCCCGGCCGGCAGCGGCGGCGGCCTCGCCGGCTCGGTGACCTTCGTCGATCCGGCCGACACCACGGGCTTCTTCGGGGCGAGCGGCCAGCAGAACGTCGCCCTGACGGTGGGCGACGCGGCTTCGGTGCTCTCCTCCGGCGGGACGGTCTCCGCGTTCCGCGCGCGGCTCGTCTCGAACGCGGCCGGAACCGTCGGGTTCACGCTCTTCGTGAACGGCGCGGCGACGGGCGTGACGTGCTCGATCGGCGCCGGGCACGAACTCGTGCTCGGACGCGACCGACACGGCCACCGTCTCGCGCCGGCGACGTGGTCGCGGTCCGGATCACCAATGCCAGCGGCCTGCTGCGCCACGTCTCGTGGTCGGCGAAGCTCTCGTGATGGACGGGCACAGCGAATCGCGCAAGCTCACCCGCGGACGGCTGCTCAAGACCGGCGCCGTGGCGGCGCTCGATCGCCGGGGCCGGCGGCGCCGGGCGCGCCCTCGCCGGCGGCAGCGGGAGCGACATCAGCGACGCGCCGGGCATCGGCAAGCCGCAGGGCGGCGCCGCGTACCTGCACCGGGCGACGTACGAGCCGCTCGTCGGCACCGACTTCAAGCTCCACCGCCCCGGCGAGCGCACGCTGCGCATGAAGCTGGTCGACGCGACGAAGCGGCCCAGCGCCGGCGAGTCGTTCTCGCTGCTCTTCCGGGGCCACCGCACGACCGGCGTCGATGCCGGCAGCTACCGCCTCGAGCACCCGAGGATGGGATCGTTCGAGCTCTTCCTCAGCCCGGTCGGGCGGGGCGTCAAGGGCCTCAATCTCGAGGCAGTCATCAACCGGATCGCGACGTAGGAGGACCCCGTGGCTGAACCGTTCCTCGGCTCGATCATCATCTTCGGCGGCAACTTCGCACCGCGCGGCTGGGCCTTCTGCAACGGGCAGATCCTGCCGATCAGCGCAGAACACCGCGCTCTTCTCGCTGCTCGGCACGACGTACGGCGGCAACGGGCAGACGACGTTCGCGCTGCCCGACCTGCGCGGCCGCGTGCCGCTCGACTTCGGCCAGGGCCCGGGCCTCTCCAGCTACTCCGAGGGCCAGACCGGCGGCGAGGAGAGCGTGACCCTGACCTCGAACCAGATGCCGCACACACGCCACTCCCAGCCGGCGACCGCCGCGGATCAGACGACGAACCGGCCGAACGGCGCCGTCCCGGCCCGCGGCGGCTTCTACGCGACCGCTTCGGACGGCTCGGCAATGGGAGCGACGACGGCGGCGGGCGGCAACCAGCCGCACGAGAACCGCCAGCCCTTCCTGGCGATCAACTACATCATCGCCCTCCAGGGCATCTTCCCGTCCCGGAACTGATGCTCGAGCGGCGGGCGGCCGCTGACGACGACGAACCGTTCCTGCGGGAGCTGTTCGCGACCGCGCGACCCGATCTCGCCGCTGCTCGCGAGCAGACGATCGTCGACCTCCAGGTGCGCGCCCAGCGCCGCGAGTGGGAGCAGCGCTATCCCGGACTCCGCGGACGAGCTCATCCTGCTCGACGGGCGGCCGATCGGGCGCCTCTGGGTCGCGTGGCCGCCGGGACGCCTGCGTGCTCGTCGACATGGCGCTGCTGCCCGGAGCACCGGCGCGGCGGGATCGGCACGCGGATCGTCGGCGAGGTGCTCGCCGAGGCCGACCGGCGCGGCGTCCCGGTACGGGTCACCGTCGAGCGCGGGAACAGCCCGTCGCTCGCCTTCTGCGCGAAGCACGGCTTCGCCGAGGTCGGCGGCGACGCGGTCTACGTCGTGCTGGAGCGACCGGTCAGCGCGGATCGCCCGCCTCCAGCGTCCGGCTGACCCAGTCGTTCACGACGCAGTCGATCACGAGGTGGACGCGCGGCGTGGCTCCCCCGTTCGCCACGCGGTGGCGGAGGTTGAAGTCGAGGTACCAGCTCTCGCCCGGCTGCATCTCGAGCGGCCGGCCCTCCAGCTCGAACACCGCATCGGGGTTCGTCAGCACCGGCACGTGGAAGCGGACCTCGCCGTCCTCGTAGCCGAGGTTGTAGTCGGTGTGCTCGCGGACGCTCGCGCCGGGGCCGAGCCGCAGGAGCCGCACCGACGTCTTGTCGCACTCGAACGCGGCGACGGCGGCGGCGAGCGCGGGGCAGTAGCCGAGGATCTCGGTGTCCTCCCAGGTGCCGTCGGGGTTCGGGTCGGGATAGATCGCGCGGGCGACGCCGCCCACGGAGCGGAGCGCGACGCCGCTCCAGTCGCCCGTGTAGTACGCCGTGTTGAAGTGCGGAACCCAGTCCTCGGCCGGAAGCGCGTGCACGTCCGCCTGCAGCGGATCCGGGTCGAACGTCAGCGGGAGGCGGACGCAGCTCAGCACGCGAGCAGCTCCTCGTATACGGGCCGCACCCAGCGCTCGGCCGCCTCGCGGAGTGCGGGCGTCGCCGCGAGCTCCTTCGCCTCGCTGTCCGGCGAGAAGAACAGGCCCGGGTTCTTCGCGTCGAAGCCGGTGACCTCCGCCATCCGCGCGTGCTCGTCGGCGTCGCAGTCGAGGCCGAACGCGGGCAGGATCCGCGCGGCGACGGCGCCCGGGAGCTGCGCGTAGTCGACGAACAGCGCGCTGCCGTCGCGGTGCTCGAGGGCCGCGCGGTAGATCGAGGCGAGCACGCGGGCGCAGTACTCCTCCGGGCGGGATCCGCGACGATCTCAGCGGGATCGATCCCGAACAGCGCAGGGTCGAGCGCGCCCGGCACCATGTGCGCCCCGCGCTGGCGGAAGTGGGACGCGAGCACCTGCACGGGCTCGCGGAAGAGGAAGACCCACGGCACGCCGGGAAACGCGCGAGCGCAGCGTGCCGAGGCTGCACGCGCTCCACGAGTCGAGCTTCAGCACGTACGCCTGCTGGCCCGAGTGGCGCGGGCGGCCGAGCGCCGAGACGATTCCGCGCAACCAGCGGATCCGATCGCCTTCGGCTGCGCGGGCGCGCAGGATCTGGTCGATCGGGAGGGGCTCCGAGAGCACGAGGTGCCGCGGCACCGAGGCGAGCATCCGGGAGACGAGCGTCGAGCCGCAGCGCGACCCGTGGAGCACGAACCCGCGCGGCGCGAGACCGGGCTCGAGGTCGTCGAGTGCAGTCGATGGGCGTCTCCTGCCGGAAGAGCAGACTGAACGGCGTGCGGAGCGCGCGCTCCACGGTCTGCACGAAGGAGGGATCCTCGAACTCGATCCCGTCGAGCCAGCACCACTCCACGACCGGCTGCTCCCGCTCGTGCACGCGGATCGGCAGCCAGCCGTCGAGCGCGGCGGTCACGGCCATCGGTCGAGCCAGGACCGCTTGGCGGCCTCGCGCGCGGAAAGGACATCGTCGGCGGTCAGGGGCACGCCGTGCTCGCCCGCTGCGTCGACCGTCGCCTGCACGAACGCCGGCCACTCCGGGATCGACCGCAGCCGTGCCTGGAGCGCAGGATCGTCCAGCACGAGCCGGCGGAACGCGTCGAACCGGTCGGGCGAGTCCACGCCGCGAGCGTAACCCGTCCCAACCCCGCCTCAGCGCAACGTGCGCTCGCGCGCCCGCGGGTTCGAGTCCCGTCGCTCCCGCCCATTCGTCGCACGTAGACGAGCACCGTGCCTTCGCGTCAGACTGCAGGCGTGCCGAAGGCCAAGGCCACCAGCGTCCTCACAACCCTGATGTTCACCGACATCGTCGGCTCGACGCAGGCGGCCGAGGAGATCCGAGCAGGCGTCCACATCGGGGAGTGCGAGGTCTTCGATCGAAAGCTCAGCGGGGTCAACGTCCACGTCGCAGCGCGGACGATGGCGGAGGCAGGCGCGGGCCAGGTCATCGTCACCGGCGGTGTGCGCGACCTCGTCCGCGGCGCGGGATTCGTGTTCGCCGACGGCGGCACGCACGAGCTGCAGGGCGTCGCCGGGGAGTGGCACCTGCTCGAGGTCGCCAAGGTGGACGGCGCGCCTCGTCCCAGGCCCCTCACCGAGCAGGAATCCAGGTCGCGGCGTGATTACGGGAACCTAGAAATCGTGAACTCGCGAGACCCGCAACCGGGCTAAAGAAATCTGGGGCGACTGGGGTCGTTGGGGATGTGAAGAAGGAAAGCGAAGCCGGGCAACCGACGCTCGCGACGCTCGCGGAGCTGTACGAGCAGCGGTATCGGCAATTCCTCCGGTTGGCAGAGGCGATCGTCGGAGACGTCGAGCTTGCGGACGACGTCGTGCAAGAGGCCTTTGCGCGGGTGATCCGGAGCCGGCGAACGTTTCGCGGCGACGGCAGTGTCGACGGCTGGGTCTGGCGAACGGTCGTGAACGCCGCCCGGAATGCCCGGCGTGACCGGCCGCCCGTGCACCTGGCGCTGCATGACGTTCTCGACGAGCCTGCTGCCGGGAACGGCTCGCGGCCCGTCGACGATGTGCAAGCGCTGATCGCCGCGTTGCCCGAGCGGCAACGGCTCGTCCTCTTCCTTCGCTACTACGCCGACCTCGACTACCAGCGGATCGCCGAGGCACTGGAAATCCGACCGGGCACGGTAGGCGCGACCCTGACCCAGGCCCACGCCGCACTCCGCCGGCAGCTGGAGGAGGTTCCGCAGTGAGCGATCTCGATCTCATGGTGAGGGACGCATTCGAGCGGCGCGTGCCGTTGCGCTTCGACCGCCGGCCCGCCTGGGACGACGTGCTCGCACGCGCCGGAGAGACGGTCGTGACGGACCGCGCCCGGATCGGGCACCGCTCGCTGCGCCGGCCGCGGCGATTCCTCGTCGCGCTCGCGCTCTTCCTGCTCGCCGCGATCGTCGCCGGCTCGGCGCTGGCCGCGCTCGGCCAGAGCCCGTTCGGCGGCCTCACGTCCTGGTTCGGCGCCGGCCCCGGCAAGCCCGCGCCGCCGACCGAGCAGGCCGGCTTCGCGGCTCGGAGCGACGCCTCCTATGCCTCCTTCCCGAAGAACACGCAGCTGCGACTCCTCGCGCACGCGTCGTTTCGCGGCCAGCCGTACAGCCTGCTGGGCTTCCGGGACGGGACCGCGCTCTGCCTTCGGCTTGCCCGTGCCGACCGGCCGTCGTCCCAGGGCGTGAACCAGTGCGTCCCGCTGCGAGAGCTCCGCCGTTCGGCTGCACCGGCGCTCGTCGCCTCCACAGCCCACCTCGGCATAGGCAAGCGAGCCGTCGACGCGATCTTCGGCTTCGCCGACGACACCGTCCGCAACATCCGGGTCCGGCACTTCCGGGGAGATCACCAGGACGTGCTCGTGGCGGGCAACGCGTTCCTCGCGCTGCACGCTGCGACGACGAACGCGTCCTATGACCCGATCGTCAGCATTCGAACACGCGCCCGTGACGGTCGGTACGTGACCGTCCCCTTTGCGCCCGCTCTCGGAGTACGGGCTCCCCACGGAGTTCCGAGCTACATCGGCCGGCGGCGGGTGCGGTTGGGCGGGCCGGCGAAGGCCGTAGCCGCGAGTCACACGAGCGCGATCTCGTGGCTCGCAGGGAGGAAGCCACGGGGTCACGGGTTTGCCCTCGACCCGCGGTTCGTCGCCTTCCTCGACGGGTCCGTGATCTTCTCGCGCAGCGTCCAGCCGGATCCGGGTGACCCTTTCAGAATGGGTGTTTCCCTGGTCCGCGTGGGGCCGCACTCGCAGGACGCCGTGGTGACTCTCCTGCCCGGCACGGTCATACCGCTGCGACCGGGAGAGCTGCTGCTCTGTCTCTCCGAGGTGTATCCGCTTCGGGCCGGGCCGATCGGCTCGCGCTGTGCTGAGTCATCGCCGTCGGGCTGGCCGCTCGGGAAGGGGCCCGAGCTTACCGCCAGAGTCATGTTCAGGGAGATCTTCACGCGCGTGTCCGGGCTCGCAGCCGACGACGTGCGAAAGCTCGACCTCGTCCTGCCCGGAGGCCGCGTCATCCCCGTCGCGCTCCGGGACAACACCTACACGGTGGAGGCCCCGAGCGCGCAGTTCCCGGCGAAGCTCGTCGCCTACGACGGCAGGCAGCGCCCGATCGCCGTCCTCGTCGTCCCAACGCCCTACCGCCCGGTCGTAACGCGGTGTCCGGCAGCTGCGACCCGGCCGGTCCCGGCACCGCCGGCCGCGACCCCCTACACACGACTCGATCCGCAGACGGGAAGCGTGAACGGGCATCCGATCCTCGGCCGCAGGTTGGCGGAGGTCGAAGCCGCCCTCGGCCGTCCCGACTCCGCCTCGCCCGCACGGATCGAGCCCAGGACACAAGACCTGGCGCTCTACTACGGGGTGACCAGAGGAAACCCGGCGGCGCTCACCGTCTACCTCCACCGGCACGGCCCCAGGCTGCGTGCGTCTCAGCTCGTCTATAGGACCCCGAGCCTCGCAGTCGCCGGCCTCGGCCACGTGCTGCGCCTGCAGCCCACCGAGTTCCAACGACGGATGGCGTCCGCGTACGGCTCGAGCTACCGGCTCGATGTCGCCTACGGCTCCGAGCCCGCCCGGCTGGGCTGCACCGGCAGCTTCAAGGCCCGCGGCAGGCCTCTCGAGGTGGTCTTCGGCGTCGATCCGACCCGATCGGGCCGGCCGTTCCTGATCCTCCGGCAACCGTACTGACGAAATCGAGGTGATCCTGTGACGGTGCGTGGTGCACTCTTGCTGGTGGTTTCGGCTCTTCTGCTTCTGTTCACACCGGCAGCGACGGGTCTCGCGACTCCCGGGTCGCTCCCGGTCTGCGCCGGGGATTCCCAGTGGCGCTGCGGGAGTGTAGTTGTTCCGCTCGACCGCGCCGATCCGGCCGCAGGGACGATCCGGGTTGCGTTCTACGTCTCCCCGCACACCGGCTCGGGTCCTGTACTGGAGCCGATCTTCGTCACTCCGGGCGGGCCTGGTGAGAGTGGCTGGGCGGAGCGGTTCTTCTACGAGAAGGCGCCGCAGCTGTCGGTGCGTCACGACCTCGTGCTGATCGACCGCAGGGGCACCGGTCGTTCGGGCGCGATCAACTGCCCCGATCTCCAGAATGGGTTCCCGAACCTCGCGGCGTTCCACAAGGCGGTCGGCAGCTGCGGGAGGCAGCTGGGAATGGCGGCCGACCGCTACGGCTCGGGCGACGTGGCCCTCGACGTCGAGGACGTGCGCAAGGCCCTCGGCTACGACCGGATCGACTACTACGCGTTCTCGTACGGCACGGTGCCCGAGCAGGGCTACGCGGCACGGTTCCCGCAGCACGTTCACGCGCTCGCACTCGACGCCGGTCTGGTCGCGTCCGACCGCGGGCAGTTCTATGCGTGGGGTCTGGGCGTGCCGCAAGGGCTGATGCGGATCGAGCGGCTTCAGTGCCGGCGGGATCCGTCGTGCAAGGGCGACGTGGCCGCGGCGATCCGCTACCTCGCTGCCCGTGTCCGAGCGCATCCCATCAAGGGCCGCCGCATCATCGTCGACGAGATGCAGCTGATCTATCTCCTCAGCGACGGAGGCGACCAGGGGAAGATGCCGCCGCCGCAAACCGTGCTCCAGATGGCGGCAGCGCTCCGCCGCGGCAACCCGAAGCCGCTGCTCGAGCTGGCGCTGCAGCACCCGTTCTGGCCCGGCAGCCAGGGGGCCGTCAGCGACTTCTCGGAAGGTGACAACATCGCAGCTTTGTGCAGCGACCTGCCCACGCCGTGGAGCCCGGCCGACTCGATCGCGGTCCGGCGGGGCAAGTACGCGGCGGCGCTGACCGCGTTCCCCAAGCAGACCTTCGCCCCCTTCTCCGCGAGCGGCTGGAACCAATTCAACTTCAGCGAGGAGTGCCTGACCTGGCCGGCACCGAGCCGCTACGAACCGGCCGTCCCCACCACCGCACCCCTCCGCAACGTGCCGACGATCATCTTCTCGGGCGACGTCGACAGCACCGTCCCCACCGAGCTGACCCGCCACCTGCTCGCCGAGTTCCCGCACGCAGCCTTCATCACCGTCGCCGGAGCCGCCCACCCCGCGATCGGCTGGCGCCAGGACTGCGTGCCCGCCATCGCCGCCCACTTCTTCGCGACGCTCAAGGCGGGCAACACGTCGTGCGCACGAAAGCCGGGCTGAGCTCAACGGGGATGACTCCGAGCCGGAATCGCTGCAGCGATGAGTTTCGCCCGGCGGGACGGTCCTGCTTGCGATGGCCCCTGCAGCGCATCGGATCGCGTTCGCGATCGGCGGCCCGATCGCGCGTTCCGATCTGCCCGGGCTCTGCGAGCGCGTCTGCACGCTGCTGCAGAGCAGCTGCGCCGGCGTTGTCCTGTGCAGCGTGCGCGGTGTCGCCCCCGATGCGGTGACGGCCGACGCGCTCGCGCGGCTCCAGCTCGCCGCCCGGCGGCACGGCTGTCAGGTCCGGCTGCGCGATCCGTCGAACGAGCTGCGCGAGCTGCTCGCCTTCATGGGGCTGCGCGACGTCCTGCCGGAGTAGCGCTAGGACTCGAGCCGGGCGGGCAGGCCGAACAGCGGGAAGAGCGTCTCGGTGCCGAGGAAGAACGTGAACTCGACGATCCGGCCCTCCTCGATCTCGAGCACCTGGAGCGCCCACGGGTCGTAGCCGTCGCCGGTCTCGCTCGGCTTGTACTGGCCGAACGCGGGGCAGCCGTTCGCCGCCACGGTGGGGATCACGCGCGAGCCGCGGCAGCCGATGCCCGGCCCGAACCACCAGCTGAGGATGTCGTCGCGGCCGCTCAGCCACAGGTCGAACGGCGGCATCGACTGGGTCGCGTCCTCGTGGATCAGCGAGGTGAGCGCCTCCATGTCGTACTGCTCGAAGGCGCGGACGTAGCGGTCGAGCAGCTCGCGGTCCGGCGCGTCGAGTGCAGGTGCCGCATCGGCCGCGCTGAGGTCGGTCGCATCGAGCGTGGCCCGTGCCCGCTGGAGTGCGCTGTTGACCGAGGCGACGCTCGTGTCGAGCAACTCGGCGACCTCGGTTGCCTTCCAGCGCAGCACCTCGCACAGGATCAGCACCGCGCGCTGGCGCGGCGGCAGGTACTGGAGCGCCGCCACGAACGCAAGCCGGATCGTCTCGCGCGACTCGGCGACGTCCGCCGGATCGCCGTCCGGCACGACGAGCCCGTCCGGTACGGGCTCGATCCAGGTGACCTCGGGCAGCGTGTTGAGGTTGGCGACGATCGGCTCGCGTGCTGGGCCGAGATCCATGGGGCGGGCGCGGCGCTCCCGCCCCTTCAGCATGTCGAGGCACACGTTCGTCGCGATGCGGTAGAGCCAGGAGCGCAGAGCCGCGCGGCCCTCGAAGCGGTCGAGGCTCCGCCACGCGCGGAGCAGCGTGTCCTGGACGGCGTCCTCTGCCTCGAACGGCGAGCCGAGGAGCCGGTAGCAGTACGCCGCCAGCTCGCGGCGGTGCTGCTCCAGCTCGCCGAAGGCGGGCGTGGCCGTGAGCGCCCCTTCCATCACGGCCATGTTAGGCGCTCGCCTCCGTTTGGCGCACCGAGGTCGTCGGATCGGCGCTTGCGATCATCGTCAGCCCGCGATCGAGAAGCCGGTCTCGAGCACGGTCTTCAGGTCGCTCAGCACGAACGCCCATCCCCCGCCCGTTCCCGGCATCGTGCCGCCGACGAGCGCGGCCGTCGTCGGCGCGCCGTCGAGATCGTGCGTCAACGTCAGCTTCGTACCGCCGAAGTCACCCGGGGCGAGCTCGAACGTGAGCCGGGTCGTGGCCTCGGCGGTGACCTCCTCGTCGAAGAGGGCGTTCCAGGTCTGCACAAGCCTGTGCGGCACGTCCGCCTCGAGCACCTCACCCACGATGATGACGTCCGCGGAGCCCTGCGCGCGCATCGCCTCGCTGGCATGCGCACGGAACGCGCCGCCGGGGCGCAATTCGTAGTCGACGCGCCCGCCGTAGCCGTAGCGCTGCGTCCAGTCGGGTGAGGTGATCGCGTCCCAGATCGCCTCCGGGGTCGCCTTGATGAAGATGCTGTAGGTCTGGGTCGTCACGGTGGTCTCGGTCGCGGTCGTCATGCCGTCCCTCCCGGTCGTCGGAGTCGCCCGTCGCGACCCCTCTGGAGCTTTGACGACGCCGGTGCCACAAACTCATCGCCCGCCGTTATCGGCCAGACTTCGGGGCATGACGGTGGGACTGCTGCATCCGGGCGAGATGGGCGCCGCGATCGGCGCTGCGTTGCGCGGGAGCGGGCAGACCGTCCTGTGGGCATCGACCGGGCGTAGCGGGACGACCGTCGCGCGCGCCGGGGCGGCAGGGCTCGAGGACGCGGGCTCGAGCGAGGAGCTCGGTCGGCGCTGCGATGTGATCCTCTCCGTGTGCCCGCCGCATGCGGCGCTGGACATGGCCTGCTCGCTGCCGGGCTTCGAGGGCGTCTACGTCGACGCCAACGCCGTCTCTCCGGCGACCGCGCGGACGATCGCGGGGCTCGCCGGGCGCTTCGTGGACGGTGGCATCGTGGGGTCGCCGCCGCGAGAGCCGGGAACGACACGCCTGTACCTCTCGGGCCGCGAGGCGCCGCTCGTGGCCCGGCTGTTCGCGGGCACGATCGTCGACGCGGTGGTCGTCTCCGCGGAGCCCGGGGACGCGTCGGCGGTGAAGATGGCGTACGCCGCCTGGACGAAGGGCACGTCGGCGCTACTCCTCGCCGTGCGCGCGCTGGCCCGGGCGGAAGGCGTGGAGGAAACGCTTCTGGACGAATGGCGGCTGTCGCTGCCGGAGCTCCCGGCCCGCTCCGCCGCGGCCGCCGTCTCCGCGCTCCGCAAGGGCTGGCGCTGGGTCGGCGAGATGGACGAGATCGCCGACACGTTCGCCGCCGCAGGCCTCCCGGACGGCTTCCACCGCGCCGCCGCCGAGGTCTACCGCCGCTCGCCGCGCGACGAGGCAGGCTCCGACAGCCTCGAACGCGCCCTCGCCGCCCTGCTACGCCGCTGACTTCTCGGCAGTGCTCGTGAGCACGAAGTGGTCGTCCTCGACCTCGGTGAGCGCGGGGCTCTCCCCATCCGTCCCGTACTCCTCGTCGGGCCCGCCCTCGAAGGTCTCCCACTTGCGATGCAGCTGCGGCACCGAGGCGAGGAGCATCCTGGTATACGGGTGCTGCGGGTTGCCGAAGACCTTCTCCGTGGCGCCCAACTCCACCGCGATCCCCCGCCGGAGGATGATCGTGCGGTCGCTGATGTAGTTCCCGAGCGACAGGTCGTGGGTGATGAACAGGATCCCGAGGCCGCGGCTCTTCAGATCGCCGAGCAGGTTGAGCACGTCGATCCGGGTCGACGCGTCCAGCATGCTGATGATCTCGTCGGCGACGAGGAACTCGATGTCCAGCAGCAGCGCGCGCGCGATGAGGAGCCGCTGCAGCTGCCCGCCGCTCAGCTGGTGCGGATACTTGGCCAGGACGTCCGCCGGATTGAGGCTCACCGCCTCGAGCGACGTCTCGATCTTCGCGCGCCATTCCGACCGGCTCAGCCCGGCGAAGAACTCGCTGCGGATCATGCTGAACACGCGGTCGGCCTTGAAGATCGGGTTGTAGGAGCTGAACGGGTCCTGGAAGACACCCTGGACCTCGCGGTAGTAGTCCTTGAGGCGCCGGCTCCTCAGCTCCGAGATATCGACTCCCTTGAAGGTGATCTCTCCGCCGGTGATGGACGCCAGGCGCAGGATCATCCGGGCGATGGTGCTCTTCCCGCTGCCGCTCTCGCCGATCAGCGAGAGCACCTCCCCGGGGCGGACCTCGAACGACACGTCGCGGACCGCGGGCAGGGCGGTGCCGCCGAAGGTGCCGGTCGTGTAGGTCTTCGAGACGCGCTCCAGCTTCAGCATCGGGTCACGCCTTCCAGCACGCGACGAAGTGGTCCGGCGCGACCTCGGCGAACGGAGGCTCCTCGAGGCACTGGTCGTCCGCGAGCGGGCAGCGGTCCCTGAACCGGCAGCCCGTCGGCGGACGGAGCAGCGACGGAGGCCGGCCGGGGATGCCGCTGAGCTTGCCGTTCGCGTACCGCACCCCGACGTCCGGAAGAGACGAGATCAGCGCCTTGGTGTACGGGTGCCGTGGAGCGTGCACCATCGTGTCGGCCGGCGCCTTCTCGGCCAGCTTCCCCGCATACATGACCAGGATCGTGTCGGCGATCTGGTACAGGATCGAGATGTCGTGGGTCACCACGATCATGCTCTTGACGAAGCCGCGGTCGCGGAACTCGGTCAGCATCTCCGCCACCGCCTTCTGGCTCGAGACGTCGAGCGCTGACGTGACCTCGTCGGCGATGAACAGCGACGGGCCGAGCAGCGTGGAGATGACCATCACCGTGCGCTGTTTCATCCCGCCCGAGAGCTCGATCGGGTACCGGTCCCGGACGTCGTCCGGGAGTCCGACCAGCGCGAGCCGGCGCTTGAACTCGGGCAGCACGGTCTTGAAGCTGATGCCGCGGGACTCGAGCAGCTCCTGGGTCATCTTCCCGATCTTGCGCGTCGGGTTGAGTGCGCTCATCGCGGACTGGGGCACGATGGACACCTTCTTGAACCGGTACTCGTTCATCGCGCGCGTGTCCGAGATGGGCAGCTCGTCGTCGTCGAGCTCGACCCGGCCCTCGACGTAGCGCATCCGGCCGTCCAGCCGGATCAGGCTCTTGCTCAGCGTCGACTTGCCGCAGCCGGACTCCCCGGCGAGCCCCATGATCTCGCCGTCGGCGATCGCGAAGGTCACGCCGTCGAGGGCCCGCACGTCGCCGTTGAGCGTCCGGTAGTAGACCCTGAGGTTCTCGACCTTGAGGCTCACCTCAGGACTCTCTCAGACGCGGGTTGAAGACCTCGTCGAGGCCGACGTTCATGACGTACAGGCCGCCTACGAGGAGCATGATCCCGAGGCCGGGCGGGATGAACCACCACCAGGTGCCGAGCAGCAGCGCGCTGTTCAGGAACGCGTTGTTCATCATCAGGCCCAGCGACATCGAGTCCGCCGGCCCGAGACCGATGAAGTCCAGCGTGGCGCCGATGAGGATCGCCCCTCCGAAGAGCAGGATGAACATCATGAACAGGTACGAGCTCATGTTGGGGGCGATCTCCTGGAAGATGATCTTCGTGCTCCGGCGGCCGCTCAGCCGCGCGATGCCGATGAAGTCGCGCGTCACGAGCGAGAACGTCTGCGCCCTGATCGCCCGCGCCGCCCACGGCCAGGACGTCAGCCCGATGAAGACGGCCTCCACGGCGTACCCGCGAATGTGGATGTAGGCCGCGATGATGATCAGCACGGCGAAGGTCGGGATGACGAGGACGACGTTCGTGAGCATGTTCAGGATCTCGTCGACGATGCCGCCCCGGTAGCCGGCGGTGAACCCGACGACCATCCCGATGAGCGCCGCCAGGCTTCCCCCGAGCGTGCCGACGAGGAATGCCGCACGCAGCCCGTAGACGAACTGCGAGTACACGTCCTGCCCGGAGGCCGTCGTCCCCAGCCAGTGCTTCGACGACGGGTGCTCCCCGGGCAGCCCCTCGAAGCCGAGCGGCCTGAAGTGGGTGAGATACGGGCCGATGACCGCGATCAGGAACAGCACGAGGACGATGCCGACCCCGATCAGCAGCTTCCGGTTGCGCAGCGCGTAGTGGAGCGTCTCGCGGCCGATGCCGAGCGCGGGCATGGCCGGAATGTCGGCCCGGTCGCCGGGCAGCGGTCCGGCCGCCGGGATCTGCGCCTGGGCGTTCTCGAGCTTGGCTTCCCCGGAGACGGTCACCCCTCACCCCCCTGCATCCCGAGACGAGTACGCGGATCGACAACGACGTATGCGATGTCGACGACGAAGTTCGCAATCAGGACGCCGACGATGATGAACAGGAAGATGCCCTGCAGCAGGAAGTAGTCGCGATTCTGAATCGCGGTGAGCGTCAGGTTCCCGAGTCCCGGGTAGTTGAAAACGACCTCGGTCACCAGCGCACCGGCGACCACCGCTCCCAGTGCGAGGGCGAGCCCGGTGATCTGCGGAAGCACGGCGTTGCGGAACGCGTACCGCCTGATCAGGCGGGTCGGCGCACCCAAAGAGGCCAGATAGTGGGCGTAGTCGGCCTCCAGCTCGTAGATGATCATGTTCCTCATCCCGATCGCCCAGCCGCCGAAGCCGACCAGAAACAGCGACATGAACGGCAGGAACCAGTGGTAGACGAAGCTTCCGGCGAACTCCCACGTCCACCCCGGCGTGACCGCATAGCTGTAGGCGCCCGAGATCGGGAAGATCTGCCACACGGATCCGAAGACGTACGCGAGGACGATCCCCAGCCACATGTAGGGAGTCGCCGTCAACAGGTAGCCCGTCGGTAGCACCGTATTGTCCAGCGTCTTGCGGCGGGCCGCCATCGCTCCGACCTTGTTCCCCGCGAACCAGCTGAGCAGGATGGCGGGAATCAATAGGGCAAGCGTGTACGGCAGCGCGGCCAGGATGAGGCTGGACACGGGCCGGGGGAACTGCCAGACGCTGCGCCCGAGATCGCCGTGGAGGAGCGCGCCCCAGAAGTTGAGGTACTGCTTCCAGACCGGCACGTTCAGCCCGAAGGCCTTCGTGTAGTAGCCGGTCAGCGCGGGCGCCGATGCCGGCTGCGCGTGCATCCGGTCGATCAGCCCTTCCACCGGGTTCCCGGGCATGAACCGAGGGATCGCCCAGTCGATGCTCACGGCGACGACGAACGTCAGGGAATAGGTCAGAACTTTTCTGGCGAAATAGGCTCTCACAGGGATCCCTTGAAACCGTCGTGTACAGCCTCTCCGCTGTGCGGCAGAAAAGCATCGCCCCTCCCGGTAGCGGAGGCCGGGAGGGGCGATGGTCTCGTTGCAGGCAGGTCCTGTTCTAGCTCTTCTTCAGGTGCGTGAGCATGTCGATTGCGGTCATGTTCAGATAACCGCGCCACATGGCAGGAAGGTTCTGCATTCCTGCACCCTTGGCCGACGGCCAGTTCTTCCACTGGGACGTGTTCCACTGGGCCCAGACGCCGTTGTACCAGAGCGGGATCAACGGCAGGTTCTGCAGGAAGGTCTTCTGCAGAGGCGAGATGACCGCGTTCATGGCCTTCGTGTTGCTCGTAGGCGTCTTGTCCAGCAGCTGCGTGAGCTTCCAGGCGGCCGGGCTGTTGTACCGCTCGTAGTTCGCGGTCGTCTGGTTGTCACTCAGCGGCAGGCGGAAGATGTAGTTGTAGTAGTTCCAGGGCGTGTTGCTGATCTGCTGGTCGTTGTTGATCACCAGGTCGAACCGCCCGTGACCGCGGTCGTCGACCAGCGTGTTGTAGTCCGGGAACGCCGGCGTGATCTTGATACCGGCGGCCTTTGCGCTGTCGGCGATGATCTGGATCGCCGTCATCCAGTCGGACCAGCCGTTCGGGACGACGATGCTCAGGTTGATCGACGAGCCGTCCTTGTTCTCGACGTACCCGTCGCCGTTCTTGTCCTTGTACCCGTTCGCGGCCAGGATGGCCTTCGCCTTGGCGACGCTGTAGCTGAACCCGTACTGCTTCACGAGGCTCTTGTTGATGTACTTCGACCAGATCGGCAGGAGCCCGGTCGGGTTCGCCGCCGAGACGATGTGCGAGTAGTCGGCGCTGACGATCTTGGAGACGTTGATGGAGTCGGCGAGCGCCCTGCGGAACGCCTTGTCGTTCAACGGCTTGCGCGTGGTGTTCGGAACCAGCCACGCCGTGTTGCCGGCGAGCATGTACGGAGCGCTCTTGTAGTACGTCTGGATCTTGGAGTGCCCCACCTTGGTGTTGATCCCGAGCACGAAGTTGTTGCTGAGATCGATGTGGGCAGCGAGCAAGTTCGCCAGCGAGGCGTTGTTGCTGCCGTTGTAGATGTCGACGATGTACTGCGGCGCCACGCGCAGACCGAGCGCCTTGGTCGCCCACCATCCGCTTCTACGCTTCCAGGTGAAGCTCTCGTTGGAGTTCTTGCCACTGGAGTACACGTAGGGCCCGGTTCCGACGAGCTTGCTCGTGTCGCTCACGTTCCCGCTGACGATCGTGTTCGCGTCGTAGCTCTTCCAGATGTGCTGCGGCACGATCGCGACCTGGTAGAGGTAGCCGTCCCACTCCTGGTAGTTCGGCGTCTGCGAGAAGGTGAATCTCACGGTGTTCGGGCCGACTGCCTGGACGCTCTTCAGCCCCGACGTCCACAGCTGGTGGAACGTCGCGGTCGGGATCTTCCCGACCTGGAACGTGAACTTCACGTCGGCCGAGGTGAACGGCTTGCCGTCAGCCCATTTCACGCCCCTGCGGAGCGTCAGTTGGTAGACGTTCTTGCTCTTCCACGTGCCGTTCGTCGCGAGCCAGGGGATGAACCGGCCCTTGAGCGGGTTGTAGCGGAACAGCGTCTCGTAGACGAGCCCGATCGTGCCTGTCGCGTAGTCCCAGGTCTTGAACGGGTTGAAGTCGCTGTACGGCCCCCACATCGTGCCGGTCGTGTAAAGCGTGCTCGACCGCGGAAGAGACAGCGGCGATAGAGGCTGCGTCCGCTGCTTCTCCCCGGCTCCTGCGCCGCTCGCCGTCAGGAACGCGACTGCCACGATGGCCGTGACAACGACGAGGCCGAGGCCTGCGACGGTCCCCCTCTTGCGGTTTGTCATGATCCTGCCCCCCTCCTTGCGCTCTCCGGGATTCTCATCCTGGGACTCCTCCTCTGCGGTTTTGTTGCGGCTCCGAGATGCGCGCGCAGCCGGTTGCCGGCGCGCCCTCGCTCTGTCGCCCGATGGTCCGAACACGGCGCCTCCTAGCCCGGGGCATCACCTCTTCCGTCCGTCGCAGCCGCGGGACCCTGCGCGACGCCGACGAGGGCAGCTCCTCCGGACGTCACTGCCGCGACGCCGAAGGGCTCGAGTGTCAGGCCGCCGGCCGAGGGAGCCTCGACGCCGTCCTGCACGATCGGCTCCGCGGCGATTGTCTGCGCAGAGCAGTTGATGAAGAGCGTCGTCTCCGCACCGGCGTCGCTGCGCAGGCGTCCGACGAGCACGCGCGGGTCGGCCACGCGCACCGGCCGCGAGACCCCGGCCGCCGTGGCCAGCGCCGAGTAGATCCGCCAGGTGCTCTCGGGGTTCGCCTCCGGCGTGCGCGCGGCCATGTGCTCGATCGGATACGTGCAGAACACGGTGCTGCCCGAGCCGAGCGTGTGGCGGAGCAGGGCGGGCCGGCCGTGGTCGTCGATCGCGACGATCTTCGCTCCCGCCGGCTCGACCGGCAGATACGCGCGGGCGCTCGGCTCCCCGGCGACGTGGAAGGACAGCCTCGTCCCGGTGGCGATCTCGCCGAGGTCCTCGACGAACTGGAAGACAACCTCGTCGTCCGAGATCGCGTCGACCAGGCCGTAGCGGAGCCGGTGGCGGACGCCGAAGATCTCTGCGAGCCAGGTCAGCCACGGCCCGCGCTGGTTCTCAGTGCTGCCCGCGAAGTAGGACGCGTAGACGGTCGCGCCGGCGCCGGTCAACTCGCGAAGGCGTTCCAGCCCGGGCGCCGTGAGCATCTTGGCGCTGGGGACGAGGTACAGCCGGGCAGAGCCGCGGAGACCGTCGCGCTCGCGCACGAGCTCGACCGGGAGATCGGCCTCGCGCGCGGCGACATACGCCTGCAGGAGGTCGGCGCGGATATCGCTCCGGTATGCGGGGTCGACGAAGGGCAGCACGCGCTCGAACTGCTCCGGCACGACCAGCGCAGCCTCTCCGGCGACACGGCTCCAGCCCTGCTCGGCAAGCGTGTCGACGAGCCGGGCAAACCTCGCGATCTCCTCGAGCTGCGGTTTCGGTCGCCCTTTGCTGTCGGTCAGCCCGAAGTGGATCTCGAAGGGGTGATGGCGATACGGATCCTCGTCGCTGATGTCGTCGTAGTCGCAGTTGTTCCAGGCCAGCCACCCGCGGGCTCCGGCGAGCAGCGAGGTGTGCAGGACCTGGCGGTAGTAGTCGGCCACGTGGTCGTCCGAGGCGAAGTCGGAGCTGACGCCGAACTCCTCGAGCACGACCGGCCTGCCAAAGCCCCCGGCGAGCTCGCAGGCGAATGCCGCCGTCAGGAACTGACGCGTCTGGTCGTCCTGCATCGGGTACACGTGCGGCCCGACGAAGTCGACGAGAGGCGCGAGCGCGCGCAGGGAGTAGCCGTTGTCGCGTCCGGTGACCTCGACACCCCAGGCGCCGTCACCCAGCGAGATCGGCTGTGTCGCACCGGTCGAGCGCACCGCCTGCACGATGAGCCGGGCCCACGCCGTGATCACCTCCTCCGGGGCGGAGCCGCCGTACAGCGGCATCTCGTTGGAGACCAGCCAGCCGGCGACGGCGGCATGGCGGCCGAAGCGACGCGCGATCTCGGCCGCCAGCCACGCCTGCTGCGAGACGAGCCAGACGTCCCGGTAGAGATCCCGCCCCTGTCTCCAGGCCGGATCCCAGTTCTCCCCGGACATGTGGCCGACGACGAAGGTGGGGATCGTGCCGAGGCCGGCCTCGACGTGGGCGTCCAGGAAGTCACCGAACCGGGTCAGTACCTCCTCGTCGAGCGTCTCCGGCGCCGGCATGAAGTCGGGCCAGAAGCAGAACGAGCGGGTGACGTTGCAGCCGTGCCCGGCGAGAACGGCCAGCTCTTCCCGTACCAGAGCGGGTTCGTAGCGCTTCCACATGCGCGGGCCGCCTGCCCGCGACCAGAAGTTTGCGCCGATCCAGACAGCCGGCCCCTGTGGGCTGGTCGCTTCTCCTGCTCCCGTCCAGCGTCTCATATATGACCAACCGGAAGTTCATCACTTATCCGGTTCAGTGTCAACAATACCGCGCCAGATTGGAGGCGTTCCGCCCAACTCGGGCGGAGAACCTCAGCTGGGGTCCGGGTCAGCTGCGTGCGCGCCGGAGCTTGCGTCGTCCGACCAGCTCCTCGGCGACCGGGGCCAGGCCCGTGCTCCCGCGCGTCGTCAGCTCGCCCCGTGGCGCTTCGACGTTGCCGGTGGCCTCGCCCTCGATCGCCGCCAGCAGGTGCCGGGCGGCGACGACGCCGTACGTCTTGATGTCTCTCGTGAGCGCCGTCAGCGGTGGATGGACGACCTGGCTGATCAGCGAGTCGTCCCAGCCCACGATCGAGACGTCGCCCGGGACGGAACGGCCCATCTGGAGCGCGACTCCGAGCCCGGTGACCGCAAGGAGGTCGCTGTCGTAGATGATCGCGGTCGGCGGCTGGGGCTTGGACAGGAGCCGGCGCGTGGCCCGCGCGCCGCTCTCCGGCGCTGTAGTCGCTGGCGACGACCTCCCCGTTCAGGCCGAGATCCTTGACGACCCTGCGGAATGCATCCGTCCGCTGCACCGTGTGGACGAACTCCTCGAGCCCCGCAACGCGGGCGATCCGCCTGTGGCCGAGGGCCGCCAGGTATTCGACCGCCTCCGCGACGAGCGAGGCCTCGTCATGCCAGACGGCCGGCAATGCGCCGCTCTCGAGCGGGCCGCCGACGACGACGGCCGGAAGACCGAGCTCGGCGAGCTCGTCCACCCGCGGGTCGACGACCCGGAGGTCGACCATGAGCACGCCGTCGACGCGCCGCTCGCCCCACCAGCGCCGGTAGACGGCGATCTCCTCGTCGAGGCTCGGCACGAGCTGCAGCATCAGAGCGACCGAGCTCGCGGCGAGCTCGGACTCGACGCCCACGACGAATGCCATGAAGAACGGCTCGAGCGCGAGCATGTCGGCCGGGCGTGCGAGGACGAGGCCGCAGGCATGCGCCCGGGCCGCGGACAGCGCGCGGGCCGCCCGGTTCGGGTACCAGCCGAGGTCCCGTGCGATGCCGAGGATCCGCTCCCGGGTGTCCTCGGAGACGCCGGGCTGTCCGTTCAGCGCGTACGATACGGCGCCCTTCGAGACACCGGCCCGCTTCGCGATGTCGCTGATGGTGACCCTCTGACCTGAGCGCGGCGGTCGAGACAAGGCAACTCCTTCGCCCTCGGCATGTGTGCGCGTCCGCGTCTCAACCTAACAGCCCGCCAGGCGGGTCGAGGCCTCGTCGGCGAGCGGTTCGATTGACGAAGACGCCGCTGTGGTTATTATCTTACTTGACCGGTTCAGAAGGAGGAGCTCCCTTGAACGCTCGAAACACCAGCCACTTCCCCCCCGACTTCCTCTGGGGAACGGCGACGGCGGCGTACCAGATCGAGGGCGCCAGCGCCGAGGACGGGCGCGGCGAGAGCATCTGGGACCGCTTCTGCGCCGAGGGCAAGGTCCGGAACGGCGAGAGCGGTGCGATCGCCTGCGACTTCTACCACCGGTACCGGGAGGACGTCGCGCTGATGCGCGAGCTGGGCGTGACCGCGTTCCGTTTCTCGATCTCGTGGCCGCGGGTGCTGCCAGACGGCCGCGGACGCCCGAATCCTGCCGGGCTCGACTTCTACGACCGTCTGGTCGACGAGCTGCTCGAGGCCGGAATCAAGCCGCTGGCGACGCTCTACCACTGGGACCTACCGCAGGCCCTCGAGGAGCGGGGCGGCTGGCCCCAGCGGGAGACGGTCGATGCGTTCGCGGAGTACACGGAGGTCGTCGCTCGCAGGCTCGGAGATCGGGTCGAGCACTGGATCACGGAGAACGAGCCGCGTGTGTCGGCCTGGCTCGGGTACGGCTGGGGCATGCACGCGCCTGCCCGCCAGAGCCGGCGTGACGCGCTCGCCGCAGCCCATCATCTGCTGTTGGCGCACGGTCGGGCCGTCGAAGTACTCCGCAGGGAGGCGCCCTCGGCGCAGGTCGGGATCACGCTCGATCTCTTCGCCGTCTACCCCTCCTCGAGCGAGGAGGCCGACGTCGCCGCCGCCCGGCACTTCGACGGCTTCCACAACCGCTGGTTCCTGGATCCGATCTTCCGCGGCGCGTATCCGGCGGATATGCTCGAGTACTTCGGCGACGAGGCACCGCAGGTCGAGGACGGCGATTTCGCGCTGATCTCGACCCCGCTCGACCTGCTCGGCGTCAACTACTACAAGCGCGAGGTCGTCGCGCGCAGCAAGGACGGCGTGCAGCCGGTCGTCCATCACCCCGACTCGGTCTACACGGACATGGGCTGGGAGGTTGCGCCCGAAGGACTCTTCGACCTCCTCAGGAGGCTCGAGGCCGACTACTCGCCGCCGCCCATCTACATCACCGAGAACGGCGCAGCTTTCGGGGACGTCCGCGGCCACGACGGGAGCGTCCAGGACCCCGAGCGGCGGGCGTACATCGAGCAGCATGTCGGCGTGCTCTCCCGCGCTCTGGCGGCCGGCGTGCCGGTCGCCGGCTACTTCGTGTGGTCGTTCCTCGACAACTTCGAGTGGGCACTCGGCTACTCGAAGCGGTTCGGGATCGTCTACGTCGACTATCCGACGCTCGAGCGGATTCCGAAGTCCAGCTTCTACTGGTACCGGGACTTCATTGCCGCGACCCGCGTCGGCGAGCCGGCCGGCGCCCGCTAGCTAGACGTCCGCGCCCGGCGGGGCATACCGCGCTGCCGCAGGCGCCCGCCAGCGCTGATCTTCGGCCGGCACGCTCTCCATCGCCGGCCTCTGGCCGCGAGGGTTGGCGGCGAACCAGGCGGCGTACCGGCGTGCCAGGGGCGCCGCGGTGACGCCGTGCGCGAGCACGGAGAGGCCGACGGTCGCGTAGGTGGTGAGCACGATCGTCTCGGTGTGGGGCAGGTTCGCCTCGTCCACGACGAGCAGGGCGAAGACGATCGAGGCCAGCCCGCGCGGACCGAACCAGCCGAGGAACGCGACCGTCCGCCGTCGGGCTCCCGTGCCCAGCATTGCCACGGCGACGGGCAGCATGCGCACGACGGTGATGCTGGCGACGGCGTAGACCGCGATGCGCCAGTCGAGGTGCCGCAGCGTCGGCGACAGCAGGACGGCGCCGAAGACGACCAGCGTGACACCGTTCAGCAGGCCGCCCAGCTCGTCCGTCAGGTACGTCACCTCCCCGCCCGCGTGGCGGCGCAGCGCCGAGAAGACGATCCCCGCGCTGAACGCTGCGATGAAGCCCGAGCCGCCGAGCGGCGTCGCGACGCCGTATGCAAGCACGGCTCCGGCCGCGGGAACGACCTGCAGCCACGCGGGCTCGATCAGCGTGCGGCCAGTCCCCTGCACGACGACCCCCGCGGCGACCGCGCCCGCGAGGACCCCAGCCCCGATGCCGTAGCCGATCTCCTCGCCCACGAGCCGAACTGCGTGTGCCGCCCCCACCTGACCCGCATCCTCCTCCGCGAACGCGAGAGCGATGAGCAGAAGCGGGACGCAGATCCCGTCGTTGAGGCCGCTCTCGACGTTCAGGCCCTGCCGAATCCGCGACGGCAGCCGGGGCTCGGTCACCACCGCCTGGCCCAGCGCGGCATCCGTCGGCGCCAGCACGACCGCCAGCACGAGCGCCTCCGGGAACGAGAGCGCTCCGAAGAGCACCGCCGCCAGCACCGCGCCGAGAGCGATGGTCAGGGGCAGCCCGAGCCCGAGTAGACGGGCCGGCACGGCGTACTCGCGGCGCAGCGCGCGGAGATCGATCCGGGACGCGTCGGTGAAGAGCACCAGGGCCAGCGTCGCCTCGGCCAGCTGTTTGACCGTCGCGCTCGCGGGCGACGGAGTGACGAGGTCGAGCGCCTGATTGCCGGCGAGGAGCCCGATGCCGACGAAGAGGATCGCGGGCGTGAGCGACGTGCCGTTGATCCGGCGGGAGACTGCCGCGACGCCGATCAGCGCCAGCGCGACGACGGCGAGCGCCCATTCCATCGGGCGACCCTACGGCTCCTGGGCCCTAGACGCTCGGCCACCGGCCCCTCCTGTCGATGCACTACCACCGCCAAGTGGCGATGATCCACGCGTGTCCTGCTATCCACAGACACCGCCCGGCTGGACGGTCCTGGCGCGCACGAAGGTCGGACCCTTCACGACCCACGTCACCTACCGCCGCCCCGACGGTCGCCCCGCCGGGTGGTCGTCGCGGCTCCAGCGCAAGCGCGCGTCGCTGGTCTCGCGGGCGCACCTGGGCGAGGGAATCTGGTGGGCGCCGGGTCGGGCGGCGTGGTGGATCGGGGTCCTGTTCGCGATCGGCTCCACGTGCTTCCTGATCGCGCCCTTCCCCGGCTACGAGCAGCTCGTCGGCTCGGCCGCGGACGGCGTGACGTTCTTCATCGGCTCGATCTTCTTCACGTCGGCGGCGACGCTCCAGTTCCTCGAGGCGGTGAACGCCGACCGCGGCCCCGACGGTCACGGACGGCGCGGGCTGCAGCTCCTCAGCTTCGAGCCCCGCCGCATCGACTGGTGGAGCAGCATCATCCAGCTCGTCGGCACGATCTTCTTCAACATCGACACGTTCCGCGCGATGCAGACCGCGATCGACTCGGCGTCCTACAACCGACTGGTCTGGACTCCGGACGCGATCGGATCCGCTTGCTTCCTAATCTCCGGCTACCTCGCCTACGTCGAGGTCGGCGGCAGTCTCTTCAGCCGGCCGCGCAAGACGCTCGAGTCGCGGATCGCCTCGGTGAACCTGCTCGGCTGCATCGCCTTCGGCGTGTCTGCAATCGCAGCCGTCCAGCTACCGTCGACAGGCAGCATCTGGCACCTGGCGGCGTCGAACTTCACGACCGCGTTCGGCGCTCTCTGCTTCCTGATCGGCGCCTTGCTGCTGCTTCCGGAGAGCGCAGCGGCCGAGTCAGAACCCGAACCGCACCTGAGTGAAGTACCAGAAGCTCCCGGTGGCCCAGAGGGTTAGGAGCGCCGCGAAGAGCGTCCCGCCCACCACCGGCAGGGTCCAGCGCGGGTGGTCCGAGTCGTGCACGAAGAGGATCTTCACCGCGAAGATCCCGTAGAAGAGCGAGCCCATGATCGAGTGCACGAGCACGCGAGTGTCGGTCGTGCGGAAGCCGAGGATGAAGATGCAGTGGAACGCGATGGGTAGCGTGCAGACGAACGCGAGCCGACCCGACCAGCGGTGCACCCGGTTGACGGTCGGGCGGCCGATCGGAACGAGCCGCTGGAGCTTCCCGAAGATCCGCGCCCCGGTGAGGACCTGGATCAGTGCGAAGCACACCGCCGCGGTCGCGAACCAGGCCTTGGCGGCGATCGTCGAAGTGAAGACGGTCGTCACCCAGTCCGTGTAGGTGGAGCTCACGCTCGCCAGCATGGATAGCGGCGACGCTACTCGTTACGATCGTCTCGTGTCCACTCGGCCGCGCCTGATCCGGCTCGTGGTGATCCCGATCGTCCTTTTCGTCGTCGTCGTGGGCACCGTCTTCACGCTCGCGAAGCTGCATCCGGCGAGTCCGAGCGTCTCGAAGGCGGCTGCAGGCGAGGTCCAGCTCGGCGATCCCTACAACGGCGAGACCGTCTTCCAGCAGAGCTGCGCGAGCTGCCACGGGGACGGCGGCAAGGGCGGCGGTGAGGGGCCACGACTCGTGGGCGATCCCATCACGCTGGCGGCGGTGAAGGGGCAGATCGAGGGCGGCGGCTCACTGATGCCGGCCGGCCTCGTGAGCGGCAAGGCCGAGCGCGACGTCCTCGCGTACCTCGCGGGCATCGTTGCTCGGTAGACAGCTCAGAACAGCCGCGAGCGTGCCCGCGGATCCATCACCGTGTCGGAGACGCAGAGGCGCGAAGCCCGATGTTCCCGGGACGGCGTCCTGATGATCGCGCAGTCGCGGCCGGAGCGCATCACGACCACTTTGCGCCCGACTCGGCCCGCCCGCAGAGCATGCAGGGGCCGCTCGCTCGACCGCCAATAGGGAACCCTCTAGGATGGGGTGCGCACCAATTGGTCTACGGCGGGGCCAGGCGGCCCGGGCGAGGGGGGACCAGCAGGTGATCGTGAGGTGAGGGGACCCGGGCACCCGGCTGCTGCCCCGGGCGGCGGCCCTGATTTCCGTGCGCTCTTCGAGGCCGCTCCGGGTCTGTGCCTCGCGCTCGATCCGGCGTTCACGATCGTCGCCGTCAGCGACGGGTACCTGGCCGCGACGATGACGACGCGGGACGAGATCGTCGGCCGCGGCATCTTCGACGTCCTCCCCCACACTCCGGACGATCCGGCAGCTACGGGGGTGGGCCACCTTCGCCGCTCGCTGGATCGCGTCCTGCGGTCCGGCGAGCCCGACTCGATGGCGGTCCTGAGATACGACGTGCGCCGTCCCGAGGACGAGGGCGGCGGCTTCCAGGCTCGCTACTGGAGCGCTATCAACTGCCCGGTTCTCACCCGGGGCAGGCAGCTCGCCTACATCGTCCACCGGGTCGAGGACGTCACCGAGCTCGTTCGCCTGCAGCAAGGCGGCGGCGTGCGGGAGGCCGGGACGCCCGAGGTCCTCGCACGCTTCGGCGACATGGCGGCGGAGATCCTGCGCCGCTGCGCGGAGCTGGATGCGGCGAACACGAAGCTGCGCGCAGCGAGCGCGGCGAAGAACGAGTACCTCTCCCGGATGAGCCACGAGCTGCGCACGCCGCTCGCGGCGATCGTCGGATTCGGCGAGCTGCTCAGCTTCGCCGACTTCGACGAGGAGAAGCGGGCGTGGATCTCGATGATCCGCAAGGCGGGCGCGCATCTCATCTCGCTCGTCGACGAGGTGCTCGACCTGTCCCGCATCGAGTCGGGGCACATGGCGATCTCGCCGGAGACCGTGGCGCTGCGGCCGCTGGTCGCCGAGGTGGTCGAGCTGATGCAGCCGACGGCCGAGGTCCACGACGTCACGATCCGGTCTCCCGTCCTCGCCGGAGGGTGCGAACACGTGCGCGCCGACAACCAGCGCCTCAGGCAGGTCGTGATCAACCTGGTGTCCAACGCGATCAAGTACAACCGGGAAGGCGGCGAGGTGCGCATCGCCGTGCTCGGCGGCTCCGGCACCGTGCGCGTCGAGGTCGCAGACACGGGCGACGGAATCTGCGCCGAGTCGCTGGCACGCCTCTTCGTCCCGTTCGAGCGGCTCGCAGCCGACACGAGGGGTGTCCAGGGGACGGGTCTCGGCCTCGCGCTCTCGCGCAGCCTGATCGAGACGATGGGCGGCACGATGGGCGCCACGAGCGTCGTGGGCTCGGGCAGCACGTTCTGGCTCGAGCTCGAGGGGGCCGAGCCGGTCGCGGCTCAGCGGCACGAGCACGCGTACCTAGCCCAGCCGGTCCTGTAGGACGGCGCACCCGGCGACGCCACGGGCGCCACAGCCCGCCGCGGATCGGGCGACTATCGTCAGCGGCGTGTCCCTGCGCCTGCTCTCGGCACGAGCGTTCTTTCGCGACCCGATCGAGTACGTCCGTGCGCGCGGGGGCGACGCGGCCGTGCTCCACCTCGCCGCAGGCCCCGGGCGCTTTGCGCTCGTTCGCGAGCCGGAGGCGATCTGGAAGGTGCTCGTCACGGACGCGCGCGCGTACGGGCCCGGCAAATGGAAGCGGCGCGCCGGCCGCTTCATCGGGCCGGCGCTGAACACGCTCGACGGCGAGGAGCACCGGCGCCGCAGGCTGCTGGTCCAGCCCAGCCTCGACCGGAGGCGCATCGCAGCATTCGCCCCCGCGCTCGCGGCGCGCGCCGTGCAGGCGCAGTCGGTCTGGGAGGATGGCGCGCGTGTCCGGCTCCGTGATCGGCTCGACCGGCTGTCGCTCGTCGCGGCGGGCGACGTCTTGCTCTCGGCCGACCTGGACGCCGACGCCGACCGGCTCGTGGAGGGGCTCCGGGCGGTCGCGGCGGCGGTCCCGCGGCTCAGGCCGCCGCTGGCAGGCTCGGCGCATGGGCGGGCGCTCGGCGAGCTGGAGCGCCGTGTGGACACCTTGCTGGAGGAGCGACGCCGCTCGCCGCGGGACGGGGACGACCTCGTCGGATCGCTGCTGGAGAGCGGCCTTCCGGACCGGACCGTGCGCGGGGAGCTGATCGCGTTCCTGCTCGCCGCCGTCGACGAGCCTCCGAGCGCGCTCGAGGCCGCCTGGTACCTGCTCGGCGGGAACGCTGCCGCGGAGCACCGCTTCCACGAGGAGCTCGACGCGACCGGCGGCGCAGGCCCCTACTGTGACGCGGTTCTGGCCGAGACGCTCCGGCTCTTTCCGCCGGCCCGGTACATCGACCGCTGCCCGGCCGCGGACGAGCGGATCGGAGGGTCGAGGGTACGCGCCGGCTCGAACGTGCTCCTGAGCCCGCTCGTGACGCAGCGCGAGCCACGCCTCTTCGAGCGGCCCGACGACTTCCTGCCCGAGCGCTGGCTCGATGCCTCCGTGGAGCGGGCGCGGGCTGTCTACTTCCCTTTCGGCGCAGGCGCACATACGTGCATCGGCGAGCCCCTGGCACGAGCCATCGCGAGCGCCGCCCTGGTCGAGATCGGCCGCCGCTGGCGCGTGCGCGTCGACGACGACGCTCCGCCACCGGTACCGCGCGCCCCACGGCTCATTGTCACGCTGGAGCGCAGGTGACCGTCACGCCCGACCCGGGCCGCGGGCAGGACTGTCTCGACCTGCTCGACGCGCTCGTGTACGGAGACGTGTTCGACTGCGCGCTGACCCTCGACGAGCTCCGCCGCTACGGCCGTGTGCCGATCGCCCGCGACGAGCTCGAGCGCAGGCTGCGCGAGGATCCCGAGCTGCGCAGCCTCGTCGCCGAGCGGGACGGCCTCTACGCCCTCGCCGACCGGCCGGAGTTGATCGACGCGCGGCCGGAGCGCATGCGCCGCGCTCGGGTACTGCAGCGCCGCGCCCGCAGGATCGCGTGGTTGCTGAGGCACGTTCCGTTCGTGCGCGGTCTCGCCCTCACGGGGTCGGCCGCCGCGGGGGACGCGGCAGCCGGCGCCGACGTGGACGTGCTCGTGGTCGTCGCGCCGGGCCGGCTCGGCTTCATGTTCGTGGTGCTCGGCTCGGCCTCGAGGCTGCTCGGTCGGCGGGTCTTCTGCCCGAACTACTACATCTGCGCAGGGCAGCTCGAGATCGGCCCACACACGATCTACGTCGCCCGGGAGCTCACCCAGGCGCGCGCGCTCGTGGGCGACGCCGAGCGGCTGCGCGCGGCCAACCCGTGGGTCGCCGACGTCTTCCCGAACGCTGCCGGGCCGACCTCGGACGCCCCTCTACGCCCGGGCGGACGCCTCCAGCGCCTGCTCGAGGCTCCGCTGCGCGGTGCGCTGGGCGACCGGGTGGAGGGGCGCGCCGGCCGCGTGGCGGCCGGTCGGCTGCGGGTCCATTACGCCGGCTTCGGCCGTGAGGTCCCGCCGCACGTGCTCGCGGAATTCGAGGCCGGCCGGGCCCTTCGCTTCCACGGGCTGCGCTACGGGGAGACGACCCGCGAGCGGTACGCCGCGCGGCGCGCAGAGCTCGCCGAGCGGCTCGCTCTCGGCCGGAGCCCGGCCTAGGGTCGCCCGTCGGGCACGTCGAGCAGCCGGCAGTCGTCGCAGAACGCCGTGCGGTGGCACGCCGCACGCCAGCAGCGGACGCTCTGCGTGCGGTCGAGTACGAGGCGCATGAGGTGGTCGGCGCGGTTCGAGCCCTTGACAACGACCAGATCCCCGTCGCGCAACGTCGCCCGGAAGTGGCCGGCCGCCTCGCGCACGGTGTCGAACGTGAGCAGGGTCGTGCCCTCCGGCCGGACGCGGCGCGCACTGTGGGCGTTGGGGCCGACGAAGACGACCTCGTCGGCGACCGCGAGCGCGCGCCGTGCAGCCTTCGCGTACAACGCCGAGCTGGAGCCCGAATAGTCGGAGATCGTGCCCACGACGAGGATCTTGCGGGCGGCCCGTGCGTCGGCGAGGAACTCCAGCACGGGCTCGAAGGACCAGGCCGGCGCCTTCATGTCGTCGCGGATGAACGCAACCCCGCCGTCGACGACCGGGCTCATCCGCCCGGGCACCGGCTCGCACCGAGCAACCGTGTCCAGCGCCCGCTCGAGCGGAATCTCCAGTCCGACGGCGACGCCGAGCGCCGCCAGCACGCTCGTCGTCGAGTGCTTGCCGTGCAGGCGCGTCCGCACCGCCAGCGAACGGCCGCCGGTGCGTAGCGTGAACGTCAGGCCGTCGGGCCACGAGGAGCGGACGTCCTCCGCCCGCAGCGTCGCCGAGAGCGACTCGCCGAACGAGATGACGCGGCCCGCGAAGCCGTCCGCCATCGCGATCACGTGCGGATCGTCGGCGTTCAGCACGGCGATTCCGTCGTCAGGCAGGGCGGCGATCAGCGCGCGTTTCTCGGCGGCGACCGCCTCCACCGTCCGGAACGCGCTGAAGTGATCGAGCCCGATCCGCGTCACGACGCCGATCCGCGGCCGGAGCAGACGAGCGATCCGCGCCACGCTGTCCGGTTCCCAGGTCGCGACCTCCGCGACGCAGTACGTCGTCGCTCGCGCCGCGTGCGCAGGATCGTGCGACCCACGCTGGAGAGCTGGTTCTCGTTCCCCGGCGTGGACGTCCCGGGCTGCTCTGCGCCGAGCACCTCGGCGATCAGCGTCTTCGTCGTCGTCTTCCCGACGCTGCCCGTCACGCCGACGAAGGTCGTCGCGCCGAGGCGCCGGCGATGGGCGGCGGCGACGGTGAGCCCGATCTCGCAGGAGCACGTCGCGGAGCGCCGACTCGCCGGGCAGGAAGAGACGACCGCTGAGCGTGCGCTGGCGGCTCACGCGGGTGACACTAGCCCCGTGTGCGGGATCGCCGGAATCTGGGAGCGCTCGGGCCGGCCCGTCGAACGGGCGGCGCTCGAGCGGATGGCTGCGATTCTGCGCCATCGCGGGCCCGACGGGTCCGGGATCCATCTCGACGCCGAGCTCGGCCTGGCGAACCGCCGGCTCGCGATCGTCGACCCCACGCCGGCCGGCGACCAGCCGATGGGCCTCGACGCGCGCGGGCTCTGGCTCACGTACAACGGCGAGATCCACAACTACGTCGAGCTGCGCCGGGAGCTCCAGTCGCTCGGCGCTCGCTTCCGGACCGCAGACGGACACCGAGGTGGTGCTCGAGGCGTACGCGGCGTGGGGGATGGACTGCTTCGAGCGCTTCAACGGCATGTGGGCGCTCGGCGCTCTGGGATGCGCGCGAGCGCGGCGGCTCGTGCTCTCGCGCGACCGCTTCGGGATCAAGCCGCTGTGCTACTCGGTGCGCGGAGAGCGCATCTGCTTCGCCTCCGAGCCGAAGGCGATCCTCGCCGCGTTCCCGGGGGAGCGAGAGCCGGACCGCGCCGAGATCGGGCGCTTCCTCAGCGGCCACTACCCGGACGCAGGCGAGGCGACGTTCTTCGCCGGCGATCCGCAGAGCCTGCCCGCGGCGCGCTGCCTCGTCGTGACCCGCGACGGGCTGCGGGAGACCGGCGTACTGGGGTTTCGAGCCCGGCGACGAGTCGCCGCGAGCCCGACGCGGAGGAGCAGTTCCGCGAGCTGCTGCGGGACTCGGTGCGGCTCCGGATGCGCAGCGACGTCCCGGTCGGCGCGTGTCTGTCGGGTGGGCTCGACTCGGGCGCGATCGCCGCGCTCGTCGAGGTGCCGGACGGGCGGCAGATGCAGTGCTTCTCGCTCGACTACGACGGCTCGCCGGGACGACGAGAGCCGCTACGCGGCGGCCGCCGCCGAGGCGCGCGGCGGCCGGCTGGCGCTGCACTGGGTGCGGCCCGACCCCGGCGACCTGCTGGAGACGATCGGACGCATCGTCTGGCACCACGACGCGCCGATGCCGATCCGCGGCCGGCTCGGCGCAGTGGCACGTGATGGAGGAGGCGGCGCGGCACGTGAAGGTCGTGCTCGACGGCCAGGGCGCCGACGAGCTGCTCGCCGGCTACTCGCGGTACGTGTTCCCGTACGTCGCCGACCGGATCCTGCGCCGGCCCGCGCCCGGCGGAGGCGGTCTCGTCCGCGAGCTCTCCGATCTGGGCCGGATCGAGAGCCGCAGCCGGCTCTGGTTCCTCGCGCGCACGCCGCTCCCGGCCGTCCAGCGTTCGCTCGGCCGGCCGCCGTGGCTGGCGCCGCGCGTGCTGCGGCGCGAGTTCGCCCGCACGCTTCGACGCGTCTCCGCGGGAGCGCGAGCGCCCGTTCCGCAGCATGGTCAACAACGACGCTCTGGAACGAGCTGCGCCGCGAGGGCCTGCCCGAGGTGCTGCACTCCGAGGACGCGCTGAGCATGGCGTTCTCGATCGAGTCGCGGACGCCGTTCCTCGACCACCGGCTGGTGGAGCTCTGCTTCTCGCTGCCGTACTCGGACAAGATCTCGGACGGCTGGACGAAGAGCGTCCTCCGCCGCGGGCTGGCCGGCGAGATGCCGAGCGGAGATCCTGGAGCGCCGGCGCAAGGTCGGCTTCCCCGCTCCGGTCGGTGACTGGCTGAAGCGGGACGGGACCTGGCGCGCCGTGCGCGAGCTGCTGCTCGATCCGCGCTGCCTCGACCGCGGGATCTTCGACCGGCGCCGCCTCGAGCGCGCGCTGACGGCCTACCGGCAGGGCCCGGCCCTCTACGCGCGCCCACCGCACGAGCCGGGTGTGGGCCTGGATCACGCTCGAGCTCTGGTTCCGCCGGTTCGTCGACTAGCCGCCCGGTTTCGTCACACTCTCGTATCAGGGGTCTGACCCCGGCGAGGTGTCCGTTTGCAGGGGAAGTCACACTTCTGTGCGTTGACTTTTATCGGGACACGGCCCGCACGGACAGCGCCGCAAGCGACCCGTCTCGCGGCGACGCCTACTTCGAGATGCGCGCGGTGAGGATCCGGTCGAGCTTGGGGAAGTTCGCCTTCAGGAACGCGTCCCCCTGCTCGGTCATCTGCTGCTGGGCCTGCGTCGGCTGGTCGGCGTAGCCGCTGTAGAGCTTGCCGATCGTGGCCATGCCGGCGACGACCCTTCCGAACGGAGCGAAGCCCTGGGCGTCGAGCGACGCGTTGTCGGCGAGGTTGATGAACACCTGCGTCGTGCGGGTGTCAGGCCCGGCTGTCGCGAACGTGATCGTGCCACGCTTGTTCGACGCAGCCACGGGGTCGTCCGTGATGTTCGCCTGCTGCCACGCCTTGGCGATCTCCGGGTTCGGGTGGATCCCGAACTGGACGACGAAGCCCGGGACGACGCGGAAGAACCGCACGCCGTCGTAGTACCTGTTCTTGACGAGGCTGTAGAAACGATCGGCGCCCTTCGGCGCGAGCTTGCGGCGCACGAGCACCGTGAACGGCCCCTTCGTCGTCCTGAACACGACCGAGTAGGTTGCAGGCGCCGTCGCGTTCAGGGTCGCGGGGTGGAGAAGGGAGGGCGTCGTCGAGCTCGTCGTTGCCGGCGCGGTGGTGGCGGCGGGAGCCTGAGTCGAGGCCGGCAAGGTCGTCGTCGTCGAGGGTGTTTTCGTTGTCGACCCGCCGCAGCCGGCGGTCGCGCAGAGCGCGCAGGCAACGGCTGCGGCGGCGAAACCCCTCGGCACGCGGGGGATGGTAGCGGCGCTAGGCACCGGCTCGTGTGGCTCGCCGGAGCGACGCGGCCAGGAGCGCTACGACGGCGATCGGCATGAGCCACCACGCCGACACGTCGTGGCGGACCAGGACCCAGGTGAGCGCGAGCGCGACGACGACGCCGGCGGCCACGAGCCAGTCGTCGCCGACGATGAACTCGTACCAGAACCGTCCGAACGCGACCACGTAGCTCACGACTCGGCTCCCACGACGCGAGTCGACGCCCGTCGGCGCTCGCGCCGAAGCAAACGGACCGCAGCGAGCGAGGCGACGAGCAGGAACGCGAGGATCGCAGGCAGCGCGGCGTCGCCTCCGGGCCAGGAGACGCCGGCTCCCTCGGCGCTCCAGAAGACGCCGAACGAGGTGAGCATCAGCCCCACGGCGAACTTGAGCGCGTTCTCGGGGACGCGGCTGAGGGGCCCATGGACGAGCGCCCCGGCGACGACCACGAGCACGAACGCCGCGGAGGCTGCGGCGGCGGTGATCGCGATCCCGCCGCTTCTGGCGGCACCGAACGTGATCACGATGAACGCAACCTCGAGCCCTTCCAGCAGGACGCCCTTGAAGGACACCGTGAACGAGTACCAGTCCAGGCCCGCACGCTGCTCGAGACCGGCCCGCCGTGCCTCCTCGCGCTCGCGAGCGAATGCGGCTTCCTCGTCGTGCAGGGCGACGTAGCCGCTCGCTCGCAGAATCGCCTTGCGCAGCCATTGCAGCCCGAACACGAGCAACAGGGCACCGACGGCGAGGCGCAACGAGTCGAGGGGGATGCGCGTCAGCGCCGGACCGAGCGCGGCAACGATCGCCGCCAGCGCCGCAAGCGCAGCGCCGACGCCGATCAGGGCCGAGCGCCAGCCGCGGGTCACGCCCACCGCGAGCACGATGGTCAGCGCCTCGACCATCTCCACGCCGCTGGCCAGGAACGCGGCGAGGAAGAGAAATGCGACCCTCAACGGGCGCCCGTCCCGCCGGGCGCGCTGCTACGAAGCCGAGACACACACGGAGTGTGCCTTGGTGACGCGCTCGGTCGAGGCCGGATGCTTCGCGAGCATCGCCGCGGGCCGGATCGGCCGGCGTGTGAAGTCGCCGCCGCAGTTGGGGCACCGGCCTGCGAACCGGGTCTCGGCGCACTCGGCGCAGAACGTGCACTCGAAGGTGCAGATCCGCGCCTCGGCGCTCTCGGGCGGGAGGTCCCGATCGCAGCACTCGCAGTTGGGTCGGAGCTGGAGCATGCGGGGATTGTCGCGGCTGTGCGTGGCCCGCGCCACACGAGCGCATCAGCGCGGGAGCTAGTGGGTCTGCGACAGCCGTTGCGCTATTGCAGTGGTTGTCCCGGATCAACGCGCTCGCGCCGTTGTCGAGGTAGAGGTAGGCCCGCCTGGCCGGATCGATCCGTCGCAGGCCGTCGATGGGCACGTACGAGCCCTCGAGGTGCTGTGCCCACGGCACGTCGAGGGCGAACAGCCGCGCGTGCATCTCCTGCAGCGCGGGGATCTGCTCGTCGCCGACCTCGCCGTGCGTGGCGACGATGAAGTCGACGTCGCTGTGCACGTCCGCGTCCCCGACGGCGAACGACCCCTGGAGGTACGCGCCGCAGAACGTGTCGCCGAGGATCGCCCGACCGCTCTCGACCAGCTCGGCGAGGACGCCGTTCAGGTCGGGAAAAGGCGTCGGCCCGTCCACGGCTACCGCAGCAGCCGTGAGAGCCGCCGATCCTTGAGCACGCGCCCGCCCGTCTGGCACCGCGGGCAGTAGTAGATCGTGTGCTCGTCGTAGTCCACGCGCTCGAGCGGTGTCGCGCACACGTGACACGGCTCGCCGAGCCGGTCGTGGACGCGGTATGTCTTCGCGTTGGAGGCGCCACGCTCGCGCAGCGCGAGGCCGCGGGTGAGCTCGGAATCGACGGCGGCCGACAGCCGCTCGACCTCTTCGGGCGTGAGCTGGGTCGACAGCTGGAACGGCGAGAGCCGGGCGGTGTGCAGGATCTCGTTGGCCCACGCCCGGCCGATTCCCGACAGTGCGCGCTGGTCGCGGAGCAGCGCATGCAGCCGGTGCGGCTCCCGGCGCAGGATCGCGCCGAGCCGCTCGGAGCCGAGCCCGAGCGCCTCGGGGCCGAGATGGGCCAGTTCCTCCTCGGCCCGCTCGGGCAGGTAGAGCCAGACTCCCGCGCGCTTCTTCGACCCCGCCTCGGTGAGCACGAGCTGGCCGCCGTCCGCGAAGCGGAGTCGAAAGGCGGGCGCCTTCGGGCCCTTCTCGCCCGCGTCCAGGTAGCGGAGCCGGCCCGCGCTCATGAGGTGGACGAGCAGTACGAGCACACCGTCGTCCGTGGGGAAGAGCAGGCGCTTGCCGCGCCGCCTCGCACCGCCGAAACGCCGCCCGGCGAGCGCGCTGAGCGGCGGGTCGAATGTCTTCAGCGTCGCGATGTGCGCCGGCCCTGCGTGCTCGATCGGCGCGCTGCGCAACGGCTCGTCGAGCGCGCGCCGCAGCGCTTCGACCTCAGGCAGCTCGGGCACTAGGCTCCGTGGTCATGGAGCCGATCAGGGTATCCGTGCGCCGCGGATCGGTCGTCGAGGCCGTGCACCGCGTGCACGCAGTGGCGGTGGCGGAGGGGCGCGTGCTCGAGTTCGCGGGCGACCCCGAGCTGCTCACCTACACACGCTCCTCGTCGAAGCCGATCCAGGCGCTGCCTCTGGCCCGGGTTCGGCCGGACCTCGGCGAGCGCGACCTCGCGATCGCCTCAGCCTCGCACGTCGCCACCGCCGAGCAGATCGAGGCCGTGCTGGGTCTGCTCGCCAAGGCCCCGGCCGACGCCGATGAGCTCGAGTGCGGACTCCAGGAGGGCCGCCCGCCGCAGCGGCTCTACAACAACTGCTCCGGCAAGCACGCGGGGATGCTGGCCCTGTGCCGGGCGAACGAGTGGACGGCGGCCGGCTACCGGCTGCCGGACCATCCCGTGCAGCGGGCGATGCTGGCGGAGCACACGGCCGCCGCCGAGGTAACCGCGAACGAGATCGAGACGGCGACCGACGGCTGCGGCGTCGTCACCTTCGGCCTCCCGCTCGTACGGATCGCCCGCATCTTCTCCCGTCTCGAGAGCCTCGACGGCGGCCGCCGTGTAGCCGACGCGATGCGTGCGCACCCCGAGCTCGTCGGCGGGCCGGCCGGCTCGGACGTCCGCCTCATGCGCGGGCTTCCGGGCTGGATCTCGAAGAACGGGGCGGAGGGTCTGGCCTGCGCCGCGGGGCCGGGCGGAATCGGGATCGCGCTCAAGTCCGAGGACGGCACCCAGCGGCCGCTGGCGCGCCGCGCTCGCCCTTTTTCTGGGCCGGCTCGGCCTCGACGGCACCCCGCTCGCCGACAATCCGATCGCGAACAGCCGGGGCGAGCGCGTCGGCGATGTGGGCGCTTTGTAAGAAAAGTGTTCCGAAACTGTCACCACGGGTGTAACATCAGCGCCGCGTGAGGGCGAGCCGGAGGACAGGGAATCCGGCTCTTTCCGTTTCAGGTTAGAACGCCGCCAGCGGGAGGTAGCCGGAGTCCATGCTCACTGTCGATATCTCTCTTCCCGACGTCGAAGAGCTGCACAAGCTCGTTCAGGAGGGCCTCGAAAAGGGACTCCTGACCTACGACGAGATCGTCAGCGGCCTCGAGGAGGTCGAGCTGACGAAGGAACAGATCGAGGACTTCTACACGTACCTGATCGACCACGGAATCGAGCTGGTCGAGGGTGAGCAACACAAGCATCCACCACATGAGCAGCCCGCGCTGGCGGAGGACGAGAAGAGCACGCCGAAGCTCGATCTGACGGTCGAGCCGTCGCTCGACTCGCTGCGGCTCTACCTGCGCGAGATCGGCAAGGTGCCGCTCCTGACCGCCGACCAGGAGGTCTACCTGGCGAAGCGGATCGAGCGCGGCGACATGAGCGCGAAGACCCAGATGATCGAGGCGAACCTGCGGCTGGTCGTCTCGATCGCGAAGAGCTACCTCGGCCGCGGTCTGTCGTTCCTCGACCTGATCCAGGAAGGGTCGCTCGGGCTGATCCGGGCCGTCGAGAAGTTCGACTACCGCAAGGGCTACAAGTTCTCGACCTACGCGACCTGGTGGATCCGCCAGGCGGTCACCCGCGCGATCGCCGACAAGGCGCGCACGATCCGGATCCCGGTGCACATGGTCGAGAAGCTGAACAAGGTCGTGCACATCGAGCGGCAGCTCGTGCAGCGGCTGGGGCGCGAGCCGCGGCCGGACGAGATCGCCACCGAGCTCGAGATGACGACCGAGGAGGTCCGGGAGATCCTGCGCATGGCGCAGCACCCGGTCTCCCTCGAGAAGCCGATCGGCGAGGAGGAGGAGTCGGAGCTCGGCGACTTCGTCCAGGACGAGCAGGCCGAGTCGCCGTTCGACACCGCGTCGCTGTCGCTGCGACGCGAGGACATCGAGAAGGCGCTCGACTCGCTACCCGAGCGCGAGCGGAAGGTGATCGAGCTCCGGTTCGGGTTGAAGGGCGAGCAGCCGTCCACGCTGGAGGAGGTCGGCCGGGCGTTCGGCGTCACCCGCGAGCGGATCCGTCAGATCGAGAACAACACGCTGAAGAAGCTGGAGTCCCTGCCGGAGGCGCAGGGCCTCAAGGATTGCGTCTAGGCCGCGGGAAGTCCGCCTCGGCTGCGCCGCAGGCATGACGACTTCCCGCGGGAGAGCGGGCTTCCTTCGCGTCCGCAAGCGACCGCTCCCATCTGCTGCCCTTCAGAAGGTGCGCGGCCCGGGTTCGTCGCGCTTCCGTAACACGAGTCTGATCCCACGACCGGTGCTCGTGTGCAGGGGAAGTCACACTTCCGTGAGCTTGCCCGCACCGTGACATGGCCGGTACTGAAACACGTCCGCTGCTGTGCCCACTGAGTCGTCTTGTCGGACGGATCCTGGCGAGGATGCGGGCCGCCCCCTTGCAAGGCCAGTTCAGGAGACGCGGCGTGCGGTCCATTTGAGCTTGAGCGACTCGCAGAATCCTCTGTTGGAGAGGACGCCGGAGGCGGCAGCGCCTCGGATGCTGCCGCGAAACAGAAATGCAGGTTCCGTCCCGCCACGATTATCAGGGAGCGAAACCTCCTGGTCGATCCGCCCGTGGGCGCCTAGCTTCGGCAACACCCCGACGAACTCCATGTGGAGGGGCCCCGATGAGCTTCTCCCCGGGCAGCTAGTCCCCATATCGAAGCCGATCTCCAGCAGGCCCTTCCCGTCGGGACTGAGCGTGAAGCAAACGGCTGTGTCCTGATCGGTGGTGCCGACGTAGCGAATGCCAGTAGTACTCGTACAGGTCGGTCTGGCCTGCAGCCGTCGCGCAGTGACCTTGTCGAAACGCACTTCCGTGCCGCCCCGGGTTGGAGCGACGTAGAGCCCGAAGCCCTCGAAGTCAAACCCAGAATCCGCGTGTCTCGTGGCGGCGATTCTCCGCCCATTCACGGAGAGAGTGAGCTTTGTTACCCAGTCGGGGCGGGGTGAATCGGGGGAAGGCCACCACCCGTCGACGCAGTCGCCGCGAATCCGGTTGGTCATCCCCAGTCCCGCGATTGCGGTGGCGGTTGAGCTCTCCGCCAGCACGGTCTCCGGCAATTCGGCTTTCAGATCCAGCTTGAGAATTCCCCACGCTCCACCGGGCGATATGACAAAGGCGTATCCCTTGTCGCGTGAGTGCCAGCAGGTCACGCCGTAGCTGGTCTCTTTCGGCCCTGCGCGGTCGACAGCGTCCGCTCCGACGCTCAGCAACTCCACGGGCTCCGTGTTCAAGAAGTTCCGGATGTTCTGCGCGGCCCCGGGTCTCTTGACGAGCACCCGGTAGGTGCCGTGGGCACAGGCGAGTGCCACGGACGAGCCCGTCTTTGTCGACCACGCGCAGGTCGGGCCCGAGAAGTCATCCGTGAACGGCAGGCGAACCCCGTGGGGCGACGAGGACCCACAGGCGGACGACAGAGCCGCCGCGGCAAGAACCGCCAGCACAAGCTCCCCGATGAGGCGGTAGCTCACAACAAAGCCCGCCCGCACCGTACCAACCGGAGCTTCATGATCGGTACGACGTCAAGCGCATGTGCCGCCGCGTTCGGTGCGCATCGCGATCGAGCACTGAGGCCCGCACCTATCGATCGCTCCTAGGAGCGCGAAGGACTGAACTGCGGCTCCCGCGCCTTCATGCTGATCGCCCGGCCGTCGATGAGGTGGGCGGCCTCGGTCGCGCGGAAGTGGAGCACCCACGGCCCGTCCGCCCGCACGGGCAGGACGACCGTCCGGTGGGAGGCGGCCCGAACCGTGACGCTCCGGTGCACGCCCGGCGCGCGCAGACGCAGCGTCATCGAGCCGGGCCCCGGGGGGAGCGAGAGCCGCAGCGTGACCGTGCCGCGGGTGCGCACGGCGGGCTGCCAGATCGTGATCCGCCCGCCCGCGGCGAGCCAGCCGTCGTGGTAGAGGCCGGCGCTGACGACGGAGAGCCGCGGCGTGCCGGACGGCCGGTAGAGGGTGAAGGTCGGCGCTGCCCCGACACGCGTCACGCCCGTGAGCTGCGTCTGCGTCGCATAAGAGGAGACGAGCAGAGCCCGCCGATCGACCCGCCCGCCGACGCGCAGCCGGCCGTCGCGCGCGACGCTGAGCGGCTGGGTCGCGAACGCGTCGACCCGCTCGGCACCACCGAGGAGCAGGACCCGGCGCAGAGACGTGTTCCAGAACAGCTCTTCGAGCGTGCGCTCCGAAGGCGTCCCGTCGGTCTGCACGACGTCGACCGGACCGAGGCCCGCGTGGTCGACCCAGCTCACGTCGGCCGGGAGGAACGAGGCCCGGATGAGGCGCGTGTTCTCGTTGTCGAACGAGTCGGAGGCGGCGGAGACGGCGACCAGCACCCCGATGCACAACGCGAGCGCGGCCGCGGCCGCCGTCCCACGGCGACGGGCCAGCGCGACGGCGCAGGCCGCGACCGACAGGAGGGCTGCTACGAGCGCTACGGTCAGCGAGCCGTTCCCGACATCGACGATCTTCTCGAGCTTGAACACGGCGAACAGGAACGGCGAGTCCTGCTTGGAGTCCGAGACCGTGTATCCGGAGAGCGGCACGCGTGCCGAGAGCAGGAGCAGCCCGAACGCGAGCAGCGGCACCGCCCGCCGACCGGCGCCGGCCCGTTGCATGCACACCCCGAATGCGGGCGCGATCAGCGGCAGGAGCAGAAAGAGGTAGCGCTCCTGGAAGCGGTCGGCGCCGTTCGACGCGTAGAGCCCGGCCTCGACGAAGAGTGCGACGAACGACGCGCCGACGAGCCCGCCGAAGGCGGCCTCGGCCCTCGACCTGGGCTTCGCCAGCGCGAGAGCGATCCCCACGAGCGCGCCCGGGACGAGAATCCACCCGGAGGCGTAGGCGATGAACATCGCATCGTTCACGACCCAGCGCAGGAAGCCGAGCCCGAGGTGGAGGCGACCGATGCTGGAGTAGTAGCCGAGCAGGCGGCCGGGGCCGAGCGCGGCGGCCGCGAGCAGGGGCAGCGCCATCAGCAGAGCGGTGAGGCGGACGCTCCGCACCGCGGCCCGGATGCGCCCGCGCTCGACCACGAGCGACGCCGCGAGGAACGCGATCGGCAGGAAGACGTACTGGACCCGCGCGAACGTCGCGAGCCCGGCCAGGGCGAGGAACGCGATCTGTCCGCGGCGCGAGGGCCGGTCGAGCGCGCACACGCCCGCGTAGATCGCGCCCAGCGCGAGCGGGTAGGCGATGGGGTCGGCGATGACGAAGGAGACGTACATCAGATCCGGACAGACCACGGCGATCGCGGCGCAGCCGAGCGCGAAGCCCTGGCCCAGGCCTATCCGGCGGGCGAGCAGGTAGGCAGGCACGGCCGCCAGCGACATCGCGAGGGAGTGCTCGGCCTGTGTCAGGCGGTACGCGGCGACCGGATCGTGCAACAGCCAGAAGGGCGCGGCCAGGATCGGCTCCAGCAGCGCCGGGAAGTGAGCGGGACCGCCGCGTATCAGCGGACGGCCCGAACTCGGCGAGCGAGCGCGCGATCGACGAGTAGATGTACTCGTCCGGGAAGTAGAGCGGGATCCGGTGGCCCAGCGATGAGGCCAGTCGGACGACGAAGCTGATCCCGACGATTCCCGTCAGCACGAGCCGCGCGGGGAGCGTGGCGAGCCGGGCGGGCCAGAGCGGCCGCGCCCTGGCTTCCGGCGTGCTGGGGGCGGCGACGTCGATGGCCACGAGGTGGCTATCGGCAGCCGGCGGGAGTCCCTTGAACGGTTACTCGGGCTGCTCTGCGGCTCGCCGCGTCGACCCGTTCGAGCGGAGCGAACAGGCGGCAATGCGGGCACTTGAAGCCCTCGTAGCGCGCCGCCTCGCCGTGGATCAGCTCGGCGCGGAACGGCTTCTTGCAGTGCGGGCACACGATCTCGTACGAGTCCCCGCTCGCTGGGCTGGACGGCATCCCGGTCTCGACGCTAGCAAACAGTGGTCTTACGGCGCGTTTCGCCGCACAATTGGTATCGATGGTCATGCAGCCCCTGTTCGTGCAGCCCGATCAGATCCACTACCAGAGCGTCTGCGGCCGCTGTCTGCACGAGAAGAACAGCCGCACGAACGGTCGCAAGTGGGGGCCGCACGAGACGCTCGACGACGTCACCGTGCACGGCAACATCGCGCTCGACGAGGACATGCAGTGGGCGGTCTGCCGGCACGGGCACCGCCGGCTCGTCCTGCGCCTCGGCAGCGAGCCGGCGCGCAACTTCCGGGCCAGCATCTAGCCCGCTCGCTAGCGCGGCGGCTCGATCTGCACGGGGGCGTCGAAGCTGCTGTAGCGGTGGTGCATGAAGTGGGCGCCGGCGATCATGCTGAGCCCGAGGGTCCGGCCGGTTCTCTCGTCGATGCGCGCCTCGAACCACGCGTTCAGCTGCCGGTCGAAGAACGAGACGACGTCCAGACGGCCGGTGCGGCCGAGAAGCCGCGCGTTGCTGATCTTCCCGCTCCAGAACGGGGCCGGGAGCCTGAGCGGTGTCTGCGGCGACTCGACCCAGGGGCCGCCGCCCTCGCGGTCCCAGCGGCGGCTGCCGATCACGATCGCGGCCGAGCCCGTGTCGGTCCGGTACGTGAGCCGGTCGGGCGCCGCGAGCACGAACCTCGTGGTGACCGCGTGGGTGCCCGACGAGAGCCGCTCGTCGAGGACGACAGACGAGAGTCCCCGGAAGACCCGCGCCGCGCGGCGGACGAGCGCCTGCCGCGGGCGGCGCCGGGCCGGCAGGCAGCCGGAAGCGCGACCGTCGAGCCCGGCAGCACGACGTCGACGGAAGGCCCGTGCGCCAGAGCCGCGCGATAACAGCCTGCGCCACACGGCGAGGCGACCGCCGAGCGGCCGTCCGAGCGGAAGGAGACGTCGAGCCCGCTGAAGCCGCCGCCGTCGGGCGCGAGCACCGTGGCCGTCAGCTCGCGTCCCCTCACGGCCAGCGCGACGGCGAGGCGGCGGTCCTCCCGGGCCAGCACGAGCGCGCCCGCCGGCGGGCCCGGCGGTGCCGCCGGACCGGCCGGCGGGGACACCGAGATCGCCCTCGTCGCGTCCTTGCCGGGCGGAAGCGCGGTGAGGAAGGCCACGGCGACGACGGCTCCGGCGAGCAACGTCAGCTCGCCCGCAACCGAGCGCTCCATCGTCGGGGCGCCACCCGCGCCCAGGAGGCGGGAGCGGCTACGCCACGCGAGGAGAAGCGCAGCCACGACCAGGGCGGTCTTGACGAGCAGTGCGCGGCCGTAGCCCGTCGTCGTGAGCTGACCGACAGTCGAGAGCTCGTCCAGCGCGCGCACGACTCCGGTCGCCGCCAGCACGCCGACCGAGATCAGCGCGAGCGAGGAGAACCGGCGCGCGTACTCCCGTCCGTGCGCGCCGCGCAGTGTGAGGAGCAGCGCGGCGAGCCCGCCCACCCACACCGACGCGGCCGTGACGTGGAGCGCGTCCGCCGTCGCCTCGAGGAGGGCGGGCTGTCCCGCGTCGAGCGAGTGCCCGGCCACCGCGGGCACGAGTACGAGCACGAGTGCCGCGCCCTCGGCCGCCCGAATGAGACGAGGCACCCGAAGCGCGGCCACGGCCAGCGCCGCGCCGGCCGCAGCCACCGCCGCGCCGACGGCGTACGCGTCGCCGAAGCGGGTCGAGCCCGGCGCCGACGACGCCAGCCAGGCGGCGCCGCCCGCGGCGAGGGCGAGCCCGGTGAGGAGCAGCAGCCCCGTCGACCGCTCACGTCCGACCGCGAGCCCGAACGACGCCGCCCCCGCGGCCAGCAGCAGCCCTGCGAAGAAGAGCGCGCGCGCTGCGAGCGACGACGCGGCGAGCCCGCCGCCCGCCTCGCAGCTGCGGCAACGGCGGCCCGCGTCCCGCACCGACCGCGAACGCCAGCACGCCGCTCTCGTCGTGACCGTCGTCGGAGATGACGCGCCAGCGCACGCTGTAGTCGCCGCCGGCCAGCTTCGGCGCCAGCGGGAGCACCAGCACACGGCCGCGCTCCACGCGCGGGGCGCCCGCGAGCACCGATCCGCCGCCGTTGCGGATCACCTGATTCCCGCTCAGAGCGTGGACGCCGCTGTCGAAGACGAGCCGCACGGCGCGCAGGGGCGCGGGCGAGAATCGCCCCGCCGGCGGGCTCGGTGCGCAGCAGCACAGCGTGGGCCGACGCCGGCGACGCGTAGGTCGCTGCCGCGGCGACTGTCAGGGCAAGCGCGAGGAACGAGCGCATCGTCGAGCCTACGGTGCCCGAACGGCGACGGTTCGTGGGTCAGCCGGCGCTGACTCGAACGGACGCAGGACGATCCTCCGGCGGACCGCCGGCGTGCGTCCGGCGGGCGGAGCTCAGCGGACGCCCCAGCGCTGCAGCAGATCCGTGAGCGGCGGCCCTGCCGCGTACGGGCCGCTGATCTCGGTGACGTACCAGAACAGCTTCCGCGCGACCTCGATGGACGCGGGCGCCGATCTCTGCGTACCGAAGCTGTAGAGGAAGAGGATCAGCGGCGCGCAGCCGAAGACCCTCGACGCCTCCGTCTCCCGGGCGCTGCCTGCGGGCCTCGCCCTGTCGGCAGACGGCGAGCACCCTGTCGCGCGCAGCCGGCGTGTAGGCGACGTGCTTGTACGCATAGCTGCTGATCTCGGGACTCCGCCTGTAGAGGGCATCGATCGCCCGTCTGGCCTGCGCGAACGTGACGTGCCGCGCCGGGCCCGTGAGTATGGAGGGGGCCGCCGAGATGTACGCGGCCGTGGTCGCCGGAGCCGGCGCAGGCTTGCCGCTGGTCGCCGCAGGCCGCGAGGCCGGCAGCCAGCACGGCGGCGGCAACGATCCGGGCACTCGAGCGTCCACGCCTCACCGGGCCGCATGATCGCACGCCGATGGGATGGTTCCCGGTCGGGGGAGGCACCCGTCGCGAAGCCGGTCGGCCCGACGGACTAGTGCAGCGGCGCGCCCTCCGGAATCTCCAGCCAGCTCGAGCCGGTGAGGCCGAGCCAGTAGCGGCCGCCGCCGTGGACGACCACGATCATCACGGCGTCGCAACCCCGGCAGCGGAGCACGGCTCCGGGCGCCTGCACGTAGACCGGCTGCGCTCCGAGCTCGGCGACCTGACCGCAGCCCTCGCAACGGGCGCGCGCGCCGCTCAGCTCCAGCGCGAACACCTCGCCGAGCAGTCCCGCGACCGCGTTGCCGTCGACTCTCAGGTCCGCGTTGTCCATCTCAGCCTCCTGTCGGTCCGAATCGCTCGGTCCTGATGCGGTCGGGCTCGTGGCCGAGCTCGACGAGTCCCGCCGCGACGCTCTCGACGAGGCGCGTCGGGCCGCAGACGTAGACGCGCGGGCGCTCGTCGGCGGGCCAGGCCACCTCGCCGAGCAGCTCGGCGTCGATCCGTCGCGCGTAGCCCGTCCAGCCGTCCGGCTGCGAGCGGGTCAGCGTGTGGACGACCTCGATGCCGTTCCGCGCCGCCGCCAGCCGGTCGAGCTCCTCGCGGTAGATCACGTCCTCGAGCGAGCGCGACGAGTAGAGCAGCCGCATCGCCGCGTCCGTGCCCGAGGCGGCGCGGTGGCGGAGCATCGCCATCAGCGGCACGACCCCGGAGCCGCCCGCCACGAGCAGCACCGGGCCGCCGAGCTCGGCCGTCCACACGAAGTAGCCGCCGATCGGACCGCGCAGCTCGATCCGGTCGCCGGCGCGCAGCTCGTCGACGAGGTAGGGCGACACCTCGCCGTCGTCGAGCCGCTCGACGGTGAGCACGAGCCGCTCGTCCTCCGGCGCGCGAGGCGATCGAGTAGCTGCGCTCGCGCCTGGTAGCCGTCCTCGGCGGTCAGGCGCACGTCGACGTGCTGGCCGGCCCGGTGGCCGGGCCAGCCCGGCACGTCGAGCACGATGCTGCGCACCCGCGGCGTCTCGTCGATCAGCTCGACGACCTCCGCGCCGAGCCGCCCAGCGATCAGTCGCCCCAGTACCGCTGCTCTTGCCATGGGTCGCCGTACATGTGGTAGCCGTAGCGCTCCCAGAAGCCGGGCTCGTCCTCGGCCCGGAGAGCCAGGCCGCGCACCCACTTGGCGCTCTTCCAGAAGTAGAGGTGCGGCACGAGCAGCCGCGCCGGCCCGCCGTGCTCGGGGTCGAGCGGCTCGCCGTCGTAGCCGTAGGCGACCCACGCCTTGCCGCCGGTGACGTCCTCGAGCGGCAGGTTCGTCGTGTAGCCGCCGTCGCAGAAGGCGAGCGACGTACTCGGCGGAGGTCTCGACGCCCTCGCAGCAGCGTGTCGACGGAGACGCCCTCCCAGACGGTGTCGAGCTTCGACCACTTGGTCACGCAGTGGATGTCGCGCGTGATCGTCTCGCCCGGCAGCGCGCGGAGCTCGTCCCACGTCCAGCTCACGGGCTCGTCGACCTCGCCGGTGATCGAGAACGTCCACTCCGCGAGCGGCGTGTGCGGCGTCGGCCCGGCCGAGAGCACCGGGAAGTCGTCGGTGAGGTACTGGCCGGGCGGGACGCGTGCGGAGTCGCCGGACTCGCGGCGGCGGCCCTTGAAGCCGCGGGACACGAAGGACATCGGCCCTCCTCTCGTTCGGGAGCGGGAACCCCGGATCATTCCCGCGGTCCGCCCGCTCGGCAAGTTCGGATTGCCCGGACCGGCACCGAGCCACCGTCCGCCCGGCTGCCGACGCGTGCGGGAAAGCCGCACGCGGTTCGGTGGCCACCCGGATTGGCCACGACGGGAGTGCGCCTAGGCTCTGTCCCGTGAGCGCGATGCACCAGTCGGCGTCCTTCAGCGCGACGCTGCGCGTCCATCTGGACAACCATCCGGGAGCGTTCGCGAGCCTCGCCCGTGCGATCGGCGAGGCCGGCGGCCTGCTCGGCGCCATCGACCTCGTCGGCGTCCAGGAAGGGAAGAAGATCCGGGACGTGACCGTCCTCGCCGCCGACGAGGCGCACATCGCGCCGGATCGTCGACGCCGTCCGCGCGCTCGACGGAATCGAGGTCGAGCACGTCTCGGACCGGACGTTCCTGCTCCATCACGGCGGCAAGCTCGAGATCGACCCGCGCGTCCCGCTGAAGACGCGCGAGGACCTCTCCATGGCCTACACGCCCGGCGTCGCCCGCGTCTGCCGCGCGATCGCCGACCGGCCCGAGCGGGTCTGGGATCTGACCATCAAGCACAATGCCGTCGCCGTCGTCACCGACGGGACAGCGGTGCTCGGGCTCGGCGACATCGGCCCGGAGGCCGCGCTCCCGGTGATGGAGGGCAAGGCGATCCTGTTCAAGGAGTTCGGCGGAATCGACGCCTGGCCGATCTGCCTGGCGACGACGGATCCGGACGAGATCGTGCGCACGGTCGTGGCCCTGGCGCCGGGTTCGCCGGGATCAACCTCGAGGACATCTCCGCGCCGCGCTGCTTCGAGATCGAGACCCGGCTGCGGGCGGAGCTCGACATCCCGGTCTTCCACGACGACCAGCACGGAACGGCGATCGTCGTGCTCGCCGCGCTGCTCAACGCGCTGCGCGTGGTCGGCAAGCGGCTCGAGGACGTCCGGATCGTGCTGACGGGCGCAGGCGCCGCCGGCTCGGCCACCGCGCGCAAGCTGCTGGCCGCCGGCGCGGGCGAGATCGTCGTCTGCGACCGGGACGGCGCCCTCTACGCAGGCTGCCCGGGCCTCAACGGCCCGATGGCCGGCCTGGCCGCTGCGACGAACCCGCGCGGCGTCCGCGGCACGGCCGATGCGGCCCTGGCCGGCGCCGACGTGTTCATCGGTCTCTCCGGGCCCGGAGCCGTCAGCGTCGAGGGAATCCGCTCGATGGCCGACAGCGCGATCGTCTTCGCGATGGCCAACCCCAGCCCCGAGGTCGCGCCCGAGGAGATCGAGGACCTCGTCGCCGTCGTCGGGACCGGTCGCTCGGACTACCCGAACCAGATCAACAACGTGCTTGCGTTCCCCGGCGTCTTCCGCGGCGCCCTCGACGTGCGCGCGTCGGCGATCACGGAGACGATGGAGCTGGCCGCGGCCCATGCCCTGGCGGCGGTCGTCGAGCCCGATCACCTGGGGGCCGACTACGTGCTGCCGAGCGTGCTCGACCGCCGCGTCGCCGGAAGGGTCGCCGCCGCAGTCGCGGATGCAGCCCGCGCGAGCGGCGTCGCGCGCACAGCGGCGCGCTAGCCCTCAGCGGCCATCGACGACACGATGGCGGTAGCGCGCGGGCCGCACGTTGCGGTTCCTCGAATCCGCCGGGCCGGGCCTCGCTTTGCCGCTCCGGGTTGCCTATCGTGGCGCCTGTGCCGATGACGCTGACTGACGCCCGCCTCGCCCTCCTGAGCCGGCTGATCGACCACGCGCCGCTCTTCCCGCCGGCGGCGCTGGAGCTGCCGGACGCTCTCGCGGAGGATCGGCGGGCGCGCGCAGAGCGACGCCTCGTGGATGCTCGCGCGCTTCGTCTGCCCCGCGGCCCGCGTCACGGAGCTCGGTGCGGAGCAGCGCAGCGCTGTCGGTCGTCGCCGCCGGGCCGAGGAGGTTCCGGATCGATCCCCGCGTCGAGGCGGTCGAGACGCGCTCGACCGATGGCAGGCTGTTCGTCGACCTCGGGATCGAGGTCTACGTCGAGCTGCCGGTCGACGCCGGGCTCGAGCAGCGGCTGGACGCGCTCGCCGGGACCGGGCTGCGGGCCAAGGTGCGCTGCGGCGGCGAGCGGGTGCCCTCGACGGAGGAGCTCGCCCGCTTCGTGCGCGGCTGCCGCGAGCGCGGGCTCGTCTTCAAGGCGACCGCCGGCCTCCACCACGCGGTCCGCACCGGGCCCGACCACGGCTTCCTGAACCTGCTCGCGGCCTGCGTGTTCGGCGACGAGGAGGCCGCGCTCGCGGACGAGGATCCCGGGGCGTTTCGCGCTCGACCCGGCTCGTTCCGGTGGCGCGACCGCGCCGCCGGCCCGGAGGAGCTCGCCGCGGTGCGGCGCGCGCTGTTCCACTCGATCGGCAGCTGCTCGTTCTTCGAGCCGGTCGAGGAGCTGCGGCGGCTCGGCGCGCTCCCGCAATGAGCGTTCGCGGCTTCGGCGTCTTCGACGCCGGCGCGGGCGCGCGCGTCGGGTGGCGCGACGGCGACCGGGTCGTCGACCTCGCGGCCGCCGGGCTCGGCGACGTCTTCGCGCGGCCGAGCCTGAACCCGTTCCTCGCGCTCGGGCGCGCGCGCCTGGGAGCGGCGCTGGAGCGCATCGACGCGCTCCCGGGCGACGCGCCGTCCGTCGCCGTCGCCGACGTCACGGCGCGGCTCCCGTTCGAGGTCGCCGACTACGTCGACTTCTACTCGTCGCTCGAGCACGCGACCAACCTCGGCCGGCTCTTCCGGCCCGACTCCGAGCCGCTGCTCCCCAACTGGCGCAGGCTGCCGGTCGGCTACCACGGCCGGGCCGGCACCGTCGTGGTCAGCGGCACCGACGTCGTGCGGCCGCAGCGGCCAGACGCGCCCGGAGGGCGACGGCCGATCCGCCGTTCGGGCCCGACGCAGCGCCTCGACATCGAGCTCGAGCTCGGCTTCGTCGTCGGCACGGGCAGCCGGCTCGGCGACCGGATCGCAGCCCGGCGCGTTCGCCGACCACGTCTTCGGCGTCGTGCTCGTCAACGACTGGAGCGCACGCGACATCCAGGCCTGGGAGTACGCAGCCGCTCGGGCCGTTCCTCGGCAAGTCGTTCGCGACCTCGATCTCGGCCTGGGTCACGCCGCTGGCGCTGCTCGAGCCGTTCCGCGTCGCCGGCCCGGAGCAGGTGCCGCCGCCGCTGCCGTACCTCGCCGGCGGCGGCGACTGGGCGCTCGATCTCGACCTCGCCGTCGAGCTGAACGGCACGCCCGATCTCCCGCACCAACGCGCGCGGCCTCTACTGGACGATGCCGCAGCAGCTCGCCCACGCGACCGTCAACGGCGCCTCCACGCGCACCGGCGACCTGATGGCCACGGGCACGATCTCCGGCCCCGATCCGGGCACGTTCGGCTCGCTGATCGAGCTGACGTGGAACGGCGCCAACCCGCTGACCCTGGCCGACGGCCGCGAGCGCACGTTCCTCGAGGACGGCGACACCGTCGTCCTGCGCGGCGGCGCGGGAGACCTCGAGCTCGGCGAGGTCGCGGGCACGATCGTGCCGCAGTAGCCTGTCTGACCTGCGAAAGGAGGAGCGATGGCGATCGTTGTCGGAGCCGACGGATCCGACCTGTCGAAGGAGGCTCTGCGCTGGGCGCTGGAGGAGGGCAAGCTGCGCGGCACGCCGGTCGTGGTGATCCGGGCCTGGGAGACACCCTTCGTCCCGCCCACGATGGACCCGTTCCCGGGCGGGCCGATGCCGGACGGGCCGATGAGCCTCGGCCCGATGAGCCTCGGCCCGCAGGAGGTCCGGAACAGCGCCGAGGCGCTGCTCGCGGCCTCCGTCGCCGAGGTGGCCGGTGACGAGCCGGGGGTCGAGATCGAGTCACGAGCGGTCGAAGGCCACCCGGCGGAGATCCTCGTCGACGCGTCGCAGGGCGCCGAGCTGCTGGTGCTCGGCTCCCGCGGGCACGGCGGCTTCACGGGCATGCTGCTCGGCTCGGTCAGTCAGGCCTGCGTGCAGCACGCACACTGCCCGGTCGTGATCGTACGCGGGGGCGAGTGATGGAACGGCGCAGCGCAGCGGACGGTCTCACGCTCAAGGCGTACCGCGGCGACGGCGCGGCCCTGCTCGCCTTCGACGTCGACGAGTCGCTGAGCGGGCAGCTCGCCGGGTTCGCGATCCAGTACACCCCACCGGGCGGCGACCCGAAGTGGCTGTTCAACCGGCTCACGTTCGACGACCCGATCACCGCCGCGACGACGCCCGATCAGCGGCGCAGCATTGCGACGTCGACGCACGAGGCCCCGATCCAGAAGTTCCACTGGTCGCACTTCCCGTCCAACCCGCTGCCGGGCGAGTTCACCTACACGGCGACCGCGATGCTCTTCAAGAGCGGCACCGAGAGCGAGCTCGAGGAGGGCCCGACGGCGTCGGTGCAGATCGACCTGCTGCCGCAGACCCACCCCAACTTCCAGCTCGGGTTCACGCGCGGCTACGTCTCCTCGCAGGCGTACGCGAGCCGCTTCGGCAACGCACCGATCGCCCCGTCGCCCGCGCCGATCGACTACGACACCGGACCGTTCCAGGCTGCGTACGAGTGGCTGGGCTTCGACGCGCGCAGGCTGATCTTCGGGATCCTCGAGGAGGCGGTCAACGATCCGGACGTGACGCTCGACGTGTTCGCCTACGACCTCGACGAACCGGACGTGATCCGCAAGCTCCAGGCGCTGGGGCCGCGGCTCCGCATCTTCATGGACGACGCCAAGCTGCACACGAAGGCGAACGCCGAGGGCGTCTTCCCGCAGGAGGTCGATGCCCGAAAGGCGTTCGAGCTGTCGGCGGGGGCGGACAACGTGAAGGTCGGCCATTTCAGCCGGTTCGCCCACAGCAAGGTCCTGATCCTCAAGCGCGGCGGGACGCCGGTGAAGGTGCTCGCCGGCTCGGCCAACTTCTCCGTGCGCGGGCTGTACGTGCAGACGAACAACGTGTTCGTCTTCGACGATCCGCAGGCGGCGGCGCTGCACGAGCAGGCCTTCGAGCAGGCGTGGAACAACCAGCTCTCGCAGTTCGACACGAGCCCCATCGCCGCGCAGTGGTTCCCGCTCACGGGCGACGGCCTGCCCGCGTGCTCGCTCAGCTTCTCGCCGCACCCGAACCCCGGCGTCTCGCTGGATCCCATCGCCGCCGCGATCAAGGGCGCGAACAGCTCGGTGCTCTTCTCGATCATGGAGATCGGCTCGGCCTCAGGCGCAGTCGCCGACCAGATCCGCGGGCTCACGGACCGCACCGGCCTGTACGCGTTCGGCACGACGCAGAAGCTCGACGGGCGGATCAAGGTCACGACCCAGGCGGATCCGAACTCGCCGTTCATCCCGTTCTCGTATCTCCAGTCCAAGGTGCCGCCGCCGTTCCAGGCCGAGATCAGCGGCGGCTCGGGCCAGGTGATCCACAACAAGTTCGTCGTGTGCGACTTCAACGACGCGAACCCGGTCGTCTACGCCGGCTCGTCGAACCTCGCCGCCGGCGGCGAGACCGAGAACGGGGACAACCTCGCCGTCTTCACCGACCGCGAGGTGGCCACGGCCTATGCCGTGCAGGCCGTCGAGCTCGTCGACCACTACCGCTTCCGCTCCGTCCAGCAGAAGGCGACCGACGACCAGCCGCTGCGCCTCAAGCGGGCGAGCGAGCACTGGGCCGCCGCCTTCTTCGATCCGTCGAGCCCGCGCTGCCTCGAGCGTGAGCTCTTCGTCCGCTAACTAGCCGCGGCTGGTTTCCCGGCGGCAGCTATTTCTCGCCGTGCTGCTGGTCGAGCACGGCCTGGCGGAGCGCCGCGAACTCCTCCTGGAAGTCCGTCAGGCTCTGCTGCGCCGGGATCGCCTCCGCGGTGGGAGACATGGCGTGCCGCGCGAGCTGCGCGCCCCACGCCTGGGACTGCTTGACGAGGCTCTGGTACGCCGTCCTCGGGATCGCCGGCCGGGCGCTTGACTCGGTCAGCACGCCGCCCAGGTGCTGAGCGGCGCGCACGCGCGCGCCCATGTCCGGGACAGTGCCGTCCGCCTTGCGGCAGAAGCGGGCGAGGATGGTCTTGATGATCGACGTGTGGTCGTAGACCGTCTTCGAGACCGACGCCTTCCCGACCCACGGTGAGATCACGAAGGCGGGGACCCGCGGGCCGAGCTGGCGCAGGGCCGGCGAGTCGTCGGCGGCGGCCGGCGGCGGCACGTGGTCGTAGAAACCGCCGTGCTCGTCGTAGGTGAGGATCACCATCGTCTTCTGCCAGGCGGGCCTCTGCATCACGGCGTCGACGAGATCGAGCGCGAGCTTCTGCCCGGCGTGCAGATCGGAGGGCGGGTGGTCGTCGTTGGAGCCCGCAGGCCCGAACGAGAGGTCGATGAAGTTCGGGTCGATCCAGGAGACGGCGGGCAGGTCCCCGGCCGCGGCACGCTCCAGGAAGCTCCGGTGGCCGAGCGTGTCCTTGCGATCGAAGTACGCCGGGATCGGCTCGTCGGCGGTGACGCCCGGGTCGATGATCCAGATCATCGGCACGTAGTCGTGCGAGTACCAGCGCCAGGACACCTTCGCCTTGTCGAGCGCGCGGCAGAACGAGGCGAGGTTGTACGGCCGCGGCGGGTCGAGCGCCTCCAGCCGCCCTCCGGACGTGCCCGCGACCGCGTAGCAGCGGTTCGGCATCGTCTCGCCCGGCACCGAGCAGAACCAGTGGTCGCAGATGCAGAACTGCCCGGCCAGGAAGTCGTACACCGGAAGCTGGGCAGCGGTGTGGTACGCCATCACGACGCCGGGCGTGTCGCCGGGGAACGGCGGCTGCTTGCGCGACGACCAGTAGTTCTGCGCGAAGCCGCTCATCTTGCCGCCGGCGATCTGCGCAGCGACGTCGACGTGCCCGTGCTTCGGGTCCTGCAGCTTGACGAGCTTCGTGCTCGTCGCGGGGTGGACGGGCCAGCTCTTGCCGGCCGCGTCGTTGGCGAGTCCCGGGGTGGGGCCCTCGAGATCGGTACGGCCCTCGTCGAGCGTGAGGAACCCGAGCATGTGATCGAACGAGCGGTTCTCCATCATCAGCACGACGATGTGCTCGATCTTCCCGAGGTTGTGCAGCGCCTCGTCGTCCGGAACCTTCGTCACTCCGGCCATGCCCGCGAGCCTACGCACTACCGCAGCCCGAAGTCAAAGGAGTAGGTGACGCTTGTGCTCGGACGCGTGGCGTTGTTTCATGCGCACCGCAGGCACCGCCGCCGAAGGAGGGAGAACGACATGGAAGAGGCCTCCATCATCAGAAGGCTGGAAGAGACGACTGTCCAGGGACAACGGCTCGGCCGCCACGTCGAGCACGACCCGCGCAGCTGGAACTTCCAGGCCTCCGTCGCTGCCACGCTCGTGGACGCGAAGCACGAACGGCACTGCCCGCCGTTCGACCAGGGGGATCTCGGCTCGTGCACGGGCAATGCGATGGCCGGCGCACTGATGACCGATCCGTTCTACACGACGGGTCGCAACCTCGCAGGAGCAGGATGCCGTCCAGCTCTACGAGCTGGCGTCCCACCTCGACAAGATCGCCGGGGCGTACCCGCCGGACGACACGGGCTCGAGCGGCCTCGCGGTCGCCAAGGCCGCGCGCGAGGCAGGGCTTCATCACCGCGTACAAGCACGCGTTCGGGCTCAACCACGCGCTCGGCGCGCTCGTCGAGGGGCCGGTGATCGCCGGCGTCAACTGGTACGACAGCTTCGACCAGCCGACCGCGGACGGCGAGTGCCAGCTCACGGCGGGCGCGCAGGTTCGCGGCGGCCACGAGATCGAGCTCTTCGGCCTCGAGGTCGAGGCGCAGCGCGTGTGGGCCTACCAGTCCTGGGGCCCGACCTGGGGCGGGCTGGGCAACGGGACGTTCTGGTTCTCGTGGGACACGTTCAACCAGCTCCTCCACGAGACCGGTGACGTGACGACGTTCAGCTGATCCCCTGCCGTGTAGCTTGTGGCACCCGCTGCTCTAGCGTGGCGGGCCTAATCGACTCTCGACTGGAGGTACTAGCGAATGACGCTCGCGAGTAGCTACCCGTTCCTCAGCGTGATGTGGACGATGCTCGTCTTCTTCGCGTGGGTGATCTGGTTCTGGCTCCTGATCACGGTGTTCATCGACGTGTTCCGCCGGCACGACATCGGGGGCGGGATGAAGGTGCTCTGGGTCATCTTCGTGATCATCCTTCCGTTCCTCGGTGTGTTCGTCTATCTGATCGCGGAGTCCAAGGGGATGGCCGAGCGCAACACGAAGCAGGCGCAGGCCGCGCAGTCGCAGATGGACGACTACGTCAAGGCGACGGCCGCGCAGACCGATCCCGCCGAGCAGATCGCGAAGGCGAAGCAGTTGCTGGACAGCGGCTCGATCACGCAGGCCGAGTTCGACCAGCTGAAGCAGAAGGCGCTCGCCTAGCGCGCTGGCCCGACCTTCCGGGCCGACCACGAGGGGCGGCGGCCGATGCCGCCCCTCGTGGCGCCGGCTTCGGAGGCCACGAGACGATCGAGCGCGGGTCAGCTCGCCGGGCCGATGATCACCGGGGATCGCCCGGCCGATGCGAATGCAGTGGGCCGGGCGACGTGAGACGCTGCGCAGGCAGCATCACAATGTTTGGGAAACCTGCTGCCGCGCGGCAGCCAGGATTGTGGTCTTCTCGACCGGGAGGTTCGATCGAATGGTGTTAGGCAACAGTTATCCGTTCCTCGACGTGATGTGGACGATGCTCGTCTTCTTCGCGTGGGTGATCTGGTTCTGGCTCCTGATCACGGTGTTCGCGGACGTGTTCCGCCGGCACGACATCGGGGGCGGGATGAAGGTGCTCTGGGTGATCCTGGTGATCATCATCCCGTACTTCGGCGTGTTCATCTATCTGATCGCGGAGCACAAGGGAATGGCCGATCGCAACATGGAGCGCGCGCAGGCCGCGCAGTCGCAGATGGACGACTACGTGAAGTCCGTCGCGGCTACGAGCGATCCGGCCGAGCAGATCGCGAAGGCGAAGCAGCTGCTGGACAGCGGCTCGATCACGCAGGCCGAGTTCGACCAGCTGAAGCAGAAGGCGCTCGCCTAGCGCGACGCGTTCCGCGATCCCGGGCTTGCCACGAGGGACGGCGCCTGCCGTCCCTCGTGGCGGTCGCGGCTCGCAAGCACCAGGACCGGCGACCGCGATCTAGCTGAGGCTATGCACCGTCCGCGCCAGGTCGGCGGCCGTGAACGGGTAGACGAAGAGCGCGCGCTCGAACCCTTGCCGGTCGATCACGTACGACGCCTCGATGTGCTCGATGTTGTGGATGGTGACGCCGTTGATCGTCTGCGGTCGGTCGCGTACGGCGATCGCGTACTGCTTCCAGGTGCGCGCGAGCACGAGTGGGGCGCCGACCGCCCAGCTCCAGTTCGAGCCCAGACGCCACTTTCGCTCGTCGAGCCGGAGGTCGGCCGGGCTGTTGCCCCAGCGGTTGACGCTGACGGAGACGACCGCCGGGCGCTGATCCGCCGGGAGGCGGTTGCCGGCCTGGCTGATCACGTGTGCCTCGAGCGGGCAAAGGCTCCGGCACAGAGGATCGAGGAAGGTCAGGATCACGACCCGGCCGCGCAGGGCCCCGAGCGAGACCGGAGCGCCGTTCTCGTCACGGAGGCGGAAGTCGGGCGCGCGGCGCTTTCCCGCGGGCCAGGTAACCGTCGGCGGGGCGGGGCGACGGCGGCGAGCGCCGGCCGCTGTGCGGCCGAGCCGCCGTGGACGAGCGCGGCCCCTCCGCCCGCCGCGACACCGATCAGCGCCGCGGCGGCGAGGATCAGCCAGACATTCACCCGCCGCCTCGGCTTGCTGACTGCGCCTGCAGGGGTGTCCTCGGCCATCCGGTGCCGTCCTCGATCGACCGGTCGAGGATACATCGCGTCTCGTCGCTCCCTCGCCGAAGCGCGGATCTGCTCGACCTGGAGATGGCTAGGGAAACGCGGAGGAGGAGGGGTGCAGGTCGTCGGCGCCGCCGTTGTGACAGCCGCTCGGGACCAGGTACCGCGGGTCGCCCTCCGAGTCCGCGCCGTTCGTGGCGAGCTGCTCGCGCATCATGGCCCGTGCGGTGCCCCGGGAGAGTCCGAGGTCGGTGCCGAGGCGAACGCCGCTCTGGAACGCGTAGCAGTTGACGAGCCCCTCGTTCGCCACGCCGTGGAGGTGCCACGACTCGTGGGCGAGGACGGCGACGGCGCGCCCCGTGCCGGGGAACGACTGCACCCGGTGCTTGAACGCGAGCTGGTAGAGCGTGTTGCAGATCGACGGCGTGAGGTAGGCGCGCCTGCCGCCGACGACGGCGAGCCCGTCCGCCTCCTGGACGGCGCCGACATACGCGCCGCTCGTGTCGCACGTGACGCTGGCCGGGTGGCCGGCGATCTTCGCCGCCTCGCGCGAGAAGACGGCCTCTGCGCGGGCCCGGTGGGCCGCCGAGACGGCATCCCACCCGTGCGGGCGCGAGGCATAGAACAGGATGCCCGCGACGAGCGCCACCGCTGCCGCCGCCTCGACGATGAACCGCCGGGAGGTATGGGGCGGCGCGGCCGGGCTGACGGTCTCGGCCGCCGCGGCCGCGAGCGTCGCCTCCGGATCGTTCACGTACGCCGCGAGGCGCTCGCGCGTCTCCTCGTCGTCTGCGAGCCCCTCGGTCGGGACGAGGTGCTCCTCGCCCTCGTGCTCCACCGCGTGTGCCTGCCGCCAGTGCGTGCCCCCGAGCTCGGCGAGGTCGCGCGGCTGGGGCCCGCGGTCCGGCTTCGCCTGCGGCCGAGCGCGGCTGGACTGCAGGTACCCGCCGAGAAAGAAGTGCACCTCCAGGCCGAGCGCAGCGAAGAACGGCAGCCAGATCGGGATCCAGGCCCGCACGCCGTAGGGCAGGAAGAAGTAGCCGATCGACGAGCGCGAGCACGACGACGCGCGCGCGCCGGAAGACGCGCGCGCGACGGCGCATCGCGTTCGAGATCTCCTCGGCCGATTGCGGGTGCTCGCCGACAGTCACCGGGAACGAACGTAGCGGCAGAGGCAGCCGCGGGCGGCGGGAGCTACCCGCCGATGGGAAGCCGACGCGGCGTGCGGCATAGCATCCGCCTCGATGCGTGTGACCGGAGAGGCCGAGTGGGGTCGGCGCGTGCGGCTGGCGCACCTCGACACGCCGGTCGGCACGCTGACGCTCGTCGGCGGCGATCTCGGCGTCCGCGCCGTGCTCTTCTCGGGCGAGGCGCCGCCCGACGGCGACGTCGAGGAGCGCGATCCGCTGCTCGCGTCAGCGTCTACGCAGCTCCGCGAGTACTTCGCCGGCGGAGCGCACCGAGTTCGATCTCCCGCTGGAGCTCGTCGGCACGCCCTTCCAGCGGCAGGTTTGGCTCGCGCTGGCCTCCATCCCGTACGGCACGACCGTGAGCTACGGCGAGCAGGCCCGCCGGCTGGGACGCCCCCGGGCGGCGCGTGCCGTCGGCGCGGCGAACGGGCGGAACCCGGTGCCGATCGTGCTCCCGTGCCACCGCCTCGTCGGTGCAGGCGGCGCGTTGACGGGCTACGGCGGAGGTCTCGACGTCAAACGGATGCTCCTGGAGCACGAGGCCCGCGTGCTGGCCCGACGCCCAATCGCCGCGCGCGCGCTGACCGGCTTCCTCGTGGCAGCGGCCCGCCTGCGCGCGAGGTCGCGTCGGTCTCAACCTAGGACGACGGGCACTTCCCTCGCTTGTAGGCGGCGTAGTCGGAAGGCGGCAGGATCCAGCGCCACTTGCCGTTGAGCGTGACGGCGTGCATGGTCGCTGTCGTGACGCCGTCGTCTGCCGTGACCCGGACGGAGACCGCCGTCGAGGGCGTTGCCTTGCCCGCGATGTAGACCGTGTCGGCGTACGTCTCGAGGGTCTTGAACTTCCTCAGGTCGAAGCCGGAGCTGCTCTGGCACGCCGCGTAGCGAGCGCGGCTGACGACGGCCTGGTCGGCGGGATGGAGCGTGTCCCACAGACGTCCGGACTGGCCGCGCGAGAACTGCGTCGTGACCTGGCGGATGAAGTCGGCGGCCGATTGGCTCCCTTTTCCTGCGCTGCCGCCTCCACAGCCGGTCGAGGCGACGGCGACGAGCGCCGCAGTGGCGAGCGCCGAGGCGACGCCGCCCTGGGAGTGCGTGGGTGTGGATCGTCAGTGCCATGGGAACCGTCCTCCCTGCGTGGTGATGACGAACCGTGCTCGCGGTCGCTCGCGAACCAGTGGAAGACGGCCGATCGCGACGGGCTCGCCGAGCGTGCGGGATGAGCAGCGCCGCGACGTCGGGGCGAGACGCGAGATAGTCGCGCGCGGCGTCGACCTCCGCGATCGCGAGCGCGGTCGCGTGCGCCTCGGCCTCCGTGGCGTTTCGCGGCCGTGACCGTGACCGAGAGCGGGCCGGCGGCGGCAGGCGCGCCCGTCGCAGGGTCGATGAGGTGGTGCAGCCGCCGACCGGGTCCGAAGCGCCGCTTGTCGCGTCCGGACGTCGCGACGCCCCCGCCCGTGAGCTCGAGCGTTCCGGCCACGCGGTCGGGCGATCGCGGGTCCGCGATGTCGATTCGCCATGGGCCGCCCTCGGGTGCGGCCCCCCAGACGGCGATGTCGCCGCCCAGGTCGACGAGCGCCCCGGTCAGCGCGGGCCAGGCCGTGCGCATCGCGTGCAACGCGCGCGTGGCGGCGAAGCCCTTGCCGATGCCGCCGAGGTCGACGGCTGCGCCTCGCTCGACACGCGCCCTCCCGGACCTCGGGTCGACGTCGATCCGCGCGCCGGCACTGCCAGCCGTCGAGCGGCATCGCCTCTCGCTCCGTGAGCAGCTCGAAGGAGCGGTCGTAGCCGGCGGCGGCGAGCGCAGGGAGGATCGTCGGGTCGAATCGCCCGTCGGTGTCGGCGCGCGCTCGAACCGCGGCCAGCAGCGCCTCGATGAGCCTCGTGTCGACCGCGAGCCACGCGCCGCCTGCACGGTTGAGCCGCGACAGGTCGCTGCGCTCGTCGAAGCGCGAGAGGGCGCGCTCGCAGGCCGCCACCTCGCGCCGCGCGGCGACGAGCGCGCGGCGGGCGAGGATGACGTCGTGCGATTCCGCGGTCGCAGCGACGGCGCAGATCGTGCCCATCGCACGGAACGACTCGCGCTGCAGCGCAGATCTCATGCGGGCACCGCGGCGCGGCGGCGCTCTGCAGGCGGCTGGGCGGTCGTCGAGGCTGCTGCGGGCGGGCCGGGCCGGGCGGGAGCCTGACGCGCACCGCGCGCGCGGCATCAGGATGCGCGCGAAGACGAGCCAGATGACCGGAGCCGCGACGATCCCGGCGAGGATCAGGCCGCGCGTTCCGGTGAGGTCGCTGCCGACGTTGAGGGCGTGGTAGAGGCCGATCGCGAAGGCCGCGAAGCTCGCGTAGTGCAGCAGGCGCCAGCGACGCTGGCCGATGCGGCGACGGACGTGGAAGGACGACGCGAGGGCGAGCATGACCCATCCGGTGACGATGCCGGCGGCGACGGGCACGGGCCGCCACGGTGCGGCACCGGGCACGAGCACGCCGACGAGCCCGAAGCGCATGAGCGGGTCGAGGGCGAGCGCGCCCATGTGCAGGACGACCATGGCGAGGGCCGTCCACATGATCGTCTGGTGCCAGCCGAGCAGCATCTTGCCGCGCCGGTTGCCGAGCAGCCTCGTGCTGAGGGCGAGACCGAGCGTGACGGAGACCGTGAGGAGGGCGAAGGCGACGAGGCCGGCAGCGCGCGCGACGAGCCAGGCGACCGGCACCCCCGCCGCCTGGGCGGCGATCATCCCGCCGGGACCGGCGAGGTTCGCGTCGTTGCGTGCGACGTCGTGGCGCCGCCCTGCACGACGACGAGGTGGCTCTGGCCGTTCTTGCCCTTGACGACGACCGCTCCCGGGATGGGCTGCGGTTGCGCCGTGGGCTGCGGGCGCGTCCAGGCCAGCACGGCGAGCACGGCGAAGAGCGCCCAGGTCGCGAGAACGGTTGCCCAGATCTTCTGCATCTCAGTCTCCCGGCTCGACCCGCCGCGACAGCGCCGGCGTGGCGGGGGTGATGGTCTGGCCGATCTGCGGCGTCGTGGGCGCGGCCGGAACGTGGCGCGTCAGGCCGGCGATGGCTGCGGCTCCGGTCAGCGCGGTCGCCGCCAGCACCGCCGCGAGCGCGAACAGCTCGCGCTTGCTGGGTGTCCTGGCGCCTGGGCGATCGCTTGCGGCCGCAGCCACGGGATCCTCTCGATCGGTTGCTGGCATCCGCGTCGGCGCTTCGCCGGCGCGGATGCCTCGTCGTCGATCGTCGCCGGGCCGGCCGGGTGCGGCATCCGTAGCCGCGCACATCTCGGATACGGGTTTTCCGCGCGCGTGCCGGGTCGCGACCCTGCCGCACGGACTGCGGGTTTTCCCACCCGCTGATCGGCGTGCACACCGACGCGGCTCGTCACCGGACGGTGTCTGATTGGAGGTATGCGCGACATCGTCGTCGTCGGCAACGGCGTCTCCGGATACGCGTGCGCCGCCCGGCTCGCCGAGCGAGACGTACCCGTGACGATGATCGGGCCGGGCCTGCCGCACGACCGGCCGCCCCTGTCCAAACGCGCGCTCGTGACCGGTCGCGTGCCGTGGCTCGCAGCCGCGGCGCAGCTCGCCGAGCGAGGCATCGAGCACGTCGACGGTGTCGTGACGGCATACGACCGCGAGCGCCGCCGCCTCGTCGTCAGCCTCCCGTCCGTCGACGCGCCGCTCGAGATCGAGGCGCCGACGCTCGTCTGGGCGACCGGGCCTGCGCTACCCGAAACCGCCCGTTCCCGGCTTCGAGCAGGCCGAGGAGAACACGACGGGCGCGGGTCTCGTCTCGCTCGTCCGGCGTCTGGCCCATGAACACCGGAGGGTCGTCGTGGTCGGCGCCGGGCTGATCGGCAGCGAGACCGCCGCGACGCTCGCGGCGGCGCACGACGTAACGCTCATCGACATGCTCGACCGTCCGCTGGCCCGCTTCCTCCCGCGTGTGTCCGACGCCGCTCGCGACAGAGCTCGATCGGCTCGGTGTGCGATTCCTCGGCTCGTGCAGGAGCGACTCTGCGAGCATCGACGCCGACGGCGCCGTCTTGCACACATCGACGCACGGCGACCTCCGCTGCGACGTCGTCGTCTCGGCCGCCGGCTTCCGCTCGAGCCTCCTGCCCGAGCTCGCCGGCCCGGATGCGAGAGCGCTCGCCCTCCCGGCCGACGAGCAGTTGCGCGTGATCGGCCATGAGCGCCTCTGGGCGTGCGGCGACTGCGTCTCGTTCCCGCACCCGCGCTGGGGGCGCATTGCCATCCCGCACTGGGATCACGCGCTCTGGAGCGGCCGCCACGCGGCCGAGTCGATTCTCGGCTCGACCGCGCCCTACGTGCGAGAGCCCTACTTCTTCAGCGACATCGGCCGGCTCCGCATCCAGCAGGTCGGCGTCGGCTCCGCGGCCGTCGAATGGTGCGAGGAGGACGGGCTCGTCGTCGGTCGCGACCCCGGCGGCGCCCCCGCCTGCGTGCTCCTGCTCAACGCACCCGCACGCCTGCGCGAGGCTCGCGAGCTCGTCGCATCGGCCGCCTCTCGATCACCCGCTGTCACCCACGCCTGAGGAGGAACCATCATGCCCGTACATGTGATCGTGGATCCGGACGCCTGCATCGGCTCGGCCGAGTGCGTGGCACTCGACCCCGAAGCGGTCGAGCTGGACGAGCACGGCACTGCGCGTGTGCTCGTTCCCGAGCTCGACGAGCAGCGCGCCGAAGAGCTCTGCGACGCCTGCCCGGTCGGCGCCCTATCGATCGGTCAACGCGTGAGTACGACCGCGTGACGCGCCGTGCAGCTGCCGCGGGAGCAGCGCTCACCAGGGCCCGTAGATGCCGCTGTTGGCCTCCCGCAGCGCGCCCACGTAGCCCGCCCGCTCGTGGGTCTCCTGCGTGCCGGGTGGCACGGCGAGCAACCCGCGCAGGTCGCCGACCGCTGTGAACTGCTTGCGGCTCCATCCAGTCCGACAGGCCGTCGAGCAGCACGGTTGCGTGCTCGGGGCCGTGGCGCAGCAGCGCCGAGGCCGTCATCACGACGTCGGCGCCGGCGAGGAGGTAGCGGGCCACGTCGGCCGCGGTGTCGACGCCCGTGGTCGCGGCGAGCGAGGCCCGCACCCGTCCGTGCAGGAGTGCGATCCACGTGCGCGGCAGCCGCGCTTCCGCAGGGCTGGAGAGGCCGACCTGGCGCGCGACGGCCAGCGTGTCGGGGTCGATGTCGGGTTGGAGGAACCGGTTGAACAGCACCAGCGCGTCCGCGCCGGCCTCGTCGAGCCGCAGCGCCATCTCGCCGGTCGAGCTGAAGTAGGGGCTCAGCTTCACGGCCACGGGCACGGTGACCGCGTCCTTGACCCGCGTCAGGATGTCGAGGTGCCGCTGCTCGACGTCGCGGCCCGAGATGCGCGGGTCGCCCGGTAGGTAGTAGATGTTCAGCTCGATCGCGGCGGCGCCGGCATCCTCCATCGTCCGCGCATAGTCGGTCCAGCCGCTCGGCGTGACCCCGTTGAGGCTGCCGATCACGGGGATGTCGACGGCGGCGGCCGCCCGCGCGAGCAGGCTCAGGTAGCGCCGTGGCCCGACCTCTTCCTCGGCGGACTCGGGGAAGTAGGAGAGCGACTCCGCGAAGCTCTCGGTGCCGGCGTCGGCGAGCAGCGCGTCCTGCTCGGCCTCCCGGCGCACCTGCTCCTCGAACAGCGAGTAGAGGACGACCGCGCCGACGCCCGCATCGGCGAGCCGCCGCACGCCCTCCACGGTCTGGGAGAGCGGAGACGCCGACGCGACGAGGGGGTTGCGCAGCTCGAGGCCCATGTAGCGGGTCGTGAGGTCCATCAGCGGTCCTTGCGCGCGTCGGCGGCGAAGTGCTGCGCGCCGCGGGTCGCCATCTCCTCGTACACGTCCCAGCGCTGGTCGACCGCCTGCTCGGCCAGCCCCTGCAGCCGTTCGGCCTCGGCCGGGTCGGTGTTCGTCAGCGTGCGGTAGCGCAGCTCCCGGTTCGTGTAGTCGGCGAGCGGGATACGCGGCCGGGGCGAGTCCAGCAGGAACGGGTTGCCGCCGGCTGCACGGATCATGGGGTCGTATCGGATCAGCGGCCAGTAGCCGCTGGCGACGGCGCGGTATTGCTGGTCGAGCCCGTTCTTCATGTCGATGCCGTGGGCGATGCAGTGGCTGTACGCGAGCACCAGCGAGGGGCCATCGTAGGCTTCCGCCTCGCGGAAGGCGTTGAGCGTCTGCTGCGGGTCGGCGCCCATCGCGACGCGGGCGACGTAGACGCTGCCGTAGGCGATCGCCTGCAGCGCGAGGTCCTTCTTGGGCACGGTCTTGCCGGCCGCGGCGAACTTCGCGACGGCGCCGAGCGGTGTCGCCTTCGACATCTGTCCGCCGGTGTTGGAGTAGACCTCGGTGTCGAGCACGAGCACGTTCACGTTGCGGCCGCTGGCCAGGACATGGTCGAGCCCGCCGGAGCCGATGTCGTAGGCCCAGCCGTCGCCGCCGACGATCCAGACGCTGCGCCGGACCAGGTGATCGACGACGCTGAGCAGGTCGGCGACCGCGGGCCCGTCGAGCTCGGCGAGCCGCCGCTTCAGCTCGGCCACCCGCTCGCGCTGGGCCCGCAGCTCCGACTCCCGCAGTTGCGGCGCATCCAGAACGGCGTCCGCCAGCTCGGTCCCGAGCTCGTCGCGCAGCTCGGCAAGGCGTCGGCCGGCCAGCTCGGTGTGCCGGTCGGCGGCGAGGCGGAAGCCGAGGCCGAACTCGGCGTTGTCCTCGAACAGGGAGTTCGACCAGGCGGGGCCGCGTCCGTCGGCATCGGTCGTCCACGGCGTCGTGGGGAGGTTGCCGCCGTAGATCGACGAGCAGCCGGTCGCGTTGGCGACCATCAGCCGGTCGCCGAACAGCTGCGAGAGGAGCTTCAGGTACGGCGTCTCGCCGCACCCCGTACAGGCGCCGGAGAACTCGAACAGCGGCTCCAGGAACTGGGTGCCGCGCACCGTTCCGAAGTCGACGCGCGATCGGTCGGTCGCGGGCAGTTGCTCGAAGAACGCGATGTTGTCGCGCTCGGCTGCGACGAGCGGCTCTCGGGCGGCGAGGTTGATCGCCTTGCGGCCGGGGTCGCCCGGCGCCGTCACCGGGCACGCCTCGACACACAGCTGGCAGCCGGTGCAGTCCTCGACGTAGACCTGCAGCGTGTAGAGAGTGTCGGGCAGGCCGACGGCCTCGAGCGGGGTCGAGCGAAATCCATCCGGAGCGCCCTCCAGATGGGACCTGTCGTAGTGTCTGGAGCGGATCACGCTGTGCGGGCACACGAAGCTGCAGTTGCCGCACTGGATGCACAGGTCGGGGTCCCAGACCGCAACCAGCTCCGAGATGTTGCGCTTCTCGTACGCCGCCGTGCCGCTCGGGTAGGTGCCGTCCACGGGCAGCGCGCTGACCGGAAGGTCGTCGCCTCGACCGGCCAGCATCTCCCCCGTCACGGTGCGGACGAACTCGGGCGCATGTGCCGGGACGGCCGGCGGCAGCTCGCGGCTGGACGTCACGCGCTCGGGGACGTCGACCCGGTGCAACCCCTCCAGCGCGCGATCGACCGCGGCCTGGTTGCGCTCGACGACGTCGGCCCCGCGCCGTGCGTAGGTCTTGGCGATCGCAGCCTTGATCCGTTCGATCGCCTGCTCGGGCGGCAACACCTTGGACACGGCGAAGAAGCACGTCTGCAGCACGATGTTGATGCGGCCGGCCAGCCCGACCTCGCGCGCGATCCGGCCGGCGTCGACCACGTACAGGTCGATGTGCTTGTCGAGGATCTGCTGCTGAACGGGACGGGGCAGCGCAGCCCACACCTCGTCGGGCGGGTACGGGCAGTTGAGCAGCAACGTCGCGCCGTCCGCAGCGCGGCCGAGCACGTCGGCGCGCTCAAGCAGCCCGAAGTGGTGGCAGCCGACGAAGCTCGCCTGCTGGACCAGATAGGGCGCCCGGATCGGCCGCGGTCCGAAGCGCAGGTGCGACACGGTCTGCGAGCCGGATTTCTTCGAGTCGTAGACGAAGTAGCCCTGGGCGTGCACGCCCTCCTCGGCTCCGAGGATCTTGATCGTGTTCTTGTTCGCGCCCACCGTTCCGTCCGAGCCCAGGCCGAAGAAGATCGCGCGCACGGTCTCGGAGGGCTCGATGTCGAGGGCCGCGTCGAAGGGCAGGCTCGTCCCCGAGACGTCGTCGTTGATGCCGACCGTGAACCGGCGCCGCGGCCGCTCGCCCGCCAGCTCGGCGAAGACACCGGCGACCATGCCCGGCGTGAACTCCTTCGACGACAGGCCGTAGCGGCCGCCGATGACGCGCGGCAGGACCGCCCGCCCGCCGTCCGAGTGCGACTCGGTGAGCGCGGCCACCGTGTCGAGGAAGAGCGGCTCGCCGAGGGAGCCGGGCTCCTTCGTCCGGTCGAGCACGGCCACGTGGCGCGCGCTCGCCGGCAGCGCCTCGACCAGCGCCTGCGCCGGAAACGGCCTGTACAGCCGCACCTGGATCACGCCGACGCGCTCGCCGCGGTCGTTCAGCTCAGCGACGGTCTCCTGCACCGTCTCGCCGCCCGAGCCCATGACGACGAGCACGCGGTCGGCCTCGGGGTGGCCGTAGTAGTCCACGATCCGGTAGCGGCGGCCGGTGCGCTCGCCGAGGCGCGCCATGCGCGTCGGAGACCGCGTCCGGCACGCGGGCATAGAAAGGGTTGACGGTCTCGCGCGCCTGGAAGTAGATGTCCGGGTTCTGCGCCGTGCCCCGGATGAACGGCCGCTCCGGCGAGAGCGCCCGGCCGCGATGCGCACGCACGAGCTCCTCGGGCACGAGCACGCGCAGGTCGTCGTCGGAGAGCGTCTCGATCGTGTTCAGCTCGTGCGAGGTCCGGAACCCGTCGAAGAAGTGCACGAACGGCACCCGCGTCTGGAGCGTCGCCGCCTGCGCCACGAGCGCCAGGTCATGGGCCTCCTGCACCGAGGCCGAGGCGAGCAGCGCAAAGCCGGTCTGACGGACCGCCATCACGTCGGAGTGGTCGCCGAAGATCGACAGCCCCTGCGCCGCGAGCGACCGCGCGGCCACGTGCAGCACGGCCGGCGTCAGCTCGCCGGCGATCTTGTACATGTTCGGGATCATCAGCAGCAGGCCCTGCGAGGCGGTGAACGTCGTCGCCAGCGCACCGCTCTGCAGTGCGCCGTGCAGGGCGCCGGCCGCCCCTCCCTCGCTCTGCATCTCGACCACCGCGGGCACCGTGCCCCAGACGTTGGCCCGTCCCTGGCTCGACCACTCGTCGGCCAGCTCCGCCATCGGCGACGACGGCGTGATCGGGTAGATGCAGCAGACCTCGTTCAGCCGGTACGCGACCGAGACCGCAGCCTCGTTGCCGTCGAGCATCGCGCGCATCTCAGTCGCCCTCTGCCACCATCTCGATCGCGTGCACCGGGCACTGCTCGTAGCACGCCCCGCAGCCGGTGCAGCGTTCGAGGTCGAACCGGTAGCGATGCCCCTCGCCCAGCTTGATCACGGCGTCCTCGGGGCACGCTCCCAGGCAGCCGTCGCACTCGAAGCAGTTGCCGCAGGACAGGCACCGGCCCGCCTCGTAGACCGCTTCCTCTGCGCGAGAGGCCGCCCATCACCTCACCGAAATCGGAGACCCGCTCCTCCGGTGGCAGCTCGGGCTGCTGCCTGCGGGCGGTGTCGCCGAAGTACCAGAGATGCAGCTTGTCGAACGTGGCCAGATCGTGCTTCGGCCCGCTCACGGCGGCTGTGCTCCCCAGCCAGGCGTGGATGTGGCGGGCGGCCTTCTTGCCGTGCCCGACGCCGACGGTGACGGTGCGCTCGCTCGGCACCATGTCGCCGCCCGCGAACACGCCGGGGCATCCTGTCTGCAGCGACGTCGACACCCGCACGGTCCCGTCGCGCTCGAACTCGACCCCCGGCACCTCGCGCAGGAACGCCGTGTCGGACTCCTGGCCGAGCGCGAGGATCACCGTGTCGGCCGCGAGCGTCTCGAACCGTCCGGTGGGCTGCGGATAGCCGGTCTCGTCGAGCTCCATCAGCTCGACCTCCAGCTCGGGCCCGTCGAAGGCCGTGATCGTGCGCAGCCAGTTGATCCGAACGCCCTCGCGCTCGGCGTCCTCGGCCTCGATCTCGTGGGCGGGCATCTGCTCGCGGGTGCGGCGGTAGACGATGAGCGCCTCGGTGGCGCCCAGACGGCGCGCGACGCGGGCGGCGTCCATGGCGGTGTTGCCCCCGCCGTAGACCGCGACGCGGCGGCCGATGACGGGCCGCTCGCCGGAGGCGACGCTGCGCAGGAACGAGATGGCGTCCACGATCTTGCCGGTGTCCGCGGCGGGGATGTCGACGCGCTTGGAGAGGTGCGCCCCAACCGCGACGAAGACCGCGTCGAACCGTCCCTCCTCCCGCTCGGCGACGAGATCCTCGACCCGGTGGTCGCAGGTCATTCGCACGCCCAGCGCCGCGATCCGGTCGAGCTCGCCGTCGAGCACGTCGCGGGGCAGCCGGTAGGCCGGGATGCCGTACCGCATCATCCCGCCCGGCTCGCTGCCCGCGTCCCGGATCTCCACCTCGTGGCCGAGCCGGGCCAGGTGGTAGGCGGCCGACAGTCCGCTCGGCCCGGCGCCGATCACGAGCACGCGCTTGCCGCTCCGGATCGGGGAGGATCGAACAGCCACCCCTCGTGCCAGCGCGAGGTCGCCGAGGAACCGCTCCACCGAATGGATCGACACGGCGCTGTCGAGGCTGGCCCGGTTGCAGACGCTCTCGCACGGGTGGTAGCAGACCCGTCCATGGATCGCGGGCAGCGGATTGTCGGCGACGAGCTCGCGCCACGCCTGCTCGTGCCGGCCCGCCTGGGTGTGCGACAGCCACGCCTGGATGTTCTCCCCGGCCGGGCAGCCCGCATTGCAGGGCGGGAGCAGGTCGACGTACAGGGGGCGGAGCTCTCGGATCGGGCCGGTGTGGGAGCGACCGTGGAGCAGGTCCGGGAGCGGCGTCACGTCCTGCAGCGGATCGCTCATGTGTGCCGGCCTGCTCGTTCGACCATGGCGCGCACGCTAGCGAACCCGCCGGCACAGGAGTGGGGACCTTCTACTGGTCTAGGCTCCGGTGTCTACTGATCTCGACCACGGGTGCCACAGCAACGCCGCTTCCTCGCTTGACGGTCGGGTAGGCGATGCGTAGCGTCGCCGGGATGCCGGCCAGAGGGCACGACGAGCGGTGCGCGGCGGGGCGTCATGCCGATCGGTAAGGCCGCGAGCCCCGTCAGCCGCATCTGCCAGGCCTATCCCGACCGGGTCGAGGTGCGTGGGACGCGACCTCTGCGGCGACCTGATGGGCAGGTTGAGCTTCACGGAGTACTTCCACCTGCTGCTCACCGGCCGCGAGCCGACCGACGACCAGCGCTTCTTCCTCGATCTGCTCCTCGTCGCGATCGCCGAGCACGGGATGATGCCGACCAACGTCACGGCGCGGATGACGCTGGCCGCCGACCCGGGATCGTTGCAGGGAGCAGTCGCCGCGGGGATCCTCGGCTGCGGTCCGGTGATCCTCGGGACGTCCGAGGAGTGCGCGCGGCTGCTGGCGGAGGCGCGGGACAAGGTGCTGGCCGGCGGCGCGCCCGCAGCCGTCGCCGACGAGACGGCGCGCGCGATCCGCGCTTCCGGCGGCAAGGCGCCCGGATTCGGCCATCCCGTTCACCGCCCGCTCGACCCGCGCGCCGAGCGCATTCTCGAGCTCGCGGACGCCCGCGGGGTGAGCGGAGCCCACGTCCTGCTCGCGCGCCGGTTCCGCGAGGCGGTGGCCAAAGCCTGGGGCAGGCCGCTCACGATGAACGTCGCGATGCCGATCGCGGCCGTGATGCTCGACCTGGGCTTTCCACCAGCCTCTGTCAAGGCCGTCCCGATCCTCGCGCGCACGGCCGGCCTGCTGGCGCATCTGGCCGAGGAGCAGCAGCACCCGCTCGGCTTCCTCATGGCGGGAAGGGCCGAGGAGGCGATCGTGTACGAGCGCCCGCCGGACGACCGGCAGGAGTGATGCTCGCGCCCGAGGTCGAAGCCCGACCGTGGGCCGAGCAGCTCGGCATCGACGACGCGTCCTATCGCGCGCAGCTCGCCTATCTCTACGACCGGTCTCGCCTTCTATCGCACGAAGCTTGCAGAGGCCGGATTCGGCTCCGCGCGTGTGGCCGGCAGGCTCGCCGATATCGCGCGGCTGCCCCTCACCGAGAAGCACGAGCTCAAGGCGACCTGCACTCCCGGTAATCCGATCGGCGCGCACCTCTGCGCGGTGCGGTCCGAGATCGTCCGGATCTACTCGACGAGCGGCACGACCGGCCAGCCCAGCTACATCCCGCTCACGGCGAGCGATCTCGACAACTGGGTGACGGGGTCGGCCCGCAGCTACGCGGCCTCCGGCGTCACCGCGGGCCAGCGCGCGGTCTCGTCCTACAATGCCGGGCCGTTCGTGGCGGGCGCGGCGATCGACGCCTTCGACCGCATCGGCCTGTGCCACATCCCGATCGGCACCGGCAACACCGAGCGCCTCGTGACGTCGATCCGGTTGCTCGAGCCCGAAGCGGCCGTCCTCACGCCCTCGTATGCCGCCTATCTCGTCGAATGGGCGGCGGAGCGGGACATCGATCTCACCGCTTCGAGCGTCGAGCGCGTGCTCGTGGCCGGCGAGCCCGGCGGCGGCGAGCCGGCCTTTCGGGCGAAGCTCGAGGCGGGCTGGGGCGCCCGGGTCACGGAGGCGATGGGCATCGGCGACATCGGCCCGTCGCTGTGGGGGGAATGCGAGGAGCAGGACGGCATGCATCTGGGCGCGCGCGGCTTCGTCCACGCCGAGCTGATCGATCCGGAGACGGGCGACGCGGTCGAGCTGTGCGACGGCGCCACGGGCGAGCTCGTGCTGACGCATCTGCAGCATCGCGCCGCGCCGCTGCTGCGATTCCGAACGCGCGATCACGTCCAGGTCCGGATGGGCGACTGCGCCTGCGGGCGGACCGGGCCCCGGGTGCGCTGCATCGGGCGCACCGACGACATGCTCATCGTGCGCGGCGTCAACGTCTTCCCGTCGGCCGTCCGTGAGGTGGTCAGCGCGTTCGCTCCCGAGGTCAGCGGCCACATCCTGGTGAAGCCGCAGGCGGCGGGCGTCAAGCAGCAACCGCCGCTGCCCGTGAGCGTCGAGCTGGCGCGGCACGCGACGGCCGACTCGGCGCTCGCGGCTGCGATTCGTGAGAGATTGCGCAGCGTCCTCGTCGTCCAGACACACATCGATCTCGTGCCGTGGGGGAGCCTCCGGCGCAGTGAGTACAAGTCCAAGCTCGTAGAGCATCCGAGGTAGGGAGCCAATGCGGAAACTTCAGAGCCAGGGCGTCCACCACATCACGCTCTGCGGCGCCGACCGGCAGACGTCCATCGACTTCTGGGAGGGCCTGCTCGGCATGCCCTTCGTGTTCGAGCAGCCCAATCTCGACAACGCGTCGGAGAGTCATCTCTACTTCGACCCGGGCGACGGGCGCCTCATCACGGTCTTCACCAACGAGGAGCGCGCACCGGATCCGCGCCGCACACCGACCGACCCCGGGTGCGTGCACCACATCGCGCTCTCGCTCTCGCAGGCCACGTTCCGGCAGGCGGTGGAGCGGCTCGACGAGCGGAGGATCCGGCACAGCGGCGTCAAGGATCGCGGCTTCATGGACTCGATCTACTTCGACGACCCGCTCGGCCTGACGATCGAGCTCGCGTCCTATCGCTTCGAGCCACCGTTCGGATACACGCACTCGGACGTGCTGCTCGAGGCGCACAGGCTCCGGGTGGCGCGCGGCGACCACAACATCGCCGAGATCCACGTCGCGGACGCCATCGAAGAGCTCGTCAGACGATCACGCGAGTCGCTCTCCGCCGATCGATCACCCAAGGATCCCTACCAGACACCGGGAGGATGACATGGCCGAAATCACGCTCAACGTCCTGAAGCCGAGCGTCAACAACCTGACAGTGCGGATCTTCGTGCGCGCCGCCGAGCTCGACTTCGAGGAGGTGGATGTCTGGGGCAAGACGCTGGAGCCTGAGTTCCTGGCGAAGGACCCGGCCCACCTCACGCCGATGATCGAGGAGGCGGGACTGCCCAGAGGGTCGCTCTGGGAGAGCTGCGCGATCATGCAGTACCTCTGCAACAGGCACGGGCTCGACCGCTTCTATCCCACCGACCCGGGCGAGCGGGCGATGATCGACAGCGCGATGTTCTACGTGATCGGCACGCTCTATCCGCTGGTCGCGCGCTCGACGTATACGGCCCTCGGCTTCCCGCACTATCCGGGCGAGGTGGGCGCATCGGACGCGGACGAGGACGTGAAGGCCGCAGGCCGGGCCGCCTGCCAGGCGGCTCTCGCCGAGCCGCTCGAGGTGTACCGCACGTTCTTCCTGGACGGCAAGCCGTTCATCGGCGGCTCCACGCCCTCGATCGCCGACATGCGCCTGGCCGCCTCGCTCGAGTTCCTGCGCGCGATCGACTACGAGCTCCCGGCCTGGGCCACGGAGTACATGGCCGCGGATGGAGACGTCCCTCGGCGCGGCGTACTCGGAGCCGGTGGCGGACGTTCGCGGCTACATCGAGTACGCGAAGTCGCAGCACGCGTGACGGGCGCGGGCCAGCGCACACAGCCCCGAACGGGGATTCCCGCAGCCGAGCTCCGGTCGCGGCGCGAGCGGCTGCTCGAGCACGTGCGGCGCGCCGGGCTCACCGGCTACGTCCTGTTCGACGCGCGACTACATCCGGTACTTCACGAGCTTCGACTTCCTCTCGACGGAGCGGCCGGTCGTCTTCGCGCAGAGCGCGACCGGGGAGATGGTCGTCCTCGTGCCCGAGTTCGAGGTCGAGCGCGTGCGCGCCGAGACGGCGTTCGAGCGCGATCGAGTCGTACCCGGAGTACCCCGGGATCGAGCATCCGATGCGGATCCTCGGCCGCGTGCTCGCCGACCTCGGCATCGCGCGGCGCGGTCGGCGCCGACCAGGACGGCTATCCGGGCATCCTCGGCTACCAGGGCCCGCCCGCTCAGCGAGGTCGACGGCGGCCACGTCGCGCCGCTCGCGGCCGTGATCGAGGCCATGATGGTGCGGAAGAGCGAGAACGAGATCGCGCTCATCCGGGAGAGCGCGCGCTGGTGCGAGCACGCGCACCGGCTCCTGCAGGAGTACTCGAGGCCCGGCGCGACGGAGGCCGAGGCAAGCCTGCGGGCCGGGCACGAGGCGACGCTCGCGATGCTGCAGGCGCTCGGCGACGGCTACGCGGCCAGCAGGCCTCGTCCGACGGCGCGTCGGCCGGCTACCGCGGACAGATCGGCCTGCGCAGCTCGTGGGCGCACGCGGTCGCGCACAACATCGAGTTCCGGGCGGGCGACGTGCTCGTGACCGAGACGAGCGCGCCGATCTGGGGCTACAACGCGGAGCTCGAGCGGGCGATGGTCATCGGCCCGCCGACCGACGAGATGCAGCCGCCTCTTCGACCACACCGTCGCCGCGCAGCAGGTCGCCTTCGACGCGCTCCGCCCGGGCGTCACCTGCGCCGACGTCGACGGTGCGGTGATGCGCTACTTCGAGGACCACGACCTGCTGCCCTACTGGCGCCAGCACATCGGGCATGCGATCGGGCTGCGCAACCACGAGGCGCCGTTCCTCGACCTCGGCGACCACACGCCGGTCGAGCCCGGGATGGTGTTCACGATCGAGCCGGGCCTCTACGCCGCCGACATCGGCGGCTTCCGCCACTCCGACACCGTCGCCGTCACCCCCGACGGCATCGACATCCTCACCGACTACCCGAGCGACATCGACAGCCTCACGATCCCGATCTGACCGGGCGGGCGCCCACCGGCGCCGAAGGTATCGTCACCCCCCGTTGGCCGGCCAGCTGAAGCTCTATCCGGACGTGCCCGCGAAGCGGACGTCGACGATCCTGCGCGATCTCGCGCTCCTCGGTCTCGTCGTGTTCTTCGGCTGGATCGGCCTCACGGTCTACAACGCTGTCGACAGCGTGACCGTGCTCGGCTCCGGCGTGAAGGATGCGGGCCTCTCGGTGCAGAGCGGATTCGGCTCTGCGGCCGGTGCGGTCGAAGGGATCCCGCTGGTGGGCGGCAGGCTCGCCGGTGCGTTTCAGAGCGCCGGGCAAGGCAGCGGCGGGAACGTGGCGGCGCTCGGCCAGAAGGGCGAGGACAAGGTTCACCACCTGGCCCTGATGCTCGGTTTCCTCGTGTTCGCGCTGCCGACGATTCTCGTGCTGGTGATCATGGTGCCTGCCCGCGTCCGGCAGATCCGACGGCTGGGAGCCGCACGGGCCGCGCTCTTCGACATGCAGGACGCCGAGCGGCGGCGACTACTCGCGATGCGCGCCACGTTCGGGCTCTCGTACGTGACGTTGCTCGGCTACACGAGCGATCCGCTCGGCGACCTGGCCGCCGGGCGCTACGACCCGCTCGTCGCGGCCGCGCTCGACGACGCGGGAATCCGGCGGCCGCCGGACGGCCCACGCGCGGCAACGTCCTCCGCGCAGGTCTGACGGACGAGCTTCGCCTATCACGGCGGTGAGCTGCTGAGCCCGGCACCGCCTTCGCCGTTGCCCGACCGGTTGGTCTCCGATCAGGGTTTCCCGGTATTGCTAATCCGGGCGCCCTCTGATGGAGGTTCTGTACGGAGACGGGACACTCGACGCGCAACTCGCGAAGGAGGCGCACCGATGTCCATGGAGCCCGTGTTCCCCGTCCGCGTCGAGGGAGAGCTCGATCCGCAGGTCAGCCGCTGGCTGTGGCTCGTCAAGTGGCTGCTCGTTATCCCGCATGCGATCTGCCTGCTCTTCCTGTGGATCGCCCTGTTCGTGCTCACGGTGGTCGCGTTCTTCGCGATCCTGTTCACGGGCCGCTATCCGCGCCGGATCTTCGACTTCAACCTCGGCGTGCTGCGCTGGACGTGGCGGGTCGACTTCTACACCTACGGCGCGCTCGCGACCGATCGCTACCCACCGTTCACCCTTGCAGATGTTCCCGACTACCCGGCACGGCTCGAGATCGACTACCCCGAGCATCAGCGGAAGGGGTTCTCCCTGATCGGCTGGTGGCTGCTCGGCATCCCGCAGTATCTGATCGCGGGCATCCTGGCCGGCGGCGTGGGGATCGGCTGGGCGGGTATGCACTGGAACCTCGTCTGGTCCGGGCTGATCGGGTTGCTCGTACTGGTCGCGGCAATCCTCCTGCTCGTCCGGGGCAGCTACCCGCGCGGAATCTTCGACCTCGTCGTGGGGCTCAACCGCTGGGTGATCCGCGTCGCTGCCTATGCGGCGCTGATGACCCCCGAGTACCCGCCCTTCCGGGTCGACAGCGGAGAGCACGAGCCGCCGCTCCCGATCGGGTCTGCCGCCCACGGCGTGTGAGAGGCGCGACTCACGGCCGCCGTACAGATCTGCTGTCGTTCCGGTGCGCCACGGCGATCAGGCTGACGCCCGGGATCTACAGCCCGGTGGGCGTTTCGTGGGCGCAATGGTTCGGAGATACGACCTGCGCGCAACTCCTCGCTCCCCGCCCGCACGAGCAGCCCGACACGACACGGTGAGCCACGGCCGCACTGCCTTGGAAGCCGCGGCGCTCGGGGTTCGCTCAGCGCCGAGCCTGAAGCTCGTCGGAGATGCTCTCCAGTCGGGCGACATACCGCTCGATGCTGTGGCGATCCGCGATCTCTCTGACGACGTCCGCCGGGAGTATCCGGTTCTGGAACGCCTTGCCGGTCGCGACGTCCACGAGACATCGGGTGAGCGCGGGCTCGTCACCGTTCGGAAACAGGAGGCCGCTGCGTCCGTGAGCGATGACCTCCGGAAGCCCGCCGAGCGAGCTCGCGATCACCGGAACACGTCGCACGGCGGCTTCCACGGCCGCCAGTCCCAGCGGCTCGGCCCAGAGCGACGGAACGACGGACGCCCACGCACCGGCCAGCTCCCGCTCGATTCCGGCCAGGGTCAGCGACCCGCGAAAGACGACCGCTGCACTCTGGCCGAGAGACTCGCTGAGCCGCTCGAGTGAAGGTCGCTCCTCGCCGTCGCCCACGATGCGCAGTTCCGCGGACGGGACGGTCTCCCGGGCTCGTCCGAACGCGCGAATGAGGGACGCGACACCCTTCTCCCGGCTCAGCCGCCCGATGAACACGAAGCGTGGATTCGGCCCCGGTGCGCGAACGTAGTGCGACGAGGGCGGCGGTGTCGGAGGCGGAACGGCCTCGGCCGCGATCCCCGCGTCGCCGAGAGCGCGCTGGAGCCACGAGCTGCACGCGAGAATGTGGTCTGCACGGTCGATTCCGGCCCGGAAGAGCGCATACCGCGGCTGATCCCGGAGCCACTGGGCCAGCCCTGTGCACCCCTCGGCCCAGCAGACAGGCCCCGCCGGAGCAGTGCAGATGTCGCCGCTCGGCAGGAGCTTCGAGTGGGTGGGGCAGATCGGCTTGTAGTCACCGAAGCTCAGGATCGTCGGCACGTCGCGCAGAGCAGCGAGCACCGCCGGCGAGAGGTGCTGCTCGACCATCCCCACCAGAGCCAGCTCGGGGCGCAGGTCACGGACGGCCGCTCTGACGCGCGCGACCGCGAACGGATTGACGACCTGCAGGAGCGCCTGCACCGCCGGGGCGTTGCTCCCGAATGCCCTGTACTCGGCGGTGCCGTCGGCCGCGCTGCCTGCCGTGCTCGTGAGCAGCCTGACGTCGTGGCCGGCATCTCGCAGGCCGCGCCTGAGCGTCCCGAAGTACCGTTCCATCCCCCCGCTCCTGCGCAACCAGTCGGTAACCAGCAGGACTCGCATCCGGCCCGACCTACCCGGTCGCGAAGGGTGGGGGCCCGGACAGCCGCTCGGCAGCGAGCACCGCCTGGAGACTTCGGAACCCGTCCTCGAGCGACGGCGTGTCGACCGGCGCGCCGTTCAGGCGTTGCACGAAGGCTCCCAGTGAGCGCCCGTATGACGGGTCACCCCCCGATCCCATGAGGCGGCGGGCCTGCCAGGCGAGCACTGGCCCTGCCGGAGGTGACCAGGCCCGGCGGATTCCGTATCCCGACCGCCGGGGTCGGTGCACGGTGAGAGCGCCTCCGTGCCGGTCGACGCGCAGCCGGCCCTGCTCGCCGAAGAACTCGATGAAGTCCGCGTGCGCCGCACGGAAGGAGAACAGGCTCTGCACCGAGGCGCCGGTGCTCGTCGAGACTTCGGTCGTTGCCTCGTCCTGCTCGCTCCGAACCGACCGCGTTCGCGCGTTGACCACCTCGATCTCCGCACGCAGGAACCAGCGCACGAGGTCGAAGTGGTGCGATGCGAGATCGAGGAGCACGCCTCCGCCTGCCGCCCGCGTTCGCTTCCACTCGGGCTGGGCCCGGACATCGACCGGCTCGCAGAACGCACTCTGGACGAAGCGCACCTCCCCGATCCGTCCGGCCCCGAGCAGTCGGTGCGCCTGCTCGTAGACCGGATGCCTGCGCCGGTTGAAGCCCACGGTGGCGGTGACGCCCGAGCGGGCGACCTCCTCGAGCACGCGCGTGGCGGCGTCCTCGCTCGTGGCGAGCGGCTTCTCGACGTAGAGATGCTTTCCGGCCAGAGCGGCGGCCACAGCAAGGTCCGCATGCAGTCCGGACGGGGCGGCGACGACGACCGCATCCACGTCGGAGCGCGCGAGCAGCTCCCCGGCGTCGGCGTGGAGGTCCGCCCCCGGCAGCAAGCCCGGCGGCACGGGCCCGCGCCGAGGGATCGGGATCCGCAACGGCGACGACCACCGCCCCCGCGATCCTGCGCAAGGCGGGCAGATGGTGTCCGCACGCGATCGCTCCGCAGCCGAGCAGCCCGATCCGGACGGGCATCGAGTCAGCCACGGAGATAGCGGTGCCTGTGGATCTCGTAGTCCGTCATCCGCCGGTCCGCCCAGGCCACCGGGCCGCCCAGGTAGCCGACCAGCTCGCCTGCAGCGCCGAGAACGGCGCCCAGGACGAGCGCGGGATAGACGGCAAGAGGCAGGGTGTAGGTCCGGCGCGCGGTGTCCACGCCCCTGGCCACGCGCGACAGGACGACCACCGGAATCAGCGGCGACCCGGCCGCGTAGACAAGGCGCCGGCCCCACGACCAGCGCTCCATCCGGCTGTGCGCCGTCAGGAGTCCGGCAAGGTAGCGCTCGGCGAGCCAGTCCTGCGGCCGGGCGACGTTCGCGTGATCGATGCGGGCGGACGGATGGAAGACGAATCGCTGTCCGGCGGCTCTGAGCCCGTCGATCAACTCGTCGCCCGTGGTCAGGAGGTGGTCGAGCCTCGGCCCGAGCTCGAGGAGCGCCGCCCGCTTGTACGCCGTGTTGTACGTCGGGATCATCGTCAACTCGCGAGGCTGCAGCAAGGCGAGCCACGCGCCGTAGTCGCTCAGAAAGCCGGCCCAGCTCAGCGCGCCCGACGGGTTCGCGTTGCCGAACCCCGGAACCACCGCGGCCCAGTCGTCCGTGTGCGCGTCGATCAGGGACTCGGCCCAGCCCTCCTCGGGATAGGTGTGGGTCTCGCCCACGAAGACGACCGGCGTGGTTGCTGCCCGGATGCCGGCGGCCCTGGCTCTCGTGAGCGGAACGAGGTCGTCGACCCCGACGACCCGAAACGCGCCGAACTCATCCGAGGTTCGCGGCGTCCTGTCGAACCGCGTCCGGCTCCGGGGTGACGATCACGAGCTCGAGCTTCTGGACGACGTTCTGGGCGCGGAGCCGGCGGACGACCGGCTCGATGGTCGCGAAGGAATCGGTCGCGAGGACGACGGACAGCGCGAGGCGCTCGCTCACGGCGTCAACCCGCTGTAGCGCACCTTGTTGAGCTCGAATTCGTCCGCGCGCCGCGCGGCCTCGGCGCTCTCCCCGGTGATGAACGCGGTGAGCTCGCCGCACGCCGCGGCCGCCAGTCCGAGCGAGCATCGCAGGCGCCGTGAGCCGCGGGAGTCGCCGCGCGCGCTCGGCAGCCATCAGGGGCCGTGCGAGTCGCGCCGCGAGGATCACCGGGATCAGCGGGGCCGCCAGCGCATACGCGGCGCGTCGTGCCCACGGCCAGTCGCGGGACCGGCGGCCTGCGCGGGCCCGGGCCGCCGTGTATCGCTGCCCCAGCCAGTGCGAGCCGAGCGCCACGTTGACGTGGTCGATCCTGGCCGCCGGCTGGAACAGCACCCGGTGCCCTCCCTCGCGGAGCAGCGCCGTGAGGTCGAATCCGCCCGAGAAGGCGTCCTCGCTCAGACCGACCGCCTGGAGGGCGAAAGACCGCTCGAAGGCCGTGTTGTAGGGAGGAGTCGAGTCGATCTCGCCTCCGGGAAGGTGTGCGAGCCACGGACCGTAGTCGTTGAGCAGGTTCGCCCAGCTGATCGCTCCGTCGGCGTTCGCGTTCTCGAGACCGGACACGATCGCCGTCCACGTCTCGTCGAGCGACTCGATGATCCGCTCGGCCCAGTCGGGGTGGGGGAACGCGTGCGTCTCTCCGATGTGAACGTACCGGGCCCGGGCGGCGCGCACTCCCATCGCCCGGCCCGCGGCGAGCGACAGCGCGACGCCGGGCTCGACGAGCCGATGGGCGGCGAACCCGTCGAGCCGGCCGCCGTCGACGCGGAGCGCCTCGCCGGAGAGCGAGACGAGCACGACCTCGATTCTGCCGCGGGCGGTCTGCGCGCGCAGCGACGCAAGACCTCTCTCGATGGTCTCCACGTCCTCCGTCGCCAGCACGACCGACAGGGCGGCGAGTCCATCGCCCTCGAGCCGCTCCGGAGCGGGCCTAGTAGACGTCATTCGCCACCGGCCCCCGCCTCGCGACGCTCGCCAGGCGACGACCGAGATAGAGCATCCACCAGTGCTCGGCCGGATACAGCACGTCACGCAGCCGGGACGCCTCGTACCAGCCTCTCGCCACGGATGCCGGCGTTGCGCCGGGGCCTCCACCCGGCCCATGGCGTCTCGTCGAGCAGCCGGTAGAAGAGTGCCCGCGGCCCCGACGCGGGCGCCGGGAGCAGCCATGGCTTCAGGGTGCCCGCGAAGTGGATGATCCAGGGCTCGTGCCGGGCGCTTTCGGGCCGGCCGCGCGCGGTGAACCCCGGACAGTAGTTCCAGCGGATGTCGAGCTCGCCCCAGCGCCCGCACAGGGCGGCGTTCAGACCTTCCTGATCCCAGAACACGACGTCCGCAGCGCATTCGCGGAGATAGTCGCCGGCGTGCTCGCCGATCTCGTCGCGACGCCAGCGGTCGAGGTCGATCAGCATCACGCCGGCGTTGAAGTACTTCGCCTGCTGCGCGAGGCCGAGCTGACGCCAGCGTCGGATTCCGTAGCGGGAGGAGACGAGCGGGATGCACGGATCCTGAACGGCGAGCAGATGGCGACCGGCCAGATCTGTCCTCCAGAGCCGCTCGAGATCGCCCGTAACGAGCACGTCGGCGTCCAGCCAGACCGCCTTCTTCACATCCGCCGGCAGCAACCGGGAGAGCGCGAGTCGGGCATACGTCGCCATCGTCATCCTGCTGTTCAAAGGGAGCGGAGCGAGACCGCACGCGCTCGGATCGTGCCAGGCCAGCACCGCACCGGTCCCGGCGCACATGCTCGACAGCCGCTCCCGATCGGGCTGCCGTATGCCCGTGTCGACGATGTGGAGTGCAAGCGACGTGCCCGGGCGCAGGCCGGTCAGCGCGGATTTCAGCATCGCCGCGAGCGGGATCGTGTACGCGGCGTCCGCGGCAGAGACAACCACGAGGCTGTCGCCGGCTGTCTGGGTCGGCGTCGAGATTGCTGGAGTATGGCTGGGAGCGACCTCCCGGCCGCTGGGCCGCGAACGGCCCGCCGTGCAACGAGAATGGCCGCATGCACGTGTTCGTGACCGGCGGCGGCCGCGGGTTCGTCGGCGGCCACGTCGTAGCGGCGCTCGAGCTCGCCGGCCACGAGGTGCGCCGCGAGTGGGTCGACGTGCGTGACCGCGCCGCGCTCCTACGGGCGATCCAGGGCTGCGAGGCGGTCGTTCACGTGGCTGCGCTGTACAGCTACACGGCGGCGGTGTCGGAGTTCGAAGCGGTCAACGTGGGCGGCACCCGGAACGTGATCGCCGCCTGCCGTGACGCCGCAGTGCGGCGGCTCGTACACACGAGCACGGCCGGGACGTGCGGTCCTGTGCGCGGTCGGGTTGCGACGGAGGAGGACGGCCCACCGTCCTGGGAGCTCGAGGTTCCGTACAAGCGGACGAAGCTCGCCGCGGAGCGGCTCGTCCTCGCCGCCGCGGGCGAGGGCCTGGAGTCGCTGTGCGTCAATCCGACGACGCCGATCGGCGAGGGTGACGACGCGCCGACGCCGACCGGGCGGATGGTGCGCGGGATCGCGTCGGGGCGCTATCGAGCGACGCTCCGTTCCGGTGGGCTCAACCTCGTGGACGTACGCGACGTCGCACTCGGACACGTTCTGGCGCTCGAGCGGGGCCGAAGCGGTGAGCGCTACCTGCTCGGCGGCGTGAACCTCACGCTCGCCGAGGTGTTCGCGCTGATCGCGCGTACCGCGGGCCGCCGACCGCCGCTCGTTCGCCTTCCTCACGCGGCCGCACGGGCGCTCGCACTGGTCGGGCTGGCGAACTCGAGCGAGGTCACGCTCGCACGTTTGCCGGCCTGGTTCTCCTCCGAGAAGGCGCAGCACGAGCTCGGGTACGACCCGGCACCGGTCGAGCCGGCCGTCGAGCGCGCGGTGAGGGCTCTCTCAGCGCACGCGAGGATCTAGGGCGGTCGCGAGGAGTCCGCCCCTTCAACGCTGCGTACTTCTGGATCTGCGCGGCATCGTCGTCCGCCGGTGAGGCCGGGGCCGCTGCCTGCTCCGGGGCGGGCGCCGCCTGCTGCGCCCGGAGCTCTGCGATCTGTGCGTTCTGGTCGGCCTCCTGCTGTGCGGCGGCCTGACTTCTCTGGGCGCTCTTCGCACCCATGGCGGCCGCACCGCCTACCACGACCGCCGTCCCGATCAGTCCGGGACCGCGCTCCGCGCGCCCGGTACGAGCGCGGCGACGGCGACCGCGATCAGCAACACCGCGGTCGCAACGAGCAGCGGCTGCCACGGCCGGCGGCGGCGCCGTGCCGGCAGGACAGGTAGCACGAGCTCCGGCGTCGCCACGGACCATTCGATCTCGGCCGCCAGCAGATGAAGACGCTGCTCAAGTTCAGTCATACGACTCCCTCAGTTGCCCCAGCGCGCGTGCCGTCCGCGATTTCACGGTGCCGGCCGCACTCCTACCGCGGCCGCCGTCTCCAGCTCGGACATTCCGAGCAGGTACCGACACACGAGGACGAGACGCGCTCGTTCGGGTACCGACTCCAACCGCTCCAGAAGCAGCGAACGCTCCTCGGCCGCGAACAGGGCGGTTTCGGGCGACGGGGCCGCGTCTCCCGAGACAGGCTCACGTGCAGCCCGGAGCGAGAGCTGCGAGCGCCGGCCGGCCGGCCGGCGACGGTTCCGGGCCTCGGTCGCCACGATTCTCACGAGCCAAGGACGGATCGGCTCGCCGGCCCGAAAACGCGCCAGCGCGCGCCAGGACTTCACGAACGCCTCCTGGACGACGTCCTCCGCCTCCGCCGCATCGCCGACAACCAGAAAGGCCACCCTGAACAGGATCTCTCCATGCCTGCGCACGAGCCCTTCGAAGGCGCGCCCGTCGCCACGCTGCGCGCGCACCACCAGCCCGTTCTCGTCCCGTGGGCGGCCCTGCACCGCCCTACTACACCGCCCGGCGGGCGAAAGTTCCACTGTCGGCTCCGAGCGGGACGGGGGGCGCGGATCTTCTGCGCAGGCGCTCGGGTTAGAGTTGTCGCAGCAAGCGAGCGGGAGGCGCCCGGTGACGAGACGGCTTCGGTGCCGCATCGGCAGGCACCGCTGGGTCCGCAAACAAGGATCCGCAGCCGTGGCGTGCCGCGACTGCGGAACCGTCGGACGCAGGCGAAAGACCGTCCTCTGCCACGTCGGCCTGCACAGCTGGGTGACGGCGGTGAACGAGGGGGAGCACTACCTGGAATGCCGCCGGTGTGGCCGCTACGGAGGCTCGCCCGGATCGTTCAACTGGGTCCCGAACCGCAACCGCTGAGGCCTCCTCGAAAAGGCGCCCCACTCCTCCGGCGAGTACGGCGTCGGGGCGAGGCCGTGCTAGACGAGGCCGATCCCGGTGAGCCGGACGGCTCGAGGGGGTGGCTCGCGCCGGCTGCAGCGCACACCGTTTGGACTGGGGCGGCTAACCCCTGCGAATCTTCACCGCCGTGCCGTAGGCGCAGATCTCGGTCCAGTTCCCGCCCATCTCGGACGTGTCGAAGCGCATCGCGACGATCGCGTCGCCGCCCTTCGCCGTCGCCTCCTCGACCATGCGCTCGATCACCTGCTCGCGGCTGTCGTGGAGCGCCTTCGTCATCCCCTTCAGCTCGCCGCCGAACATCGACTTGAATCCTGCGCCCATCTGCGAGCCGATGTTGCGCGAGCGGACGGTGAGCCCGAACACCTCGCCGAGCGTCTCGACGATCTCGTAGCCCGGCAGGTCGTTCGCGGTCGTGATCAGCATCGTGACTCCCTCCGTAGGACCTCCCATGCAAGCACCACATCCTCTTCCGTCACGCGGGCGCTGCCGACCGCGAGCCGCAGCACGACGCGGCCGTCCAGCCGGGTGTGCGAGATGAAGATCTCACCGCTCGCGTTCACGCGCTCCAGCAGCGCCTCGTTCTCCTCGTCCGAGCCCTCGCGCCGGAAGCAGACGACGGAGAACGGCCGCGGGGCACAGAGCTCCCAGCCGGGCTCGTCGCGCACCCAGCCCTCGAACAGCGCAGCCAGCCGTACACCCTCGCGGATGAACGCCTGGATCCCCTCTCGGCCGTAGCACCGCAACGCGGCCCACAGCGGAAGCGCCCGGAACGGCCGGCCCAGCTCGAGTCCGTACTCGCTGACGCCGACGACCTCGTCCGGGGTCCGCAGGTACTCGGGCACGAGCCCGAAGACGTCGCGGAAGACCTCGGGCCGCCGCGTCCAGAAGCACGAGGAGCCCTGGGTCGTGAGCAGCCACTTGTGCGGGTTGACGATCAGCGAGTCGGCGCGATCCACGCCGTCGAACGCCCAGCGGAACTCCGGGCAGACCATCGCCGCGCCGGCGTAGGCAGCGTCCACGTGGAGCCATACACCGGCCGGCCCGCACAGGTCGGCGATCGCGGCGACCGGATCGACCGACGTCGTCGATGTCGAACCCACGACCGCCACGACCGCGCATGCGCCGTCGAGGTCGAGCAGTTCCGGCCGCAACCGGAATGCATCGTCGGTCGGCACCTTCCGCAGCTCCAGCTCCAGCATCCGACAGGCCTTGTCGACGGAGGAGTGGGCCTGCTCGGAGCAGAGCACGATCCGGTTCCCGGGCCGGGCGTCCCGTGCGGCGGCGAGCGCCACCAGCGTGGCGAAGGAGGCGCCCTCCTCGATGTGCCCGTGCCAGCCGGCAGGCAGGCCGAGGAGCTCGGCGAGCCAGGCCATGACGACCTCCTCGAGCTCCTGAAGGGCCGGTGACGCGCGCCATGCCACCCCGACCTGCTTCAGCGCCCCGCTCAACAGGTCCGCCGAGGATCGCGGGCTCCGACGCCGTGGTCGAGAAGTACGCCATGAACCGCGGGCTCTGCCAGTGCGTGATCCCCGGCAGGATCGTCTGCTCCAGATCACGCAGCACGTCCGCGAACGGCTCGCCGCGCTCGGGCGCCGAAGCAGGGAGCGCGGCCCGGATCTCACCGGGCTGCGCGCGAGACAGGACGGGGAACTCGCGCAGCCGATCCAGGTAGCCGGCGACCCAGTCGACGGCTGCGGCGCCGTCGTCGCGGAAGGTCACGGCTTCATCAGCTTCCGCAGCTCGTCCCACGGCCTCGTGTTGAGCACCTGGTCGCGCGTCAGCCAGGCGCGCCGCGCCTGGCCGAGTCCGAGCTCCGTGTACGCGAGCGCCCGGATCCGGTGCGCGTCGCTCGAAACCGCGAGCCGCAGGCCGGCCTCGCCCGCGGCGCGCGCGTGCACGTCCGAGATGTCGAGCCGGTCGGGCTGCGAGTTGATCTCGAGGAACGTGCCGGTGGCGAGCTGCGTGCTCGATGACCCGGCCCACGTCGACGTCCGCGGGCGGGCGCCGGCTGATCTTGCGGGCTGTGAGGTGCCCGATCACGTCCACGTGCGGGTTGTCCATCGCCGCCAGCACGCGCTCGGTCGGGCTGCGGTCGAACGACGTGTGGAGCGACGCGACCACCCAGTCCAGCTGAGCGAGCAGCTCCGGGGGCACGTCGACCTCGCCTGCCGCGGTGATGTTCGCCTCCACGCCGCGCAGGACGCGGAACGGCGCGAGCCGCTCGTTGACCGCTGCGATCTCCTTCCACTGCTCCTCGAGCCGGCCCTCGCGCAGGTAGTGCGAGTGATCGGTCATGGCGAGGTACTCGTAGCCGCGCTCCATGGCCGCGCGGGCCATCTCCTCGATCGAGTTGTGCCCGTCGTTCGACCACGTCGAGTGGCAGTGCAGATCGCCGCGCAGCTGGCCGTAGCCCACGAGCTCCGGGAGCTCACCGCGGCGCGCGGCCTCCAGCTCGCCGAGGTTCTCGCGCAGCTCCGGCGGGATCGGCTGGTAGCCGAGCGAGAGGTAGAGCTCGTCCTCGTCGGCGACCCGCGCGACCTCGCCGGTCTCCACGGTGGTGACGCCGTACTCGGAGATCGAGAGACCGCGGCGCACGGCGTCCTCGCGCAGCGCGACGTTGTGCTCCTTCGAGCCCGTGAAGTGCTGGAGCAGGTTGCCGTAGCTCTCCGGAGGCACGACGCGCAGGTCGAAGCGGAGCCCCTCGTCGGAGACGACCGTCGCCTTCGTCTCCCCTCCGGCCACGACCTCGGCCACCCACGGGAGCGTCGTGAAGTGAGCGATAAGCGCCGCCGGGTCGGTCGCGGTGGCGATCAGGTCGAGGTCGCGAAACGTCTCCTTGCGACGGCGGACGCTGCCCGCCTCGGAGACCTTCAGCGCAGCGGGGTGCTCGCGCAGCTCCGCGGCGACGGCGAGCACCGCCGGCAGCCCGGCGCCCAGCAGCCGCCTGCCCTCGCCCTCCTGCGGCTCGGCGGCGCCGGCCCGCAGCGCGGCCAGGATCTTCTCCTCGCTCCTCGCCCCGAGGCCGGGTAGGCGGCGCAGCCGTTCGTCCTCCGCCGCGGCCCGGAGCTCTGCGACCGTCGTGATCCCCAGCTCCTGCCAGAGCTTGCGCGCCGTCTTCGGGCCGAGCCCCGGCAGCCGCGTGAACAGGACGACCTCGGCCGGCACGAGCGCCTTGTGCTTCGTCAGCGCGTGGATCTCGCCGTCCTCGACGATCTGCACGATCTTGTCCTGGATCGTCGCGCCGATCCCCGGCAGGTCCTTGGCCCGGCCGTCCAGCGCCAGCTGCGCGACCGGGCCCGACGTCTCGCGCACGCGTGCGGCGGCGCGGCGGTAGGCGATCACGCGGAAGCCGGCCTCGCCTTCGAGCTCCAGGATGTCGGCCAGCAGCTCCAGCTGGGCGGCCACATCCGCGTTCCGGGGCAGCGTCGGAGCCACGCAGGCGATGATACGGCGCTCGATGCAGACGACGGTGTGCCTCCCCACGTACAACGAGCTCGAGAACCTGGAGCGGATGGTGCGCGCGCTCGGCGCCCACGGCGTGCGGGTGCTCGTGATCGACGACAGCTCCCCGGACGGCACGGGCGAGCTCGCCGACCGGCTCGCAGCGGAGCTCGACTTCGTCGACGTGCTGCACCGGCCGCGCAAGGAGGGCCTCGGGCCGGCGTACGTGGCCGGCTTCCGCCGGGCGCTCGGGTCCGGGGCGGAGCTGATCCTGGAGATGGACTGCGACTTCTCGCACGACCCGGCCGACGTGCCGCGGCTGATCGCGGCGGTGGCGGACGGCGCCGATCTCTCGCTCGGCTCGCGCTACGTGCCGGGCGGGAGCGTCGCGAACTGGGGCCGCGGCCGGCGCGCGATCTCCGCGGGCGGCTCGCTCTATGCGCGGACGATCCTGGCGAGTCGCGGTCACGGATCTGACCGGCGGCTTCAAGTGCTACCGCCGCGCCGTGCTGGAGGCGATCGACCTGGACGCGATCTCGTCGCGCGGCTACGCGTTCCAGATCGAGACGACGTACCGCACGCTGCGGAGCGGGTTCCGCGTCGTGGAGGTGCCGATCCGCTTCGTCGACCGCGAGCACGGCGGCTCGAAGATGAGCCGCTCGATCGTGCTCGAGGCGATCTGGAAGGTCCCGGGCCTCCGCCTGGCGGCCCTGCGCACCGGCTCTGAGGGCCGCGCGCCTCCAGCTACCTTGGAGCGCGTGTTCGACGTCGACGACGAGACCTTCCCGGCCAGGTGCTCGAGGCCGACCGGCCCGTGATCGTCGACTTCTGGGCGCCGTGGTGCGGCCCGTGCCGCGCGGTGGAGCCGATCCTCGCGCGAGCTGGAGGAGGCCTGCGACGGACGCGTCGCCTTCGCGAAGCTGAACATCGACGAGAGCTTCGAGACGTCGAGCGGGTACGGCGTCCTCTCGATCCCGACCACCATCCTGTTCGAGGGCGGTCGCCCGCAGGAGACGCTGGTCGGCGCCTGGCCGCGCAAGCGCTACGAGCAGCGCGTTCGGACGCTGGCTCGACCGGCCAGACGCCTAGTCGGCCACCTCGCCCGAGTGCCCGAGCCGGATCCGCGGATCGACCACCGCGTAGAGGAGATCGACGACGAGGTTCAGCAGCAGGATCGCGAACGTCGCGAACAGGATCACGCCCATGATCGTCGGCAGATCCGACCGCGGCAGCGCTGCGAGCATCGTGCTGCCCAGCCCCGGCAGCCCGTAGACCTTCTCGACGAATACGGCCCCGCCGAGCGCCAGAGCCAGATCCATCCCGAACATGGTCACGACCGGGAGCATCGCCGTCCGGAGCACGTGCGAGCGCAGCACCCTCGACTCCGTCGAGCCCTTGGCGCGCGCCGTGCGCACGTAGTCCTCGTCCAGCGCCTCGGTCACGGTGGCGCGGATCATCCGCACGTAGAGCGCCGCGAACAGCATCGCGAACGTCAGCCACGGCAGCACCATGTGATAGCCCCACTGCACCAGCCCGCCGCACTGGGCGCCCGGCGGCGGGTTGAAGACGTCGCAGTAGCCGGCCATCGGCATGAGGTGCAGCCGGAACCCGAGAAAGTACGAGAAGATGAGGCCGATCCAGACCGGGTGCGCGGAGATGCCGAGCAGCACGAACACGGTCGAGCCGCGGTCGAAGAGCGAGCCCGGATGGACGGCGGCGAGGATCCCGACGGGGATCGCGATCACGAGCCAGAGCAGCGCCCCGCCGATGACGAGGGACGCGGTCACCGGCGCGGTGCGCCGCAGGATGGAGGTCACGTCCTCCCGCGTCGTGGACGACTCGCCGAGCGATCCGTGCGCGACCGCCCACAGGAACTGCCCGTACTCCTGGTAGATCGGCCCGTGCACCGGAATCGCGGTGCGGACGTCGGACGTCCCGGTCGAAAGAGCCGTGCGGCGCGCTGTACCGGCCCGCTCCGTCGGAATCACGAAGAAGAGCACGTACGTCACCCACGTGACCGCGAGCATGAGCACGGCCGCCCAGGCGATGCGTCGTACCACGTACGCCAGCATCAGACCTGAAGAGTCGCTCGCGCGACCCCTCCTGCGCAACAGGCGATACGAATGCGGGCCGGGGTGATGCCCGCCAATACGGCCGCGGCGGCAAATCGGACCTTCTCGGCCGCCTACCGCGGATAGACCGACCTGAGATAGATGGACGCGACGAGCCAGCGGCCCCGCACGCGGCGCATCGTCACGACGAAGGCGGCGTTGCCGATTTTCGACTGCGGTGAGGGCCGCAGGCCGAGCTCGAGCAGGACGAGGTCGTGGATCGAGTACAGCAGCACCCACTCGTGGGTCGGCCCGGCGTGCACGGGATACGGCGGCACCGGGAGGTCGCCGCGGGCCCATTCCGCCCGCGTCGTATCGGCCCGCAGCTCGGGCGCGGCGAGACCCCAGGCGGCGGCGGGGTTGTGACGGCCCACCGCGGCCGGGACGAAGCGATCGAGCACGGCATTGATCTCACGGCGGTCCGCGGTGGTCAGCGGCACGGTCGGCTGGTTCCGAACGGTCTGCGCGGACTCTGACGAGAACCGGTTCGGGACCGGCCGGCCGCGCGGCACGAGCAGGACCACCAGCGCAACGACGCAGGCTGCGAGCAGCAGCATCCCGACACGGGCTAACCGTCGCCGGGTCCGCGGCGAGGACAGAAGCGAGGCGGTGTGGTTCTCCGGCATGCTCAACCCGTCGATCGAGGCTAGCGCGATGTCGCGAAGTGGTCCCAGCCTGCGAGCCGGTGCGGGCGGCCTTCCAGCGTCAGCTCGACGCCGTCCCCCGGCTCGCAGCGGCCGATCACGACGAACGGCCCGGGCTCCGGGACCGCGGCGAGCAGCTCGTAGTCCTCGCCGAAGCCCAGATCGTCGACCGTCGCTCCGACCGCGAGCGGGACGCGCTCGAGCTCCACCACGAGGCGGCACCCGGACCGCTCCGCCATATGCCCCGCATCGGCGGCTATCCCGTCGGAGATGTCGAGCATGGCGCTCGCGGCTCGGGCGAGCGCGATTCCCTCATCGGTTCGGATCGGCGGCCGAACGTAGCCGCCGGCGCGAAAAGCCGCTCCCGCAGCGCCGAGCGGCCCGGTGACGACGAGCAGGTCGCCCGGCCGTGCGCCGCCCCGGCCCGGCACGCGCTCGGCCCGGCCCAGCGCGGTCACCGCGACGACCAGTCGGTCGGCGCGCGTCGTGTCCCCACCGATCACCGGCACACCGGCCTCTGCGATCCCCTCGTAGAGCTCGAGCACGTCCTCCACCGCGGTGTCCCGGGAGGCTCCGAGAGCGACGAGCAGGCCCTGCGGCCGGGCACCCGAGGCGGAGAGATCGGAGACGTTGACCGCAGCGGCACGAAAGCCGAGGTCACGCCACGTGATCCGGTCCAGCCGGAAGTGGACGTCCTCGACCAGAGCGTCCAGCGTCACGACCAGGCCGTCCGCGAGCAGGGCCGCATCGTCGGCGATTCCAGTGGCGAGCCCGCGGTGCTCCAGCTCGGCGAGCAGGCCGAACTCACCCAGCTCGGAGAGCTTCACGCCGGCTCGATCCGCGCCCGGCCGTCGAGCGTGTCGGGATCGAGGCCGTGCAGGGCGTCGTAGAGCGCGACATGGAAGCTGCCCGGGCCTCTGGCCTCCCGGGCGGCGTTCTCGCCCGCGACACCGAAGGCGGCGAGCGCCTCGGCTGCGGCCTCGAGCGGCGCGTCTGCGCGCACGGCCAGGAAGCAGCCCGTGATCGCGGTCGACATGCAGCCCGTGCCCGTGACGGTGGCCAGCAGCTCGTGGCCGTTCGTCACCGCGAGCACGCGCTCGCCGTCGGAGACGTGGTCGACAGGCCCCGTGATCGACACGACGCAGCGGAGGCGCTCTGCTGCGGTGCGGGCCAGCTCCTCGGGCCGGTCGGCGACTCCGATCGACTCGACGCCGCGGATCTCCGCCCGCGCGGCCGGCGAGTGACGCGATCTCGGCCGCGTTGCCGCGCAGCACGGCGATGTCGACGGCGTCGAGCAGCAGCCGCGCGGTCTCGGTCCGGTACCGCGTGGCTCCGGCGCCGACGGGGTCGAGCACGACCGGAACGCCGGCCTGGTTCGCGGCCCTGCCCGCGGCGAGCATGGCGTCGACCCAGGGCTCCGAGAGCGTGCCGATGTTGAGCACGAGCGCTCCGGCCAGCGTCGCCATCTCCTCCACCTCCTGCGGCGCATGGGCCATCACGGGCAGCGCGCCGAGGGCCAGAGTCGCGTTGGCCGTCTCGTTCATGACGACGTAGTTCGTGATCTGGTGCACGAGCGGCCGCCGGCGGCGGAGCTCGCGCAGGGTCGCTCCGGGAACAGGGGTCATCTGCCTCCTCTCACGTTCAGGACATCGACCGGGCCGTCGCCGGCGCCGAGCTCGACGAGCCCGTGCTCGACCGCGAACGACGCCGACGCGGCGGCCACGCCGGCCGCCGTGAGCAGATCTTCGCCGCGGGCGAGCAGGGCGGCCAGCGTGGCCGAGTGGGTGCAGCCCGCGCCGTGCGTCGCGGGCACGGGGTGGAACCGGACCGGGATCTCGACGTGGTCGCGGCCGTCGAAGAGGTGGTCGACCGCACGCGCGCCGTGCCCGCCGGTGACGAGCGCGGCCGGCGCGCCGAGCTCGACGAGCCGCTCGGCCAGCACGCGCCGGTCCTCGCTGTCGATCCCGGTGAGCGCCTGCGCCTCGGGGAGGTTCGGCGTCACGACGGTCGCCAGCGGGAAGAGGCGCGCCACGAGCGTCTCGACGGCATCGTCCTGCAGCAGCCTGGCGCCCGAGCTCGCGACCAGCACCGGATCGACGACGAGCGGGACCGGATGCTCCTCGAGGTAGCCGGCGACGGTCTCGATCAGCGTCCTCGAGAAGAGCATCCCGGTCTTGGCCGCGTCGACGCCGATGTCGCTCCAGACCGCCTCCAGCTGGGCGATCACGAACTCCGGCGGCAGCTCGTGGACGGCGGTGACGGCCGTGGTGTTCTGCGCCGTCAGGGCGACGAGCACGCTCAGCCCGTGGCAGCCCGCGGCGGCGAACGCCTTGAGGTCGGCCTGGATCCCGGCGCCGCCGCCCGAGTCGGACGTCGCGATCGTGAGTGCGCGTGGGACCATCGGCTCCCTTCGCCGGCATGACCCGGATCAGGTTCGGCGGGTGTGCTCTCAGCCCCTCGCGGGGCACCCCGGTGCGGCGAGGCTACCAGGGCGTCCGGGGCTGGGGGCACGGTTCGGGCGCTGCTCGCCGCGGCGACGCGGTTCCTCACGCGCCCGGACCGTGTTCGGCGCGAATCTGGACGGCCGCGATCGGCTTACGCGCTGCTGCGCGTGATCGAGGACATCCTCACGAGGCCTGGTCCGGCCCGCCGATCCGAACCCCGGGCCTCGAGAGCAGCCAGGGCGAGACCGGCTACGCGACGATCGCGGGTGGCGGCTTCGCCTGGATCGATGCGCTCGCGGCCCAGCTCGTGCTCGTCGGGTCGCAGGCGTGCTTCGTCGGCCCGCACTCCGAGTACGCCGAGGGCCGGGACGCGCTGCCGACGCTGCATCCGGGCTACCGCGACACCTCCTGGAGCACCGACGCCCCGGGCATCACGCCGGACGGGATCCGCGCCCGCGTCGGCGCCAGGCATCTGCCACTCGGCCTGTTCCTGCAGTCGTTCCTCGACGCGGGATTCCACCTCGATCGGATCGAGGAGCCCGACGAGCGCGAGTGCCCCAAGGTACTCGCAGTCCGCGGGCTGCGATGACGGTCTCCACCTCTCCGTGGGCCGACCTGCTCGCCGGGGACGAGGTCGCGTACCTCGGCTCCGAGCCCGCCCGCACGGCACGGACGGCGGCGATCCCGGACGCGCTCCACCCGCGCGTCCGCGAGTCGCTCGCAGCGCTCGGGATCGACGAGCTGTTCACGCACCAGCGCGCAGCCTGGGACGCGGCCGCGGCCGGGCGGCACGTCATCGTCACCACCGGGACTGCCAGCGGGAAGACGCTCGCGTTCAACCTCCCGGTGCTCGACGCGCTCGCCCGCGAGCCGAAGCTGCGGGCGCTCTACCTCTACCCGACGAAGGCGCTCGCACAGGACCAGGCGCGGCAGCTCGCCGCCTTCCGGCTCCCGAAGCTGCGGCCGGCGATCTACGACGGCGACACGCCCGGGCGAGCGCCGCTGGCAGATCCGGCGCTGGTCGAACCTGATCCTGACCAACCCGGACATGCTCCACGTGGGCGTGCTCCCGCACCACGACCGGTGGGGCGACGTGCTCTCGAACCTGCGCTACATCGTGGTCGACGAGGCGCACGTCTACCGCGGCGTCTTCGGATCGCACGTGGCCAACGTGCTGCGGCGGCTGCGCCGGCTGGCCCGGATCTACGGCGCCGAGCCGCAGCTGCTGCTCGCCTCGGCGACGATCGCGAACCCCGCCGAGCTCGTGCGGCTGCTCGCCGGCGTGGAGGCGGAGGTGATCGCCGACGACGGCGCGCCGCGGGCCGAGCGCACGATCTGCCTGTGGAACCCCGAGCTGCTCGACGAGGAGCTGGGCCAGCGCGCCAGCGCGCTCGGCGACGCGGCCCGCCTGCAGGCCGGGCTCGTCGAGGCCGGGCAGCGCACGCTCACGTTCGCGAAGAGCCGGAAGGCGGCCGAGCTCGTCCACCGCTTCACCGCCGAGCGGCTCGGCGACGCGGCGCAGCTCTCGCCCTATCGCGCGGGCTACACGCCCGAGCAGCGCCGCGACATCGAGCGACGTCTCGCAGAGGGCGAGCTGCTCGGCGTGAGCGCGACGAACGCGCTCGAGCTGGGGATCGACGTCGGGCTGCTGGACGCGGTCGTCTCGGTGGGCTTTCCGGGCACGGTGTCGAGCCTGCGCCAGCAGTGGGGGCGCGCCGGCCGGCGCGGGCACGGGCTGGCGGTGCTGGTGGCCAGCGAGGACGCGCTCGACCAGTTCTTCGCCCGCGACCCTGAGGCGCTGCTGCGGCGGCCGGTGGAGGCGGCGCGGCTCGACCACGAGAACCCGCGCGTGCTCGACGGCCACGTGCGGGCGGCCGCGTTCGAGGCACCGCTGGACGACGACGACCGGGAGCTGCTCGGCGACGTCGCGCTGGAGCGGGCGGCGACGCTCTCCGATCTGCGCCGCACGGACGCCGGGTTCGTCTGGGCCGGCAAGGACTACCCCGCGGCCCGCGTGCCGTTGCGCTCGGCGAGCCCGGACGCGATCACGATCGTGGACGGCTCGACGGGCGCGCTGCTCGGCCTGGTCGAGCGCGAGCGCGCGTACTCGACGGTGCACGAGGGCGCGATCTACCTCCATCTCGGCGAGCCGTATGCCGTGCGGACGCTCGACGAGGCGGCTCGCACGGCGGTCGTCGACCCCTTCGCAGGGCGACTGGTACACGCAGGTCAAGAAGGAGACGGCGACCGAGATCGTGGAGCCGCTGCGGATCGAGCAACGGCTGGGGCTGGAGCTCGCTTTCGGGCGGCTCTCGGTCACCGAGCAGGTCGTCGCCTATCAACGGCGCTCGATTCGCACCCAGTCGGCGATCGACCTCATTCAGCTCGATCTGCCGCCGACGAGCTTCGAGACCGAGGGCGTCTGGTTCGTCCCCGAGCCCGGCCAGCTCGAGGGCCTCGAGTCCCTCCCGCAGCTGCTCGGGTCGCTGCATGCCGCGGAGCACACGCTGATCGCGCTGCTGCCGCTGTGGGCGATGTGCGACCGCTGGGACATCGGCGGGCTCTCGACCAACCTCCATCCGCAGACAGGGCGGCCCACTGTGTTCGTCTACGACGGGCACGTCGGAGGTGTGGGTATCGCCGAGCGCGGCTTCGAGATCTTCGAGGGCTGGGTCGCCGACACCGCGCGGCTGCTGGAGGGGTGCCCGTGCGAGCGCGGCTGCCCGTCGTGCGTGCAGAGCCCGAAGTGCGGCAATCTCAACGAGCCGCTGGACAAGGGCGGGGCGTTGACCTTGCTTTCACGGATGCTCGCGATGGGCTGACCTACAGTCGGCGTGTGGCGCATTCACGTCGGTGCAGCATCGCCGTGCTTTTTGCTGTGTGGAGCGCCGGCTACTCGAGCTCCGAGACTAGGGCCAGCGCGAGCTCGACGGCCGCAGCGGGAGTCGCCGCGCGCTCGATGCCCTCGCCGTCCACCGCCCAGCCCGGCTCGAGCACGACCACCGGCCGCCCGAGCCGGCGTGCGAAAGCGATCTCGGCGAGCGTCCCCCAGCTCCCGCCAACCGCGATCACCGCCGCCCCGGAAGCGACGACGGCGAGGTTCCGCGCATGGCCCACCCCCGTGACGACGACATGGTCGATCCACGGGTTCGCGTCCTCGAGCCGCTCGGAGGGGAGGATCCCGATCGTCGTCCCGCCCGCGTCCTTCGCGCCCCGGGCCGCAGCGGCCATCACCTCGCCGCCGCCGCCCGTCACCACCGTGTGGCCGGCCGCGCCGAGCAGGCGCCCGACCTCCTCCGCACCGGCTTCGTGCTCCCGACCCGAGCCGATCACAGAGATCTGCATAGACCGAGTCTAGACCTCGCTTGTCATGCGGGTTGCGGCCGCATCGGAGCCAACTTCGCACCGGCTTCGGGCGCAGCGTGGCCGGTGCCGGGCCGGTAGAACTGCGTCGTCAACGATCTGTCCCGCGCCTGACACCGAGGAGGATGAATGCCTGTTGAGGAAGCAAGCTCGGAAGAGACGCCGTACGGCCGCTACATCACGTCGGACGGCTGGTTCGTCCTCAACCTCGCCGACGCGCTGGCGGTGCGCAACGCGGATAAGGGCGGCGCGCTGTACCCGCTCGAGCCGCGGGAGGCGCGGTTCCGCGACTTCGGTGTCAACGTGCGTGTCTTCTCGCCGGGCGAGCCGAACGCGCTCTACCACGCGGAGACCGGACAAGAGGGCTTCCTCGTGCTCTCGGGCGAGTGCACGCTGGTCGTCGAAGAGAAGGAACGGACACTGAGGCAGTGGGACTACTTCCACTGCCCCTCCGAGACCCGCCACGTCATCGTCGGCGGCGACGAGCCGTGCGTGGTCCTCATGATCGGCGCGCGGCCCGAGGTCGAGACGTTGCACTACCCGGTGAGCGAGGTCGCGGGAAAGTACGGCGCGTCGGTCGCGAACGAGACGTACGACCCGGACGAGGCGTACGCCGATTGGCCGGGCGAGTACAAGCCGGTGCGCCTTCCGTGGCCGCTCGATTCCGCCACGTAGCGTGACACCTGACGTTTGCCGAACGTCTCAGGTCACGCCTGCCGGAGACTCCGGCGATTTGAATCGGGCACCGTGACCGTCGAAGCGCTGACCGCGCTGCGGCTGGAGACGCCGCGCCTCGAGCTGCGACTCGCCGGCGAGGCCGAGCTGTGCGAGCTGTTCGCCGTGGCCCAGGCGGGGATCCACGCGCCCGACGAGATGCCGTTCGCGATCGCCTGGACGGACGACCTCAGGCTCGACGCCTTCCTCGCGTTCCACCGGGCCGCGCTCGAGAACTGGAGCCCGCACGAGTGGACTCTGGCCCTGATCGTCTTCGAGGACGGCAGGCCGATCGGCAACCAGAGCGTCGTCGGCGAGCGCTTCGCGGAGACCCGTCGCGTGAAGACCGGCTCCTGGCTGGGTCGAGCGTTCCAGGGCCGCGGCCTCGGCACCGAGATGCGGGCCGCCGTGCTCGAGCTCGCCTTCCGCGGGCTCGGCGCGGCGATCGCGGAGTCGGGCGCGCTCGAGGGCAACGCCGCCTCCGCCCGCGTCTCGCAGAAGCTCGGCTACCGCCACGACGGGCTGGTCGGAGGTCGCTCCTCGCGGCGTGCCTGTCGCGCACGAGGACTTCGAGCTCGCCGGGCGGGACTGGGAGTCCCCGTTCCCTGTCGAGATCCGCGGACTCCGCGCGGCGCTCCCGCTCTTCGGAGTGGCCTGACTGGACCAGCCCAGGGCCGACACGTCGCGACGGGCCGGAACCGGGGTCAGACCCCGTTGCCTCCGGGTCACCGTAGGGACTCGAGCGCCGGCCCCAAGCGCTGTTTGGTCGTCAGCACGCCGGCGAACAGATCGCCGTCTCGCGCGACCCGGGACAACACGACGTCCATCGTGAACATGGCCGGATCGAGCCCTTCGCCGACCTCCTCCCAGCGCAAGCGGCGTCGACACCGGCGCCCCCGCCTGCGGCCGCACCGAATAGACGGACGCGATCGTCTTGCCCTCGCCGTTCTGGTTGGAGTCGATCAGGACACCGCGCCGCTTCGCCTTCGACCACTCCGTCGTGACGAGCCCCGGATACGTCCGGGCCAGCGCACCCGCCACGATCTCCGAGAACTCCCGCGTCTCGTCGTACGAGTGCCGCCGCTCGATCGGGACGAGCACGTGGATGCCGTCGGCGCCGCTCGTCTTCGGAAACGACACGAGCCCGAGCGCGTCCAGCGCCTGGCGCACGAGCCCTGCCACCTGCACGGTCTCCGCAAAGCCGACGTCGGGCGAGGGGTCCAGATCGAAGAGCACCCAGTCCGGTCGGTCGGGCCGGTCGATCCGCGAGTACCAGGTGTTCATGTCGATGCAGCCCATGTTCACCATCCAGAGCAGGGCGAGGTCGTCGTCCACCAGCGGGTAGTCGATCATCCGCTTCTCCCGCGACGCCCGCGAGGTGGCGAGATACGCCTGCCGGCGGATCCAGTCCGGCATGTGCGTCGGCGCGTCCTTCTGGAAGAAGTGCTTGCCCTGCCAGCCGTCCGGGAATCGCTTCATCGTGAACGGCCGGCCCTTCAGATGCGGCACGAGCACCGAGGCGACCGCGCGGTAGTACGAGAGCAGATCGCCCTTCGTGATCCCCTCCTCCGGCCAGAACGGCTTGTCGAGGTTCGAGAGCCTGAGCACGCGCTTCCCGCGGCGGATCTCGGTTCGGCAGCGGCTCCTCGCGACTCACGTCCTCCGGTTCCTTGTCCTCACGCAGCCCCTGGAACGACGGCGCCCGCAGCCGCCCGTCGTGCGTCCACTCCGCGAACTCGACCTCGCAGACGAGCTCGGGCTCGACCCAGACGACGTCGCCCTTCCGCACCTTGGGCATGGCCGGTACCTCGGCGAACGGCGGCGTAGCGCGCTGGAGCGGCCCGAGCTTCGCCTTCAGCTCCGCGATGTCCCGGTCGGTGAAGCCCGTCCCGCAGTTCCCCGCGTAGGCCGGCTCGCCACCGCGGCGCACCCCGAGCACGAGCGAGCCGAAGCCGCCCACACGACGTCCGTGGCCCTTCGTGTAGCCGCAGATCAGGAACTCCTGGCGGTTGTGGGTCTTCACCTTGACCCAGTCGTGCGATCGCCTGCCCGGGAGGTACCGCGAGCCGAGCCGCTTCGCCATCACGCCCTCGAGGCCCTGCGCCTGCGCCGCCTCGAACAGCGCGACCCCGTCGTCGAACGGCTCCGACAGCCGCACCGTGCGGCTGTCGGCGAGCAGCTCCCCCAGCCGCGCGCGCCGCTCCTCCAGCGGCCTGTCGATCAGCGGCTCGCCGTCGACCTCGAGCAGGTCGAAGACGTAGTAGACGATCGGCGTGCCGGGCGACCCCTGCTGCATCGCCGAGAAGCTCGGCCGGCCCTGCTCGTCGAGCGCGCACACCTCGCCGTCCACGACACAGTCGGGGGTGCGCAGCGCCTTCGGCAGCTCGGCCGCCACACCGGGGAACCGTGCGCCGTAGTCCTGGCCCTTGCGCGTGCGCAGGTCGGCATCGCCCCCGGAGAGCCGCGCCACGATGCGATAGCCGTCCCACTTGATCTCGAACAGCCAGCCGTTCCCGCCCGGAATCCCGTCCCCGAGCGACGCGAGCATCGGGCTGTAGGCGCGCCGCTCGGACCGCGGAGCACCGCCCTCTTCGCGTTTTCGAATGAGCAGCCAGTTCTTGGGGTCGCCGCCGAGCTTGGCAGGCACGAGCGTGTAGAGACCCTGCAGCCGCGCCCCGGCGAGCCTGAACGTGAGGCCGCCGTCCCGCTTCTCCTCCACGAGTCTCGTACGTGCCGCGGTCCCAGATCTCTACGGTCCCGGCGCCGTACTGGCCGCCCGGGATCTCGCCCTCGAAGGTCGCGTACTCGAGCGGATGATCCTCGACGTGGACGGCGAGGCGCTGCTCGCCCGGCTCGAGCGGCACTCCCTTCGGCACCGCCCAGCTCGCGAGCGCGCCGTCCCGCTCCAACCGCAGGTCGTAGTGCAGACGGCGGGCTGCATGGCGCTGGATGACGAAGATCGGAGCGCCGCCGCCGCCGTCGGAGCCGAACGGCTCCGGCGTTGCGGCCTCGTCACGCTTGCGCCGGTAGTCGTCGAGGCGGGCCATGCCACAAGCTTGCCCGACAGCCTGTCCTCCCGAGACAGGTTCTCCACGGCCGCCGCCCGCAGAGCGCGGTTCAGCCGGGGAAAACCCTGTGGACAGTGTGAATTGCCGCCGGAAGTCCGCCTCGGCTGCGCCGTCGGCATAACGACTTCCGGCGGGAAGAGGTCGGCTTCCTTCGCGGCCGCAAGCGGCCGCTCCCATCTGCGGCGCTACGAACGAACGATGCGCCGGCTCAGGCGAAAACGCCGATCGAGCGGAACCGCAGCCGCCGGCGGCGGCGGAGCTCGTCCGGCGGCACGCCGTCGAACTCTTCCAGTGACTCCACGAGGGACTCGCGCAGGAGCTGCGCCGCAGCGTCGTGGTCGGCATGCGCACCGCCCTCGGGCTCGGGCACGATCGCATCGATGACGCCGAGCTCGAGGCAGTGCAGCGCATCCGGCTTGAACGCGGCCGCCGCCTTCTTCTTCTCGGCCGCGTCGCGCCAGAGAATCGACGCGCAGCCCTCCGGCGAGATCGTCGCGTAGATCGCGTTCTGCTGCATCAGCACGCGGTCGGCGAGCGCCAGCGCCACCGCGCCGCCCGAGCCGCCCTCCCCGATCACACAGGCGACGGTAGGGACGTTGACCCGCGCCATGACCGCCTGTGAGTGAGCGATCGCGCCGCCCTGCCCGTGTTGCTCGGCCGCAACACCGGGATAGGCGCCGGGCGTGTCGACGAGCGTGACGATGGGGAAGCCGAAACGATCGGCAAGCTCCATCACCCGCATCGCCTTCCGGTAGCCCTCGGGATTGGCCATGCCGAAGTTCCGCCGGGCGCGCTCCTTGACGTCGCGGCCCTTCTGGTGGCCGATGAGCACGATCGTGCGGCCGTCGAGCCTGCCGACACCCGCGACGATCGCGGGATCGTCGGCGCGAATGCGATCGCCGCGAAGCTCGACGAAGTCCTCCAGAATCCGCTCCACGTAGTCGAGCGTGTACGGGCGCTCGTCATGGCGCGCCAGCTCGACGGTGCGCCAGATCTCGTCGTCGGTCGGCTCCGCGGTGACCCGGTCGAGCTGCTTCTGCAGCCGATCGGCCTCCCCCGACACACGGGTTCCCCGCAGCAGCGGCAGGCTGCTCAAGCGCCCGAGCCGCTCGCGAAGGCGGCGCTCGTCCTCACCGGCCATTGGGATTCAGGAGCCGGAGGAGACGGGCGACGTACGACCGGAGCTCGGCTCTGGGGACGATCGCGTCCAGGTGGCCGAAGCGGAGATTCGACTCTGCGCGGCCGAAGTCGTCGGGCAGCTTCTCACGGGTGATCTGCTGGACGACGCGCGGGCCGGTGAACGAGAGCAGCGCGCCCGGCTCGGCCACGATCACGTCGCCGAGACTGGCGAAGCTCGCGAGCACGCCGGCGGTCGTCGGGTGTGCCATGACGCTGACCAGCGCGCAGCGCGCCTCGTGGAGGTCCTCGACCGCCGTCACGGTCTTCGGCATCTGCATCAGCGAGAGGATCCCCTCCTGCATGCGCGCGCCGCCCGAGGCGGTGACCGAGACGAGGGTGACGCCGCGCTCGGCTGCGCTGTCGCAGGCGCGGGCGAACTTCTCGCCCACGACCCGGCCCATCGAGCCGCCCATGAACCCGAAGTCCATGACGAAGAGCTGGCAGAGGCTGCCGTCGATCGCAGCGCCGCCGATCAGCGCCGCGTCGCCGAGCCCCGTGTTGAGCTCGGCCTCGACCAGCCGCTCCGTATACGGGCGCAGGTCGAAGAAGCCGAGCGGGTCGTCGGAGCGCAGGTCCTCGGCCTCCTCGACGAAGCTGTCCGGATCGGCGAGCTGCGCGATCCGCGCCCGGGCGTGAACGGGAAAGTGGTGGCCGCACTGGGGGCAGACGCGCAGGTGCTCGTCGAGCTCGTCGTCGCGGTAGTGCGAGTGGCAGCTCGGGCACGTGTTGGGGTCGGGCCGTTCCCCTCGATCGGGCTCGGGCAGGTTCTTGTGCTCGATCGAGACGTCTATGCGCGCAGCCATGGGAAGCAACGATCTTAGACTCGACCCCGCGGCCCAGGGTTACAGGCCGAGCGCTGCGCACAGTCGCGCGAGCGGCGCGACGTTCGCGGGCGCGGGTCTGAGCCCGGTCAGCCCGGCCCCCACCACGGGCGTGTCGTGGGCGATCCGCCGCAACAGGGCTTCGAGATCCTCCAGCATCAGACCGCCCGGCTCGGGCATGAACACGGCCAGCTCGCCGGGCTCCACGACGTCGGCGTCCAGCGCCACGTAGACGCCGTCGGCCTCCGCCAGCACCTCGTCCAGCCCGTCCTCCCGGCGCAGGCCGGTGGCTGCGAGGAACTCCCGTTCGAACGGATCGAGGTTGCGGGCCCCGACGAGCACGACGTCCGGCCGGCTCGACGGCGCCGGAGTCGAGCAACATCCGGAGCGGCATCCCCCATGCGTTCCCCGACGGGGAGCTCTCCGGCGTATTCAGGTCGCCGTGCGCGTCCAGCCAGACGAGCGCGATGCCGCCGTGCCGCGCGGCAAGACCCTCCACGGCGCCGATGTGGGCGCAGCAGCAGCCGCCGAGGACGAGCGGCCGGTCGGGCAGGTCGGCGGCCACGGCGAGGGTCTGCTCCACCAGCGTGTCGGCCTCGACGACGCCCGCCTCGGGGTACGGCAGGGGCAGATGCGCCGCCTCCGCCATCGCCTCGCCCTCGTTTCCCCAGGCCCGCGGAATGCGCACGAGCCCGGCGCCGAACGTCCGGCCGCATGAGTGGCATTCGTAGGTCGGGCCGAGCGAGACGGCCGTGTACGTGCCGCAGTCCGGGCAGCGGGCCCGCAGCCGGCTCATACGAGCTGCTTCTCGAAGATAGGTGAGCGCCCAGGACACGCGCATGCCGGCTCGATCGTAGAGGCGCGTGGCCCCCGTCGGGTTCTGCGCGTCGACCGCGAGCCCGACGCGCCGCTCGCCGCGGCGCCGGAACTCGCGGAAGGAATGGTGCAGCAGCGCGAGCCCGAGCCCGCGGCGGCGCCACGGCTCGCGCACGGCGACCGCCCCGACCCAGCCCATCCCGAACCGCTGCCAGTCGCAGACGGCCGTCGCCGCGATCTCGTCGCCGTCGAGCACGGCGAAGAAGAGCGACGGGTCGTGCCGCCGCCCCTCGATCCTCCGGCGCGCCAGTCCTCGTAGCGCTCCGGCTCGTGCCCCCACTCGTCGGCGAACGCCTCCTCCAGCGCAGCGTGGAAGGCCCGCGGGTCGACGCGGTCGATCGTCGTCAGGATGAGCCCCTCGGGCCAGACCGGCTCAGGTTGCTCGCCGTCGAGATCGATCACCATCCGGGAGTAGTGCCTGATCGGCCGGTAGCCGGAGCCCTCGAGCAGCTCGCAGGCGCGCTAGGTCCGCGCTGAGCACCGCGTTCATGAGCAGAGGCGCGTCGCGTGCGCGCGCGTCCTGCTCGGACAGCTCGACGAGCCGTGTGCCGATCCCGCGACCGAGGAAGTCCGGGTGGACGAAGCCGTCCGCGCACGGCGTCGCTGCCGGCGGAGACGTGGACGTAGCCCACGAGCCGCCCGCCGTCCTCGACGAACCCAGGCGTCGCGCTCGAGGTCGAGCTCGGCCCAGTCGACGCGCAGGTCGTCCACGGTCAGCTCCGAGAAGCCCAGGACGGACTCGTCGAGGGCGATCGCGAGCTCGGCCGCGGGCTCGAGATCGGCCATCGTCGGCCGTCGCGCGATCACAGGGGCGGAGATTCGCAGACGTCCTCCTGCAAGGCGACCCGCATGCCGACGCTCTCGTAGAGGCGGGTTGCCCCCGTCTCGTTCGTCGCGTCGACGCCGAGGCCTATCCGCCGCTCGCCGCGGGCGTACAGCTCCGCGAAGGCATGGAGGAGCAGAGCGCGGTCGAGCCCGCGGCGGCGAAACGCGGGCCGGGTGCCGAGCAGCCCGATCCAGCCGATCCCGAAGCTCTGCGAGCACAGCAGCGCCGCGGCCGGCTCGCCGGCCTCGCCGGCCTCGCGGCGAGGAACGAGAGCGCCGGATCGAAGCGACTCGCGCTTCGATGCGGGTGACCCACTCGTCCAGCGGCCGCGCCACGGTGCCCCAGTGATCGGCAAAGGCCTCGCTGGAGCACCGCGTGAAAGACCGCGCTCGCCGCCGGGGTCGAGCGTCGAAAGCTCGATGCCCTCGGGCCACGCCGCCCGGGGCGGTGCGTCGAGGTCGGCAATCATCCGGTAGAAGGTGCGGACGTAGGTGTAGCCCCGGCTCCGGAACAAGCGCTCGGCCCCGGCGTCGGCGGCGAGATACGGGCTGCGCACGCGCGCGAGCCCGCGGCGGCGGGCCTCGCCCTCGGCCCAGGAGACGAGGTAGGCTCCGAGGCCCAGCCCTGTCCGGCCCGGATGCGACGTAGCCGTCGAGGAGTGAGGATCTCGTCGCGAACCTCGAGCGTGCCGAGCGCGACCAGGACGCAGTCACGGCCGCCCGGACGACCACCGTGTCGCGCGCGAAGGTCGTAGCCGGCCGAGCCACTCGAGCATGTCGTCGACCGTCGCGCATGCGATCGGGGACCTCGAGGCAGTGCGCGGCCTCGACGGCGTTGGCGACAGCCGCGATCGCGGTCGGCGTCCGCGACGCGCGCAGGGCGCGCCGTCGAAGCCCTCGGGGATCACGCTGGAACCAGCTCGCCGAGCACACCGGCGAGCGGGGCCAGGTCGCGGATCTCCCGCGTCGGCTCGGGGTCGGCGCGCTCGCCGAGGCGATTGACCCATACGGACGGGATTCCGAGCTCGTTCGCCGTCGCGATGTCGTGGAACAGGCTCGCCCCGACGTGCACGTCGGGCAACCGACCGACCTCGCGCTCGAACGCTCGCCAGTGGCCGGGCGCCGGCTTGTAGGAGCCGATCTCGGACGCGACGATCGCAGAGGTCGAAGGGCACGCCGATCCGGACGATCGACGCGTCGATGAGGTCGCGGTCGGTGTTGGAGAGGATCGCCAGCTTCCAGCCGTCCGCTCGAGCCCCTCTCCAGAGCCGCGCGCACCTCCGGGAACGCGCTCCAGCCGGGCAGCGACTCCGCGAGCCTTCCTTCTTCGCCCACGGGCGCGCCGAGCCGCCGCATGACCTCGGTCATGACGGTGCGGTAGCTCGCGCGCGGATCTTCGCGCCTGAACCTCGGGCTCGACGACGTGGTAGCGGGCCAGCAGCGCCGGGGCCTCGGCAACGCCGAACAGCCGCTCGAGCTCGCGGACGACGCCGCCGTTCCAGTCGATCAGCGTCCCGTAGCAATCGAAGGTGGCCCACCGCTCGCGCTCCACGGGCCCGATCCTAGATGCTGGCGACATGATCCCGGCCCTCATCGCCGGCGGGCTGGCGCTTGCGCTGATCGCCGGCGTACTCGCCGTCCGCCGCTTCGCCGGCCCGCGCACGAGCACCGTCTACCCGCTCGTCGTCCAGGAGTCGCCACTGACCGTGATCGACCGGGTCGAGCACGCCGCCGCCCGCATCCGCGGCTACGCCTACGAGCGACGCGACCGCGAGATCGTCATCTACCGCAAGCACGATGGGCCGCTCGGGTTCTTCGAGCATCCGGAGGCGCCCCTCGCCGAAGCGACCATGGATCTGCTGCACGTAACCGCCGAGCGGAAGGACGGCACGACGGAGGTGTGGGTTCGCGGGCGCTCCGAGCCGCACGTGATCTACCGCGTACGGCGATCGCTGGCGCGGGCCCGCTAGTCGACGAACCTGCGGATGACGATCGATGCGTTGTGGCCGCCGAACCCGAACGAGTTCGAGGCGGCAACGTCGATGTCGGCCTTGCGCGCCGTGTTCGGAATGTAGTCGAGGTCGCACTCGAGATCGGCCGTGTCGTAGTTGATCGTCGGCGGGAGGAAGCCGCGATCGACGGCGAGGGTCGTGAAGATCGCCTCCACGGCCCCGGACGCTCCGAGGCAGTGGCCGGTCGCCCCCTTGGTGGACGAGACGGGGATCTTGTAGGCCTGCTCCTCGCCGACGGCGAGCTTGATGACCCGCGTCTCGCTCGCGTCGCCGACCGGCGTCGAGGTGCCGTGCGCGTTGATGTAGCCAATCTCCGACGGGTCGATGCCCGCGTCCGTGAACGCCATCGTCATGGCGCGGGCCGGGCTCTCGCCGGTGGGGTCCGGGTCGGTGATGTGGCACGCGTCGGAGGAGAGCCCGTAGCCGACGAGCTCCGCGTAGATGCGGGCGCCGCGCGCCAGCGCGTGCTCGAGATCCTCCAGCACGAGGATCGCCGCGGCCTCGCCCATGACGAAGCCGTTGCGATCGGCGTCGAAGGGCCGGCTCGCGCGCTCGGGATCGTCGTTGCGCCGCGAGAGCGCGCGCATTGCGCCGAAGCCCGCGATCCCCACCTGGGTGACGGGCGCCTCGGTGCCGCCGCACAGCATCACGTCGGCGCGGCCGAGCCGGATCATGTCCATGCCCTCGCCGATCGCCATGTTCGACGCCGCGCACGCGGTGCACTGCGAGCCGAGCGGCCCTTTCGTCCCGAGCTCCATCGATACCCAGGCGGAGCCCATGTTCGGGATGATCTCCGGGATCGAGAACGGGTTGACCCGGTCCGGGCCCGCGCGTGCGAAGCTGGTCGTAGCACTCCTGGAACGACTTCAGCCCGCCGATCCCCGTCGCCACGGTGGCGCCGACCCGATCGGGTGCGGCGAGATGTCGAGCCCCGAGTCGGTCTCGGCCATGCGGGCAGCGGCGACGATCAGGTGCGCGAAGCGGTCCATCCGCCGCACCTTCTTGCGGTCGATGTAGTCCGTCGCCTCGAAGTCCTTGACCTCGCACGCGAACGTCGTGTCGTAGCCGGTCGAATCGAACTGGGTGATCGGGCCCGCCCCCGACTTCCCCGCGATCAGGTTCGTCCACGTCGACTCGACGTCGTTCCCGAGTGGAGTCACGCCACCCATACCGGTGATCACGACTCTGCGCCGTCCGTCGCTCTTCATCACATCCCCAGGCCGCCGTCGACGAGCAGCACCTCGCCCGTGATGAACGAGGCCTCGTCGGAACAGAGAAAGCGTACCGCCCCGGCGATGTCGTGCGGCTCTCCGAAGCGGCCGAGCGGCGTGTTCGCGAGCATCGATCGCCCGCAGATCCTCCGGGATCACCTGCGTCAGCGCCGTGTCGACGTAGCCGGGCGCGACCGCATTCGCGCGCACGTTGCGGCTGCCGAGCTCGCGGGCGAGCGACTTCGTGAAGCCGATGATCCCCGCCTTCGAGGCCGCATAGTTCGTCTGCCCGAGGTTGCCGTGCAGCCCGACGATGCTCGTGATGTTGACGATCGAGCCTGCGCGGCGGCGCATCATCCCGCGCGCAACGGCACGGCAGGTGTGGAAGACGCCGCTGAGATTGGTCGAGATCACCGTCTGCCAGTCCTCGTCGGACATGCGCGCCAGCAGGCCGTCACGAGTCAGGCCCGCGTTGTTGACGAGGATGTCGAGGTCGCCGGCTTCCTCGACGAGCCGCCTCGCCTGATCCGGCTCGGCGACGTCGGCCTGGACCGCCCGGCCGCCGATCTCGGCAGCTACGGCCTGGGCCTCCTCGGCGCCCGAGCGGTAGCCGACCACGACCTGCGCCCCGGCCCGCCCGAGCTCGAGCGCGATCGAACGGCCGATTCCGCGCGAGGCCCCGGTGACGAGGGCGGTCTTCCCTGCTAACGAGCAGAAGCTGCGGTCGTCGCTCACCGAGCAGGCAGGGTCACGCGGCCGACAGCGTCTTTTCGAGCTTGTCGAGACTCGCGAGGCTGTTCACCGGAATCGCCTTGACGCTGCGGTCGATTCGCTTCAGTAAACCGGAGAGCACGTTGCCCGGGCCGACCTCGACGAACGTTCGCGCGCCGTCCCGGATCAGCTCCGTCGCGGCCTGCGTGAAGCGCACGGGCTCAGTGAGCTGGTCGACGAGCAGCTTCCCGATGCGCTGGGCCGGCTCGATCTGCGCCGTGACCGTGGACATGAACGGCGACGACGGCTCGCTGAAGCGCACCTTGTCGAGCGCGGGCCGCAGGCGCTCGGCGGCAGCGGCGACGAGCGGGCTGTGGAAGGCGCCGGACACCTTGAGCTTCACGGTCCGGTTGGCCCCCTCGGACTCGGCTTCGTAGCAGCATTCCTCGACCGCCTCGGTCTCGCCGGAGACGACGATCTGTCCGGGGCAGTTGTAGTTCGCAGGCCAGACCCCGATGATCCGCCGGCAGAGCTGCTCGACGACGGGGTCCTGAAGGCCGAGAATCGCGGCCATGGACCCGGGCCGGCGGCGGGCCGCCTCGGCCATCGCCAGGCCGCGCTCGCGCACGAGCACCATCGCCGCCTCCAGGTCGAGCGCGTCGACCGCGGCGAGCGCCGAGAACTCCCCGACCGAGTGCCCGACGACGACGTCCGGCTCGATTCCGCGGGCCCGCAGCGCCGCCAGGTACGCCAGGCTCGTGGCCACGAGCGCCGGCTGCTGCACCTCCGTCTGCACGAGCTCGTTGAGCGGTGCCTCGAAGCACAGCCGGACGAGATCCAGGCCGCACGCCTCGCTCGCCGCCACCATCACCTGCATCGCCTCGGGCACCGCCTCGGCGATCTCCCGGCCCATCCCCTCGGACAGGGATCCCTGGCCCGGGAAGCAAAATGCGATCTTGCTCATACGACCTTCCTCCCTCCTGCTGAGCGTTCGACCCACGACATCCTCCACCGTTCGGCGTCCATACGCCATCCCTTCCTAACCACCCCCGGCACCGCCGGATACGGCTCCCCATTCGAGAAGACTAGAGCCCCACGTCAAGCCCGCGCCCATTCCGGTCATCAGCACGAGGCTGCCGGGGGTGAGCCGGCCCTCGGCCTGGGCGTCTGCGAGCGCGAGCGGAATCGAGCCGGACGAGGTGTTGCCGTAGCGGTCGGCATTGACGACGACGCGCTCCTCGGACACCCCGAGCTTCTTTCGCGCATGCTCGATGATCCGCACGTTCGCCTGGTGCGGCACGTACACGTCCACGTCCGCCACGCTCTTGCCGCAGCGCTCGAGCAGCGCCTCCGCGGACGAGACGAGCACCCGCGTCGCGAACTTGAACACCTCGCGGCCGTTCATCTGCACGAAGTGCCGCCGCTCGGCCACCGTCTCGGCGCTGGCAGGAAGCCGCGAGCCGCCGGCCGGGATGTACAGCTCGGGGCCGCCGGAGCCGTCGGCGCCGAGCTCGAAGCCGACGAAACCGCCCGCCGAGACCGGCTCCAGCACGACGGCGCCGGCGCCGTCCCCGAAGAGCACACAGGTCGTCCGGTCGGTCCAGTCCATGACCCGCGAGAGCACGTCGCCGCCGACTACGAGCACGCGCCGCGCGAGACCGGCCGCCACCATGCCGTAGCCCTGCGCCAGCGCGTACATGAACCCGGTGCAGCCGGCCGAGAGGTCGTAGGCGGCGGCGTTCGTCGCGCCGAGCACATCGGCCAGGATCGCGGCAGTCGACGGGAAGGCCATGTCCGGCGTGACCGTCGCGACGATCAGCAGGTCGATGGACGCGGCCTCGACTCCGGCCGCCGCCAGCGCCTCCCGGGCGGCCGGCAGGCAGATGTCCGACAGCGCCTGCTCCGGCGCGGCAATCCGCCGCTCCCGGATTCCCGTGCGCGCCATGATCCATTCGTCGGACGTATCCACCATCGTGGAGAGCTCGGCGTTCGTGAGCACGCGCTCGGGCGCGTAGGCGCCGAGCCCCGTGATCGCGACGCGCATGCCGGCCGTGCCGAGCACGTTCTGCTACCGCTCCACCGCGAAGGTCAGGGTGCCGCGCGCCGCGAGCTTGCCGCCGACCGTGGCGCGCGCCTTGCCGCGGCCGATCGGTCCGCGCACCTTCTCCAGCGTGCACTCGAGCTCGAGCTCGTCCCCTGGCTCGACGATCCGCTTGAAGCGGCAGTCGTCGATGCCGGCGAAGAGGGCGAGCTTGCCGCGGTTCTCCTCCTCCGACAGCACCGCAACCGCGCCTGCCTGCGCCATCGCCTCGACGATCAGCACGCCCGGCATCACCGGCCGGCCCGGGAAGTGCCCGGCCAGGTACCACTCGTCGGGACGGACGGTCTTGCGCGCGACGACCCGCGATCCGGGCTCCAGCACGAGCACCTCGTCGAGCAGCAGAAACGGCTCCCGGTGGGGGAGGATCGCCTCGATCTCGCTGCGCCCGAAAGGCGGGTTCACGCCACCGCTGAGTCGGCCGATCCGAGCCGGTCGCGGAGGCCGTTGCGGGCACGGTGGGCGTAACACTTCGCCGTGCCGATCGGCATCCCGGAGGCGGCGGAGATCTCGGCGAACGAGAAGTCGAAGGCGTCCTTCAGGACGACGACCCGCGCCTGGGCCGGCGACAGCTCGGCCAGCGAGGCACCGAGCTCGGCCCGGAGCTCCGCGAGGCCCGCGCTCCGCGCGGGGTCCTCCCAGCGACCGGCCCGCAGCTCGTCGGGAAGCGGCTCGCAGCGCCGCCGGCGCTGGCGCTCGCCGACGTCGTGGCACGTGTTGACGACCAGACGGTGCAGCCAGGTCGAGAACTGGGCCTCGCCGCGGAACTGCACGAGCCGGACGCAGAGCTTCGCGAGCGACTCCTGCGCCGCGTCGCGGCCGTCCTCGGGATCGTCGAGCAGATGGGCGGCGAGCCGCTCGACGCGCGGTGCGTGCCGCGTGCAGAGCGCCTCGAGCGCCTTCTTGTCCCCGTCCTTCGCCCGTTTCACCAAGATCGGATCGCTCAGCCTCTCGTAGTCGAGCGGCGCTTCCTGTCGAGCGCCGGCAGGAATAGGACGAGCCTTGCGGATGAGTGGTTGCACGGCGGCACTAGTCTAGTGGCGCTTGCCGTGCAGACTCCGACCGACACGCCGACCCGGGAGTCGGTCACGCCGCTCCTGCGCGGCCGCTTCGGCCGCGAGTACCTCTACGCCGCCGAGTGTGCGTCCACGCAACGGCTGCTCGCTGCCGAAGCGCCGGAGGGCGCCGTGGCGGTCACGGACTACCAGGCGGAGGGCCGCGGTCGGCTGGGCCGTACGCTGGGAAGCGCCGGCGGGCACCTGCTTGCTGGTGTCGATCCAGCTCCGGCCGCGGGTCGAGTCCGAGCGGCTGCCGGAGCTCTCGCTCGTCGCCGGGCGAGCCTGCGCAGATGCGATCGAGGCCACCGCCCCCGTGCGCACGAGGATCGAGTTCCCGAACGATGTCCTGATCCGGGAGCGCAAGGTGGCCGGCATCCTGGCCGAGGCGACCGAAGGTCGCGTGGTGCTGGGGATCGGCGTGAACGTCAACGTCCCGGCGGGCGCACTCCCGGACAACACGCGCCGTCCCGCCACCTCGCTGCTCGCGGAGACCGGGCGGGAGATCGACCGCCGCATGCTGCTCGCCGAGCTCCTCTTCCGGCTGGAGCACGGATACGACACCTGGAACCGGCGCTCCGACTGAAGGGAAAAGCCCTGCTCCTGGTAGGATCTTCAGGGCAGTGACGGGCAAAATCGTGCGGGCTGTGGCCCTCCTCTCGCTCGCCGCCGCAGTGCTCGCCTCGGCGGCGAGCGCCTCGACGGGGCCGCGCGTGCGCGCCATTCACTACACGCTCGAGGTCAACCCGGTCACGCAGGACTACCTCAGCAACCAGCTGTCGAAGGCGGTGTCGCAGCACTACAACGCCGCCGTCATCGTGCTCGACACCCCGGGCGGACTCTCCGACTCGATGCGCAAGATCGTCCAGAAGGAGCTCGCGTCGCCGATTCCCGTGATCGTCTACGTCGTCGCCCTCCGGAGCACGGGCAGCATCCGCAGGTGTCTGGATCTGCGAGGCAGCGGACGTGTGCGCGATGGCGCCGCAGACGAACATCGGCTCCTCGACGCCGATCGACTCCGCGGGCGGGAACATCGGCTCCGACCTGCGCCGCAAGATCATCAACGACGCGGCCGCCTCGCTGCGGACCCTGATGTTGAACCACGGACGCAACGCCGCCTGGGGCGACCTGGCCGTGCGCAAGGCATCCAACCTGACCGAGCAGCAGGCGCTGAAGATGAACGTCGTCGACGCCGTCGCACCCACGCTGCCCGCGCTGCTGACCCAGCTCGACGGGTACAAGACCAAGCCGAAGGGCTACGTGCTGCACCTCGGCGGCGCCCATATCGACTCGGTCGGGCCCGGCTTCTTCACGCGGCTGCTGAACACGTTGATCGACCCGAACCTGCTGACCCTGCTCTTCCTCGCCGGAATCGCAGGGATCGGCTTCGAGATCTTCCATCCCGGGATCGTGCTGCCCGGCGCGCTGGGCGCGGTCGCCCTGCTCACGGCGCTGTTCGGCTTCTCCGTGCTGCCGATCAGCTGGGCCGGTCTCGCCCTTCTGCTCTTCGGCGTCGTCCTGATCGGGGCCGAGGCCCATGTCGCCAGCCACGGCGCCGTCGCCGTCGCGGGCATCACGAGCCTCGTCGTCGGCTGCCTGCTCCTGTTTCACAACGCCCCGGCGCCGTACCACACCTCCGTCCCGCTGATCGTCGGCATAGCGGTCGTGCTCGGCGCCTTCTGGCTGCTGGCCGTCAGCCGCATCTCCCAGGTGCGGCGGAAGCCGGCGGCCACGGGGGCGAGGAGCATGATCGGCGAGCACGGCGTCGCGCGCAGCGAGGGGACGGTCTTCGTCCACGGGGAGATCTGGCGTGCGCGGCCGGCCGGCGACGATCCGCTGTACGACGGCGAGCCCATCGAGGTCGCGGCCGTCGACGAGGAAAGCCTGGTGCTCGTCGTGCGCCCGACCATCTCGACCGCGTAGCTGCACTAGGATCGGCCCCGACCTCACGAAAGGATCCCCATGAACGCGGCCCTGATCGGACTCGGCGTCGTCTTCTTCCTGGTCGTCATCTTCGCGCTGTCGGCCATCCGCGTGGCACGCGAGTACGAGCGCGGCGTCATGTTCCGGCTGGGTCGCCTGCTCGACCCGCCGAAGGGGCCGGGGCTCTTCCTCAAGATCCCCGTGGTCGACCAGCTGGTGAAGGTCGACCTGCGCACGATCACCCTCAACGTGCCGCCGCAGGAGGTGATCACCAAGGACAACGTGCCGGTGCGCGTGAACGCGGTCGCGTACTTCCGGATCGTGGAGCCGATGAACGCGATCGTCCAGGTCGAGAACTTCATGGTCGCCACCTCGCAGATCGCCCAGACCACGCTGCGGTCGGTGCTCGGCCAGCACATGCTCGACGAGCTCCTCTCCGAGCGCGACAAGATCAACGCGATCCTGCAGACGATCATCGACGAGGCCACCGCGCCGTGGGGAATCAAGGTGTCGATCGTCGAGGTCAAGGACGTCGAGATCCCGACCGGCATGCAGCGCGCGATGGCACGGCAGGCCGAGGCCGAGCGCGAGCGCCGCGCCAAGGTGATCGCCGCCGAGGGTGAGTTCCAGGCGTCCGAGCGGCTGAAGGACGCGGCGTCGGTGATCGAGGAGCACCCGATCGCGCTCCAGCTCCGCTACCTCCAGACGCTGCTGGAGCTCGGCCCGTCTGCGTCGACCACCATCGTCTTCCCCGCGCCGATCGACCTGTTCGGGCCGTTCATCCAGAAGCTCGGCGGCCGGGACGAGCAAGGCCGGTTCCTGACCGCTCCGCGCGCGGAAGCCCGACCTCCGCCGCGACACGCTCACCGGGAGGCTCGTCGCGGTCGCGCCGGGGCGCAGCCGGCGACCCGGGGCCGAGCGCACCGAGCTCGACCCGCCCTCGGCGCGAGGAGCTCGACTCGTGCCCGTTCTGCGAGGGCCGGGAAGATCGCACGCCGCCCGAGGTGCTCGCGCTCGGAGCCGCCGGCCGGCCGCGACGCCCGATTCACCCGGCTGGCGCGTCCGCGTCGTGCCCAACCTCTATCCGGCCTTCCCGCGCCAGGAGGTCGTCGTCCACGGGCCCGCGCACGCACGCACGCTGGCCGACCTCGACGACAACCCTGCTCGACCTCGTCGCCGAGGCCTGGCGGACGGAGGGCCCGGGCCCGGCGGGCAGAGGGGCTTCCGCATCTGCACGCGCTCGTCAACGAAGGGCGGGAGGCGGGCGCGAGCCTGGCCCACTCGCACTCGCAGCTCGTCTGGCTCCCGGAGGAGCCGCCTGCTGCAGCGGCCGAGCGAGACGGCGACTGCCGCGTGTGCGCGCTGGTCCAGCGCGAGCGGGCCGAGGGGGCACGTGTCGTGGCGGAACGCGAGGGGCTCGTGCTCCTCTGCCCGTGGGCCGGCCGGCTGCCGTACGAGCTGCTCGTCGCTCCCGTCGAGCACGAGCAGGACGGCTTCGAGAGCCCCCGGCTCGGATCTGCTCTCGCCCTGGCGGCCGAGGGTCTGCGTCGCCTCAGGGCGGTCGAGGGGCCGCGGCCGATCAACCTCTGGCTGCACACCGGCGGCCACTGGCACATCGAGGTGCTCCCGCGGCTGACCATTCTCGCCGGGCTGGAGCTTGGCGCCGGGCGTGTACCTGAACGCGCTGGCGCCCGAGACGGCGGCGGCCGCTCTGCGGGGTGCAGGCTGACAGACGAAGTGACGCGTGTAGCGGGATCCCACCACGCCCGCCCACCAACACCGCTATTCGCGAAGATTCACACGTATCTGTGCCGGATCTGTATCGAATGTGTGCCGCCCCCAGGACGGCCGATCGAAGAGCGGCAGATGGAAGCGGCCGCTCGCGGGACCGCGAAGGAAGGCGAGCTCTCCCGCGGAAGTCGTCATGGCCACGGCGAAGCCCGGGCCGGACTTCCGGCGGCAGTTCTAGCGGGTCTCTCGGAAACGGCGGGCGGCGTCGATCGCCGCACCGAGGTTCAGGCCCTTGTCCTTCGCCTGCTTGATGAGCATCACGGTCTCCAGCGCCTCGACGTCGTAGATGCGCTGCTTCTTCCCCTTCGTGGGAATCTGGGCCTTGTTGGTCCAGTAGTCGAGCTGCATCTTGGAGATGCCCGCGATCTGGCAGACCTGCCCGAGATAGAGCTCCACCTTGTCCAGATGGTCGGCAATGTTCACCGGCTCCAGGAAGTCGGCCGGCTCGGTGTACGCCATGGAAACCCTTCTTTCGAGAAGGCGTTGCCCTGACCGAAAGGTATAGCGCCCCGCGTAGGTTTTGAAAAGGACCGACCTCCCGGGACCGCGACGCGAGCGCGCGGCTCAGGGCTCGGCCGGCGGATCCTCCAGCCCTCGACCATCGAGCTCGGCCGCCATCGGAGGTGGCCTCGCCGGTCACGGGCTCGGCGGCAGTCGCCGGCTCGTCCGTGTCCGGCTCGGACCCGACCTCCAGTGCGACGTCGTCATCCGACTCGGCGACGAGAGCCAGGCTGGACACGGTCTGCCCGGTGTCGCGCAGGCGCATCACGGTCACGCCCTGGGTCGCCCGGCCGAGCCGCTTGACCTCCTCGACGGGCATCCGGATCACGGTCCCGGCGGTGGAGATCAGCATCAGGTGCAGACCGTCGCGGACGACGCGGGCGCCGGCGAGCTTGCCGCGCGCCTCGGTGAGCTGCACGGTCTTGACGCCCAGCCCACCGCGGCCCTGTCCGCCGGTACTCGCCGACGCGGGTCCGCTTGCCGAAGCCGTTCTCGGTGACGACGAGCAGATCCTCGTCGTCCTTGGCGATCGCGATCTCGATCACCTCGTCGCCGGCCCGCAGCCTCATCCCGCGCACACCCTCGGTGGAGCGGCCCATCGGCCGCACGGCACTCTCGTGGAACCGCACAGCCTGGCCCTTGCGCGAGATCATCAGCACGTCGTCGTCCCCGGACGAGCGGCGCACGCCGACGAGCTCGTCGCCCTCGCGGAGCTTGATGGCGATGATCCCGTCCGCCTTCAGCGGCGTGTTGTAGGCGATGAACTCCGTCTTCTTGACGACACCGCGCTTGGTTCCGAAGACGAGATAGCGCGAGTCCTTGAAGTCCCGGGTGGCGACGACGGCGCGGATCATCTCGTCCTGCCGGAACGGGAGCAGGTTGACGACCGCGCGGCCCTTCGACTGGCGCGAGCCGAGCGGCAGCTCGTGCACCTTGAGCCGGTAGACCTTGCCCACCGAGGTGAAGAAGAGGATGTAGTCGTGCGTCGAGGCGACGAAGAGGTGCTCGATGTAGTCGTCGTCCTTCAGATCCATGCCCATCACGCCGATGCCGCCGCGGCGCTGCTCGCGGTAGGCGGTCACCGGCAGCCGCTTGATGTAGCCCGACTGGGTGATCGCGATGACCATGTCCTCCTCCGCGATCAGATCCTCGAGGTCGAACTGGCCCTCGCTGGCGACGATCTCGGTGCGTCGCTCGTCGTTCTTGCCGTAGATGCCGCGCAGCTCGAGCAGCTCCTCGCGGATGACGCCGTCGATCTTCGCCTCGTCGCCGAGAATGTCCCGCAGCTCGGCGATCCGCTCCTGCAGATCGTGGAACTCGGCCTCGATCTCCTTGCGGGCGAGGCCGGTGAGCCGCGCGAGGCGCATGTCGAGGATCGCCTGCGCCTGGATCTCGGACAGCTCGAACCTCTCCATCAGGCCGGTGCGCGCCGCCTCGGTGCTGTCGGAGCCGCGGATCAAGCGCGATGACCGCATCGATGTTGTCGAGCGCGATCAGGTAGCCCTCGAGGACGTGGGCGCGGCGTACGGCCTTGCGCAGCTCGTACTTCAGCCGGCGGGTGACGACGTCGCGCTGGTGGTCGAGGTAGTGGCGGATCAGCTCGGGCAGCGAGAGCGTGCGCGGCACGCCGTCCACGAGCGCGACCGCGTTGTAGCCGAACGTCGACTGCAGCGACGTGTGCTTGTAGAGCTTGTTGAGCACGACCTGCGGGATCGCCTCGCGCTTCAGCTCGATCTGGATCCGCATGCCGGACTTGTCGGAGAGGTCCTTGATCCCCGAGATCTCGTTCAGCACGTTGTCCTTGACGAGCTCCGCGATCTTGCGGATGACGCCCTCGTCGCCGCCCTTCCGCACGCCGTACGGGAGCTCGGTGACGATGACGGCCGTCCGGCCGCCGCGCAGCTCCTCGATGTGGGCCCGGGCGCGCATGACGATGCGGCCGCGGCCCGAGCGGTACGCCTCGCGGATCCCCTCGCGGCCGAGGATCACGCCGCGCGTCGGGAAGTCGGGGCCCTTGACGTGCTGGGACGAGCCGGTCGACGTCGATCGTCGGGTCGTCGATCATCGCCACGATCGCGTCCACGACCTCGCCGAGGTTGTGCGGCGGCATGTTCGTCGCCATGCCGACGGCGATTCCCGCCGAGCCGTTGACGAGCAGGTTCGGGAAGCGGGCCGGGAGCACCGACGGCTCGCGGCGCGACTCGTCGTAGTTGGGGACGAAGTCGACCGTGTCGGCGTCGATGTCGCGCAGCAGCTCGGTGGCGATCGGCGCCAGCCGGCACTCCGTGTAGCGCATCGCAGCGGCCGAGTAGCCGTCGATGTTGCCGAAGTTGCCCTGCGGATCGACGAGCGGGTAGCGCAGCGAGAACGGCTGCGCCATGCGCACGAGGGTGTCGTAGATCGACGCGTCGCCGTGCGGATGGAAGCTCTTCATGACCTCGCCGACGACCGCTGCGCACTTCACGCGCGGGCGGTTCGGCTGGAGGCCGGTCTCGTGCATCGCGTAGAGCACGCGGCGGTGCACGGGCTTCAGGCCGTCGCGCACGTCGGGCAGCGCGCGCGCCACGATCACGCTCATCGCGTAGTCGAGGAAGCTCGAGCGCATCTCCTCCTCGACCTCGCGCGACTCGACGCGGCCGATGCCGAGCGGGTCAATGCTGGACATGTGTCCTCACGTTCGGATCAGACATCGAGGCGCGCGTATTTCGCGTTCTGCTCGATGAACTCGCGGCGCGGCTCGACCTGGTCGCCCATCAGCATCGAGAAGATCCGGTCGGCGAGCAGCGCGTCGTCGACGTTCACCTGGACGAGGATCCGGTTGTCCGGGTTCATGGTCGTGTCCCAGAGCTCCTCGGAGTTCATCTCGCCGAGGCCCTTGTAGCGGCTGAGCTGGATCCCCTCCTTGGCGAGGTCGAGGATCCCGGTGCGCACCTCCTCGAACGTCGCGGCGGAGCGGGACTTCTTGCCGAGCGCGATCGTGAACGGCGGCAGGCCGGCGATCTCGACGAGGCGCGCCGTAGGCGCGGCGCAGCCCGGCGTAGGCCCGCGACGAGAGCAGCTCGGCCGGGCAGGTCGACGTGCGTCGCGGCGCTCGTCTCGCGCTCGATCAGCTTGATGCGCACCGTGTCGTCGGTCGCGCCGGCGAAGGCGAGCTCGTAGATCTCGTCGCCGAGGTCGGCGAGCGCCAGCCTCGACCTGCTCCGGAGACGACGCGTCCGTCTCGACGAGGCGATGCGCGACGACGAAGGACGCCGGCCCGTTGCCGAAGTCCGCGCGGAGCCGCGAGAGCCAGCCGTCGAACTCGTTGAGCGCCCGGACGAGCCGCTGGTGGCGCGTCTCGGTGACGCGGAACGACTCGCCGGTGCGGTCGGTGACCTCGATGTCCTTGGCACGGTCGCGGATCAGGATCTCCTCGAACTGCGACTCCTTCTCGACGTAGCGCTCCTGGCTGCCGACCTTGATCTTGTAGAGCGGCGGCACCGCGATGTAGATGTGGCCCGCGCTCGACGAGCTCCTGCATCTGCCGGTAGAAGAAGGTGAGCAGCAGCGTGCGGATGTGCGAGCCGTCGACGTCGGCGTCGGTCATCACGATCACGCGGTGGTAGCGCAGCTTCTCGATGTCGAACTCGACGCCGATGCCGCAGCCGATCGCGGTGACCATGGCCTGGATCTCGGTGTTCGAGAGCACCTTGTTGATCCGGTTCTTCTCGGAGTTGATGACCTTGCCGCGCAGGGGCAGGATCGCCTGGAAGTTCTTGTCGCGCGCGTCGACCGCCGAGCCGCCGGCCGAGTTGCCCTCGACGAGGTACAGCTCGCAGTGCTCGGGGTCGGTCGACTGGCAGTCGGCGAGCTTGCCGGGCAGGCCGCCGCCGATGAGAGCGCCCTTGCGGCTCACCTCGCGCGCCTTGTGCGCGGCCGTGCGGGCCTGCGACGCCTCGACGGCCTTCAGCAGGATCCGCTTGCGGTCGGCAGGGTTCTCGTCGAGGAACTCGGCGAGGCGCGCGTTGACGGTCTTCTCGACGAAGCCGCGCACCCACGGGTTGCCGAGCTTCGTCTTCGTCTGCCCCTCGAACTGGGGCTCGCGGAGCTTGACGGAGATGACGGCGGCGAGGCCCTCGCGCGTGTCCGAGCCCTCGAGCGACGGCGCCTTCTCCTTGAGCATGCCCTCCGACCGGGCGAACACGTTGAGCGTGCGCGTCAGCGCCGCGGTGAAGCCGGAGAGGTGCGCACCGCCCTCGTGGGTGTTGATGTTGTTGGCGAACGAGAAGACCGACTCGACGTAGCTGCTGCTCCACTGCAGCGCGACCTCGACCGAGCCGCGGCCCTCCTCGTCCTCGTTCTCGAAGTAGGCGATGTGCGGGTGGATCGGGCTGCGGTCGGCGTTCACGTGGTCGACGAAGTCGCGGATGCCGCCCTCGTAGAGGAACTCCTGCTGCCACTCGCCCTCACGCTCGTCGATGAGCGTGATCCGCAGCCCGCGGGTGAGGAACGCGGTCTCGCGCAGTCGCTGGATGAGCGTGTCGCGCGACCACTCGATCTCCTCGAAGATCTCGCTGTCGGGCATGAACGTGATCGTCGTGCCGGTCTCGGGCCCGGCGTCTCCGATGCTCCTGCATGTCGCCGACCGGGCACGCCGCGCGTGAACTCCTGCCGGTAGATCCGCCCGTTGCGGCGCACCTCGGCGATGAGCCACTCGGAGAGCGCGTTGACGACCGAGATGCCGACGCCGTGCAGGCCGCCCGAGACCTTGTAGCCCTCGCCGCCGAACTTGCCGCCCGCGTGCAGCTTCGTCAGCACGACGGTGAGCGCCGGCAGGCCCTGGTCGGGCATCACGTCGACCGGGATGCCCGAGCCGTTGTCGCGGACGGTCACCGAGTTGTCCGGGTGGAGGATCACGTCGACCGCGTCGGCGCGGCCGGCGAGCGCCTCGTCGACCGAGTTGTCGACGGCCTCCCAGACGAGATGGTGGAGCCCGCGCGAGCCGGTCGAGCCGATGTACATGCCCGGGCCGCAGCCGGACCGGCTCGAGGCCCTCGAGGACGGTGATGTCCTTTGCGGTGTAGGTAGCTTCAGACATAGAAAAAAGCCCTGCAATTCCCTGCTTCCGGGCTACCCGGAGTCTACCAGACACGCGCGGTCGGCAGGCGGCCTGCGCGAGGCTCGCCGCGGCCGCCCGCGCGACCAGCTCGCGCAGCTCGTCGTCCTCGATCACGGAGGCCGCCGCCGCGGCCGCCGCGCAGCTCCGCCGGACCGGGCGCCGGCGGCGGCGCCCGCCGCTGCTCGGCGGGCGGCGAATCCGGCTCCGGAAGCCGCCCCGGCGCGAAGCGCAGCCGGGCCGGCGCGTCGTCGCCGAGCGCCTCCTGCAGCCGGCCGCGGACCGTCGGCTCGAGCTGGCCGAGCTCGAAGGCCCACGCCGAGGAGCTCGCGTACACGTGCAGCGTTCCGTCGCGGGAGAGCCGCGCGGGCCAGGCGTTGCGCGCGACCGACTCGCCGACGCAGCCGGGCCAGGCCTCGACGATGCGGCCCATCCCGGCCGCCGGGCCGAACCGGGCGAGCTCGCGCTCGACCTCCGGGCCGATGCGTGTCCATCAGCGCTCGGTCACCACGCTGCCGTCCTCGCCGGGCGCGACCTCGAGCACGAGCCCGGGCTCGACCGGGAGCGCCGCCGCGCTCGTCGCCGTGACGAGCGCCTGGCCGCGGCCGGAGATGCGGTCCGCCAGGATCCGCCGGCGGCCGGGGTCGAGCTCGGACAGGACGTCGTCGAGGAGCAGCAGCGGCGGCGCCGGGCCGCGCTCGGTCGAGCAGGTCGGCCTCGCCGAGCAGCAGCGACAGGACGGCGAGCCGCTGCTCGCCCTGGGAGCCGAAGACGCGGAGGTCGCGGGAGCCCGAGAGCACGGCGACGTCGTCGAGATGCGGGCCGATCCCGGTGGCGCCGCGGTCGAGGTCGCGGTCGAGCCGCGCCTCCAGCTGCGCCTCCGTCGGCGGCTCGGCGTCGTAGCGCGAGCGCGCCGTCGGGCAGCCCGAGCTCGCCGGCCCGCTCGGCGAAGCACGGCTCGAGCTCGGCCAGCGCGAGCTGGCGGCCTCGACGAGCCGCGCGCCCGAGCTCGGCCACCTGCGCCGTCCACGGCGCGAGCGCGTCCCGGGACGAGAAGCCGGCGGCGACGCGGCGCAGCGCCGCGTTCCGCTGCGCGACCGCGGCGCCGTACTCGGCCGGCAGCGCGGCCGACGGCGGGAACAGCCGGCCCGAGCACGCGGTCGAAGTAGGCACGCCGCGCGGCCGGCCCGCCCTTGACGACCGCCAGCCGGTCGGGCGTGAACACGAGCGTCGCGACCTCCAGCCGCAGCTGCTCGGCGGCCCGCAGCCGGGCGCCGTTCAGCGTCGCCTGCTTGCCCTCGCCCGGTGCGCAGGACGAGCTCGGTGTCGACCGGCACGCCGGCCCGCTCGCCGCGCAGCGCGACCCGGGCCGCAGCGCAGCCGAAGCGGATCAGCTGCGCGTCCGTCCGCGTGCGCGGCGAGAAGCCCTGCGTGCCGAGGTGGATCGCCTCCAGCAGGTTCGTCTTGCCGGCCCCGTTGGGCCCGACGACGAGCACGAGCCCCGGCTCGAGGTCGAGGTCGAGCCGGGCGTACGAGCGGAGGTCGCGCAGCGAGAGCGAGCGGACGATCAGCCGGCCAGCCGGATCGGCATGATCAGGTACACGAAGTCGTCGCCGTCGGCCTGGATCACGGCCGGCCGCAGCGGGCTGATCAGCTTCAGCTGACAGCTCGTCCGCGGAGACCGACTCGATCCCGTCCTTGAGGAACTCGGCGTTGAAGCCGATCTCGAGCGGGTCGCCGGTGAACGCCGCCGGCAGCGTCTCGCGGGCCTCGCCGACGTCCTGGGTCTGCGCGCTGATCGCCAGCTCGCCGTCGCCGAAGCGCAGACGCAGCGGCGAGTTGCGCTGGGCCAGCACGGCCGTGCGGCGTGACGACTCTCGAGCAGCTCTGCGCGGGGCAGCGTCACCTCGTGCTCGAAGCTCTCGGGCAGCAGCTGGCGGTAGTTCGGGAACTGGCCGTCGATGCGGCGGGTGGTGAGCCACGTGTCGTCGGCGCCGAAGATCACCTGGTTCTCGCGGACGCCGAGCTGGATCGTGTCCCCGGCCTGCGCGATCCTGGCCAGCTCTCCGAGCGCCCGGGCAGGGACGATCGCCTCCAGCTCGAGCGACTCGCTCTCGATCGGCGTCTCCTTGACGGAGAGCCGGTAGGAGTCCGTGGCGGCCATGACGAGCTTGCCGGGCTCGAAGCGGACGAGGATCCCCGTCAGCACGGGACGGGACTCGTCGCGAGAGGCGGAGCGGACGACACGCGCAACGGTCTCGAGCAGCGCGCCTCGCTCGACGTGGTGCAGCGCCGCCGCGTCGACCTCGGGCAGCCTGCGGGAAATCGTCGACGCTGTACGTGTTGAGCCGGTAGCTCGCGGAGCCGCAGTCGACGCGCAGCACGCTCTCGTCGGGTCGGTGCTCGATCGAGACATCCGCGGCGGGCAGCTCGCGGGCCAGATCGACCAGCAGGCGCCCAGGCACGACGGCGGCGCCCTCGCCCTCGATCTCGGCGCCGAGCGAGCTCCGCAGCGAGACCTCCATGTCGGTGGCGGCCAGCGAGAGCCTGCCCTCGCCGGCGGTGAGCAGGATTCCGGCGAGGATCTGCACGGACATCCGGGACGAGACGCCCCTGGACACGAGTGCGAGCTTCTGGACGAGCTCGTCCCGCGAGCAGGTGAGCTTCATGCCGGAGCCGGTTACTACATCAGTACTGATCATTTAAAAACCTTCGTCGTAGTAGTAAGGAGTGTGGACGACGGGGATGACGGCCTCCAACCCGGTCGCCGTGCGGTCGGGGCTGTGGACGGAACATGCGCACAACGAGCCGTTTTCGACAGGGCGCGATCGGGGACGAGTGCTGGACCCACAGATGTCACCGTACTTGTTTGATCCTTGCGGTCAGTTCTTGCACCAGGTTGTACACAGAGCGATCCTCACGGATCAGGCGGGCGATCTTGGACGTCGCGTGGATGACCGTGGTGTGATCGCGCCCGCCGAACTCCTTGCCGATCTTGGGCAGCGAGGAGTCCGTGAGCTCACGCGAGAGGTACATCGCGACCTGCCGCGGATAGACGATGTTCTGCGAGCGGCGGTCGCCGCACAGCTCCTCGATCGAGAGGCCGAAGCGCTCGCGAGACGGTTCGCTGGATCCGGTCGATCGAGACAGCCGGCAGCTCGCCCTGCGGGAAGACGTCCTTGAGCACCTCCTGCGCGAGCTCGACGGTCATCGGCCCGCCGGTGAGCGACGAGAAGGCGACAACGCGCGTGAGGGCGCCCTCGAGCTCGCGGATGTTGCTGGAGATGCGGCCGGCGATGAACGTCAGCACCTGTGGGTCGGGAATGTGGATCCCGTCCGTCTTCACCTTCTTGCGCAGGATCGCGATCCGCGTCTCCAGGTCGGGCGGCTGGATGTCGGTGATCAGCCCCCACTCGAAACGCGAGCGCAGCCGCTCCTCGAGCGTCGAGATCTCCCGCGGCGGCCGATCGGACGAGATCACGATCTGCGAGCCGGCCTCGTAGAGGGAGTTGAAGGTGTGGAAGAACTCCTCCTGGATCCGCTCCTTGTTCTCGAAGAACTGGATGTCGTCGATGAGCAGCAGGTCGTAGGTGCGGTAACGCTGCTTGAAACCCTCGATCCGCTTGTCGCGCAGGGAGTTGATGAAGTCGTTCATGAACGTCTCGCTCGTCACGTAGCGCACCGAGAGCTCGCCCGAGTGCTCGGCGACGTACTGCGAGATCGCCTGCATCAGATGGGTCTTGCCGAGCCCGGTGCCGCCGTAGATGAAGAGCGGGTTGTACGCCTGGGCGGGCGCCTCGGCCACCGCCAGCGCGGCGGCGTGCGCGAAGCGGTTGGACGAACCGATCACGAAGAGGTCGAAGGTGTACTTCGGGTTCAGGCCCGCGACCGGCGTCCGGTCGGGCTCGACGACCGCGACGGCTCCTTCCGGCTGGCGCACGGCCAGCCGGACGCGTCGGTCCTGGCCGGTCGAGTCACGGACGGCCGCCTGGATCAGTCCGAGGAAGTGGTTCTCGATCCACTCCCGCGTGAAGTCGTTGGGGACGCTGATGGTGAACGCGTCGTCCGTCAGCTCCACTCCGCCCGCATCGGCGAACCAGGTCCGGTAGGTGGTGTCGTTGAGTGCCCCTCTGAGCCGCTCCGCGACCTCGGCCCAGAGCGTGTCGGCAGTCGGCTCGTTTTGACGCTCCACTTGGGGGTTCAGCTCGTCCTTCGGTCGAGGAGGATGGGCGAGCATAGCAACGTCAGGACGGCGCGAACAGGGGTCTGTCCGGCCGCAACTGGGTCTCAAAAGTGGCCTCTGAGCAGGAACTTCTCGCAGTTCCACACGACTGTCCACAGATGTGGACTGCCGTCAGGGCAGACGACGCTTGCTCGCCTCCGACCCTGCTCTGTGCGAGGTTCGGCAGTCCGCTTGTATCACGACGGCGCTGTGGACAACCGGGTATTTCGGCGTCGCTATACTCGGGCCGCTGCCCGTCGGGGCAGACCCGCTCGGCCGCTCGCCTCTCCTGTATGAAACGGACTTACCAGCCCAATGTACGCCGTCGCAAGCGTCGTCACGGCTTTCGCGCCAGGATGTCGACCCGCGCCGGCCGCGTGATCCTGAAGCGTCGCCGCGCGAAGGGCCGCAAGCGGCTCTCGGCCTGAGACCAGGTCGGCCAGGTGCAGCGCCGCCACCGCCTTTCCCGCTCGCGGGACTTCGACGTCGTCTACCGCCAGGGCCGCTCGGCGTCGACCCGGTTTCTCACGCTGTACTGGTTTCCTCGCGATTCCGGCCTGGAGCCGCGGCTCGGCCTGGCGGTTCCCCGCGCGGTGGGCAACGCCGTCGTTCGCAACCGCATCAAACGGCAGCTGCGAGAGGCCTGGCGCGTCCATGCTGGACGACGTCCCGCCGGGCCAGGACTACGTGCTCGTCGCCCGGCCCGGGCTGGCCGACGCTGCGCAGCGGCGCGGGTTCGACTGGCTGCGGGCGCGTGTCTCGGAGGTCCTGGGTGAATAGGGTGCGGCGCGTACCCGCCGCCGTCGGCGTCTGGCTCGTGCTGGCGTATCGCCACAGCGTCGGCCTGCTCTTCCCGGCGACCTGCAAGTTCCATCCGTCGTGCTCGCAGTACGCGATCGACGCGCTGCGACGCTACGGGCTCGTCCGCGGCACGGTGCTCGCCGGCTGGCGGCTTCTGCGCTGCCACCCCTGGAGCCACGGCGGCGTCGACCGCGTGGAGGATCAGCGGCTGTTCGGACGCCGGGCAAAGGGTGAGGCCGCGTGATGCTCGTCTCAGCCCGCTGACGCCGCTCGAGGACGCGCTCCGCAGCATTCTCGACTGGCTTCACGTGACGGCGGGGCTGCCGTGGGCGTGGTCGATCGTCGCGCTCACGATCATGGTGCGGATCGCTGCTCGTTCCGCTGACTGTGCGTCAGATCCACTCGATGCAGAGCCTGCAGCGCCACGCGCCGCAGATGAAGGAGATCCAGAAGAAGTACAAGGGCGACCGCCAGCGCATGAACGAGGAGATGATGAAGTTCTACAAGGAGAACAGCATCAACCCGGCCGCCTCGTGCCTGCCGGTGCTGGCGCAGTTCCCGGTCTTCATCTCGCTCTACTTCGTGCTCCGGCACTTCGCGAAGCACCCGCCGTGCCCCGGGCACACGGGAACCGCCGCGCAGTTCTGCGTCGACCGCGGCGACTTCTCCTGGCTCGGCCACAGCTTCGTGCCGAGCATCGCCGACCACGCCGTCGCCCACTGGTCGGGCTATCTGCTGCTGGCGATCTACGCGGCCAGCCAGATCTCGTCCACGTACTTCATGTCGGCGACGATGGACAAGACGCAGCGCACGCTGATGATGATCCTGCCGCTGTTCTTCATCACGTTCCTGCTCAACTTCCCGGTCGGGCTCGTCATCTACTGGGTGACGACCAACCTGTGGACGGTCGGCCAGGGCATCATCACGCGCCGGCTCGTCCCGAAGACGCCGCTGCCGCAGTTCGCTCGTCGCAGCTCGCGCACGCCGCCGAGCGAGCCGCCGCCGGACGCGGGCAACGGCGCTCAGCCGGACAAGCCCGCCGCGCCGAAGCGGCAGCCCCGGCAGCCGCGCCAGGTAAGGCGCAAGAAGAAGGGCGGCGGCCGGCGGTGACGGACGAGCTCCAGGTCGAGACGACGGGCGAGACCGTCGGCGAGGCGAAGTGGCAGGCGCTGCGCGAGCTCGAGCGCCTGCATCCGGGGCTCGACAAGAGTGCCGTTCGGTTCCAGGTGGTCTCCGAGGGCGAGCGCGGACTGCTCGGCGTCGGCTTCGCGCCGGCCCGGGTCGTGGCGATGGTCGATTCGGATTCAGCCCCGCCGGCCCTGGCGCCGACCGACGAGAGCGCGGCCGCCGCGCGCACGCGCGAGCTGCTCGAGCGGTTCGCCGGCACGCTCGAGCTCCAGTGCCGAGTCGAGATTCACGAGGACGCCGAGAGCGATCACCGCTTCCTGCTTCGGCCGGGACCTCGGCCTTCTCATCGGCAAGCACGGCCAGACGATCGACGCGCTGCAGTACCTCGCGAACGCGATCGCGCACCGCGACCGCGGCGCCGGTGAGTTCAAGCCGATCGTCGTCGACGCAGCCGGCTACCGGGCGCGGCGGCAGGCGACGCTCGACGCGCTCGCGGTGCGCAGCGCCGAGCGGGCCCTGCAGAGCGCGAGCGCCGTCGAGCTCGAGCCGATGACGGCCGTCGAGCGCAAGGTCGTCCACCTCCGCCTGAAGGACGTCGCCGGCGTCGAGACGACGAGCGAGGGCACCGAGCCGAACCGCTTCGTCGTCGTCCGGCCGAGTGGCCCGAGCCTGATCTGCTCGAGCGCTGGCTCGCCGCGCTCGTCTCCACGCCGGGCCTGACCGCCGCACGCGAGCCCGAGGACGCCCGGCGGGCGCTGCTCGAGGACAGCCTGCGTGCCGCTCCGGTCGTCCGGAGCATGGAAGGGCCGGTCGTCGACGTCGGCTCGGGCGGCGGGGCTCCGGGCATTCCGCTCGCCTGCGCTCTGCCCGAGCGCGCGATCACCCTGCTCGAGCCGAGCAGGCAGAAATGCGCGTTCCTCGAGCAGTGGGCGCGGGAGCTGCCGAACGTGCAGGTCGTGCGAGGTCGGGCCGAGGAGCAGGTGCCCGACACGTACGGCGTGGCGGTGGCGAAAGCGCTCGCCCCGCCGCCCGTGGCTGCCGAGTGGTGCCTGCCGCTCGTGCGCGCCGGCGGCGCCGCGGTGCTGTTCGTCGGCCCGACCGCGGACCTCGCTGCGGTCGCACGCGTCTGCGTGCAGCTCGCCGCCGGGCCGCCCGAGCTGCACGACGGGCTGCTCGTCCTGCCGAAGCTCGCAGCCACGCCGCCGGGCTTTCCGCGCCGGCCCGGGATCGCGCGGAAACGTCCTCTCGCGTGACTAGGCTCCTCCGCGTGGGCCGGGTCTACGCGATCGCGAATCAGAAGGGCGGCGTCGGCAAGACGACGACCGCGATCAACCTCGCGGCGTGCCTCGCCGAGGCCGGCGAGCGCGCGCTCGTCGTGGACCTCGATCCGCAGGCGAACGCCACGTCCGGGCTGGGAGAGCGGGCGAACGGGATCAGCTCGATCGATCTGCTCGACGGCGCACCGGTGGCCGAGCTGGCGCGGCCGACCCGATTCGAGAATCTCGACCTCATCCCGTCCAAGCCGGATCTCGCGGGGGCCGCCGTCGACCTCTCGTCCCGCGGCGACGGGGAGCGCTTTCTCGCGGACGCGCTCGCGCACGGCTCCGGCGACTACTCATTCGTGTTCATCGACTGCCCGCCGGCTCTCGGCCCGCTCACGGTGAACGCTCTGGCGGCGGCGGACCGCGTGATCGTGCCGGTTCAGGCCGAGTACTACGCGCTGGAGGGGCTTGCGCAGCTCGTGAGCTCCGTCGGCCTCGTCCGCTCGCGGCTCAACCCCCGCCTTGGACTCGCAGGGCTGCTGCTGACGATGGTGGACGGCCGCACGCGGCTCGCCGCGGACGTCGAGGCGGAGGTCCGGCGGCATTTCGGGAAGCTGGTGTTCGCGGCCGCGGTGCCCCGCTCGGTGCGCGTGGCCGAGTCGCCGAGCCACGGTCTGCCCGTGGTCGCATACGCCCGCCGATCGGCCGGCGCCGAGGCGTACTGGAAGGTGGCGATGGAGCTTGTCGAGCGTTCCTAGCGGCGCGCCGCGGAGGGGGCTCGGCCGCGGGCTGGAGGTGCTGGTCGGGGGCGCAGCCGGCCCCGAGCTCGCCAACCTGCCTGTCGACGCGATCCATCCGAACCCGCGTCAGCCTCGCCGCCGGTTCGATTCCGAGGCCGCCAGCGGACTGACCGAGTCGATCCGATCCCAGGGTCTCGTCCAGCCCGTTCTGGTGCGCCCACGGATCGCCGGCGGCTACGAGCTGATCGCCGGCGAGCGTCGCTGGCGGTCGGCCCAGGAAGCGGGTGTCACGACGGTTCCGGCGGTCGTGCGCGAGGCCGACGACCGGGACTCTCTGCTTCTCGGGCTGGTCGAGAACGTGGCCCGCGAGCAGCTCTCGGCGGTCGAGGAGGCCCGCGCCTACGCGGTGCTGCTCGACGAGTTCGAGCTCTCCCTCGGCGAGGTCGCGGAGCGGGTGGGCCGTTCGAAACCGACCGTCTCCAATCGCGTTCGCCTGCTCGAGCTGCCGGACGATGTGCTGGCCATGCTGGAGCGAGACGAGCTGACAGAGGGCCACGCCCGCGCCGTACTGGCCGCGCCGGGTCAGGACGAGCGGCGCCGGCTCGCGCGGGACATCGTGCGCCGAGGTCTGTCCGTGCGCGATTCGGAGCGGGCGGCCCGGTGGGCGGGCGCACGGACGAGGCCGCGCCGGAGCCGGCGCGCCCATCCCGCGCTCGCCGAGCGCGTGCGCAGCGCCGTCGAGCGGGCGACCGGTCTGGAGGCACGCGTCAGCGGCGCACGCGTGGAGATTCCGTACGCCGACGACGAGGCCCTCGCAGAGATCGCCGAGGTATTCGAGCGGATCGCCCCGTAACCAGACGGCACGCCGCGCCGTTGCACGGCGAATGCTCGATCTCTGGCACCGCGACTTCGAGTCGCTCGAACAGATCTCCCAGGACGCCCTGGCCCGCCGCCTGCTCCTGAGGATGGCGACTCTCTGCCAGGAGGGCCGGCTGGACGCGATGGTCAGTGCGCTGGAGGACGAAGAGGAGCTCGACCCCGAGACGAGGAGAGGCCTGGCCGAGCTCGCCTCGGACCCGACGTTCCTGTTCACGGTGCGGGACTACCTGCGTCGCACGCACGTGGCGCACTGAAGCGACCCGAGAGTGGCGCGCGTGCCGCGACAGCGGGAGATGGGCGATCGTGGATTCGAACCACGGACCTCCGCCTTATCAGAGCGGCGCTCTAACCAACTGAGCTAATCGCCCGGGGGACGCCGAAGTCTAGCGCCACAGCACACGTGCCGCCGCCGCCCGGTCCGGCCCGGGGCCTGGGCTACAATCGCCCGAAGGCGAGGACCGATGCACGAGATGCTCATCTACGGAGTCAGCTTCGACCTCGTCGGCAAGCAGCCGATCGTGCTGTTGAAGACCGCCGACGGCAACCGGTTCCTGCCGATCTGGATCGGCCATCCCGAGGCCGCCGCGATCCTGATGAAGCTCCAGGGCGCGTCGACGCCGCGACCCCTGACGCACGATCTGGTGACGGACATGCTCTCCCAGCTCGATGTCAAGGTCGTACGAATTACGGTCACGGAGCTGAAGGAGAACACGTTCTACGCGACCGTCACCGTGGTTCAGGACGGCGGGGCGGAAATCGAGATCGACTCGCGCCCATCGGATGCCATCGCGCTCGCCGTGCGTGCCGAGGCGCCGATCTTCGCGGCCGACTCGGTGATCGAGGAGTCGGCGATCGAGTTCGAGGGCGACAGCGTCGACGAGGAAGAGATCGCGGATGAGATCGCGAAGTTCAAGCGGTTCCTCGACAACGTCACCCCGGACGAGTTTGCCGTCGAGGACGGTGAGGAGGAAGCTCCGAGCTAGAGCTCGCGCTTCACGAGGTCGAGGATCGTCGTGAAGAGCTCCCGGACGCCGTCAGCCGACAGGGGGCCGGGGTTCGCCTCTTCCAGGTGACGCAGGAGCCGCTGCTCGCGGTCGGGGTCGAGGAAGTCGAGCCCCAGCGCGTCCTTGTGAGCCTTCAGTCGCGCGACCAGCTCGATGCGGGCGTTGACCGCGTCGAGGACCGCGCGGTCGGTCGCGGTGATCTGCTCGCGCAGGTCGTGCAGCACGGGGTCGTCGGTCACGGCCGGCCCTGCCAGCGGACGGTCACGGGCTTGTGGGGGCGCCGGAACACGATCAGCCGGTGCGGGTAGGTGAGCCCGGCGGTGACCGGTGTGGCCAGCGTGGGCGTGACCTCGCGCACGAGGACGACAACGCGGCCGCCCCGCTGCTCGACCGAGAGGACGCGGAGGTCGTAGCCGGTGCTCGACCGCGGCCCGGCGGCGATCAGGACGGCCTCGTCCCGCGCGAAGTCGATCGCCGGCGGATCGGGCGCGCGGCCCGGCATCGCTGCGCGCAGAGTCTTGACCAGGCGGGCCCGGGTGATGAAGGCATGGCTCGTGGAGCGCGGAAACTCCACGGGACCGAGCTCGCCGGTGAGGTCGCGCCAGACGATCGCCTTTGCAGGCGACTCGCTCGCACGTGCCCACGCGAGCCAGCCGGCGAGCGCTGCGACGACGACCAGCGCCCCCGCCACAATCCACCTAGTTGTAGACGTCGACCTCAGACCCGAACGGGATCAGGGAGTAGAGGCGGGGGGCGAACCAGACGGGCACCCGCACGCACCCGTGGCTCGCCGGGTAGGGCGGCACTTCAGGGTAGCCGTGTACAGCGAACCCACGCAGGAAGAACGACGAGTCGAACATGCCGTCGGGTAACCACCCCGGCACCTTGCCGTAGACGTGCCACGTCCCGAGCGGCGTGTTGCCGGTGGCTCCCGTCGATACGTGGGTGATCAGCGAGACCTTGCCGCCGCGCACGACGAAGAGCACCTGGTGCGTCTTGTCGACCTCGACGTGGTCCCCGGAGTAGCGGGCGGCAGGCACGGTGGCGCGCTCGAGCAGGCGCCAGAACGTGGCATCGACCCGGCCGCTGCGGTCGAGCCCGTGGATCTTCTGGAAGGCGTAGACAGCGTCGCGCGTGTCGGCGCCGAAGTACGAGTCGACGGTCTGCAACGCGTAGTGCAGCCGTGACAGGCGCTGCTCGAGCGCGAGCACGCTCGACCCGTGCGAGCCGAGCCCCAGGGAAGGCTCGAAGACCTCCGACGCGAGCTTCTGACTCGGGCTGGCCCAGCCCTGCGACGGCACGAGCGTCACGCGCACGAGGTACGACGACGCCGCGGACGTACCGAGCTGGACGCTCGCGGGGCCCGAGTAGACGCGGTCGAACGTCTGCGTCCCGTTCCGCCACACCCGGATACGGAGCTTTCCGGCGGTCAACGGACGGACGCGTGCCACCAGCTGCAGACGCGAGCCGACGATTCCGACGCCTCCGATCGACGCGGTGATCTTCGTGTGGACGAGAACGGCGCGAGGCTTGGAAGCGGCACCGTCTGCACGGGCGGTGTACGGACCGGGGCCGAGGATTCGAACCCGCCTGTGAAAGAGGCCGTCCGCTCCGGCCGTGACGGTCGCGAACCGCCGTCCGGCAGACAGGATCTGGACGCGATCCCCTGCCCGGGCCGCCACGACGCGGCCACGGAAGCGCACACGGGCCCCGTAGTGCGCGGCGCGCGGGACGCTGAGCGCCACGGCGACGGCACGGACCCGAACCTGGGCGGTCGCGGTCTCGCCGTCGGCCGCGGTCGCCGTGACGGTCGCGGTGTAGGCCCCGGAGCTGTACTCGTGCTGCACCGGGCTACCGTCGGCCGCTGTCCCGTCGCCGAACGTCCAGTGGTATGTCGCGGGGTCGCCGGTCGCGGTCAACGTCACCGTGAGCGGTGCCGCCCCCGTCGCCGGCGACGCGGCTGCCGTGACGGCCGGTGGCGCGGCGAGCGCCCCGGAGGGCCAGGCCAGCACGGCGAGAAGTGCGAGCAGCGCGATGAGGACGGGGACCCGGCGCATGGCGGAGACAATAGTGACGCTAGGTGGTGACGGACAGCGTCAGCACGAGCGCGTTGAATCCCGCGTGCAGGAACATGCCCGGATAGACGCTGTCGGTCCGGTCGCGGAGGTAGGCCAGGCCCGAGCCGAAGGCGACGAGGATCGGCAGTGCCTGCACCAGCCCGTGCGCGAGCCCGAACGCGAGGCCCACCAGCAGGATCGCCGTCCAGCGGCCGAACGGCCGCAGGACGCTGTAGCCGAGTCCCCGGAACGTGAGCTCCTCGACGACGGGGGCGACGATCACGACCACGGCGAAGTTCAGAGCGAACTGGGCGGCCCGGGCCGGTTCCCAGTGCGTCGGCGTGAGCCCCTGCTCGCGGCCCGGATGCAGGAGCGGGTCGAGGGCGGCGCTGAGAACGACGACGGCGATCATCACGAGCACGGCCAGCCCGGCGGCCTGCGCCCAGGACCGCGGCCGGCGCAGTGCGAGCAGTCCGCGGAGGTCGTGCCTGGCGAGGAAGAGCACGATGGCCAGCACGACGCCGAACAGAACGAGTGACGTCGCGGCGAGACTCCACGTGTAGAGCTCGTCCTTCGGCGCCTGGCCGGAGGCGGCGCGCGAGCCGTAGTTGAGAAACGCGAGTGCCGAGACGAGGGCGATCCAGCCGGCCAGCGGCCTCGAGGCTGTCATCGGGCGAGCCCGGCGACGGCGTCCGTCCAGGGGCGCCGCCGCGAAGTGCATCCCGGCCGCGCGCGCGCCTCGCTCGTCGACGTCGCGGTCACCGATGTGGAGGGCTCGGGCGGGCTCGACACCGAGCAGCTCGAGAGCCACGTGGAAGATCGCCGGGTCCGGCTTGTCGACGCCCGCGCCGGCCGACGTGACGATCGTGTCGACTCGACCGGCGAGCCCGAGCCGTTCCAGCTCGCTCGCGAGACTCATGTCCCAGTTGGACACGACGGCGAGGGCGATCCCTCGCGCCCGGAGCGATTCGAGCGCAGCGGTCGCGCCGGCGAACGGCGTGAACACGAGTGCGGCCACGTAGGAGGGAACGAAATCGGAGGGCTCGAGCTCCGCCTCCAGGTGCGAGAGGAAGACCGCGACACAGTCCACACGCAGGCGGAGCAGGCTCTGCTCGTCCCGTCCGCTCGCCGTGCGCGTGACGTAGTGAGCGGCCTCGGCCTCGAACGCCCGCCCGACCGCGCCGGCGTCGCGCTCGACCCCGCGCTCCGCGAGCGCTCGGCGCAAGGCCGGCACCGGGTCGAGCAGCCGGACGAGGGTCCCGTGCGCGTCGACGGTGACGGCGTCCAGGTCAGCGAAATGCATCCGGATGGAGAAGCCTCGCGACCGCGGCGAGACCTGCTCCGATGTCGGGCCCGGGCTGCACGAGCCGGACGGGCACGACCACGAATCGCCCGTTCTGCACGGCCGGGAGCCGCCTGGTCTTCGGATTCCGCCGCAAGGCACCCAGCGTCGCTCCGCTGTCGGAGGTGGCGAGGTAGACCTGCGGCTTGCGTCGTGCCAGCTCGGCCAGGTCGAACGGCCCGGTCTCGGGATTCGCGCCGGCGACGTTCGTGCCGCCGGAGGCGCGGACCATGTCGCCGAGCAGACTCCGGTCGCCGACGGTGCTGAAGAAGCCGGTGTCGACGAAGACCTTGACGCGGGCCGTGCCCGCCAGCTTTCGCGCTACCAGCGTCTGCTCACGCTGGATCGCCGCAACCAGCTCGCGCCCGCGGGCGCCGTGGCCGGAGAGCAGCCCGAGATCGTCGATTGCCTGCTCGACCTGGCGGATCGATCCGTCCGGCGCGACGTACACCGCCGCTCCCGTCGCCTTGCGTGCGCGGTCGAGATCGGCGCTGTCGGTCTCGGTCGAGCCCACGATCAGGTCGGGGTGCACGCGCCGGAGCGCGCCTACGAGCGCCGGGCCGCTGAGGATGTCGAGATGCTCGCCGACCAGCAGTCGCCCGGCGCCGAGCGCACGGAGAATGCCGGAGGGCGTTGCGCCGACCGCCGCGATGCGGTGTGGCTGCGACCGCAGGACCGTCGGCGCGTCGCCCGATCCCTGGACGGTGAGTGTGGGCATCGGGACGGACGCACCGACCGGCTCGGCCCGCTCGCCACAGCCGGCGCCGGCCGCGAGCAGCAGGCCGGCCGCGGCCGCCGTCAGCGCCGCCCTCACGAGACCCACTGCCACAGCGACCACTGGACGATGGCGACACCCAGGAACATCGCGCTCACTGCCAGGATCGCGACGTGTACGCGAGGCCGGCTGCCGAGCACGGCGAGCGACAGGAAGAACGGAAAGACGCCGAGCCCGAACCGCGGCAGCGAGAGCAACGGCCAGTCGCTTGCCGGAACGGAAAGCGGGATCGCGAGGCTGAGGGCGGCGAAGAGCCCGTAGGGAGCTCCGAAACGGCGCCATGCGATCACCGTCAGGACGATGAACAGGACGAGGAAGGCAAGGTACTCGAGGTTGATCGCCGCCGTCCGCATCGGATCGGAGCGCTCGGCTCCGACCGCCGTCCAGTAGAGGTGCGTGTGTGAGCCCGAGGCCAGCTGGCGGACGCCGGCCCAGCCCGCACTCAGGCCGGACCAGATCCCGCCCAGAGGCCCCGCGGGCGAGAGGTGCCGGTGCCAGAGCTCCTGAGAGCGCGCGAAGCCCCAGGCGTCGCCGGTCTGCCGCCAGAGCAGCAGCGGAAACACCGCGAAGAGCGCCGGCGCAACCGCGAGCGAGGCCGAGCGCGCGGCCTCGATGGGGCGCCCGCCAGGCGAGCAGGGCGAGGGGCGGGAGCAGCGCGATCCCGCCCGGTCGCGTCAGGAGCGCGAGACCTGCGACCAGGGCCGCCTCCAGAAAGCGGCGGCGCTCCGCGAGGACGAAGGCGGCGATCGTGAGCAGAAGGTAGAGCGACTCGGAGTAGACGGCCTGCAGGAAGAGCGCCATCGGGAAGAAGGCGAGGTAGAGCACCGCCCGCCGGGCGCCGTCGGCGCCGAGCCGCTCCTCCGCGACCCGGTACAAAAGGAGGAACGAGCCGAAGCAGGCGGCGAGCGAGACTGCGATCCCCACGACGACGTAGTGGCCGCCGAGGAGCCGCCCGAGGCCCGCGAGGAGCCCCGGGTAGAGTGGGTAGAAGGCCGTCTCGGCGCCCGAGTGGTAGCCGTGCTGCGCGATGCGCAGGAACCAGCCGCTGTCCCAGCGCGCCCACACGTCCGTGAACGAGCCGAGATCGTGGAAGATCGGGCCGTCCCAGATTCCGGCGCGTGGGTTGCGGTTCGGCTGGAACACGTACAGGGCGAATACGGCCGCGGCCCAGATTGCGACCCGGCTCCAGAGGAAGATCTCCGGGAACGGGGTTGCGGGCCCACGCGCGGCTCGAAGCCCTGCCGTGCCGCTCGAGGTGCGCTGAGCCGTTGACCTGCGGACACGAGGCGCCGATCATAGCCGTGTGTCCCGCACGGAGCCGCCTTCCCGGAGCACGCCTTGAGGCGCGTCTTCACGCCCGAGGAGGCCGAGGAGGCGCTGGAGAGCGTGCGGCCGCTGGCCGAGGAGATGGTCGCCGCTCGTCGCGAGCTGGCCGCGCTGGAGACCCGCCGCGTCGAGCTGCTGGCTCCGGTGGCCGGGAACGGTGGAGGCATCGATCCGGCCGCGGCGTCGGCGCTGCTGGCCGAGATGGATCAGTACGCGCGCCGGATCGCGGGGTGCGTCGCGGGAATCCACGAGCTCGGCGCGCTGGTCAAGGATCTCGACCGGGGCCTCGTCGACTTCCCCGCCCGAGGACGCAGCGGCGACGTGTTGCTCTGCTGGCGGGTCGGCGAGGCGGAGATCGGCTACTGGCACGGCCCCGAGGAGGGGTTCGGGGGGCGGAAGCCGCTGCCGCTCGACTAGATCTCTGAGGAGTGCCGCACTCCCCGTCGAACTCCGAGCCCGATGCCCTGGTGGGAGACCCTCGCGATCGTCGCCGCCGTCCTGATCGTGACGGCGGTCGTGGCGCGCGTGCTCGACCGCCGCATCGCCCAAAGCGACCTGCGCGCCTCCGCCGCCACCCGCTATCGCGTGCTCCGGCGGACGATCACGACGATCATCTGGATCGTCGGGATCCTCTCGGCGCTGCTCGTGATCCCGCAGGTGCGGGCGGTGGCCGGCGGACTGCTTGCGTCGACGGCCGTGATCGGCCTGGTGATCGGCTTTGCGGCGCGCTCGACGCTGGCCAACTGGGTCGCCGGGCTGATGATCGCGATCACGCAGCCGCTGCGCCTCGGCGACGTGATCGTCATGGACGGCACGCTGGGGACGGTCGAGGAGATCGGGCTCAGCTACACGGTCATCCGGATGCACGACAACGACCGGCTCGTGATCCCGAACGAGAAGCTGGCCTCGGATACCATCCGGAACTCGACGATCGTCAGCAGGAAGAAACTCGCCGAGGTCACGGTTCAAGTTCCGCTCGACAACGATCTCGCAGCAGTGGTCGCTGCGTTGCGCGACGCTGCCGGCGATGACCCGGAGGCAGAGGTGCTCGTGACCGATCTGGCCGGCAACGCAACCGTCGCGCTCCGCTCCTGGGCTGCGGACGTCGACGCGGCGGCGGAGCTCGAGGGCGACGCTGCGGCTGCGGATGCACGAGCAGCTGCGCAAGCGCGGCGTGTTCGCGTGACCCAGAAGCGTCAGGATCGGCAACTTCGGCGGCGCAGTCCCGACCTGCCGAGCGGGGTTCGGCGGCGGCAGCGGCAGCGCCGTCGCGCCCAGCAACGCCACCGCCGGGTCGCGATCGCGCTGATCATCGTGGCGGCGGTGCTTCTCGTGTCCGGCGGTGGGCGCCGCCGGCTTCGGAAGCGTCGTCGCCTTCCGCCAGAGCTGCAGTCTCTCGTCGCTACGCCCCGTCGCGATAGGCCAGAACTCGTTCGTCTACGCCGCCGACGGCAGGCTGCTCGGATCGATCCCCGCGGAGAAGAACCGCCAGCCCGTGGCGATCCGCAACGTCGATCCGTGGGTGCGGAAGGCGACGGTCGCGATCGAGGACCGCCGGTTCTACCAGCACGGCGGCGTCGACTACGTGGGTATTGCCCGCGCTGCGATCAAGGATCTCGAGGCCGGCCGCGTCGTCGAGGGCGGATCGACGATCACCCAGCAGCTGGTGCGCAACCTCTACATCGGCCGCGAGCGGACGTTCAAGCGGAAGATCAAGGAGGCATGCCTCGCGATCAAGCTCTCGCGGGCCTGGTCGAAGGACCGCATTCTCGACACGTACCTGAACCAGGTCTACTACGGGAACCACGCGTACGGGATCGAGGCCGCCGCCCAGACGTACTTCTCGCGTCACGCCGGCAGCCTGACGCTCGCCCAGTCCGCGCTGCTCGCCGGCCTGCCGCAGGCACCGTCGCTCTTCGACCCGTTCCATCACGCCACGCAGGCGCTCAACCGGCGCAACGAGGTTCTACACGCGCTGTTCGTGAACGGAGACATCTCCGCGCTGCAGTACCGCACGGTCCGGCAGAACCGCATCTGAACCTGAGGCCGGGCCGCCTCTACACGACGATCCGCGAGCCCTTCTTCTTCAGCTTCGTGCGCGACCAGCTGATCACGGAGTACGGCACCAACACCGTTCGCTCGGGCGGGCTCCGCGTCTACACGACGATCGACCCGAGACTCCAGCGCGCCGCCCAGAAGGCGATCCGCGACACGCTCTACGAGCGCAGCGATCCGTCGGCGGCGGTGGTCTCGATCGATCCGCGCACCGGCGCGATCCGCGCGATGACGGCGGTGACCCCCGGGAACTCGCGGAGCCAGTTCAACATCGTGGCGCAGGCGCGTAGGCAGCCCGGCTCGACCTTCAAGACGATGGTGCTCACGGCCGCGGTGGCCGACGGCATGGATCCCAACTCGACCTACTACGTGTCGGCGCCGTTCCACTACCAGCCCGATCCGTTCACGCCGTGCCCACGCGGATGCTGGGACGTCGCGACCTACGACAACAGCTATCTGGGCGGGACGAGCGTGACCAACGCCACGCTGCACTCGGACAACACCGTGTTCGCGCAGATGACGCTCGACGTCGGTCCGGAGAACGTGGCGGCGATGGCGCACAAGCTGGGCGTCCAGACGCCGCTGACGACCGCGGACGGCGCCTACGTGCCTTCGATGGGGCTCGGCTCGATCGCGGTGTCGCCGCTCGACATGGCCTCCGCCTACTCGACGCTGGCCGCGGGCGGCGTGTACTCGAAGCCGATGGCGATCCGGAAGGTCGTGCTCTCGAGCGGCAAGGTGGACACCGACGCGGGCTGGGGCAAGCCGCATCGCACCCGAGTGATCCCGGACTGGGTCGCGTACACCGTGACGCAGGTGCTCGAGCAGAACATGTTGCACGGCACGGGCGTCGGCGCGTACTTCGGCCGCCCGGCGGCCGGCAAGACCGGCACCACGGACAACTACGCGGACGCCTGGTTCTGCGGGTACACGCCGACGCTCGAAGCGACGATCTGGATCGGCTACGCGTCCGGCGAGATCCCGATGACGAACGTGCACGGGACGTACGTGTCCGGGCCGTCGTACCCGGCGACGATCTGGAAGGCGTTCATGGAGAGCGCCGTCGGCTCGACCCCGTACATCGACTTCCAGGCTCCGCGCACCCCGCCCGCGTTCACGCCTTTCAGGCACGGCCGTACGCGCTCCGCTACGTGCCGTCCACGAATCCGGTGAGGACGTCCCCCGGCACCTCGTCCTCGACTTCCACCACCGCGTCGGGCACCACTGCAGCGCAGACGCACACGCCGGGACGGCCCTCGACGCCGACGGTCGCGACCGTGACGCCGACCCACGCGCCGCCGACCGCGCCGCCACCGGCGACCGCGCCGCCGGTGATCGTCCCGACCGCGCCGCCGCCGACCGCGCCGCCGCCGACGGTGATCCCGCCGACTCCAACCAATCCCTAGGAAGGACCGTTCCAGGCCGGCGCTCGGCGCCGGCGTTGCGGTGCTCCTGCTCGTCGCCGTGTGCGCCGCGGTGGCCTGGCCGACCCGGTCGACACTCGTCCCGGTGCACGGCGGGCATCCGGCCGGCGACGTGCGGTGGGCCTGGATCTTCCTGGTGTGTGAGGTCGCGGCCTTCGTCATGTTCCTGGCCGGGCTCGCCTGGCTCCGGTCCGGAAGGACGCGGCTGGCTCCCGTGCTCGCACTGGCGGTCGCGATCCAGCTCACGCCGCTCGCGGCGCCGCTTCTGCTCTCGAGCGATGCCTGGACGTACTGGGATCAGGGCCGCATCGCGGCCGTGCACCACGCGAACCCGTACACGGCGGTGCCGGCAGACTTCCCCGGCGATCCGGCGCTCCCGTATGTCGGCAGTGCCTGGCGTCACTCGTCCTCCGTCTACGGCCCTGTTTTCCAGCTGCCTGCCGAGCCGATCGCTCTGGTTGCCGGCTCGTCCCCCGACGCCGCAGCCTGGATCTACAAGTCGCTCGCCGCGGCCGCGCTGCTGACGGCGGTCGGGCTGACGGCGAGGCTCGCCCGCCGGAAGGCCTTCGCCTGCGCCTTCGTCGGCTGGAACCCGCTGCTGGCGGTTCACTTCGCGGGCGGCGGGCACAACGACGCCTGGATGGCGACGCTCGTGCTCGCCGCTCTGGCCTTCGCCGCGACCGGTCGCCGGCAGCTTGCCGGGGCGGCGTGGGCGCTGGCCATCCTGCTCAAGTGGGTGGCGGTGCTGCTGCTGCCTCTGCGGGCGCTCGAGGCGCGGGCGACGGGGCGCAAGGTCGAGCATCTGGGGTTCGCGATTGCCGCCGCCGCGGTGGTGGTGATCGCGACCCTGCACTACGGAGTGCACTGGGTGGACGCTTTCGGGCCACTGGCGCGGAACGCGAACCACGGCACGAAGTTCTCGCTGCCACACAGGCTCTCGACTCTCGGAGTGCCGCATTCCGTCGCCGTGGGCTTCTGCGCAGCGCTGTTCGTCGTTGCGTACGCCTGGCTCGTCTGGCAGGCGCTGCGGGGCCGCGCCCGCCTGGGGCTCGCGATGGCGCTGTTCCTGCTGGCGACGCCGTACCTGGCCGCCTGGTACGTGGTCTGGGCGGCTCCGCTGGCCGCCGTCGAGGAAGACCGTACGGCCCAGGTGCTGACGCTGGGCCTGTCCGCCTACCTCCTGCGCCAGACGATCCCGTTGTAGCTCCTCACGGCGGCAGGACCCGGTGGAACACGAGGATCCCGTCCTGCTCGAAGACGAGCTTCCACGCAGGATTGCGGCGCAGCCAGACCAGCTGCACGGCGGCCGGGACCGGCGCGATGCGGTCCGCGTATCCCGGCTGCGTCTCGTCGGCGGCGATCCAGGCCGCGTCCTGGACGAACGGGAAGCTCAGGATCCGCCGCCGGGCCGAGAGATGCGCCGCGAGGTTGTTCGACGCGCTGACTACCGCGCCGGACGGGATCATCCGGAGAGCACGAGCAGCGATGCGATCGTGCTCGGTCACGTCGGTTGCGTGGGACTGGAAGGCTTCCCCGCCGGGCACGTACCTCCAGAGCGGAACCGCGCCCAGGCTGTAGTTGGCGATCACCATCGCGAGCACGGCCAGCGACGCGAGCGGAACGGCGAAGCGCGGACGGTCACGCACCAGCCTCCCTGCGCCCAGCACGCTGGACGCGATGAGCGCCGGGATGATGCCGGCCGTGTAGTGGAAGTGGATCGACGTCTGGGTCGGCGTCGCCGAGAGCAGGTTGAGCGCCAGCTCGGGGGCGGCCACGATCAGCGCGAGTGGGGCGGCGAGGCAGAGCACGATGAGCGGGATCAGCAGGTCGACGAGGTAGTCGAGACCGCGGTGGCCGAACGCAGCCGTCACCAGCCGGAGCGGGTGGGTGACTGCGGTCTTCAGGATCCCGCCGGGGGAGCCGCCGACGTCGCCGTAGCGGGAGTAGAAGCTCGAGCCGGCGCCGTGGTTGAAGTGCGGGATCACGAGTCCGATCGCGATCGCGCTCGCCACGCCTCCGGCCGCGGCGATAACCAGCCCTGCCCGCCGCCGACGGCGGGCCAGCGCGTACCAGAGACCCATTCCCGCAACGACCAGTCCGATCTCCTCCTTCGTGGTCGCCGCCAGCCCCGCGTAGATTGCGAAGAGTCCGAGCCGGTCACGGTCGAGTGCCTCGAACGCGAACAGCAGCAGCGGCGTCGCCAGCGCCACGGGGTGGAACTCGTTCAGCGTCAGCCACTCGAGCGGCGGGTACAGGAGGTACACGAGCGCGAAGCCGAGCCCTGCGGTCTCGGAGCCGAGGTGGCGCCGGGCGAGGCGGAAGACGGGGAGAGCGCCGAGCGCGATCACGGCCGCCTGGACGGTCAGCAGCATGCTCGGGCTCGGCCAGAGCCGCCAGAGCGGTGCGAACAGCACGAGGATCGCATCCGTATGCGCGGCGAGCCGGGAGAGCTGGTCTCCGCGCAGGTCGGTGATCTGAAGCGGATGGCCGTGGGCGGTGGCCCAGACGGCCTGCACCATGTTCCCGAGGTCGAAGCGCCCGGTGTTCAGCGCCCGGTCGCGGAGGATCGAGAGCGCGGCGAACCCGGTGGTGTAGGCCGCGATCGCGGCCCACAGGAGCAGCGAGGCGCTAGGGCCGCCGCGCCACCAGGAGGTAGCCCAGCGATCCGCGCTCGACGCCGACGAAGAGGCGGTCGAGCTGGAGGAGCGAGCCGAGGAGCCAGACGGCAGGCCGCTGCCACCGTTTTGGCTGGGCGGGTCCGTGCCGGTCGACGTGTCGTTCATAGACGTGCCGATGGTAGAGCGCAGACACCGGGAAGCCCCACGCGACACAGCGCTCGATCTCGAGCCCACCGGCCTCGACCGTTGCGATCAGCCCGTCCCGTGTGTACCGGCGCAGGTGACCGGCCCAGCGGTCGCTGGGGCCGTACAGCCGTGGGTTGCCGGGAACCGAGACAGCGGCGACACCGCCCGGACGAAGCACGCGCGCCGCCTCGCCGACGGCGCGCCGGTCCTCCTCGACGTGCTCGAGCACCTCGCCCAGCACGACGGCGTCGAACGCTCGCGTCCTCGAACGGGAGGCTGCGTCGCATCCGCCGCGACGACGTCGCCGCCGAGCCTGCTGCGCAGGACCGCGACCGCCGCCGGCGAGGCGTCGGTGCTGACGACCTCGAAGCCGTCGCGCAGCGAGCTTCGCGGAGAACGATCCCTGGCCGGCGCCGACGTCCAGGACCCGCAGCCCCGGCCGGGCCTCGAGCAGCTCGTTCAGCAGCAGCCGTTCGCGCAGCTCGTGGCGCGGCCCGACGAAGTCCGGCGCTGTTCCCCATTCGTGCGCGCCGCTCATCCGGCCATGGCCCCTTCGGCCAGGACTCCGGGGCACCCCCGCCCCTCATTTTAAGAGGGGTGGGGCCTAACCCGCCTCCCTCGTCGTTGACGATAACCGCGGACCAGCGCACGTGTCTGTGCCCGGACCGTGCCGATCCTGCGCCGACTTGTCCTCACGGAGCAGCTCCTCGATGAGGCTTCGCCAGCGGGCGCCGAGCACGTCCTCGCTCGCGTGCTCGCGGTACGCGGCCAGCCCGCCGACCGACAGCCGGTCGGCGAGCCCGGGGTCGGCCGCCAGGCGGCGCAACGCGGCCGCCAGCGCCTCGCTGTCGCCGGGCGGCACGAGCAGCGCGCTGACGCCGTCCGCCAGCAGCTCGCGCGCACGCCGGCGTGTCCGCGGTCACGAGCGGCGTCCCGCACGCGAGCGCCTGGAAGGCCTTGTTCGGGATCACCCGCGCCGCCTTCGCCGACTCGGCCGAAGATGCCGAGCGCGCAGCCGGCGCGGTGCAGCTCGTCGGGCAGCCGCTCGTACTCGACCCACGGGACGTGCTCCACGTTGGCCGGTCGATTCTGCGAGCAGCGAGTCGAGCTGGCCGCTCCCGACGATCCGGAACGCGAGCTCGGGCGCGAGCCGGGCCGCCGCCGAGGATCGTCTCCAGGCCGTGCAGCGGGATCAGCTTCCCGACGAAGCAGGCACGTGAACCGCTCCGGCCGGCCCAGCCCGGCCGGAAGATCCGCTCCTCCGCGCCGACGAAGCAGGTCGCGATCCGCTCCGGCCGGCAGGCCGGCGAGCTCGGCGAAGCGGTCGGCGTGCGCCCGGGTGTCCGCCACGACCAGGTCGGCCGCTCGCAGCGAGCTGTCGGTCGACGGCGGCGAGCAGCGCGGGCCGGCAGCGAGCCGTGGCCGGAAGCGGCCGCGATCGGCGACCAGCGTGTCGGCGAGCGAGACGAGCGGGTTGAAGACGACCGGGCGACCGCGCGCGGCCCGCCGCGCCGCGGGGAGGTCGAACTGGCCCGGATAGCCGACGATCAGGGCGTCTGCCGCCTGCGCTCGCGGCGTGCGTCGAAGCATGAGCCGCGCCTCCGGCCGTCGCCAGCCGCGGCCGCCGCGCTGCGCCCGGCCGACCAGTTCTCGTCGCCCGCTCCCACACCTCCGCGTTGCGCTCGACTACCTCCACCCCGGCCCGCCGCAGGCACGAGATGACCTGCGCGTTGCGCGGGTAGTCGCGCTCGTACGTCCCGAAGTAGACGACCCGCATCCGGTCCGGAGGCGCCTAGGAGAGGACTTCGTCGACGAGCAGCTCCGAGCGCTCGCGCTCGCCGACCCGCTCCTCGTGCTGGCTCGTGATCATCTCGCTGATCAGCCCCAGCGACAGGAACTGCATGCCGACGACGACGAGCAGGACGCCGAGCGTGAGCAGCGGCCGCTGGCCGATCGCGTGGCCGAGCGATCTTCACGACGGTCAGGTAGGCGAGGATCACGAAGCCGACGAGACCGAGAGCAGCAGTCCGAGCCCGCCGAAGAGGTGCAGCGGCCGGTGCCGGTAGCGCCCGATGAAGCTCACCGTCAGCAGGTCGAGGAAGCCGCGCATGTAGCGCTCGATGCCGTAGCGCGAGCGTCCGTGCTCGCGGGGCCGGTGGTTGACGGGCAGCTCGGCGATCGCGGTAGCCGCGGTAGTGCGCGAGCACCGGGATGAAGCGGTGCAGCTCGCCGTAGATCCGCAGGCCCTGCACGACCTCGGCGCGGTACGCCTTGAGCCCGCAGTTGAGGTCGTGCAGGCGCAGCCCGGAGACGCGGCCGACGACGCGAGTTGAAGATGCTCGACAGCAGCCGCCGCGACCAGGGATCGCGGCGGTGCGTCTTCCAGCCGGAGACGAGGTCGAAGCCCTCGTCGAGCTTGGCGAGCAGCCGCGGGATCTCGGCCGGGTCGTCCTGGAGGTCGCCGTCGATGGTGACGATGACGTCGCCCTTCGCCTGGGCGAACCCGGCGACGAGCGCGGCGGCCTTCCCGAAGTTGCGGCGCAGCCGGACGACGCGGACGTTCTCCTGCGCCGCGTGCAGCCGCGTCAGCGCGGCGAACGTGCCGTCGGTCGAGCCGTCGTCGACGAAGACCGCCTCCCAGGCCGGGTCGATCGGGTCGAGCGCCGCGGCCAGCTCGTCGTGGAGCAGCGCGACGCTTCGCTCCTCGTTGTAGACGGGGATGACGACGGAGATCACAGCCGATGGAGATTATGTGCGCGTGGCCGAGCTGCTGACGATCGACGAGGCGCTGGCCCTCGTGCTGGAGCGCGTGCGGCCGCTGTCCGTCCGAGTCGGTGGCGATCGAGGACGCCGCCGGCCGCGTGCTCGCCGAGCCGGGCCGCGCGGTGGTCGACCTGCCGCCGTTCGCCAGCTCGGCGATGGACGGCTTCGCGCTCCGCGCGGCCGAACTCGCCGGCGACGCTGCCCGTCGGTGAGCGCATCGCGGCCGGTCGGCCGGCGCCCCGCCCGCTGCGTCCGGGCGAGGCGATGGCGATCGCGACCGGCGGCGTCGTGCCCGACGGAGCGGACGCCGTCGTGCCCGATCGAGCACGTGACCGTGGCCGGGAACGAGGTGACCGTGCCCGCTGTGCGCGCCCGGCGCCAACGTGCGCCCGCGCGGCGGCGACGTCCGCGCCGGCGATGTCGTCGTGGCTGCCGGCGCACGGCTCGGGCCCGGCGCAGATCGGAGCGCTCGCCGCGTCCGGGGTCGCGAACGTCGTCTGCGCGCGTCGGCCGCGGGCGGTCCGTGATCGCCACCGGCACCGAGCTGCCGTCCGCCGGGCGAGCCGCTCGGGCCCGGCGAGATCTACGAGGCGAACGGAGCGATGCTCGCGGCGCAGCTCCAGGCGGCCGGGGCGGAGGTCGAGCGCCGGCCCGATCGCGACGGACGACGAGGACGCCCATCGCGCCGCGCTCGAGCGGGGCCTGGCCGCCGATCTGCTCGCTCACCTCGGGCGGCGTGTCGGTCGGGCCGCACGACCTCGTGCGCCGGATCGAGGCCGACCTGGGGGTCGAGGAGGTGTTCTGGCGGGTCGCGGTCCGCCCGGGCAAACCGGTCTCTTTCGGAGTGCGCGGCGCGACGCTCGTGTTCGGGCTCCCGGGGAACCCCGTGTCGTCGCTGGTCGGATTCGAGCTGTTCGTGCGCCCGGCGGTGCTGGCGCTGCAGGGTGCCGCCGAGCCGGGACCCCGATTTCTGCCGGGCACGCTGGGCGCGTGCGGTGCGGCGCAACGCGACACGGACGGAGCTCGTCCGCGCCAGGACTCGCCGCGACGGGTCGGAGCTCGTGCTCGATCCGCTGCGGGGCCAGGAGTCGCACATGATCGTGCGTGCGGCAGGCGCCGACGCGCTCGTGCTCGTCCCGCGCGGCGAGGGCGAGCTGGCCGCCGGCTCGACGGTCGACTACCTGGCGATCTGACCCCGGGGCTCAGGCGCCCGCGGCCGCGGAAGCCCACGTGAACCCGTAGCCGCTCGGCAGCGTGAAGCCCACGAGGCTGGCGTAGGCGATGTAGCGGTGGGTCGCGAAGAAGCGCGGGTGACACGCCTGGAGCGCCACTACCTCGTGCCCGTGCGTGCGCAGCACGGCCAGGTCGTCCGAGGGAACGATGACGTGGTGCGTGATCCGGTACGTGAACGTTCCGTACGGCACCGAGAGCGTGACCGTGTCACCGCGCCGCAGCTTGTCGATGTGCGAGAACGGTGCGAGATAGGTCGTGCGGTGGCCCGCGATGTAGATCAGCTGGCCCTCGCCCGGCATGTAGGTGCCGAGGAAGCGGCCCGGCCCCTTTTGCAGCGACGAGTCGGTGGTGCCGTTGACGAGGATCATGTTCAGGCCGAGCCGCTTCACGACGATGCGGCCGATCGCCTCTCCTTCGTGCGAGGAGATGCGGTACTCGCGGGCGGCCAGCCTGATGTCGCGGCGGGCGACGACCAGCGACGGGCCCTTCGGCCGCCGCACCGACGTGGAGCCCGGCGTCGCGAACGACGGAATGTGCGGAGCCCGGTAGTTCGCCAGCCGGTGCTCGTAGCTCCGGGCCAGTCTGTGCTGCTCGTACCGGGTGTAGAGCCCTGTGAACGGGTCCTGCCACTGCCAGACGACCACGGTCCACAGCAGCATCCCGACGCCCCCGACGATCAGGAGCGTGCCGGCTATCCGCAGGAGCCGCCTCATGCTTCTGACTGTAGCCCGGGTTCCTCGTTTGCGGGTGGTTTCCGCCGGGCACGGAAGGCGAGCACCACGGCCCGGACGGAGTTGCGGATCGGACCGCGCGGCGGCCGCTCGTTCGCTCCCGGATAGGGCGCATAGCGGCCGAGCGCGAGCGCGGCGAAGAGATGGGCGGCGGCCAGCCAGATCGCGGCGATCACCACGGGCAGCAGAGGGACGTAGTGCACGGCTGTCAGCTCGAGTACGTACCACGGGGCGTCGAACCCGAGTCCGAGGCGGACGGCGATCGAGCCGACGAGGAGGGCCGGACCCGCGAAGCCGAGAACGAGGACGGCCGCCCGCGTCCAGGGTCGAGCCGTACGCACCTGCGGGAGCCACAGCCAGATGTGCATCGACAGGAGGACGAAGACGAGGGCGAACGGGTTCGTGGCGACAACGAGCAAGCCGACTGCGCCGAGCGCGAGCAGTGCGGCGGCGTGGCCCGCGAGCTCGTCCTCCGCGGTCAGCGGGCGGCGCGGCACCAGCCGCTGCCGGGCCACGGCCCAGCCCAGCGCGCTCAGGGCTCCGAGCGCGAGCAGCCCGAGCACCCGCCAGTCGCCGGCCACGTGGCTCGAAGGATCGAGCGGTCGCGCTGCGCCCTGCGGCCAGACGCCGAGCACGGCGAAGAGCTCGAACAGCGCAACCGTCCAGAGCCAGAACCAGAGCCGGCTGCGATAGCTGCGCAGGGCGGGAGCAATCGGGATCCGGCGCCGCCGGCAACGGGCGAAGAGGTCGATCGTGACGACCGCGTACGGCAGCAGCATCGCGATCAGCACGAGCTCGATCGCCCAGCCGCGCACCGCGCGGGCCCCGAGATAGACGTAGCTGGCGCTGCTCGAGCTGAGCTCCGGGCCGCGATCGAGCGAGCCGAGGAGGTCCTCCGCCGCGCGTCCGATCTGGCCGAACCGGGTGCCGTTCAGCCTGTCGGGAGTGTCCGCCGCGATCGACGGCGGCCGCTCGCCGAGGGTCGTGATCGTGATCGCCGGGCTGGCCGCGGCCGACGAACGGCGCCTGCTCGTAGAGGCTGAGCGGGAAGCCGAGATCGATGAGCTGGCCGAGGAGGCGCGTCCGGGCCGGGCCGTGTCCCGTCTGCGTGTGGATCCGCGCGGCGGCCGTGGCGACCAGCGTGAGCGGGGGCGAGCGCGGCTGGTCGCCTGCGATCACGATCCGGGGCCGACCGGGTCCGGCGATCCCGTCGAGGTTGATGACTGCCGCGAGGGGAGCCTCGTAGGTTCGTGCGAAGCGCTCCGCGCCGAGGCCGCCCGCCGTGCCCCCGTCGGTCGAGAGAAAGATGATCGTGTGGGCTGGGCCTCGGTCGCCGGTGCCGAGCGCGAGGATGCGCGCGAGCTCGACGAGGGCCGCCGTGCCGGAGGCGTTGTCGTTCGCGCCCGGCCCGGCGCCGGTGTTGTCGCGGTGCGCCATGACGACTATCGCCTCGGGCATCCGGCCTCTCGCCACCGCCGTGAGGTTCTCGAGCAGCACGCGGCCGCGACCCGGGACTGAAGCATCGAACCGGTCGGCCTGCGTCTGGAGCTTGTAGAACGCGAGCTGCCCGGAGAGCCAGCGGGCGGCCTGGAAGTCGCCGCGGCTACCCGGCGCGCGGTCGGGGTACCGCTGCGCGAGCTCGGTGGCGAGCTGGACGGCGGCGGCGCGGTCGAAAGCGGGCGGGAGCAGGGGCGGCGGCAGCGGAGTCGCCCGCATCACGCTGAACGCGGCGATCAGCAGCGGCACGCCGACGAGCAGCCACGTGCCGCGGTAGAGCCGCCCGCTGAGCGGACGCTCGAGGGAGCCGCGGCGTGGCCGACGCCTGGTGGAGCGGGGCGGGAGCGCCGGCATCCGGGGCTATAGTAGGCAGCGCAGGCCCGCGACGCCCCGAACGTGGCTGCCCATGCCTGACGCCTCGACCATCCTCCTCGTTGACGACGAGGAGTCCGTGCAGAAGTTGCTCGCGTACCCGCTCGAGCGCGACGGGTTCCGCGTCGTCCAGGCACGCGACGGCGAGGAGGCGCTGCTCAAGTTCGCGTCCGAGGCGATCGACCTCGTCGTGCTCGACGTCATGCTCCCCAAGCTCGACGGGCTCGAGGTCTGCAAGCAGCTGCGGGCGCAGAGCTCGGTGCCGATCATCATGCTGACGGCCCGCGACGACGAGCTGGACAAGGTGCTCGGGCTCGAGCTCGGCGCCGACGACTACATCACGAAGCCGTTCTCGATCCGGGAGTTCCGGAGCCGTGTGCGGGCGCTGCTGCGCCGCGCGTCCGGGCCGAGGCACGAGCCGCGCGACGGCGACACGATCGAGGTGGCCGGTCTCAGGATCGACCTGGCGCGGCGCGTCGTGGACGTGCGCGGAGAGCAGGCGCCGCTGACCTACGTCGAGTTCGAGCTGCTGCGCACGCTGGCCGCGCATCCCGGCCGCGTCTACACGCGCGAGATGCTGCTGCGAGTCGCTCTGGGGCGGGTCCGACTACCGCGAGCCGCGCACGATCGACGTTCACATCCGCCACATTCGCGAGAAGCTCGAGCGTGACCCGCGCGAGCCCGAGCTCATCTTCACCGTGCGTGGCGTCGGCTACCGCTTCCGGGACCGGTGAATCCGCTTCGCAGCGTCGGCGCGCGGCTCTCGCTCGCGCTTCTGCTCGTCGTCGCGGGAGCGCTGGGACTCGTCTACGTCGTCGTCGTTCCGCAGCTCCAGCAGCACCTGATCAGCGCCAAGATCTCGCAGCTGCGCCGGTCGTCAGGGCAGGTCGCCAGGGTGCCCGACCGCTTTCACTGGAACGACTGGGTCGACAGTGCATCGCTCGAGACGAACAACGCCCGCGTCGTTCTCTTCTCGTCGAGCACGCCGTCCGCTCCGCCCTCGCTGCTCTCGCTGGCGGACTCCAACGGAGTCAACACGAAGGACGTGCCCGAGTCGGACCCGATCGCGCTCAGGGCGGCGGCGACGAGCCGTCTGCAGTCCGGCAAGGCGACGCGCGACGGGGAGCAGTTCGCCGAGGTGGCGGCGCCGGTGGGCCGTGATCTGGTCGCCCTCTACTCGGCGCCGTTGCACGACACGCTCTCGAACGTCAATCTCGTGCAGCGGCGTCTGCTCTGGGCTGGGCTGGCGGCTCTGCTGCTCTCGCTTGTCATCGGCTTCGGGGCGGCATCGCTGTTCACCCGCCGCATCCGCCGGCTCGAGCGGGCCGCGGATCGCATCGCGGACGGAAAGTTCGACGAGCCGGTGGTGGACACGGCCGAGGACGAGCTGGGTCAGCTCGCGCGCGCGTTCGAGCGCATGCGGCGCCGCCTCGCCCACCTCGACCGGGCGCGGCGCGAGTTCATCGCCAACGCGTCGCACGAGCTGCAGGACGCCGCTCTTCTCGCTGGGGGGCTTCCTCGAGCTGCTCACCGACGAGGAGCTCGACGAGCAGACCAGGCGCGAGTTCTTCGCCACCATGAACGAGCAGGTGGAACGGCTGGGGAGGCTCGCGACCGACCTGCTGGATCTCTCGCGGCTCGACGCAGGCCGGATGCACGTGGAGCTGACCGTGCTGGATCTCGCCGAGCTGGCGCGGTCGCTGCGCGACGAGTTCGCCGCGGTCGCGCTTGCGTCGGAGCATCCGCTCGCCGTCGAGGCCGACGGTGACGCACCGGCGCTGGGCGACGAGCAACGGGTGCTGCGAATCGGGCGCGCTCTGATCGAGAACGCGATCCGGCACACGCCGGCCGGGACGGACGTGTGCGTCCGGGCCACGGCTCGCGACGGCGCGGCGGTGCTGACGGTCGAGGACGCCGGCCCCGGGATCCCGGCAGAGGAGACCGGGCACCTCTTCGAGCGCTTCTACCGCCTCGGCGGAGGCCGAAGCTCCGGGAGCGGGCTCGGGCTAGCGATCGCGCGTGAGCTCGCGGAGCTGATGGGCGGGAAGCTCGAGCTCCGGTCACGCCCGGGAGCGACCGCCTTCGTGCTCGTCCTGCCTGCGGCGGCCCCGGGTTCCGACGCTGAATCGTTTTCACGTGAAAACGTCCTCGTGAGCCGGCCGCTAGAGTGAGCTCGATGCGCGCCCGGGCGGTCGCAGCTTTCCTTGTCGCCGCTCTGCTCGGCGGTGTGCTTGCCCTCGGGCTCTCCCGCGCGCTCGGCTGGTCGGGCTCGACGCGGACGCAACAGACGGTGGTGGTGCGCGCTGCGCCTGCAACGCCGTCCTCGGCTGCCGTCGTCTCGAGCGCGAGGCCGCTCGCGGGCAACGGGTTCGACCCTGCCCGGATCTACGCCCGGCGTTCGCCGGGCGTGGTCACGATCACCTCGATGTTCGGCGCGTCGAGCTTTCTGACCGGCGAGGCGGCACAGGGCTCCGGCTTCGTCGTGTCGCCGCGGGGCTACATCCTCACCAACTCCCACGTGATCACGAACGCGGGCCAATCCTCCGGCTCCGTGATGGCGGCATCGCGGCTCTACGTCGACTTCCAGGACGGCGACCGCGTCCCGGCGACCATCGTCGGCTGGGACGTCTTCGACGACGTGGGCCTGATCAGGGTCGACCCGAGGCAGCATCCGCTCCACCCCGTCCCGCTGGGGAACTCCTCCACGGTTGTCGTCGGTGCGCCGGTGGCGGCGATCGGGAGCCCGTTCGGGAACGACAACTCGCTGGCGGTCGGCATCGTCTCGGCGACGAAGCGCTCCATCAACTCCCTGACCTCCAGGTACAGCCTCGTCGATGCGATCCAGACGGACGCGCCGATCAACCACGGGAACTCCGGCGGCCCCCTGTTCGACGCACGTGGCCGCGTGATCGGGCTCACAGCACAGATCCGGAGCGACTCCGGGAACGCCGAGGGTGTCGGGTTCGCCGTGCCGATCAACTCGGCGCGGCGCTCGATGGCGCAGCTCATCGCTCACGGCAGGGTGACCTACGCCTACATCGGGGTGACGACCGTCGACCTGACGCCGTCACTCGCGCGCCACTTCGGCTACCCGGTGCAGTACGGAGCCGTGGTCGACTGCGTCGTCGGCGGATCTCCTGCGGCTGCAGCGGGGCTGCGTTCCGGGACGGAGTCGGTCTACAACGGGATCCAGTTTCCCCGGGGCGGGGACGCGGTGGTCGGGATCGACGGCCAGGCCGTGCGGAACAAGGAGGACGTGGTGAGGGTCGTGACCGACCGCTTGGCCCCCGGCGACGTCGTCCCTCTGATCATCTACCGCGACGGCAAGCGGCAGACGGTCACGGTGAAGCTCGGCGCACGCCAGCGCAACCCGAGGCTCTGCAAGGGGGGTTAGGACCGGCGCATTCCGGGCATGGACTCGAGGTCGGCCTCGAGCCGGGCTGCCGCACAGCATGCGGCAGGTAGGAAGTGGACTGAGCGCAACGAACCGGGGTAGATCTGTGGCCATGCCCGATAGCGGCTCGCGGAGTATCACGTTGACGATTCCCGCCAGGGCCGAGTACATCACCCTCGGTCGGCTCGCCCTGACCGGACTTGCCCGCCTGCGGCCGCTCTCGGACGAGATCCTCGGCGATCTCAAGCTCGCGTTGACGGAGGCCTGCTCCAACTCGGTCCGCCACGCCTACCGGAACGGGAACCACGGCACCGTGGAGATTCGCTACGAGCTCCACATCGACCGTCTCGTGGTCGAGGTCTGTGACGACGGCGAGGGCTTCGACCCCGGCCGGGCCGTCGCGGACGGGGAGCCGGACCTCGTGGAGGGAGGCCTCGGCATCGCGATCATCGAGGCGCTCGCGGACGAGTTCGAGCTCGGCCGACGGGCCGGCGGCCGAGGATCGCGCCTGAGGTTCGTGAAGTTCCTGCCGGGCTAGTCGTCTGAAGGGCTAGCCACCGGGCCCGTTATGGTCCCGCGCTTGGCGCTTCGCGTGCACCCCTTCTGATGCTGCAGCTCGTCAACGTCGGCCACAAGTCCCTCGCCGACTATGCGACGATCGCGTCTCGTGGGCTGCTGGATCAGATCCGAAGCCTGGCCGAGCCGCTCGCCGGCAAGCGCGTCCTCCACCTCTCGGCGACCGCGTTCGGCGGCGGAGTGGCGGAGATCAACTACTCGCTCATTCCCCTCATGGCCGACGCGGGTCTCGAGACGGAGTGGCGCATCATCCGCGGCGCGGACGAGTTCTTCGACGTCACGAAGACGATCCACAACGGACTGCAGGGAAGCCCGCAGGGGCTGACCGCCGAGCAGCAGGACATCTTCAGGCGCTACAACGCCGAGAACGCCGCGCACTTCGCGGCCGACGACTACGACTTCGTGATCATCCACGACCCGCAGCCGGCGGCCGTGATCGAGCATTTCGAGGGATCGTCGGCGCGCTGGATCTGGCGCTGCCACATCGATCTCTCGACGCCGAACCCGGACGTGCTCGCCGTGCTCCTGCCCTCGATCGGCCGCTACGACGCAGCGGTCTTCCACCGGCGCGAGTACGTCCCCGACGCGCCGGGGCTGCCGACCGCGTACATCTGGCCGCCCGCGATCGACCCCTTGACGCCGAAGAACATGGCGCTGTCGCGCGAGGACGCCGCCTACATCGTCGACCAGTTCGGCATCGACGTCGACCGCCGCCTGCTCACGCAGGTCTCGCGCTTCGATCCCTGGAAGGACCCGCTGGGCGTTATCGACGCGTATCGCGTGGTCAAGGAGCGATACCCGGAGGTGCAGCTCGCGCTCGTCGGCTCGATGGCTCACGACGACCCGGAGGGCTGGGACTACTACAACCAGACCGTCGCCTACGCGGCGGGCGACCCGGACATCTACATCCTCTCCAACCTGAACAGTGTCGGCTCGGTCGAGGTCAATGCATTCCAGGTGCACTCGGCCGCGGTGATCCAGAAGTCGATCAAGGAGGGCTTCGGGCTGACCGTCACCGAGGGGCTGTGGAAGGGCCGGCCCACGGTTGCCGGCCGGGTCGGCGGGATCGTCTCGCAGCTCACCGACGAGACCGGCTGGCTGGTCACCTCGTCCGGCGAGTGCGCGGCCGCCTGCCTCGAGATCCTCGGCGACGCGCAGGCGGCCAGGGAGAAGGCGCTGCGGGGCAAGGAGTTCGTGCGCCAGAACTTCCTCACGCCGCGGCTGCTCCGCGACTGGCTCGTGCTCTTCAACCGCCTGCTCGGCCAGGATTCAGCGGGCGTAGAGCTCGTAACCGTCTAGCCGGATCGGCGCGCGTGCGGTTCGGGACGCCCGCCGAGGGATACGCTTCCGGCGGTGCCTGGGCGCAGGAAGCTGATCGTCGTCTCGAATCGCGGCCCCGTCACGTACTCGACGGACGCTGACGGGAACCGCGTCGCTCGTCGTGGCGGCGGCGGGCTGGTGACCGCGCTGCGCAGCCTCGTCTCACACCACGACGTGACGTGGATCTCGAGCGCTATGACCGACGAGGACATCGTCGTCGCCGAGGAGGCGCGCGGTACGTCGTTCGAGGAGCGCGCCCGCGACGGCTCCGCCTACTCGCTGCGGCTCGTCGTGCACGATCGTGCTGCTTACGACTGGTTCTACAACGTCGTTTCGAACCCGACCCTGTGGTTCCTGCAGCACTACCTCTGGGACCTCGTCCGTGCGCCGAACGTCGACAACGGCCTGCATCACGCCTGGCACGAGGGGTACGTCCCGGTCAATGCTGCGTTCGCCGACGCCGTGCTGGACGAGCTGGAGTCCGAGCCGGACGCCCCTGTCTTCTTCCATGACTACCACCTCTACCTCGCGCCGCGGTTCGTGCGGGCCCGGGCGCCGGAGGCGACCCTGTCCCACTTCGTGCACATTCCGTGGGCGGAGCGGGACTACTGGTACGTGCTTCCGGATCCGATCCGGAGCGCGATCCACGACGGGTTGCTGGCGAACGACGTCGTCGGCTTTCACACGTTGCGCTGGCGACGTAACTTTCTGCGCTCCAGCGCGGACATCGTCGGCGCCGAGCCGGACTACGAGGACGGTGTGGTCGCCTACGACGGCCGCCGGACGCTGGTCGCGGCGCACCCGATCTCGGTCGAGCCCGCCGAGTTCGAGGAGCTCGCGGACAGCGAGCAGGTGCTCGCCTTGGAGGAGCAACTGGTGGAGAACCGGCCCGAGTTCCTCGTGCTGCGCGTCGACCGGACCGACCCCTCGAAGAACGTGGTGCGTGGGTTCCTCGCGTTCGAGCGGTACCTGGACGACCACCCCGAGATGCACGGCCGGGTGGGCATGCTCGCCCTGCTCGACCCCTCTCGCCAGGACATCCCCGAGTATGCGGAGTACCTCGGCGCGATCCAGCGCTCGGCGCGATCCGTCAACGACCGCTTCCAGGCCGAGGGCTGGGCGCCGATCGACCTGCAGATCGCCGACAACTTCGCGCAGGCGGTTGCGGCGTACAAGCAGTTCGACGTTCTGCTCGTGAACGCCATCTTCGACGGGCTGAACCTGGTCGCCAAGGAGGCTCCGCTAATCAACACGCGCGACGGCGTGCTCGTCCTGTCCGAGAACACGGGGGCGCACGACGAGCTCGGCGAGTGGGCGCTGTCCGTGAACCCGTTCGACATCTCGGGGCAGGCGCAGGCGATCCACGAGGCGCTGGAGATGCCGGCCGCCGACCGTCGCGCCCGCCTGCAGGCGATCGGCGCGCACGTTCGCGAGCACGATCTCGCCGCCTGGCTGTCGGCGCAGCTCGAGGACCTCGACCGCTGGATGCCTGCGGCGCGGCGGTGAGTGCCGCCGTCTCCACGGCCGGGGAGTTGCGGTCGATCGACCCGGCGACGCTCGAGGTCGTGGGCACGGTCCAGACCGCCCCGCCGGAGGAGATCGCGGAGGCCGTGGCCGAGGCCCGCGCGGCGCAGCGCGCCTGGGGCGAGTCGAGCTTCGCCGAGCGCCGCACCGTTCTCGGTCGCCTGGCCGCTGCCGTGCTCGACGCGGCCGACGACATCGCTGCGACGGTGACCGCCGAGACCGGCAAGCCGCTGCTCGAGTCGTACACGTCGGAGCTCTTCGTCGGCCTCGACAACCTGATCTGGAGCGCGGAGAACGCGCCTCGCGTGCTCCATCCCGAGCCGCTGCACAACCGGCTGTACCTGAGGCACAAGCGGAGCTACCTGCGCTACGAGCCGCTCGGCGTCGTCGCGGTGATCTCCCCCTGGAACTTCCCGTTCGGGATCCCGTTCACCGAGACGGCGACCGCGCTGGCCGCCGGCAACGCCGTGTTGCTGAAGCCGTCAGAGCTGACGCCGCTGTCCGGCGCGCTCGTGGGCCGGGTCTGCGCGGATGCGGGTCTGCCGCCGGGCCTCGTCCGGGTGCTGCAGGGCGGCGGGGACACGGGCTCGGCGCTCGTGCGCGCGCCCGGGATCGCGAAGGTCTTCTTCACCGGCTCGGCCGAGGTCGGCCGGGACGTGGCCGCCCGAGCCGGTTCCCAGCTTCGCCCGGTGACCCTCGAGCTGGGCGGCAAGGATCCGATGCTCGTGCTCGACGACGCCGATCTCGACCGCGCCGTCGAGGGCGCCCTGTGGGGCGCGTTCTCGAACTGCGGCCAGGTCTGCTCGGGTGTCGAGCGGATCTACGTGGCCCGCCCGCTCTTCGGCGCGTTCGTCGAGGAGCTGAGCCGACGCGCGCAGGCGCTCCGCATCGGCGCCGGGGCCGATCCCGCCTCCGAGCTCGGGCCGCTGATCGCCGAGCGGCAGCGCGACCGGGTCGAGGAGCTCGTGGCCGATGCGGTCGAGCGCGGCGCCGAGGTACGCACGGGCGGCGGTCGGCCGGAAACCGGCCTGCCCGGCTGGTTCCACGAGCCGACCGTGCTCGTCGGGGCGCGCGGGCGGATCGATCGCGAGGAGGTCTTCGGGCCGGTCGTCACCGTTGCCCCCTGCGCAGACGACGAGGATGCGGTGCGGCTGGCCAACGACTCCACGTTCGGGCTCGGCGCCAGCATCTGGACACGCGACCTCGGCCGAGCGCGGCGCCTGGCGCGGAGACTCGAGGCCGGGTCCGTGTGGGCCAACGACGTCGCCTACTCGTACGGCGTGGGTGAGGCCTCCTGGGGCGGAGTGAAGCAGTCGGGCTACGGGCGGACGCACTCCAGGCACGGGCTCTACGGATGCACGCAGGTGAAGTTCGTCGCCCTCGACTCCGGCCGCGTGCCCGTTCCCTGGTGGTATCCGTACGGGCCGGACGCGGCGGAGGGCTTTCGCGGCATGGTGGACGTCCTCCATCGCCGCGGCCTGGGCCCGAAGGCGGCAGCTGCCTGGCGCCACCGGCGCGGGCTGGCTCACCTCGGCAGGCGGTATCTCGGGCGATGAACGAGCTCTCCCACATCGACGAGTCGGGTTCCGTGCACATGGTCGACGTGGGCGGCAAGCCGCTTTCGAGGCGCCGTGCGGTGGCTCGGGCGACGGTGCGCATGGCGCCCGGGACCGCGGCGCGGCTGCGCGAGCTGCCCAAGGGCGACGCGCTCGCCACGGCGCAGCTGGCCGGGATCATGGCCGCCAAGCGGACCGCCGAGCTGATACCGCTCTGCCACCCGCTCCCCCTGTCGCACGCCGAGGTCTCCCTCGACGTGCGCGAGGACCGGGTCGAGATCGCCGCCGTGGTGGAGACGACAGCCCGGACCGGAGTCGAGATGGAGGCGCTGACAGCGGCCACCGTCGCGGCGTTGACGATCTACGACATGGCCAAGGCGGTCGACAAGGCCATGACGATCACGGACGTGAGCCTGATCGAGAAGACGAAGGAGCCGGCGTGAAGGCCGCCGTGCTGACGGTGTCGGACGGCGTTGCGCACGGCATGCGTGAGGACTCGAGCGGCAGTCTGCTCGCGGAGTTGCTGGCCGGCGAGGGATACGAGGTCATGCGTCGCGTGGTGCCGGACGAGCGGGAAGAGATCGCCGGGGCGCTGGCCGAGCTGTGTGCGGAGGCGCCGCTCGTGCTCACGACGGGCGGCACCGGGCTCGCGCCTCGCGACGTCACGCCCGAGGCGACCGCCGGCGTGCTCGACCGCGACGCGCCGGGCATCGCCGAGGCCATCCGCGCGGACTCGATCGCGCGCACGCCGCACGCGCTGCTCTCGCGCGGACGGGCCGGCGTCGTGGGGCGCTCACTCGTGGTCAACCTCCCCGGCTCACCCGGCGGCTGCCGCGACGGCTTCGCCGTTCTCCGTCCCGCGCTCGACCACGCTCTCCGGCTGCTCGCCGACGAGCCGACCGCACACCGCCAGACGTGACCGAGGCCGCCGCCCGCTACCCGCGACGCTTCGCGTCGCTCGTGAAGATCGAGCACACGCTGTTTGCGCTGCCGTTCGCGTACGTCGGCGCGTTCCTCGCGCTCGATGCCGTGCCGAGCGCGCACGACCTGTTCTGGATCACGGTCGCGATGGTCGGCGCCCGTTCGCTGGCTATGGGTCTCAACCGCCTGATCGACGCCGGGATCGACGCGCGCAACCCGCGCACGGCCGGACGCGAGATCCCTGCAGGGCTTCTGAGCCCGGCCCAGGTCGTCGCCTTCTGTGCGGCCTCGCTCGTGATCTTCCTGGTCGCGGTCTTCCAGCTCGCGCCGATCGTGCACTGGCTGTGGCCGATTCCCGTCGCCGGCTTCGTGATCTACCCGTACCTCAAGCGCTTCACGTGGCTGTGTCATTTCTGGCTGGGCGCGGTCGACGGCCTCGCCCCGGTGGGCGCCTGGGCGGCCGTGCGCAACGACCTTCCCTGGCAGTCGTGGGTGCTCGGCGCCGCGGTGGCGCTGTGGGTCACCGGCTTCGATCTCTTCTACGCGCTGTTCGACATCGGGATCGATCGCGCCCAGGGGCTGCACTCGGTCGGCGTGCGGTTCGGCACGCGGGGTGCGATTACCGGGGCGCGGCTGTGCCATGCCGCCACCGTCGCGCTGCTCGTGGTGGTCGGGCTCGGACTGACAGTCGACGTCTTCTACTGGATCGGCGTCGCCGTCGTGGCCGCACTGCTCGCCTACGAGCACTCGCTCGTGCGGGCGGACGACCTGAAGCGGCTCGATACCGCCTTCTTCACGATGAACGGCGTGATCAGCATCGCGTTCCTCGGCTTCGTGCTGGCGGACGTGCTCACATGATCGAGGCGCGGGGACTCGGCAAGCGGTACGGCGCGAAGCGCGTGCTCGAAGGCCTCGATTTCGAGCTGCCTGCGCGGCGGGTTCATGGTCGTCACGGGGCCGAACGGCTCCGGCAAGACGACGCTGCTGCGGCTCTGCGCCGGGCTGGCTGCGCCGACGGCCGGCGAGCTGGAGGTACGGGCCGCGCGGGCGGAGATCGGATTCCTCGGCCACGAGCCGTTCGTGTACCGGCAGCTGACCGCGCTCGAGAACCTCGAGCTGTTCGGCCGCCTCTACCGCGTGCCTGAGCGGCGTGAGCGGATCGGGATGCTGCTCGGCCGGTTCGGCCTGTGGGAGACGCGGCACGAGCGTGCGGGGACGTTCTCGCGCGGGATGCTGCAGCGGCTCGGGCTGTGCCGGGCGTTCCTCCACGAGCCGGCGCTCTTCGTGCTGGACGAGCCGTTCAACGCGCTCGACGACGAAGGGGCCGGCCTGCTCGACCGCGAGCTGGCCGAGCGCGCCGACCGGCGGACGTTTCTCGTCGCAACGCACGATCCGGGCCGAGTCATGCCGCTTGCGAGCGCCAGGCTGTCTTTCGCATGAGGACGAATCGGCACACTTTCGACACACCTTCGACGCAGACGGGTGCAGCTCTTGCGGATATCGTCGTCCCTGAGGGAGGCGGGTTAGACCCCACCCTTCTGAAGGGTGGGGGGTGTAGCGGGGACACGGCCGGCCGGGACATGGCCGGATGAGGTTCTGGTCGGACGCGGCGGCGCTCGCGCGCAAGGATCTGCTGCTGGAGCTGCGCGCCCGGGAGACGCTGCCGGCGATGCTGCTGTTCGTGCTCTCGGCGCTGGTTGTCTTCCACTTCGCGCTCCCTGCCAGGGCCTCCGACGCCGCCGCGACCGGGCTGTTGTGGGTGGCGATCGTGTTCACGGCGCTGCTCGGCCTGACGCGCGCGTTCGCGCCCGAGCGCGAGGGCGGGACGCTGGACGGGCTCGTTCTCGCGCCCTGCGACCGTGCAGCGATCTGGCTCGGGAAGACGCTCGCGACGCTGGCCTTCGTGCTCGCCGCCGAGGTCGTCGCGGTGCCTGCCTTCGCCCTGTTCTTCACGGGTGTGGGCGGCAACCTCGTGGCCGGAGTCGTGCTCGCCGACGTCGGGATCTGCGCCGTCGGCACGCTGCTCGCCGCGATGGCCTCCGCAGGCCGCGCCCGGGAGCTGCTCCTGCCGCTGCTCTTTCTGCCGCTGGTGATCCCGGTCGTCGTCGGCGGGGTGGGCGCCAGCATCGCCGACTCGCCCGGCCGCTACCTGGGCTTTCTCGCGCTCTACGACGTGATCTTCGTGCTGATCGCCTGGGCGTCGTTCGAGTACGTCGTCACGGAGTAGACGGCTAGTTCTTCCGCTGAGCGAGTGCGCGGCGGATCAGGGGCATGACTCGTCGTGACCCGATGAGGCACCAGGCGGCGAGCACGACGCCGAGGACGGTGTGTCCGGTCGCGAGCGCCCAGACCGCCACCACGAGCGGGATCGCCCACACGACGGCCACGATGATCGCCGACCGCAGCCACCAGGCACGCACTCAGGCCCGCGCCAGCGTCGCCGGCTCCGCGTGCGCGGCCAGACGCCGCTGCTCGCGGCGGTCGGGCCACAGCGTGATCAGCGAGCCGAACAGGAAGACGATCCCCGCCAGCCAGATGAGGTTCACGAGCGGGTGCACGAGCACCTTCACGAAGACGCCGCCGCCCTTGAAGTCGTTGGCGATGATGAACAGGTCCTCCGCGCGCAGCCAGTCGGAGCGGATCGCGACCTCGTTCGAGACCTGCTGCTCCGCCGGGTACGCGTTCTGCCCCGCCAGGTAGACCCCGAGGCTGTGTCCGCCGCGCGACACGGCCATCTGGGCACGCTCCTCTGTGTGATTGGGGCGGCTCCGGGCGATCGAGCCCAGGTACGTCAGCGTGTAGCCCCGGATCCGCATCGACTGCCCCGGGTTCAGATGGCGGATCTGGGTCGCGCCGTAGGCGCTGGAGCCGATCACGCCGATCGCCAGCAGCACGATGGCGAAGTGGACGACGTAGCCGCCGTACCGCCGCCGGTTACGCGCGACGAGCGACGAGAGAGCGTCGAGCCAGGTGCGCGCGCCGAGCGCCTTCCGCGCCCGCGTGCCCCGCACGAACTCGAGGACGATCGCGGCGAGCGCAAACATCGAGAACGTGTACCCGACCAGCCCCGGAATGCTGGAGCCGGCACCGAAGGCGAGCAGGACGGCACCGAAGGCGAGCGCGACCGCGAGCGGAATCGCAAGGCTCGCCCGGAGCGCCCTGAGCGACGAGCGGCGCCAGGCGACGAGCGGCCCGATGCCCATCAGCAGCAGCAGCGGCAGCCCGAACACCTTGAGGAAGAAGTTGTAGTAGGGCGGCCCGACCGTGATCGTCTCGCCGCGCACGGCCTCGGAGAGCAACGGATACGCCACGCCCCACAGAATCGTGAGCGTGAAGGCGACGAGCAGCAGGTTGTTGTAGAGGAACGCGGCCTCCCGCGACGCGAGCGACTCCAGCCGGGTCTTCGTGCGCAGGAGAGGCAGGCGCCAGAAGATCACGGCAGTGCAGAACGTCGCGACCACGGCGATGAAGCCGAGGAACCACGGTCCGATCGACGACTGCGTGAAGCTGTGGATCGAGCTGATCACGCCGCTCCGCGTGAGGAAGGTGCCGAACAGCGAGAGGCAGAACGCGAGCGAGACGAGCACGACGTTCCACACGCGCAGCATGTTCTTCTTCTCCTGCACCATCACCGAGTGGAGGAACGCGGTGGCCGCCAGCCAGGGCATCAGCGCCGCGTTCTCGACGGAGTCCCAGGCGTAGTAGCCGCCCCAGCCGACCTCCTCGTAGGCCCACTTGGCGCCGAGCAGGATCCCGAGTCCGAGGAACGTGAAGGCGGCCAGCGTCCAGCGGCGCGTCGCGACCATCCAGCGCTCGTCGCTGCGGCCCGAGAGCAGGGCGCCCATGGCGAAGGCGAACGGCACCGTCAGGCCCACGTAGCCGAGGTAGAGCATCGGCGGGTGGATCATCATGTACGGGTTCTGGAGGCTCGGGTTCAGCCCGGCTCCGTCGGCCGGCGCCACCTGCGTGTCGAACGGGCTCGCGACGACGACGAGCATCCAGGCGAAGAAGGTGGCGACGCCGCCGAGGACGGGCACCGTCCACGGCATCACGTCGGCCACGAGGCGGCGGTTGATCAGCACCGCGATCGTCCCCAGCCCGAGCAGAATCGTCAGCCAGAGGAGCAGCGAGCCCTCCTGGCCGCCCCAGAGCGCCGATTCCACGTAGGGCTGGGGGAGCTTGCGGCTCGAGTGGGCGGCGACGTAGGAGAGCGTGAAGTCGCGGCGGATGAACTCGGTGAGCAGCACGCCCATCGCCACGAGGTCGGCGGCGAGCGCGGCGACCAGCGCGCGGCGGGCAGAGTCGTGGAGCCGCCGCCGGCCGCGGTAGGCGGCGAGCGAGCCCGCGAGCACGGCGTAGAGCGTGAGCCCGAGGCAGACGACGAGCGCGGCACGGCCGAGCAGCGGCACGCGGCCGAGTGTAGATGCGTTGCTCGATACCCACGGCGCACCGGGCGTCTGCGATCATTGGCCGGGCTGCCGATGGCCAGACGACTCCCGCTGCCTGCGCACGCCGTGCTCGCCGCCGCTCTGCTCGGCGCGGCGCTCGGCCTCATCTTCTTCTACGTCCCGACGGACGCGAACCAGGGCTTCTCGCAGCGGATCTTCTACATCCACGTGCCGGTCGCCCTGACCGCGTACGCGTGCTTCGGCTGGGGTGCGTGGAAGGCGTTCCTGCACCTCTGGAAACGTCCTCCCACCGCCGACCTCGAGAGCTACGTCGCGATCCACCTGGGCGTGATCTTCGGGACGATGACGCTGCTCACCGGCTCGATCTGGGCCAAGATCTCCTGGGGCCACTGGTGGCTCTGGAGCGAGAATCAGCTCGTGCTCTTCCTCGTGCTCTTCCTCTTCTACGCCGCGTACTTCATGCTGCGCTTCTCCGTCGAGCCCGGGCCGGCGCGCGCCAACATGTGCGCTGTATACGCACTGTTCGGGGTCGCGCTCATTCCGGTCAGCTTCCTCGCGATCCGGCTCGCGAACAACCTGATCCACCCCGTCGTGTTCACCGCCCGGGGGCCGCAGATGGCGGGGTCGATGTTCCTCACCTTCTGCGTCTCGTGGGCGGCGCTGCTCGTGCTCGTGTCCGCGCTCTACCGTCTCGAGCTGCTGGGCAAGCGGCTGGACGCGCGGCTGCGCGAGCTGCGCGAGCTGCTGACGCCGTCCACCGCGCCGCCGCGCGCGACCGCCGAGCTGGTCGGGAGCGAGCGATGACGACCGCCGAGCAGTACGTGACCGCGGCCTACCTCGTCGTCTTCGTCGTCGTCCTGCTCTACGTGGGGATCATCGCGACGAAGCTGGTGCGGATCGAGCGCGAGGTCGCGGAGCTCGCCGAGCTTGCGCGGAGCCGGGAGGACGAGCGTGGCTGACGTCCTCTTCTGGCTTGCGGTGCTCGCATACACGGAGGCGGCGCTCGCGTACGCCGGCAACGTGCGTCGGCCCGGGGAGCTGGGGCGGGCGGCGACGTGGGGCGTGCGGATCGGCTGGCTGCTGCAGACCGCTCTGCTCGCCGCCCAGGCGGCACGCGCGGACGGGTTCCCGTGGGGAACCTGGGCGGGCTCGCTCAACCTCTTCGTCTGGTTCGTGGTCGGCGCCTACCTGATCTGGGGCTGCCGCCCGCGTTACCGGCTGCTCGGGCTCGGCGTGATGCCGATCGCGGCTGCGCTACTCGCGCTCGCATACGTCGGCGGCGGCACCGGCACCCAGGCGCATAGCCGCTACTCGACCGTCTTCCTCGTCCTGCACGTCGGGCTCGTCGTGGCGGCGTTCGCGGGCTTCACGCTGGCCGCCGCGCTGTCGGCTCTGTATCTCTGGCAGGAGCGACGGCTGAAGCGGCGCGAGGCGGGGATCCTGCTCGTCGGCTCGCCGTCGCTCGTGACGCTCGAACGACTCGCCGGGCGATCGATCCTGATCGCGCTTCCGGCGCTCACGCTCGGGATCGCGGTCGGCGTCGCTGCGGCTGCGTCAGGACGGCGGCGGGCTCGACGCCCTGATGGCCGTCACGCTCCTGACCTGGGCGGTCTACGGCGGCTACCTCGTCGCCCGCTACGCGGGCGGACTGCACGGCCGGCGGGCCGCATACGTCGTCCTCGCCGGCTTCGCGCTCGTCGTGCTGGCGCGGCTCGGCCTTCCGGTGTCTCACTTCTCATGACCCTCGTCCTCGTCGGCAGCTCGCACAAGATCGCGCCCGTCGAGCTCCGGGAGCGGGTCGCCGTGCCGCTGGCGCAGGCGCACGAGATCGCGGTCGAGCTCGCGGGGGAGGACGGGGAGGCCGTCTGCCTCTCGACCTGCAACCGCACCGAGCTCTACGTCGTGCACGAGGAGGCCGCCGCCGCCGAGGCGCTCGCCGAGGGCATGCTCTCGCGGCTCTCCGGCGGCGCGCCGCTGCCGACCTACCGGCTCACGGACGAGGGCGCCGCGCTGCACCTCTTCCGCGTCGCCGCGGGCCTCGACTCGCTGGTGCCGGGCGAGGGCGAGATCCTCGGCCAGGTGCGCGCGGCCCACGAGGCCGGAGCGCGGCGGCCCGCTGCTCGACCGGCTGTTCCGGCAGGCGCTGTACGCGGGCCGCAAGGCGCGCGCCGAGACGGGGATCTCGGAGAGTCCGGCCTCGGTCTCCGGCCGCCGCGGCGCGCCTGGCGCAGCAGGTCTTCGACGACCTCCACGGGCGCCGGATCCTCGTCGTCGGAGCGGGCAAGATCAGCGAGCAGACGGCGCGCAACCTGGCCTCCCGCGGCGCGGAGATCTCGTTCGTCGCCAACCGCACGCTCGACCGCGCCGCCGAGCTCGCCGAGCGCTTCGGCGCCGAGCCGATCCCGCTCGAAGGCATCGCCGCCGAGCTCGAGCGCGCGGACGTCGTCGTCTCCTCGACGAGCTCACCCGGGCTACGTGCTGCGGCGCGAGGACGTGGCGCGCGCGGCGAAGGCCCGGCGCGGCCGGCCGCTGTTCCTCATCGACCTCGCCGTCCCGCGCGACCTCGACCCCGAGATCCACCGGCTCGACGGCTGCTACCTCTACGACATCGACGACCTCGAGGCCGTGGTCGCGGAGACCGCCGCCGGCCGCCGCCGCGAGGCCGTGCGCGCCGAGGCGATCGTGGCCCAGGAGGCCGAGGCCTTCCGCGTGTGGCAGGCCTCGCTCGAGGTCGTTCCCGCGATCGCGTCGCTCCGCGCCCGCGCCGAGGAGATCCGCACGGGCGAGCTGGCCAAGGCCGACCGGCGGCTCGCCCGGCTGTCCAGCGCCGAGCGGCGGGCGGTCGAGTCCGTCACCGCCCAGATCGTGAACAAGCTGCTGCACCTGCCCACGGTGCGTCTGAAGGAGGCTGCGGCAGCAGCGGACGGAGCGGTCTATGCTGAGACGGTGCGGCACCTGTTCGGGTTGGGGGAGGACGAGCGGTGACGGCCGGGAGGCAGCTCACCGGGCGTCCGTTGCCGATCCAGGCCCCGACCGCGTTCGTCCGCGTCCGCCCGCGCGGGCCACACCCGTGCGGCCAGGCCAAGGTCGGAAAGAAGCCGCGCTGCCATGCTCGTCCGCATCGGCTCTCGCGGCAGTAGGCTCGCGCTCACCCAGGCGGGTCTCGCGGCCGAGCGGCTGCGCCGGCCGGGGATCGAGATCGCGTTCGTGCCGATCACGACGGCCGGCGATCGCGATCGCAAGACGCCCCTTCGGCGAGATCGGCTCGCGCGGCGTGTTCGTGAAGGAGCTCGAGGAGGCCCTGCTCGCGCACCGCGTGGACGTCGCCGTCCACTCGGCCAAGGACATGACCGCGACCGACTCGGAGGGACTCGCCGTCGGCGCGTACCTGCCGCGTGAGGATCCGCGCGATGCGCTGTGCGGCACGGACACGCTCGAGCCCGGGATGCGGATCGGCACCGCGTCGGTGCGCCGGCGCGCTCAGCTGCTGGCGCTGGAGCCGGGACTCAGCATCGAGCCGCATGCGCGGGAACATCGACACGCGGCTGCGCAAGCGCGGCGAGCGCGGGCTCGACGCGATCGTGCTCGCCGCGTGCGGCCTCGACCGGCTCGGCCTCGGCCGCGAGATCTCGCGGCGCTTCGAGCCCGGCGAGCTGCTGCCCGAAGCGGGGCAGGGCGCGCTGGCGCTCCAGGTGCGGGCCGGCGAGGAGGAGCTCGTGGCCGTCGCCGACGATCCCGAGACCCGGCGCCGGGTGACGGCGGAGCGGCGCTGCGTCTCCCTGATCGGCGGCGGCTGTCTCGCTCCGGTGGCGGCGCTTCCACGACGGGACGATGCTGACGGCGCTCGTCGCCGACGAGGACGGCGCGTGGATCGAGCGGCGAAGCGGCGTCGACCCTGACGCGCTGGCCGCCGAGCTCGACGCCTTCTGCGTGCGGTGAGAGTCATCGTGACCCGCGCGGCCGAGCGCGCCGGCGAGCTGGCCGATCGGCTGGAGGCGCTGGGCCACGAGGTCGTGCTCTGTCCGTTGATCCGGGTCGAGCCGCTCGGCGACGGGCCGGTCGACGTCTCCGGCTACGACTGGGTTGTCGTCACGAGCGCATACGGGGCCCGCGAGCTGCGCCGGCGGATGCGCGGGCGGCCCGGGCCGCGTGGCGGCGATCGGGGCCGCGACGGCCGAGGCGCTGGGCGGGGCCGACCTCGTGCCGCTCGTATCGACGCAGGAAGGGCTGCTCGCCGAGCTGCCCCGCCGGCCCGGGCGCGTGCTGTTCGCAGGCGCCGAGGGTGCCCGGCCGCTGCTGGCCGAGCAGCTCTCCGCCGACGTCGTCGTTCTCTACCGCACGATCGAGCTGCGCCCGGACATGCTGCCCGAGGGCGACGTCGCCGTGCTCGCGTCCGCCTCGGCTGCCCGTGCGTTCGGCGGGCTCGGCACCGGGATCCCCGCCGTGTCGATCGGACCGTCGACGACGGCGGCCGCCAGGGCCGCGGGCGTGGAGGTCGTGGCAGAGGCGGAGACGCACGACCTGGACGGGCTCGTCGACGCAGTTCGTAGGATGGCGGAGTGTTCGTCACCTTCCTGACGGACTTCGGCATCGCGGACGACTTCGTCGGCGTCTGCCACGGCGTGATCAAGCGCATCGCACCGGACACCGAGATCATCGACATCACGCACGGGATCGCCCGGCAGCACGTCCTGCAGGGCGCGCTGGTGCTCGCCAACACGCTCCCGTACATGCCCGACGGCGTGAACCTGGCCGTCGTCGACCCGGGTGTCGGGGGCGGCCGCAGGGCGGTCGCACTGCGCACCGCCGGGGGCCGACACTTCGTGGGACCCGACAACGGCCTGCTGGTGCCGGCGGCGGAGCGGGCCGGCGGCATCGAGGTCGTCAACGAGCTGACGAACCCGGACTACATGCTGGAGCCCGTGTCGCGGACGTTCCACGCGCGCGACGTCTTCGCCCCCGCCGCCGCGCATCTCGACCCGCGGAGTGCCGCTGTCCGAGTTCGGCCCGCCGCTCGACCCCGAGCACCTCGTGCGGCTCGACCTCCCCGAGCCCGAGCTGGGGCCTACCCAGATCCGTGCGACGGTGCTGGCCGTGGACCGCTTCGGAAACGTGCAGCTCAACCTCGGTCGCGCGCATCTGGAGACGGTCGGCATCGAGCCCGGTCTGCGGATCGAGCTCGAGCTCGGACTCGACCGCTACTTCGCCCTCACCACGCGTACGTTCGCCGACGCGCGGCCGGGCGAGATCGTGCTCTACGAGGACTCGTACCGCAACGTCTCCGTCGCGATCAACGGCGGGAACGCAGCCGAGATGTTCGGGGTGAGGCCGGGGCAGCAGATCCGGATCGAGCACGCGGGGTGAGTCAGCTGGGCATGCGTCTGGGGCGGAAGTTCGCCCGTGTGGCGACCAACGCGACGGTGGGGCGGCCCCGCCTGTGGAGGCTGTTCCGCGGGCCGATGGAGCGGCAGTTCGACGGGCTCGCTCCGGTGTGGGACACGATCCGGGCTCCGACGCATCTGGCGGCGTTCGAGCTGGCCCTGGAGGCCGTGTCGATGCCACCTGCGCGGGTGCTCGACCTGGGCACGGGCACCGGCGCGGCGGCGTTTGCGCTCGCCCGGCATTTTCCGCAGGCCGACGTGGTCGGGGTCGATCTCTCCGAGGGGATGATCTCCGAGGCGCGGCGCAAGATCCCCCCGGAGCTCGCCGGGCGCCTGCGGTTCGAGCGGGGCGACGCGTCCGCGCTCGCATTCGGCGACGGGACGTTCGAGCTCGTCTCGCTGGCGAACATGATCCCGTTCTTCGACGAGCTGGGCCGGCTGGTCGCGCCCGGGCGGAGCGGTGCTCGTCTCGTTCTCGTCGGGCCCGTCGACGCCGATCTACGTTCCGTTCGAGCGGGTGCGGGCCGAGCTTGCCCGGCGTGGCTTCGTGGAGTTCGAGGAGTTCGCCGCCGACCCCGCGACGGCGTTTCTTGCCAGGCGGCAGGAGGCCGTTTAGGGTGCCGGGCGACAGGGCGTTCGCGGCGCGGTAGCACCGGTCCGAACGCTCTCCGCCCGAAGTCCGGCCCGGCCCGCCGTGGTCTCAGACTTCGGGCGGACTTTGGACCGATCGAAGTCCGGCCCGGCTGCGCCGAGGCCATGACGACTTCGATCGGCTTCAGGGAGGCCACGTTGTACGGATGCCTTTTGCGGCGATCGCCAGGCGGTTTGGGCCGGATCAGCGCTACACTCCTGGCCCCGCGGCGAGGTAGCTCAGTTGGTAGAGCACACGGCTGAAAACCGTGGTGTCGCCGGTTCGATTCCGGCCCTCGCCATAGCCGCCAGAAGTCCGGCCCGGCTACGCCGACCAGCTGGCGGGTGACCATCGGGGATGCTGACGGGGCAGCGCCCGCTCTGATGGTCTCCCTCCGGAATTGGCGTTAGGGTTGCAGGATCGCAGCTAAGAAAGAGACACCTTCCGTCGTCCTCGAGGCGGTGATCGTCCTCGTTGCGCTTGGGCTCGCCTTCGCCGCGGCGCTCGTGGGCTGGGCCGTCGGCCATTCCTCGAAGAAGTCGGTGACCGTCACCGTGGGGACGACGACGACGTCGGCAGCGTCCGTCAACCCGCACGTCGCGGCCGGCGCCCACGACTTCACCCAGTTCGCCTGTGCGCAGTGCCACGGCGAGCGCGGCGCGGGCGGCGTGTCGCCCGACGTACCGGCGCTGACGGAGGTTGCGAAGACGCTCACGCCGGCCCAGCTCCGTACGATCATCGACCATGGGCTCGGCGAGTCGGCCAACCCGAAGAAGCCGTACATGCCCGTCTGGGGCGGGGTGATCTCCGACCACCAGGCCACCGATCTGATCGCGTACCTCCGCGCGGGCCTGCCGGCCGTGCCGACCACCGAGCCGGTCGCGGTTCCGGTCGGCCAGGGCGCCGCGGTCGCGGGCGCGGCGCTGTACGTCCGCTACGGGTGCATCAACTGCCACGGCCCGAACGGGCTCGGCGGCGTGCCGAACCCCCAGTCGCCTGACAAGACGATCCCGCCCCTCGCGGGGGCCGACTTCCGCGGGGAGTTCAACACCGACAAGAAGATCATCGACTTCATCCGCTCGGGCAGCGTCATCGGTCGGGCGCCGATCGTCAGCATGCCGCACTGGGGCGGGATCATCCCGCCCGCGCAGCTGCGGGCGCTCAACGCGTACCTGAAGACCCTGAGCTGACGACCCGAGTAGCCTTGCGCGGATGGCGGGCAAGCCGGTCGCCGTGCTCGGCGCGAGCATCGACCTCGGAGCGGGGCGCCGTGGCGTGGACATGGGGCCGTCCGCGATCCGCTACGCGGGGCTCGAGGCCCGAATCGGCGGGCTCGGGCGCGACTACGTCGATCTCGGCAACGTGGAGGCGGGGGTCTTCGAGGCGGAGCCCGTCGGTGACCCGCGGCTGCGCTTCCTGCCGCAGATCATGGCGACGTGCGAGCGGATCGCGGATGCCGTCGCCCGGTCTGTGGCCGAGGACCGATTTCCGCTGGTGCTCGGCGGCGACCACTCCGTCGGGCTGGGCACACTCGGCGGGCTCGCGCGGGCTCACGGCCGCCCGGGCGGCGTGCTCTGGATCGATGCACACGGCGACCTGAACTCGCCCGAGACGACGCCCTCCGGCAACGTCCACGGCATGGCGCTTGCCGCGGCGGCGGGGTTCGCGGGCCCGGCGTTCGACGTGTCGGCCTGGCCGGTGCCTGCGGTCGATCCGGCGCGGATCGCGCTCGTCGGGACGCGTGATCTCGACGAGGGAGAGCGCGAGCTGCTGCGGCGTTCGGAGGTCACCGTGTTCACGATGAGCGACATCGACCAGCAGGGCGCCGAGCACGCGATCCGCGAGGCGCTCGCCCGCATCGCCGGCCCCGGCTTCGTGCACGTCAGCCTGGACATGGACGCGCTCGATCCCGAGGTCGCCCCCGGCGTCGGTACTCCGGTGCGCGGCGGCCTCTCCTACCGCGAGGCGCATCTCGCGATGGAGCTCGTCGCCGAGTCAGGCCTGGTCGGTTCGCTCGACATCGTCGAGGTGAACCCGATCCTGGACAAGCACAACGAGACGGCCAAGCTGGCGGTCGAGCTGATCGCGAGCGCCCTCGGCGCGCGGATCCTCTAGCCGCACGGGGACGTGTGCGAGAGTTCCGGCGTGACGAGAGTCGCGGTCCTCTACGACATCCACGGCAACGTCGCCGCGCTCGACGCGGTGCTCGCCGAGGCCGACGGGCTCGGGGTCGAGCGGTACGTGCTCGGCGGCGACTACATCGCCCGCGCACCGTTTGCGCAGCAGACGCTCGCCCGTCTGCGGAACCTCGACGCGCTCGGTGTGGCTGCGCGGCAACGGCGAGCGCTGGCTCGTCGAGCCGCCGCTCGACCGCCCGGAGATCGCGCCGACGATGGGGCTCATGGCCGAGGATCTCGGGGCCGACGAGGTCGCGCGCCTCTACGAGCTGCCCGACAGCTGGGAGCACGGCTCCGTCCTGTTCGTCCACGGCTCGCCGCTCTCGGACGTCGACAGCTTTCACGCCGAGCCGCAGGACGACGACGAGCGGCTGCTTGCGGGCGTGCGCGACCGGATCGTCGTGTTCGGGCACAGCCATCTGCAGTTCCGGCGGCCGGGGCCGCACGGAACCGAGCTCCTCAATCCGGGCAGCGCCGGCATGCCGCTCGATCACGACCTGCGCGCGGCATGGGCCCTCTGGGACGGGTCCGAGCGCTTCGAGCTTCGGCGGACGGAATACGACGTCGAGCGGGGAGCGGCCGACTACCGCGCCTCCGGGCTCGACTTCTTCGCCGATCGCCTCCTGCGCGGCTCCGACTGACGTGCCCGAGCTCCGCGGCTCTTTCGGGATGGTCGCGTCCACGCACTGGCTCGCGTCCGGTGTGGGGATGGCGGTGCTGGAGTCGGGCGGCAACGCCTTCGACGCCGCGGTGGCGACCGGGTTCACCCTGCAGGTCGTCGAGCCGCACCAGAACGGCCCCGGGGGCGACCTGCCGGCGCTCGTATGGCCTGCAGTGCGCGGGGAGCCGCTCGTGCTCTGCGGCCAGGGCCCGGCGCCCGCGGCGGCGACGATCGAGCGCTACCGCAGCGAGCTCGGCGACGGGCTCGTGCCCGGGAACGGCCTGCTCGCCGCGGTCGTCCCCGGCGCCTTCGACGGCTGGATGCTCCTGCTCCGCGACTTCGGGACGCTGCGGCTGCGCGACGTGCTCCGTTTCGCGATCGAGTATGCGGAGGGCGGGTTCCCGGCGTCGACGTCGCTCGTCGCGGCGATCCGGGAGGTCGAGCCGCTGTTTCGCGCCGACTGGGCCGACGTCGGCCGAGCTCTGGCTGCCTCCGCCGGAGGTTGGGGCCCACGTCCGCAACCGGGCGCTGGCCGCCACCTACAGAGCGGCTGCTCCAGGAAGCGGAGGTGGCCGCCGGACGCGAGGAGCAGATCGAGGCGGCACGGCGCATCTTCCGCGCAGGATTCATCGGCGAGGCGCTCGTGCGGCATGCCCAGGAGACGGAGGCGATGGACGCGTCGGGAGACCCCCACCGCGGACTGCTCAGCGGCGCCGACCTGGCCGGATGGGAGGCCACCTGGGAGCAGCCGCTCGCCGTCGACTACGAGGACCTGACCGTGCTCAAGCCCGGCCCGTGGAGCCAGGGGCCGGTCTTCCTCCAGCAGCTCCGGCTGCTCGAGGGGTTCGATCTCGCAGCGCTCGGGACGGCGGAGTACGTCCACGCGCGCGTCGAGTGCGCGAAGCTCGCATTCGCGGATCGGGAGGCGTGGTACGGCGATCCCGCGTTCGTCGACGTCCCGACGGAGACGCTGCTGTCGCGCGCCTACGCGGACGATCGGCGGCGGCTCGTCGGGGACCAGGCATCCGGGGAGCTCCGAGCCCGGGTCACCGGACGGTCGCACGCCGAGGCTCGCGAACCCCGTCACGGCGTTCGGGGAGCAAGCCGGGCTCGGCGATCCGACGCGCCGGCCGAGCGACACCTGCCACCTCGACGTCGCCGACCGCTTCGGCAACCTCGTCTCCGCGACCCCCAGCGGCGGCTGGCTTACCGGCTCACCCGCCGTCCGGGAGCTCGGCTTCTGTCTGGGCACCCGGGCTCAGATGTTCTGGCTCGAGGAGGGTCTTGCGGGCTCGCTGGCACCCGGCAAGCGGCCGCGGACGACGCTCTCGCCGACGCTCGTCCTGCGCGGCGGCGACCCCTATCTCGCCCTCGGCACGCCGGGCGGCGACCAGCAGGACCAGTGGTCGCTCAACGCCCTCCTCGGTCATGTCCACTTCGGCCGCGACCTGCAGGCTGCGATCGACGCGCCCCAGTTCCACACGGAGGCGTTTCCGTCGTCCTTCTATCCGCGCAGCACGCGCGCCCGCCACGTTGCGATCGAGGAGCCGTCTCGACATCGCCGCGGAGCTGCGGGAGCGAGGCCACGAGGTGGAAGTGCACGGCCCGTGGTCGCTGGGCCGGGTCAGCGCGGCGGGCCGGGAAGCCGGACGGGACGCTGAAGGCGGCCGCTGACTCGCGCGCGGACGGCTATGCGGCGGGCCGCTGAGCCCGGGGGCTCTAGGTCTCCTCGCCGTTCCCCGACGGCTCGTAGTACGTCCGGCCCTTCAGATCGTCGGGGAGGTTGTCGACGTCGAAGCCCAGCGGATCGTCGTGCGGATAGACGTAGCCGGCGCCCCGGCCGAGCTTCTTCGCGCCCGCGTAGTGGGCATCGCGCAGGAAGTCCGGCGGGCGGAGATGGCCACTCTCGCGCGCGTCCTTCGTCGCCGCGCCGAGGGCACGGGTCACGGCGTTCGACTTCGGCGCCCGTGCCAGGTAGATCGCCGCCTGCGCCAGGTTCAGCTTCGCCTCGGGGAGCCCCACGTGCTCCAGCGCCTGGGCGGCGGCCACCGCGACGAGCAGCGCGCGTGGATCCGCGTTGCCCACGTCCTCCGACGCGAGGATCACCATCCGCCGCGCCACGAAGCGCGGGTCCTCGCCGCCCTCGAGCATCGCTGCGAGGTAGTAGACGGCGGCGTCGGGGTCGGAGCCGCGCATCGACTTGATGAACGCCGAGGCGAAGTCGTAGTGCGCGTCGCCGCCCTTGTCGTACACCAGCGGCCGCTTCCGGGCCGCGTCCTCGATGTGCCGCTCCTCGACCGGGATGCTCCTCCGCCGCCGCCGTTCGCACGGCCAGGTCGAGGATGTTCAGCGCGTTGCGCGCGTCGCCTCCCGCGCGGCGGGCGATCGCCGCCACCAGCTCGTCCGGCAGCTCCGCGCGGAGCTCGGCCAGACCGCGCCGGACGACGATCGCGAGGTCGTCCTCGCCCAGCGGCTCCAGCTCGTACAGCTGCATCCGCGAGAGCAGCGCCGAGTTGACCTCGAAGTACGGGTTCTCGGTGGTCGCCCCGATCAGGGTGACGAGCCCTTCCTCGACCGCCGGCAGCAGCGCGTCCTGCTGGGCCTTGTTGAAGCGGTGGATCTCGTCGAGGAAGAGGATCGTGCGCCGGCCCGTGGCGCCCAGCCGCTCGCGGGCGCGCTTGAGCACCTCGCGCACCTGTGAGACGGTGGCCGAGACCGCGGACAGCTCCTCGAACTCGGCGCCCGTCGTCTCGGCGATCACCCGCGCGACCGTCGTCTTCCCGCTTCCCGGCGGCCCGTAGAGGATCGCCGAGCCGACCCGGTCCTCGAGGATCGCGAGCCGGAGCGCCGAGCCCTCGCCGAGCACGTGGCGCTGACCGACGAGCTCGTCCAGCGCGCGCGGTCGGACGCGTGCCGCGAGCGGCGCGAGCTCCTCGAGTCGCCGGCCGGCGGCATCGGAGAAGAGATCGGACATTCCGGGAGTATGCTCCTGCCGTGGCGACCGAGGACTACTCGCAGCCGATCCTGTCGGGCCGCGGGGGCAGCGACTACGAGCGCTACCTGCGCACCGAGGAGCTGCTCGAGCTGCAGAAGGAGCCGGCGGAGATGGTGCACCGCGACGAGCGCCTCTTCCAGACCGTCCACCAGTCGTCGGAGCTCTGGCTGAAGCTCTGCTGGTTCGAGGTCGAGCGGGCCACCGAGCTGCTCGACGAGGGCGACCTCGCCGCCGCCAACCGGCTGCTGCGCCGCGCGATCGAGGCTCTGCAGAACGTCACGCAGGCGCTCGACATGCTGGAGCACCTCTCGCCGTGGGAGTACCAGGAGATCCGCCGCGTGCTCGGGCACGGCAGCGGCTTCGACTCGCCCGGCTGGGCGCGGCTGCGGAAGGCCGCGCCGCCGCTCGTCGAGGCCTGGCACAGGCTGCGCCGCGCCGAGGGGCTCTCGATCGTCGAGCTCTACCAGCGCGACCGCGAGTTCGAGGCGCTGTTCCAGGTCGGCGAGCTGCTGATCGAGTTCGACGAGCGCGTGACGCTCTGGCGGGTGCGGCACCTGAAGGTGATCGAGCGCGTGATCGGCGGCGAGGTCGTCGGCACGCAGGGCACCCCGGTCGAGCTGCTGTCCGGGCTCGTCAAGAAGAACCTCTACCCGGAGCTGTGGCGGGCGCGCACCGACATCACCAACGCCGCGAAGGAGTTCGACTGAGCGCGCTGTCCGCGGGTGCACGCGACGCCGGCGAGCTCTGGGGCGGAGCGGAGTACGAGCTGATCGCCGCGCGTCTGGCGCCGATTCACGACCGTCTCGTGGCGGCGCTCTCGCCCCGTGCCGGCGACCGCTGGCTCGACGTCGCCACCGGGACCGGCGGGGTCGCGCTCCGGGCGGCCCGAGCCGGAGCACGGGTCATGGGCGTGGACATCGCGCCCCGGATGCTGGACGCGGCGCGGGCGGCTGCGGAGCAGGAGGGCCTCGACGCAGGGTTCGAGCTCGGCGACGCGCAGCGGCTCCCGTTCCGGGATGCGTCCTTCGACGTGGTGTCGTCCAGCTTCGGCTGCATCTTCGCCCCGGACAAGGAGGCCACCGCCCGCGAGCTGGCGAGGGCGTGCCGTCCCGGCGGTCGGCTCGGCCTGACCGCCTGGTGCCCGAACCCGGAGCTCCACGCGCTCTACGCGAGGTTCGCCGATCCGGAGTCGCAGAACCCGGAGGACTGGGGAGTGCCGGCCACCGTCGAGCGGTTGCTCGGCGGCGCGTTCGAGCTCGAGCATCGAGCCGGGCGAGTGGATCGTCGAGGCCGGGTCCGGCGAGGAGGTGTGGCTGCTGTGGCTGAGAGCCGTGCCACCGTTCAAGGCGCTGGCGGAGTCGCTCCCGCCGGAGCGGCGCGAGGAGCTCCACCGGGCGACCGTCGACTTCTACGAGGGACATCGCGGGCCCGGCGGGATCCGTCACGTCCGTCCATACCTGCTCGTCGTGGGGAGGCGCCGCGCGTGACGCTGCGCGACGAGGTGACGCGGCTCCTGCAGGAGCTGATCCGCCTCGACACCGTCAATCCGCCGGGGAACGAGACCCGGGCGGCCGAGCACCTGCACGCCTACCTCACCGCGAACGGCGTCGCCTGCGAGCTGTACGCGAAGGTGCCGGAGCGCGCCAACCTCGTCGCCCGCATCCCCGGCCGCGGCGGAGGCGCGCGGCTGCTGCTCCTGTCGCATACGGACACGGTGCTCGCCGACGCGGCGGAGTGGCAGGTCGATCCCTGGTCGGGCGAGCTGCGCGACGGCGAGGTCTGGGGCCGCGGCGCGCTGGACATGAAGGGCCAGGTCGCAGCGAGCGCCGTCGCCATCGCCTCGCTCGCGCGGGAGGGCTTCGAGCCGGCCGGGGACCTGATCTTCGCCGCCACCGCGGACGAGGAGGTGGGCGACGACTTCGGCCTCTCGTGGCTCTGCCGCGAGCATCCGGACGCGGTGCGGGCCGAGTTCTGCGTCAACGAGGGAGCCGGCGACCGCGTCGAGCTCGGCGGCGTGCCGCTCTACCTCTGCGCCGCAGCCGAGAAGATGAGCTCGCCGTTCAGGCTCCGTGTCCGCGGGCGCAGCGGACACGCCGCGATGCCGGGGATCGCCGACAACGCCCTGGTCAAGGCGGCCGGCCTGATCGAGCGGCTCGCCGGGTTCCGGCCCGAGCCGCGCTTGATTCCCGAGGTCGAGGGTCTCGTTGCCGCGGTCACGGGCGGCGCCGTGCCGCCGGCCGGCGAGCTGCTCGCCTTCGCACGCGGGATCGATCCGCGCGCCGCCGACCTGCTCGAGCCCCTGCTCGGTCTGACGGTCTCGCCGACGATGATCAGCGCGTCGCAGAAGCGCAACATCGTTCCCGGGCTCTGCGAGGTGACGGTCGACTGCCGGCTTCTCCCCGGCCAGACACAGGACGAGGCCGAGCAGACACTGCGCGCGGTCCTGGGCGACGGCGACTGGGAGCTCCACTGGCTGCAGGGCCAGGGCGGCACGCGCTCGCCGCTCGACACGCCGCTGTGGAGCGCGGTCGAGTCGTTCGTCGCCGAGATCGACCCCGGTGCGCGACCCGCGCCGATCTGTGTCGCGGGGTTCACGGACAGCCACTGGCTGCGAGAGGCTTTCGGCACGGTCGCGTACGGCTTCTTCCCGATGCGTACGATGGACGTCGATCTGGCCGCGCGGCTGATCCACTCCGCAGACGAGCGCGCGGCTGTGGACGACCTCGAGCTCGGCACGCGCTGGCTGCGTCATGTCGCGCGGGCGATCGGCGAGCCCGGCGCGGCCGGTTAGTCTGTCGCCCGTGGCTGAAGAGAACGATCCGGCTGGGGGGAATGGCTCTCGCCAACGGCGTGCTCGTGCACGGGCCGACATCGTGGGGCTGCGCGGTGCGACTGGCGGGCGGCGAGGTAAAGGTCGCGACGGGCAGCAAGCGGTTCCGCGCGGCGAGCATCGAGCGTCCGTTGCTGCGCGGCCCGGCCCGGATCGTTGAGCTGTTTGCGCTGCTTCCGGAGGTGCGGCGGCGCGTGCCCGAGGCGAAGCTGCCGTTCGAGCGGCGCGAGGTGCTCACCGGCATCGTGGCCAGCGCAGCCGCGGTGCGGATCGTGCGCAGGTCGACCAGGATCGGCCCGGGCGCGCAGGAGCTCATCTCCGGCCTGCTCTCGATCGCCCCGGCGGCGATCGCGCTGCGCAGCTCCGAGCTCGCGGCGTACCACGGCGCCGAGCACGTCTCGATCGGCACCTACGAGCACGGAGAGCAGCGGGAGAAGGAGCACGAGCGCTGCGGCGGCCACCTCGTCGGGCCCCTGCTGGCCACGAACGCTCTGGGCGGCGCGCTCGCGAACCGCGCGCCCGAGCGGCTGCGCGGTCCGGCCAGGGCGGCGGCGACCGTGGGCGCACTCGCCGCGTCGACCGAGATCTTCGTCTGGATGACCAGGCATCCCGAGCACAGGCTGGCGAAGCTGCTCGGCCGGCCCGGACACGAGCTCCAGCACCGACTCTCGACGGCCGAGCCCTCACCGGCCCAGCAAGAGGTCGCGGAGGCTGCGCTGCAGGCCTGCCTCGAGCTCGAGCGTCGCGGCGGCCGGATCCTCGGCCTAGCCGGCGTGGCGCCGACCCGCGCCGAGCGGCTGCCGCCCGAGGTCTTCGACCTCCCGGTCGAGAAGATGCGGGCCGGCTACTACACGGACACGTACTTCAACCACGCCCGCGCCACGCTGCTGGCAGACGGCCGGCGGCCTCGCGTGACGATGCAGGTCTTCCAGAAGCAGTCCTCCTATCTCGGCGGCATGGACGAGGCGCTGGCGATCCTCAGGCTCTGCTCCGAGGAGTGGGCGGGGCTGCGGGTCGAGGCGCTGTACGACGGCGAGCGGATCGAGCCCTGGGAGACGGTGCTCACGATCGAGGGCGACTACACGTCGTTCGCGCACCTCGAGACCCTCTACCTGGGCGTGCTCGCGCGCCGCACGCTGATCACGACCAACGTCGTGCATGTGCTCGAGGCGGCCAACGGCAAGCCGATCATCTTCATGCCCGCCCGCCACGACCATCACCGCATCCAGACCGGCGACGGCTACGCGGCGTACGTGGCCGGGCGGATCGTCGGCGCGCCGGTCGGAGTGACGACCGACGAGCAGGCGACCTGGTGGGGAGGCAAGGGCGTCGGCACGGTGCCGCACTCGCTGATCGCGGCCTACGGCGGCGACACCGTGCTGGCAGCGGTGAGGTTCGCGGACTGGGCGCCGGACGATCTGAACGTGACCGTGCTCGTCGACTTCGAGAACGACTCGGTGCGCACGGCGCTCGAGGTCGCGCGTGCTCTGGGTCCGCGGCTCTGGGGCATCCGGCTCGACACGTCGGAGTCGCTCGTCGACCGGTCGCTGTGGGAGCGCATGGGCGACTTCCGGCCCACCGGCGTGAACGAGCGCCTGGTGCACGAGGTGCGCGACGCGCTCGACCGGGACGGCTTCGAGCACGTGAAGATCGTCGTCTCCGGCGGCTTCGACGTGGAGAAGATCCGCGAGTTCGAGGCCCATGCGGTGCCCGTCGACGCCTACGGGGTCGGCTCGTCCCTGATCCGCGGCGCCAACGACTTCACCGCCGACATCGTGCTCACGGACGGGCGGCCGTCGGCCAAGGTCGGGCGGGTGTTCCGTCCCAACGAGCGGCTGGAGCTCGTCGGGTGACCGTGAATTACGTGCCGCGGAGCTTGTTGACGACGCCGGCCGACTTCGGCTTGCGGCCTCGCCGCGCCTGCTTCGTCCCCTTGGCGGCGAGCTCCTCCACCTCGGAGGCGTTGACGTCCAGCACGACCTGACCGCGCCGGGCGTCCGCGTACTTGATCACGATCTGGGCGGCGTCCTTCTCGTCGATGCTGTTGCCGGTCAGATCGCTGATGAGGATCGTCTTGCGTGCCAAGGCTCGTTCCTTTCGTTGCGGGGCCATGTCCCGGTGTCAGACACCGTCACGAAAGTGTGACGGCTCCGTCGCGGAAGTATGGCGTACCCGCTTGTGGACGGGCACGCGACCGGTGTCCCGACGGACACGTCCCGGTGTCAGACACCGTCACGGAACTGTGACGTCCATCAGGCGGCGAGGTGCTAGAACGAAGGCGATGGGCGAGCCTCGAATCCTCTGGGACGTCGACACGCAGGTCGACTTCATGCTCCCGGACGGGAAGCTCTACGTCCCGGGCGCCGAGGAGGCCGCGCCGGCGATGGCCCGGCTCGTTGCCGCCGCGCGCGAGGCCGGGCTCGTCCACGTCGCCTCGGCCGACGACCACGAGCTGACGGATCCGGAGATCTCGCAGCGAGCCGGACTTCCGCAGCACGTTCCCGCCGCACTGCCTGCGCGGCACGCGCGGCGCGCAGAAGATCCCGGAGACCGAGCAGGTCGACCCGCTGCCGCTCTCGCTCGTCCCGTTCCCGCCCGGGCTCGTGCCCGGTCTCGTCGCCGGCCGGCGCGAGCTGCTGCTGCTCAAGAAGAGCTTCGACGTGTTCACGAACCCGAACGCCGAGCCGCTGCTCGCTGCACTCGATCCCGACGAGGTGATCCTGTTCGGCGTCGCTACCGACGTGTGCGACGACGCGGCGATCCGCGGCCTGCTGCGGCGCGGCCGCCGCGTGCGCTTCGTCGAGGACGCCGCCAGCGGGCTCGACGAGCGGCGCGTCGCGGCGTGCCTCGCCGCCTGGCGCGAGCAGGGCGTCGAGTTCTCCACGGCCGACGAGGTCCTGAACTCGCTCTAATGCTTCCGCGCGGCGCTGCCGAAGACGTGAAGGATGCCGAACCCGGGGGAGTTGGTTCATCAGATCGGTCAGGACGCCCTCATTTGGGGCCCGCTGATCCTCTTCAGCTTCGTCATCTACCTGCTCTGGCGCACCGTGCAGCTCATGCCGCGCGTGAAGCCGCAGCAGATCAACTCCAACTCGAACACGTCCGTGCGCTGGAATGACGTCGCCGGGCTGCACGAGGCGAAGGCGGAGCTCGAGGAGATCGTCGAGTTCCTGAGCGACTCGAAGCGCTTCGAGAAGCTCGGTGCCCGCGTCCCGAAGGGAATCCTGCTCTACGGGCCGCCCGGAACCGGCAAGACGCTGCTCGCCAAGGCTGTCGCCAACGAGTCGGGCGCGAGCTTCTACTCGCAGAGCGCCTCCGCTTTCATCGAGATGTTCGCCGGACTCGGCGCGGCCCGGATCCGCAAGCTCTTCGAGGTCGCCCGCAAGAACGCGCCCTCCATCGTCTTCATCGACGAGCTCGACGCGGTCGGGGCCGCCCGCACCGGCCACGGCCACTCCCGCGAGCAGGATCAGACGCTCAACCAGCTGCTCGTCGAGCTGGACGGCTTCGGCACCGACGACCAGGTCGTCGTCATGGGCGCGTCCAACCGGCTCCAGGATCTCGATCCCGCTCTGCTCCGCCCCGGGCGCTTCGACCGCCAGGTGCTCGTCGGCCCTCCGGACCTTGCGGGCCGCGAGGAGATCCTCAGGGTGCACACCCGCGGCAAGCCGCTCGGCGCTGACGTCGACATCGCGACAGTCGCGCGGACGACGGCCGGCCTTACCGGCGCCGACCTCGCCAACGTCGCCAACGAGGCCGCGATCTTCGCCGGCCGGGAGCACGCCGACCGGATCTCGGCCAAGCACTTCGACGCGGCGATGGAGCGCGTCGTCGCCGGGCTCCAGCAGCGCAAGGTCGTCTCCGAGAAGGAGAAGCGGATCCTCGCCTACCACGAGGCCGGGCACGCGCTCATGTCACATCTCGTCGGCGATCTGTTGCCGGTGCACAAGGTGACGATCATCTCCCGGGGCCAGGCGCTCGGCTACACGCTCAACCTGCCGACGGAGGATCGCTACCTGCACACGAAGGAGGAGCTGGCCGACCTGCTGACGGTCTACCTCGCCGGTCGCGCGGCCGAGCAGGTCGTGTTCGGCCGGGTCACGAACGGCGCTGCCAGCGATCTCGAGAAGGCGACCGAGCTTGCCCGCTCGATGGTGTTCGAGTTCGGCATGTCGGACATGGTCACGTCGCGCACGATGCGCGCCGACAACTATTCGCTCTCGGAGGAGACGAAGCGGCTGCGCGACCATGAGCAGGCCCTGCTCACCGACACCGCGTACGACGAGGCGGTGCGTCTCCTCTCGAAGCACCGCTCCAGCCTCGACCGGCTTGCCCATGCGCTGCTCGAGCGGGAGACGCTCGACCGCAAGGAGCTCGACGAGCTGTTCCGCGACGTCAAGGCCGAGTCGCGCTCCAGCGAGACCATGGGCACGCCGCAGGCTGTCGCCGCGGATTCGTAGAAGTCACACTTCCGCCACGAAGGACATCTGGTCGCGCCCGCACGGCCAGAGTTAGGCTGGAGCCGAGCAGGGGGCGGGTCGGGACCCTTGGTATGGCGCGCGCGAGACACGCCCGGTCAACTGTCGTTGGGAGCGCGCGCCTCTCTGGCCTCACGCTTTCAAGGACTTTGCTCCAGATGCGTGCGCAGCGCCGCCAGGCGTTCGTCCCACTGCGCGCCGACCCGCTCGATCCACGTCACCGCCTCGGACAGCGGCTCCGGCGTGAGCCGGTAGCGCGTCTCGCGTCCGCTCCGGCTCGGGGTGACGAGCCCCGCCTCGAGGAGCGCCGAGAGGTGCTTCGCCACGGCCTGTCGCGTGACCGGAAGCTCGCCGGCGAGCTCGGTCGCCGTCGCCGAGCCGCGCTCGGCGAGCGTCTCGACGACGAAGCGCCGGCTCGGATCGGCCAGCGCCGAGAAGACCGGCCCTACGCGATCGCGCATGCTGCGAGCGCCCGCAGCTCCAGCGCCGTGGCGAAGCTCGGGGCACTCTCCGTGACCACGACCCGCGTACCCTCGGGCACCGGCTCGAGCGCGATCTCGACCGCGCCGTCGTCGTCGAAGCGCAGCGCCAGCCTGCGCTCCGGCTCGACGTCCTCGACGACCGCGTGCCGCTCCTCCCCGTTTCCCCAGCGGAACACGCCGAGTCCCGCCGGGCCGCGCGTCCAGCTCGACCTCGGTCGCGAACCACTGCTCCAGCTGCTCGGGCTCGGTCAGCGCCTCCCACACCTCGGCCGGCTCCTCCGGCAAGACGATCTCCCGCGTGACCTCCATGTGCAACCTCCGAGTTGCGTGTACTATGGCAACCGTGAGGTTGCACGTTACATGACGCTCGTCCCGGTCGTGGTCGAGTCCGACGGGCGCGGCGAGCGCTCGTTCGACATCTACTCGCGGCTGCTGCGGGAGCGGATCGTGTTCCTCGGCACCGAGGTCGACGACCAGGTCGCGAACCTGATCGCCGCCCAGCTCCTCGTGCTCGAGGCCGAGGATCCGGAGGAGGACATCAGCATCTACGTCAACTCGCCCGGCGGCTCGGCCTACGCGGGGATGGCGATCTACGACGCGATGCAGCACGTGCGGCCGGACGTGCGCACGGTCTGCATCGGCATCGGCATGTCCGCCGCGGCGATGATCCTGGCGGGCGGCGCGCCCGGGAAGCGATTCGCGCTGCCCAACGCGAAGGTGATGATCCACCAGGGCTCGGCGGGCTTCCGCGGCACGCCGGCGGACATCCAGATCGCGGCCCGCGAGATCCTCGGCATGACCCGCCGGATGGCCGAGATCATCGCCCAGCCATTCGGGCCAGGACGTCGAGCAGGTGATGCGCGACATCGACCGCGACCGGTTCATGACGCCCGAGGAGGCACAGGCAGTACGGCCTGATCGACGAGGTCCTCGTCCCGCGGCGTCCAGTCCCTGCCCGGTAGCATCGGCCGCGATGGAGCCGCGCGGGATTCACCACGTCGGAGTTGCGGTGATCGACCTCGACGAGGCGGTCGGCGCCTACGAGCGGCTGCTCGGCGCCCGGCTCGAGCACCGGGCCGAGGTGCCGGACCAGGGCGTCGAGGCGGCGTCGCTGCGGGTCGGAGACAGCCGGCGTCGAGCTGCTCGCGCGCGCTCGGGGCCGAGACCACGGTCGGGAAGTTCCTCGCCAAGCGGGGTCCCGGGATGCACCACGTCGCGTACGAGGTCGACGACGTGCAGACGGCGCTCGGCGAGCTCGAGGCCGACGGCGTCGAGCTGATCGACCACCATCCGCGGCGCGGCCTCTTCGGCCTGCAGGTCGCCTTTGTCCACCCCCACGCCTTCCACGGCGTCCTCTCGGAGATTGTCTCTCATGGCTAACACTGAACAGATCAGGGTCGAGGTCGGCTTCGACGGCGGTCAGATCATGAGCGCCCAGATCTCGGCGGAGGCGGCCGACGAGCTCGAGCGGGAGCTGGCCGCCGGCAACGACGGGTCGCTGGCGCTCGACACGGACGACGGCCGCTACCTCGTCGCGCTGCAGCCGGATCGTGTACGTCAAGCGCTTCGCGCGCGAAAGCCGTCTCGGCTTCGGCAACTAGGACGCGCCTACGCAGCGGGTCGGGCATGCTTCGCCGATGGCTGACGGGGCGAGGCCGGCTGCGACCGACGGACGAGCTCCGGGCGCTCGTCGACCGGGCGCAGCAGGGCGACCGCGAGGCGCTCGAAGAGCTGTACCTGATCCATTTCGACCGGATCTACGGCTACCTGCACGTCACCGTCGGCAACCGGCACGACGCCGAGGATCTGACGACGCAGACGTTCCTGAAGATGATCGAGTCGATCGGTCGCTTCCGCTGGCAGTCTGCGCCGTTCTCCGCGTGGCTCTTCCGCATCGCGCACAACCTCGCGATGGATCACTTCCGCGCCGGGCGCCGCTGGCAGCCCGTGGAGGACGTGCCCGAGCCCGTGGCCCTGGTGGAGCAGTCCGCCGAGGACAGGGCGATCCAGGCGATCGGGCAGGAGAGCCTGCTGGAGCTGATCGAGCAGCTCTCGCTCGACCAGAAGCAGGTGCTGACGCTGAAGTTCGTGTTCAACTTCTCGAACGCCGAGGCGGCGACGATCCTCGGCAAGACGGAAGGGGCGATCAAGTCGCTGCAGCATCGGGCCCTCGTGTCGCTCCAGAAGAGGCTGGGGCCGGCCGCGGCCTCGCCCGCCGGATAGCGTGGTGTCGTGGCGCTCGAAGTCGGAATCGTCGGCCTGCCGGGAGCGGGGAAGACCTCGCTGTTCACCGCGCTCACGAAGACCGGCGCAGAGGGATACGGGAAGACGCACGTCGGGATGGCGCCGATCGCCGATGACGCGGCTCGACCGGCTGGCTGCGGTCGTCTCCGCGCGCAAGATCACACCCGCCGCGATCCGCGTGCAGGACGTGCCGGGCACCGGGCCCGCGCTGCTCGGAACCCTCCGCCAGGTCGACGCGCTGCTCGTCGTGCTCGACGCATTCTCGCCCGGGGCCGCGCCGGACGACGATCTCGAGAACCTGAAGCTGGAGCTGCTCGTCGCCGACCGCGACCACGTCGAGCGCCGGCTCGAGCGGGTCGAGAAGCAGGCGAAGTCCGGCGACCCGGCGCTGCGCAAGGAGGTCGACGAGCTGCGCAGCCTCCTGGCCCACCTCGACGCCGGCCACACGCTGGCCGACTGGCCCGGCGCGCTGCCGCCGGAGCTCGACCCGCTGACCACGAAGCCCCTGCTCACCGTGGCGAACGGCCCTGCCGGGATCGATCTGAAGCTCGAAGCCGAGCTGGCGGAGCTGACGGACGAGGAGGCGGCGGCCTTCCGCGACGGCGGCCAGTCCGCGCTCGAGGACGTCGCGCACAGGCTGCTCGACGCGCTCGGGCTGATCACGTTCTTCACGGCCGGTGACAAGGAGACCCGGGCGTGGACGCTGCGCCGCGGGGAGACTGCGATCGACGCGGCGGAGACGATCCACTCGGACATCGCCCGCGGCTTCATCCGCTGCGAGGTCCTGCGCTGGGACGATCTCGTCCGGCTCGGCTCGCATGCGGAGGCCGCGCGCGCGGGCCTGCAGCGGCTCGAGGGCAAGACCTACGTGGTGCAGGACGGCGACGTGCTGAACGTCCGCTTCAACGTCTGAACGGAGCCGGCGCCCGGCGCTTCCGGCTGCTTGACACGTGTATCAGTGCGCTGCACGCTGGTTCGCAGTGACCTATGTCTGAGCTCCCGAGCGGGACCGTCACCTTCCTGTTCACGGACATCGAGGGCTCGACCCGGCTGCTCAAGCGGCTCGGGGAGGGGTACGGCGCTGTTCTCGCCGACCACCGGCGCATCCTTCGGGAGGCGGTCGAGGCGCGCGACGGCCGCGAGGTCGACACCCAGGGAGACTCGTTCTTCTTCGCCTTCGCCCGCGCGAACGCGGCCCTCGGAGCCGCCGTCGCGGCCCAGCGGGCTCTCGCGGACCACGACTGGCCGGAGGGTGGCGAGGTTCGCGTGCGGATGGGCCTGCATACGGGGGAGCCGCTCGTCGAGGAGGAGCGGTACGTCGGGTTCGGGGTGCATCGCGCGGCGCGCATCGGGGCGGTCGCCCACGGCGGCCAGGTGCTGCTGTCGAACGCGACCCGCGAGCTCGTCGAGGACGAGCGGGGCGGCGTGTCGATACGGGACCTCGGCTCGTATCGGCTGAAGGACATCGACCGCCCGGAGCGGCTGTTCCAGCTCGACATCGAGGGGCTCCAGACCGAGTTCCCGCCGCTCAGGGCGGAGAAGGTCACCGAGCCGCGGCAGGTTCGGCGGCGCACCGTCCTCGTCGGCGCGCTCGCCGGGGTCATCGCCGCCGCGGTCGCGATCCCGATCTTCGCGTTGGGCGGAGGCTCGGGCGGCTCCGGGCGCTGGCGAGCGTCGACGGGAACGCGGTCGGCGTGATCAGCTCCGCGACGGGCAAGATCTCGCGAGCGAGGTGCACGTCGGCGCGACGCCCAGCCGCATTGCGGTGGGCGAGCGGCGCGATCTGGGTCACCAACGCCGACGGCGACACCGTGTCGCGGATCGACCCCGTCGACGAGAGACCGTCGTCGAGACGATCCCCGTCGGCTCGAGTCCGAGCGGGATCACGACCGGCACGGCGCCGTCTGGGTGGCGAACAGCCTGGACGGCACCGTCTCGCGGATCGACCCCGGCGACCAACACGCGTCGTGCAGACGATCCACGTCGGCAACGGCCCGGTCGGCATCGTCTACGCAACGGGCTCGGTCTGGGTCGCGAACACGGGCGACGGCACGATCACGCGAATCGATGCCAACACCGGCATGCCCGCAGAAGACGCTCCCAGTCGCGGCGACCGAGCTCGCGTACGGGGCCGGAACGCTGTGGGCGAGCGACAGGACGGGAAACCGCGTGGTGCGAATCGATCCGACCACGGGACGAGTCGTGCAGCCGATCACGGTCGGGAACGGCCCCTCGGGGATCGCCTTCGGCAGCGGCGCCGCCTGGGTGGCGAACAGCCTGGACGGGACGGTCTCGCGAATCGATCCGGTGACGAACTCGGTCACGAACGTCATTCCGACGGGAAACGGGCCCGCGGGCGTCGCCGTCGACCCGCGCGGCGTCTGGGTGACCAACCAGTTCGGCGGCACTCTGGCGCGGATCGATCCGCGGACGAACCAGGTGGTGCGAGCGGATCAGCGTCGGGAACCGTCCGCAGGGAGTGGCGACCTCAGGCGGCAACGTGCTCGTTGCGGTCCGCCAGTCCGGCGCCGGCCACCGCGGCGGCACGCTGACCGTGCGGATGAACCGCGACACTCGACTCGATCGACCCCGCCGTCGCCTACGACTCGACCTCGTGGCCGATCCTGCGCATGACGAACGACGGCCTGGTCACCTTCAACCAGGCCAGCGGATTCGCCGGGACCCAGCTCGTCCCCGACCTCGCAGTCTCGCTCCCGACACCGACCGACGGCGGCAGGACCTACACCTTCCAGCTGCGCCGGGGCATCCGCTACTCGAACGGCCAGCCGGTCAGGGCGTCCGACGTTCCGCTCGCGCGTTCGAGCGCGACTTCGAGATCGGCAAGTGGGCGGTGCCGTCCTACTACGAGGGCATCGTCGGCGCGACTCGCTGTGAGCAGAATCCAAAGCGCTGCGACCTCTCGCAGGGCATCGTCGCCGACGACGCCACGCAGACCGTCACCTTCCATCTCGTCGCGCCCGACCCGGAGTTCCTGTACAAGCTCGCGCTCGACTTCGCAGACGTCGTGCCCGCGGGGACGCCGCCGAAGGCGGCCGGCACCCATCCGCTGCCGGCGACCGGCCCGTACATGATCGCGAGCTACCGCCCGAACCACGCGCTCAGGCTCGTGCGCAACCCGTACTTCCACGAATGGTCGCAGGCGGCCCAGCCCGACGGCTATCCGGACCAGATCGTCTTCGAGATCGGCGGCACGCCCGACGCCGCGGTGAACGACGTGATCCGTGGCAAGGCGGACGCCTTCAGCACGTCCCAGTCGGAGAACCCACCTTCCGAACGGCTGCTCGACTCCGCTCAAGCTCCGCTACGCCAGCCAGATGCACCCGAACCCGCAGCCGGCGACGATCGCTCTCTTCCTCAACACGCGCCTCGCGCCCTTCGATCGCCTCGATGTGCGCAGGGCCGCTGAACTACGCGGCAGACCGCGCAGCGGCGGTGCAGGTCGCCGGCGGGCCCGACGTCGCCCAGGCGACGTGCCAGATCCTGCCGCCTCACTTCCCGGGCTACCGGCCGTACTGCCCCTGGAATGCGGGCACGAAGAGCCAAGGCAGTGCGGTGGCGCCGGATCTCGCCAAGGCGCGCGCGCTCGTCGCCCACTCCGGCACGCGCGGCATGAAGATCACGTTCTGGTCGTGGGCCGATCTCGGAGGCTTCGGCCCGTACGCCGTCAAGCTGCTCCGGTCGCTGGGCTATCGCGTGTCCATGAAGTCTTCCGGCGACCCCTACTTCTAGCGTCGTGGGCGACTCGCGCACCAGGGCGCAGATCGGGACCAACGAATGGATCTCCGACTACCCCGCGGCTTCCGGCTTCTTCAACGCCCTCTTCAGCTGCGCTTCGTTCACGCCCAGGAGCCGGCTGAACCTGAACGACTCGGAGTTCTGCGACCGGCGCCTCGACCGGCAGATCGCGAGGGCTCTGTCCGAGCAGGCCACGAACCCCGACGCCGCACGCGGATTGTGGGAGCGGGTCGACCGGCAGATCGTCGACCAGGCACCGTGGGTGCCGCTCGTCAACCCGAAGACGATCGACGTGCTCTCGAAGCGCGTCGGCAACTACCAGTACAGCCCCAACGGCCTCGGGACTGCTGTTCGACCAGCTCTGGGTGCGATAGGGCGAGCGCCCGCTAGTCCGGAGCGTCGACGGGCCGTGTCGCGGCCACCGCGTCGAGCTGGTTCGCGTGGTAGAGCACGGCCGCCTCGGCGGTCCGGGCGGCCCGCGAGTCGTGGTGGCACGCCACCGCATGCAGGAGCTCCGAGCGCGCGGCACCGTCGAGCGCGTCGGCCCGGTCCTCGATCAGGCGCAGCCCCAGGTGCACGTGGCCGAGCAGCCGCCCCTCCTCGGTCTGGCGGTACACGGGCGCCGGCCCGAGCTCGGCCGTCCTGCCCACGTCGTGCAGCAGCGCGGCCGCGACGAGGAGGTCGGACCGCAGCCGTCGGTGCAGCTGCGCGGTCTCGCGGCAGATCGTCGCCACTCCGACGGTGTGCTCGAGCAGGCCGCCGGCATAGCCGTGGTGGCCGCCCGGCGCCGCGGGCAGCTCGCGCAGCCGGGCCCGGAGCGCGGCGTCGCCGAAGAATCGCCCACGGTCGTCCTGCAATCCCGCGTGCGACAGCTCGGCCGTGATGAACTCGAGGAACCCGTCGAGCTCGTCGAGGTCGCGCCGGGCCGCGACCGCTAGCGCGGCCGGGTCGGCGCCCTCTGCGGCCTCGAGCGAGCGCACGTCGAGCTGGAGCCGGTCGCGGAACCGCTCGACGCGGCCGAGCACGCGCACCGCGTCGCCCTCGTCGAAGCGCCCGTCCAGCAGCTCGACGTCGTTCCAGACTCGGGCCTCGAGCCGGCCGCTCGGGTCGACCAGCTCCAGCGCGAGGTAGGGCGCCCCGCCGCGCGTGCGCAGCCGGCGCTTGCGCGCGACCGCGTAGACGCCTTCGACCACGCGGTCCTCGACCAGGTCCGAGATCGTCGGCACCGGCCGAGTCTGGGGGCGGAGGCGCCGGCACGCGTCCAGGTAACGTCACGGTCCGTGGCCGACGTGAAGCCATTCCGCGCGCTCCGCTACGGGCCGACGCGCCGGTCCGCTCGACCGGCTCGTCGCCCCGCCGTACGACGTGATCTCGCCGCTCGAGCGCGAGGTCCTCCTCGCCCGCAGCCCCTACAACATCGTCCACCTGACGCTGCCCGACTCCGAGCACGACGCCGCGCGCGACCTCGAGGCGTGGCGGCGCGAGAGCGTCCTCGTGCGCGACGAGGAGCCGGCGGTCTGGGCGCTCTCCCAGTCCTACGTCGGCCCCGACGGCGTCTCCCGGACGCGCAACGGCCTCGTCGTCTCGCTGCGGCTCGAGCCCTACGAGCGCGGCGTCGTGCTGCCCCACGAGCGCACGCACGCGGGCCCGAAGGAAGGCCGGCTGCGGCTGCTCCGCGCGACGCGCGTCCAGCCCGAGCCGATCTTCCTGCTCCACGACGGCGACACCGTCGAGCTTCCCGACCGGGCGCCCGACCTGGAGGCCGGCGGCGACCGGCTCTGGCGGCTCGACGACGACCCGGCCGGGCGCTTCGCCGACGCGGAGCTGCTGATCGCCGACGGCCACCACCGCTACGAGACGGCGCTCGCCTTCCATGCCGAGGACGGCACCGAGGCGACCGCGTGGATGATGGTCGTGCTCGTCTCGACGCGCGAGGAGGGTCTGACGATCTTCCCCACGCACCGACTGGCCCAGGACGTCGACGGTGCGCGCGGCACGCCGATCCCGCCGCCGGGCGACGAGCTGCCGGGTGTCGTGCTGTACCGCGACGGGCGCTACGAGCTGCTCGAGGGCAACGGGCTCGACGTGGAGATCGTGGACGCCCTCGCGCCGCAGGGCGTGACGTACACGCCGCGCCGCGAGGAAGCCGTCGCCGCGGTCGACCGGGGAGAGGCCCGGGCGGCGTTCCTGCTCCGCCCGACGCGGATCGAGGACGTGTTCGAGGTCGCGCGGCGCGGCGAGGTGCTGCCGCAGAAGTCGACCTACTTCTTCCCGAAGCTCACCTCGGGGCTCCTGCTCAACCCGCTTGACTGACTTCTTCTCCACCTGCCGGGCCGCGGTCGCGGACGTTCGGCGTGTGCTCGACGAGATGCCGACGATCGCGGAGCGGTCGCGTGTCGTCGGCTCCGGCGAGGGCGGTGACGAGACCACCGCGATCGACCTGGCCGCGGAGCAGGTCATCGTCGCGCGGCTGGAAGCGACGGGCGAGTCGTTCGTGCTCGTCTCCGAGGAGCTCGGCGAGCAGCGGTTCGGAGGGCCGTCCGAGGTGCGCGTCGTGGTCGATCCGATCGACGGCTCGCTGAACGCGAAGCGCGGCATCCCGTTCTTCTCGCTCTCGATCGCCCGCGCCACCGGGCCGGCGATGGGCGACGTCGAGCTCGCCTACGTCTACGACTTCGGCTCCGGCGAGGAGTGGACCGCCGAGCGGGGGCGCGGGGCCTTCCTCGACGGCCGCCCGCTCGCCGGGCCTCCGCCGCGCGAGGAGATCGAGCTGCTCGCCTTCGAGGCGACGCGCACCGACCTCGTGGCCGAGCGGGCCGCCGCGATGGTAGGCGTCGCGTACCGGCTCCGGATCATGGGCTCGCTCGCGCTCTCGCTCTGCCACCTCGCCGACGGCCGCCTCGACGCGGTCTGCTCGCTGAAGCCGGCCCGCTCGGTCGACATCGCCGCAGGACAGCTGCTCGTGCGCGAGCGCGGCTATGCGATCGAGCTGCCGGAAGCGCCGCCGTTCGAGGCGCGCGCCGCTCGACGTGCACGGCCGCTCCCGCGTCGTCGCCGCGGGCACGGTCGAGACGCGCGACCGGCTCTGGGCCGCGTTGTCCGCCTGACACCGGTCGGTTCTCTGCAGCCGCGGCGGGTCCGTCGTATGCTCACGCGAGAGCGTCGATCGCTACGTGCTCGAGAGGAGGCGTCTGCAATGAGGAAGCGTCGTCTGGTGGTGCTGCTGGTTCTCTCGGGCGTGCTGGTGCTGTTTCCGGCCGCGTCGGCTTCGTCTACGCCGAATCCGTCGTCGGTCACGATCGTCGGCGACCTGCAGTCGGAGGCCGGCTGCGCGGGTGACTGGGACCCGGCCTGCGCCGCCACGCACCTCACGTACGACGCGAACGACGACGTGTGGCAGGGAACGTTCGCGCTCCCGGCCGGGAACTACCAGTACAAGGCCGCGCTCAACGACAGCTGGGACGAGAACTACGGCCTCCACGCCGTGCCCGGCGGGGACAACATCCCGCTCAGCCTCGCCCTCCGGCGCGAGCGTCAAGTTCTACTACGACCACAAGAGCCACTGGGTCACCGACAACCAGAGCTCGACGATCGCCACGGCGGTCGGCGACTTCCAGTCCGAGCTCGGCTGCTCGGGCGACTGGGATCCGGGCTGCCTGCGCTCGTGGCTGCAGGACGTCAACGGCGACGGGACCTACACGTTCGAGACCACGGCGCTGCCGGCGGGCTCGTACCAGGCAAAGGTCGCGATCAACGAGTCCTGGGACGAGAACTACGGCGCGGGCGGCGCGCCCGGGCGGCGCGAACATCCCGTTCACCGTCCCGGCCGACCACGCGAAGGTCACCTTCAGCTACGTCGCCTCGACGCACGTCCTGACCGTCACGGTGGCCGACCCACAGGGCGCGCCCGGCGCGCTCTCGCACTTCGACCTCGCGCGCAAGGACTGCTTCGGCACCGCGCGCAACACGACCTCGAAGGTCTGGTTCACGGTCGCGGGCGGCGTGCTCAGCGACGTCTACTACCCGACGATCGACAACACCAACGTGGAGACGCTGCGCTACGTCGTCACCGACGGCTCGACCTTCACCGACGTCCAGGGCCGCGACATGACCTACACCGTCGCGCCGATCGCCGGCACCGGCGGGATGGGCTGCCGGATCGTGACGACGGCCAACAGCGGGAAGTACTCGATCACCACCGACTACGTGACCGACCCGGCGCAGAACGCGCTCCTGATGAAGGTCGCGTTCAAGGTGAACGCGCCCGACCTGCTCCGGCTCTACCTCCGCTTCGACCCGACCGTGAACGGCAACGGCGGCGGCGGGGGCGGCAACGGCGGCGCCGACTCGGCGTCACCGACACGTCGACCGGGCATCCGATCCTCGTCTCCTCCGATCCGAACACGGCGACGAACGCGGCCAACCGCGACTACGCGCAGCCCGTGTACGCGGCGCTCGACGCGCCGTTCACGGCGGACATCACCAACGGCTTCGCCGGCACCGCCTCCGACGGGCTCGTCGAGCTCGACGCCTCGCACGCGCTCACCACCTCCTACGGCGAGCGCAACCAACGGCAACGTCGTCCAGACCGCCCGCGTCGCCGGCAAGGGAAGCGGTAACAAGGGCGACCGCAGGATCGACTTCACCGTCGCGCTCGGCTTCGGCTCGACGCAGGCGACCGCCGTGCAGACCGCGGAGTCGGCGCTCGGGGACGGGTTCGAGCAGGCGCGCGACGCCACCAAGACCGGCTGGAAGGCGTACGACGACACCCTCAACAACCCGCCGAAGAACCTGCCGGGGATCCAGGGCAAGGACGCCGACGCCGTGGCCCAGGAGTACTTCACCAGCGCCAACGTGCTCAAGGCCGTCGAGGACAAGACGTTCCCCGGCGCGCTCATCGCGGCGCCCGCCTCGCCGTGGGGCCAGGCGATCTCGGCCGGCGACCCGGCGAACACGTACTTCGGCTCCTACCGCGAGGTCTTCGCCCGCGACCTCTACGAGATCTGGACGGGGCTGATGGCCGACGGCGACACGGCGACGGCGCGCGACGCGACGCTCTTCCTGTTCGACCGGCAGCAGCAGCCCGACGGGTCGATGCCGCGCAACAGCCTCGTCAACGGCAAGACCGCGCCCGACTCGTTCAACACGCAGCTCGACGAGACCGCGTACCCGATGCTCATGGCCGACGAGCTGCACATGACCGATCCGACCCTCTACGCCGACCACGTCAAGCCGGCCGCCAACTTCGTCGCCGCGCACGGCCCGTCGTTCGGCGTCGAGCGCTGGGAGGAGCAGGGCGGCTACTCGCCGTCGACGATCGCGGCCGAGATCGCCGGGCTCGTCGCCGCCGCCGACCTCGCCGATGCGAACCACGACACGGCCTCGGCCGCGATCTGGCGCGGCGTCGCCGACGACTACCAGCGCTCGATCAAGGGCTGGACGGTGACGACGACCGGGCCGCTGTCCGCGGCCCCGCTACTTCATCCGCCTGTCGAAGACCGGCGACCCGAACGCGGCGATCTCGTACAACGTCGGCAACGGCGGGCCCACGCTCGACCAGCGCTCGGTGATCGACGCGGGCTTCCTCGAGCTGTCCCGGCTCGGCGAGCTGGCGCGCGAACGATCCCGACATCCTCGCGTCGCTGCCGGTCGTCGACGCGACGATCGAGCGACACGACGTCGAGCGGGCAGGGCTTGCACCGCTACAACGGCGACGGCTACGGCGACCGCACCAGCGACGGGCGCCCGTGGGCGCCCGAGCGGCCAGGGCACGGGCCACCTCTGGCCGGCGCTCTCGGCCGAGCGGGCCGAGCAGCAGCTCGCAGACCGGCGACACCGCCGGAGCGGCGTCGCTGCTTGCTCGGCATGAGCAAGTTCGCGAGCGGCGTCGGGCTCATCCCCGAGCAGGACTGGGAGGGTCCGGACCTCGCGCCCGTCGCCGTTCGGCACCGATCCGACCGTTGCGTCGATCGGCTTCGTGAACGGCGGGCCCGCCGGCTCGGCCGCGCCGCTCGACTGGTCGGCCGGCTCGTTCGTCCGGCTCGCCGCCGATCTCGCGCAAGGGCAAGCTGCTCGACCGGCCGCAGAGCACGTACTCGCGCTACGTCCCGCACACCCAGGGCACGACGGATCTCACCGTCACGGCCCCGGCCGATCAGAGCTCGATCAGCTCATCGCCCGTGACCGTCACCGGCACGTCCGCGCCCGGGAACACGGTGTACGTCGCGGCGACGAACACCGACGACAACTCGGCCACGACCACCGCGTCGGCGACGGTCGGCGGCGGCGGGACGTTCAGCATCCCGGTCGCCGTGACCGGCGGCACGACCGTGCTCAACGTCGTCGCCGTCAGCCCGAGCGGCGGCACCGCGCACGAGAAGCGCACCGTCGTCTTCGACTTCGTCCCGGGAACGCAGCTGCTCGACGTGACCGATCCGAACAGCGACGACAACGGGCCCGGCAACTACGCGTACCCGACCTCCGACAACTTCCAGCCCGGCGCGTACGACCTCCAGGACTTCCAGGTCTACGACGCCGGCACGAACATCATCTTCCGCGTGCAGACGCGCGACCTGACCCCGACCTTCGGGAGCCCGCTCGGCGCGCAGCTCGTCGACGTCTACGTCCACGTGCCCGGGGCGGCCACGACCTCGACGGCGGCCGCGAACGCCTCGCGCAACTTCCAGATCGCGCCCGCGTACGCCTGGAGCCGGCTGATCCAGGTGCAGGGCTTCGGCCAGCGCTACGAGGACGCGTCGGGAACGACGCTCGGCACCGTCGCGATCAGCGCCAACCAGATCTCGCGCTACATCACGTTCACGGTCACGAAGGCGACCCTCGGCTCGCCCGGGCCGGGCTGGGCGTTCACGGTCGTGCTCACCGGCCAGGACGGCTTCAGCTCCGACCAGGCGCGCGGCTTCCAGCCGACGCCGCAGGACTTCCAGTTCGGCGTGTGCGCGACGGCGAGCGCCGATCCGCACTGCACGGCCGCGCCGGGCTCGGTCCCGAAGCTGATGGACGTCATCACGCCCGCGGGAGTGCTCCAGTCCGACGAGCTCGACTACACGCTGCACGGCCCGGTCGTGCTGCAGGGCGTCGCGATTCCGTAGCTTCTGCGTAGCATGGGCGCGTGAGGCGGCTCGTAATCCTCGTCGTCCCCCTTGTCCTCGTCGCCTGCGGCTCGTCGAACAAGGCGTCGCCGACGACGGCCACTGCGCCGATCGTCACCGCGCCGACGACCTCGACGCGGCCGGTCTCGCCCCCCGCCCGCCGCAGGCTCGTCGCCCGGCATAACGGCGGCGACGCACACGCCGAAGGCGGACAACAAGACCCGCTGGCACTACCAGGTGCGTGTGACCGACCTGAAGGGCAAGCCGCTCGCCGGGAGGGTCACGATCGCGATCGTCGACCCGCTCGGCACCGCCCACCCGGTCCAGTTCGGCGCCAACACCAGGTACGTCACGAACTGGCCCTTCAAGGGCGTCTTCAGGGACTGGGTGCTCTGGCCGCCGAACTCGGCGGTCGGGGTCGTGCTCAAGTTCCGGGCGACCGTCAAGACGGCGAAGGGCACCGCGGTCCTGATCTACCCCGTCAAGCCGCACGCATGAGCGCGCCGCCCGGCGGCGCCGAGGTCGTCGTCGAGCACGTTCGCAAGGGCTTCGAGGACGGGCGGATCCACGCGCTCGAGGACATCTCGCTGCGGATCGAGCCGGGCGAGTTCGTCCTCCTCACCGGCGCCTCCGGGTGCGGCAAGAGCACGCTCCTGAACCTGATCGGCGCGCTCGACCGGCCGGACGCGGGCAGCATCGTCGTCGGCGGGCAGCACCTCGAGCATCTCGCGGATCCTTCGGAGTACCGCGCCGCCACGGTCGGCTTCGTGTTCCAGTCGCACAACCTGATGCCGACGCTCAACGCGCTCGAGAACGTGCAGGTGCCGATGATCGGGCGGCACGTGCCCCGGCGCGAGCGCGAGGCGAGGGCGCGCGCGCTGCTCGGCGAGGTCGGCCTCGCGGAGCGGACGCAGGCCTCGCCCGCGACGCTCTCCGGCGGAGAGCGTCAACGGGTCGCGATCGCCCGCGCGCTCGCGAACAGGCCGCGCCTGCTCCTCGCGGACGAGCCGACCGGCGCGCTCGACTCCGAGACGGGCGCGCAGATCGTCGGGCTGCTCGAGCGGCTGCGCGGCCAGCACGGGATGACGATCCTGCTCGTCACGAACGACTCCGACCTCGCCGGGCTCGGAGACCGCGGCTTTCACATGCGCGACGGGCGCCTCGAGCTCACTCGTGGCGCAGCGCCTCGATCGGCGTGAGCCGCACCGCGCGGATGGTGGGGTAGATCGCGCCGAGGAGCCCGACGCCGAGCGCGAACGCGAGCCCCCAGGCGAACACGCCGGCGGTGAAGTCCGGGGTGACCAGCTGCGAGAGGCCGCGCTGGACGAAGAGCTCCGCGGCGGCGTAGCCGAGCAGGAGGCCGAGCGCGAGCGCGAGCAGGCAGATCCCGAGCGCCTCGCTCACGATCATCGCCCCGATCCGCCACGTCCGCCAGCCGACCGCGCGCAGGATCCCGATCTCGCGGAACCGCTCGAAGACCGACATCGCCATCGTGTTGGTGACGCCGATCCCGCCGATGATCAGGGCGAGCAGGGAGATCACCCAGCCGGTCTGGAGGATCAGGCGGCTCGACGTGTCGATCTTGACCGCCTGGCCCGGCTCGGTGACCGCGGCCACGCCGGGGAAGCGCGCCTCGAGCCGCGCGGCGACCGTCTTCGGCCGCGTGCCGAGCTTCGCGATCACGGCGATCGTCGTCACCTCGCCCGGCCGCTGCGCGAGCTGCTGCACGACGGTGAGCGGCAGCACGACGCCGATGTCCTCGAACTTGTCGCCGGAGTGGTAGAGGCCGGCGATCCGGTACCGGTGGCCCGCGACCGTGATGACGTCGCCCGGCTTCAGGTGCATCGACGCGGCCGCCTTGTCGCCGACCAGCGCCTCGTTGCCGTGCCCGCGCCTGCCCGAGACGATCACGAGCCGCCCGTAGGGGAACTGCTTCGGGTCGAGCCCGAAGACGAGGACCGAGTCCCGTCCCGAGACGCGGGTCACGTAGAGGAAGAGGCGCGCCGTCTCCGCGCACTCCCGGATCGGCGGCGATCCGCGCCTCGAGCGAGGCGGGCAGCAGCGACTTGGTCAGGTCGGACGCATCGCGCTGGAAGAGCCCGAAGTCGGCGCGACCGACGTGGATCAGGTCGCCCGCGGTCTTGCTCACGCCGGCGGAGATCGAGAGGAGGGCCACGATCAGGCCGACCCCGAGCGCCACGCCGGCGGCGGTCAGCGCGGTCCTGGCGGGGCGCCGCAGCAGGTTCTTCCAGACCAGTCCGGCCCACGTCACACCCGCATCATCGCGCTTCGCGCCGTTGCTAGGCTCACTCGCATGGCGGTCTCACGCGAAGCGGTGCTGAGGGCGCTCGAGCAGGTGATCGACCCCGAGCTGCGCAAGCCCGTGACCGAGCTCGACATGGTGCGCGACGTCGAGATCGACGGCGGCCACGTCGACCGTCACGATCGCGCTCACCGTCGCCGGCTGCCCGCTGCGGGCCAGCTTCCAGGATCAGGTGCAGGCGGCGGTCGGGCCGCTCGCCGGAGTCGAGAGCGTCTCGCTCGACTTCGACGTGATGACGCCCGAGGAGAAGACGGCGCTGACGCAGAAGCTGCGCGGCGGGATCTCGGAGCGGACGAAGGGCATCTCGCTCGACCGCGACACGCGGGTGATCGCGGTTGCGAGCGGCAAGGGCGGCGTCGGCAAGTCGTCGCTGACGGTCAACCTCGCGGCGGCGTTCTCCGGGCTGGGGCTGAGCGTGGGCGTGCTCGACGCGGACGTCTACGGGCACTCGGTTCCGCACATGCTCGGGATCCGCCAGCGGCCCGTGGTCGTCGACCGCATGATCATCCCGCCCGTGGCGCACGACCTGAAGCTGATGTCGATCGGCTTCTTCCTCGACGACAACGCGCCGGTGATGTGGCGCGGGCCGATGCTGCACCGCGCGCTCGAGCAGTTCCTCTCGGACGTGCACTGGGGCGAGCTGGACATGCTGGTCGTGGACATGCCTCCGGGCACCGGTGACGTGGCGATCTCGCTCGGCCAGCTGCTTCCGCGCGCAGAGGTGGTCGTCGTCACGACGCCGCAGCCGCTGGCGCAGGAGGTGGCCTCGCGGGCGGCGGTGATGGCGCAGAAGACGAACATGCGGCTGGTCGGGGTGATCGAGAACATGAGCGGCGAGATCTTCGGCTCCGGCGGCGGCGCCGCGCTGGCCGCGGAGCTCGACGTGCCCGCTGCTCGGGTCGGTCCCGCTCGACCCGCGCCTGCGCGAGTGCGGCGACGCGGGCGAGCCGCTCGTGCTCGCGTACCCGGAGTCGGAGACGGCACGCGGGATCGCCGCCGTCGCCGAGCGCATCGCGGCCACGCGTCGCGAGCGCGGCATCGGCATCTCGAAGCCGCTGCCCGTCGTCTCCTGACGCCCTCGCGATGGACGCCGACGAGGCACGCGCGCGGCTTCTCGCCATGGGGTTCGGCGAGGAGGACGCCGCGACGCTGTTCCGGCACTTCGACGATGCGGAGCAGCGCGGCAAGCTCGGCCACGGCTACTCGCGCATCGAGTGGCTCGGCACGCTCGACGACATCGATCCGACTGCACGACCTGCGCTCGCCGTCGCGTATCCGGGGTTCGAGCAGTGGGAGGGCAACGGCGCGCTCGGGTACCTGACGCTGACGGCGATCTGCGAGCGGCTGATCGAGCGGCCGCCGTGGCCAGCCCGTGTCGTCGTCGCCCGCGACACGTTCCCGACCGGGATGCTGGGCCACTACGTGCGGCGGCTCGCCGAGGAGGCCGGGCCTCGTCGCGCTGCTCACCGCCACGTCGCCGCCGCGCCTGGCCCACCCGGACGGCGGGCCGCCGCTCGTCGGGACGACGCCGCTCGCGATCGGGATCCCGAACCCGGAGGGAGCACCCGATCGTCGTCGACGTCTCGATGGGCGCCGTGACGCACGGCGACGTGCTTGCGGGCCTGGCCGAGGCGGGCGATCTCGTCCCGTTCGGCGGAGAGCATGCGCACAAGGCGTTTGCGCTGGCGCTGGGTCTCCAGCTGGCGGTCGAGGCCTGTGTGGTCGAGGGCTACGGCGCGTTGCTCGTTGCGATCTCGCCGGAGACGAGCACAGTCGAGGAGCTGCGCGAGCGCGCGGCCGGCCTGAGGCTTCCCGGCGACTCGTAGCCAGTTCTGGCCGGAGTGGGGCCAGGCGGACATGGCTCCGCGGCGCGTACGACCTGGGGATGGAGGTCGAACGTGTGCACAATGGGGTCAGGCCCCGGGGCATGGCTCGAAGCGACAGTGTCCCGCTCCACGCCGCCGGCGGAGACAGATGGCCGAACGAACATGCCGTTTCGAACCCGGCTCGACCCGGCGTGTCTGGCTGTGGAGGACTCGGGTCGGCCGAAGAGGACAGATCCTTCGCTCGGCGGCGAGCGATGCCTCGTTCAGGCCGGAAACCGCGGATCGTCGCGGATCGAGGCGAAGTCCTCGTCCCCGCGGGCCCACCCCCGGCAGCGCTCGTCACCGGCCACCGCTGCCGCTCAGGTGCTCGAGTGCCTCCTCCGGGTGGCCCGCCCGCGCCTCGAAGCAGGCGAGCTGGTAGAGCAGGACGGGGTGCTCGCCGCGCTCGGCGATGCCCTCGCGGACGATCTCCGCGGCCGTCTCGAAGTCGCCCGCATGGTACGCGGGCAGGGCGGGGAAGAAGTACTCCCACGCGCTCGGCTCGTGCCTGCCCGGCACGCCGCCCACGGCCAGCACCGTCGTTCCCGCCTCGGCCGCATGCGCCGCCCGCCGCTGCGCCGGATCGTCGAGATAGACGAGCGTGCCGGCGGGCGCGTCGACCTCCTCGCCGTCGACGGTGAACACCGCGCGGCCCGAGATCACGGCGTACACCTCCTCGTGACCGAGCGTCTCCTCGGTGTGGCTCTCGACGACCTCGTCGCCGGCCCGGGCGGCGGTGTAGGCGTTCATCCCGAACGCCGTTATCCCGAGCGGACGGCGGATCGGCTTCCAGACGAGCGTGCCGAAGACCGGGATGCCCTCGATCTCGTCCAGGCGCAGCGTCTTCATGCGCTCGCCTCGCGCAGCGCTGCGAGCACCACCGGATCGATCCGCGACCGGTCAGTCGCCGATCCGCTCCTCGAGGTTCTCCACGGCGGCCCAGTCGTCGAGCGCTCTCGGGCCTTCGTAGCCGAGCCGTCGCGAGACGCTCCCGCACCTCGGCGGCGAGCTCGTCGTCGAGCGTAAGCCACTCCTCGGCGGGCGTCTTGCCGAAGAGCCGCGTGTGGATGACGTGGATGCGCCGCAGCTCCTCGATCGGGCGCTCGTGGTCGTCGACCCGCAGGTCGACGAGGACGTCGGAGAGCCCGCCGTAGCCGCCGTCACGCTCCACGACGAGCAGCCCTGCCGCCTGCTGGCCGCGCCGGTCGCCGCCCGCGGCCTGCGCTGCCGCCAGGCATTCGAGCAGCCGCTCGGCGAGCGGCTGCCCGTGCGTGGCCTCGAACGTCTCCGCGAGCGCGTCCACCGTCGCAGCCGAGACGAGGATGTTCCCCTGCGCCGCGTAGCCCGGCCCGGTGCGGCCGCCGGCCCAGTCCAGGCACTCGCGGCCGGTGAACGTGGCGGCCCTGCCCTCGCCGTCGACGACGCCGAGCTGGCGGTGCTCCCGCTCCGTCGTCCGCGGCGGTCAGCCGTTGCGACGACCTCCTCCGCGGAGAGCCCTTCCCGCAGCAGCGCCAGCCCTTCGGGGCCGTAGCGCGGGTTGGCGTACGCCTGGGTCGCGACCGCGCCGACACCGGGCTCGGCCGACGGGACGAGCGAGCCGGCGGCGAGGAACTTCGACTGCACGGCCACGCCCCACTGCCCGGCCTCGAGGTCGCACGCGGCGATCGAGTACGTCGCGACCGTTGGTCTACCCATACGTCAGGTCCGTCAGGTCGAGCTCGAGCAGCTCGCGGTGGTCCGCCGGGACGAGCGCGCTCGACACCTCGGGATGGGCCAGGGCCGCCTGCACCGCCTCCGCGCTCGCCGCCCGCACGACGACGGGTCGCCCCTGCTCGTGCGCGTCCCGGAGCGCGTCCGCGTCGTCCGCGTCGTCGAGCACGAGCGCCCCTTCGAGGTCGAGCTCGCCCTCGACCGCGATCTCCGGCACGCGCCGCCCTGTCGCCCCGAACCAGCGCTCCCTCACAGCTCGATCGTCCCACCGGGCGCGAGGTCGACCACGTCGGCCTCGGGGGCGAGGCTCGCAGCTCGTCCGGCGTGCCCCTGAGCAGCCCGAACGTGCCGTAGTGGGACGGGATGCAGCGCGGGTTGCCGAGCAGCTCCAGCGCGAGCGCGGCCTCGTGCGGGTCCATCGTGAAGTGCCCGCCGATCGGCAGCACGGCGACGGACGGCTGCGTAGAGCCGCGCGATCAGTGCCATGTCGCCGAAGACGCACGTGTCGCCGGCGAAGTAGATCGAGGTGCCGTCCTCCATCCGGATCACGAGGCCGGCCGCCTCGCCGAGGTACTCGCCGGCGTCGCTCGAGCTGGAGTGGAACGCGTTCGTGAGCGTGAACCGGATCCCGGCGGCCTCGACGGTGCCGCCCTTGTTGGGGCCGGGCAGCTCGCCGACCGCGGCGCCCTGGTTGCCGAGCCAGCCCTTCAGCTCGACGAAGGCGACGATCTCCGGCGAGAAGCGTTTGGAGAGCTCGACGGTCTCGCCGACGTGATCGGAGTGGCCGTGCGTGAGCGCGATCACGTCGATCCGCTCGGGCTCCTTCTCGGAGTCGGGGCACTTCGGGTTGCCGAGCCACGGATCGACGTAGATGCGCTTGCCTCCGGGGCTGTCGAGCCGGAAGCTCGCGTGGCCGAGCCAGGTCAGAGACGTGTTTGCCATTCGCTGTTCCTCCTCTAGCCGAAACCGGGCCGAGCGTACCGCAGGACCGACCGACGGCAGCGCGAACATGGGGGCGGTGGATCGCCGCTTCGTACCGGCAGCCCTCGTCGTCGCGGCTGCGCTCGCCGATCGGTCGGGTGCACACGGGCTCGCCTTCGCCGCGCTGATCGTCGCCGTGCCCGTCGCCTCCGCGGCGGCGCTCCTGGCTCTCGGCGACATCGTCGATCCCGTCCGCTCGACCCGTGGCGCCGCCGTCCACGCCGTGCTGGGCGGGTTCGTCGCGCTGCTCGTGCTCACCGCTGCAGCGTCGCGTGCGCCGCTCGCCGAGCAGGGCGTCGTGCCGCCCCTCGCGACCACGGCGCTCGTCGCCTGTCTCGCGGTGCTTCTGCTCCAGGCCTGCGCGGGAGCCGTGCTCGAGCTACAGGGGGAGCGACGCCGCCGCGTGCCGGGCGAGCTCGACGAACGGCTCGGGGACGAAGAACGTCACCAGCGTGACCGCGACGCAGAGCGCGACCCCGGCCTGGAGCAGCCGCTCCGGCGGCGGGCGAGCCGCCTAGCGGCGCCAGCTGGAGCTCCCCGGCGGGGCGCATCCACATCGCGCGGATCACGCGCAGGTAGTAGTAGATGCTGATCGCGGTGGCGATGACGCCGACGATCATCAGCCACGTCCAGCCCGCGCTGGTAGGCGGACGAGAACACGTAGACCTTCGCCGACAGCCCGCCGGTCAGCGGCATGCCGGCGAAGCCGAGCATGAACAGCGAGAGCGAGACGCCGAGCAGCGGCCGCTCCCAGCCGAAGCCGCCGATGTTGTCGAGCGTGACCGGCTGCCGCAGCTCCCGCTCGCGTGCGGCGATCACGGCGAAGGCGCCGATCGACATCGCCGAGTACGGGATCAGGAAGAAGAGCAGCGCCTGGCCGCCGAGCGCCGATGTTGGCCGAGACCGCGATCAGCATGAAGCCGGCCTGCGAGATGGACGAGTAGGCGAGCAGCCGCTTCACGTTGCGCTGCACGAGCGCGGCGATGTTGCCGACCGCGAGCGAGACGCAGGCGAGCGCGGCCACGGCGATCGTCCAGATGCGCGCCTCCTGCGGGAACGCCGTCACGAGCACGCGGAACATCAGCGTCAGCGCGACCGTCTTCGTCGCCGCCGACATGAACGCGGTCACGGGCGTCGGCGCGCCCTCGTAGACGTCCGGCGTCCACATGTGGAACGGCGCCGCGGACGCCTTGAAGCCGAGGCCGGCGAGCAGCATCGCCAGCCCGATCAGCAGCAGCATGTCGCGCGAGAGCCCCTGCGCCGCGACCGCCCGCGCGATCTTGTCGAACTGGATCTGCCCGGTCGCGCCGTAGACGAGCGCCGAGCCGAACAGCAGCACCGCCGAGCCGAAGCTGCCCACGATCAGGTACTTGAGCCCGGCCTCCAGCGAGCCGGCGAGGTCGACGTCGATCGCGCACAGGATGTAGAGGCAGATCGAGAACCACTCGAGCCCGAGGAAGAGCGTCATCAGGTTGTTCGCCTGCGCGAGGAAGAGCATCCCGCCGCCGGCCGCGGCGAGCAGCGCGTAGTACTCGCCGATGTGGTCGTCGCGCATCGGCTCCGAGTAGGCGACGAGCACCGACGACGAAGCCGGCAGCCGGCGATCAGGATCTGCGTCAGCGCGCTCCAGCGGTCGCGGACGATCGCGCCGGCCACGGCGTCGTGCCCGGCCGGGCTCTCGACGTAGAGCACGATCGCGGTTGCGAGCGCGCCGGCGAAGCCGAGGCCGCAGACGATCGCCGAGACGGGCCGCCGCCCCCAGCGCGGGACGAGCACGGCGGCGAGCAGGCAGACGGTCGCCGCCGCGAGCAGGCAGAGCTCGGGCGAGAGCGCGAACCAGTCGACGTGCGGTGTCGGGATCACTGCGGGAACCGCACCAGGGCGGGCGAACTGGGTGCTCTGGCCCGAACGTGCGGTCGGTGATCGCCGCCGGCCACGCGGACAGCGCGAGCAGGCAGCGCGACGAGCGGCACGAGGATCACCAGCTCGGCCGGCCGCAGGTCGAGCGCCGCCTCGGACGCCGCGTTGCCCGGGCCGCGGTGGAGCACGGCGGAGATCAGCCGCAGCATGTACATCGCGGCCAGCACGATCGCGATCGTGCCGATCACCGTCCAGCCCCAGCCGGAGACGAGCACGCCTGCGAGGATCAGGAACTCGCCGGCGAACGCCGTCGAGCCCGGCACGGCGAGCGCGATCACGCCGACGATCATCAGCACCGTCGCGAGCGCGGGCCGGCCGCGCGCCATCCCGCCGAGCTGGGAGAAGTCGCCGGTCGCGGTCGCTCCGCCGCTCGATGACGCCGGCGAGCAGGAAGAGGCTGGCCGAGATCAGGCCGTGGTTGACCATCTGCAGGATCGCGCCGTTGAACCCGGCCAGGTTCGTCGCGAACAGGCCGAACGTGATCAGCGAGAGCTGCGCCAGGCTCGAGTAGGCGACCACGCCGCGGAAGTCCGGCGCGCGGAACGCGAGCAGCGAGCCGTAGACGAGGCCGATCGCGGCCAGCACGAGGATCGGCGTGCGGAAGTCCTTCGTCGGGCCGGGGAAGTAGAGGATCGCGATGCGCAGCAGCCCGTAGGCCGCCGCCTTCGAGACGACGCCGGAGAGCACCGCCGAGACCTCGGCCGGCGACTCGCGGTAGGCGTCCGGCAGCCAGCCGTGGAACGGGAAGAGCGGCGCCTTGACGACGAAGGCGGCGATGAAGCCGAGGAAGATCCAGTCGTTGGTCGACGCGCTGCAGCCGCGGACATGTCGAACGTGTGCTGCGAGAGCCCGAGCGCGATCACCGACGGCGAGCATCAGCAGCGAGCCCGACCATCGTGTAGATGAAGAACTTGATCGTCGCCCCCTGCCGGCCGGCGCCGCCCCAGACGCCGATCAGGACGTAGAGCGGGATCAGCATCGCCTCCCAGAAGACGTAGAAGAGCAGCAGGTCCTGGGCGACGAAGACGCCGACGATCGCGCCGGTGCAGGAACAGCATCAGCCCGTAGTAGGCGACCGGCCGCTCGCGGCCGACCCACAGCGCGTAGGCGATCGCCGCGGCCAGCACGACCGACGTCATCCCGACCAGCCACAGCGAGAAGCCGAAGACGCCGACGTGGTACGAGACGTGCAGATCGCTGAACCAGCGTGTCTTCTGCTGCATCTGGAGCGTGCCCTTGCTGAAGTCGAACTGCGTGAGCATCACGATCCAGAGCGCCGATCTCGGCGAGCGCGACGAGCAGCGCAGTCGGTCCGACCCAGTCGCGCGGCATCGGGAGCAGCCAGACGACGAGCGCCCCGCCGAGCGGGACGAGCAGGAGGATTGTGGGCAGCCAGTCGCTCATCGCACCGCGACGAAGACGACGGCGAGGACGACGACGCCGGCGGCGAGCGCGAACGCGTAGACGCGCACGGCGCCGGTCTGGAGCGACGCGTGCGCCGAGGCCGGCCTCGGCGGAAGCCCGCGGCGATCCCGGTGATCGAGCCGCCGATGACCGGCCGCTCGAAGTGGGTGAAGAGGCCGGTCGCGACCACGGTGGCCGGGCCGGTAGAACAGGAAGTCGTACGCCTCGTCGAAGTAGAACTTGTGCTCGAGCAGCTTGCGACGGGGCGGGCGCCGGCGAGCGCTTGGCGCCGTAGATCCACCAGGCGATGGCGATCCCGGCGACGCCCGCCGGCACCGCGAGGATGCTCGTCACCGCCTCCTGCTTCCCGCTCGCCTCGACGAGCGGCAGCGCGGCCGGGTCGAGCCACGTGGAGACGCCGTCCCAGTACGTTGTCGATCTGCGAGCCAGCCGCCGACCACGGACAGCACGGCGAGCACGGCCACCGGGATCACCATCGTGCAGTCCGACGAGGTCGCGTTTCAGCGCGTGGAAGTGCTCCGCACGAACTCCGACGGCTGGCCGCCGAAGACGATGAAGATCATCCGGAAGGTGTAGAGGCCCGTCAGGAACGCGCCGCAGATGCCCGACGCACCCAGAGGATCGCGCCGTACGAGCCGTGCGCGAGCGCGGCGGACAGCACGGCGTCCTTGGCGAAGAAGCCGGCGAACGGCGGGATGCCGACGAGCGCGAGCGCGCCGATGCACATCGCCGACCGTCGTCATCGGCATCAGCCGGCGCAGCCCGCCCATCTTGCGCATGTCCTGCTCGCCCGCGAGCGCGTGGATCACGATGCCCGGCGCCCATGAACAGCAGCGCCTTGAAGAAGGCGTGCGTCATCAGCAGGAACATCGAGCTCGGAGTACGCGCCGAGCCCCGCGCCGAGGAACATGTAGCCGATCTGCGACATCGTCGAGTACGCGATCACGCGCTTGATGTCGGTCTGCACGAGCGCGATCAGGCCGGCCATGACGAGCGTCGCCGCGCCCAGCCCGGCCGCGAGGTCCTGCGACGTTCGGCGCGAGCTCGAACAGGGCGTGGCGTGCGGACGATGAGGTAGACGCCGGCGGTGACCATCGTCGCCGCGTGGATCAGGGCGCTGACCGGGGTCGGGCCCTCCATCGCGTCCGGCAGCCACGTCTGCAGCGGCAGCTGCGCCGACTTGGCGACGGCGCCGCCGAGCAGGCCGAGCGCGATGAGGTTCGCGAGCCCAGTGGTTGCCGAGCTGATCGGCAGCGCGCTGTCGAACACCTGCGGCATGTGAGAGCGTGCCCGTCTGCTGGATCAGCAGGAAGAGGGCGAGCGCCATCGTCGCGTCGCCGATCGCGTTCATCACGAACGCCTTCTTCGCGGCCGCGATCGCCGCCGGCCGCTTGTGCCAGAAGCCGATCAGCAGGTAGCTCGAGAGGCCGACGAGGCCCCAGCCGGCGAGCAGGATCAGCAGGTTCCCGGCCTCGACGAGCAGGAGCATCGAGAACACGAACAGCGCCATGTAGGCGAAGTAGCGCCGCTCCTCGTCGTCGCCGTCCATGTAGCCGAGCGAGTAGACGACGATCAGGAAGCCGACGCCGGTGACGATCAGCATCATGAAGACCGAGAGCGGGTCGATCAGGATCTGCAGCCCGAACTGGAGGTTCCCGGCGGTCAGCCACTCGTAGAGCGTCGAGCTGTGCTGCCGGTCGCGCGGACGCTCTCGCCGTCGCAGGCCGATGAACGCGACCACGGCGGCGACGAACGCGACGAGCACCGACGCGCTCGCGACGTAGCCCGGCCGCCCGGCGCGAGAGCATGCGGCCCGCCGAGCGTGATCGCCACGGCGGCCGCGAGCGGCGAGAACAGGCAGATCCAGGAGGCGGCGGTGATCATGCCGCGCAGGCTCGTCAGCCGGTCGACGTCGAGGGCGAGGCGGCGGCGCGAGATCGCGACGATCAGCCCGAGGCCGACGACGACCTCGGCGGCGGCGACGGCCATCACGGTGAGCGCGAAGATCTGACCGTCGGGCCGCGCCGTGGTGGCGCGCGAACGCGATCAGGGCGAGGTTGCCGGCGTTCAGCATGATCTCCAGCGAGAGCAGGACGATCAGCGGGCTGCGGCGCAGGAGCACGCCGAACGCGCCGGTCGCGAAGAGGAACGCGGAGACGGCGAGGTACCAGGAGACGCCGGGGCCGAGCATCAGCTCTGCGGCTCCCCGCTCGATGCGGCGTCTGCGCGAGCGTGCGCGCCGAGCACGACGCCGCCGACGGCGGCCACGAGCAGCACGATCGAGGTCACCTCGAAGGCGAGCAGGTGGTCGGTCACGAAGACGCGGCCGATCTCGGCCGGGCTGCCGAACGAGTCGGGCAGCGGCGCGTCCTTCGAGAGGCGCCCGCCCGCGGAGAGCCCGATCACGACGACGATCTCGACGAAGAGCGCGCCCGCCGCGCCGACCGCGCCGATCGTCTGCCAGCTCGGGCCGCCTGCCCACGGCGCGTCGGCATGGCTGCCCAGGTACGCGATCACGAACAGGAACATCACCATCACGGCGCCCGCGTAGACGAGCACCTGCGCGGCCGCCACGAACTCGGCGGCGAGCAGCAGGTAGAGCACGGCGAGCGCGCCGAGGTTGCCGATCAGCGCGAGCGCCGAGTAGAACGGGTTCGTGAAGGTGACGACGGCGACCGCCGAGGCGAGGCACGCGAACGCGGCGACGACCCAGACGATCCAGGTGGCGATGTCGCCGGCCGAGGCCGCGAGCGCCATCAGGACTCCGTCCGGTAGGCGGGGATCGGCGTGTCGTAGAGCGCCGCGTCGGCGACCGGGATCTGCTTGATCGGCGCCGCGAGCAGCATGTCCTTCGTGTAGATCAGGTCGTCGCGCGAGTACTCCGAGATCTCGAACTCGTTGCCGAGCGTGATCGCGTCGAACGGGCACGCGAGCTCGCAGTAGCCGCAGAAGATGCAGCGGCTGAGGTTGATCTCGTAGATCCGCGCGTAGCGCTCGCCGGCCGAGACGCGGTTGTCCGCGGTGTTCTCGGCGGCGACGACGCGGATGCAGTCGGCCGGGCAGGCGGCGGCGCAGAGCGAGCAGCCGACGCACTTCTCGAGCCCGTTCTCGTGCGTGTGCAGCCGGTGCCGTCCGCGGAAGCGCGGGTACACCGGCCGCTTGTACTCGGGGTACTGCTGCGTGATCGGCTTCTTGAAGATCTGCTTCAGCGTGACGCCGAAGCCCTTGAAGCTCTCCAGGGGCTGCGGGCTCATCGGGCCGCCACCACGAGGGCCGTGATCAGCGCGTTGACGGTCGCCACGGGGAGCAGGACCTTCCAGCCGAAGCGCATCAGCTGGTCGTAGCGCAGGCGCGGCAGGCTCGCCCGGATCCACATGAAGAGGAAGATCACGACGCCCAGCTTGAGCAGGAACCAGAGCGGGCCGAGCGGCGCCCAGAAGCCGTGCCAGCCGGCGAGGAACAGCGTCACGACGAGCGCCGAGAGCGTGATCATGTTGACGTACTCGGCCATCTGGAACAGGCCCCAGCGCATGCCGCTGTACTCGGTGTGGTAGCCGCCGACGAGCTCGGTGTCGGCCTCGGGCAGGTCGAACGGCGGCCGGTTCGTCTCGGCGACGCCGGCGATGAAGAACACGAGCATCCCCACGAACTGCGGGGATCGCGAACGGCATGCAGCTCGCCCTGGCGGGCGACGATGTCGGGTGAGCGAGAGCGAGCGGCCGAGGATGACGACGCCGAGCACGGCGAAGGTGAGCGCCACCTCGTAGGAGACGAGCTGCGCGCAGGTGCGCATCGAGCCGAGCAGCGAGTACTTCGAGTCGGAGGCCCAGCCGCCGACCATGAAGCCGTAGATGCCGATCGACCCGAGCGCGAAGATCAGCAGCAGCGAGATCGGCACGTCCAGCGATCTCGCCGTTGATCTGCCAGCCGTTGACCTCCCAGCCCGGCACCGAACGGGATCACGCGAACGCGGCGAGCGCCGTGAACGCCGAGAGCACCGGCGCGCCGATGTAGAGGAGGTCGACCGAGCTCGCCGGGTAGAAGGCCTCCTTGCGGATCAGCTTCACCAGGTCGGCGATCGGCTGCAGCAGGCCGAACGGGCCGGCGCGGTTGGGCCCGTAGCGGTGCTGCATGCGGCCCAGCAGCTTGCGCTCGAGCCAGCGTCGCGTAGGCGAAGCGAGCCGAGCAGGACGTTGATGATCACGAACGCCTTGATCAGCGAGATCCACCAGGGCTCGTTCACTTCGCCACCTCGACGTGGGCCGCGAGCCCTTCGGCGTGCTCGTCCGCGATGCGCGCCACACCGGCGACGAGGGCCCGGTTCACGCGTGCGCGGAGCGAGCGCGAGGTGCCGTTGGAGCCGACGGTGACCTCGTCGCCGGTCGCGATCCCGAGCCGGGCTGCGTCGTCGGCGGACAGCTCGACCTCGGCCGGGCGGACGCTGGAACTGCAGCTCGGGCACGCGCTCGACGGCGGGGCCGGAGAAGAGGGGCCGGTAGCGGAGCAGCCGCAGCCCGGAGCTCGGCACGAAGGCCGGCTCGGCAAGGAGGGCAGCGAGAGGCTGCGGCGGCACGTGGACGCGCAGCGATGCGCGCTCGCCGAGCTCGCCGTACGGCAGGCCGCCGAAGGCGAGCGCCGACAGCTCCTCGAAGACGCCGGCGGCATGGGGCGACAGCTCGACGTCGAAGCGCTCGGCGAGGCGCGAGATCCAGGCCAGCTCGTCCGGCGCGGGCGGCACGACCGCGCGGCGCAGGCGCTGCACGCGGCCCTCGAGGTTGACGAACGACCCGTCGCGCTCGAGGTAGCTCGTGCCCGGGAGGACGAGATCGGCCCAGCCGACGGCGAGGCTGTGGTACATCGTGGTCGCGATCACGCGCTCGGCGCGCTCGGCGAGCGCGCGCACGTTCGGGTCGGACGCGGCCTCGTCGCCGGAGACGAAGAGCAGCCCGATCGGCTCGGCGCCGACTTCCCCCTCCTCGTCGCTCGCGGCGGCCCAGGCGATCGTCACGCCGCGGCCGTTCGGGCGTCGAGGGCAGGTGGAAGGCGCCGCAGCCGTCCTTGCCGCGGAAGCCGAGCTGCTCGGCGAGCTGGGCGACGTGGGCGCCGCCCTGGCCGCCCGGGCCCGACCAGATCACGATCGCGCGCTCGGACGCCGCGCAGCCGCTTGCCCAGCGCGTCGCCCTTGCCGGCGAGCCTCGCGCAGATCTCCGCGCCCGCTCCCGGCTGCAGCCTGCTCGTCGCCGGTAGGCCCGATCGTCACGACCTCGGCGCCCTTGCGTCGCGCGGCCTTGATCCAGAGGTCGACGATCGGTGCGCGCTCGACGACCGGATCGTCGCCGAGCACGACGATCAGCTCGGCGTCGGCGATCGCCGAGAGCGGCCGGCAGAACGCCTCCAGCACGTCGCTCGCCTGCTCGGGCAGCACGGCGGTGTGCGCGCCGAGCCCGCCGCGCATCAGCTTCGCGAGCCCGTAGGCCTGCTCCACCGTCTCCGACCCGGAGAGCGCGGTGACGACGCGGTCGCCGGCCTCGCGCAGCAGCCGCTCGGCCTCGTCCAGCGCCGCGTCCCACGAGACCTGGTCGAACCCGCGGCGGCGGGCGCGCACGCAGCGGCTCGACGATCCGGTCCGGCGCGCGCAGGTGCGTGAACGCGAAGCGACCCTTGTCGCAGAGCCAGCCGCCGTCCACCTCGGGGTGGTTGCGCGAGAGGATGCGCTTGGCCTGGCCCTCGCGCGTCGTCACGGAGACGTTGCAGCCGACGGGGCAGAGCCCGCACACGGTGGGCACGTTCTGGATCTCCCACGGCCGCGCCTGGAAGCGGTACTGCGTCGAGGTGAGCGCGCCGACCGGGCACAGCTCGATGACGTTGCCGGAGAAGTGCGCGCGGTAGGGCTCGTCCTCGAAGGTCGCGATCATGGACTGGGCGCCGCGGTTGCGCGCGATGAGCTGGCCGTCCTCGGCGACGCCCTCGGAGAAGCGGGTGCAGCGGTAGCAGAGGATGCAGCGCTCGCGGTCGAGAGCGATCGCGGGCGAGATCGGGATCGGCTTCTCGAAGGTGCGCTTCGGGAAGGTCATCCGCGTCTGGCCCGGGCCCCAGCGGAACGTCAGGTCCTGGAGCGGGCACTCGCCGCCCTTGTCGCAGACCGGGCAGTCGAGCGGGTGGTTGACGAGGATGAACTCGAGCACCGCCTCCTGGCCCTCGGCCGCCTTGTCCGAGCTCTGGGCGGTGCGCACGACCATTCCGTCCTGGGCGGTCATCGTGCAGGCCGCCTGCAGCTTCGGCATCCCCTCGATCTCGCACAGGCACATGCGGCAGGCGCCGACCGGCGGCCCGAGGCGCGGCTCGTAGCAGAAGACCGGGATCTCGATTCCGCCGTGCAGCGCCGCGTCGACGAGCGGCGTGCCCTTCGGCACCTCCAGCTCGAGCCCGTCGACGGTGATCTTCACGTGCTCGGGGGCGCTCACCGGAACGCGTCGCTTTCGGCCATGTCCCGGGGCGCCGCCACCCGTATACGGGTGAGGCCAACCCGCCTCCCTCGTCGGCGGAGACGATACACAGGAAGCACTCACGTGTCTGTGCCGGAACCGCGCCGACTTCGTGCCGGTCCATGCACGGGCTCATGCGTGCACCGTCGCGCCCTTCGTGTGGGCGTGCTGGTCGACCGGCGCGACGAGGCCCTCGAGCGACGACTCGCCGCCGAACGGGCAGCCGCCGGCGTCGATGTGGGCCTGGAACTCGTCGCGGAACTTGTCCACGTAGCTCGCGACCGGCATCGCGGCGGCGTCGCCGAGCGGGCACAGACACTTGCCGAGGATGCGGTCGCAGACCGACAGCAGCAGGTCGAGCTGTGCCTGGTCGGCGTGGCCGTGCTCGATCTCCTGCAGGAGCTGCACCATCCAGCGCGTCCCCTCGCGGCACGGCGTGCACTTGCCGCACGACTCGTGCATGTAGAACTGCGCGACCCGCAGCCCGAGCTGCACCATGCACGCGCGGTCGTCGATCACGATCACCGCGCCGGAGCCGAACATCGTCCCCGCCTTCGTGAGCGCGTCGTAGTCGAGCGGCGTGTCGACCTCGTCCGCGATCCAGCACCGGAACCGACGAGCCGCCGGGGATGATCGCCTTCAGCGCGCGCCCGTCCGGGGATGCCGCCGCCGTGGTCGTAGATCAGCTCGCGCAGCGTCGTCCCGTTCTCGAGCTCGTAGTTGCCGCCGTTCCGCACGTTGCCGGACAGCGAGAAGACGCGCGTGCCGGTGGAGTCGGGCGGGCCGATCTTCGCGTACTCCTCGCGCGCCCAGCTCCAGCACGACCGGGACGGTCGCCATCGTCTCCACGTTGTTGATCAGCGTCGGCGAGGCATAGAGACCCGAGATCGCGGGGAACGGCGGCTTCGAGCGCGGCTGCCCGCGCTTGCCCTCGAGCGACTCGAGGAGGCCGGTCTCCTCGCCGCAGATGTAGGCGCCCGCGCCGCGGTGGAGCACGACGGTCACGCCGCCGAGCAGGCGCGCCGCGCGCACCTCTTCGAGCGCGGCCCGGAGCACCTCGAACTCGGCGAGGTACTCGCCGCGGATGTAGATGAAGACGTTCTGCGAGCGGATCCCGTGCGCCGTGATGAGGCAGCCCTCGAGCAGCCGGTGCGGGACGCGCAGCATGATCTCGCGGTCCTTGAACGTGCCGGGCTCGGACTCGTCGGCGTTGACCGTCAGGTAGACGGGCTTGCCGGAGTCGGGCGGGATGAAGCTCGCCTTGCGGCCGGTCGCGAAGAAGGCGCCGCCGCGGCCGCGCAGGTTCGACGCGAGCAGCTCGTCGACGATCGCCTTCGGCTCCAGCGCCCGCGCCCGCTCGAGCTGCGCGTAGCCGCCGACGGCGCGGTACTCGGACAGCCGCGTCAGGTCGTGCTCGCTCGGCGCCGCCGAGCACGAGCTCCTTACGCGGCATCGTCCGCTCCCTCACCCGCGCAGCGTCGGCGCACGATCCCGGGCACGTCGGCGGGCCGCACCGGCTCGTGGTAGCGGTTGTCGACCGCGACGACGGTGCCCCAGCCGCAGCCGCCCGCGCACTCCACGAGGCGCAGCGTGATCTGGCCGTCCTCGGTCGTCTCGCCGGCGGTGACGCCGAGCTCGCGCTCGAACGCCTCGACGACCTGCTGCGCCCCGACGAGCGCGCACGAGATGTTCGTGCAGACCTCGACGACGTGCCGACCGACGGGCTCCAGGTGGAACATGTCGTAGAAGGACGCGACCGACATGCAGTAGGCCGGCGTGAAGCCGAGCGCCTCGCCGACCTCGCGGAACGCCTCCGGCGACAGCCAGCCGTAGCGCTCCTGCGCGAGCCGCAGCGCCGGCAGGATCGCCGACCGCGGCTGCGGGTAGCTGCGCCTTGACCTCCTGGATCTCGTCGTAGAGCGAGCTCACCGGTCGACCTCGCCCATGACGGTGTCGAGCGAGCCGACGATCGCGATCATGTCGGCGATCAGCGCGTCGCTGCATGCACGTCGCCGTCGCCTCCAGCGCGACGAAGCTGGGCGCGCGGAACTTCACGCGCCACGGCTTCGGGCCGCCGTCGGACACGACGTAGCAGCCGAGCTCGCCGCGCGGCGACTCGATCGTCGTGTAGATCTCGCCCTCGGGAACGCGGTAGCCCTCGGTGACGATCTTGAAGTGGTGGATCAGCGACTCCATCGAGGTGTGGAGCTCCTCGCGCGGCGGCAGCACGACCTTGCGGTCGTCCGCGATCCACGGCCCTTCCGGGCATGCCGTCGAGGCACTGGGCGACGATGCGGACGGACTCCCGCATCTCGTCCATGTGGACCTTGTAGCGATCCCAGACGTCGCCGTTGTGCGTAGACCGGGACGTCGAAGTCGACCTGGTCGTAGGCGAGGTACGGCTGGGCCTTGCGCAGGTCCCAGTCCACGCCGGAGGCGCGCAGCACCGGCCCCGACTGGCCGAGCGCGATCGCGTCGTCGGCCGAGAGCAGGCCGATCCCCTTCGTGCGCTCGAGCCAGATCTTGTTCTGGTCGACGAGCGACTCGTAGTCGTCGACCGCCTTCGGCATCCACTCGACGAACTTGCGGCACTCGTCGTAGAAGCCCGGCGGGATGTCCTCGGCGAGGCCGCCGGCCTGGAAGTAGCGCGTGTGCATCCGCACGCCGGTGACCATCTCGAAGAGGTCGAGGATCTGGTCGCGCTCGCGGAAGCAGTACCAGAACATCGAGATCGCACCCAGCTCGAGCGCCGCGGTCCCGAGCCAGACGAGGTGCGAGTGGATCCGGTTCAGCTCGCAGAGCAGCGTCCGCATCCAGATCGCCTTCGGCGGCACCTCGAGCTCGAGCAGCTGCTCGATCGCGAGCACGAAGACGAGCTCGTTGTTCTGGAAGGAGACGTAGTCGATCCGCTCCGGGTACGTGATCGCCTTCCACCACGTCTTCTGCTCCATGTTCTTCTCGAAGCCCGTGTGCAGGTAGCCGACGACGGCGCTGAGGCCGACGACGTGCTCGCCGTGGAGGTCGACGACGAGCCGCAGCACGCCGTGCGTCGACGGGTGGTTCGGGCCGAAGTTGACCGTCATCACGTCCTCGGATCCGGCCAGCTCGGGCGGGATCAGCAGCGACGTGGGGATCGGCTGCGGGACGCGCGAGCCCTCGTAGATCTCGCGGCGCGGGCGGCGCGACCGCCATCACTCCGCCTCCGAGAAGCGGACCGGCTCGCCGCCGATCGGGTAGTCCTTGCGCAGCGGGTGCCCCTCCCAGTCGTCGTCCAGCAGGATCCGCCGCAGGTTCGGGTGGCCCGTCGAAGTCGATGCCCATCAGGTCGTAGGCCTCGCGCTCGTGCCAGTCGGCGGTCGGCCAGACGCCGACCACGCTCGGCACCGGCTCGTCCTCGTCGAGCCACACCTGCACGCGCACGCGCGGCGCGCCGGGCGCGATGCACAGCAGGTGGTAGCTCACCGAGAAGCGCTTCGGCTTCGCGGCCGGCCGGCGGGCGAGCCCCTGTGCGGCGGGGTGGTTGATGTCGCGCCCGTCGCGCGGTGCCGATGTAGCCGGCGACGCCCTTCGCCGCGCCACCCGAGGTAGTCGGCGGCCGCGATGTCCGAGAGGAAGCGGAACCCCTGCTCGTCGCGCAGGTGCGTGCACGCCTCGACGAGCCGCGCCGGGTCGACGACGAGCGTCGTCTCGCCCCTGGACTCACGCGTCTCGACGAGGCCCGGCACGCCCTCGAAGGTCACTCCGCCACCCCCCGGATCTCGTACGCGGGCGGCACGCCGGCGACGATCTTCTCGTGCAGGCGGACGATGCCCTCCATCAGCGCCTCCGGCCGCGGCGGGCAGCCGGGCACGTGCATGTCGACCGGGACGATCTTGTCGACGCCCTGCAGGACGGCGTAGTTGTTGAACATCCCGCCCGAGCTGGCGCAGGCGCCCATCGCGATCACCCACTTCGGCTCCAGCATCTGGTCGTAGATCTGGCGCAGCGGCGCGGCCATCTTGTGCGAGACGCGACCCGAGACGATCAGCAGGTCGGCCTGGCGCGGCGAGGAGCGGAACGCCTCCATCCCGAAGCGCGCGATGTCGTAGCGCGACCCGACGATCGACATCATCTCGATCGCGCAGCACGCGAGCCCGAACGTGTCCGGCCACATCGACTTCGACTGCGCCCAGGTGACGGCCTTCTCGACGGTCGTCAGCATCAGCCGCTCCTCGAGCTCGCCGAGCTCCTGCTCGAAGACGCCGGGGCCCTTGCCCTTCCAGAGCACGCGCTCGGAGTGCAGGCCGTAGTCGGCCAGCCGCTTCACCGCCATTCGAGCGCCCCCTTCCGCCAGATGTAGACGTACCCGAGCCCGAGGATCAGGATGAAGAAGGCGAACTCGATGAACCCGAACCACCCGAGCGCGTGCAGCACGACCGCGAGCGGGTACAGGAAGACGATCTCGATGTCGAAGACGATGAACAGCATCGCGGTGAGGTAGAAGCTCACGGTGAAGCGCTGCATGCGCGGCGGTCCCTGCGACACGCCCGACTCGAACGGGATCTCGCGGGCGCGCGTCGGTCGGCGCGGACTCGTCGCGAAGACGAACGACATCACGAGCATCGTGAGCGGGATCACGAGCGCCAGGGCTCCGTAGAAGACGAACGGCACCCAAGGATCGAGGATCGAGCCGAGGTCGAACACGGTCAGCGAGGCCGCCAAGGCAGCGGCAACTTACCAGACCCCAGGGGGCTACGAGCGGCCTCGCTTTTCGCTCAACCATGCCTGCTACTGCTGTTACAAGGACGGGGGCCCGGTGACGCGCGAAGGCGTTGCTACGATGAGTCGCATGGCGACCACGGAACAGCCCCTCACGATCGTTGCGCTCACCGCGAGCGCGGCCGAGAAGATCAGGCAGCTCCAGGCCGAGGAGCCCGCGGGCGAGGCCGAGGTCCTGCGGCTCGCTGTGCAGGGCGGCGGATGCTCCGGATTCCAGTACGCGCTCGGATTCGACCGCGGCCCGCAGGACGGCGACAGCGAGATCCAGTCGCACGGGATCACCGTCGTCGTCGATCCGTACAGCACGCCCTACCTCGCCGGGCACCGAGATCGACTGGGTCGACGGCCTCCAGGCCGGGTTCGCCATCAACAACCCGAACGTCTCCGCCGCGTGCGGCTGCGGTCACTCCTTCCAGGTGGAAGAGGGCGACAGCACCCGAGAGCGTCGGCGGCTGCGGCTCCGGTTGTAGTCACTGAACGAAGTCCGGCCCGGCTTCGCCGAGGCCATGACGACTTCGATCAGATCCTTCGTTTGCGCTATCGGTTAGCCGTCGTACTCACGGCGAGGCAAGCTCGCCGCTCGGCGCGTGGTCGCTGCCGATCGGCGTGCGGTCTAGCATTGGTGGGTAGTGCCTGACGTCGTCGACATCAACGTGCTCGGGGCCGGGCCGACCGGGCTCGCCGCCGCCTACTACGCAGGGCATCGCGATGCGTCGGTGCGCATCATCGAGAGCCTCGAGCAGATCGGCGGCCAGGTGGCCGCGACGTACCCCGAGAAGTACGTCTACGACGTCGCCGGCCACCCGAAGATCCAGGGACAGGCGCTCGTCGAGCTCTGCGCCGAGCAGGGGCTCCAGTACGGGGCCGAGGTGCGGCTCGGCGAGGAGGTGCGGACGCTCGAGCAGGTCACGCGCGGGGGCGAGGAGCTGCTCTGCATCGGCACGTCGACGGGCGAGGTCTACCTCTCGCGCGCGCTGATCATCACAGCCGGGCACGGCGCGTTCGAGCCGCGCAAGCTCGGGGTCGACGGGATCGACGCCTGGGAGGGCCGCGGCCTGCACTACGTCGTGCACGAGAAGGCCGCGTTCCGCGACAAGGCGTGCGTGATCGTGGGCGGCGGCGACTCGGCGCTCGACTGGACGCTCGGCCTGCAGGACACGGCCACGCTGCCGATCGCGCTCGTGCATCGCCGCGACCGGTTCCGCGCGCTCGAGTCGTCGGTCAGCGAGGCGCGCCGGCTCGCCGGCGAGGGCGCGCGTCCGGATCATGACCCCCTGCGAGGTGCGGGAGATCCACGGCAACGGCCGCGTCGAGGCGGTCACGATCGAGAACACCGTCGACGAGTCCTTCGAGCGGGTCGACTGCGACGCGCTGATCACGCTGCTCGGCTTCGTCTCGCACCTCGGCGCGATCGCCGACTGGGGCCTCGAGCTCGAGGGCAAGCGGCAGATCAGGATCGACCCGATGACCTGCCTGACGAGCATGCCGCGCGTCTACGCGGCCGGGGACGTCGCCGGCTATCCGGGCAAGATCACGCTGATCACGGTCGGCATGGGCGAGGCCGCGATCGCGGCGAACAACGCGGTCGCCGAGATCCGCGGCGAGAAGGTGCAGCCGAAGTACTCGACCGACTAGGGCGAGCGCCGGAAGTCCGCCTCGGCTGCGCCGATGGCATGACGACTTCCGGCGGAGAGCCGGCTTCACGTCGCGACCGCAAGCGGCCGCTGCCATCTGCTGCTCTTCGAAGGTGCTCCGCCCACGTCCGTGCACACCCTTCGGCGACGGTGTCTGACACCGGGAAATAGCCCGTATGCAGGGGAAGTCACACTTTCGGGACGGTGTCTGACACCGGGACATGGCCGTCCGATCCCCCGGACGAGGGACTCGCGAGGGCGGAGGATCGCTGATCGTGAGCGCATGGGCCACCACGTCGAGTGCCTGCGCTGCGGCGCGTTGCGATCCGTTCGTGCGCGGGACGCGCAGGGTGGCGGCGACGGCGAGTGCCCGCGCTGCGGGTACCTGGGCTGGGCCGCGACCGACGAGCTGTCCGAGGCGGAGCGGCGGCTGCTCCGACTTCGCCCGCCGGAGCGCCGGCGCTTCTACGCGGTCTAGACTCAGGGGCAGTGGAGCGCACGCTGCCGGATACACAGCTCTGGGGCGCCGAGACCGAGAAGGCGGTCGCCAACTTCCCCGTCTCCGGCGAGCCGATCCCGGCGTCCGTCGCGCGCTGGCTGGGCCGCATCAAGGCCGCCGCCGCGCGCGTCAACGCCGAGCTCGGGCTGCTCGACGCCGAGAAGGCGGAGCGAATCGCCGCCGCCGCCGACCGCGTGGCCGCCGGCGAGCTCGACGACCAGTTCCCGATCGACGTCTTCCAGACCGGCTCGGGCACGTCCTCGAACATGAACGCCAACGAGGTGATCGCCGCGCTGGCCGGCGAGGACGTGCACGCGAACGACGACGTCAACATGGGCCAGTCGTCGAACGACGTCTTCCCGTCCGCAGTCCACCTCGCCGCGCTCGGCGAGCTGACCGACGACCTGCTGCCGGCGCTCGAGACGCTCGCGCGCGTCGCTCGGCCGCGAAGGCCGTCGAGTTCGACGACGTGGTGAAGTCGGGCCGCACGCACTGGATGGACGCGGTGCCCGTCACGCTCGGCCAGGAGTTCGGCGGCTACGCCGCCCAGGCGCGCCAGAGTGTCGCGCGCGTCCGCGACGCGCTGCCGCGGCTCGGACAGATCCCGCTCGGCGGCACGGCCGTCGGCACCGGGCTCAACACGCACCCCGAGTTCGCCGAGCGCGTGCGCGGCGCGGCTCGCCGCCGAGACCGGGCTCGCCGATCTCGGCGCCGGCCGACCCGTTCGAGGCGCAGGCCGCGCGCGACGGGCTCGTCGAGGCCTCCGGCGCGCTGAAGACCGTGGCGGTCTCGCTGACGAAGATCGCCAACGACCTCCGCTTCATGGGCTCCGGCCCGCGAGCCGGCCTCGCCGAGATCGCACTGCCCGAGCTTCAGAAGGGCAGCTCGATCATGCCGGGCAAGGTCAACCCCGTGATCCCCGAGGTCGTCACGCAGGTGGCGGCGCAGGTGATCGGCAACGACCAGGCGATCGCGATCGGCGGCATGCAGGGCCATTTCGAGCTCAACGTCTTCATCCCGATGATGGCCCGCAACCTGCTCGACTCGATCGCGGCTGCTGGCCGCGCGCATCCCGGCTGCTCGCCGAGAAGTGCGTCGACGGGATCGAGGCGAACCGCGAGACCTGCGAGCACTACGCCGAGCTCACGCTCTCCGCGGCCACGGCGCTCAACCCGTACATCGGGTACGACACGTGCGAGCGAGATCGTCAAGGAGGCGGCACGAGTCGGGCAGATCGCTGCGCGAGGTCGCGCGCGAGGCGGGCGTCGACGACGCCACGCTGGACGCGGCGCTGGACTACCGCGCGATGGCGAAGCCACACGAGTAGCCGCCGAAGTCTTCCCCGCCCGGCCGATCGCATGGACGGCTCCGGCGGCACGCCGCTTCGCCGGGCTCGCCCGCCGGCTCATATTGGACCCTTGACTGATGTCGCGGAATGCCCGAACATCGTGGTGAGGACGTCTGGACAGCACCGCGGCGTATCCGTCCGGGCGACATATTGGGGAGAGGAGAACCGACGTGTTTCGAGGCAAGCAACGGGCTTCGCGTCAGCGGATGTCCATATTTGTTGCGGTGCCGGTTGCGGTGCTGCTCCTGAGCTTCGGCGCCAGCGCCGTCGCCTCGGGAGCACAGAGCCCACCGTCAGCGAACTTCAAGGCGACCACTCTGCAAGCCGGATTCGACGTTCGAGGGATCGAAGTCCGACAGCGGGTACATCGCCAAGAGCGATCCGTCGCTCATCGGTCGCACCGACTCCACGCGCGTGAACGTGATGATCAAGTACGACTACGACGCGACCGCGTCGTACACGGGCGGCGTCGCGGGTCTGAAGGCGACGAGCCCCCGGGCGACCGGCAAGTCGCTGAAGGCCAACGCGGCTGCCGTGCAGGCGTACGACAACTACACCGCGGCGCTCTCGCAGAAGATCATCGGCCGCGGCGCAGAAGGCGGCGCCGGGCCTGAAGGTCGCTTCAGCGTACCGCACCGCGTACGGCGGCGTCGCGGCATCGGTGCCGGCGAACCAGATCGGCGCGCTGCTGCAGGCCAAGGGCGTCGTCGCGGTGCAGAAGGACACGCTCAACCAGCCGCTCGACGACAACACGTCGTTCATCGGCGCCACCAGCGTGTGGCCGTCGCTCGGCGGATCGGCCAACGCCGGCTCGAACGTGATCGTCGGCGTCATCGACACCGGCGTGTGGCCCGAGCATCCGATGCTCGCCCAGGGTTCCCTCGGCGCGCCGGCGGGCGGGCTCCGGGGCTGCCAGACTTCGGCGACGGCGGCGACGTGGCGCACCTCGGCCCGGCGTTCACGTGCAACAACAAGCTGATCGGCGCGTACGCGAAGACCGCCACGTACATGGCGAACATCGGCGCCGACGGCCAGGAGTTCTGCAACAACACGACGCAACGTGTGCTCGCCGCGTGACTCCGAGGGTCACGGCACGCACACGACGACGACGGCGGCCGGCGACTGCGTCGCCTCGGCCGTGCTGTACGGCGTCGAGCGCGGCCCGGTGTGCGGGATCGCCCCGGGCGCGCGGGTGGACGATGTTCCGCGTCTGCCTCGCGCAGGGCTGCTTCGGCTCCGACTCGGTGGCGGCCGTGCAGCAGGCGATCGTCGACGGCGTGAACGTGATCAACTTCTCGATCTCGGGCGGCGCGCAGCCGTACTCCGATCCGGTCGAGCTCGCGTTCCTGGACGCCACGAACGCGGGGATCTCGGTCAACGCCTCGGCCGGCAACAGCCGGCCCGGGTGCGGGAACCTCGGATCACGGCGGCCCGTGGATGACGACGGTGGGCGCCTCGACGGGCCCGCGCTCGTTCGGCTCCACGCTGCACCTGACCGCGGACGGCGGCGCCACGCTGGACGTTCCGGGCGTGACGCTGACCAACGGCATCTCGTCGCCGACCCCGGTCGTCATGGCGGCGACGCTCCAAGGCCGGCGGCGGGTCGAGGACGCGCTCTGCCAGTCGACTCTCGCTGCCGGCACGGCGACCGGCAAGGTCGTGGTCTGCCAGCGCGGGAACAACGGCCGCATCGACAAGGGCCGCAGGGTCCTCGCCGGCGGCGCGGCCGGCATGATCCTGTACAACCAGTCGGCGGGGGTCACCGACCTGGAGTCGGACAACCACTACCTGCCGGCGATCCAGACGCAGTTCAACTCGAACTCGATCGCCGACCTTCGTCACCGGTCACACGAACGTGATGGCGACGTGGGCGCAGGGCACCGCGCAGTCGGCGCAGGCCGACGTGATGGCCTCGTTCTCGTCGCGCGGCCCGACCGGCGACTGGATCAAGCCGGACGTCACGGCCCCCGGCGTCCAGGTGCTCGCGGGCATGACCCCGCAGCCTGACCAGACGACGGCCGACAACGGGCCGCCCGGCAACCTGTACCAGGCGATCGCCGGCACGTCGATGTCGAGCCCGCACTCCGCGGGTGTCTCGGCACTCGTCAAGGCCGCGCATCCGTCGTGGACGCCGGAGGAGATCAAGTCGGCGCTCATGACGTCGTCGGTGCAGACCGTCGTCAAGGAAGACGGCGTGACGCCGGCCGGCCCGTTCGACATGGGCGCCGGCTCGATCCGCGCCGACCGCGCGGTCAACCCGACGCTCGTCTTCAACGAGACGTACGCGCACTTCGTCGCGGCCGGGGCCGACACGCTGCACCGCATCGACCTCAACATCGCGAGCGTCGACGCGACGACGATGACCGGCAACATCACCACCCACCGCACGGCGCTCAACGTCTCGGGCAAGAACCAGAACCTCGCGGTCAGCATCAGCGAGCCCGCCGGCGTCACGATCACGGTCGGCGAACAACAACCACGACCTGCACATCGCGAAGGACAGCTCGCTGACCTTCCCGATCACGATCAGCGCGCCGGACGTGGCGAACGGGCAGTACACCGCCCGGATCAATCTCACCCCGGCGAGCGGCGGGAACAACGTCACGATCCCGGTCGCGTTCGTGAAGAAGCAGGGCTCGGTGACGCTGTCGCACTCGTGCAGCCCGCTGAGCATCCTGGTCAAGACCGGGCTGTCGCACTGCACCGTGGGTGCCGCCAACTTCGGCACCACGGCTGCGAACGTCAGCCTGTCGGTCTCCAACCGGGAGAGCGGCAAGTCGCTCCGGTACAAGAACGTCGGCGCGCCGGGCTCGGTCATCGGCTCCGGTGACGGCGTGCAGTGGAGCGGCACGCCTCTCGCCCGCGGCCCCGCCGGCGGTGACGTCGATCACGGACATCACCGGCAGCGGGCCCGACGGCGGCTATCTGGCGCTGTCGCTCTTCGGCGTCGGGTCGATCGCGGGCGTCGGCGACGACACGATCACGAACTTCAACGTGCCGACCTTCTACTACGGCGGCGAGCCGTACACGAGGATCGGCGTCGTGTCGAACGGCTACGTCGTGGTCGGCGGCGGGGACAGCGGAGACATCGTCTTCACGCCGCAGCACTTCCCGAACGCGGCCCGGCCGAACAACACGCTCGCGCCGTTGTGGAGCGATCTCAACCCGTCCGCATCGGGCGCTGGCGCCATCCGCGTCGCGACCTTGAGCGGCGGCGGCTTCGCCTGGATCGTCATCGACTGGGACGGCGTCAAGAACTTCGGCAACGCCACGACGCACAGCTTCGAGATGTGGCTGCAGGAGTCGACGGGCGCCCACACGGGTCCTGCGAGCGAGGGGATCACGTACTCGTACGCTCCGAACCTCACCTTCCCGGCTGACGGTCCCGGCCTCGGGAACGCCGGCTCCGGCGATCCGGACTCGGGCCAGAACTGGGGCGCGGAGAACCGCACCGGCTCCAGCGGCGCGAACATCGCCTCGGCGCCGACGGACGGTCACGAGTTCGCAGTCCACACGTCGCCGCCGACGGCGGGCGGATCGGTCTCGATCCCGTTCGACGTGTTCAGCAAGAAGCTCGGCACGTGGAACTCGGACGCCTCGATGACGTCCAACACGACGCCGGGTACGACAGTCGTGGGGCAGGCGATCACGGTTCATCCGTAAGCGTCAGCTCCATCGGTAAGGCTTGGGGCCGCCCTTCGGGGCGGCCCCAGGTCGTTGGGGCGGATTCGCCCGGTTAGCGGCCGCTCTGCACCACTGGATCCTCGAACTACAGCTCGGCCGGTATATACCTGGCCGGGTATATACACGTCCGAGGGTTGCGTATATATCCGCGCCGGGACTGTGGTATATACGCCCGTGTGGCGAGCTACCTGCTGAAGGCGTCTGACGAGGACATGGCGCGGTGGAAGGCAGAGGCGAAGGCCCGGGGCATGTCGCTGGCGGCGTGGATCCGGATGCAGCTCGACGGCGCCGATCTGCCGCCGGTGTCGGCGCCTTCGCCCGGCGGGAAGCGTCGCCGCAGACTCATTCGCACACCCCGGGGTAGCACGAACCCGCCGGCAACCGATGTGCGCCGCAGCTCACGTGCGGCGCGCGCGATCGGAGGACGCGGGCCGGGACATTTTCCGAGGCTGGGAGAGAACATGTCACGAAGGAAGTACGGCGTACTCGCCGCGGCAGCCGTCATCGGCGCGCTCGCGGTGGCCCACCTGGCCGGCTCGTCCGGCGGCTCCACGACGAGTCACCTGTCGAAGTTCGCGCGCGGAGGGACCGAGGCGCGGGCATCGAGCGGAGCTGTCGACATGGCGGGCGAGGGGCCGATGGACGGCTTCGAGGCCTACATGTCGGCCGCGCGCACCTATCCGGCGGACGTGATCTCGCCGGCGATCGCCAACAAGGCTTCGGTCGCGTTCTCGGCTCTCGCCACGCGGGACGCCAAGAAGGGCGACCCGAACGCCCAGGGTCGGAAGTGGTTCTTCTACGGCCCGAAGCGGAGCGCAACCCAGCCCGGCGTCACCGCCTTCTCGGGGGCGACGAACGACACTGCGAGCCGCATCACCGCGCTCGTCGTCGCGCCCGACTGCAACGCGGTGAAGAAGACGTGCCGCGTCTGGGTCGGGGCCTCGGGCGGCGGCATCTGGCGCACCGACTACGCGCTGGCCGGCGATCCGCAGTGGAACCAGGTCGGCCCGGACGACCTCGATCAGAACTCGGTCGGGGCACTGGTCCTGGACCCGAGCGATCCGACCGGCAACACGCTCTATCCTCGGCACGGGCGAGGCCAACCGCTGCAGCTCCGGCTGCGAGGCGGGCGTCGGCCTCTACAGGACGACCGACGCAGGCGACCACTGGACGAAGCTCGCCGACGCGTGCGTCAGCAACGCGACCTATACGTGCGTCAACCCCGGGAAGGACGCGTTCCTCGGCCGCGGCATCAACGGGATCGTGATCGACCCGCGGAACCACAACCACATCTTCGTGGGCTCGGCCCAGGCCGTCCGCGGGCTCTCGCACATGATCGGCAACGGCGGAACGACCCGCCTCGAGCCGGGCGCTAACGAGCCCGGTCTCTACGAGTCGACCGACGGCGGCGCGACGTTCACCGAGGTCTGGAACGGCAACGTCGCCGGATCCTTCGGCGATCACCGACGTCGGGCTCGATCCGAACAACCTGGACGTCGTCTATGCGGCCGCGTTCGACCAGGGCGTCTGGCGCCGCGATGCCGGCGCCGCGCCGACCGCGTTCAGCCAGGTCTTCGCTCCGCAGTTCCCGGGCGGAGGGACCGACCGCACGATGTTCGCGTTGACGGCGAAGAGCGGACATACGCGCATGTACCTGACGGACGGCACGGCCAACGGCGGCGGCACGGCCAGCGCCACGGCTTCGAACTTCTGGCGCACGGACAACGCCGACCAGCCGGCCGTCGTCGCTCCTCGCCTCGCAGCCGGCAGGTGCGACCTCACCCGATCCGGCTACGCACACGTTCCCGGCCACTTATTCCGGCTGGCAGAACCTGACGTCGAAGTCGACGGGCAACCCGTACTTCGCCACCGACGACTTCTGTACCGGGCAGTGCTGGTACGACGAAGAGGTCTACACGCCGGCGGGGATGCCCGACACCGTGTACGTGATCGGCTCGATGGAGTACGGCGAGCAGCCGTGCAGCACGAAGGGCGTCGGCTGCGGCAACGGCCGCTCCAACGGCCGCACGGTGCTCTACTCGACGACCGCGGGCGACCCGGACGGCGGCGCGACCGGCGCCGCCAACATGCGGACGTTCACGGATCTCACGTACGACGCGCAGGACACCACGGCTCCCTGGTGCGCGTATGAGCCGTACTTCGATCAGGGATGTCTGAACGCACCGAACGGGATCCATCCCGACGAGCACGCGATCGCGATCAACCCCGGCAACCCGACCCAGATCTTCGAGGGCTCGGACGGCGGGATGATTCGCACGAGCGGGACGTTCGCCGACATCTCCGCACAGTGCGACGATCCGTTCCGCAACGGTGGGGGCCCGCTGCCACCGACCTCCGGCAGCTACACCACATGTAAGCGGCTGTTGTCGCGGGTGCCGACGACGCTCGCAGCACATCGACAAGAAGCTGAGCGGCACGCTGCAGTTCATCGGCGTCGCGATCAACCCGACCAACCCGTGCCAGATCACGGGCGGCACGCAGGACAACGGCACCTGGTCGAACCCGGACAACTGCGACAAGGACACGTTCACGCAGATCATCTACGGGGACGGCGGCAACGCCGGCTACGACGCGTCGCACGGGAACTGGCGCTTCAACGAGTTCACGGGCGGGTTCAGCGACTCGAACTTCGAGAACGGCGATCCCGACGAAGTGGGTCATCACCTCGGCGCCGCTCGTGAACAGCGGCGAGCCGTTCGCGTTCTACTGGCCGCAGATCAGCGATCCGAACCCTGTGCCGGGCACCCATCCGATCTACTCGGGCGGAAAGCACGTCTGGCGGACGTGGGCGTTCGGAGCCGGCGACGCGACTCACACCAACCCGCAGGACTCGACTCCCGACATCGCGGGCTACGAGGCCAACTGTCCCGAGTTCGTGACCTCGGGCGCCCAGACCGGGCTGCGGCGACTACCGGCCGCTCGGCGGTCCGATGTGCGTGGGTGCAACTGCCTGCGCTGCCTCTACCGGTGACCTGACGGGAACCCAGTACGGGAGTGACCGCTCGGGTGGCTCCATCTCGTTCATGGCCCGTGACGGGGCCGACCACGGGACGCTCTGGGTCGCGACCTCGGCGGGGCGGATCTTCGTGACGCACAACGCGGATGCGGTGGACCCGTCCACGGTGACCTGGCACCGGATCGACAACTCGCTCACGGGCGGCTCGCCAACCCGGTTCCCGAGCGGGATCTACGTCGATCCGGCGGATACCAGCCACGCATGGATCTCGTACTCCGGATACAACGCGGCGACGCCGACAACGCTGGGCCACGTCTTCGACGTAACGGAAGGCGGTCCGGCCGACGGCTCAGGCACGTTCACGAACCTGAACGTGGAGCAGCGGTACGTCGGCGTACCCGACGCCGAACTCCGACGGCGACCTCCCGGTCAGCGACATCGTCCGGGACGACAAGCACAAGACGCTGTACGCCGCGACGGACTTCGGCGTCCTGCGCGGGGACAACGACGGAGCCACCTGGCACGTCACCGCCGGGATGCCGCGCTACGAGGTCATGCACCTCGAGATCCAACCCTCGTCGCGCGTTCCGACGTGCGTCGGCGTCTCGCCGTGCAAGTCGCAGATCTACGCGGCGACGCACTCGAAGGGCATCTGGCAGATGAGCCTGGGCGGCTAGGCCACGCTGTCATGAGGTGAAGGAGAGGGCCGCCGCGAGGCGGCCCTCTCTGTACCGGGCAGCGAACCGAGGGTAGTGAGTCTGTGTGCGCGGGTCAGGTCGCGGGGTGACGGGCCGCGTGCCGCTGCTCGTCCGCGCGGTAGCTCGACCGCACCAGCGGCCCCGAGAAGACGGAGCCGAAGCCGAGGGCCTCGCCCTGCTCCCGGAACCAGTCGAACTCGTCGGGGTGCACCCAGCGGTCGATCGGCGCGTGCTTCGCGCTCGGCTGCAGGTACTGGCCGATGGTGACGACGTCCACGCCGTGGGCGCGCAGGTCGCGCAGCGTCCCGACGACCTCGTCGTTCGTCTCCCCGAGGCCTACGATGATCCCGCTCTTCGTCAGTACCGGATAGCCGGCGAGCTCCTTCGCCCGGGAGAGCAGCCACAGCGCCTTGTCGTAGGAGGCCTTCGCGCCCCGCATGCGCGGGTGGAGCCGGCGCACCGTCTCGATGTTGTGGTTGAAGACGTCGGGCCGCGCGGCGAGCACGGTGTGGAGCGCCTCCTCCTCGACTCCCAGGAAGTCGGGCGTGAGGACTTCGACCGATACGCCCGGCAGCTTGTGCTTCAGCGCGCGGATCGTGGCCGCGTAGTGGCCCGCGCCACGGTCGGGGACGTCGTCCCGGTCGACCGAGGTGACCACGACGTGCCGGAGGCCCATCTGCGCGGCCGCCTGCGCGAGCCTGAGCGGCTCGAGCGGGTCCGGCGGATGCTCCGGCTTGCCGGACGTTGACGTAGCAGTAGCGGCAGGCGCGTGTGCAGGTGTCGCCGAGGATCTGGAACGTCGCGGTGCCGCGGCCCCAGCACTCGGAGATGTTCGGGCAGCGCGCCTCCTCGCAGATCGTGTGCAGGCTCGCGCCGTGGATCAGCTTGCGAACGTCGAAGTAACGGGAGTCGGCGCTCGGGGCGCGCACCTTCATCCACTCGGGGCGCCGGGGGCGCTCGGTGACGGGCAGCGACCTGTTCATCTCTGCCAGTCTACGGGCCGGGCCGCGGCTCAGAAGTCTCGCCGCCGTCGTCTCCGCCACCATTGGCGCCGCTGCCCCTGCCGTTCGGGCTGCCGGGCGTGCGGCGGCGGTACCCGCTTCCGAATCCGCCTCCGCCGATGGCCCGCCCGAAGCGCCCTATGCCGGCGACCACGAGCAACGGGGCGACCACCCACCACCACTTGACCGTCGTGCCGTGGCGGCCGGGGCGACCCGTTCCGGCGCTCCGGTCAGGGTTCGTCGCGGTTCCGGCCTCGACCGCACCGGCCCGGGCCGTGCGGTGCGGGGCACCGGCCCGGCCCGGGTTGTTCGCCGCAGCCGTGCCCGTGACGGCCAAAGCGACGAGCGCAGCGAGGAGGAGGGCGTGCAGGCGGATGGCTCGAGTGTACGGCGCCGCCCGTTCGCCCCGATGTCCTGCGCCGCTAGCGGGAGCCGGCCAGCTGCGCGTGGATCGGCTGTGTCCAGAGCCCGGCGCCCTCGTCTGCCGGCAACTCCTCGAACTCGAGGCCGAAGACCTCGCCGAGCCCCGCCGTGGCCAGCGGTCGCACCTCGTCGACCGTCACCGTCCGGCCGAGCTCGCGTGCGAGGGTCGTGAACGCCGCGTCGTCGAGCCCGCACGCGGTGATCCACTCGGTGAACGGCGCCGGGTCGAGGTCGACGTTGAGCGCGTAGCCGTGCGTCGTGACCCAGCGGGAGATGTGCACGCCGATCGACGCGATCTTGCGCGGGGGCCGCTCCAGCCAGATTCCGGTCAACCCGTCGATCCGCGTCGCCTCGACCCCGAGCGGCGCCAGGGTGCGGATCAGCGCCTCCTCGAGGTCGCGGCAGTACTTCTTCACGTCGCGGCCGTAGCGGTTGAGGTCCAGGATCGGATAGCAGACCAGCTGCCCGGGCCCGTGGTAGGTCGACTTCCCCCCACGGTCTGTCTCGACGACCTCGACGGTAGTGCTCTCGGGCACGTGCAGCTCACCCTCGTTCGTGCGCCGGCCCAGCGTGATCACGGGCGGATGCTCCAGGAGGACCACCGTGTCCGGGATCGCCCCCTGCGAAACGGCGCCTGCGAGTGCGCGCTGGAGTTCCCAGGCCTCGAGGTAGGGCACGCGGCCGAGGTTCAGCAGATAGGCGCCCCGGGACATCGACCGAGTCTAGCCTCGGGCGTCGAGCAGGACGGTCCAGCGCTCGAGCGCCGTCAGCCGCAACATGCCGTTCGCGATCCACGGATCACCGGCGAACCGCTCGCGAACGGCGTCCTCCGACGGCGCTTCGACGACGAGCAGAACCTCGCGATCCCCCTCGAGCGGGCCCCCCAGCACGACGAAGCCGGATTCGACGAGCCCGTCCATGAAGCGGGCGTGCTCCTCCCACCCGTGCTGCTGTCGCATGTCGAGCGCCCAGTCCCACGGGCCGCCACGCCTCTCACGTACGGCCCAGAGCGCTAGTACGCCGTTTCGTCCCACGTCTCGAGGCGCTCGCGCAGGCTGCGCAGGAAGCGGCCGGCGAGTGCGCCGTCGACCAGGCGATGGTCATACGTGAGCGTCATGTTCATGATCGGGCGGATCGCGATCACGTCCTGGCCGAGCTCGTCCTGGATCACCCACGCCCGCTTCACGACCGCGTACGTGCCGAGGATCGCTGCCTGCGGCTGGCTGATAACCGGCGTCCCGTGGAACGTGCCGTAGCCGCCGGGGTTCGTGATCGTGAACGTTCCGCCCTGCACGTCGTCGGGCAGGAGCTGCTTCGACCGCGACCGTGCGGCGATATCGGCGATCGCCTTCGTGACGCCGATCAGGTTCAGCGCCTCGACATTCTTCAGCACCGGGACGATCAGCCCCTTCCCGTCCGCGAGCTCGACGGCGATGCCGAGGTTGACGTAGCTTCGCGTGACGATCTTGTCGCCGCGCAGCTCGCCGTTGATCCACGGGTACTCGCGCAAGGTGTCGACCGCGGCGCGGGCGATGAACGCCAGGTACGTCGGGTTGACGCCGTACGCGGCCTGGAACTCCTTCTTCAGCTTCGCGCGGATGCCGACCACCTTCGACATGTCGACCTCGATCGCGCTCGTCACGTGCGCCGACGTGTCCAGAGAGCGTCGCATGTGATCTGCGATGCCCTTGCGCATCGCGGTCATCGGCTCGAGCGTCTCGCCGGGCTGCGCAGCGCCCGCAGGGGTCGGCTCGGTTGCGCGCTGCACGGGTGCAGCGGCCGGCGGTGCCGCGGGAGCCTGCGGCTCTGGAGGTGTGCTCGGCGGCGCCGGCGGTGCCGCAGGGGTCGGGATTCCCTGACCCCCGGACTCGATGAAGTCGAGGATGTCCTTCTTGGTGACGCGTCCGCCGCGGCCGGTGCCGTGCACGCTCGCGACGTCGACGCCGTGCTCGGAGGCGATGCGCGCGACGACCGGCGACACGAACGTCTTGCCGTTCGAGTCGGGCGTGAGCGGCGGGGGTGAGACGGGCGGCGTCGCGGCGACGGCAGGTGCAGTGGGGGCCGGGGGTGGCGCGGGCGGCGGTGCAACCGGTGCGGCCGCCTCCGGTTCGGCGGCGACCTCCGCGCCCTCGGGCGCTATCGTCGCCAGCTTCGTGCCGACCTCCACGGTCTCGCCCTCCTCGACGAGGATCTGCTGCACGACGCCCGAGCCCGGGCTCGGAATCTCGGTGTCGACCTTGTCTGTGGAGATCTCGAGCAGCGTCTCGTCGGCCGCGATCGGTTCACCGACCTGCTTCAACCATCTCGTCACCGTGCCCTCCGACACCGAGACGCCCATTTGGGGCATCACGACATCGATCACGGTCTCGGTGGCCACGGGTCTCTAGTACTCCAGAAGCTCGCGCAGACCTGCCAGCACGTCGTCCACCTGCGGGATGTACGCCTTCTCGAGCACCGGCGAGAACGGCGCCGGCGAGTCGGGCGCGGCGATGCGCATGACCGGACCGTCGAGATCCTCGTACGCCTCCTCGCCGATCGTCGCCGCGATCTCGGCGCCGAAGCCGCCGGTGCGGGTGTCCTCGTGCAGCACCAGGACCTTCGAGGTCTTGCGCGCGCTCTCGAGCACGGCAGGCTTGTCCCACGGCATGATCGTGCGCAGGTCGACGATCTCGACCGAGGCGCCCTCGTCCTCCAGCTTGGCGGCTGCGTCGGCGGCCGTGAAGACCATCGCGCCCCAGGTGATGACGGACACGTCGGCGCCCTCGCGGTGGATCCTCGCCTTGCCGATCGGAGTCGTGTAGCGCTCGTCGGGGACCTCGCCCTTGATCCGCCGGTAGAGGTGCTTGTGCTCGAAGAAGAGCACGGGGTTCGGATCCTGGATAGAGCTGATGATGAGACCCTTCGCGTCCTCCGGCGTCGACGGGCACACGCACTTGAGTCCGGGGATGTGCGCGAACGAGCTCTCGGGGTTCTGCGAGTGGAACGGCCCGCCCGAGAAGCCGCCGCCCGAGGGCAGCCGGACGACGATGGGCACCGGTGTTCCCGCGCGCCAGCGCTGCTTGGCGGCCACGGTGACGAGGTGGTCCCACGCACACGAGATGAAGTCCGCGAACTGCATCTCCGCGACGGGCCGCAGGCCCATCATCGCGGCCCCGGTGCAGCCGCCCACGATCGCCGTCTCCGACAGCGGCGCGTCGATCACCCGCCAGGCGCCGAACTCCTCCTGGAAACCGAGCGTGACCTTGAAGGCGCCGCCGTAGACGCCGACGTCCTCGCCGATCACGAATACGCGCTGGTCGTGCCGCATCTCCTGGCGGAGTCCGTCGGAGATCGCCTGCAGATAGGTCTTCTCGGCCATGGATCCCTACTTGTGGTGCGGAGTGTCGAGTTCCTCTGGCGTTGCGTAGACGCCCTCCAGCAGCGTCGAAGTCTCCGGCAGCGGCGAGTCGTCCGCGCGCCGGATCGCGTCGTTGAGCACCTTCTTGACCTCGGCGGAGATGTCGTCCTCCTCGCTCTCGGTCAGCTCCGCGTGCTCCTGCAGCCAGGTCCGGAAGCGCTCGATGGGATCGCGCTTCGCCCACTCCTCGAACAGCTCCTTCGGCACGTAGAACGCGTCGTCGTGGACAGCGTGACCCTCCATGCGCAGCGTCAGCGACTCGATCAGCGTCGGGCCGCCGCCCTTCCGCGCCTTGTCGACCGCGCGCTTGACCTCGCGGTACACGGCGAGCACGTCGGTGCCGTCGACGACGACGCCCTCGAACCCGTAGCCCTCGGCCCTGTCCGCCAGGTGCTCGCACGCGTACTCGAGATGGGTCGGGGTCGAGTAGGCCCACTGGTTGTTATCGCAGATGAAGACGACCGGGAGCCGGCGCACACCCGCGAAGTTCATGGCTTCGTGAGCGTCGCCGCGCGCCGAGGCGCCCTCGCCGTACCACCCGAGCGCTACGCGCTGCTCCTGGCGGATCCGGAAGGCGAGTGCGCAGCCGACCGCTACCGGCAGCATCGCCGGCAAATGGCTGACCATCGCGATCATGCCCAGTTGCGCGTCCGCCATGTGGACGTTGCCGTCCCTGCCCTTCGTCGGCCCGTCGGCGCGGCCCATGTACTGCGCGAAGATCTTCCACGGCTCGACGCCGCGCGTCACGTGCACGCCCATGTCGCGGTGCAGCGGCGTTCCCACGTCGTCGGGGCCCATCGCCGTTGCGGCGCCGACCGCGGACGCCTCGTTCCCGCGTCCGGTGTAGAACGACCCGGGGATCTTCCCCTGCTTGTACAGGATGTGGCCGCGCTCCTCGATCCCCCGCGTGATCAGCATGTTGCGGTAGATGCCGAGCAGATCCTCCCGGTCGAGCCCCGCCTCTCTAACCTCGGTGATCGAGCCGAGCGGCTCGGCCTCTCGCGCTATCGCCATCCAGGTACCCCCGGTCGCGGTCGGATCGCCTGCACTCTAACGACTGGGGGCACGCGCGCCTCCCTGTCTAGAGTCTCGGGGATGGGCAAGGCTGCCGACTGGCTCCGGGAGGAGCGCCGCAAGACTCTCGGCGACTGGGTGACGTTCTGCCTGGGCTGCGGCTTCGTGCAGCGCTACTTCGAGGAGTGGGAGAGCGGGCTGCCGGCGGAGTGCCCGCAGTGCGGGGGCCAGATGCGGTCGCTGTGCCCCGCCTGCGGTGCTCGCTTCTCGTCGGCCTTCGCGGTGGACTGCGAGGCGTGCGGCGGCCCGCTTCGATCGCCGGAGCAGTTCGGCGTCCGGATCCGCAAGCCACCGAAGGGCTGAACCGGCGGGCACATTGGCAGAAGCCGTTCACGCAGAAGCCCCTTAACGAGTGACGCGTGTGCCTGGGTCCCGCCACGCCCGCCCACCAACAGTCTGATATGGGGTGGGGTTTGTCAAGGGCAGGGGAAGATGGGCCAGCGGGTGCGGGCCTTTCGACGGCGGGGGGAGCGCACCGGCTGGTGTCGACGCGTGTGTCGCGGCTGATATGCGCGGGTCGGGACCGCATGACCGGGTGTGCGAGTTGGGGGGCGGTGGCGCTTTCTAGTGTCGAGCGTCGCCCCGTGGGGGCGGCTCGTAGCTGTACCGCGGGTCGCTCCTCGCGTCCTCGTGCGCCGGTGCGCTCTCCTCGCCGGGCCGTTGACTGTCTGCGGCTACATGGTCGCGAGCGCCCAGCAGTGTGCGGCGAGCTCGCGGGCGACCGCGACGGCGACGATCGTGCGTCGCTTGCCGCGGCTTTCGAGCGCCTGCCAGCGGTGATGCAGCGGCGCGCGCTATGGTCGGCGCGGTTGCGGACCGCGGCTGGTTGGCCTTGTCGCCTGCCGCTCCAGGGCGACGCTCGCCCGGGGCGGCCGGCGGTGGTGCCAGGCCGCCTCGACCAGCAGCCGGCGCGCGTGCGCTGTTGCCGGTCTTGGTGATCGCGCCCTGCCGGCGCCGCTCACCGGTCGAGTCCTCGCTCGGCACCAGCCCCAGGAACGGCCCGAGCGAGTGCGGCTGGAACCGCGGCCAGTCGCCGAGCTCGACCGTCAAGCGCGAGCGCGGTCAGCGTGGAGACCCCGCGCAGACAGCACGAGCCGGCCCACGACCTCGGCGAACGGCGGCTCGCGGCGAGCGCGACGATCGCGCGATCGAGCGCGTCGCGTCGCGACTTCGTGTGCACGACCGCTCCGTAGCACTCGTCGAAAGCCAGCGCGAGCGGCCGCGAGGGGAAGCTCTGCCGGCGCAGCCAGGCGTCGTGCGCGCCCGTCCAGGCGCTGGAGTCGTAGACGAGCCCGTGCCGCAACAGCAGCTTCGAGAGCCGGTGGCGGGCACGCATCAGATCCCCCCGCGCATCCTCACGGGCGCGCACGAGATCCCGCGCCGCCTCCTCGTACGGCTCCGGAACGCGGACCGCGACCAACTCGCCGAGCCGCAACAGCCGGCCAGCCGCTCCGCGTCGCGACGGTCGGTCTTGACCCGGTCGCCGGGCGCCCGCGGGATCTTCGACGGCGCCGCCACCGTGCACGCGATCCCGGCCGCCACGCACGCGCGCGCCAGCCCGTACCCGGTCGGGCCAGCCTCGTAGGCGACCCGCACCGGCGCCGGCAACTGCTGCAACCACGCCACCGCCTCCGCGATCACCGTCGGAGCCCGCCGGCTGCGCAACTCACCGCTCCCTGCCATCCGAGCACACCGCGATCACCGACCGCGCGTGCACATCAAGCCCGACCCAGCTACCTTCGGCCATACCAGCGCCTCCCGCAATTGCGGCTCTACCGCCGGCCCACCGCGACAGCAACCCGCGCCAACTTACGAGCGAGGCGCCGGGCACTCCATACGGTCTATGGGCGAGATCCGCACACGTCAGTGCCGAAACCGTGACGAACATCCGATCTAAGACGACCGTGACGTATGTGCGATGCCTCGACCGCCGAGCGACTTCGAAGAGCGGCAGATGTTGCGGCGGCTTGCGGCCGCGAAGCGAGGCCACCCGCTCGAAGTCGTCATGTCGAAGGCGCAGCCGAGGCGGACTTCGAGCGGCTAAGAGCGGATCTCGGAGAAGCGGATGACGGTGACGGTGTCGTGCGCCGTCACCTCGCGGTTGTAGAGCTGTCCGAGGAAGGTCGCCATGTCCTCGGCGCGGCGGATCTCGGGATTGTCGTGCTCGATCTCCCGCGGCGAGAGATCGGCCAGCTGCTTGACCTCGACCTTGTCGATCACCGCATCGAACACGCAGTCGCGCGGGCCGAAACGGGCCCCGACGAGGACGGAGACGATCATCCCCTTCTGGTACTTCCGCGACTTGTCGCCGAGGCGGATGGTGGCCGTCTTGCGGTGCGACCGCAGCTGGTCGGCGACGACCGGCGAGTAGAAGTTCAACGCGTAGGCGGGCAAGGCCGCCGAATCATACGGCCTGCTCGCCGAGCAGAGCAGACGCCTTGACCGCCATCTCGCGCTCGCCCCCGTACGCAAGCAGCCGCGACGCGTCGTCGAGCGGCAGCCACCGCACCTGAGCCACTTCGTGGGCGTGCTCGGCCGGCACGTTGCCCAGCCGGCCCGAGCTGTAGCGAACGAGGTAGAAGCTGACGACCTTGAAGATGCGCTCGCCCGCCCACGTGTAGACGTACCGCACGTCCCCGAGCTTGCAGACGAGGCGCCCCTGCGCTCCGGTCTCTTCCGCGATCTCCCGGAGAGCGGTCGTCTCGCGGCGGCTCACCCTCGTCGATCAGGCCCTTGGGGAGCGCCCACACGCCGTCCTTCCTCCCCGCCGGCTGGATCGCGGCCAGCACCCAGCGGCCGCCGAGGCGGCGCACGAGCACGCCGCCGGCCGAGAACTCCCGTTTCATCCCTCTGTTTGTAACAGATGAGGGGCTCACGCCAACTTCGACTTGACGCCACCGCTTGGCTCCGGATAGAATGGGCTGGCACTCCGAGTAGGAGAGTGCCAGTGACTGTCACAAAGTCTGGTTTCGAAGGAGGAATTGCATGAATCTTCAGCCGCTTGGTGACCGCCTGATCGTCGAGGTTCTCGAGGAAGAAGAGACGACGATCAGCGGCATCGTGCTGCCCGACACGGCGAAGGAGAAGCCGCAGCGCGGCCGCGTCCTCGCCGTCGGCCCGGGCCCCCGTGACGAGGACGGCGAGTACATCAAGATGGACGTCGAGGAGGGTGACGAGGTCATCTTCTCCAAGTACGGCGGTACCGAGATCAAGCTGGGCGTGGACGAGGTCCTGATTCTGCGCGAGTCGGACATCCTGGCCAAGGTCGTCGGAGATCGCGCCGCGGTCTAACTGAACCCGCGCAGACCCGGCGTTCCGCCGGGCCTGCAGGTAGCAAGAGCAAAGAACAGGAGAACACACATGGCTCACAAGGAGCTGAAGTTCAACGAGGATGCGCGTCGCGCGCTCGAGCGCGGCGTCAACATCCTGGCCGATACGGTCAAGGTCACTCTTGGCCCGAAGGGCCGCTACGTCGTGCTCGACAAGAAGTTCGGCGCTCCGACCATCACCAACGACGGCGTCACGATCGCACGAGAGATCGAGGTCGAGGACGTCTTCGAGAACCAGGGCGCCCAGCTCATCCGCGAGGTAGCCACGGCGACCAACGACGTCGCCGGCGACGGCACGACCACCGCGACCGTGCTCGCCCAGGCGATCGTGCGCGAGGGCCTCAAGAACGTCGCCGCGGGTGCGAACCCGATGGCGCTGAAGCGCGGCATCGAGACGGCTGTGGACGCGGTCGTCGAGGACCTGAAGGGGCAGTCGAAGGAGGTCTCGGGCAAGGAGGACATCGCCCGGGTCGCCACGATCTCGGCCCGCGAGCGTGAGATCGGCGACGTCATCGCCGACGCGATCGAGAAGGTCGGCAAGGACGGCGTCGTGAACGTCGAGGAGGGCCAGACCTTCGGGCTCGACCTCGAGTTCACCGAGGGCATGCAGTTCGACAAGGGCTACCTGTCGCCGTACATGATCACCGACGCCGAGCGCATGGAGGCCGTGCTCGACGACCCGTACATCCTCGTCGCCAACCAGAAGATCGGTGCGGTCAAGGACGTGCTCCCGGTGCTCGAGGCCGTCATCCAGGCCGGCCGGCCGCTGCTGATCGTGGCCGAGGACGTCGAGGGCGAGTCGCTCGCGACGATCGTCGTCAACAAGCTCCGCGGCACGTTCACAGCGGTCGCCGTCAAGGCGCCCGGCTTCGGCGACCGCCGCAAGCGGATGCTCGAGGACATCGCGATCCTCACCGGCGCCGAGGTCATCACCGACGAGCTCGGCCTCAAGCTCGAGAACACGAAGCTCACGCAGCTCGGGCGGGCCCGCAAGGTCGTCGTCGACAAGGACTCGACCACGCTGATCGACGGCGCAGGCGAGGCCGACGCGATCAAGGGCCGCATCAAGCAGCTCAAGTCGGAGATCGAGAACACGGATTCCGACTTCGACCGCGAGAAGCTGCAGGAGCGGCTGGCCAAGCTGGCCGGCGGCGTTGCGGTCGTCAAGGTCGGCGCTGCGACCGAGACCGAGATGAAGGAGAAGAAGCACCGCGTCGAGGACGCGCTGCAGGCCACGCGGGCAGCCCTCGAGGAGGGCATCGTCCCGGGCGGCGGCGTCGCGCTCCTGAACGCGATCGCCTCGATCAAGCTCGACGACCTCGAGGGCGACGAGCGCACGGGCGCCAAGATCATCGTGCGCGCGCTCGAGGAGCCGATCCGGCAGCTGGCGCAGAACGCGGGCCTCGAGGGCTCCGTGGTCGTGAACAGCGTCCGGACGGCCGCGAAGGGCTTCGGCCTGAACGTGGACACCGGCGAGACCGAGGACCTGGTCAAGGCCGGGATCATCGATCCCACCATGGTCACCCGGTCGGCGCTGCAGAACGCTGCGTCGATCGCGAAGAACATCCTCACCACGGAGGCAGTCGTGGCCGAGGCGCCCGAGAAGGCCGCCGCTGGTCCGGGCGGCGGAATGCCCGACATGGGCGGCATGATGTAAGGAGACCAAGGGAACCCCTGGTTCCCCTGGTCGAGCCCCTCCTTGCGGGCGTCTCTGCCGGTCCGCGTTGCGGAGCCGGCGGGGGCGCCCGTTTCGTTCTTGCGCACCGTGCCGCTGTGCGCCTCTCGCCGAGGCAAGCTCGGCTTCGGCGGCGGATCGCTGTTGCTCTCGAAGGTCTTCGCGAATAGCAAGATCCTCGGCTTCGCCGCAGTACCGCTCGGATCGACACGTCGAATCGCCGCCGGAGCCCGGCTTGCCCGGGCGGGAGGCTTACCGCGGCCAGCAGCGTCTGAGCAATACGGCGAGCCGCCGGCTCCTGAAACGCCGGGACGGCAAGCAAACGCCCGCAAGGAGGGGGTCACATGGGGAACCAGGGGTTCCCCTGCGATGAGCAGGCCAAAGCAAAAGACCGGCGGGGGGCCGGTCTTTCACCGAGGGGATGGGGGAGGGTGGATCCCTCACCTTGTCGGCCTGTGGAGTGGCAACCTTGAATCCCTCGTGCGAGTGATCGTCACCCACCCGCTGCCGTCGCCTGGCGTCGAGCTGCTCCGCGCCGCCGGACACGACGTCGAGGTCGGCCCCGACTCGGAGCTCTCCCCCGCCGAGCTGAGGCTTGCTCGTGACGGGTGCGGACGGGATCCTCGCGCACCTCGCCGACCGCATCGACGGCGCGCTGCTCGACGCGGCCGGGCCGCGGCTCCGGGTCGTGTCCAACTTCGCGGTCGGCTACGACAACGTCGACGTCCCGGCCGCGGCGGCGCGCGGGGTGCGGATCGGGAACACGCCGGACGTGCTCACCGGGGCGGTCGCCGAGCTCGCCGTCGGCCTGATCCTGGCGGCCGCGCGGCGGATCGTGGACGGCGATCGGTTCGTTCGCGAGCACGCGTACGTCGGGTGGGACGCGAAGCCGGTGCCGGGCTTCGAGCTCCGCGGCCGCACGCTCGGGATCGTCGGCCCGGGCCGGATCGGCTCAGCGGTGGCGCGCATCGCGCACGACGGCTTCGGGATGCAGGTGCTCTATGCCGGCCGATCGCCGAAGCCCGCGCTCGACGAGTCGCTGGGGGCGCGGCAGGTTACGCTCGACGGACTGCTCCGCGAGTCCCATGTCGCCGTCGTGACCGTGCCGCTCGGGGCCGAGACGCGCCACCTCATCGGAGCGCGGGAGCTGGCGACTCATGCGGCCGGACGCGATCCTCGTCAACGTCTCGCGCGGTCCTGTCGTCGACGAGCACGCGCTGGTCGAGGCGCTCGGGAACGGCGTGCCGGCCGCAGCGGGCCTCGACGTCTACGAGTTCGAGCCGCACCCGTTGCCCGAGCTGCTGAAGCTGGACAACGTCGTGCTCACGCCGCACATCGCGTCGGCCACGGCGGACACGCGCAGCGCGATGGCGCGGCTGGCGGCGGAGAATGTGCTGGCCGCGCTCGACGGCCGGCCCATGCCCGCAGAGGTCGCGCCTCTCTAGAAGCCGTAGCGCTGCTCTTTCCAGAAGTCCGCGTCGTTGTGGTAGCCGTAGCGCTCCCAGAACCCGGGCTGGTCGGTGGCGCGCAGCTCCAGCCCGCGCAGCCACTTGGCGCTCTTCCAGAAGTAGCGGCTCGGCACGACGAGGCGCAGGGGCCAGCCGTGGTCGGGCGTGAGCGCCGCCCCGTCGGCTTCGTAGGCGATCAACGCGTCGTCGGCCTCGATCGCGGCCAGCGGCACGTTCGACGTGAAGCCCTGCTCGGCATGGGCGACGACGTGGTGCGCCCCGGGCTTCGGTCGCACGAGCTCGGCCAGGTCGCGCCAGTGCACGCCGCGGAAGCTCGTGTCGAACCGGCTCCAGCGCGTGACGCAGTGGATGTCGACCGTGATCTCGGTGGAGGGGAGCTCCTGCAACTCCTCCCACGTGAGCGTGAGTGGGCTCTCGACCTCCCCGAAGACGCCGAAGTCCCAGGCCGCGAGATCGGTGTGCGGGACGCTGCCCGCGTGCAGCACGGGCCACTTCTCGGTGAGGTACTGCCCGGGTGGTAGGCGGGCCGGGTCGAAGCCTGCCTCGACCACCTTCTTCTCGGCTCTGGAGCGGAACATCGAGTGCCTAGACTAGTCGCCGTGGCGAGCGTGACGACAGGAGCAGCGGTGCGGCCTCGCGCCTACGTGCGGGTCGGCGGCCGCGACGCAGCCGACTACCTCCAGCGGATGGTCTCGAACGATGTCGATGCGCTCCCCGTCGGGGGAGCTGCGAGGCGTTGCTCTTGACCCCGAAGGCGCGGGTCATCGCGCCGGTCGTGGTCTGGAGGCGGGCCGACGACGACTTCCTGCTGCTGACCGAGCCGGAGCTCGGGGAGCCGGTTCGCGCGCACCTGCAGCGCATGCGCTTCGCCGCGCGCTGCGAGGTCGAGCCGGAAGAGCACGTCTCGGTGCTCGAGCTCGGCCGAACCGACGGCGGGATCCCCAACCGGGACTACGGCGTGCCGGCGGTCGAGCTGCTCGACGCCGAGACACCCGCGAAGCAGCTGCCCGACGGGGAGCTGGAGCGCATGCGGATCATCGCCCGCACCCCGCGCTTCGGGCGCGAGCTCGACGACCGCGTGCTGCCGGCCGAGGCCGGGCTCGAGGAACGCACGATCAGCTTCACAAAGGGCTGTTACCCCGGCCAGGAGCCGGTCGCGCGGCTGCACTACCGAGGGCATCCGAACCGAACGCTCAGGGTGCTCGCGATCGACGCCGCCGAGCCGCCTCCGTACGACACCGAGGTGCTCTACGGCGACAAGGTCGTCGGCCGCGTGACGAGCGCCGCCCCGGATCCCGAGCACGGTCTCGTCGCGCTCGCGTACATCCGCGTCGCAGTGCCCGGGGACGCGGAGCTGCGCGTGGGTAACGCCGTCGCCCGCCCGCTAGACTGACCGCCCCGCGCCCGTAGCTCAGGGGATAGAGCGCTGCCCTGCGGAGGCAGAGGTCGCAAGTTCGAATCTTGCCGGGCGCATGTCGGTCTGCATTGAAGGTGCGGGTTCGTGCCGCAACGAGTCGCTTACGAGGCCGTGCCGGAGCGGACGAGCAGCGGCCGCGATCCGGTCTGCCATCCAGCCGCGGGCACACGTTGCTCGCGACCACGAAGCGCGCGACCGGCGATGAGCCTCCCGCGACCCGCCGAACGTCGGGCGCTCGGGACGCGCAACGCCACGAACTCGTCCAGCAGGTAGGCCGGGCGCCCTCCGACGGCCTGTCCGCTTGCGGGTTGGAGGACAGCCGTCCCCCGAGCGAGCGGACGACGGCCACGGCTTCAGCGCGTGCAGGCGCACGAGGCGTGCACGGTCGTCGTTCATCTCCAGCCCGAGAACGAGCACGAGCAGAGCGACGGCCACGATTCGCGGGACGGCCAGGCATGCCGTCACGACGAGGACAGGAACCACGGCAGCGCCGGGAGCAGGTAGCGCGGGTAGAAGCGTGTTCCTTCCGCTGCAGGAACGCCGAAAAAGATCACCGGCAAGGTAATCCACGCCGCGAGCACGATGGCCTCGCGAGAGCCTGCCGTCGCCACAGCACGATTCCGCCGGCGAGGGCCAGCGCCGCGAATACCGCGCCCCACCCATTGCCCGGCGCTCAGCGCAAAGAGGCTGTCCTGGGCAACCGAGCGACCCGACGTGGCCGGAGGTGTTGGCTGCTCGCGTAGCCGACGTAGTAGCGCTCGCGCAGTCTCCAGAGGCGTACCCCCAGTACGGCAGCCCGGCCAGAAAGAAAGCGGCCCCGGCGTACGCGATGCCCGCAGACGCACCCGAGCGAGGAGCGCCGCTCCTGCCAGCGCGGGAGCCGCGTACAGGGGCGAGATCGGGTGGACGTAGACGAGCGCGCCGACGCCGCGGCTGCAGGCGAACGGAGCGCCCAGGTCCGCCGCGCGCGGCGCCGCGTATGTCCCCCAGAGATAGGCGACCAGAAAGAGGCCGTACATCCGGCCGAACGTCGAGAGCTCCACAGCGAGTGGAGCGAGCGCGAGGATTGCGGGCAGCACCAGCGATTCGGTGCCGCCCCGCGAGCCGGTTCGCAAGCAGACCGGCGGCGGGAAGCGCGACGAGGAAGGCGGCCAGCGACGGAAGGCGTAGCCCTTCGATCCCGCCCGGCCACTGGAGAAATAGGTGCTCCAGCAAGAAGTGGACCGGGCCGCCTCCCTTGCGCACGACGATCTCGTGCACGATTCCCCTCGGGGAATGGGGCGCGACCGTGAGCGTGACCCATTCGTGGCGTGAAGAGGCTCCCACCACACGGCCGGAAGTGCGGCCGCAACTGCAAGCAGGACTGCGGTACTCCAGGCAACTGCAGGAGCGCGCACCGCAAGAACATTTTAGGCCCGGTTACGGTCGGTCGACCGTGGCGGCCCGCGTCGGAACGGCGCCGAGCGCCGGCACGCCACCGGCTCCGCCCCCCACGAGCTGCCGCAAGCGCCTCCTGGACGCCGCTCGGCCGTAGACTTGCCTCCCTGCCGCTCTATCTGACCGAGTCCGACGTTGCCGGCCTGCTCTCGCCCGCGGATGCGGTGGAGGCGATCGAGGCGTGCTTTGCGCGTATGGCGCGCGGCTCCGTCGAGAACGCGCCCAGGCGGCGGCTGCGTCTCGATCACGGCTTCCTCGCCGACATGGCGGCCGCCGACATCGAGCTCGGCTTCGCGGGGGTGAAGGCCTACGCCGCGCTCCAGGGCGGCGTGCGGTTCGTCGTGCTCCTGTTCCGCACGGCCGAGCCGGAGCTGGTCGCGGTGCTCGAGGCCGATCGGCTGGGCCGGCTCCGTACCGGGGCGGCCAGCGCGGTCGCGGCGCGTCACCTCGCGCGCCCGGAAGCGACGACGCTGGGCGTGGTCGGCTGCGGCCGCCAGGCGGCGACGCAGGTGGAGTGCATCCGGGCGGCGCTGCCCTCGATCGGACGGGTGCTCGCCTACTGCCGCACGCCCGATCGCCTGGCTGCCTTCTGTCGCGAGACAGGAGCGGACCCGGCCGAGAGCCCTCGCGAGGCGGCGGAGCAGGACGTCGTCGTGACCGTCACCACGTCTCGCGACCCGGTGCTGCGCGGCGAGTGGCTTCAGCCCGGCGCCCTCGTCTGCGCGGTCGGCGCCAACACGCTGCGGGCGCGGGAGCTCGACGACGTCGCCGTCGAGCGCGCGGCCTTCGTGTGCTGCGACTCGCTCGAGCAGGCCCGGATCGAGTCCGGGGACCTCGTCGAGCCGGTTGCGAACGGCGTCCTGGACTGGCTCGAGGTGCACGAGCTGCAGGAGGTCGTGGGCGGAGAGCTGGCGGGCCGGCAGTCCGACGAGGACATCGTCGTCTTCAAGTCCAACGGCCTTGCGGCCTGGGACGTCGCCATCGCGGCGACGGCGGTCGACCGAGCCCGCGCTGCCGGCGCCGGGCTGGAGCTCTAGACGGTGTTCAACTCGTCGCGTGCCGCGGTGACCGTGTCATGGCCGAGCGCGTGGATCACCTCGGGCCGGTCGAGCAGCCGCGCCCGCTGCTCGCGCGTGGTCCGGTTCTGCACGTAGGGATCCTCCAGGATCTCGCTCAGCGCCCGGCCTCGCTCGTGCTCGCGAATGACGTAGGTGGCCGCACGGTCCTCACCGGAGGTTCGGACCGAGAAGAACGAGAACGGGGCCCGGAACAGTTGCCAGAAGCGGGACACGACAGGATCATCGTATCCTTGGCACTGATGAAACAGCGGGCGAACGCTCCCGTTCGATTCGCCGAACGGGTGCTCAACGGCGTCGACGACGCCGGAGATCCAGAGCGGATCGTGATCTGGATCGAGCGTCGGCCGGGCGCGGTGTGGGGCGTCGGCCGTGCGGTCAACCCTCAGCACCGCCCGAGCGACGAGCCGCGCCCGGACGACTACGTCTTCGAGGGCTACGAGCTGGACGACGCGCTCGAGCAGGCGAACGGCACGCTGAACGACGACGCGCGCGTCTCGGCGGAGGACGGCGTCGTCGAGGGGATCCGGCCGTTCGAGCGCGAGGAGCTGCTGAAGCCGCTGGAGCGCTGGTTCTTCGGTCGCGAGTGAGGTTGCGACAGGCGTAGACGCGGCTCAGGCCACGCCGACAGCCGCTGCGAGCTCGGGTGGGACTGTGTGCTCCGTGCCGTCGACGCTCACTATCAGCGGGTTTCTCCTCCGGATCTCCAGCCTGTGTCCGGGGACGAGGCCGAGTTCGGCGAGCCGCGGCAGCAGCTCGTCGTCGTCGGGCACGCGCACGACGATCGCGCGCTCGCCGGGCTCGAGCGCGGCGAGTGGACGCGATGCCTCGGCTTCACCCATCTCCAGCTCGGGGCTCGGAATCGGCTCGCCGTGAGGGTCGAGCGTCGGGAAGCCGAGCGCCTGATCGATGCGGGCCTCCAGCTCGTCCGAGAGGACGTGCTCGAGCCGGTCGGCCTCTTCGTGGACGGCCTCGATCGAGAGCCCGAGCGTCTGCGCCAGGTAGAGCTCGAGCAGCCGGTGGTGGCGGATCACCTCGAGCGCCACCCGCTCGCCGGCAGGGGTGAGCGTCACCCCGTGGTACGGCGCATTGTCGGCGAGGCCGAGCACCGCCAGCTTCTTCACCATCTCGCTCGCCGAGCCGGCGGCAACCCCCTGGCTGCGGGCGAGCGCGGTCACGGGGACCCGGCCGCCGCCCTCGCTCTGGAGCTTGTAGATCGTCTTCAGGTAGTCCTGGATCGAGTCGCTCAGGTCCACGCGTCGAGTCTAGGCGCGATGCGGCGCGCCGGCGGGCGGCACCCTGTAGGGTCCCGCGCCGTGCTGATCCGCCTCGGGCACAGCCCGGATCCCGACGACGCGTTCATGTTCTGGGCCCTGGCGGCCAGCATCATCGACCCCGGGCAGTTCGAGTTCGAGCACGTCCTGCGCGACATCCAGACGCTGAACGAGTGGTCGCTCGAGGGCCGGCTGGAGGTGACCGCGCTGTCGCTGCACGCCTACCCCTTCGTCCAGGACCGCTACATCCTGCTCCCGCACGGGGCGAGCATGGGCTCCGGCTACGGCCCGATCGTGGTCGCGCGCGAGCCCCTGTCGGTCGACCGGCTGCGCGAGATCGAGATCGCCGTCCCGGGGAAGATGACGACCGCGTTCCTGGTGCTGCGTCTCTGCCTGGGCCAAGAGTTCGCGTTCCGCGAGGTGCCGTTCGACCAGATCATCGACGAGGTCCAGTCGGGGGCGGCGGAGGCCGGGCTGCTGATCCACGAGGGCCAGCTGACGTACGAGACGCACGGCCTGCACAAGATCGTCGATCTCGGCGAGTGGTGGCTGCTCGAGACCGGGCTGCCGCTGCCGCTCGGGGTGAACGCGGCGCGGCGCGACCTCGGCGGCGACGCGCTCCACGAGCTGTCGAACGTGCTCGGGGCCTCGATCACCGCGGGACTCGAGCACCGCGAGCAGGCGCTCGAGTACGCGCTCCAGTTCGGGCGCGGACTCGACGGCGAGCTCGCGGACCGGTTCGTCGGCATGTACGTCAACGAGCTCACGCAGGACTACGGCGACGAGGGCCGCGAGGCCGTGCGCGAGCTGCTGCGCCGCGCCGAGGAGATCGGCGTCTACGGCCGGCCGGTCACCGTCGACTTCGTCGACTGAGCAGGCCCGAACCCCCGAACTAGACTGCCGACGTGGCCCGGGCCGTGATTCTCTCCGCCGTCCGCACGCCCGTCGGGCGCTACGGCGGAATCCTCTCCGGGGTTCGCCCCGACGACCTCGCCGGCATGGTGATCGCCGCGGCCGTCGAGCGCTCCGGCGTCCCGGCCGAGGCGATCGAGGACGTCTACTTCGGCTGCGCGAACCAGGCCGGCGAGGACAACCGCAACGTCGCGCGGATGGGCCTGCTGCTCGCCGGGCTGCCGCAGTCAGTGGCCGGGGTGACCGTGAACCGGCTGTGTGCCTCCGGCCTGTCCGCCGTCGTCGCGGCTTGCCACGCGGTCGCAGCCGGGGACGGCGACCTCTTCGTCGCCGGCGGCGTCGAGTCGATGAGCCGGGCGCCGTTCGTCACGGCCAAGCCCGACAAGCCTTTCCCGCGCGGGAACCAGACCGCCTACGACACGACGCTCGGCTGGCGGTTCCCGAATCCGAGGCTGGAGGAGCTCTTCCCCCTCGAGTCGATGGGCGAGACCGGCGAGAACGTCGCCGAGCGGTGGGGCGTCTCGCGCGACGAGCAGGACGCATTCGCGCTCGAGTCCCAGCGCCGCTGGGCGGCCGCCTTCGAGGCGGGCCGCTTCGACGACGAGCTCGTGCCGGTGGGAGAGGCTCTGCGCGACGAGCATCCCCGGCCGGATACGAGCGCCGAGAAGCTCGCCGCGCTCAGGCCCGCGTTCCGCAGGGACGGCACGGTGACCGCCGGCAACTCGAGCGGCCTCAACGACGGCGCGGCCGCACTCGTGATCGCCTCGGAGGAGCGGGCGCGCGAGCTCGACGCCGAGCCGCTCGGTACGTTCGCCGGGAGCGCCGTCGCGGGTGTCGATCCGCGCGTGATGGGGATCGGCCCCGTGCCCGCGGTCCGCAAGCTGCTCGGAGCGCGTCGGGCTCGGGCGTCGCCGATCTCGATCTCGTCGAGCTCAACGAGGCGTTCGCGTCGCAAAGCCTCGTCGTGATCCGGGAGCTCGGGCTCGACCCGAGGCGCGTCAACGTCAACGGCGGCGCGATCGCGCTCGGCCATCCGCTCGGCATGAGCGGCGCCCGGCTCGTCGTCACGCTGCTGCACGAGCTGCGCCGACGCGGCGGGCGCTACGGGATGGCAACCCTCTGCGTCGGGGTGGGCCAGGGCGTCGCCGCGCTGTTCGAGCGCGATCCCGAGTCGACCGACTCGAGCGGTTAGAGTCCACGCAATCTCGACCATGGAGGAGAGGATGAGCGACGAGGTGCGCGCTGACGACGTCGAGCCCGGCGAGTACGAGGAGCCGACAGTCGAGGATCTCGACACCACAGAGGGCCCGGCCGTGACGGCGGCGGGAACGCAAAGCCGTGGCTGAAGGCAGATGGAACGCCGACCCCAGTTGCATTCGAAACGGGAGGTTACGCAATGAGTGACGAGCAGCACGTCGACGAGGCCGAGCCCGTCGACTACGAGTCCCCGGCGGTCGAGGATCTCGACACCACCGAGGGCCCCACGCTCACGTCTGCGGGTGGATCGGGCCCGGGATGAACGACGAGCTGAGCATTCACGAGGGCGAGCCCGCCGACTACGAGCCCCCGGCGGTCCAGGATCTCGACACGACCGAAGGCCCCGCGGTCACGTCCGCCGGGTCGTCCAATCCGGTATGAGCGACGAGCTGAACGTTCAGGAGCGGGAGCCGGCCGACTACGAGCCTCCGGCCGTCCAGGATCTCGACACCACCGAGGGACCCGCGGTCACCGCCGCGGGCGGCAGCCCGTCGTAGAGCTCACTTCAGAACGATGCTTCGCGACTCAAGGCTTCGTTGAAATGGGCTCGCAGGCTGTGCCCGGGCCCACGATTCCAGCGCTGGGCGGGGCCCGCAGGCTCGTCGACGCCCACGCTCCCACGTCCCTCCGGCGCGCGGCGGGCGAGCGGATCGCGCTGCGGCGCCTCGCGCACCGGCTCGGATTCGTGCCGGCCAACGCTCGGCCGGCATCCCCGCCGTCACCGGTCGGCGCCAAGTTCGAGCTGACCTACAGCTGCAACCTCACGTGCCCGTTCTGCTACACGGACTCGCCGCGCCGCACGCGCGAGCGGGCGACCGATCTGTCCGACGAGGCGTGGCTGAGCATCGTCGACGACGCGATTGCGACCGGCATCGTCGAGGCGGTGGTGACGGGCGGCGAGCCGCTGCTGCGCCGCGATCTGGCGCTGGAGGTCATCGCCCGGCTGGCGGCCGCCGACATCGGAGTGACGCTGAACACGAACGGCTGGTTCGTCGACGAGGCCGTCGCCGCCCGCCTCGCGCCCATGCGCGGGCTGCAGGTGAACATCTCGATCGACGGCGCCTCACCGCTGCTCCACGATTCGATCCGCGGCGTCCGCGGCAGCTGGCGGCGCGCCGTCGTCGGGATCGACCAGCTCCTGCGTCGCCGCGTGAGGGTCTGCGTCGCGCACGTGGTGACGCCCGACAACGAGCGCCTGGTCGGGGACTTCCTGGACGAGATGCTGATGCTCGGCGTCCCTCGAATCCGCATGACACCCGCCGCGCCGATCGGAGCCGCTGCGCGTGCAGGGAAGTGGGACGTCGACAGGCGCGAGCTGCGGAGCACTGTCGAGCGCTTCTGCGAGCGGACGGCCGGCTCGATCGACGTCTCGCTGCGGCCGGGCACGATCGCGGGCATCGCGTCGCTCGAGAACGTCGCGCCCGCTGCGGTTCTCATTCGCCCCAACGGCTCGGTCTGGGTCAGCTCACAGGAGCCGTTCGCGTTCGGCAACGCGACCGAGGACTCGCTGCGCACGTGCTGGGACCGGGTCCGGGAGCGGTGGTGGGATCCGGAGATCCAGGCCTGGTCAGGGTCGGTGCGCAGCGTCGATCAGTTCGTGGGCTCGGGTTCGGTGCCGTACCGGGATCCGGAGCTCCAGCTCGTGCCCACCGGCGCTGCGCCCGAGACGGCCTCACCCGACCCGCGGCTGCCGCGGCGCAGGGAGGTGCCGAGCGGCGAGCCGGACGACCTGGCCGACTCCCGCCGGTTCGTCCGCGACCTCGCGCTCGGCCGGCCCTACGCGCGTCGCGCCCGTCCGCTCGGTCGAGGACGCCGACGGCGGCCGCTACGTGCGCGTGCTCGCCGACGGGCGGATGTGCCGGCTCAACCGGACCGCGGCACGCGTGATGGACGCCTGCCGCAGCGGCTCTCCCGCGGACGCCGTCCACGCGCTGGCACGGGAACGGGGCGGCGGAGAAGAGGTCGTACCGAGGGACGTGCTGACGACCGTGCGCGATCTGGTGGACCGCGGGATCCTCGTCGCTAGAGCGTGACGAGCCCGCGCTCGCGGAGCTGTCGCACGAGCGCCGTCGCGTCGGCCAGCGCTCGATCCTCCGCGAGCCGGTACCTCGCCACCAGGACGCCGGCCAACTCGGCGACGGTGGCAGGCTCGGCCAGGCGCTCCCACAGCACGGCTCCGCTGCGGTTCAGCCGCACGTAGCGGTCGGCTGCGACGTCGAGGATCACGGTCTCGCCGAGCACGTTCTCGGCCAGGACGCCCTCCGCCCGGCTGACAGTCGTTTCGGGCGCGATCTCGACCGGCATCACGCGCTAGCGTAATCGCATGGAGACACCGCACAGCGTGTACGGCTACGAGATCCAGTCGGAGCTTCCGCTCCGGCGGCTGCTTCCCGTACGCGGGCCGCGCGGGGTCATCGTGCTGCGCCGGGCGAACGGCTCGCTGACGCCGGTCTCGGGCTCGGTCGTGCACTCGGTGGACTCACCGGACGGCCCGTTCACGCTGACCCGGGTCGGGGTCCGGCTGCACATCGACTGCTCGGTGGCGGGCGAGTTCCTGGTCGACCGCTGAAGGGCTGCTCCTCGCTGCGCAGTCGGCCTGCGACGACGATCTCTGGGAGCACCGGGCCGTCACCGTGGCGATCCCGCTGCTGCTGGCCGAGCGTGGCCAGCTGATGCTGCACGGCGCAGCGCTCGACGCCGGAGGCCGCGCAGTCGCCCTGGTCGGGACGACGGGGCGCGGGAAGTCGACGGCCGCGCTGGCGGCCGGGTCGCTCGGCTACCCGCTGCTTGGCGAGGACTGCGCGGCGGTCGATCTGTCCGGCCCGGAACCCTCGGTCTGGCCGGGACCGGTCGGGATCCGGCTCGGACCGGAAGACGAGACCGGCCCCAAGCGAACGCTCTTCCTCGGAGACACCGCGCACGGGCTCGAGCCTGTCCCACTCGGCGCCGTGCTGGTGCTGGGCGAGCGGGGCGACGGGCTGACCCTCGAGCGGATCGACCCGCCCGCCGCCCTGCCTCTGGTGCTCCCGCATCTCGTCTACGGCGGCTCGGATCGCCTGGCTGCTGCGTTCTCCCGGTGTGCACGGCTCGTCGCGTGCGCGCCGGTCTATCGCTGCAGCCTTCCGGACGACCTCGGCCGGCTCGAGGAGGCGCTCGAGGAGTTGCTCGGCCGGGTCAGCTCCGCCGGGGCGCCGCTCCCCGGATGACGCTTCGCGCATGTCGGCCGGCGAGGCGCCAGAGCGGCGCGCCGTCGCCGCCGACGGTTCCTTCGAGCCCGTCACGCGTCGGCACGAGCACGTCTCGGAGGTAGAGCGCGCGGCCGCCCCAGCCGAGCATCGCGAGCCGTCCGACGTGCGTCGACGCCCGCAGGTCGAGCGTTTCCACCGCCCTGAGCGGCCCCCACGGTGGCGGTGGCCCGGCCGGCCTCGGCCGTGCGCGGTCGAACGCGAGTACACGTGCCGCGTAGTCGAGAGAGCGGTGCAGGACCCACGAGAGCCCGGTCGCGGCGGCGAGCTCGAACGCCCGCTCCCATTCAGCCTCGGGCGCGGCGCTGCCCGCGCGCGCCAGGTCATCGATCCATATGAGGCGTTTCGACCGGTCGCTCAGCAGATGGAGCGCGAGCACGAGGAGCTGCTCAGCCCGGCCCGGGACCGCAACCGAGCAGCCCTCCAGCGCAAGCCGGTGCCCCCCGCCCCGCAGGCGCTCCCAGTCGAGCGCCGACGAGATCGGGTCGTCGCCGATCCGCCAGTGCAACTCGACGTCGACGCGCGAGTTTCCGATCCGTCGCACGGCGTGCACATCGTGGCCATGCTGCTCGCCGAACCCAGGCCTGAACTCGATCAGTTGCCGGAAGCCGGCGTTGCCGAGTGCGTCGACCGCGACGCCGAGCAGGTCGCGCCGGACGAGGAGGTCGAGGTCGGCAAAGGTTCGCAGCGCCGGATCCGCGTAGTAGCGGTCGGCGACCGCCGGCCCCTTGATCAGGATCGGAGTTGCTCCGGCCGCGTCGAGCGCCGCGACGACGGTCGGCAGCTCACGCCGCAGAAGCGCGGAGTGCAGCGCCATCGCCGCGAGCCGTGTGGCGAGCTCCTCACGCAGGGCGGCCCGTAGCTGCACTCTCCCCTCGGCGGCGGCGGCGAGCACGAAGCCGCCGACGCGGTGGTAGACCGCGGCCTGGACAAAGCGGTCGCCGACCGGAACCGGGACGGACGCGCCCCGGAGCAGACCCGCCAGCAGCACGACCTCGTCGGCGTGGGGAAGTCCCAGGGGTTCGCGTCTGAAGAGCACGGACCCATGATTCCGCAGGCGCGGCGGTCGCGGGGCGTCTAGCTCAGCCGTCTACGGAGCCGGGAACGCGATGGCGCCGGCGTCGATGTTGGCCACCCACGAGTCCTGGCTGGCGGTGTTCTGTCCGTGATTGGTGTCCGCCTCGTAGGACGCCTCGTACTGCCGGACCGCGGCCCGCATCTGCCCGGTGACGGTGGCGGCGGCGGTGCCTGCCGCGACCGCGGCGGTCGCCTTCGAAGCGAGCAGGCACACCAGCGTCAGGTGGTACTGCTCGTGGCGCAACAGCTGCATCGACGCGGCGCTGGAGTCGGTCTTCCACTTCGGCCGAACCCAGGAGCTGCTCGCGTCGAAGCTCGCCGAGAAGCGACCCCCGCGCTGGCTCCAGGTGAAGCCCGTCTGCGCGTCGAACGTGCCGGGAGGGTCGGCCGCGGGAAAGTCGGACCAGGTCAGCTGCTGGCAGGCGGGCGCGGCGGACCCGCCCCCCGCTCCACCGTCGTCCTGCCTCTGCACCTGGGTCTGCACGGCGTCCGCTCCCGCGGACGGCTCCGCACCACCTTCCTCCACGTCTTCCTTGATGACCGGCGGCGCACCGGCCGGAGCAGAACCCTCCTCCTGCCCCGCCGCCGGCGATTCAGGGGCCGCCGGGTCGTCGTGCGCGTCCCCGTCTTCTTGCCGCCGCAGCGCGTGGCGCTGGACGAGCGCGGCAACCGCCTGGTTGCCTGCGATCGCCTGCAGATCCAGCAGGCCGCCGGGATCGGTCCTCCCGTCACCGGTCGACCGCTGCTCCCGGCCCGCGGACTGATTCAGCTCGAGATCACCGTCGTGCGCGCGCATCCGTGCTCCTCTGTCCTCTCCAGGAGATTCCCAGATGGGCGGCGTGCACGCAAGCAGCCGGAGCCGTCAGCTCAGCGGCGGCCGGATGTAGATCGTCCCCTCGTGCACGATCGGGACGAACGGCGCGCCGATGCTGACGATCATGCGCTCGACCTGCGCGTAGACCTGGTCCGTGGTTCGCGTCTCGTCGTCGCCGCACGGCACCTCGATGCCGATCTCATCGACCGGCCACGGCTTCAGCCCGGCGGCCTCGAGCATCTCGAGCAGCCGGTCGCGGTCCGGTATCCGCGCGGCCTCGACCTGGATCATGCTGGCCATCTCACCCTCCGTTCGGATCCGAAGAAACGCCGGACACGGCGCGCGACCCAGTCTAGCGCGCATTTGGGATCCAAGTTTAGGGGCGTGCTCGCCGCGCTGTGGCCCGGCGACGAACGGGTATGTTCCCCGCCATGGCGGTTGCTACCGGGCGCGAGTACGGCCTCTTCATCGACGGCGAATCGTGCGAGCCCGCTGCCGGTGAGACGCACGAGCTGCGCGAGCCGGCGACCGATGAGCCGCTCGCGACGGTGGCCGTGGCGGGCGAGACGGACATCGATCGGGCTGTCGCCGCCGCGCGCGCCGCGCTGAACGGGCCGTGGGGCAGGACCCCGGCGACCGAGCGCTCGCGGCTCCTGCACGCGTTCGCCGACGCGATGGTGGCGAATCGCAAGGAGCTGGCCGAGCTCGAGGTGCGCAACGTCGGCAAAGCGATCTCGTCGGTCAAGGCAGAGCTCGCGCAGGGAGTCGAGAACTTCCGCTTCTACGCGTCGGCGATCGGCTCGGTCGGCGGACGCTCGAACCCCATCGGGGGGTCGCTCCTCACCTACACGCTCCGGGAGCCCGTGGGCGTCTGCGGACAGATCGTGCCCTGGAACTACCCCGTGATGATGACGACGTGGAAGCTCGCTCCTGCTCTGGCCGCGGGCTGCACGGTCGTGTTGAAGCCCGATTCGAAGACCCCGCTGACGGCGCTCCGGCTGGCCGAGCTGGCCGCGGAGGCCGGGTTCCCGCCGGGTGTGATCAACGTCGTGCCGGGGCCCGGCGAGGTCGTCGGTTCCCACCTCGTGCGGCATCCGGGCGTCGACAAGATCGCGTTCACCGGCTCGAACCGGACCGGCGCCGAGATCATGCGGATGGCCGCCGACCCGCTGAAGCGCCTGATCCTCGAGCTGGGCGGCAAGAGCCCGAACCTCGTCTTCGCGGACGCCGATCTCGACGACGCGATCCCGAGCTCGGTCTGGTCGATCTACTACTCGGCCGGCCAGAGCTGCGAGGCGCGCTCGCGGATTTTGGTGGAGCGCAGCCTGTACGACGACTTCGTGGCCAGGTTCACCGAGCTCACCCGCAAGGTCGTCGTGGGCGACCCGCTCGATCCCGCCACGCACGTGGGGTCCCTGATCTCGCCCGAGCACCGCGACAGGGTGCACGGCTACGTCGAGCAGGGTCGAGCCGAGGGCGCCGAGGTGGCGGCAGGCGGCAAGGCGATCCAGGGCAAGGGCGCCTTCTACGAGCCGACCGTGCTGGCCGGCGTGACCAACGACATGGCCGTTGCGCAGGAGGAGATCTTCGGCCCGGTGGTCACGATCATCCGGTTCGAGGACGAGCAGGACGCGATCCGGATTGCCAACGACACGCGGTACGGGCTGATGGCGACCGTCTGGACGCGCGATGCCGCCCGCGGTCTCCGCCTCGCAGGGCGGATCAAGGCCGGTGAGGTCACCGTCAACACCCCGTACACGGCATTCCCCGGGATCCCGTTCGGCGGCTACAAGCAGTCCGGCTTCGGCCGCGAGCTCGGGCTGGAGACGCTCGACGCCTACCTCGAGACGAAGAGCGTGCTCGTCTCGACGAGCGCGCGAGCGTTCAATCCGTTCGGCCTGTGAGCCCGGCGTCGCCGGTCGACGCCTGAAGCAGCACCCCGTCATCCGCGGCGGGTTCCGGCTGCGCCTCGCGAGCCTGGTCTTCGGGCTCTTCCTGTTCGCCTGCGCGATCGTGCTCACCCTCGAGTCGCAGCTTGGGCTCTGGCCCTGGGACGTGCTCCACCAGGGGATCGCGGAGCACACGCCGCTCTCCTTCGGGACGGCCAACGTGGCGGTCGCGATCGTCGTGCTCCTCGTCGCCTGGGCGCTCGGCGGGCGGCCGGGCCTCGGCACGCTCGCAAACGCGACGCTGATCGGGATCTTCATCCAGGGGTTGACCTCGATCCACGCGGTCACCGCCCTCGCCGATCAGGGGCTCGCCGTCCGCATCGTGCTCCTCGCGCTCGGGATAGCTCTCGCCGGGCCCGGAACCGCGTTCTACATTGGCGCCGACCTCGGCGCGGGCCCGCGGGACACGCTCATGCTCGTGGGCTCGCGCAGGACGGGGCAGCGCGTCGGGCTCGTCCGAGGCACGATCGAGCTGGCCGCGCTGGGCGTCGGGATCGCCCTCGGCGGGACGTTCGGCGTGGGCACGATCGCCTACGCGCTGCTGGTCGGCCCGGTCGTCGAGGCGGGCTTCTGGGGTCTCGAGCGCTCGCCGCTCGCGGTCCGCGAGGTGGAGACCGCGCCCGAGGTCATCGAGGGCTACTGATCGCCCAACGGAGCGAGACACGGCTCACAAAAAAGGTCAACACACGAGAGTGTGACTTCCCCTGCAAACAGCACCCTCTCCGGGGTCAGACCCCTGTTACGAGAATGTGACGAAGCCGGCTGGCTGTCGTTCGACGCGAGGCACGTTCACTCGCCTGGCGCCGCCGCGGAATCGTCGGGCTGGAACAGGCTGAAGGCGTTGCCCTCGGTGTCCTTGCAGTGCGCATACCAGCCCATGCCTGGGATCGGGTGCTTCTGCGCGGTCGTGCCGCCGAGCTCCCTGATACGGGCCAGGTCGGCCTCGATGTCCGCGCTGCCGTAGTAGACGATGGGGCCGCTGCCGGCGTCTTCGCTCTCGTAGATCCCGCCGCCCGGCTCGCCCTCGAACATGTGGTACTGGAACTGATCCCAGGTCTGGAACTGCCAGCCCATGAGCGAGCCCCAGAACGCCGTCGCGCGCCCCGCGTCCTTCGCCGGCAGCTCGATGTGCACGATCTTCCCGTCCATCGGAGTCTCCTTCCCGTCGTGACGCGAGCGAGCATAGCCCTCGACCGGGGGAATGGTCGGGAACCGACTCGCGGCGAGCCAGTGGAGTCACCCTGTGACGGCGCGCGTTACGCTCCCGCCTTCGCAGCCAATCGCGCGCAGCGAGGGCCCAGGCGCTGCGCGTCTCCGACCAAAGGGGGAATACCGCGTGATCAGGGCGTTCGTGCTGTACGAGAGCGAGCCGGAGCCCGAGCGCTACGCGCGCCACGTCGAGCTGTGCGGCGCCGTACCCGGCGCCGAGGCCTTTCGGCACGGCCCTGTCTTCGGGTCGCCGATGGGCGACCCGCCGTTTCGCTACTACGCCGAGTGGGAGTTCGCCGACCGTGATGCATTCAAGGCCGCGGCGCGGACGCCGGAGTTCGCCGCGACCGGCAAGGACGCGATGGATATGGGCGGCGGCTTCCACGTGCTCTTCGCCGACCTTGGCTGAGCCGAGTGCACCGCGCCCGACCGCTCCCGAGGAGCTCGGCTTCGAGCGGATCGTCTACGAGAAGACGCCGCCGCGGGCGACCGTCCGGCTGAACCGTCCGGACGTGCTCAACGCCTTCGACTTCCTGATGCTGCGCGAGCTGGCCCGCGCGTTCGAGGACGCGTCCTGGGACGACGAGATCCGTGTCGTCGTCGTCACCGGCACGGGCCGCGCGTTCTGCGTCGGGGCCGACCTGCGGGCGTGGGGCAGCGAGCTCGTCGGCAATCCGAAGGAGTACTGGAAGTGGTTCGGCGCCTTCAAGGACATGCACGACCGGCTGCGCGAGATCGGCAAGCCGACGGTAGCGCGCGTGAACGGGATCGCCGTGGGCGGCGGCAACGAGCTGCAGATGGCCTGTGACCTCGCGGTGATGGTCGACGACGCGTTCATCCGGCACGTGGGCGCCGAGCACGGCTCGGTCCCGGCCGGAGGCGCGACGCAGTGGCTGCCCATCCTCGTCGGCGACCGTCGCGCGCGGGAGGTTCTGATGCTGTGCGAGGAGATCCCCGCCCGCCGGGCCGCCGAGTGGGGGCTGGTCAACCGCGCGGTGCCGGCGGCCGAGCTGGACGCGGCCGTGGACGCCTACGTCGAGAACCTCGCCGCCAAGCTCCCGCAGACCACGCGCTACATGAAGCAGCAGCTCAACTGGTGGCGCGACCTCGCCTGGCACGAGACCGTCGGCCACGCCCGCGACTGGCTTTCGCTCTCGATGTTGAACGACGAGACGAAGGAGGCGATCGAGGCATTTCTGAGCCGATCGAACCCGAAGCCCTGATCCTCGTCGAGCGCGAGCCGCCGATCGCGACGGTCCTCCTGAACCGGCCGCGGCAGCTCAACGCGCTCTCCGACGAGCTGATGACCCAGCTCGTCGGGGCGCTGGGCGAGCTCGACCGCGACGAGGAGGTGCGCTGCATCGTGCTCGGCGGCTCGGAGCGGGCCTTCGCCGCGGGCGCCGACATCGGCGAGCTGGCGCGCTCGTCGGCGATCGACCTCTACTACCAGCGGCGCGTCGAGCGCTGGGACACGATCCGCGGGCTGTGGACGCCGCTCGTCGCCGCCGTTTCCGGGTTCTGCCTCGGAGGCGGCTGCGAGCTGGCGATGGCCTGCGACCTGATCGTCGCGTCGGAGACCGCGGAGTTCGGCCAGCCGGAGACGGCGCTCGGGATCATTCCCGGCGCCGGCGGCACGCAGCGGCTGACCCGCGCGGTCGGCAAGTCAGTGGCGATGGACGTGATCCTCAGCGGGCGCCGGCTGTCCGCGCGTGAGGCGCTCGCAGGCGGGCTCGTGGCGCGCGTGGTGGCAAAGGAGGCGTGGCTCACCGAGGCGCAGCGGGTGGCGCGGGAGATCGCTACGAAGGGCCCGGTTGCGACGCGGCTCGCCAAGGAGCAGGTGAACCGCGCCTTCGAGGGGCCGCTGACACTGGGCCTCGAGTTCGAGCGGCGGGCCCTCTACCTCTCGTTCGCGTCGGAGGACGCGAAGGAGGGGCTGACCGCGTTCGTCGAGAAGCGCCCGCCCGACTTCAAAGGGAGGTAGCCGCCGGAAGTCCGCCTCGGCTGCGCCGAGGCATGACGACTTCCGGCGGGAACAAGTCTTCCTTCGCGACCGCGGAGCGGCCGCTGCCATCTGCCGCTCTTGCGAAGCGGCCGTGTCCCGGGGTCTGACCCTGCCGCCCTTGCGCTGCGTCAGAGCATCGGTGGGAGGCGAGGGGCCGGCTCGTGTACACGTCGACCGCCCGAGATCTGATCCGGCGGTAGAGCGGTAGGCTGCGCGCCATGGCAGAGGTCGAGACCGCCCGCGACGGCGGTGTGCTGACGATCACGCTCAACCGGCCCGAGGTACTGAACGCGCTGAACAGGGCGGTGCACGACGGGCTGCGGGAGGCCTACCGGGAGGCCCGCGCTCCGGACGTTCGCGCCGTCGTCCTCACCGGCGCCGGCCGCGGGTTCTGCGTCGGCCAGGACCTAACGGAGTTCCGCGAGGGCGGCGGCGACATCGGCAGCCGGCTCCGCGCCATGTACCACCCGACGATCCTCGGCCTCCGCCGGCTCGAGAAGCCCGTGATCGCCGCCGTCAACGGTCCTGCCGCCGGGGCCGGGCTCTCGCTGGCCTGCGCGTGCGACCTGCGGATCGCGGCCGACTGCCGCCAGCTTCGTCCCGGCCTTCATCGGGATCGGGCTGATCCCGGACTCGGGCGGCACGTGGACCGTCCCGCAGGCTGCTCGGGCCGGCGCGCGCCTTCGAGTGGCTGACCTCGAACCGCAAGCTGCCCGTCGCCGAGGCGCTCGCCTGGGGCCTCGTCACCGAGGTCGTTCCGGCCGATGCCCTCGCGGCACGCGCGGCGGAGGTCGCCGCCGGATACGCCGCGGCGCCCACGAGGGGGATCGCGATGACGAAGCGGCTGCTCGAGTCGGCCGCGACGAGGACGCTCGAGGAGCAACTCGAGCTCGAGGCCCAGCTCCAGACCGCCGCCACGGAGACGCACGACTTCGCCGAGGGCGTCGCGGCCTTCCTCGAGAAGCGCCCGCCCGGATTCACCGGCGCCTGACGCCCGCAGGAATCAGCCGTACGCCGTCGTATCATCGCCGACATGGATCATCCAGTGCACCTCATCGTCGACGACGACCTTCACCGCTCGCGGCTCACGGTGTTCTTCCGGATCCTGCTCGTCATACCCCACCTGATCGTGCTCGCGCTGTGGGGGATCGCCGTGTACGTGCTCGCGATCGTCAACTGGTTTGTGGCTCTGTTCAAGGGTGAGCTGCCCCCCTCGCTGCACGAGTTCCAGGCCACGTACCTCCGGTATGCGTGCCAGGTGACGGCGTACTCCACCCTGGTCGCGAACCCGTACCCGCCGTTCGGCGGAGGCGCCTATCCGATAGATCTCGACGATCGCGCCGCCCGAGCAGCAGAACCGGTGGACGATCTTCTTCCGGATCATCCTGGCGATTCCCGCTTACATCCTGACCTACGTCCTCATTTTCGTACTGGAAGTAATCACGTTCCTGGCCTGGTTCGCGTGCCTCTTCATGGGGCGGATGCCCGAGGGGATGCGGAACCTGAGTGCATTCTGCATCCGGTACTACATGCAGTACTCGGCGTACCTGCTGTTGCTGACGCCCCGGTACCCGTCGCTGAGCACCGAAGACGGCTCCGGCGCGCCGGTCGCCACGGGCGCATAGACACACCGCCACCCCGGCGGCCGATTCGGATCCGGATCGACGAGGGCCTCGAGCGCAGGCGACTCGGGGTCCTCGCACGTCTGATTCTCGCCGTCCCGCATCTCGTCTGGCTCTATGTGTGGACGATCGCGGCGCTTCTCCTGGTCATCGCCGCCTGGTTCGCAACGCTCGTCAAGGGCAAGACGCCGCGGGGCCTGCACGACTTCCTCGCGGCCTACATCCGCTACTCGTCGTGGGTGTGGGCGTACGTCTTCCTCATCACCGACAGGTTCCCGCCGTTCACAGGCAGCGCGGGCGCCTACCCGCTCGACATCGAGATCGACCCGCCCGAGCGCCAGAACCGCTGGTCGGTTGCGTTCCGGCTCGTGCTGGCGATTCCCGCGCTGCTGCTCGAGAGCGCGATCGAAGGTGTCGTGCACGCGATCGCGATCCTCGGCTGGTTCGTCGGTCTGGTCCTCGGCCGGATGCCGCAGGGCATGCGGGACTTCGGGGTGTACGGCATCGGCTACCGGGCGAAGACCACGGGCTACGTGATGCTGCTCACAGCGCGCTATCCGTCGCTCGATTTCCCGAAGGTCTAGGCTCTCCCTGGTCCCGGCAGCGAGAGGAGCAGCGATGGCGAAGATCTCGAAGTTCGCGCTCGGCCTCACCGCGGTGCTGCTCACCGCGCTGGCAGCCGGCTGCGGTGGAAGCGGCGGCGGCTCCAATGGCTCCAGCGCTGCTTCCAGCTCGGCGCCCGCTAGCTCGGTGAGCCCGCCGACGGTGTCCGTGCCGACGGTTGCCGGATCGGGTGGCGGCCGCTTCACCGCCGCCGAGTGGACGCAGTATCAGGCCGACGCCGATTCTTTCAAGCAGGTGAACACTGCCACCCTCACAAGGGTCTCCGCCTGTTCGAAGCCGGCGGCCACGGCGCAGCACACCGGTGCGCTCCAGAAGTGCGTCGGCGACTCGCTCGCGAAGCTGGCCGCGGCGACGACGAAGCTTGGGACGGATCTGGCCGGTTTCGCGAGGTCCGCAACGGGGTCGTGCGCCTCGGCGCTCGGCGGCCTCATCAACTACGTACGCCCGTACCAGGCGTCGATCGCGTCGCTGCAGAACACGATCGCGATGAGCAACTTCGCCGCTGCGTACAGCTCCGTCTCGAGCCTCAAGACCGCTCGCAGCGCCGGCCAGCAGGCGAACGCAGCCGTCGTCAAAGCCTGCGCCCCGGCGTAGCGCACCCGATTTGCGCGCGGCGCCGCGCGTCCGCTAGCTTGAGTGCGCCGGCCGTTCCTGAGTGGACGGCCGCCCCGGCGACGATGCCGGAACCAGTGCCGTCGATGCGGCTGCTGGCGAACTCCTCTGACCGACCAGAGACGCTCCCGACCCGAGCCCGGGTCTGCGAGCGACGAATGCTTGCCAACCACACGAAAGCCGAGGTTCCATGAGCGAGAAACAGAAGTTCGACGGGCCGGAGTACGAGGCGGTCCGGCACATCCTCAGCGCCCCATTGATCGACGAGCAGACTCGCCCCTACATCGGCGACGGAACCGTCGACTGGGTCGGGCTCGAGAGCGAGACACGGACGATGTCGTCCGGCGGACGCTTCCTCGTCAGCGTCGCGTCCGACCTGTGGAGTGCGGAGAAGCAGACGGGCCTGTCGGAGCTGCCCCGCAGGCTCGACGCGCACAACTTCGAGCGGGTGCTCGCCGCCCTGAGGATCGCGCGCGGCCCGTGGCGCCGTACCGACCCCGGGCGACGAGGAGATCGCCGCGTAGGTGCCCATCCGATCGGTCGGGAGGGATCTGCGGGCGACACGCGCCCGCAGATCCTTCCTCTGTTCTTATGACCGAGGCTCTGCGCACGGCCTGAGCGTTCACGCCACCCAGGCGTGGTGGGAGAACGCAATCGCCGCCATCCCGCCCGCGGCCGCAAACGTGCACAAGAGCCCCAGCCGGAGCCTCGGCCGACGCTCGGTGAAGGTCGCGAGCGCGAGAAAGAGGGGAAAGTCAGAGAGCAGGAAGCGGGGCAGGCTCACGAGCGGAACGAGGTCGGCCGGCGCGGAGAGGATCACGGCAAGGGTGGCCGCCGAGTAGAGGCCGAATGCCGCCCCGAGGCGGCGCCAGGCAACGACCGTCAGCCAGACGGCGGCCGCGAGGACGAGGAACTGCAGGACGTTCCACGCCGCCCACTGGTCCCGGTGCACGAACCCCTGCGGCGCACCGCTCGACCTCGGTAGGTGGCGGCCCAGCTCGCCGGCTCCGTGGAAGCCGCTCGTCAGCGCGTCCCACAGCCCGGAGATCGGGCCGAGCGTGGGCGTGCGCCGGTTCCAGAAGGCCCCCTGTGCGTGCACGAACGCTTCGGCATCGCCCAGGTGCTGCCTGAGATACAGGGCGTAGAGACCCACGGCGAGCGGCAGCAGGACGAGCGGGACGAGCCTCGACAGCTCGCGGAGCGTCTTCCCTCGCGGCCACAGCAAGACGATGAGCGCCGGGAGCAGCGCGAGCCCGACGAGCCGGGTTCCAACGGCCAGGCCGCCGAGCACGCCCGCCGCGACCGGCCGGCTCTGCATCGCCGCGAGGAACGACGCTGCGGAGAGAGCGAGGAACAGCCCGTCCGAGTACACGGCCGTGAAGACGAATGCGAGCGGGTAGAGCGCCATGAGCAGCACCGTGTCCCACGCGCCGTTCCGGGTCAGATGGACGCAGGCGATGCGATGGACGACCGCGATGCCGATGCAGCCGGCGACGAGCGAGACGAGCGTCCCTGCGACGACCGTGGAGCCGAGCGCGTGGGCCAGTCCGCGGACGACCAGCGGGTACAGGGGGAAGAACGCGCTGGCCTGCTTCGAGTCGTAGCCGTGGTCGGCGATGTGGATGAACCACACCGAGTCCCACTGGGCGAATGTGCCGAAGACGAGGTCGCTCAGCGGCCCGTAGGCGCGAAACGGCGAGATCGGCGTGCCCCGCAGCGGCTCCCAGAGCAGCGCGAACGCCGCTGCGAGCCAGTAGCCCAGGCGTATGCTGAGCGCCGTCCGGAACGCGGGCCCCAGGCTCACCCCCAACCGGGGTATGCGCTGGGGGTCGGGCACTCGGGAGGGTGCGCTGGTCATGGCCGCGCCAACGTTAACCGCCTTTCGTGCGCGGTTCCCGAAGGCCGCGGTTGCCGCGTAGACTCGCCCCGCGTGGGCGAGACATGACCGTGTACGGCGGGATCGAGGCCGGGGGCACCAAGTGGGAGTGCGCGGTCGCGACCGGCCCGGACGACATCCGCGCGACCGAGACGATTCCGACGACGACTCCGGCGGAGACGATCGGCAGGGCCGTCGCCTTTCTGGAACGCGAAGGGCCTGTCGAGGCGATCGGCATAGGCTCGTTCGGCCCGGTCGACCTGCGGGTCTCGTCGCCGACCTGGGGCCGTATCACCACCACTCCCAAGCCGGGCTGGGCGCAGACCGAGGTCGGCCGCGAGATCCGGCGCCGCCTCTCCGCGCCGGTCGCGTTCGACACCGACGTCAACGCAGCAGCGCTCGGCGAGCACCGCTGGGGCGCCGGGCGAGGCCTCGACACCTTCTGTTACGTCACCATCGGCACCGGGATCGGAGGCGGGGGCCTGGCCGGAGGGCGGCTCCTGCACGGGCTGGTGCATCCGGAGTTCGGGCATATGCGGATCCCGCACGATCGCGATGCGGACCCGTTTCCCGGCTGCTGCCCGTACCACGGCGACTGCTGGGAGGGTCTGGCTTCCGGCAGCGCGATCGAGGCACGCTGGGGTCGGCCTGCACCGGTGCTCGTGGACGTGCCCGAGGTATGGGAGCTCGAGGCGCGCTATCTCGCGCTCGGGCTGGTGAGCGTGATGTGCGTGCTCTCGCCGCAGCGGATCGTCCTCGGCGGAGGAGTGATGAGCCAGCCGGACCTCCTGCCTCGGGTGCAACGCGAAGTGGTCGAGCTGATGAACGGCTATCTGGACGCGGAAAGCGTCCGCGAGGGGATCGACGACTACATCACGCCTCCCGCGCTCGGTCCGCGAGCGGGGGTGCTGGGTGCGATCGCGCTGGCGCAGACCGCATAGACGCGCCGGCCGAGGCCCGACCAGGTCCGGTGAGGACCACGCCGAGCGGCTGCCTGAGGCAATACTCCGAGCCGGATGACGCCCGCCCACCCGGCACGCCACCTGCTCCGCGCGAAGGACCTCGTCGACGCCCGCTACCGGGACCCGCTCGGGAACAGCTTCCGGGTGGCGCAGCTCCCGGCGTAGCCTCGGTGAGCGGCGGTCTGGATGACCGCCGCTCGCTCTGCTCCGGGACGACACGGGCCTCTCGGCTGGTTTACTCCGTACCCGTGCGACCCGAAGACGTCTATGAGCTCAGGTGGGTATCCGACCCTCGGATCTCTCCTGACGGGCGAACCGTCGCCGTGGTCGAGTGGCGGATCGACCGGGAGGCGAACGACTACGCGAGCACGATCTGGCTCGTGCCCGTCGACGGCTCCTCGCCTCCCCGCCGGTTCACCTCGGGGGAGAAGCAGGATCTGGCGCCGCGCTGGTCGCCCGACGGGAGCAGGCTCGCCTTTGCTTCGAACCGCGAGCGAAAGGCGAAGCAGCTGTACGTCATCCCCACGGCCGGCGGCGAGGGCCTGCGGCTGACCGACCTCGCCGAGGACGTGACCGAGCCCGTCTGGTCGCCGGATGGGACGCAACTGGCCTTCTCGGCCCGCGTCCGCGATCCGGCGTACGAGGAGGAGGATGACCGGCGGCGGCAGCCCCGGCGATTCGCGCGCCTGCAGTACAAGCTCGACAACGAGGGCTGGATCGGGGATCGACGTCGGCATGTCTTCACGGTGCCGGCGGATGGGTCTAGGCCGCCCGAGCAGCTCACGCACGGCGACTACGAGGCCCAGTATCCAGCGTGGTCGCCCGACGGGAGCCGCCTCGCCTTCGTATCCGCGCGACAGGAGGACTGGGACATCCAGCTCTTCCGCGACGTCTACATCGTCGACGCGCGGGGAGGCGAGCCCGTGCGGCTGACGGGGTGCGACGGCGTGTACGAGGCACCTGCATGGTCGCCGGACGGGTCGCTGATCGCGTGCCGCTTCAACGTCGGGGGGTTCGACTTCCCTCGCCACGGTCAGATCGCGGTGCTCGACGCTGCGAGCGGGGAGCGGCGCATCCTCACCTCGGTGCTCGACCGCAACTGCGCTCCCTATCCCGAGATCCGGGAGCCCGTCTGGGACGCCGACACGCTGCTGTTCGTGCTCGAGGATCGTGGAGGCAATGATCTCTACCGCGTGCGCGCCGACGGGGCCGGCTCGCCGGCGCCCGTCGTCGAGGACGGGGCCTGGGTGACCGGGTACGACGCAGCAGGCGGGCGGGTGGTCTACACGGCGACGACGCCCACGTCGCCGCCCGAGCTCTACGCCGCCGGGCACCGGCTGACCCAGGTAGGTCGGGCGTTCACCGACGGGCGCGAGCTCGCCGAGCCGGAGCGTTTCACGGCAGTCTCGGCGGACGGGACCGAGGTCGAGGCATGGGTCCTGCGGCCGACCGGCTTCGAGCCGGGCCGCCCGCTCCCCGTGCTGCTGAATATTCACGGCGGCCCGTTCGCCCATTACGGGAACAGCTTCTTCGACGAGTTCCAGGTCTACGCCGGAGCCGGCTACGCAGTCCTCTACGCCAACCCGCGCGGCTCCTCCGGCTACGGCGAGGAGTGGGGGCGGGCGACCCGCGGGCCCGTCGAGGGGGGCCCCGGCTGGGGCACGGTCGACTACGAGGATCTGATCGCGGTCGTCGACGAGGCGCTGCAACGGTTCGACTTCTGCGACCCGGAACGGCTCGGCGTGCTCGGCGGTTCCTACGGCGGCTACATGACCTCGTGGATGGTCGGTCACACGGACCGCTTTCGCGCGGCCTGTTCGGAGCGCGCGGTGAACAACTTCGTGCTCGAGGGCGGCTCGAGCGACATCGGGTGGGCTTTCAAGGGCTATATCGGCGCGCACTGGTTCGAGGCGCCGGACGCGTACCTCAGGGTCTCGCCGGCGACGTACGCCGCGAACATCACCACGCCGCTCCTGATCCTCCACTCCGAAGACGACCTTCGCTGCCCGATCGGCAACGCCGAGGACCTGTTCGCGATCCTCCGGCTGTTGAAGCGGGACGTCGAGTTCGTGTGCTTTCCGGCCGAGTCGCACGAGCTCACGCGGGCGGGGTCGCCCGCGCACCGGGTGATGCGATTCGAGTTGATCCTGGAGTGGTTCGCCCGCCACCTTCATCCCGAGACCGGCGTGCCGGGGCCGGGTGCGCTGAGGTCGATGGGGAGTTAGGTAGGCACGCCGACCGGCGGCCGGACCTCGTCGCGTTGAGCTGCGAGCGCGGAGAGCAGATCCCATCGCTCGTCGACGTGCGCCTGGATGGTGTCCATCTCTTCGCGCGAAAGGTGACTGAAGCGCCCCTGGGCCTCGAGGAACTCGCTGACCGGGACAGCATGCTTCGGTCGGAACGTGATCCTCCATTCACCGTAATCGCACTCCAGCAGCGGAAAGGTCCGTGACTCGACGGCCAGCCGCGCGATCTCCGTGGACTGAGCGGTCGGGTATCGCCAGCCCGGCGGACAGGGACCCAGGACGTGGAGGAAGCGGAAGCCCTGCACCTCGGCGGCGCGGGTCACCTTCGCCCTGAAGTCGCGCAGCATCGGCACCGATCCCGGGGCGAGCGTCGCGACGTACGGGATCCCGTGGGCCGCCATGATCCGGGCGATGTCCTTCTTCTGCCCCTGCCGCGGAGCAGTGGCCGGCGTCGTCGTCGTCCAGGCGCCTTCCGGCGTGGCGCCGGACTTCTGCACGCCGGTGTTCATGTACGCCTCGTTGTCGTTGAGGACGTAGACGATGTCCTCGTTTCTCTCCGCGGCGGCCGAGACGCCGGAGAACCCGATGTCGTAGGTGGAGCCGTCTCCACCCCAGACGACAACCTGTGTGTCTCCCTGGCCGCGGAGCCGCAGAGCGGCCTTGATCCCGGATGCCTCCGCCGCCGCGGAGGCGAACGGCGTCAGGTGGACGGCGACTCCGAACGCATTCACTGGCCAGATTCCGGCGATGACCGTCCAGCACGAAGCCGGGATGACCAGCACGATCTTCGACTCCGGCGCCGCCGCGGCCAGCCCATCGAGTACGTGCCGGACGTTGATCGCGGGGCCGCAGCCGGCGCAGGCGGCATGCCCGGAGAGCAGGAGCTTGTCCTCCGCAACGATCTTCTCGAGCCACGCAGCCATCACTCGACCCCCTCCGGGATATACACGGGCGCGAGGCCTGCGCTGTGCGCCCTGCTCGAACGCGTCTCGTTCAGGGCCCACCGCAGCGTGAGCGGAGTCACTTCGGTTCCGCCCAGGCCGCAGACGAAGTTCAGCGCAGCCCTAGCCTGCTTCAGACCCAGAGACCTCACGTCGCCTCCCAGAGGCCCGAGCGAGCCGAAGGCGGGCGCACGGTCGATCACCGAGACGTAGGAGGCGCCGGCCAGGGCGGCCGAGAGCTGAGCCGCCGGGAACGGCCTGAATGCGTGGACGCGTACGAGCAGGAGGTTCTCGTCGTCGTCGAGCAGCTCGAGCGCCGTGTCGCCGATCGTCCCGATCGTGATCAGGGCCGTATCCGCGTCGGGGTTGCCGGCGATATCGAGCGCGCCGGCCTTGTGGCGCCCGAAGTGCGAGGTGAAGTCCGAGGCGACCGCCTCGATCAGGCTGCCCGCCCCGTCCATCGCGTCTGCGACATGGCGCTGGAACGCGGCGTAGACCTTCGGCTCCGGCAGCGCGGAGAACGTGCGCGGGCGGTCGGGATCCAGCAACCAGTCATCCGGCGGACGCAGCTCGGGAAGGAACGCGTCCACCGTGCTCTGGTCGGGCACGTCGACGACCTCCGACGTGTGCGAGAGCAGAAAGCCCTCGGCGCACACCATCACCGGCAGCAGGGCCGTCTCGGCGATCCGGTACGCGCAGAGGATGCTGTCGAGGACCTCCTGCCCCGACGAGCAGTACAGCTGGATCCAGCCGGTGTCTCGCTGGCTCATGCTGTCCGAGAGGTCCGGCTCGAGGCTCCACGGAGCGAGAATCGACCGGTTGATGTTGACGGCGACCAGCGGCACGCGCTCCCGCGACGCTCGATGCAGCTGCTCGTGCGCGTACAGGAGCCCCTGCGACGATGTCGCCGTGAAGGTCCGAACGCCGACCCGCGACGCCGCGATGACGTAGCCGAACATCGCGTGCTCGCTCTCGAGATTGGCGAACTCGACGTCGTCCCGCCCCGCGGTGAGATCGGCGAGCCGTTCCACGATGACCGTCTGCGGCGTGATCGGGTAGCACCCGATCGAGCGGGCGCGAGCGAGCATCACGGCGTAGGCCGCAGCTTCATCGGAGGTCATCACCATGCGTCCGCGAGGCAGCACTGCGCTCATGCCCGCACCTCTTCCATCGAGATCGCGTTGCGGACGGGGCACACGACCTCGCAGATGCCGCAGCCCTTGCAGTAGAGGTAGTCGATGACCAGGGAGCCGTCGTGCCGCGCGATCGCCCCCTCAGGACAGAAGAGCGCGCACAGGGCGCACGCGGTGCAGTCGTCGCTGAGCACAGGGCGGTCGAGCGACCAGGAACCGGTGTGATTGCCGAGCGAGTCCATGGTGCTCACCGGGAAGAGGGCCGGGCTCTGTCGAGGTTCTGGAGCATGTTCGCCGTCACGCGCAGGCTCGAGCGGGGCATCACCTGCGCGTGCGCGCTGTCTGATGCACCGCACGTAGCCCTCCCTCGCGGCAGCGACGTTCAGCTCGGCGACGGCGCCCATCCGGGACACGATGGCCTGCTCCAGGAAGCCGAGCCCGTCCGGGAGGAGCAGCTTCACGCAGGCGCCGAGGACGGCCACGTTGCCCATCGGCCGGCCCTCCGAGGAGAGGATGGCGTGCTCGCGTGCGATCTGCGAGGCCGGCACGCGCGCGATGTCGAAGTGACCGGTGTGCTGAAAGCGCTCCTCGCGGTTCAGCACGACCAGCCCACCGGGCTTGACGGCGCGGAGCACCTCCGGCGAAGGCGGCGACGGAGAGATGCTGACGAGCACGTCGCACTCACGCACCTTGTAGCGGCGGTGAATCGGTGACGTCTCGTCCCATCTCAGGAAGGCCGAGATCGGGGCGCCGCGTCTCTCGGCCTTGAACTCGGGAAAGCTCTGAGCCCAGAACCCCGCGCGGGAAAAGGCGTCGGCCAGGAGCTGCGACGCGAGGACGACCCCTTCGCCTCCTCGGCCGACAAAGAGCATCTCTTGCACCCGATCGCTCCTTTCGCGGGCACGATCGACCATCCCGATCATTCCGCGAGGTCGGTCGACGCGGCATCCGTGTTTCCACGTATCCCGATGGAGTCAAGCCGCAGACAATTCGTGCTGTGCTGACAGCGCTCGTGTCTAGCCAGCACCTTCCGCCTGGCGGTCGAACGGAGTAGCCTCCCCGGCGAAGCGGTGGACCACGCCAGACTCTTCGAGTTTCGTGTCGTCGAGGTCGCTGTGCGACTCCGACCGCGCACGTTTCGGGTCGGGCTGTGCTGTGCGGTTGCGTCGGTCGGTGCGCTCGTGTTGCCGGCGCTGCCCGTTCTGGCGGCCTCGCACACGCCGGTCGCGACCGGCGGGACCTGGCACGGAACGGCGGAGGGCATCGACGTGCGCGCCCGCAGTACTCACTCGGGCACCGCACCCGACGATCTCGTCGTGGCGAACGCGTCCAACTACCAGGTCGAGCTGCGTTACTCCTTCTCGGTCGACGGCTCCGGCACGATCTCGGGTACGGGCAGCGGCTACTACACCGATGCGCACTGGCATCTCCAGGGGCACAACGGCACGCACGGAGATTTCTCCTGCGATCCCCCCGTCAAGGGCAAGCGCTTTCCGGTTGTCGTGACCGGCCACGCGAGCGGAAGCAGTGCGACGCTGTCACTCGCGATCCCCGCCGCCACCGAGACGAACAAGAGCTACGACTGCGGCGCCGACTTCAGCGGCTTCGCGACGACCTCGCACTACATGACCGACTCGCTCATGCTGGTCGGCGGCGACCACCTGCACATCTCGCTCACGCAGCCGACGGCGCGGACGCTGTCCAAGACCGTCAAGAGTGGCGGCGGCGGCGACACCACGACCGACACGAACATCTGGTCGTTCGTGCTCACACCGCCGAGCACGAGCGGCGGCGGAGGGTCGGGTGGGGGTGGCGGATCGTGCTCGCTGGCGCTGTCGGGCGTCAAGGCGAAACCCTCACCGGCCAAGGCAGGGCGGCCGGTGATCGTGTCCTTCCGCGTCTCGGTTCCCGCCCAGACGCGTCTGCTCCTCACGAGGCGAAACGGCGCGACAAGCACCGTGGACGCACGCACTGTGCCGGCGGGCAGTAACGCGCTGCTCTGGAGCGGCTGGATCGGCCGTCTTCCCGCCGCGGTGGGCCGCTATGTGCTCACCGTCAAGGCCGCCGCGTGCGGAACGACGAGGCGCAAGAGCGTCGGCCTGAGAACCACCTGACGTCGGGGAGTGTCAGATTCTTTGTGTGCACCATCTGCATCCGATAGCTGCCGTTCGCCAGCCTTTGCGCCTTCGCCGCCACCCGCCGACCGTCCGCCTGTAGCGCACCAATCGACCCAGGCACCACTTCGCGATCTACCGGCGGCCGGCGCTGATCAGGGTCGTCGCGCCCAGCTTTCGGTCGCGGACGAATACGTCGGAGCAACTCTGGCGTCGCCCGGTCGAGGTGCACTTGTTGGTATCACCGGCGACCAGGTTCGACGCCAACGACTGGTAGGCGACGAAGCGCCCGTTCGCGCTGATCGCCGCCCAGAAGCTGTCACCGTTGGCTTGTACGCCGCGGCTACTCAGGCTGACTCGGGTGGTCGCCCTCGCCTTCCGGTCGCGCACGAACAAGTCGGCACAGCTGCGGTGCTCATCCTCGACAAGGCACTTCTTGGTATCGCCGGCGACCAGGTTCGACGCTGTCGATGCGAAGGCGACGAAGCGCCCGTCCCCACTGATCGCCACGGTGTCGTCACCGCTGTCGCCGTTCGCCCTTACCCCGCGACTGCTCACGCTTAGCTGCTCCGGCGTCCCCAGTTTGCGGTCGCGCACGAACACGTCGAGGACACCCTTGGTGTCGCCCGTGACAAGGTTCGACGCGTACGAGGCGAAGGCGACGAAGCGGCCGTTCGCGCTGATCGCCGCGGACATGCTGTCGCCGTTGGCCTGCCCGTTTCGGCTGCCCACGCTCACCCGCGTTGTCGTCCTCGCTACGCGGTCGCGCATGAATATGTCGCTGTGCTTGTTGGTGTCGCCGGCGACCAGGTTCGACGCTGTCGATGCGAAGGCGACGAAGCGCCCGTCCCCACTGATCGCCGGCCCCGGTGGGACGCCGAGGTTGTTGCCGCTTCCGCCGTTGCCCTGCGCGCCGCTGCTGCTCACACTGACGCGCTCAGTGGTTCCCGCCGTGCGGGCGTGTACGAACACGTCGAGGTCATCGTTGGTGTCGCCGGCGACCAGGTTCGATGAGTCCGAAGCGAACGTGACGAAGCGCCCGTCCGCGCTGATCGCAGCACTGTTGCTGGCGTCGTCTCCCCACGCCCGCGGCTGCTCACGCTGACCGGGGTGGTCGTCCTCGCCCTCCGGTCGCGCACGAACACCTGGCGACAGGTGCGGTCACCACACGAGGTCGTGTCGCCCCTGACAAGGTTCGTCGCCGACGACGTGAACGCAACGAAGCGCCCGTCTGCGCTGATCGCCTCGTTGCCGCTGCCGTCGTTCGCCTGCGCCCCGCCGTTGCTCACGCTGACGCGCGTGCTTGTCCCCGCCTTCCGGTCGCGCACGAACACGTCCGCGTGCCTGTTCGTGTCGCCAGCGACCAGGTTCGACGCCCACGACTGGAAGGCGACGAACCGCCCATCCGCGCTGATCCCCCTCCCCCAGGTGTAGCTGTCGTCGTTCGCGGGGACCGCCGCCGAGGACGTGAGCTGCGCCGCGGAGCCTGCGACCGCTGAGGCCAACACCCCCACGCTCGCCACCCCGATCGCCACAAACACGAGGCGAAAGCCTCGGCGAGCCACCGCGACCCACCCGTCGTTTGGCCGCGCACTCACCGATGACCCGCCGTTACCGCCCATCGCCGTGCCTCCGATCCGGGACGCCGTGCGTCCGATCCAGCCTCCGGCCGCAGCTTCCCGCCCGCGATGAGTAGCAGCCGGCAGCCGACCAAGTGCCACGACTGTACGGCGACCCACTGCGGCTGCCATCGGTAGCCGGCCCGCTGCCTGCTCCGTAGTTCCAGGCAGGCGAGCGCGCTCGGAGGCGGCACGGCACTACCCGTAGTTTCGGGCTAGCGCGGTCAGCGTCTTCCCCGATGGGCGGAGGCCGGGCCAGCGGGATACTGGCGGCGTGTCCGGGTGGGCGGCCGTCGACGTGCCGCGTCCGGCGGATCGCTCGGCGGTGTCGCCTCCTCCGGGGAAGGGAGAGGGCTGGAATGGGGAGTGTCCACGGTGCGGTGGTGCGCCGGGGCTTGCGGCTGCTGACGGCGGTCACGCTGGCCGGGTTCGCGCTGCTGGTGGTGCTCGGGTCTGGTTCGGTTAGGCCCGGTGGGGGTGCGGCGCGTGCCGCGCGGTCCGCGCCCGTGCGCGCGGTGAGCTCGCAACCGGTCACGCTGGTGAGTACGAAGGGCGCGATCGAAGGGTTCGCCCAGGACGGCGGGTGGATCGTGTGGGCGGAAGCGAACGCGCCCTGCCAGCAGCAGGTGAAGATCCGGGGGGCGTCCGGCGGCGTGGTGCGGTCGCTACTCTCGAGGGGAGGCGCGACCTGTAAGGCCGACGACTCGGAGGGCTACCAGTCGTCGATGGCGCTAGCAGGCACGCGCGCGCTGTGGGCCGCGCTGGGGGAGTCAGGCAACACGTTTTGGGACGCCTCCGTCCGGACGTCGTCGCTGACGACGCCCCTCGACCGCGAGCTGATCAGCCTTTCGATGGACATAGAGCAGTGCGGGGCCTGGTGTCGCTGGTCCGTGCCGGTCGCTGGTGACGGCTCAACGCTCCTGTTCGTCAACACGAACAACGCCACCGAGGACTACAGGTACGGCGGAGCCCAGGTGTACCGCGTCGGGGCAGACGGGCGTAAGACGGCGCTCCCGCGCACGACGGGAACCTGGGCGCTGTCCGCGTCGAGGGCGTGGTTCGCGGCGGCGCGGGAGACGCGGGGGTGGCGCGGAATCGAAGTCAGGAACGCGCTGACCGGAGCGACCCGGCTACAGCTCACCGTCAAGGGGCGGACGTGGGCGGTCGCGCTCACCCCCACGCGGCTCGCGATCCTCGTCCAGCAAGGCGCAACGTGGCGAATCCGGGTCTACAGCCTCGCCGGTACCCTTCAACGCTCGGTCGCCGTGCCCCCGTCGATCGCGGATGAGCTCGAACGGGGGGACGTCCCCCTCGCCGCGGCCGGCCGCTGGGTCGTCTACCACACCGACAAGACGATCCGCGCGCTCGATCTGCGCAGCGGCCGCACGAGCGTCCTCACTGTGGCGAAACTATCCTCGCCGGTCGGTCTCTCGCTCGAAGGTCGCCGCCTCGCCTGGGTAGAGTCCTGGTTCAAGGAGAGCCGCATCCGCGCACTCACCCTTCCCCGCTGATGCGCGGATGCAAAGCCCGCTTCCGTCGATCGGGACGCCTGGATTCTGAACCTGGGGGGCCCACTGCTCCCAAAGCCAGACGTCGACCGGGGCGGGAGGCCTGCGGTTTGCGCCTAGCCATGTGCGCTCGCCTTTCGCGGGCGTCGGGTGGCTAGGGTGGCTAGATCGTCTTGAACTGCTCGAACGGCTGGCGGCAGCTCTCGCAGTAGCGGATCGAGCGGCACGGGGTCGGGCCGAAGAGGTTGTCCAGGCGCGTGTCCGTCGAGTTGCAGTACGGGCAGCGGAACGCGCCGGTCTGGAGCTGGACGAGCTGGAGCCCTCCGGCCGGGCGCGGGGCCGGCGGTGCGAACCCGGCCTGCCGCAGCTTCTCGCGGCCCTCGGGCGTGATCTTGTCCGTCGACCACGAGTCGTCGAGCACGACGGCGACGTCCGGCTCGGCGCCGAGCTTCTCGATCTGCTCGGCCAGTGCGCGAGCGCATCACCTCTAGCGCGGGACAGCCGAGGAATGTCGGCGTGAACTCGACGTGCACGGTGTCGTCCTCGACCCGCACGCGCGCACCACGCCCGAGGTCGACCAGCGAGATCACCGGGATCTCGGGATCCGGGATCTCTGCGAATGCGGCCCAGACCTGATCGACGGTTACCACGTCGCGCCGGGGATCGAGCGCCGCACCTCGGTCATCTCCTCCCAGAGCGGCTCGAACTCGGGGGTGTGGCTGCCGCGCGCGACCGCCCAGGTGATCGGGCGCTCCAGGCGCTGGGCGAGGAGCGGCCGCTGGCTCGCCGGCAGCAGGCCCGCCGCATACGGCCAGAGCTCTTCGAGCGCCTCCTGGAAGCGGGGCTCGTCGCGCAGCCGGTCGGCCCACATCTGCGCATGCATGCGGTGGTAGATCTCCTCGCGGTCGATCTTGCCCGCGAGCCCGGCCAGCTCGACGTCGTCGCCCGCCACGAGCGCCTCGATGCGCACCGCGTCGGCGGCCTCGTAGAGCACGTGGCGCGCGATCGTCCGCGCCCAGTCCGGCACGAGGTGGAGCTCGACGAACGGATGGCAGCGGTACTCGTCCGGGCGGCGGTCGAACGCGAGCTCGTCGGCGGTCGTCCCCAGCTCTGCCGCGGCGATCTCGTACAGCGCGCGGGCATGGCCGATCTCGTTCTGCGCGATGGACGAGAACGCGACGTCCTCCTCCAGCGTGCGGCGCGATGCCGGTCCACTCGGAGTCGCGCCAGCCGAGGATCAGCTCGTCGTCGGCCAGCTCAAGGAGTAGCTGTGCCCGCTCGCTCACGCGCCTCCTTCAGCTTCGCCTTCAACGGGTAGCCGTCGACGCGGTGGTAGTTGCGGTGCAGCTCGTCGACGAAGTCGTCGATCTCGTGGACCGCATCGCGCGGGACGATCCAGAGCGCGGTCGACTCGCCTCGGCGGGCGTACTGCTCGCGCGCGTACGCCTCGGCGAAGGCCTCGTCGGGCGCCACGATCGAGCCGGCGTGCTGGAACGCCTGGCCCTCACGCTCGCGGCGGAAGATCTCGTAGATCATGCCGCGTCGGCGAGCACCGCCCGCCGCACCCAGGCCGTCTCCTCGCGCGACCAGCGCCGCAGCCCGAGTCGCTCCGCCGTGCTCGGGCCGTGCCCGGTGACGACGTACTTCAACTCTTCCCAGTCGGGTTCCGTGAACTCCCAGACCCCGTCGTCGTTCTTGCGCAGCTTCGGGTCGGGAATCTCCAGCCCGAGCTCGAGGATCTGCGGGACGTAGCCGTCCAGGAACTGCTGGCGCGCCTCGCTCGTTGGCCTGGCTCTTGATCCGCCACATCACCATCGGATCCTGGTCGCGCGGGATCGGGTTGCCGTGGAAGTGCATGAGCGGCTTCCACCAGCGCTGCAGCGCTTCCTGCACGAGCTCGCGCTGCCCGTCGGTGCCCAGCATCATCGTGAGCACGACGTCGCGGCCGTGGAGGATGTGGAACGACTCCTCCCAGCAGATCTTCTTCATGATCCGCGCGTACGGCGCGTACGAGCTCTTGAGCAGCGCCTTCTGGGAGATGATCGCGGCCGCGTCGACGAGCCAGGCGATGATCCCGACGTCGCCCCACGTCTTCGTCGGGTAGTGAAAGACGTTGTGGAACTTCGCCTTGCCGGCGACGAGATCGTCGAGGCACTGCTCGCGGGGTTTCCCGAGATCCTCGACGACCCGGTAGATGAGCTGCCCGTGGCCGACCTCGTCCTGCACCTTCGCGGTCAGCGCCAGCTTGCGCTGCAGCGTCGGCGCGCGCAGGATCCACTCGCGCTCGGGGAGGACGCCCATCAGCTCGGAGTTGGCGTGCATCTCGACGAACTTGATGAGCTTGCTCCGGTAGTCGTCCGGCATCCAGTCGTTGACCTCGACCTGGCCGCCCGACTGCACGTGCTCGAGGAACTCCTGCTCGGTGCCGCGGTCCGCTCATGTGCCCTCCTACCTAACGATCGTTAGTGCCAATATAGCCTGCGCATGACCCGATCCGGCTCTCGCCGGCTCTGCTGCGCGCCGAAGGAGAAACGAGAACCCCGTGTCCCAGCGTCGGCTCGAACTGAATCGCGAGGCCGCCCGGCTCTTCGCGGAGAAGGGCTACCACGGGACGTCGATCGGCGATCTCGCCGAGGCGATGGGCGTGCAGAAGGGCTCGCTCTACGCGCACATCGAGTCGAAGCAGGACCTCCTCTACGCGGCGATGCGGGATGGGGCCGAGGCCTTCCACGCAGGGCTCGACGCGATTCCCGACGAGCTGCCCGTGGTGGAGAGGATCCGACTCGCGCTGCGCTCCCACCTGCGCGTGGTCGCCGACCAGCTCGACGTGGCGACCGTCTTCGTCCGCGAGTGGCGCTACCTCGAGGGCGAGCGGCGCGAGGGGATCCTCGCCGAGCGGCGCCGCTACGAGGAGCGGATCCGTGCGCTCTTCCGGGAGGGCCGGGAGCTGGGAGAGCTGCGCACCGACCTCGACGACGCGACCGCCGCGCTCCTGCTGCTCTCGGCGGCGAACTGGGCGTACACGTGGCTGCTGCCGGGGCGCGACACGGACGGGCTCGCCGACCGCTTCTACGACCTCCTCGTGGACGGGATGCGCGGCTACTCCACACCCACGGCGTAACGAACGCTGGCGCGGGCCCCCGGGCACTGGCATTGTGCGGCGCGTGCCGCTGATCGCCCTCGTCGTCAACCCGTTCGCCAGCTCGGTCACACCGCGACTGATGGAGGCCGTGGAGGGTGAGCTGCGGGCGGCCGGCGAGGTGCGGACCGTGCTCACGCAGCGGCCGGGTCACGCGATCGAGCTCGTCGCGGAGGCGGGCCGGGACGCGGACGCCGTCGTCGTCCTCTCCGGCGACGGGGGCTACAACGAGGCGATCAACGGCGCCGACGGCTCGGTTCCGATCGGGTTTCTCCCCGGAGGCGGCACGAGCGTGCTCGCCCGTGCGCTCGGTCTGCCGCGCGAGGCGCAGGCGGCGGCCCGGGTAGTGACCGAGGCGCTCGCTGCGGGGCGCACGCGGACGATCACGTTGGGCCGGGTGAACGGGCGCCGCTTCGCGTTCTCGGCGGGGCTCGGCTTCGACGCCGAGCTCGTGCGCCGGGTCGATGCCCTCGGCCGCGGGGAAGACGGGCGACGCGCCGGCGACCTCGCATTCATCCGGGCCGCGGCGGCGATCGTGCTGCAGAGCCGCGCCCGCTTCGAGCCATCGATCGAGATCGCAGGCTTCGGGCGTGCCGCGTTCGCCATCGTCGCCAACTGCGATCCCTATTCGTATGCGGGGTCGTTACCGCTGCGGGTGGCGCCGGCCGCGCGTTTCGAGCTGGGGCTCGACTTCGCCGCGCCGGAGCGCGTCAGGCCGATCGACGTGCCGCGGCTCGTCGCCTTTCTCGTCTCGGGGCGCTACCGGCTGGGCAGCCGTATCGTCGGCGGCCACGACCTCGACCGGATCGAGATCCGGTGCGATCGGCCGCTGCCGCTGCACGTCGACGGCGAGGATCTCGGAGACGTCGAGGAGGCGCTCTTCGAGGCCGAGCGCGACGCCGTGCGTGTGCTCGTGTAGACCCCGGCCTGCGCCGGGGGCATGATGTACGCGTGAACGAGCCGTACCGCGACCGGCGGCGCCCGGCGCTCGCGGCGGTTGCGGTTCTGGCGCTCATCGCGGTCGTCGCGCTCGCCAGCCGCGGCCGCTCCTGGTCGGGGACCTCCCACGGCTCGCGGGCCCTCTCCCCGGAGCTCTGGGATGTCGTCATCAGCGTGGGCTTCGTGCTCTGGCTCGCGGCCGCCGCGTTCGCGTTCCGTTTCGCCATCACGAACCGGCGTGAGCTCGTCAAGCAGCAGAAGCGGAAGCACCCGGCCGTCGTCGTCGCCCGCTTCCTAGCGATCGTGCTGGTGGGATTGCTCGTTGCCCGTCACCTGCCGTTCTTCCACCGTCATTTCTTCCAGCCGGCAGCCCCGACGCCGGCCGCCGGAAAGCTTGGACACGTGCCGACCCCGCCGGGATCGGGCGGCGCGTCTCGTCATCTGCACCTGAGCTGGCCTGCGGTCGCCGCCACGCTCGCCGTGCTGGCTGCGCTCGGCGTGGCTGCGGGCATCGCCCGCCATCGACGACTCACCGCGCGCGCCCGGCCCCGGCTGGCCGCCGCGGCGGCGCTGGCGGAAGTGCTCGACGAGACGCTCGACGATCTGCGCCGCGAGCGCGATCCGCGGCGGGCCGTGATCGCCGCCTATGCGCGGATGGAGCGCACGCTTGCGCAGTACGGCCTCGGCCGCGCACCGTCCGAGGCGCCCGAGGAGTACGTCCGGCGGGTGCTCGGCGAGCTCGATGCGAGCGGCGCGTCGGTGGAGCGCCTGACAGGCCTCTTCGAGTGGGCGAAGTTCAGCCCGCACGAGGTCGACGGCGACATGAAGAACGAGGCGATCGACGCGCTCGCCGCGCTGCGCAACGAGCTTGCGGAGAACGGGTGAGACGTCTCGCTCTTGCAGCGGGAGCCGGGATCGCCGCGTTCGCGGTCGTCGCCGATACCCGGCCCGGCTGGGTCGGGCTCGCGTTCGAGCTGCTCGTTCTCTATCTGGGCGGTCTCCTCCTGGCAGCGTTGGTGGCCCGCACCAGGGGGATACTCCCCCGTGCCGGGAAGTCGGCCATCGAGCAGGCGCTCTCCGTGCACACGCCGCCCCCGGAGAGGGTTGCGGCGCTCGTTCGCATGGAGCGCCAGGTCGCCCTCGGCATCACGCATGCCGGCGACCTCCACGCGCGCCTCAGGCCCGTGCTCGTCTCAATCGCGGAGCCGCTCGTAGCCGCCCGCGGCGTCGATCTCGACCGCGATCCCGCCCGGGCCCGCGCCCTGCTCGGCGAGGAGGCCTGGGAGCTCGTCCGGCCGGTCGCGGGTCCGCCGCGGGACCCGTTCGGGCCGGGCGTCCCGGAGAGCCGGCTCGCCGCTGCGGTGGACGCGCTCGAGAGGATGGCCCGGTGATCGCAGTCGACGACGTCGCAACCGCGTGCGACGGGATTCTGGCCGAGGTCGAGCGGGCGGTGGTCGGCAAACGCGAGGCGCTGGAGCTGATACTGCTGGGGATCCTCGCCGACGGCCACGTCCTGATCGAGGACTATCCGGGGCTGGCCAAGACGCTGGCCGCACGTTCGTTCGCCCGGGTGATGGCCATCGATTTCTCCCGTATCCAGTTCACGCCCGACCTGATGCCCGCCGATGTGACGGGCTCCTCGATCTACAACCAGCGCGACGCCGACTTCGAGTTCCGGCCGGGCCCGATCTTCGCCAATCTCCTGCTCGCCGACGAGATCAACCGCGCTCCTCCGAAAACGCAGGCGGCGCTGCTCGAAGCCATGCAGGAGCGACAGGTCACGATCGAGGGCGTGACACACCGGCTGGAGCCTCCGTTCATCGTGCTGGCGACCCAGAACCCGATCGAGTACGAGGGCACCTACCCGCTGCCGGAGGCCCAGCTCGACCGCTTCCTGCTGCGGGTCGGCTTCGGCTATGCGGCACGCGACGACGAGTGGGGGATCATCGCCCGGCGCGTGGAGCGGGGCCGCGACGAGGTCGAGCTCCGAGCCGTGATCGACCGCGAGGCGCTGATCGGGCTGCAGCATGCGCTGGAGGGGGTTCACGTCTCCGAGGCGGTCGGCCGGTACATGGTCGATCTCGTCGCGGGGACGCGCGAGAGCCCCCGCGTCCAGGTCGGCGCGAGCCCGCGCGGGACGCTCGCCCTGCTGAAGCTGGCCCGCGGCCGGGCCGCCCTCGCGCGGCGCGACTTCGTGACGCCGGACGACGTGAAGGCGGTCGCGCTGCCGGCGCTCGGCCACCGGCTGACGCTGCGCCCGGAGCTCTGGGTCCAGCGCATGCGCGGCGACGATGTCGTGCGAGAGGTTCTGCAGGTGGTGCCGACGCCTCCTGCCGAGGACGTCGTTCCAGCCCCGTGAAGGCGCTCGTCACTCCGAAGCTCGGCGCGTACGCGGTGCTCGGCGCGCTCGGCCTCCTCGGTGCCGTCGCGCTCGGCCGGCGTCGAGCCGGCCATCCTCGCCGTCCCATTCCTGCTCGTGCTGGCTGCCGGGCTCCCGCTCGCCGGGCGACCGGAGGTCGACCTCGGGCTCGACATCGCCCGTGAGCGCGCGCTGGAGGGCGACGAGGTGGGCGCACGCATCGAGCTCACCGCCGAGCAGGACGTGGACCGGCTGGAGCTGCTGCTCGTGCTGCCGCCGGGTCTCGAGCCGGCGCCGAAGGTCGAGAACCCGCAGGCGGTCCGGCTCCGGGCCGGCGAGCCGCAGACGGTCGAGGTCGGGTTCCGGTGCGCACGCTGGGGCGCGTACCGGCCCGGCGACGTCATCGTCCGCGCGCGCGACCGGTTCGGGCTCGTCGTGCACGAGGGGCAGCTCGACCGCCGCCGCCCCCTGCGCGTCTACCCGAGGCCGGAGCAGCTCCGCGAGCTGGTGCGCCCGCTCGAGACCCAGAGCGGCGGCGGAAACCAGGTCTCGCGCGGCAGGGGCGAGGGGATCGAGTTCGCCGACATACGCGAGTTCGCTCAGGGCGACCGGATCCGGCGCGTCAACTGGCGGGCGAGCGCCCGGCGCGGCCAGCTCTGGGTCAACGAGGCGCACCCGGAGCGGAACACGGATGTCGTCATCTTCCTGGACATTCTCGGGGAGGCGACCCGCGCCGGGCACAGCACGCTCGACCTCACGGTGCGTGCGGCAGCCTCGCTCGCGGAGCGGTATCTGCGCGACAAGAACCGCGTCGGCCTCATCTCGTTCGGTGGAAGCCTCAACTGGCTCCAGCCCTCGACCGGGCTCGTTCAGCTCTACCGGATCGTCGACTCGCTGCTGGAGAGCGAGATCGCACTGAGCTACGCGTGGAAGGACATCGGCCAGATCCCGCGCCGGACGCTTCCCCCGAAGGCGCTGCTTGTCGCGCTCTCGCCGCTGCTCGACGAGCGGGCGATCGGCGCGCTGCTCGACCTGCGCGCGCGCGGGTTCGACCTCGCCGTCGTCGAGGTCTCGCCGGTGCCGTTCGCCCCGCCGGGGGACGGCGCGGTGGACGCGCTCGCGCACAGGATCTGGGTACTGCAGCGGCAGACTGTCCGTGCGCGCTTCCTCGCGCTCGGCGTGCCCGTGGCCGCGTGGCAGGACGGCGATCCGTTCGCGCTGCCGCTGACGGAGGTGACGAGATTCCGGCGCGCCGGCGCATCGGCTCGCGCGTAGCGCCCGCGGTCGTTGCGGCGCTGACGCTGGCTGCCGTCGTGCTCTACCCGGCGGTCGAGGCGCGGCGGGCCGCGCCCGTCATCCTCGTCGCCGCGGCGGTCGCAGGGGCGCTGCTCGTGATCGGGCTCGCCGGCGCTGCGTTCGCAGTCCTGCCCGCGCTCGTGATCGCGGGCGCGGAGTACACGGCGTGGCTCGCGCTCGACGGCCGCGGGATCGATGCCGCCGCTCCGCTCGTCGCGGCCGGTCTGGCACTGGCTGCCGAGCTTGTCGTACCGATCGCTGGAAGCGCGCGGCCCGGTGGCGCCCGCAGCCGGCGAGAACGGCCGGCGCGCGCTCGATGCGATCGGAGTATCGGCGGTCGGAGCCGTCGCCGGGATCCTCGTCCTCGCGGTCGGCGATGAGACGGCGGGGGGAGGGAGCGTGGTCGAGCTCGTCGGGGTCACTGCGGCCGTCGGCGCGGTCGCGCTCGTCGCCTGGCTCGCCCGCTCTACCCTTGCGGTAGATTCGCCGCGTGGCCCGGGTTCTCCCCGCTGAGCGCGAACTTCGCCGGGTGATCGGCGACGGCGACGCGGTCCCGGACGGCGAGGTCGAAGGGCTCTCCGAGCAGGACCTGCTCGAGCTCTACCGCTCGCTGATCGTGCTCCGGACCTACGACGAGCGCTCGGTCGTCTACCACCGCCAGGGCCGCATCGGGACGTACGCGATCTTCTGGAACCACGAGGCGATCCAGGCCGGCTCCGTGTTCGCGCTCGAGGACGACGACTGGATCTTCCCGAGCTACCGCGAGTCGGCGATCGGCCTGCTGCGCGGGATGCCGCCGTCGACGGTGCTCTCCTGGTGGCGCGGCCATCCGGCCGGCTGGTGGAACCCGGCCGACTGGAACGTGGCGTCGATCTGCGTCCCCATCGGCACGCACGTGCCCCACGCGGCCGGGCTCGCCTGGGGCAAGCGCCTGAAGGGCGAGAAGTCCGTGCGCGATCACCTACTTCGGCGACGGGGCGACCTCGGAGGGCTCGTTCCACGAGGGCGCCAATCTCGCCGCGGTCATGCGCGCGCCGCTCGATCCTCATGTGCAACAACAACCAGTGGGCGATCTCGACACCGCATCTCGGCCCAGACGCGCGCCGAGTCGCTGGCCGACAAGGCCGTCGGCTACGGGATGCCCGGCGTCCGGGTGGACGGCACCGACGTGCTGGCCGTGTTCGAGGCGACGCGGGAGGCGGTCGCACGCGGGCGCGGCCGGCGACGGCCCGACGCTGATCGAGGCGGTCCACTACCGGACGGCGCCGCATGCGACGGCCGACGACCCGAGCGCCTACATCGACCTGGAGCGCGTCGAGGAGGAGCGCAAGCGCGAGTGCGTCGGCCGCTACGAGGCCTACCTGCGCCGCGCAGGCGTGCTCTCGGACGGGCTCGCCGAGTCGATCCGGGCCGAGGCGACGGACGCGATGCGGCAGGGGATCGCCGCCGCGGAGGCCGAGCCGGAGCCGGACGTCGTCGCTCCTGTTCGACCACGCGCTGGCCAATCCGCCGGCGTCGTTCGCCACCGATCTCGCGGAGCTGCGCCGCATCCTCGGGGAGGGCCGTGGCTGAGCTGTCCATCGTCGAGGCGATCAACGACTGCCTGAACGTCGAGCTCGAGCGCGATCCGTCCGTGCTCGTCATGGGCGAGGACGTCGGTCGCGCCGGCGGCGTCTTCCGCGCGACCGCCGGGCTGCGCGACCGCTTCGGCCCCGACCGCTGCGTCGACACGCCGCTCGCCGAGGCCGGGATCCTGGGCGGCGCGGTCGGCCTCTGCATGGCCGGGTTCCGGCCGGTCTGCGAGATGCAGTACGACGCCTTCAGCTACCCGTGCCTCGACCAGCTGATCACGCACGTCGGCCGCTACCGCTGGCGCACCGGCGGGCAGATGGAGTTCCCGATCGTCGTCCGGATGCCGTACGGCGGCGGCGTCCGCGCGCCCGAGCTGCACGACGACTCGCCGGAGACGTACTACGTCCACACGCCCGGCGTGAAGGTCGCGATCCCGTCGACTCCGGCCGACGCGAAGGGGCTGCTGGCCGCCGCGATCCGCGATCCCGATCCCGTCGTGATCCTCGAGCCGAAGCTGCACTACCGCACGATCCGCGGCGAGGTGCCCGAGGGCGACTTCGTCGTTCCGCTCGGCAAGGCTCGGCTCGCGCGCGAGGGCGACGACCTGACGATCGTCGCCTACGGCTCGATGGTGCCGGTCGCCGAGCAGGCCGCGGATGCGCTGGAGGGCGATGCCTCGGTCGAGGTGCTGGACATCCGGACGCTGAAGCCGCTCGACGAGGAGGCGCTGCTCGCTTCCGCCGCCAAGACCGGTCGCGTCGTGCTCGTCCAGGAGGCGCCGCGGACCTGCGGCTACGCCGCCGAGCTGGCCGCGATCCTCGCCGAGAAGGCGATCCTCGATCTGCGCGGGCCGGTGATCCGCGTCACCGGCTACGACGTGCCGTACCCGTACTGGAAGATCGAGGACGCGTACATGCCGTCGGTGGAGCGCGTCGTCGACGCGGGGCGGCGCCTGCTTGCGTTCTAGGACGATTGAACGGCGTCGTCGCGGTCCATGCCGTCCTGCCGCACGGGGCGATCCGACAGAATCCCCGCTGATGGCGTACGAGTTCAAGCTCCCGGACCTCGGCGAGGGCCTCACCGAGGGCGAGGTTGCGCGCTGGCTCGTGGTCGAGGGGCAGGAGATCGCGGAGGACGATCCGCTCGTGGAGGTGCAGACCGACAAGACCACGGTCGAGATCCCGTCTCCCGCCGGGGGCACGGTCGCGCGAATTCTCGTCGCCGAGGGCGCAGTCGTCCCGGTCGGGACGGTGCTCGTCGTGATCGGCGGCGACGGCTCGGCGTCCGCTCCACAGCCCGCCTCTCCCCCGGCCGCCGCCACCCGGGGTCAGACCACCGGACGGGTCCCGGTCGGACAGGGGGAGCGCGTGCGCGTGACGCCGCTCGTGCGACGGGTCGCGCGGGAGCTCGGGGTCGATCTCGACGCCGTCCAGGGCACGGGCCCGCAGGGACGAATCACCGAGGAGGACGTGCGCTCGGCCACTTCGGACATGTCGGCGGGTCTGACCCCGGAGGGGCGCCGCGAGCCGCTGCGCGGGGTGCGCCGCGTGATCGCCGAGCACATGGCCCGCGCTCACAGCGAGGTTCCTGCCGTCACCTGGGTCGAGGAGGCCGACTTCACGGAGCTGGACATCCGCCGGCTCGTGCCGACCGCGCTGCGGGCCATGCGCCCTCACGCTGCAGGAGTTCCCGGAGCTGAACGCGCGGCTCGAGGGCAACGAGATCGTCTTCCTCGACCGCTACGACATCGGATTCGCGGTGCAGACCGACCAGGGGCTCCTCGTTCCGGTCGTGCGCGGCTGCGCCGAGCGATCGCTCGACGAGCTGGCGGCCGAGGCCACGCGGCTCGCCGCCGCCGCGCGTGCCGGCACCCTGAAGCCGGCGGAGCTGCGCGGCTCGACGTTCACCCTCACGAGCGCGGGGAAGCTCGCCGGACTCTTCCAGACGCCGATCGTGAACCACCCCGAGGTCGCGATCCTGAGCATCGGCCGGATCGCCGAGCGTCCTGCCGTCCGCGACGGCGAGCTCACCGTGCGCCGCACGGGCTACGTGTCCGTCACGTTCGACCACCGGGTCATCGACGGCGGCCGGGCCGCCGAGTTCGGGCTGGCGGTCATCCGCCGGCTCGAACATCCCTAGCGACAGGGGGTGGCGCCCGGCGACACGGGACGCCGGGCGCCTGGGCGGAGACGCTGCTCTAGGTCATCCTGCTGCGCCGGCTGCGAATGGCGCCGGCCGCCTGGCCGGTCAGGTGGCCGATCAGCGTCTTGGTTAACTCGGCCGCCACCCCTCGGACGGCATCGGCGTAATACGCGCGAACGGCCGATTCGGTTCAGAGGCACGCCTCCCGTGCGACCGGTCGGTGAGATCCGGGGTCGATCTACACTGGCTGCACGATGTGGGAGTGGTACCGGATCGGTCTGGCCGCAGGGCTGGGCGTGGGCGTGGGCGTGCTCTTCGCGGGCGTGCTCGGTCCGACGAGGGCCGGGCTGTGGGGAACCGCGGCTCTGGCGGCCGTCGCCGGCGCCGGAATCGGCCTCGCCATCCAGAACTGGCACGAGGCGCTGGCGGGGGCGATCGGCGGCGCCGCGGGCGCGGCCGGCGCCTCGCTGCTCGTTCGCGGCGCCCTCGGACGCGGAGGCACGCGGGGGGGCACGGCGGTCCTGATGGGGGTCGCAGGACTCGCGCTCGCAGCGCTGGCGCTGGTGCCCGTGGTCGGCTATCTCGAAGTCATCGCGGTCCCGCTGCTCGGGACCCGCCGGCGCGGCGATTCCGGCCGCTATGCGGGGCTGCGCATCCTGGCCCGCGACTGATGCCGGCCCGCGCGCCCTCGCGATGAGCAAGAAGCTCATCCTCGCCGTGATCGACGGGCTGACGCCCGCGGCCCTCGAGGTGGCGCTCGAGGCCGGCCGCACGCCGGCTCTGAGCCTCTTCGCCTCGAATGGCTCGCTACGGCCGGGCAGTGTCGACCTTCCCCTCGCTGACTCCGGTGTGCATGAGCTCGATCGCCACCGGCGGCCACCCTGACGTCCACCACATCCCGCACCTCGTCTGGTACCACCGGAGCGAGCGGCGGCTCGTCGAGTACGGCTCGTCGTTCGGCGCGATCCGCGCGGCGGGAACGGTCCGCTCGCTGCGGGACACGATCTTCGACATGAATCAGACCCATCTCGCGGCCTCGGCCACGACCGTGTTCGAGTCGCTCGAGGACGCCGGCCTCCGGGCGGCTGCGGTCAATCTCACGTGCTACCGCGGGCGCAACCGGCACCTGCCGACGGTCCCCGGCGCTGCCCGCGGCCTACGGGCCGAGCCGGTTCTTCTACTACAGCCTGTTCGAGTCGCACGGCACGGGGGCGCCGTTCGCCGTCCGCAACCGTGCGGGCGGCAGTATCGACGCCTATGCGGCCGCGGTCGGACGCTGGCTCGTGACGCGGGACGACTGCGACTTCGTCGCCTTCTACCTGTCCGATGTCGATTTTGCCTCGCACGCACTCGGTCCGGACGCGATCCAGGACGCGCTGGAGCGGGCCGACGCCGCCTTGTGGGGGCTCGTCGAGGCTGCGGGCGGACCGGACGAGTTCCTCGAGCAGTACGCCGTGCTGCTCTGCTCCGACCACGGGCAGACCCGTGTGGAGCGCGCAGTCCGGCTCGAGGAGCGCTTTGCCGGGCTGGACGGCGAGGTGGTGGTCACGGCCTCGAACCGCGCGGGAATGGTCTACATGCTGCCCTCCTGCCGCCTGGACGCGGGCGCACTGGCGCGGCGGCTGGACGGCGACACCGCCATCGAGGTCGCGCTCTACCGCGAGGGCGCCGAGGCCGTCGCCCGGCGCGACGGCGCCGAGCTCCGGTTCGCGCCCGACGGCGACGGCTTCCGGACGAGTGGCGACAGCGCGATCCTCGACCAGCCGAACGCGCTGGAACGCGTCTGGGCCGCGCTGGCCAACCCGAACGCCGGCGAGCTGCTCGTCTCGCCGGTCGAGGGCGTGGAGCTGGTCGACCTCGGCGGACGCCACCACGCCGGCGGCGGCAGCCACGGGTCGCTCGTGCGGGGCGACTCCGAGGTGCCCGTGCTGAGCGTGGGGCTCGCCGCGGAGGTGCGCAGCATCACCGACGTCGCGCCGGCCGTGCTCGCCCACTTCGGCGTTCCGCCGCCGCCGTACGCGCGCCCACTGGCCCGTGTCGGCTGATGCAGCGTTCGCGGACGAGCGGCGCCGCATGGTGCTGGTCCAGCTCGCCGAGCGAGGGATCGACGACCCGCGCGTGCTCGCCGCGATGGAAAGCGTGCCCCGCGAGCTGTTCGTCCCGGCCGGGCTCCGCGACCGCGCCTACGACGACGCGGCGCTCCCGATCGGCCTGGGCCAGACGATCTCGCAGCCGTTCATGGTCGCCCGCATCTGCGAGGCGCTCGCGCTCCGCGGTGGCGAGCGGGTGCTGGACGTCGGCACGGGGTCGGGGTACCAGGCCGCCGTCCTGGCCGAGCTCGCCGCGGAAGTGGTGACGATCGAGCGCCTGCCCGAGCTCGCCGAGCGCGCGCGGGCGAACCTCGATGCCGCCGGAGTCGACCGTGTCGACGTGCAGGTCGGCGACGGGACGAAGGGAGTGCCGGAGCGCGCGCCGTTCGACGCGATCGCGGTCGCGGCTGCTGCGCCGACCTTCCCCCAGTCTCTGTACGAGCAGCTGCGGCCGCGCGGACGGCTGGTCGTGCCGGTCGGCGGCAGGTGGGACCAGCGGCTGGAGGTGATCGTCGCCACTCCCGAGGGGCCCGCCGTGCTGCATTCGGTCGCGTGCCGCTTCGTCCCGCTCGTCGGCGAGGAGGGCTTCGACCGTGACCCGACGCGCGTGAGAGAATGCCCGCGGGGATGAGGGGTCTTGCCGCAACCGAGCTCTTGCTGATGCCTGTCCGCATGCACGGAATCCAGCTCGGGCGGCCGGTGGACGTGCTCCTCGACCCCGGACGGCGACGGGCGATCGGCCTCGACGTCCTCTCCCCCGACGACGTCCACAGCTTCCTGCCGCTGGCGGCCGCCGAGGTCGAGGGCGAGGAGATCGCGGTCGAGTCGGCCCTCCTCCTGCTCGACGATCGTCAGCTGGCGTTCTACCGCGCGCAGGGCCACGGGCTGCGCGGGCTGCGGGGCGCAGGCGTAGAGCACGACGGCGATGAGGTCGGCGTTCTCCGCGATGTCGCGATCGGGACGGGGGGCGAGGTGACCGAGCTGCTCGTCGAGACCGGCGGCGAGCGGCGGTGGCTGCCGTCGGGCGGTCTACGCGTGGTCGCACCCGGGGCCGGCCGGGGCCCCGAATCGAACTGAGGCTCCGCGCCGACGAAGCTCGTTCCGATTCGAGCTCGAATCAGCCGCTGCTAGCCTCGCCGAAGCCCATGGCCCGCTCGTCCTCGTTCGCACTTTCGTCACTGACGCGCGGCCGCGCGGCGTTGTCGCAGGGTCGCAACTGGGTCCAGCTCGCGAAGTTCTGCACCGTCGGCGCCGTCGGCTACGCCGTCAATCTCGCCGTCTACTCCCTGCTCGTGAACGCCGCCAACATGCACTACCTGCTGGCGGCCGTGTGCTCGTTCCTCGTCGCCGTCGCCAACAACTACTGGTGGAATCGCGTCTGGACCTTCCGCGGCAGCCGCGGTCACATCGCGTACCAGGGGCTGCGCTTCCTCATCGTCTCGACGGTCGCGCTCGGAGCGAATCTGCTCGTCCTCCAGGCTCTGATCCAGCTCGGCGTGGGCAAGATCGTGGCCCAGGCGATCGCGATCATCGTGGTCACGCCGCTCAACTTCATCGGCAACAAGCTCTGGTCGTTCCGCCGCGGCTGAGTAACCTGCAGCGGTGCGTCGCCCCATTCTCGCGCTCCTCGCGTTCCTCGTCCTGGCGCCGGCGGCCGGAGCGGCGGGCACCCAACCGGCGTCCACCTCGACGGGGCCGGTCTACGACGGGCAGGGGCACCTCATCGCCAGCCCGCTCGCGCCGCCGCCCAAGGCGCCGCAGCTGAGCGAGGAGCGGGCGCAGAGCGCGTTCCTCGCATACGGGAAGGTCGCCCGCTGGCTGCGCCACTACCCGCGCAAGACGTGGGTCAAGGAGACCACCTTCGACAAGAAGAGCAACTCCTGGACCGTGAAGGTCTGGTCGGGCCCGGCCGGCGAGGTGGCGACCGGCAAGGTGGACGATGCGACCGGCGCGGTCACCGAGGCGTGGACGGGGCCCCAGGTGGCCTGGAAGATGGCCCGTGGCTACAGCGGCGCCTTCGGCGGCCGGAAGATCAACTCGCTGCCCGTGTGGCTCGGGTTCTGCGCCGCGTTCCTGATCGGGCTCGCCGACCTCCGGCGCCCCTTCTCGCTGCGCAACCTCGACCTGCTCGTCCTGCTCTCGTTCTCGGTGTCGCTCTGGTACTTCAACAAGGGCCACGTGTTCACGAGCGTGCCGCTCGTCTACCCGCCGCTCGTCTATCTGCTCGGCCGCATGGCCTGGATCGGGTGGCGTGGTCGGTCGCCGGCGGCGAAGCCCTCGGTGTGGCCGGTGTGGCTGCTCGCCGCCATGACCGTCTTCCTGATGGGGTTCCGGATCGGTCTCAACGTGCGCGACTCGAACGTGATCGACGTCGGCTACTCCGGCGTGATCGGAGCGGAGCGGATCTCGGCGGGGCAGTCGCCGTACGACCACTTCCCGGCCGAGGGCAACCTGAAGGCGTGCGGGAAGCCCGACAGCGACGGGGAGATCCGCGAGCGGATCCAGACCAACGGCCGCTGCGAGAGCGCGAACGAGCGCGGCGACACGTACGGGCCGGTCGCATACGAGGCCTATCTGCCCGGCTTCTGGGCGCTCGGCTGGACGGGCAAGTGGGACGACCTGCCCGCCGCGCACTTCACGTCGATCGCCTTCGACATCATGTGCATGCTGCTGCTCGCGCTGCTCGGGCTGAGGATGGGCGGAACCAGGATGGCAGCCACACTGGCGTTCGCGTGGACCGCCTACCCCTTCACGCAGTACGTGTCGAGCTCGAACACGAACGACGCGATCCCGCCCGCGTTCCTGATCCTGGGGCTGATCCTCGTCGCGTTCCCGTGGGCCCGCGGGGGATCGGTGGCGCTCTCGGGCTGGACGAAGTTCGGATCGCTGCTGCTCGTTCCCGCTCTGGGCGTCGTACCCGGACGGGCTCAGCCGCCCGCGCTCGAAGCTCGCCTTCGCCGCCGGCTTCGTGGGCGCGACGGCGCTCGCCTTCTGGGTGCTCTTCCTGGAGCCGAGCCCGCTGCACGCGGCGCGCGTGTTCTACGACCGCACCGTGTCGTGGCAGATCGACCGGGAGTCGCCGTTCTCGATCTGGGACTGGCGGCAGTACCACGCGGGACTCCCCGACCTGCACCTGCTGCAGCGCGCGCTGGAGGTTCTGCTCCTGGTCGGGGCGGTCGCGGTCTACTTCGTGCCGAGGCGCAAGACGGTCCTCCAGCTCGCGGCGCTCACCGGCGCCCTGCTGATCGGCTTCGAGCTCGTGCTGACGCACTGGTTCTACCTCTACATCCCGTGGTTCTTCCCCTTCGTGGCCGTCGCCGTGCTCGCCGCCCGCCCGCGGCCCGCCGGCGCCGGAGCCTCCGGAACCGCTTGACAGCGAGACCCGAGACCTGGTCCCGACCGGCTGAGGCGACGCATCGCGCGCGGCGATCGCGCTGGCCGCAGTCGGGCTCTTCGCCACGTCCTGGGGGCTCCTCCACCGGAGCTTCTACGCGCGCGACCAGATCATCGACACGCCCGTCTACCAGCGCTACGGCGACGCGATGGCGCAGGGCAAGGTGCCGTACCGCGACTTCTCGGTCGAGTATCCGCCGGGCGCGCTGCCCGCCTTCGTGATCCCGGCGCTCGGGCACTACCGCGGCCGGCGATTCGGCTCCGTTCCGGCGCACGTTCGACCGGATGATGCTGCTCTGCGGCTGCGCCGCCCTGCTCCTGGCGGGCCTCGCGCTGCGCGGTCTCGGTGCCGGAGCCGGACGGTTCTCCGCGGCGCTCGCGTTCATCGCGCTCGCGCCGCTCGCCCTCGGGCTCGGTGCTCGTCTCGCGCTACGACCTCTGGCCGTCCGCGCTCGCGGCCGGGGCGATCGCCGCGCTCGCCTGGGGCCGGCTGCGTCTCGGCTCGGCGCTGCTGGCGCTCGGGACGGTGGCGAAGCTCTACCCGGTAGTCCTGCTGCCGCTGGCGCTCACGGAGGCGTGGCGCCGCGGGGGGCGCCGCGAGGCCGGCGAGGTGCGGTGCGCTCTTCCTCGGCGTGCTCGCGCTCGTCCTGGTCCCGTTCATCGCGCTGTCGCCGGGCGGGATGCGCTGGACGCTCGCCCGCCAGCTGACGCGGCCGCTGCAGATCGAGAGCCTCGGCTCCTCGTTCCTGCTCGCGGCGCACCAGGCCTTCGGGCTCGGGATCACGATGCGGTCGGGGGCCGGCTCGCAGAACCTCGTCGGCACGCTGCCGGACGTCATCGCGGTGCTGCAGTCGCTGGCCGCTGCGCTCGTGCTGGTCGGCGCTCTGGGTCGCCTATGCGCGCGGGCCGGGCGGCGCCGAGCGGCTCGTCCGCTACTCGGCGGCCGCGGTGTGCGCGTTCGTCGCGTTCGACAAGGTGCTCTCGCCGCAGTTCCTGATCTGGCTGATCCCGGTCGTGCCGCTCGTCCGCGGCCGACGCGGCCTCGGCGCCACCGCGCTGCTTGCTCGTCGCTCTGATCCTGACCCAGCTCTGGTTCCCGTACCGCTACTGGGACCTCGCACTGCACTTCGACCCGCTGGTCTCGTGGCTCGTACCGGCTCGCGATCTGCTCCTGCTCGGGGTGCTGGCCGTGCTGCTGTGGCCTACGACACGGCGACCCGAACCGGCTCGCACGCCGTAGCGCGGCCGTCCGCGCCGCACTCGACCAGGCAGCCCTCGATCCGCACGTCGCCCTCGGCCGGCTCGAACCGCACCGGCATCCCGGTGCGCATCCGCCGGATCGCCAGCTCGGCCTTGACCCCGATCACCGAGTCGTGGGGTCCGGTCATCCCCGCGTCGGTGATCGCGGCCGTCCCGCCCGGAAGGACGCGCGCGTCTGCGGTCTGCACGTGCGTGTGCGTGCCGATCACCGCGGTGACGCGGCCGTCGAGCCAGCGCGCCAGCGCGATCTTCTCGCTGGTCGCCTCGGCATGGAGGTCGAGCACGATCACCCGCGCCCGCGCCGAGGCCTCGTCGACGAGCGCGTCCACGTCCTCGAACGGGTGGCGCGCGGTGTTCAGGTAGAGCTGGCCCATGAGGTTGAGCACGGCGACGGGCGTCCCGTCCGCGGCCGCCGCCACCGCGAGTCCCCGTCCCGGCGCCCCGGCCGCCAGGTTGGCCGGGCGGACGATGCGGTCGGAACGCTCGAGGTACGGCGCGATCTCGAGTCGTCGCCAGACGTGGTTTCCGAGCGTGAGCACGTCGGCGCCGGCGGCCAGCAGCTTGTCGGCGAGCTTCGGAGTGATGCCGGCGCCGTCGGCCACGTTCTCGCCGTTCACGATGCAGAAGTCGACGCCCAGCTCGGCGCGCAGGTCCGGCAGCCGCTCCTCGACCGCCCGCCGCCCGGCGGCGCCGAACACGTCCCCCACGAACAGGATGCGCACTAGATGCTCAGTTGGTGACGGCTGCGGGGTGCACCTGGAGCGCCGCGTGGTTGCCGGCGTCCTGCGTGTAGTGCGCGAGCGCCTGTGACTCGACGCTCGAGAAGTCGAGCACCGTGCCGATCTTCGAGGTCGAGGCCGAGATCGACGAGCCCACGGCCAGGCTCGGGTCGACCCGGAGATGCGTGAGCGAGACGACCATCGACGGCGCGCCGGCCGGCTGGATGTCGATCCGGGATCCGTACGAGCGGTGGTCGATCACGTAGGGCGACACGCCGATCACGATCCCGTCGACCGGCGAGTAGACGTCCGTCCCGGCGGGTGCGCCGATGTCGACCTCACCCGTCGCGGGGCCCTGTCCGCCCGCGATCTGGTAGTAGCGCAGCCCGCCGCGGCTTCCGCCGCCTCCGAGCCGGTGGAGGAGCCGACGCAGGAGCCCCTGGTTCGCCTGCGTGCCGCGCGGGACGAGGGCCAGTGCGCCCGGGTCGGCCCCGTGGTAGCCGATCGCGGTGACGCGGCTCTGCGGAACCGGCATCGAGATGAGCAGCGAGCCGACCTGGGCGATCACCTGAGGGCGCGGCGGGCCGACGGGCACCAGCCGCCCGGCCGGGGCGGGCGCCGGCGCGACGACCGCGGCAGGCCGGCCCGAGCCGAAGGCGGTCAGGAGAAGGGTCACTAGGGCGACTGCGGCGAGCGCTACGAGTGCTGCGATGCGCCGCGCACGCCGAACAGCAACCGTTTCCCGCCGCCGTCCCGCGTGTCGTCGCCGGGAGCTGGGGGCCGGCATCGGGGCCACGGTAACCCAGGTCGCCGCGTCGTGCAATTGGGTGGCGACCGGATCGAGCGCCAGCGACCCGTCCTCCCAGATCGACCAATCCCAGGCCGGAGGACGGCTCCCGGCCCCGTGGGCGGTACGATGGCGCCCATGCCGGGCGGGGTGACCAGAACCCAGATCCCGCGCTGGATGCAGTTGGTCGGGCTGCCGGTCCTGCTGCTGCTCGCCTGGTCGGTCGCGGGGACCGTCCGTCACGTGCTCTTCATCTTTCTCGTGGCGGCGCTGATCGCGCTGCTGCTGAATCCGCTGGTACGGGCCATCTCTCGGCTCTGGATCCCCCGGGGCTTTGCCGTTGCGCTGGTCTACATGAGCTTCGCCGCGGCCATGATCGTGTGCGTGATCGCGCTCGGCGTCGTCGTGGTCGACCGCACGCGATCGACCACGAACCGAGTCGACAACTACTTTACGGTCGATCACGGACAGCCCCCGCAGACCGATGCCGAGCGGGACATCGACCGCCTACAGGTCTGGCTCGATCACCACCGCCTCGGGCGGATCCGGATCCGCAAGCAGGGCCAGAAGTTCGTCGACAACATCAAGGCGAAGGACGTCGAGAAGTACAGCTCGAAAGTGATCGCGTGGGTGGAGGGCGCGGCGATCGGGACGCTGAAGCTCCTGTTCTCGCTGATCCTCCTGATCGTCGTCTCGATCTACATGCTGCTCGACATGCCGCGGCTCGGGCGTGCGATCGACCGCCGCTTCCCGCCTCACCCCGGCTCGCCACCGCTCTTATCCAGGATCGAGCACGCCCTGGCGAGCTACGTGAAGGGCCAGCTCCTGCTGTCGCTGATCATGGGCACGAGCGCCGGTCTCGGCATCTGGCTGCTGGGGATCCTGGGGCTGCTGCCGGGGGGCGAGCGCTACGCCGTGCCGTTCGGCCTGTGGGTCGCGTTCACGGAGCTGATCCCGTACCTCGGCCCCTGGCTGGGCGCGATCCCGCCCGTCGTCTACGCGCTGGTTGTGCACCCGGTGTCGGCGGTCTGGGTGGCGCTGCTCTTCGTCGGCATCCATCAGATCGAGGGTCACATCGTCGTTCCCAACGTGATGGGCAGCGCGCTTCGGCTCAATCCGCTGCTCGTCATCTTCGGGCTGCTCGCCGGCGGCGAGATCTACGGCCTGCCCGGGTTGCTGGTGGCGCTGCCGCTGCTCGCCGCCCTCCGTGCGACCTGGGAGTTCTTCTCCGAGCGGTTGACGCTGGAGCCGTGGCCGGAGGGTGCCGCCATCCCGGTGCAGCTCGCGATCGAGGGCGTTCCCGCCCCGTCTCCCGGGCCGGCGCCTGACGCCTCTGAGCAGCGGGTCGACCCGGCTCCGGCTCGGCCCGACGAGGCCGGGCCGCCGGCAGCGTCAGCCGTCTCCGAGCCGGATCCATCCGCGACGACGATCGTCTCCAAGCCTCCTGCCGAGCCCCCCACGGCCGTGGGCCCGTGAGCCTCGCGGGCACGCTGATCGAGGCCCGCGGCGTGATGCGCCGCTACGGGAGCTACCCGGCGCTCGGTCCGACCGACATCGAGGTGATCGCCGGCGAGACGCTGGCCCTGGTCGGCCCGAACGGCGCCGGCAAGTCGACTCTGCTCGCGCTGCTCGCAGGCGCGCTCGAGCCGAGCGCCGGCTCCGTGCACAGGCGCGCGGGTGTCCGCATCGGCTGGTCGCCGCAGCGGCCGGCGCAGTACGCGAGGCTGTCGGCGCGCGAGAACCTCGAGCTGTTCGCGCGGCTGGAGGGCGTCGCCGATCCGGCGGCCGTCGCCGAGCGGCTGCTGGTCGAGTTCGACCTGCCGCGCGAGCGGCGGCCGAGCGGCGCGCTCTCGGTCGGCAACCGCCAGCGGCTGAACCTCGCGCATCGCGCTGCTCGGAGACCCCGAGGTTCTGCTGCTCGACGAGCCGACGGCCGCGCTCGACCCGCGCCAGCGGCGGCGCATGTGGGCAGTTGATCGGCGGCGTCCGCGAGCGCGGCGGGGCCGTCGTCTTCGCCACCCAGCACGCGGACGAGCTGGAGGAGCTGGCCGACCGCGTCGGCGTGCTCGCCGAGGGGACGCTCGCCTTCTGCGGCCCGCTCGCCGAGCTCGAGTCCTCGGACGCGGCGGCGCTGCTCGCATGACGAGGAATCGGCACACAATCGGCACACTTCCGGCACAGACACGGTGCGCCTTTCCTCGGTATCGTCGACTGCCGAGGGAGGCGGGTTGAGCCCCACCCGTAATGGGGTGGGGGGTGGCGGCACGGGCACGTCTCGAAGGGGCCATGGCTGAAATGAGGCCGGCCGTCGCTCATCCTGCGCAAGGATCTGCTCGTGCTGCGGCGGTCGCCGCTGCTGCTCGCGATCCTCGTCGCCTACCCGCTGCTGATCGCGATGCTCGTCGGGCTCGTCGCCGGCTACGCGAGCGCGAAGCCGCGGGTCGCTCTCGTCGACGAGGACGGCCTGCCGAAGACGATCGTGATCGGCGGCCACCGCTTCCACGTCGACAAGACGATCCGCCAGGTCAGCAGCAACGTGCAGCTCGTGCGCCTCTCGCCGAAGGAGGCCAAGCATCAGCTGCAGACGGGCAAGGTGGTCGCGACCGATCACCGATCCCGCCGGGCTTCGTCGCCACGCTGAAGACGCTGATCCAGAGCCCCGAGCTCGTGCTGGAGACGACCAAGGGCGGGCTGGCGCCGCGCGTCGACCAGCAGGTCCAGGCGCTCGTCTACTCGCTCAACCGGCAGCTCCAGCAGTCCTACATCGACCAGAACCTCGGCTACGTGACGCTGATCCTGCACGGCGGCAACGGCTCGCTGCTCGGCCGGCAGTTCGACCTGCTCGGGCTCGACGGCGCCGATCGTGTGCTCGCGCAGATGCCGCCTTCACCCCGGGTGAGCGAGTTGCGCGCCTTCATCCACGACGCGCGGCTGGCGCTCGCCAACACGGACGAAGCGCTGCGGGCGACGGCGCATCCGATCACGCTCAGAACCGCGGCCGACCACGGCCGCACGTGGGTGCTGTCCGCGCAGGTGCAGGCGTACGCGCTGGCTCTGACGATCAGCTTCCTCACGTTGCTGCTGGCGGCCGGGGCGCTCGCCGCCGAGCGAGACGAGAACGTCATCGGCCGGCTGGTGCGGGGGCTGGCGCGGCCGGGGTCGATCGTCTCCGCCAAGATGGGGCTTGCCGCGTTCGTCTCGCTCGTGCTCGGGATCGCGATCGCGCTGGTGTTCGGCATCGTGATCCAGGCCGGCGGTGTGACCGGCGGGGAGCCGTGGCAGCGCCTCCCGCTCGTCGCGGTCGGGCTTGTTGCCGCCGGGGCGGCGCTGGGCGGGCTCGGGGCTCTCGTCGGCACGATCGCCCGCGACGCGCGCACGGCGTCGCTGATCGCGATCCTCGTCGTGCTGCCCATCATCTTCGTCGGGCTCGTGCCGCCCCAGATCGTGCCGGTCGCCGGCTGGGTGAGCGATGCCTTTCCGTTCGTGCACGCGGTCCGCCTGTTCGGGTCCGCGCTGTACGACACGAGCCCGTGGAGGGCCATCGTGCGGGAGCTGATCTGGTTGGCCGGCCTGGCCGTCGTCTTCGGCGGCCTCGCTCGACTCGGAGTACGGCGGCTGCTGGCGTAGTCTTTTCGTGTGAGCGCGTTCCCCGAGACCCGCCTGCGCCGGTTGCGCCGTACGGCCGGCCTGCGCGCACTGGTGCGCGAGACGCGGCTCGACCTCGACCAGTTCGTGCTGCCGCTCTTCGTCGGACCCGACACGCTGCCGAACGAGCTGCTCCCGGCGATGGGGCGCCGCTCGGTCGACGACCTCGTGCACGAGGCCGAGCAGCTCGTCCGGCTCGGCGTCACCGCCGTGATCCTGTTCGGGATACCGGAGGAGAAGGACGACGAAGGCTCCGGCGCGTGGGTCGACGACGGGATCGTGCAGCGCGCCCTGCGGGCGCTGCGGCCGCGGTTTCCCGAGCTGCTGCTGCTCACCGACGTCTGCCTCTGCGAGTACACGGCGCACGGCCACTGCGGTGTGCTCCGCCGGGGAGGGGAGGTCGACAACGATGCGACGCTCGAGCTGATCGCGCGCACCGCCGTCAGCCACGTGGAGGCCGGCGCCGACGCGGTCTGCCCGAGCGACATGATGGACGGGCGGGTCGGCGCCGTCCGGGCCGAGCTGCCCGAGACGCCGATCCTCGCCTACTCGGCGAAGTACGCGTCCGCGTTCTACGGCCCGTTCCGCGAGGCCGCGGAATCGACGCCCTCCTTCGGCGACCGGCGCGGCTACCAGATGGACCCCGCGAACGTGCGCGAGGCGCTGCGCGAGTGCGCGCTCGACGTCGAGGAGGGCGCCGACGTGCTGCTGATCAAGCCGGCACTGCCCTACCTCGACGTGATCCGCGCCGTCCGCGATCGCTTCGACCTGCCGGTCGCGGCCTACAACGTCTCCGGGGAGTACGCCATGGTGAAGGCGGCCGCCGCGCAGGGCTGGCTCGACGAGCGGCAGGCCGCGCTCGAGTCGCTCACCGCGATCCGCCGCGCGGGGGCCGACCTCGTGATCTCGTACTGGACGAGGGAGCTCGCGACGTGGCTGTAGCCGGGCCTTCGTCGCTGCTCGAAGGGCTTCGGCCGATCGGTCCCCGGAGTCTGTCGAACGTCATCCGAGGACGCGTAGCGTGGCTGTGAAGGCTCGCTCGGAGCTCTACCGGCGTGCGCTGGAGCTGATCCCCGGCGGCGTGAACTCGCCGGTGCGGGCGATGCGTGCGGTCGGCCTCGACGAGCCGCTGTTCGTGCGCCGGGCGTCAGGCGCTTACCTGGAGGACGTCGACGGCCGCCGCTACCTGGACTGGGTCATGTCGTGGGGCCCGCTGCTCTTCGGCCACGCCGACCCGGAGACCGTCGCGGCCGTGATCGAGGCGGCGCGCGACGGGACGAGCTTCGGGGCCGCGACCGAGCGGGAGGTCGAGCTTGCAGCCGAGATCGCCGACGCCGTGCCCTCGGTGGAGAAGGTGCGGCTCGTCTCGTCGGGCACGGAGGCCGCGATGAGCGCGATCCGGCTCGCCCGCGGCTTCACCCACCGCGACCGCGTCCTGAAGTTCGCCGGCTGCTACCACGGCCACGTCGACGCGCTGCTCGCGGACGCCGGCTCGGGTGTCGCCACGCTCGGAATCCCCGCCGGGCCCGGCGTCCCCAGCGGCGTGGCCGGCGACACGATCGTCTGCCCGTACAACGACGTCGTCGCGGTCGCAGCCGCCGTCGCGCGCTACGGCGAAGGGCTGGCCTGTGTGATCGTCGAGCCGGTGGCCGGGAACATGGGGGTCGTCCCGCCCGAGCCCGGCTTCCTCGAGACCCTGCGCAAGCTGTGCGACGCTTCGGGCGCGCTGCTCGTCTTCGACGAGGTGATCACCGGCTTCCGGGTGGCGCGCGGCGGTGCCCAGGAGCGGTTCGGCATCCGGCCCGACCTGACGATCCTCGGCAAGATCCTCGGCGGCGGACTACCGATCGCTGCGTTCGGAGGCCGCGCCGACGTGATGGACCGGCTGGCTCCCGTCGGGGACGTCTACCAGGCCGGGACGCTGTCCGGCAATCCGCTGGCGACCGCGGCCGGACTCTCGGTCCTCCGCCGGCTACGCGATCCGGCCGTGTACGAGGGCCTCGAGCGGCGGTCCGCCCGCCTGGCCGAGGGCCTCGCGCCGTTCGGCCGCGTGCAACGCGTCGGGGCGATGCTGACCCTGTTCATGCGGGACGCGGCGGTCAGCGACTACCGGGACGCGCAGGCCGCCGACCCGGAGCGCTACGCGGCGCTCTTCCGCCATCTCTTCGAGGAGGGCATCTACATCGCGCCCTCGCCGTTCGAGGCGACCTTCGTGTCTCTGGCCCATGGCGACGAGGAGATCGACCGTACCGTCGAGGCCTGTGCCCGGTTCTTTGGCGACTGACGTCTGGGTTGCGATCGCGGACGATGCGTCCCGCGAGAGCGGGCTGTGGGCCGAGGCCCTGCGCGCACGCGGGGAGCGTGAGCCGCTCGCGGTGTTCTCCGTGCTCGGCGAGGAGCGCTATGCGCTCGGCCTGGAGACGATCTACGAGGGCTACCTCCTGCATTTCGGACGGCCGCGCCTGTTCGCCCCCAAGGACGCCGACACCGCTCTGCTGCTGGGCGACTACCTCTACGCGCACGGGCTCGTGCGCGTCGCCGAGGCGGGCACGGTCGGGGCGGTCGCGGATCTCGCGGCGCTGATCTCGCTCTGCGCACAGCTCCGCGCTGACGGCCAGCCCGGCGACGGATCCGTGTGGGCGGCGACCGCGGCGTTGCTCGGGAGCGGCCTCCTGGACGGGCCGCGGCGGGCGCTGAGAGACGACGGCGAGCAGGGGCCCCTGGAGGCGCTGGCGCGCGAGGCCGCCGGCGACGGGCCGGTGGAGCAGGCGTTCGCGGCGCACGCCCTCCGTCGTCCAGTAAAGTCGCGTTTCCGTGCTCGCTTCGCTCGTCTTCGACAACGTCTCCGAGGGCAAGGACATCCTCCTCGGGATGCTGATCGTGGGGCTCGTCTTCGTCGGCTTCGTCGTGCTGGGGGAGCTCGCGCACACGCTGAACTCTCGGCGCAAGAAGCGCCGCGCCCTGCGCCCGCCGACCTATTAGCCGCCGGAAGTCCGCCTCGGCTTCGCGGGACAGCGCGGCCGCTCGCTCGAGCTTCCAGTCGGCGGCCGGCGCCGCCCCGGGCCGTAGACTGACGCCCGGTGCCTCCTCCCGCCGATCTGCGCGAGTGGATCGCGCTCCTCGAGCGCGAGGGCGAGCTCGTCCGGGTCGGCGCCGAGGTCGACCCGCACCTCGAGGTGACGGAGATCGTCGACCGGACGGTCAAGGCGGGCGGTCCGGCGCTGCTGTTCGAGCGTACGAAGGGCTCGCAGCGGCCGCTGCTCGTCAACCAGTTCGGCACCGAGCGCCGCATGTGCCTCGCCTTCGGCGTGGACTCACTCGACGACCTCGGCAGCCGCGTCGCGGACGTGCTCGAGATGCAGCCGCCGCAGGGGCTCGTGGAGAAGGTCAAGGGGCTCCAGAAGCTGAAGTCGCTGGCCGACTCGCGGCCCAGGACGGTGAGCAGGGGGCCTGTTCAGGAAGTCGTGCTGGAAGGCGACGACGTCGACCTCGGCCTGCTCCCCGTGCAGCACTGCTGGCCCGACGACGGCGGCCCCTTCATCACCCTGCCGGCTGTGATCACGCACGACCCGCGCACCGGCGGCCGCAACGTCGGCATGTACCGGCTGCAGGTGCTCGACCGGCGCCGCACGGCGATGCACTGGCAGATCCACAAGGACGGGCGGATGGACTACCTCGCGACCGACGGCCGGCTCGAGGTCGCGGTCGCGCTCGGGCTCGACCCGGTCACGACCTACTCGGCCTCGGCGCCTCTCCCCAAGCACGTCGACGAGTTCATGCTCGCGGGCTTCTTCCGCGGCGAGCCGGTCGAGCTCGTGCCGGGCAAGACGGTCGACATCGAGGTGCCGGCCCACGCCGAGATCGTGCTCGAGGGCTACGTCGAGCGGGGCCAGCTTGCCGACGAGGGGCCGTTCGGCGACCACACGGGCTACTACACCCCCGTCGAGCCGTTCCCGGTGTTCAACGTCACCGCGCTGACGATGCGGCGGGACGCGATCTATCCGTCGATCGTGGTGGGCAAGCCGCCGGCCGAGGACGCGTGGCTCGGCAAGGCGACGGAGCGCATCTTCCTGCCGGCGGTACGGCTGACCGTGCCCGAGATCGTGGACTACGACCTGCCGGTCGCCGGCGCGTTCCACAACTGCTGCATCGTCTCCATCCGCAAGGCGTTCCCGGGCCACGCGCGCAAGGTCATGCACGCGATCTGGGGCCTCGGGATGCTCAGCCTGACGAAGTCGATCGTCGTCGTCGACGCGCACGTGAACGTCCACGACTACGCAGAGGTCTTCTTCTACGTCGGGGCCAACGTCGACCCCCAGCGCGACGTCGTGCTCACCGAGGGGCCGCTCGACCATCTCGACCACGCGCCGACGCTGCAGTTCCTGGGCGGCAAGATCGGAATCGACGCCACGGCGAAGGGCCCGCAGGAGGGCACGAGGCCGTGGCCGGAGGAGATCGAGATGAGCCCCGAGGTGCGCGCGCTGGTCGATCGCCGGTGGGACGAGTACGGGATCGAGATCGCAGTCTCAGCGCGGAACGGCGAGATGCGAGATATTCCCCACCCGTTGCGGCGATTGTTACGTCGTTGACAGTCGCCGTGAGCCGTGGGTTGAATCCGTGACCGAAAGCCAAGGGGAGCAGGGCCGAGTGGAGCCAGAAGGGCACGAAGACAGACCCGAGCCACCGCCGTCGCCCACCCTGTGGCCGGTCGGCTTCGCCGTCGGCGTCGCGATCCTGCTGGTCGGCATCGTCGTCAGCACGGTCGCCGCGATCGTGGGCGCCGCGATCGCCGCCGTGTTCGCGTTCCTGTGGATCCGCGACCTGACCACCGAGCACCGGAAGCCGGTCGCCGTCGAGCCCGAGGAGCCGGAGCCGGTTGCGCCGCCGCACGTGCCGGAGCCCGAGCCGGGCGAGCGCTTCCCGCGGAGCAAGTTCCTCGAGGGCGCGACGCTGGGCCTCGGCGCAGCGATCGGCGCCATCGTCACCGTGCCCGCGCTCGGGTTCACGATCGTGCCGGCGTTCGTGAACCAGAAGCGCCCCGACGTCGACCTCGGCCCGCTCGCAGGCTTCCCGGAGGGCAAGTTCATCGTCGCCACGTTCATGGACGACGCCGAGCCAGGGCGAGGTCTCGCGGCGCACCGCGTACGTGCGGAACAACGGCCTGCTCAACGGCGTCCCCAGCTTCACGGTGATCTCGAACCGCTGTGCGCACCTCGGCTGCCCGGTCCAGCCCAACGGCCTGCTCTTCACGGCGCAGACGAAGAAGGTGAAGACCGCGGCCGGTGAGGTCGATCTGATCCCCGCGCAGCCCGCCGGGTTCGGCTGCCCGTGCCACGGCGGCCAGTACGACACCGAGGGCAACCGCACCGCGGGTCCGCCCGTGCGTGCGCTCGACCGCTACGAGTTCTCGATCCGGAACGGCCACCTCTTCGTGGGCCAGCCCTACAGCGTCGGCTCCGTGAGCGGCACCGGCGCCAACGCGAAGATCGCGAAGTACCCGCTCACGGGCCCGGGCCAGCACGTCGACGGGCCCGAGTCGATCTTCTATCCCGTCCAGCCGCCGAGCGGTTGACCGGGGCCGGGTAGAGATGGCCAAGAAATCGCACACGGCGCAATCAGGTCGAGACCGCGATCATGATGCCGGTCGACTGGCTCGAGGAGCGGTCGGGCCTCGTCGGCGGGATCAAGTACTTCCTCTTCCGCAAGGTCCCGGGCGACACCAACTGGATGCAGACGCTGGGGTCGGCGACGCTGACCGCGTTCATCGTCCAGGCGATCACCGGCGTGATCCTCGCGATGTACTACAAGCCGGATCCGACAGACCGCGTACGCGTCGATCCAGCACATCACCAACGACGTCACGCTCGGCTGGCTCGTGCGCGGCATGCACCGCTGGGGCGCGAGCGTCTTCATCATCCTGATGTTCTTCCACATGGCGCGGGTGTTCCTGTTCGGCGCCTACAAGTACCCGCGGGAGCTGAACTGGATCATCGGCGTGCTGCTGCTCACGATGGGCCTGGCCGAGGGCTTCACCGGCTACCTCCTGCCGTGGGACCAGACGGCGTACTGGGCGACGGTCGTGGGGATCAACATCAACGGCACGGCGCCGTTCCTCGGCCCGTTCATCCGCCAGCTCCTGCAGGGCGGGTCCCAGATCAGCGGTGAGACGCTGACGCGCTTCTACGCGATTCACATGCTGGTCATCCCGGGCGCCATCATCGGGCTGATCACCCTCCACCTGTACCTCGTGATCCGGCTCGGCGTCACCTCGCCGCCGTGGTCGAAGGAGGCTGCGGGCGGAGATCCGCTGGAGCCCGCGCCCGAGCCCGAGGCGCGCGCCGGCCTCGTCCAGCCGCGGCCGCGAGGGGGCCTGCGATGAGCGCGATGGACGAACGGCGCGCCGGGCTTCAAGCGCTACAAGGAGGATGTCGCCAGGCGGGGGAAGCCGTTCTACCCGTACGCCATGTTCCACGACACGGTGATGAGCCTCGTCGTGGTCTGCGTCATCATCGGGCTGGCCTGCGTCTGGAAGCTGACCGCCAGCGGGCCCGAGCACGTCGGGTGGCTGGGCAAGATCTACGACGCGCCGGCCGATCCGGGGACGATCAACTTCGTCCCGCGGCCGGACTGGTACTTCTTCTTCCTCTTCTACCTGCTGCGGATCTTCAAGTGGCCGGAGTCGGTGCTGCTCGGGACGATCGGCGTACCCACGATCTGCCTCGTGCTGCTGCTCGCCGTGCCGTTCCTCGACGTACGGCGCGAGCGGAGCCTCATTCGCAGGCCCGTCGCCATCGTCGCCGCGATCCTCGTCGTGCTCTCGATGGGCGTCCTCACGTGGAAGGGAGCGACGGCGAAGGAGTCGCTCGCCAGCGAGAACGTGACTCTCGTCCCCACGTGGGCCGCCGAGCAAGGGTTCGCGAACAACCCGCAGGCCGTCGCAGGGGCGAAGATCTTCGCCCAGGCAGGGTGTATGAACTGCCACACGTACCTCGGCGCCGGCTCGTCGAACCTCGGCGCGCCGGACCTGTCCGCCATCGGCACGAGGAACCTCGGCATCGCGTTCCAGGTGCGCCACCTCAAGTGTCCGAGCTGCGTCAACCCCGGCTCGCCGATGCCGCCGTTCGCCTCGTTCCCCAACCAGTACCTGCTACAGCTGGCGACGTTCCTCGAGGCGTCCAAGGGGAAGCACTGAGCGGCGTGCCGGCGAGAGCGCGGCCGGCTCCGGCCAGGCCACGCGGAGGACGCGTGTGCGCGTCTTCCTCGGGATAACCGGCGCTTCCGGGGCCGCGTACGCGGCGCGCTTGCTCGAGGCGCTCGCGGCCTCGGACTGCGAGGTCGGGGTGTGCGCCTCGCGGGCCGGGGTCGAGGTCATCGCCACCGAGCTGTACGGGGACGCCCGGCTCTCGCCCGACGAGACGCTCGCCCGGTTCGTCGAGCCCGCGCGCGGAGCGGTCACGCTCTACGACCAGCAGGACTGGCGCGCACCGTACGCAAGCGGCTCCGCGAGGGTCGATGCCTACGTGATCTGCCCGTGCTCGATGGGCACACTGGGGACAGTGGCCTCGGGAGCGATGTCCAACCTCATCCAGCGGGCCGCCTCCGTTGCGTTGAAGGAGGGACGGAAGCTCGTGGTCGTCCCGCGCGAGACGCCGCTGTCCGAGATCCACCTCCGGAACATGCTGACGCTGAGGCGCGCGGGCGCGGTGATCCTGTTCGCAGCGCCGGGCTTCTACCACGGCGCCGAGACGATCGGCGACCTCGTCGACTTCGTCGTCGGCCGCTGCCTCGATCAGCTCGGGCTGGAGAACGCCCTCGTCAAGCGGTGGGGCACCCCGTGAGCGTCGAGACCGGAACGCTGCCGCCGGAGCGCGTGCGCTCGATGTTCGACCGGATCGCTCCCGTCTACGACCTGATGAACCGGCTCATGACCGCCGGGCTCGACGGGCGCTGGCGGCGGATCACGGCTGCAGCGGTCGTCCGCAGCGGCGACCGCGTGCTCGACGCCTGCTGTGGAACCGGCGACCTGGCGCTCGCAGCCCGGGCTCGCGGCGGCCGCGTCACAGGACTCGACTTCTCTCCGCGGATGCTCGAGCGGGCCCGCCGCAAGGGCCCGGACGTGGAATGGCTGCAGGGCGACCTGCTGGCGCTCCCGTTCGGCGACGCGAGCTTCGACGCCGCCACGGTCGGCTTCGGCGTGCGCAACGTGGCCGACCTCCGGCGCGGGCTGGCCGAGCTGCGCCGCGTGCTCGTCCCCGGCGGCCGGCTGGCGATCCTGGAGATCACGACGCCGAGCGGCGCGCTGGCCCCGTTCTACCGCCTCTGGTTCGACAGAATCGTGCCGCTGCTCGGAAAAGTGCTCCCCGGGGGGCAGGCCTACGAGTACCTTCCTGCCAGCGTGCGCCGTTTTCCGGGCCCGGACGATCTGGCCGACCAGCTCCGCGAGGTCGGCTTCGGCGCGGTGTCCTTCCGGCTCTTCGCCGGCGGGATCGTCGCCCTGCACACGGGCGTCGCCCCGTGACGACCCTGGCCACAATCCGGGAGACCCCGGGGCTCGAGGAGTATCTCGTGACGCTCGAGGCGCGCCTCGGCGAAGCGGTCGCGAGCCATCCCGGCCTCGTCTCGGAGGTGGGCTGCGAGGCGCTCGCAGCGGGAGGCAAGCGCCTGCGGCCGCTGCTCGTCTTCCTGTGCACGCCCGAGGGGCGAGACCCGGCGGTCGACGCCGGTGTCGCCGTCGAGCTCGTGCACATGGCCACGCTGGTGCACGACGACCTGATCGACCGGGCCGAGTTCCGACGCGGCCGTGCGTCGGCCTGGACGCGTCACGGCCCGGCGGCGGCGAGGGCGGCCGGCGACTACCTCTTCGCCTGCGCGTTTGCGCAGCTCGCGGCGACCGGTGACGCCGAGGCCGTCGCGGTGCTCGCCGACGCGGCGCTCTGCCTGGCCCGAGGCGAGGCCATGCAGCGAGCGCAGACGCGGGATCCCGACACGACCGTGGAGGCGTATCTCGAGCGCTGTGCGCTGAAGACGGGCAAGCTGTTCGAGGCCGCGTGCCGCCTCGGCGGCGGCCCGGGCGAGTTCGGGCTCGCGCTCGGGGATCGCGTTCCAGATCGCGGACGACATCCTCGACTGCACGGGTGAGACCGTGGAGACCGGAAAGATCGCGGGCACCGACCTGCGCGAGGGCACGCCGACGCTGCCGCTGCTGCTCGCCGCACGCCAGGACCCGGTCGTCCGCGAGGCGCTGGCCGGCGGCCCGCTCGAAGGCGCTCTGTTGCGGATCGCACAGACGGACGCCCTCGACCGCTCCCGGGAGATCGCTGCCGACTACGCTGCAAGTGCGCGGGCGTGCCTGAACGGCGCGCCCAGGCGCGAGGAGCTCGAATCGCTGACCCACGCTGTGGTGCACAGACACTCGTAATGGCCGTCATCGACCGCATAGACACGCTGGAGCCGATCCGCGAGAAGGTGCTCGCGGGTGAGCGCCTCGATCTCGAGGACGGGCTCGCGCTGCTCGAGTCGGACGACCTGCTCGGGCTCGGCGACCTGGCGGATACGGCACGCCGCGTGCGCGGCGGCGACGACCGTGTCTACTTCGTCCAGAACCTGTACCTCAACCAGACGAACGTCTGCCGCGTGAAGTGCAAGTTCTGCGCGTTCGCGCGCACCGAGAAGCAGGAGGGCGCGTACACGACGAGCGCCGAGGAGCTCACGGCCGACGCGGTCCGGCAGTACGAGCACACGCGGTTCACCGAGATCCACATCGTCAACGGCGAGACCCCTCACGTCGGCTTCGACTTCTACGTCGACGCCGTGCGGTCGCTGCACGAGGCGCTTCCGGACGTGTTCCTGAAGATGTACACGGCGTCGGAGATCCACCACATGTCGGTGCTGGCCGGCATCTCGCACGAGGAGGCGCTCCGCGAGCTGCAGGCGGCAGGGCTCGGCGCGCTGACCGGCGGGGGCGCGGAGGTGTTCGCGGACCGCGTGCGTCGCCTGGTCGCGCCCGGCAAGGAGCATCCGGACCAGTGGTTCGACGTGCACGACACGGCTCACCGGCTGGGGATCCCGACCCATTGCACGCTGCTCTACGGGCACGTCGAGACCTACGAGGAGCGGATCGAGCATCTGCTCCGGCTGCCGCGACCAGCAGGACCGCACCGGCGGTTTCCTCGCGTTCATCCCGCTCGCGTTCCATCCCGAGAACACGGTCTTCGAGCGGCGCGGCTGGAAGCACACGAGCGGCGCCGACGACCTCAAGATGATCGCCGTCTCGCGGCTGATGCTCGACAACATCCCGAACGTCAAGGCCTACTGGATCATGATGGGCCTCCCGCTGGCGCAGGTCGCGCTGCACTTCGGCGCCAACGACGTCCAGGGCACGGTCGTTCGCGAGGAGATCTTCCACGCGGCGGGCGCGGTCACGGAGACGGAGCAGAAGGTCGGCGAGCTGGTCCGCTTCGTGCGGGCCGCGGGTCGGGTACCCGTGCAGCGGGACACGCTCTACAACGAGCTGGTGCGGTGGTGACCGTGACAATGAACGTGGTGTCGCTCTCGTTCACGGGTGTGCGGAATCCGTTGCACTTCCGGCACAGTCCGTCACAGACGCGTGCGCTTTGCCGGGGTAGGCTGACGCCTGAGCAGGGGGGCGGGTCGGGACCCGAGGTAAGGCGCGCGCGCGTCAACACTCTTGGAGCCGTCGCATGATCAGGCTCGGCCGCATCTCCTACGTGAACATGGCGCCCGTCTTCTTCCGCGTGGAGGCCGCGGTCGACGAGATCCAGGGCGTGCCCACCGAGCTCAATCGGATGCTCCTCGCAGGCGAGCTCGACGTGGCGCCGATCTCCTCGATCGAATACGCACGGAACGCCGACCGGCTGCGCCTGCTCCCGCGGCTCTGCGTCGCGTCCGAGGGCGCCGTCGACTCGATCCAGCTCGTCTCGCGCTTGCCTCTGGAGCGGATCCGCTCCGTCGCCGTGACCCCGGAGAGCGCGACCTCCGTCGTCCTCACGCGCGTGCTGCTGCCGGATGCCGAGCAGGTGCCGCTCGGCGAGGAAGCAGACGCGCAGCTCCTGATCGGGGACGCGGCCCTGAAGAGCGCATTCGAGGATCCGACGCCGCACTACGACCTCGGCCGGCTCTGGCGCGAACGGACCGGCTTGCCGATGGTCTTCGCCGTGTGGGCCTTCCCCGAGCCCGGCCCGCCTGGGCTGGCCGAGCTGGAGGACGCGCTCGCCGAGTCGGTGCGCCTGGCCCGCGCCGAGCCCGAGCTGCTGGCGCACGAGTCGAGCGACCGCTACGGCTACCCGGCCGGCTTTCTCGCGCGTTACTTCGAGAAGCTCCGCTACTCGTTCGGCCCGCGCGAGCGCGCCGGCTTCTACACGTTCCTCGAGCTCGCGCGCGACGCGGGAGAGCTGAGCCACGTTCCCGAGCTGCGGTTCCTGCAGCGAGAGGCGGTGAAGACGTGATCGGGGAGCGGGCAGCCGGCACGGGTCCGGCCGTGGGCGAGGTCCTCGAGAAGGCGCTCGCAGGCGGGCGCATCTCCGACGCCGACGCCGCGGCCCTGCTCCGCTCGCGCGACCTCGTCGCGGTCGGCCGCGCCGCCAACGAGCTGCGCGGCCGCAGGACCGATCCCGACCGGATCACGTTCATCGTCGACCGCAACCTCAACTACACGAACATCTGCATTACGGACTGCGACTTCTGCGCGTTCTACCGCTCCCCGGGCGACCGCAGCGAGGGCTACCTGCTGCCGAAGCCGGTGATCTACAAGAAGATCGAGGAGACACTGACGATGGGCGGTACCGGCGTCCTCATGCAGGGGGGCCACCATCCGGACCTGGCCGTCGACTACTACGAGGATCTCTTCCGCTCGATCAAGGCGCGCTACCCCATCCACCTGCACGCGCTCTCGCCGCCCGAGATCCAGCACATCGCCCGCCGCTCGAAGCTGGACATTCCGCAGACGCTCACGCGGCTGCGCGATGCCGGGCTCGACTCGATCCCCGGTGGGGGCGGCGAGGTGCTCGTCGACCGCGTGCGCGAGATCATCGCCCCGAAGAAGACGAAGTCGGCCGAGTGGCTGAACGTGATGCGTCACGCGCACCGGCTGGGGATGTCGACGACGGCCACGATGATGTACGGCCACGTGGAGACCCTCGAGGAGCGAGTCGAGCACATGCGCCGGATCCGCGAGCTGCAGGACGAGACGCGCGGCTTCCGGGCCTTCATCTCGTGGACGTTCCAGGACGACGGCAACCGGCTCGGCGCCAAGGTTGCTCGCGCGAGACGATGCCGACGTCGTTCGACTACCTGTTGACGCAGGCTGTCTCGCGGATCTACCTCGACAACATCGATCACATCCAGTCGTCGTGGGTGACGCAGGGGATGAAGATCGGCCAGGTCGCGCTCGGCTTCGGCGCCGACGATCTCGGCTCGATCATGATCGAGGAGAACGTCGTCTCGGCTGCGGGCACGACCTACCGTTCGTCGACCGAGGAGTTCGTGCGCGTGATCCGCGCGCTCGGCAAGGTCCCGGTGCAGCGCGACACGCTGTACCGCGACGTTCGCGTCTGGAACTGAGACGGCCGGGCTCGTCAAGCGTTTGTAAGGGATCCCAGGATCGACGGTCCTGATCGCTAACGTCAGGAACGGTCGGAACTCTCTGTATTCGGGGGTCATGGTGCGCCGCAGTCTCGTTCTCGCCGCGTTCGCGGCACTCGTCCTGCCGTCCGTCGCGGAGGCGCAGCCGCAGACCCTCATGCCTGGGGTCACGTACTCCCGCGTCGTCCAGTTCACGCCTCATGGGCCCGTGGTGATCAACGTGCTCACCTCGCCGCGGCCGACCGGGCTCTGGGGGCTGCACCCGGTGCTCGCCGGGGGGATCGTGCAGGGTCGGAGGACGCTGACCGCGATCCAGAAGACGATCTCGACCGACGCCACCGTCGCCGGCACGAACGGCGACCTCTTCAACCTCAAGGACGGGCATCCCACCGGGATGGTGCTCCAGTCGAGCGTGCTGAGGAGCCCTCCCTTCACGAACCGATCGAGCCTGGGAATCGATGCGGGCGGAAATCTCCGCGTCCAGCGGGTCGCCTTCTTCGGCACGTGGCGCGGCAACGGGCAGCGTCGGCCGATCAACGGTTTCAACCAGCAGCCGGGGACGAACGGGATCTCGCTCTATACGCCGGCGTGGGGGCCGACGACGCCCCGGCTGCCCGGCGACTACGAGGTCGTCCTGGCGCCGTTTCCGGCGGCCGTGCCGAATGTGAACCTGGCCGCGACCGTCGTCGGGAACGGGCACGACGGCGCGACGACGATCCCCGCGAACGGTGCAGTTCTCGTGGCGCGCGGTGTGACGGCCCAGAAGCTCGCCGCCGAGGCGCCCCAGGGCGGAGCCGTCGCCGTGCGGCTGGGCCTCAAGCCGACGTGGAGCGACATCGTGGACGCGATCGGAGGCGGGCCGGTGATCGTGCGCGGCGGCGTGCCGGTCTTTCGCGCCGACGAGGCGTTTCAGCCCGACCAGCTGCTGCCCCGAGAGCCGCGTACGGCCGTCGGCCAGACGGCGAGCGGCCGGATCATCCAGATCGTCACCGACGGCGGCCAGCCGGGCTACAGCGTGGGCATGACGAACTTCGAGCTTGCGCAGACGCTCGTAAGCCTGGGCGCGGTCACCGGCATGGCGCTCGCCTCCGGCGACTCGTCGACCGCCGCGTTCGACGGTGAGCTGCTGAGCCGGCCTTCCGGCCCCGGCGGGGAGCTGCCCGTGAAGGAGTGCCTGTGCGTCTTCTACTACGGCGTCTACGCGCCGCCGCCCACGGCCCCCGTTCTCTCGCCGAACGGGGACGGCGTCGACGAGATCCAGTCACTCGCGTACAAGGTCGTGCGCCCCTCGACGGTGACCGCGAAGCTGATCGGCCCGGACCGGATCGCACGGATCACGCAGACCGGGTCTCGCGTCCCCGGCATCTACCCGCTGACCTGGGACGGGCAGACGGCGGACGGGGAGCCGGACCTGGAAGGGCTCTGGCGCTGGACGGTCACCGCCACCGACGACCTGGGCCACGCATCCACCGTCACCCGCACGTTCTGGCTCAACGACACGCTCGGCTTCCTTCGCGTACCGGCCAGGGTGACGGTCCGCAACAGGGGCGGGAAGGCGCCCGTGATCGCGACGTTCCAGGTGACCCACCCCACCCAGGCGATCGCACGCGTCGAGACGCCGACCGGCGCTGTCCTGAGGACCCTGGTTCAGCAGGTCACGACCCCCGGCCCGTTGTCCGTCAGGTGGGACGGACGCACCGGCGACGGCGTGCTCGTCTACTCCGGCACCTACGTCGTACACATCACGACCGTGAACGCCTACGGAACGGCGAACCTGAGCAAGCCTCTCGTCGTCCACCGGATCATCGTCAAGCCGCCGCCCCCCACGACGAAGCGAAAGAAGCCGCCCGGCTAGAGTGGGAGGGTGCCGGTCGCCTCGCTCACGAGCTCGGTCACCTCGGTGATCGGCAATCACGGGCTGTACGCGGTCTTCGGGCTGATGCTCGTCGACGCCGTGTTCCCGGCGGCGAGCGAGCTCGTGATGGTCTATGCGGGGGCTCTCGCGGCGGGCGCCTTCGCCGGCCAGAACGTCGTCCTCTTCGGCTGGCATGTTCCATCCGGCTTCCCGGCCTACCTCGCGATGGCTCTGGCGGGCACGATCGGCTACACGGTCGGGTCGATCGCCGGCTGGGCGATCGGGCGCTACGGCGGCAGGCCGCTGATCGAGCGCCACGGGCGCTGGCTGCATCTCACCAAGGAGAAGCTCGACCGGGCCGAGGCCTGGTTCGAGCGCTGGGGCGGATGGGCCGTGTTCCTCGGCCGCGTCACACCTGTGCTGCGCTCGTTCATCTCGATCCCGGCCGGCGTGGTGCGCATGCCGCTGGGGCGGTTCACGGTGCTGACGGTGCTCGGCTCGGCCGTGTGGTGCTTCGCGCTCGCCGGCGCGGGCTGGGGTCTGGGCGCGAGCTACGAGCGCTTCCACTCGGACTTCCGCTTCGTCGACTACGCCGTCGCGCTGGCCGTTCTCGCGCTTGGCGTCTACCTCGTGATCAAGTGGCGTCGTGGGCGCTCGTCTAAAATCGATGACAGTGCCCCCGATCCCGCTCGTTGACGTCAAGGCGCAGTACGCGCCGCTGGTTCCGGAGCTGAAGGAGCGCCTGGGCGAGGTGCTCGAGGCCGGGGTGTTCATCCTCGGCCCGAATGTAAGCGCCTTCGAGGAGGAGGCGGCGGCGTATCTCGGCGTCCCGGCGACGATCGGCGTCGCCAACGGCACCGACGCGCTCGTGCTCGCCCTGGACGCGATGGAGATCGGGCCGGGTGACGAGGTGATCTGCCCGGCCTTCACGTTCTACGCGACGGCCGAGGCGATCGCCCGCCGCGGCGCCACGCCCGTCTTCGTCGACATCGACCCGGCGACCATGAACCTCGACGTCGCAGCCACGGCCGCCGCGATCACCGACCGGACGCGGGCGATCATGCCGGTTCACCTCTTCGGCCGTCCCGCGCCGCTGCAGGCGCTGGCCGGGCTCGGTACGCCGATCATCGAGGACGCCGCACAGGCCTTCGGCGCGGCGGGCGTCGCGACCACCGGAGTCGTCTCGACCTTCAGCTTCTTCCCGACGAAGAACCTCTTCGCCCTCGGCGACGGAGGCCTCGTCGCGGCGACCGATCCGGAGCTCGCCGACCGTGTGCGGATGCTCCGCTTCCACGGCTCCCGCGACAAGAAGGACTTCCGCTTCATCGGCTACAACTCGCGCCTCGACGAGCTGCAGGCCGCCGCGCTCCGGGTCTTCCTGCCCGAGCTCGACGGCTGGAACCGGTCGCGGCGCGAGGCGGCCGCGCGCTACGCGGAGCTCGGACTCGGCGAGCTCTGCGAGCTCCCCGCCGACGAGACCGGCCACGTCTACCACATGTACGTCGTTCGCTCTGCCGAGCGTGACCGGATCGCAGCCGCCCTGAAGGAGGCCGGGATCGCCTCCGCCGCGTACTACGTCACGCCGCTCCACCTCCAGCCCGCGCTGCGCTTTCTCGGCTACCGCGAGGGCTCGCTGCCCGAGACCGAGCGTGCGTCGAGGGAGAACCTCGCGCTGCCGCTGTGGGCCGGGATCTCCGGGAGCGTGCAGGAGCGGGTCGTCGAGACGGTGAGATCGGCCGTGGCCGCGGGCGTCGCATGATCCCGATCAACCCGCCACCGCGTGTTGCAGCTCCTCGCCGACGGCGCGCTCGTGGCGCTCGCGTGGTGGCTCGCGTTCACGCTGCGCTTCGATCACGGCGTCCCGGTCTACTACGAGACGCTGTTCCGCCGGACGATCCTCGTCGTCGTCGCGATCAACCTGGCCGTTTTCGTCGCCTTCGGCTTCTACAACCGCTGGTGGCGCTACGTCTCGATCCGCGACATGTGGCGGATCGCCTACGGCGTGGCGCTCGGGGCGGTGCTCGCCGACCTGACCGTCTACCTGCTCGAGCCCGTGCACACCGTCCGGCTCCCGCGTGGGATCGCGACGCTCGCCCTTCTGCTCACGCTGGCGTTCGTCGCGGGCTCGAGGCTGCTCGCGCGGACATTGATGGAGCGGTCGTCCGGCGGGATCGTGGCCCACGGCAAGGAGGTGCTGATCGTCGGCGCGGGCGACGCCGGGGACTCGGTCATCAAGGAGATGCACCGCTCGCGCCATCTCTCGTACACGCCGATCGGCCTGATCGACGACGACCCGCGCAAGAAGAACTTCCGCCTGCACGGCGTCCGCGTGCTCGGCACGACCGATGACCTCCCGCACATCCTCCGCGACAACAAGCCGGACGAGCTGCTGATCGCGATGCCGACCGCCTCCGGCGAGAAGCGGCGCGAGGTCGTGGAGCTGGCGCGCGCGGCGGGCGTCCCGGTGAAGACGCTGCCGGGGCTCTACGAGCTGATCTCGGGCGACGTCCTCACCGGCCAGATCCGCCCGGTGCAGGTCGAGGACGTGCTCGGCCGCGAGCCGGTGGAGGTCGACCTGGAGGCGATCGCGTCGTACCTGAACGGCGAGACCGTGCTCGTCACCGGAGCGGGAGGCTCGATCGGCTCCGAGCTCTGCCGGCAGATCGCCCGCGCGGGCGCCAAGCGGCTGATCCTCGTCGACCAGGCCGAGACGGCGCTGTTCGAGATCGAGCGCGAGCTCGTCGACGAGCGAGGCTTCCCCGCCGCGATCCCGATCCTCGCCGACGTCAAGAACCGCGCCAAGCTGAGGCAGATCTTCGAGAGCTACCGGCCCGGCCGTCGTCTTCCACGCGGCCGCGTACAAGCACGTGCCGTTGCTCGAGGCGAACCCGCTCGAGGCCGTCCGCAACAACACGCTGGCGACGAAGGTGCTCGCCGACGTGGCGGTCGAGTTCGAGGCGTCGCGCTTCGTGCTCGATCTCGTCGGACAAGGCGGCCAACCCGAAGAACCTCCTCGGCCAGTCGAAGGCGCTCTGCGAGTGGATCGTCGAGTCGTACGGCTCGCGCCGCGACGTGAAGACCCGGTTCGTGGCGGTGCGCTTCGGCAACGTGCTCGGCTCGTCGGGCTCGGTGATCCCGATCTTCCGCCGCCAGATCGAGCGGGGCGGGCCCGTGCGGGTCACGCATCCCGAGATGACCCGCTACTTCATGACGATCCCGGAGTCCGTCTCGCTCGTGGTCCAGGCCGGTGCGATCGGCGGCCGCGGCCGGATCTTCGTGCTCGACATGGGCGAGCCGGTGAAGATCGTCGACCTCGCCACGAACATGATCCGCCTCTCCGGCAAGGAGCCCGACACGGACATCCGCATCGAGTTCGTCGGCGTGCGCCCGGGCGAGAAGCTCCACGAGGAGCTGTGGGGCTCGGGCGAGGCGGTCCAGGAGACGGCGCACCCGAAGATCAGCTGCGCCCGCCACCAGCCGATCGACGCCGTGTGGCTCGAGGACGAGCTGGCGGAGCTGGAGCGGCTCGTCGAGCTGGGCGGGACGCTCGACGTCGTCTCGCGGCTCGGCGCGATCGTCCGCTCGCCGCAGCGTGACCGCGAGCGCACGCTCGAAGACACGATCCACTAGCTGCGGCCGTTCCGGCAGCGCCTGTCGGGTCGTCACGCTTCCGGCACAACGCCGTCCCGCCGCGTCTCTAGGGTGACGGCATGGACCGCGAGCGCATCTTCGAGGGGCTGAACGACGAGCAGCGGCGTGCAGTCGAGGCGGTGCGCGGGCCCGTCTGCATCCTCGCCGGCGCGGGTTCCGGGAAGACGACGACGATCACCCGCCGGATCGCGAACCAGGTCGCCACCGGGACGTTCGCACCCGGGCAGATCCTCGCGGTCACGTTCACCGACAAGGCGGCGGGAGAGATGCGGTCACGGCTCGGAACGCTCGGCGTCGAGGGCGTTCAGGCGCGGACGTTCCACTCCGCGGCGTTCCGCCAGCTCGGCTACTTCGCGGCCGGCCGCGTCGGGAAGATCCTCACCTCGAAGGCGCTGCTCCTGCGCCAGATCGGGAACTCGCTGCCGCGCCCCTACCGCTACCGGCCCGCAGGCGACCTGGCGACCGAGATCGAGTGGGCGAAGAACCGGCGGCTGGAGCCGGCGACCTACCTCGCGGGTCTCGACGGACACGAGCCGCCGATTCCGGCCGACCTCGCGCAGCGCGTCTTCAATCACTACGAGCACCGCAAGGCCGCGCAGGGCGCGATCGACTTCGAGGATCTGCTCGAGCTGACGATTCGCATGTTCGACGAGGACGAGAACGCTCTGGCCGAGTTGCGCGACCGCTACCGCGCGTTCACCGTCGACGAGTACCAGGACGTCAACCTTCTCCAGCAGACGCTGCTCGAGCGCTGGCTCGGCCCGCGGGACGATCTCTGTGTCGTGGGCGACGACTACCAGTCGATCTATGCCTTCACGGCCGCGACTCCGGACCACCTGCTCGCCGTGCCGGAGCGGTTCCCCGGGTCGACGGTCGTCCGGCTCGAGCAGAACTACCGCTCGTCTCCCGAGGTGCTGGAGCTGGCGAACCGGCTGGTCCCGCGGCTCGGCGGGGCGGAGAAGACGCTCGCCGCCACGCGGCCGGCGGGCGAGGAGCCGATCGTGCGTCCGCTCGCCTCGCCGGAGGAGGAGCTTGCATTCGTCGTGTCACGGGTGCGGGAGCTGCACGCCGGAGGAACCGCGCTGGAGGAGATGGCCGTGCTCGTGCGGACGAACGCGCGGACGACGGACTTCGAGGAGGCGTTCCACGAGGCCCGCATTCCGTTCCAGGGTTCCTCCCTCCTCGACCGGGACGGAGCACGGCGGCTGCTGAAGGCGCTCGGGAACAGCGGCTCGACCGCGGTGCACGCGACGGTCGTGCGTCACGCGGAGGAGCTCGGCCTCGTCCGCGAGATCCCGGAGAAGGTCGGCGAGCGCGAGCTCGTGCGCCAGCAGGATCTCGCGCGGCTCGTCAGCCTGGCGCGGGAGTTCGACGACGGGAGCCGGACGGTCCCGGAGTTCGTGGAGGATCTCCGCGCCCGCTTCGGCCCGACCGCGGGCACCGGCGTGCACCTCCTCACGCTCCACCGGGCGAAAGGCCTCGAATGGGACGCGGTCTTCCTGCCGCGGCTGGAGAAGGGGGAGCTTCCGTTCACGCTCGCACGGACGCCTGCCGCGATCGCCGAGGAGCGGCGGCTGCTCTACGTCGGGCTCACGCGGGCGCGGCGGTACGTCGCGGTGACGTGGTCGGGCAAGCCGAGCAGCTTTCTGGCCGAGCTCGGCGTTCATGCGCCAGCAGACGCGCCGCGGCGAGCCCGACGACCCGGTGTACGCCGCGCTGCGCGCCTGGCGGCTGGAGCGGGCAAGAGCCGACGAGGTGCCCGCGTACGTGGTTTTCCACAACACGACGCTGGAGGAGATCGCAACCAAGGCGCCGCGCAGCCTGGGGGAGCTTGCACAGGTGCCCGGAGTGGGCCCGGCGAAGCTCGAGCGCTACGGCCGCGACGTGCTGGCAGCGCTTTCCACCGCCGGATAGCCGGCGCCGCGACTGCGGGAGACCGCCTGCGGTCGCCGCGGGAAAGCCGCAGCCAAGATCAGCCTGCTCGCGGATGGACAGTCCGACCGGTTGACCGATCCTCCGCGAAACGGTTTCCGCAAGGAGGAGCGACGATGTTCAAGCACATGTCTACAGCAAGGAAGGTGCTGGCGATCGGAGGCCTTGTGGCAGGCGCCATGATGGTCGCCTTCGGGATCGCCGCCATCGTGATGGGCTTCAAGGGCCAGAGCACGGTGAACGACAATCTCAAGCTGGAGGCGATCCGCGGCTCCAGCGACATGACCCCCGCGGCTATCGCAAAGGAGGTCAAGAGCGCCGGACTCAGCGACGTCAACCTTCCCGACCTGCAACGTCGCGGGCAAGAGCATCGACAACGGCACCCGCGCACGCTGTTTCGCGAGCTACATGCGGATTCACGCGCTGGAGAGCACCGGCGGCTACGTCTACTCCCAGATGGGCCGCTTCCAGGCGAAGCCGGGAGCACCCGCGAACCAGCTCGACAAGGGCGGCGGCACGGACAACCCGATGTACGCGGTGACCGACGCGAAGGGCCAGCCGGTCGCGAACGGGGCCCGCGACCTGTGGGTCACGGAGACCGCGCTCACGTCGGCGCTGAACCTCGCGTACATGGCGCAGCAGGTCGCGCTCTTCGGGATCGTCGTCGGGTTCGCGCTGCTGCTCACGGGGATCGGCTTCATCGTCCTGACGCTGGGCGGCGCGCTGGTCGGCGCCAAGTGGCCGGTGACCGCGCAGGAGAAGGCCCCGAGCCTGACTCCCGTGACCGGCGGCTCCGGCGATGTGAGCCAGGAGAGATCGTCGCTCCCCCTCGGGGGAGCCGAGGGGCGGCCTCTGCGCCGCCCCTCGCCCGTTCTACGACCTCGCGGAGAGCAGCAGGTCGAGCAGCAGCTGCGGGTCGCGCCGCGTCCGCTCGGCACTCGCCCCGTCCTCGCGCTTGCGCAGCTCGATCGCGCGCGGATCCGTGAGCGGCACGAGCCGGCCGGCGCGGATCAGCTCCTCGTCGACCCCGCCCAGGCGCCCGCCGTACGTCGTGTACACCGGGACGCCGAGCGCGGCGGCCTCGCGGTTCATCGTCCCGCCCGCCGAGACGACGACGTCGGCGAGCGCGATCAGGCTCTGCGCGTCGACGGCCTGCTCCGGGATGAGCAGGGAGGGGAGATCGAGCCCGCGCACGTAGTCGCGCTGCTCCGTCGTGCGCGGGAGCACGACGGCATGCACCGACTCGTCACGTCCGAGCTGCTCGACTGTCTGCGGGAAGAGCGGATTCGAGTGCCGGTGGTAGAGCGAGACGTCGGGCGGAGGCCGCAGGACGACGAGCACGCGCCCGCGATCGACCCCGAGCTCGTCGAGCACCGCCGGGCGAGGCTCGAAGTCCGAGAGGTAGTACTCCTCCTTGAGGCCTGCGTACTGGAGGAGCTTCGGCGGCCGGGTGCCGTAGCGGGCGAGCCGTTCAGGCGGGATCGCGTCCGGGACGACGACCCGTGTGGCGGCGCGGCAGCCGAGCTGGTGCTGCAGCCACGCGAACTCGTAGTCGAAGGTGGTCGAGCTGGGGACGCCGAGCCTGCGCGCGGTGATCGTGAGCTCGTGCGAGCCGTGCGCGAGCGCGACGTCGAAGCTGCGGCCCTTTGCCCAGCCGTGCAGCGCGCTGAGCCTGGACCGGAGCTGACGTGCTTTCCCGAGCCGTCCGCGCCCGCCGTGGCGGCCGATCACGGTCGCCTCGAGTGAGTGCAGCTCGAGCAGCTCGAGCGTCTGTGCGTAGTCGCGCGCCGTGATCTCGACGTCGTCACCCGCGCCTCGCATGAGCGCGATGAGCGGTCTGAAGACGAGCACGTGTGCGCTGGCCGTCATGTCGATCCAGACCCGCATGCTCAGAAGCGCTCCACGAGCCGGAAGCGCTCGGCCACGATCAGCGTCTCGTCGCTGATCTCCCGGTCCGCCCAGAAGCGTTCGTGCGCCGCGCGCCAGTCGGCCACGCTCTCGAAGCCCTCGCCCTCGTCCACGGCGAACGCGAGATCGATCTCGCCCGCCGGCACGATGCGGACCTCGGTCGTCTCGACGATCGCGACCGGACGGTCGTCGACGTCGAGCAGCAGGAACCGGTCACCGGGCCGTGCCAGCGGCTCGTCCGTGAACGGCTCGTGGTCCTCGCGCAGGCCTGCGGTCGCGGTCTTGCGGCCGTCGAGGACGGCCTCGACCAGCCTGCGGCGGAGATCGGTGCCCGCATGGCCGAGCTCGTAGGGTGGGAGGTCGGGCGTGCTCACCGCACCAGCGCGTCCAGCCGCGGCTCGGCGAGGGGACGCGGCCCGCGCTCGACGTGGCGCTCGTGCCAGAGCGTGAAGGCGAGCAGCCCCCAGAGCTGGCGGCTGAGGTCCTCGCGCCCTGCCACGTGGGCGTCGATCAGCCGCGGTCACGGCCTCCGGCCGGAAGAACCCCTGCTGCCGCAGCCGCTCCGGCGACAGCGTCTCCCGCGCGAACGGCTCGAGCTCACCGCGCAGCCAGGCCGCCGCGGGGATCGAGAAACCGCGCTTGCGTCCGCGCATGATCTGCCGCGGGACGAGCGGCTCGACCGCCTTGCGGAGCAGCACCTTCGTGCGGAAGCCGCGCACCTTCTGCCCGGTCGGCAGTGCCAGCGCGAGGCTGGTGACGACCGGGTCGAGGAACGGCACCCGCGTCTCCAGCGAGTGCGCCATCGAGGCGCGGTCGGTCTTCACGAGCAGGTCGTCCACGAGGTAGAGCCCGAGGTCGACGTCCTGCAGCCGCGCCAGAGGATCCGCATCCGCGGTCTCGGCGAACCGGGCGCGGTAGAGATCGAGCGGGTCGAAGCCGTGGCGCCGGCCCGTGAGCTCGGCGCGGGCGTCGGGCGAGAAGATCTCCTTCCAGGCGTGGTGGCGCTCCAGCGGCGGCAGGTGCGCGCCGCGGACGAAGCGCTTCGCCTTGTAGTCGAAGCTCGCGCGGGCGCTGGAGCTCGGGAGCCGCTCGACGAAGGGTCGCGCGATCGGCGCCAGCCGGCCGGCGCGGAGCGCGAGCAGGTCTGCGACGTACGTGTGGTAGCCGCCGAACAGCTCGTCGCCGCCCTCGCCCGAGAGCGCGACCTTCACGTCCTCGGCTGCAAGCTGCGAGACGAGGTACGTCGGCAGCGCGGACGAGTCGGCGAACGGCTCGTCGAAGGCTTCGGCCAGCGCGGGCAGCAGCAGCGCCGCATCCGGGCGGAGCACGAGCTCGCGGTGCGCGGTGCCGTAGCGGGCGGCGACGAGCCGGGCATCGGCGAGCTCGTCGAACGTGCGCTCCTCGAAGCCGATCGAGAACGTGCGGAGCGGCTCGGAGAGCTCCTGTGCGGCGAGCGCGGCCAGCGCCGACGAGTCGACGCCGCCGGAGAGCAGAACGCCGACCGGCACGTCGGAGACGAGGTGCGCCCGCACCGAGTCGCGCAGCCGCGCCCGCAGCTCCTCGACGAGCTCCGCGCCGTCGCCGCGCCGCACGTCGCCGGCAGGCACGGGCCGCGGCCTGGCGTAGCGCTCGATCCGAGCGCGGCCGTCCTCCCACACGAGCACGTGCCCCGGCGGGAGCTTGCGCACGTCGCGGAAGATCGTGAGCGGCGCGGGGATCGAGTTGAAGGCGAGGAACGCCTCGAGCGCGTCGAGGTCGATCTCCCCGCGCGGCAGCGCGCGCAACTCGGACGCGAAGGTGAGCTCACCGCCGCTGTCGCGGTAGTAGAGCGGCTTGATCCCGTACGGGTCGCGGGCGAGCACGAGACGGCCGCGCGGCGCATCCCACAGCGCGACCGCGAACATCCCGCGGAGCAGAGCGGGGAAGCGCTCGCCGTGCTCCTCGTAGAGATGGACGAGGACCTCGGTGTCGCCGTGGGTCGTGAACCGGTGCCCGGCGCGCTCGAGCTCCGCCCGCAGCTCGCGATAGTTGTAGAGCTCGCCGTTCTGGACGACGTGCAGCGTGCCGTCCTCGTTGGCGATCGGCTGGTCGCCGGTCTCGAGGTCGATGATGGCGAGCCGGCGCGCGGCGAGGCCGACCGCGCCGTCGAGGAACGTGCCGTCCGAGTCCGGGCCGCGATGCACGAGCAGACGGCTCATGGCGTCGAGCTGCGCGGAGTCGGCGGCTCGGCGGCTCGACGCGATTCCGCAAATCCCGCACACGGCCCGATACTAGAGGTGGGCGACGGCGTCCTCTCCGTGGAGCCACAGGATCCGGCGGCGGCGCCGTCCCGCTGTGGCCTTGTGCTTCGATCAGTCGCCCGCTCCGAGAGCCGCCCGGAAGGACTGTCTGAGCACGCGCCAGCCCGTGGCAGTGAGCGTCCGCAGGTAGAGGCGCACCGAGCGGTCGGCGATCCACTCGAGGTCGTGCGCGAGCTTCTCGGCCATCGACGTCTCGTAGCCGCGGCGGATCTGGGCGAACCCGGTCAGACCGGGGCGCACCACGAGCCGCTGCCAGTACGAGGGCAGCTCGGTCGCCAGCTCGGCGAAGAAGCGGGGCCGGATCGGCCGCGGCCCGACGAGGCTCATGTCGCCTCGCAGCACGTTGAGGAACTGCGGGATCTCATCGAGCTGGGTCGCACGGAGCCAGCGGCCCAGCCTCGTCGTCTCGTCACGCGTCCGCTCGACAAGCTCAGCTCCGAGGTACGGGCCGAGCCGCCGCTCCGCCCCGCGCCTGAGCGTGCGGAACTTGAGCATCGTGAACGTGCGGCCGCGCCGCCCGACGCGCTCGCCGCGGTAGAGCAGGGGACGCCCGCTCGTCAGCAGCAGTACGAGTGCGAGCGGCAGGGTGATCGGCAGCGAGACGAGCAGGAAGAGCGAGGAAAGGAGCAGGTCGAGGGCACGCAACTCGAGGTCGACCGTGGGCCGGGCCACGGCGTCGGAGGCAAGCTGCCTGTAGCCCGTGATGAGTGTGTCCTCGAGCTGCGGTGACGGAGCAGCCACGCCGCCGATCCTAGACGCTCGATCAGCGATCCTCGTACTCCGATCACGGACGGCGCGTCCCGGCGGTCGCCGCCTCGATTCCAGTCCCTGACCTCGCGGGGGCCACCCCGAACCACCACCCGATTTCAGCGTAGCCGTGGCGGGCGCGCGTGTCTGTAACGGGACCGTCGCTGAATTGGGACGATTGCTCCACAAGACACCCAGGCATAATGAATCCTCATGGACACGAAACAGCTTGCGGCATTCTGCGCCGTCGTCGAGCGCAAGAGCTTCTCGCAGGCAGCCGAACGGCTCGGCGTCACGCAGCCTGCGGTCAGCCTCCAGGTGCGATCGCTCGAGCAGCGGTTCGGCCAGCAGCTGCTCGACCGCTCCGGGCGGCGGGTCGAGCCGACCGAGGCGGGCCTGCGCCTGCTTCGCGGCGCCCAACGGCTGCTCGCGCTCGAGGAACAGCTCATCGCGGACGTCGCCGGCACGCAGGGCGGAGACCTGGCGGGCTCGATTTCGATCGGGGCGTCGACCGGGCCCGGGCGGCACCGTCGTCCCGCTGCTGCTCTGCGAGTTCCAGCGCCGCAACCCGGCCGTTTCCGTCGCGCTCTCGATCTTCGACACCCAGCACGTGGTCGAGCTCGTCGCGGGCCGGGAGCTCGAGCTCGGCGTCGTCGGCGCCGCACGGCGCCATCGCGCGGTCGTGTTCGAGTCGCTCTTCCGCGACGAGGTGATCCTGGCCTGCCCGCCGTCCCATCCGTTCGCGGGCCGCACCGTCGAGCTCGACGAGCTGCGCGGGGAGGCGCTGATCCTGATGCAGGACGGCGCGGGTGTGCGGCAGGTGATCGAGGGCGAGCTGCGCAACGCGGGCACGCGGCTCCGCGATCTCGACGTCCGTCTCGAGCTCGGTCTGCAGGAGTCGGTCAAGAGCGCGGTCGAGGCGGGCTACGGGATCACGTTCATCTCGCGGACGGCCGTCGAGAAGGAGCTGGCCGCGGGCACGCTCGCGTCGGCGCGCGTCGAAGGGCTCGATCCGGCTCGGGAGATCTCGCTCGTGCGCGCTGCAGGGCGGTCGCCGACACGCGCCGCCGCGGCGTTCGTCGACTTCGCCCGCGCGGAGCTCGCGACGTGATCGTCCGCTGGGGCCTCGGCGAGCTCCCCGGTCTGCTCCGCGAGGTCGGGGCGGAGCCGCCGCTGCTCGTCGCCAGCCCGCGCTGGCAGCCGGCGCGACCTGCCGGTGACCGTGACTGCGGTGTGGTCGGAGGTGCCGTCGGAGCGGATCGCGGAGGCCGCGGCGCCGCGGCGACGGGCGCGCGGCGGCGTGCTCGCCGCTGGGCGGCGGGCAGCGCGATCGACCTCGGCAAGGCGATCTCGGCCGCGACGGGGCTGCCGCTCGTCTCCGTGCCGACGACGTACGCGGGCGCCGAGTGGACGCCGTACTTCGGCATCCGCGATCGCGGCTCGCCGCATGCAGGGCGGCGGCTCCGGGGCGCACGCTCGCGGGCGCGCTCTACGAGCCGCAGCCTCACGCTCGTCGCTCGGCCGGCCGGAGACCGTCGGCACCTCGATGAACGCGCTCGCCCACTGCGCCGAGGCGCTCTACGTCGAGGGTCGCAACGCGGAGGCCGACGAGCACGCACTCGCCGGGCGCGCGGCTGATCGGTGAGTGGCTGCCGAAGGTCGTCGCAGCGCCCGGGCGACCTCGAGGCGCGCACGCGGCTGCTGGAGGGCGCGATGCACGGCGGCGCCGCGCTCGGCAAGTCGATGCTCGCGCTCGGCCACGCGATGGCCCAGGCGCTCGGCGGTCGCTACGGGCTGCCGCACGGGGCGCTCAACGCGATCTGCCTCCCCGCGGCGCTGCGCTTCAACGCGCGAGGTCGCCCCCGACGCGATCGCCCGGCTTCGGCGAGGCGCTCGGCACCGAGGATCCGGCCGGCCGCGTCGAGGAGCTGGCCCGGCTCGGCGGCTTCGCCCGGCTGCGCGACCTCGGCGTGCCCGAGCCGACGAGCTCGGCGAGGTCGCCGAGGCCGTGATCGTCCGTCCCGGCGCACGCGCGAACCCGCGGCCGGCCAGCGCGGCGCGAGGTCGAGGAGCTGCTGCGCTCGGTCTGGTGACCGGGGCCAGCTGCCAGGCCTGGAAACTGCTGATCGAAGAGCAGCAGATGGCAGCGGCCGCTTGCGGGCGCGAGGCAGCGGCTCAGCAGGGTCCGGCCGCGGCGGCCGCGCCCGGCCCGTCCTGGTGCGAGACCGCGGTTCCCGCGCCGGCCTGGATGCAGTACGCGCTCGCGTCGCCGCGCACGAGCACGACGCCGTACGAGCTGAGATCAGTGCCGGCGTAACTTCCGGTCTCGGCGTGCTGCGCCTCGAGGGCGGTCGACGCCTGGCGGAAGCTCGACGTAGCGGCCACCTGGTTCGCCATGGCGATCGCGTGCGAGGCCTGGGACGGCCTGCGTGCCCTGCGCACGCTGGCTCGCCTGCGCCGTGAAGATGTAGCCGCCGATGGCGAGGGCGGCGACGAGCGAGAGAACCGAGAAGGCGCGAGTCATGGACGAGGTATCGGCTGCCGGCGCCGTGTTCTTGAGCACGTTCGCTTGACATAACATCTCGTAATGAGTCGACATTAGACGAGAGCTGGTAGCATGGCCCTTGTGGCCAGGGCAAGCTTTGACGTGCTCGTGATCGGGAGCGGGGCCTCTGGTCTCGCCGCCGCTGTGTCCGCCGACCGGCGCCGGCGCGCGGGTCGCGCTGGCGACGAAGGGATCGCTCCAGTCCTGCAACTCGGCCAAGGCGCAGGGCGGCATCCAGGCGGCGCTCGGCGAGGACGACTCGCCCGAGCAGCACGCCGAGGACGTCTGGCGCTCGTCGCACGAGACGGCGGACCGGCAGCTCGTCGAGGTGCTGACCTCGGAGGCGCCGTCCGCGATCGACTGGCTCGAGGAGCTCGGCGTCGAGTTCACGCCGGACAACGGCGGCTACCGGCTCGCCCGCTGTGGCGGCGCGACGCGCAAGCGGCTCCTCCAGGTCGGCGACCGCACCGGCCATGCGATCACGACCGCGCTGCGCGAGCCGCCGAGGCGTCCGGCGATCGAGCTGCTTCCCGAAGTCGCCGCTGCAGGCGCTCGCTCCCGGCCGAGAACGGCTGGCACGCACGCTGCGGCGAGCACGAGCTGGAGGCCGGAGCAGTCGTGCTGGCGGCGGGCGGGCGCTGCTTTCGGGTCGCCGAGGAGCGCGGCGAGCTGTCGACGAACCACCCCGGCGCGACCGGCGAGGTGACCAGATCGCGCTCGACCTCGGCGCGCAGGCACGCGACCTCGACGCGCTGCAGTACCACCCGAACGGCGGGGCCTGGCCGCAGAACATGCAGGGCTACTCGATCCCGGAGACGACGCGCGCCTACGGCGCGGTGCTCGTCAACGCGGACGGCGAGGAGTTCACCGACTCGCTCGGGCCGCGCGACGAGGTCAGCCGCGCGATCGTCGACGAGGTCGAGCGCGGCAAGGGCGTGGAGACGCCCGACGGCCGCCCGGCGGTCTATCTCGACACGACGCGGATCGCCCTCGAGGACGCCGAGATCTCGCTGCCGTACATGCTGCGGCGCTACCGCTCGGCCGGGATCGATCCGCTCGCCGAGCCGATCCTCACCTACCCCGTGCTCCATTACCAGAACGGCGGCTCGACGATCGACTCCCACGCGCGAGACGACGCTGCGAGGGCTCTTTCGCCTGCGGAGAGATCGCGGGCGGCACGCACGGCCGGAACCGCATGATGGGAAACTCCCTGCTCGAGTGCTGTGTGTTCGGCCGCCGCGCGGGCCGGGCCGCGGCGGAGAAGGCCAGCGGCATGAGGACGATTCGGCGCACAATCGGCACGGATTCCGGCACAGACACGTGCGCAGTTCGCGGGTATCGTCGAACGACCAGGGAGGCGGGTTGAGCCCCTCCCCTCGAAAGGGGCGGGGGGCGCTCCGGGGACACGGTCGGAAGGGGCGTGGCCGGATGAGCACCGTCGAGACCGACCTCCAGGGCGCCGTCGAGGACGCTGCCGCGCACCTCTACGTCTGGGCGCTCAAGGACATCCCGCAGGATCTGCGCGACGCGCTCGCCGAGGCGGCCGAGCGCGAGACGTCGGTGCCCGGGCAGCGGGTGCTGCAGACGATCCTGCGCAACGTCCAGGTCGCCGACAGCGAGCAGAACCTCGTCTGCCAGGACACCGGCATCGCGGTCTACACCTGCCGCGTCGGCGAGCACTTCCCCCTGCACCCGGCGCGCATCTACGAGGCCCTGCGCGACGGCACGGCGCGCGCCACGCTCGAGCATCCGCTGCGCTCGAACGCGGTGCACACGATCACGCGCGAGAACACCGGGCCGAACATCGGCCACCGGCTGCCCAATCGTGCACTGGGAGTTCATCCGCCGACTGGGACGGGCTCGACGTCAAGTGCGTGCCCAAGGGCTCCGGCTCCGAGAACATGAGCTTCCTGAAGATGTGCGTGCCGGCCGACGGCGTGAAGGGGATCAAGCAGTTCGTGCTCGAGTCGATCGTCGGCGCCGGCGGCAAGCCGTGCCCGCCCGGGATCGTCGGCGTCGGGATCGGCGGCTCGGCCGACTACGCGATGTACCTCGCGAAGGAGGCGATCGCCCGCCCGATCGGCACGCGCAACGCCGACCCGATCGTCGCGCAGCTCGAGGACGAGCTGTTCGGCCTGCTCAACGAGACCGGGATCGGCCCGATGGGGCTCGGCGGCGACGTGACCGTGCTCAACTGCCACATCGAGCACGCGGACACGCACATGACGCTCAACCCCGTCGCCGTCAACTACCAGTGCTGGGCCGCGCGCCGCGCGACCGCGCACATCGCTGCCGACGGCGACGTCGAGTTCGACCGGGAGGCGTGACGGTGGCGACGCACGAGGTGACGCTTCCCGATCACCGATCCGGCCGAGATCCTCAAGCTCCGCGCGGGCGACGAGGTCACCGTCCAGGGCCACATCATCGGGATCCGCGACCGCACGCAGATCCGGATCTTCGACGAGGGCGTCGAGCCGCCGATGGATCTCGCCGGCGCGTTCCTGCTGCACACCGCGCCCGGCGTCCGCAAGCTCGACGGCCGGCCGTTACGAGAAGGTCTGCATCGGCACGACGACGAGCGCGCGCATGGTGCGCTTCACCGAGCCGCTCGGCGCGCAGTACGGCGTCCGCGCGATCTGCGGCAAGGGCGGCTTCCCCGACGAGGCGATCGAGCCGATGCACCGGCTCGGGATGGTCTACTTCGCGATCGTCGGCGGCGCCGCCGCGCTCGAGACGACGCAGATCGAGGAGATCGAGGAGGTGGCCGTGGGAGGAGCTGATGCCCGAGTGCCTCTGGAAGTTCCGCGTCAAGGACTTCGGCCCGCTCACGGTCGGCATCGACGCGCACGGCAACTCGCTCTACCACGACGTCCAGACCGCAGCGCCAGGAGAAGCTGAAGGAGCTCTATGCCCGACTTTGATCTCGGTCTTCGCCGCACGGCCGGGCTGACCCACGTGCTCGACAAGGGGCTCGGCCCGCGCGGCTGGGAGGACGTGCTCGAGGTGGCCGGCGACTACATCGACATCGTCAAGCTCGGCTGGGGCACCTCGTACGTGACCCGCAACCTGCGAGCGCAAGCTCGCCGTGCTGCGCGAGCAAGCCGGTCGTCGTCGGCGGCACGTTCTTCGAGGTCGTCTACGTCAAGGGCCGGCTCGACGACTACAAGCGCTGGCTCGGCGGGCTCGGGCTCACGCACGTCGAGATCTCCGACGGCACCGTCGACATCCCGCGCGAGCGCAAGCTCGAGCTGATCGCCGACTTCGCGCGCGACTTCACCGTGCTCTCCGAGGTCGGCTCGAAGGACTCGTCCGTCGAGTACACGGCCGACGAGTGGACGCAGTGGCTGAGCGAGGAGCTCGAGGCCGGCGCCTGGAAGGTGATCACCGAGGCCCGCGAGGGCGGCACCGCCGGGATCTTCGACGCCGTCCGGCGGCATGCGCACCGAGCTGATCGGCGAGATCGCGCGGCGCCGTCGGCTCCGAGAACGTCATCTTCGAGGCGCCGACGAAGTCCGTCGCAGGCCTGGTTCATCAAGCACTTCGGCCCGACCGTGAACCTCGGCAACATCCCGCCCGACGAGGTGATCCCGCTGGAGACGCTGCGCCTCGGCCTGCGCGGCGACACGCTCAAGGAGGTGCTGCTCGGTGAGCCTGAGCCGGCCGCTTCCTGACGAGGCGCCCGGCGCGCTCGGCTCGAGCGCGAGCGCGACTTCGAGGCGCATGTCCGCCGAGGACGTGCTGCGCTGGGCGTCCGCGGAGTACGGCGACCGGCTCTGCCTGACGTGCTCGTGGCAGAAGCAGTCGTCGGTGCTCGTGCACATGGTCTCCGAGCTCGGGCTCGACATCGACGTGATCGAGCTCGACACGCAGCTCTTCTTCCGCGAGACGTACGAGACGCGCGACCGGCTCGTCGAGCGCTACGGCCTCAACCTGATCCAGCCCCCAGGTGATCACCGTCGCCGAGCAGCACCGCCGCGAGGGCCCGAACCTCTGGGAGCGCGACCCCGACCGCTGCTGCCACATCCGCAAGGTCGAGCCGCTGATCGCCGCGCTCGAGCCGTACGACGCCTGGGTCGCCGGCATCCGGCGCGACCAGTCGCCGAGCCGCGTCGCGACGCCCAAGGTCGTGCGCTCGGAGCGCTACGACGTCTGGAAGGTCAACCCGCTCGCCGACTGGGACGAGAAGCGCGTCTGGGCCTACATCCACGTCAACGAGATTCCGTTCAACCCGCTGCACGAGACCGGGTACCGCTCGATCGGCTGCATCCCGTGCACCCGGCCGACGACCCCCGACGAGGAGGAGCGCGCCGGCCGCTGGGCCGGCTCCGACAAGCTCGAGTGCGGCATCCACATCGATACCCAGACCACGGAACGGCCAGATCACTGACACATCTAAAGGAGACGCATGACGGACCACATCTACGCGCACGAGCACCCCGAGTCGGAGCGCACGCCGCGGCGGCGGCTTCACGCTCTGGTTCACCGGCCTCTCGGGCTCGGGCAAGACCACGATCGCGCACATCGTCGGGCCCCGAGCTCGACGCGCGCGGCGCCATCGTCGAGTACCTCGACGGCGACACCGTCCGCACGCACCTCTCGAAGGGCCTCGGCTTCTCGAAGGAGGACCGCGACACGAACATCGACGCGCATCGGCTGGGTCGCCTCGCGGCTCACGCGCCACGGCGGCGCCGTGCATCGCCGCGGCGATCTCGCCCTACGAGGAGACGCGCCGCAGCGCGCGCAGCGATGGTCGAGGAGTTCGGGCCGTTCGTCGAGGTGTTCGTGCAAGGCCTCGGTCGAGGAGTGCGCGCGCCGCGACGTCAAGGGCCTCTACGCGAAGGCGTTCGCCGGCGAGATCAAGGGCTTCACCGGCGTCGACGATCCGTACGAGGAGCCGGGCGACCGGAGCTCGTGGTCGACACGGAGCCGCACTCGCCGGAGGAGAGCGCCGACCTGATCATCGCCAAGCTCGAGGAGCTCGGCCTGCTGCGCGGACGAGGTGGCGGCCTGATGCCGGGCCTCATCGCGCCGCACGGCGGCACGCTCGTCGACCGCACGGGCGACCGGCCCGACGACCTCGACTCGCTCGAGATCGTCACGCTGACGTCGCGCGAGCTGAGCGACCTCGACATGATCGCCTCGGGCGCGCTCTCGCCGCTCGAGGGCTTCATGGGCAAGGCCGACTACGAGCGGGTCGTCGCCGAGATGCGGCTCGCGCTCGGCCTGCCCTGGTCGCTGCCGGTCTGCCTCGCCGTGGCGGAGGCGCCGCAGGGCGACCGCGTCGCGCTCGCCGACGAGCACGGGCCGCACGGTCGCCGTGCTCGAGGTCGACGAGACGTCTACGGGTACGACAAGACGCGCGAGGCCGAGCGCTGCTACCGCACGACCGAGGACGCGCATCCGGGCGTCGCGCGGCTCTACGAGCAGCACGCCGCTGTACCTCGGCGGTCCGGTGACCGTGTTCGAGCGGGCCGAGTCGAGCTTCCCGGAGCTGGCGCTCGATCCCGCCGAGACCCGGGCGGCCTTCGCCGAGCGCGGCTGGAAGCGCGTCGTCGGCTTCCAGACGCGGAACCCGATCCACCGCGCCCACGAGTACCTGACGAAGGGCGCGCTCGAGACCGTCGACGGCCTGCTCATCCACCCGCTCGTCGGCGACACGAAGTCGGACGACGTGCCCGCCGCGACGCGGGTCCGCTGCTACGAGATCCTGATCGACGGCTACTACCCGGCCGACCGCGTCCTGCTCTCCGCGTTCCCGGCCGCGATGCGCTACGCCGGGCCGCGCGAGGCGATCTGGCACGCGATCTGCCGCAAGAACTACGGCTGCTCGCACTTCATCGTCGGCCGCGACCACGCCGGCGTCGGCACGTACTACGGCACGCTACGACGCGCAGCTCATCTTCGACGAGTTCGAGCCGCACGAGCTCGACATCGAGCCGATGTTCTTCGAGCACTCGTTCTGGTGCAACGCCTGCGGCCAGATGGCGTCGTCGAAGACGTGCCCGCACGGCGCCGAGGACCGCGTCTTCCTCTCCGGCACGAAGGTGCGGGAGATGCTCGCCGAGGGCGAGCTGCCGCCTGTCGAGTTCACGCGGCCCGAGGTGGCCGAGGTGCTGATCGAGGCGTACAGCACCGCGTGACCTGGCAGTTCACCCTCACGGGGCTCCTGATCGGCGCTCTGGTCGGGCTGACGGGGATGGGCGGCGGCTCGCTGATGACGCCCATCCTCATCATCGTCTTCGGCTTCAAGCCGACGTACGCGGTCGGCACTGACATCGTGCACGGCGCGATCTTCAAGTCGTTCGGCGCCGTGCGGCACCGGCGGCTCGGCACCGTCCATGCGCGGCTGACGCGCTGGATGTTCCTCGGCTCCGGGCCGATGTCGCTGCTCGGCGTGGCGGTCGACGACCTGGCTGACCCGCACGCTACGGCGAACGGCGTGCAGGACTGGATGAGCCTACGCCGTCGGCGCGGCGCTGGTCGTCGGCGGGCTCGGGCTCGTCGCTCAAGGGGTTCCTGAGGCGCGGCATCGCGCCGAGCGACGCGCCGTTCATCATGGGCACCCGCGACAAGGTGATCGCCGTGGCGATCGGCGCCGTCTTCGGCTTCGTCGTCGGACTCACCTCGGTGGGCAGCGGCACGTTCTTCGGGCTCGTGATGGTGATGGTCTACCCGCTGACGATGGCGAAGATCGTGGGCACGGACATCTTCCACGCGGCGGCGCTGCTCTGGGTCGCCGGTGTCGGCCACCTCATCAGCGGCAACGTCGACGTGCACGCGATGGCGTGGCTGCTGATCGGCTCGATCCCCGGCGTGCTGATCACGAGCCGGTATACGCCGAAGATCCCCGGGCCGCACGCTGCAGCTCGCGCTCGCCACCGTGCTCGTGTTCACGGGGCTGAAGCTCGTCAACGTGCCCCAGGCGAACTGGGTGCTCGCGCGGCGGGCTGATCGCCTCGGCGTTCGCGTTCGGCATCTGGGCGCTCGTGGCTGCCCGCTCGGGCCGGCGCCCCGCTACGCCGGTCTCGGTCGAGAGCCCGCCCGTCGGCGGCTGAACGCTACGGCCGGCTGAGCCGCGCCCAGAGGTTGTTCAGGAGCGGCGCGGAGGCGGCCGCGCTGCCGAAGTTGATCGTGCCCGCGTCGAAGACCTTCGCGCCCCGCCGCGTCTCGTAGTAGGTCATCTCGGCGGTCTTGCCGGGACCGAAGATGTTGCGGATTATCGCCAGCACCTGGTCCCCGGTGGCGACTGCGGCGTCCTGGCGTCGATCTCGATTCCGTAGTGCGTGCCGAGCTGTTCGTCCGTTGCGGAGCCCCGTGCCGCGGAAGAGCCAGGGCGCGATGCGGGCGCCGACCACGACGTAAGGGCGGTTGGGGTAGAGGTGCCTGTCCCAGTCCACGTACTGAGCGCCGACGAGCGCCGCCTCGGGACGATGAAGATCGCGCCAGCGCCAGCGCCCGTGGAGGACGTGCCCCTCGCGCACGACCTTGTAGAAGAAGTTGTTCGCGGACAGGAACATCAGGTTCCCGCCCAGGTTGCGGTAGCGCTCGACGATGTTGTAGACGTGCTCCGTCACGTACTCCTCGTGGCCGGGAAACACGAGGAGGTCGTAGCGTGCGGCGAGTTCCTTGCCGCTCGCTATGCGGTCGAGGTCCTCGTCGCACAGGTAGTCCGCGGCCCGGTTCGTGTGCGCGAGCCAGCGCAGGTAGCCGGCGTCGTACCCGCGGTAGCGGGGCGGCACTCCGTGGTTGAGGAACGGGCGTGAGAGGTCGACCTCGTGGACGCTCGGGCTCGCGTACCAGGAGTTCCCGACGCCGTCACCGTCCGTGTCCCGCAGGTTGTAGGCGGCCCAGGTGTTGGTCGGCAGCACGACCGCTACGCGGTTCAGGCCGGGCACGAGCGGCCGGAGAACGAATGGCGCGTAGCCGCGCCGCGAGCCGGGAGCTGTGAGTTGCGCGAAGTACATGCCGCTCGGCCAGAACCAGAGCCGAACGGCGACCCGGCCCGGTCGCACGGAGTGCGCCGGGCCGACCGGGACGCCCTTCATCTGGTCGTCGCTGCGCGAGTGCACGGCCTCGGGCCCGGCCCGGAAGAGCTGCAGCGTGACCCGCCGCGCGTCCGTCCGCACATCGAGGTGGGCCACTGCGGCCTGGGGATAGCTCCTCTGGGCGAAGGACGCGACGATCGTGCCTGGCGGGTCTGTGGTCGCGCCCGTGGGCTCGCCGATCGTTCGCGCGGTCGAGCCCGCTCCCACGAGGGCGGCGAGCGCGATGAGCCCGGCGCAGCCGGCGAGTACCCGACTGAATATCGTCACCTGGATTCACCGTATCGCGGTCCAGTCGTCGATGGGTTGGGCGGAAAGGAAGACCGCTCCGCCCGGCGTCCGGCCCGAGCGCGGCTACACTCGATATCGTCCATGCGAGCCGCTCCGGATCCCGATGTCGTGCTGATCGAGCGCATGCTCGCTCCGCCCGCGGTCGAGGACGCACGCAGCTCGCTCGAGTACTGGAGCGGGCGGCGGCAGAGGCTTCCGCTCTACCGGCGCGCCGCCCGGCGCGAGGCCGACGCGATGGCCGCGCGCTGGCGGCAGCGGCTGAGGGCCGCCGAGCAGGCGCGATTCGACGCGACCCTACCCGGGAGGCTGCTCGCAGCCCTCGGGCTGTCGAGGTTCTGGCCGACGCGGCCCGCGCTCGACAAGCGGGCACTGGTCGGCGTCGGCTGGTTCCTGGTGCCGCGGCAGCTGAAGATCGCCGTGTGGGCTACGGCCTTCGCCTTCGTCGTGCTGGCGGGGTCCGTCGCGGCCCTCGTCGTCACGCTGGCCCAGTTGCTTTAGGCTCTCCCTTCGTGCGCTTGCGACAGCCGCTGCGGAGCGAGTAGTGCGGCTCGTCTGGGTCAGCTTCGACACGATCGGACGCAGGAGTCTCGAGGCGAGCGCCGCGGCGGGTGCAGACATCGTCGGGATCGTGACGCTGCCCGGGCCGATCGACCCTGACCGCTCCGGCCAGTGCGCCTTCGACGACCTCGCCGGGCAGCTGGGCGCGCGGCTGATCGAGACGGCGGACGTCAACAGCGACACGACAGTGGAGGCCGTGAGCCGGCTCGAGCCGCAGCTGATCTTCGTGGTGGGCTGGTCGCAGCTCGTGCGAGAGCCCTTCATCGCCACGGCCTCGGAGGGCGTCTTCGGGATGCACCCGTCCCTGCTCCCCAGGCACCGCGGGCGTGCCCCGATCCCGTGGACTCTCCTCAGCGGGCTGGCGCGGACGGGGGTGACCCTGTTCGAGATCACCGATCCGACGGCAGACTCCGGGCCAATCGTCGGCCAGGTCGAGGTGCCGGTCGCGCCCGATGAGACGGCGACGACGCTGTTCGACAAGCTCGGCGAGGCGCACCTCGAGCTCATCCGTGAGTACGTCCCCAGGCTCATTGCGCGCACCGCGCCCCGCGTGCCGCAGGACGGGCGACGGGGGAGCGCCTGGCCGAAGCGGACTCCGGCCGACGGGATCATCGACTGGCAGACACGGGCTTCGTACCTCGATGTCTGGGTGCGCGCTCAGACGAGGCCGTACCCGGGCGCCTTCACGTACTTCGGCGACGAGCGGCTCGTCGTCTGGCGCGCACGCGCGGCGGACGGGCCCGCCGGAGCCGCCGGCACGATCGTGTCGGAGCTGCCGGAAGGGCCTGTCGTGGCCTGCGGAGACGGCTGCCTCTTGCTCGAGGAAGTCGAGCCTGCGGTCGAGCTTGCCGTCGGGGCCCGACTCGGGTAAGGAGGAGCGATGCGCGTGCTCGTATTCGCAGCCCATCCGGATGACGACGTCCTGGGTATGGGCGGGACGATCGCGGTCCACACGCGCGCCGGCGACGAGGTGCGGGTCGTGTGCGTGACCGACGGCAGCTCGACGCAGTACCCCGGCGACGCAGAGCGCCGGGAGCAGAAGGACCTGGAGGCGCGGGCGGCGGCCGACGCGCTCGGCGTCTCGGACTACGTCCATCACGATCTTCCGGATATGCGGCTCGACACCGTCCCGCACGTCGACGTGAACCGGATCGTGGAGGAGCACGTGCGCGAGTTCGGCGCCGAGATCGTCTACACCGTCCACCCGGACGTCAACCGCGATCACCGGGCGCTCTTCGACTCGGTTGCCGTGGCGACGCGTCCCACGCCGGGGCAGGTCGTTCGCCGCGTCCTCACCTACGCGCCGACGTCGAGCACCGAGTGGACCCCGGCGGGGACGAACTGGTTCGTGCCGAACTGGTTCGTGGACGTCACCGCCACGCTGGAGCAGAAGCTCAGGGCGTTCGCCTGCTTCGAGACCGAGACGCGCCCGTATCCGCATCCGCGCAACCCGCGCGCGCTCGAGGCCCATGCGGGGTTCTTCGGCGCGACGGTCGGATGCGACTACGCGGAGCCGTTCGTGCTCGTGCGCAGCGTCGAGCCGTTCTGATGCAGAGCACTAGAATCGACACGCCTTGGCGCGGCTCCTCCGCCTGCTGCTCGTGCTCGGCCTGCTCGCCGCAACGGCGGCCGCGTTCGCGTTCACCGAGCGTCTGAAGCTCGAGAAGAGCCCGGTAACGGGCACGCGCGTCGACAGCGTGTTCTCGCCGGTCTGCAGGTGCCGGACCGACGTGGCTCGGATCGCGTTCCGCCTGCCGAAGCCCGATCTGGTGACGCTCTCGATCGTCGACGCGACGGGCCGACCGGTGCGCACCCTCTTCACCGAGAAGCGCATCCAGGGCCTCCACCACTTCACGTGGAACGGCCGCGACGACGAGGGCCACGTCCTGCCGGAAGGCAGGTACCACGTACGGATCCAGCTCAGCGACCTCGACCGCACGTTCGTGCCTCCCAACCCGATCGCTGTCGACACCACGCCACCGCAAATCCATCCGCTCAAGGTGCGCCCCGCGGTGTTCTCGCCGGACGGCGACCACCGGGCGGACGGAATCGTCCTGGGCTACGTGCTCAGCGAGCCCGCGTCGACGACCCTGTTCGTCAACGGGAGGCGGCGGGTCGAAACCCCTGTACGAACGGCCGGCGGCCAGCTGCACTGGTATGGACGAGTCGACGGGCGATCGTTTGCGGCCGGCGCGTATCGGTTACAGGTCGTTGCTCGCGACCGTGCCGGCAACGTCTCCGCTCCGGTCTCGGCCGGGACCGTCCACATCCGCTACATCCGGATCGTCGAGCCCGTCATCGAGGCTCGCGCCGGCCACCGGGCCCGTGTCTACGTCTCCACCGACGCGCGCCCATACCGCTGGCGGGTCGGCAAGCAAACGGGCACGGCGAGGAAGCGGCTCCTGCTGCTGCCGCTGCTCAAGCCCGGCCGCTACCGGCTCGTGGTCGAGGCGAACCGCCATCGGGCAGTCGCTCACGTCGTCGTTCACAAGCGCCGCGGCTGAGCTGCCGTCAGGCTGCTCACCTTCTGTCGGCGTGTGTGACGCCGTTCCGGATCACCCCGGCTAGTCTGGCTGCGCGTCCGGTCCGGCGCTGCCGCCCATGAAGCGCGTCCTCCTTGCCAATCCTGGTAGCTGCCGTTCTCCTCGTGGGAGCCGGCGCCGGTTTCTGGCACTGGAAGACCCACCAGGTACACACGAAGCTGGGGTCTCCCACCATCCAGTTCAGCCCCGGCGAGAAGCCCGGCGCGATCAGGCTGCCGAAGCGCGTGATCGACCAGACACCGTGGGTGACCTACGGCTACGACATCGCCCGGACCCGCTTCGCCGCGCCGTTCAAGGTGCGGCCGCCCTACCGGCGGCTGTGGCTTGTGCAGGCCGGCCCTGCGATCGAGTTTCCGCCGGCGGTTGCGTACGGCAAGGTTTACATCCCCGGGTCCACCGGGCAGTTTCTCGCGGTCAACTCGCGTACCGGCCGCATCGTGTGGGAGAACCGGTACCACAACTGCACCGCGGCGTCCCCTACCGTGGCGCACGGCGTCGTCTATCAGCCGTACTTGCCGCCTCCCTGCGACTACGGCCCGCGGAATGTCCCGGGCTTCGTCGTCGCCCTCGACGCGCGAACCGGCAAGGAGCTGTGGCGCAAGGTCATGGCTCCCAGCGAGTCCTCGCCGCTGCTGCTGAACGGCGTTCTGTACCTCGGCTCCTGGGACGGAAAGGTCTACGCGCTCGACGTGAAGACCCACAGGTTCCGGTGGTCCACGCAGACTGACGCCGAGGTCGACAGCTCGGCGGCGTACGACAGGGGAATGCTCTTCATCGGCAACAACGCCGGCCACCTCTACGCGCTCGACCCGAGAACCGGACGGATCCGCTGGCGGGCGAGCTCGTACTCCCATTTCCCCAACGGCCGCGAGTACTTCTACACCACCCCGGCGGTCGCGTACGGCCGGGTCTTCATCGGCAACACCGACGGGACCCTCTACGCGTACGGCGAGCGCACGGGCGACCTGCTGTGGGCGCAGCGGGCGGGAACCTATGTCTACACGTCGGCCGCCGTGTGGAGGCGGACGGTCTACGTCGGCACCTACGACGGCTACTTCTCCGCGTTCGACGCCGCCACGGGGAGGCTGCGCTGGAAGTACGCAGCAGCCGGCGCAGTGCACGGAGCGCCGACCGTGATGGACGGGCTCGTCTACTTCTCGACTTGCGAGAACTGCGGTCGACGCGCGTCGCGGTACTCGAAGAGGGGCCGGCGCGGAACCTACGCGCTCGACGCGAGAACCGGCCGGCTCGTCTGGTCGTTCCCCGACGGCCGCTACTCGCCGATCGTCGCCGACGAGCAGCGCGCCTACCTGGTCGGGAGCGGGAGGATCTACGGCCTCGCGCCGTGCGCCCCACGCACGGCGCCCGCCGCGCGCCGGCGCACTCTCATGGCCTGCTGAGCGGCTCTTCCTCGGCGGCCAGCAGCACCGCGAGCGTGCCGCCGACGAGGGGCCAGACCAGGTAGGAGGTCTGAAATACGCGGGCGACGAAGACGAGCACGAACATCGACACGGCGAAGCCAGCGGCTCCCGCCCAGGGGCCCGAGCGTCTCTGGTTCCAGAGCATCCACACCGTCACGGGCAGCCAGACGAGGAGCACCAGGATCACGAACGGGTACGACCCGTAGCGGTCGCCGACGATCCCCGCCCGGAGGAACAGCGACGAGAGGCCGTAGCCCACGATCCGGTAGGTGCCCGCGCCGTACGTGATCGTGTCGTGCCAGAGCGAGCCGGGGTCGGCCACGAGGAACGGCAGGAAGCCGGCGGCGACGACGAGCGCGAAGGTCGTAGCGGCCCGGCGCAGGGCAGGTCGCGGCGTGCCCTGCATCACGATCATCAGCGCGAGGAACGGCAGGGCGACCAGCGCGAACTGCTTGAGCAGCACCGCAACGGCGAGCGCGGCCGCGGCCGCGACCGGTCGGCGACGCGTCACGAAAGCGAATGCCAGGACGACGCAGAGAAGGCTCGGGGCGTCCGCCGTACCGAACCACGCTGCCCGCACCGCGAGCGGATTGGCGGCGATCACCGCTCCGGCAGAGAGCCTCCAGACGAACGGCGCCCGCACGAGCAACGTGGCGAAAAGTCCCGCGAGCGTGGCCAGCAGCACGAACACGCGGTAGTCGTCGAGCGGCGCGGGCAGCACCCGCCATGCGGCGGCGGTCAGCGCGGTGCCCGGGAAGTAGGCGAAATGACCCAGTGCGACCTGCGCGATGCGCCGACGGTGGCGGCACCGTGCCGTTCCGGGAGTAGAAGCGTTCCAGCCCGGATCCCTCGTAGTCGTGCCCGTACGGGTCGTGACCGTGGAGGGTGAGGTCGCCGGCGAGCTCGATCTGGTAGGTCGAGTCGTTCGTGTAGAACCAGGGCGCCGTCGCGTCCCGGAGGCCGACCTGGAGCAGGACGGCCGGCACGAGCAGGAGGCCGGCGACGACCGTGCAGAGCGCGACGGCGGCCCATCGGGGCCAGGGGGGAAGCCGCCAGACCGCGACCGCGACCGCCGCGACGAGGAGCCCGGCCAGCATCGCGGGCGTCCGGATGAGTCCCAGATCCCAGCGGCCGTGGCCGGCTCGCACGACGGCCGCGAGCAGCCCGTGCGGATGCACGGCGGGAGGCCTGAAGGGCCACGGATCGGAACCGAGCTGGGGGGCGTCCACCGCGACCAGAGCGCCGAGCACGGCGAGCAGGATCCAGGCGCCGCGGCGGTCGATCCGCTCGCCGCCGCCGCTCACGACGCCGTCGCCGGTACGTCGCGGTTCAGGAAGCTCGCTGCGAGCGCCGGCACGAGCCAGGCCATCGGGTCATCGAAGAGCCCGCTGCTGTAGAAGAGCGAGTGCACGAACAGCGCGAAGAACACGGCGGCGAGGCCGAGGCCGAAGGCCGGCGCCAGCCTCCATACGCGGTGCAGCATCCCGGCGACCCCGGCCAGCAGCGCCGCGTAGAACGCGAGGCCGACCAACCCGAGCTCTGCGGCGACCGTGAGCGGCGTCGAGTGCGAGACGTAGAAGGTCGGCGGCCCCTTCTTTGTCGACAGCGCCTGGCGTCGCGCGCGGCTGGGAGCCGATCCCGACGCCGGCCAGCGGGTGGTGGAAGAAGACCTTCGCGGTCAGGACCACGCGCCGCGAGCGGTCGCTCGTCGCGCGCCGCGCAGACGCGTCGGCGACCTTGTTCGCGACGAGCCCCGCGCCGACGAGCACGAAGAGCACGGCGAACCCGGCAACGATGAGACGCACCGTGCGATCCCCGGCGACGAGCGACACGCCGATCGTCACGGCGAAGAGGGCGGCGAAGCTCGATTGCGAGTACGAGAAGAAGAGCCCGGCAAAGAGGATCGCGAGCAGCGGAACAGCGACGTAGGCGCTCACGTCGCGGTAGAGGAGCCCGACGAGGAGGATCGCCATCCCGAGCACGACGTGGCGCCCGTACAGGCTCGGATCGCGGAAGAGCGAGGTGACGCGGAAGAAGTTCGAGTAGGCGTTCCCGATCTCGACCACGGAGGAGTAGAAGAGCAGCCGGTGCGTCGCCTCCTCGACGAGCCCGACCACGGCGAAGAGCGTCGAGAGCCCGACGACTGATCCCTCCCGAGCAGGCGCGGCATCCAGGCCGGGAACGGAGACTGGGCGACGACGGCGACGAGTACGGCGAAAGGGATCAGGAAGAACTCGAGCAGGTTCCTCGCCGGGCGGGTCGAGCTCGACCAGAGCAGCGACACCGATGCGAAGGCGAGGAACGCCGCGGTCGGATACGCGAAGGTTCGCGGCAGGGGGCGCGGCGGTCTTCCGCGCACGATTCGCCAGATCAGCGCGAGACCCGCTGCCGCGAGCACGAGGTAGAGCGGTAGGAGCCGGCTCAGATCCCCGCCGTGCGTGAGCCCGACGATCTGGCCGCCTCCGAAGTGCAACGGCAGCCGGATCGGAGCGGTCACGAGCACGAGCGGCGGCACGAGCGCCGGCAGGCGGACCAGCAAGGCCGCGACGGCTCCCAGTACGACGACGGCCACGAGCGCCAGCGCGAGCCGCTTGCTCGTCACGCTCGCGAGGCCGGTCCCGTTCGAGCCGGCGAGCAGCAACTCCGAGACGGCGAGGATCGCCAAGCCGCCCACGACGGTGCTCCGCCTGGACGTGGCGAGGACGAGGCAGATGCCGAACGCCGCGAGGATGGACGCCGAGGAGGCCATCAGCCGCCAACCCTAACCCGGCCCGTGCGCATACCGGGCCGCGGCCTCCTCCTCCGCGGTCGGTGATAGGAATTGGCGGATGATCGAAGCCTGGCGCCGCGTGCTCGTGCTCGCGCCCCACACCGACGACGGCGAGTTCGGCTGCGGCGGGACGATGGCGCGGCTCGTCGAGGCGGGCTCGGAGGTGCGCTACGTCGCGTTCTCGATCGCCACGAAGTCGCTGCCGGAGGGCTTCGCCGCCCGACACGCTCGCCCGCGAGGTGCGCGAGGCGACGACCGAGCTCGGCATCCCGGAGGAGAACCTCGATCGTCCACGACTTCGAGGTGCGCACGTTCCCGGAGCGCCGGCAGGAGATCCTCGAGCTGCTGATCGAGCTGTGGGAGGAGTGGAAGCCCGACGCGGTCCTCCAGCCGAGCATCCACGACATCCACCAGGATCACCAGGTGGTCGCCGCCGAGGGCCTGCGCGCCTTCAAGCGGACGACGATCCTCGGCTACGAGATCCCGTGGAACAACTACGACTTCTCGTACCAGGCGTACGTCTCGCTGCGAGCGCGGCCACGTCGAGCGCAAGGTCGCCGCGCTCGCGAAGTACGAGTCGCAGCAGCACCGGCGGTACTCCGACCCGGAGTACATCTGGAGCCTCGCGCGCACCCACGGCATCAACGTGAACCGCGAGCTGCGCCGAGGTGTTCGAGGTCTACCGCGTCGTCGCGTAGCCGCCGGCGCCGCCGCCGCCGCCGGAAGTCGTCACGCTAGGCGTGGCGGAGCGGAGTTCCGGCGACTGCCGAGCCGCCGCATCCGCGCCCGCTCGGCCGGGAGGTAGAAGCCGAGCGCTGCGAGCACGAGCGGATAGACCGCGACGGCGACCAGCGAGAGGGCGAGCGGAGCGCCGGTCGCCCGCGCCGCCACCGTCAGTCCGACGGCCGCGCCGGTGACGGTCAGCACGCGCCGCCACTGGTACGGCACCGGGTAGACGCGCTGTGCGTAGAGCCACATCCCGACGAAGAGCATCGACGTAGGCGGCGAGCGTCGAGATCGCGGCGCCGACCATCCCGTAGCGCGGGATCAGCCAGAAGTTCAGGCCGATGTTCAGCGCCACGCCGGTCCCGGTCACCACCCAGTTGAACTGCGTCCGCCGGGCCCGTCCGCTGCCGATCGCGAGCACGGTGTAGCCCGCATAGGCCGTGCCGGCGAACGCGAGCAGCGCGATGCCCTCCTGCGCGCGCTGGTAGTCCGGGCGAGGTGAGGAGCCTGGTCAGCCACGGCGCCAGCGCGCCCGAGCGCCAGCGACACCCACGAGCACAGGAAGAGCAGGTACGTGAGCACGAACGCGTACGTCCGCCGGGCCTCGCGGTCGTCCTCGATCGAGTAGGCGAAGGCAGGCCATGCGGTGCGGAACGCGAGCATGATGAAGGCCACGATCGAGGCGATCTTGATCGCCACCGAGTAGACGCCGACCTCGGCCTGGCCGTTGTAGTGCGCGACGAACATGCGGTCGATCCAGCCGATTCCCCACAGCGCGAGCGCCGAGGGGACGAGCGGCATTCCGAAATGCTGCATCCTCCGCAGCAGCGGCCGCGAGAACTGAAGCCCGAGCTGCTCGTGACGGTAGGCGAGCAGGACGAAGTAGACGCAGAGCGTGCCCGTGAAGTTGCCGACGATCAGCCCGATCGCGCCGAGGTCGTAGACGGCGACGAACAGCACCATCGCGGCGACGGTGATCAGGACGTTGGAGACGGTTGCGATCGCGTAGGCGACCGAGCGCTCCTCGACCCGGAAGAGCGAGGTGAGCTGCCCGTAGTTCGTCTGCGCCCAGAGTCCGACGGCGCCCGCACGGACGAGGCCGGGATCGTCGCCGAGCTGGATGAGGTGCGCGATCTGCACGGCGAAGACCAGGCCGATGACGAGGCCGAGTGTCGCCATCCCCATCGTGAACCAGAAGGACGTGCGGACGACGAGCAGCCGCTGCACGGGGTCCTTCGTGTCGAAGTAGAAGCGGAAGAACGCGCTGGAGATGCCGAGCTGGAGCACGATCGCCGCCACCGCCACGGCAGCGGTGACCAGCTCGACGCGGCCGTACGCCCCCGGCGGCAGGTAGCGGGTGTAGAGCGGCAGCAGGAGGAGGGCGAGTACCCGCGAGACGATCCCCCCGAGCCCGTAGATCAGGGAATGCCTGCCGAGCCGCTTGAGCTGGTGGCCGAGCATCAGCAGCCCGGCGCCGCGACGCGCCGGGCGACGGAGATCCCGTGCGGGGTGGCCAAGATGCCGGTGCAGGCCGACACGCGCATCACAAACGAGCGTAGATGTCGAGCAGGCGATCGGCGACGCGATCGATGTCGTGAACCCGCTCGACGTAGGCGCGGCCGGCGGCCCCGATCCGCCTCCGCTCCTCGGGTGAGCGGACGAGCCGGCCCAGCACGTCCGGGAGGGTGTCCCTGGTCGCGCGGACGATCGGAACCTCGATCCCGAAGGCCTCCTCGGTGCGGCGGACGGCCTCGTCGTGCAGGAACGAGACGACCGGCTTGCCGAGCGCCATCGCCTCGATCGCGAAGAGCCCGTACCAGCCTGCGTTGAGCTGATCGACGACGATATCCGCAGTCTCGTAGCGGCGGCGTGCCTCGTCGTGGTGGAGGCCCTCGATGATCTGCAGCTCGGCCGGCAGGCCGTCGGCGGCTGCGGTGACGTGCTCGGTGCCCTTGCGGCGGCGGCTCGACGGCGCGTGCACGATCACGGGACGGTCGCGATCGCCGGGCGGGACGGCGCGGTAGTCGCGCAGGTCGATCCCGGGTGGCACGACATCCGCCTCGGGAACCCAGCGTGCAGCGTCGTACGAGCCGACGACCTGGCCGTCCGCCCGCCGTCCGTAGGCCAGCTGGGCGGGGCTCTTGCCGCGGATGTCCGAGCCGAGGAAGTGAAAGAGCGACTTCTTGCGCGTCGCACGCAGGATCGGGAACTGGAGCGACTTCGGCACGAGCGTGAGCCCGAAGTAGAAGTGGAAGACGTCGGTGCGCGGCAGCAGCCGGGCGAATGCGCGCCACTGGACGAGCTGGCGGCCGACGGTCCCCTCCGGGCGGTCGAGGCACCAGTCCGCCTCGGGGTGGAGCCGGTAGCGCTCGAAGACGACGAGCTGTCGCGTCGACGCCCTTCCGGCGCAGCGCCTGCACGTTCTGCCAGGGCACCCCGGCCGTGTTCACCGGGCAGTGAACGACACGGAGCGGCCCGTTCACGAATCGTCCCACTTCCGCCACGCTGGGGAGTGCCCGCGGCCGCTACCCTCGACCTTGCCCCGTGGGTGGGCGGGGGTTAGGGATGGGCCTCCCGCCGCGGCCGGAGCCAGGTCCGTTCCGGTCACTCGTCCCAGTCGACCTGGTCGAAGAAGCGGAGCGTCCTCCGCGACGGGCGCACCCGGACGGACAGCGCGGCCAGCTCGTCCGCGGAGATCTCGCCGAGCGCGTGCTTGACACCGAGCCACGGAATGTTCGAGATCCTCCTGGTAGACGATCGTCGAGATGCGCGGATTGATCTCGATCACGTGCTCGCCGACGAGCTGGATGTTGAAGAAGTGGTCGAGCTCCAGCTCGGCCACGATCTTCCGGGCCGTATCCATCAGGCCCTCGTCCTCGAGCGTCTCGGAAGTACATCGCGAGGCCGGCGCGCATCGCCTCGCGCGTCTTCGGGTGACCGAGCGCGATGCGCCCGCCGACGGCGATGCCGTCGATCGTGCGCTCGCCGCCGGTCGCCAGCTCCATCACGAGCAGCTCGGGACCGCCCTCGGCCGGCAGCAGCTCGACGAGCTCCTCCAGCCGCATGGCGCCCGCGACGCCGGGCCGGTTCGACAGCAGCTGCTCGCGCCGGTCGGCCGTCGCCGACAGCACCCGGAACCCGCGGGAGCCGGACGAGAAGACGGGCTTCAGGCAGACGTCCACGTCCGGATAGCCGAGCTCGCGCGCGGCCGTCGCGACCGCGTCCGCGCCGGTCACGCGCCGCCACGCGGGGCCTCGCACGCCGATCCGGTCGAGCAGCGCGTACGTCTCGGCCTTGTCGTTCGAGCGGCGGATCGCCTCGGGCGAGGCGACCAGCACGGCGATGCCCTCGAAGCGCTCCTTCGCCGCGGCGAGCCCCGGCAGGTCGAACGACGACTGCGGCAGTACGGCGTCCACGCCCTCCCGACGGCAGACGTCGAGCACTGCGTCTGCGAAGCCGGGGTCCGAGCCGGGCGGGACGAGGTGGAACGCGTCGCAGAGATGCCGGCCGATCGCCCGCTCGGACATGTCGGTACCGACCAGGCGGACCGGCCGCTCCCCGTTCTCACGGAGCCCGCGCAGGAGCGCCGCCGTGCCGGGCGCGCCAGACGCCGATACGAGGATCGTCGTCGTGCTCACGACAGATCGATCCGATCCTCGGCGAGCTGGGCCAGCCGCCGCTCGCGCTCCGCATTCAGCATCGCCCGCATCGTCTCCCCCATCGTCGCGCCCGGATAGGCCCAGATCTCGGGGTGGGTAAGGAGTTGCAGCCACGGCAGCTCGCGCCGAGCGAGCGCGTTGTGGGGGCAGCCGCTCCGCCAGTGCTGGTTGGAGTCGGACCGGTACGTGGCGGGAGAGAAGAAACGCTCCTCCATCACGTTCGCGGCGCCGTCGACCGGCGCCGACATGTACTCGGGATCGGGGTTGTGCCAGGCGATCACGGGGTCGAAACGATCGTCGCGCGCGGCATTCGGCCAGACGGCGTGCAGGCCGATCCGGTGTCCGAGCGCCCGCAGCCGGGCGATCGCGCGGGCTCCCTCGGACGAGGCGAGGTTGTAGAAGACGCTCTCCGTCATCAGGAAGTACGTGGCCGGCCACTCCAGCTCCGCCTCCAGCTCGGCGACGCTCAGGGCCGCGTCGAGCGAGAGATCGACGTCGTGGCGCAGGATCAGGTCGCCGTCGGCCGGGTCTCGGTCGAAGAACGCCGGCCGGTACCCGCCCGCCCGTGCCGCGCCGATCAGCTCGCGGTAGTGGCCGAGGTCGAACGCACAGCTCATCAGGCCATGCCTCCCCGCGCCCTGTTCCGCTGCGCGGTGTCCCCTTCGGCCGGAGGCCGCGGGCAGCCCCCGCCCCTTCGAGGGGTGGGGCTGAACTCGGCTCCCCCGGTGGGGACGGTAGCCGGGAAAGACGCACACGTCTGTGCCGGGAGCGTGCCGAGACCGTGCCGATTGGCTCTCACTCGACCTCCACGTCCAGCAGCGTCGCGGCGGCTTCGGCTCGTTCGAGCGCCTCGAGGTTCGTCTGTCCCACCGCGATCACGTAGCCGCGTCGGTCGCCGTCGAGCCGCACCGGGCGGATCGTCTCACCGACGGCAAGGAAGACGTCAGCCTGGACGACGCCGGGAAACGCGAGCACGCGCTCCAGGCCCGACACGCTCGTCACCTTCCCGGTCGGGAGCGGGCCGGGTTCCGCGGTCAGGAACCGGATCGCGAGGGGCTGAGACAGGCGTGGCAGGACGAGCTCGTCCGGAACGGGCCTGCCGAGAGCCTGCAGCACGGCGACCTCCAGCAGGTCGACGCCGACCGCGTGCCGCGCGAGGTCGGCCATCTGCCCGCCGGGGATCCGGGCTGCGACCTCGACGACGCTCACCCGGCCGGCGGCGGTGGCGATCAGCTGCGGGAAGGCGATCCCGTCGCGCAGGCCGAGCGCCCGCACGGACTGGACGGCCAGGCGCTCCGCCCCGGCGAGCGGATCGCCGTACAGGGTCGACGGGTAGACGTGGATCCAGCCGACGCCGAAGCCGATCCCGGGCGGGCGACGGCGATCCGACAGCGTCAGCAGCATCACCTGGCCGCCGCGCGCCACGACGAGCCCGTTCAGCTCGAGGCCGTCCTCGAACGACTCCACGATCGCCTCCGAAGTCGGCGACTCGGCGAGGGCTGCATGGAGGTGGCGCTCAAGATCGTCGACCGAGTCCAGCCTGAACACGCCTCGCTGGCCGCCGGAGTCGGCCGGCTTGAGCACGGCAGGGAAGCCGACGGTCGAGGCGGCGGCCCGCGCCTCGTGCAGGGTGCGGGCTGCGGCGAAGCGCGGCTGGGACACGCCGGCTTCCGCGAATCGGCGGCGCATCGCCACCTTGTGCGTCAGCACGTGAGCGGTGGCGGTGCCGATACCCGGCAGGCCCAGCGCCTCGGCGACCGCCGCCACGACAGGCACGGCTCGGTCGGCCGAGACCGTCAGGACGCCGTCGACCTCGTGCCGCCGGCCCACCTCGGTCACGGCCTCGATGTCGGCGAAGTCGACAACCTCGCCGACGTCCGCCTCGGCGAGCCCCGGCGCGTTGGCGTGGCGGTCGACCGCCACGACCCGATGGCCGAGCTCGCGGACGCGGGTGATCGAACGGCGTTGATGCCGTCCTGCGGCGACGAAGAGGAGGGTGGCCACGGCCCGCGATGCTAGCCGCCGCGGCCGAGCAGGAACGCCACGGTGGCCCAGCGCGCGATCTCGCAGCCGTCGGTGCGCTTGAAGCTCGAGTCGACGGGCTGCCCGCGGAGCGTGCCCTGCACGCGGGCCTCGTCCGGGCCGCCGTAGATCTGGGTGCAGGCCATGTCGGCGGGCACGGGATCGAACGCCTGAAGCGGCAGTCGCCCCACGCGGCCGCAGATCGGGTCGCCGGGACAGCGCACCGTTCGCGTCGTGGACGGCCCGCTCCTGCCGCCCGGCCAGACGGTGATGTGAAGCTCGGTCGAGGCGCCCCCGCTCCCGGAGCCACCGCAGGCCGCGAGCGGCACTACGAGCGCCGCGAAGAAGGCAAGGATCCGCATTGTCCCAAACCGTACGCCGCTACACTCGCCGCGTGTCACTGCAGGGCAAGCGCATCTTCCTCACCGGCGGCGCGGGGTTCATCGCGACCACGCTGGCGCACCGGCTGGTGGAGGACAACGAGCTCGTCGCGCTCGACAACCTGCACCGCGATGCCCTCACCGGCAGCGAGCTGTTCGGGCACCCGAACCTGACCTTCGTCCAGGGCGATGTCCTCGACGCGAACCTCGTACGCGAGCTCGCACAGGGCGCGACGCACATCGTCCACTGCGCAGCGATCGCAGGCGTCGACACCGTCGTGGAGAGCCCCGTGCGGACGATGCGCGTCAACATGATCGGCACGTACAACGCGCTCGAGGCGGCCACCGCGACGCAGGACACGCTCGAGCGGTTCATCGACTTCTCGACGAGCGAGGTCTTCGGCACGCACGCGTTCCGCGTCGAGGAGACGCACGCGACGTCGACCGGCTCCGTGGGCGAGGCGCGCTGGACGTACGCCGTCTCGAAGCTCGCCGGCGAGCACATGGCCCACGCGTACTTCCGCGAGCTGGGGCTGCCGATCGTGTCCGTGCGGCCGTTCAACGTCTACGGGCCGGGCCAGATCGGCGGCGGCGCGATCCGTGCCTTCATCGAGGCGTCGCTCGCGGGCCGTGACCTCGTGATCCACGGCGACGGCGCGCAGATCCGGGCCTGGTGCTACGTCACGGACATGGTCGAGGCGGTGCTGACTTGTCTCGAGCACGAGGCGGCGGTCGGCGAGAGCTTCAACGTCGGCAACGCGCGCTCCGCGCTCACCATCTTCGACCTCGCGCACCGGATCAAGCGGATCGCCGAGGCGAGCGGAGAGATCGTCTTCACGCCGCTCGACTACATGGACGTCGAGCTGCGGATCCCCAACGTCGACAAGGCGCGCACGCTGCTCGGCTGGGAGCCGAAGGTGGAGCTCGACGAGGGCCTGGCGCGGACGATCGCGTGGTATCGAGAGCGCAAGCCGGCGCTGGCGTGATCCGGCTGGCCCGCCCCGACGTGGGGGCGGAGGAGCTCGCCGAGGTGGCCGCCGTGCTCGAGAGCGGCCAGCTGACGATGGGCCCGAAGGTCGAGGAGTTCGAGGCCGAGCTGGCGAGCGCCAGCGGCACCGAGCACGCCGTGGTCGTCTCCTCCGGCACCGCGGCGCTGCACCTCGCCGTGCTCGCGCTCGGAATCCGGGAGGGCGACGAGGTGCTCGTGCCCGCCTACACGTTTCCGGCGACCGCGAACGTGGTCGCGCTGTGCGGGGCCCGGCCGGTGCTCGTGGACGTCGACCCCGAGACGATGAACATCGACCCGGAGCGCGCCGCCGCGGCCGTGACGCCGCGCACCCGTGCTGTGCTCGGCGTCCACCTGTTCGGCCGGCCGGCGCGCGTCGAGGAGCTGCCCGACCTGCCGCTGCTGGAGGACGCGGCCGGCGCGCTCGGCGCGGTACGCCGCGGTCGGCACTGCGGCTCGCTGGGCGTGCTCGCCTGCTTCTCGTTCCATCCGCGCAAGATCGTGACCACGGGCGAGGGCGGTGCCGTGACCACCGACGACGATGCGATCGCCGACTCGGTGCGCCAGATGCGGCACCACGGCTGGAGCCCTCCCGGCTTCGCCGACATGCCCGTCGCGGGCCTGAACTACCGGCTCTCCGACGTGCTGTGCGCGCTCGGGATCCCGCAGATCCGCCGGCTCGAGGAGCTGCTCGCCGCGCGCGAGCGGGTCGCCGCTGGCTACGAGCAGCGGCTCGCGGGCCTGGTCGACACGCCGTCCGCCGACGAGGGCGACCGCCACGGCTGGCAGGCGTACGTCGTCCGCGTCGACCGCCGCGACGAGGCGCTGGCAGCGCTCCGCGGAGCGGGGATCCAGGCCCAGATCGGCACGTACGCCCTGCATCGGCTCGGGGCCTACCGCGACCAGGGCGAGTTTCCGGGCGCGGACGAAGCCTACGAGCGCGCCCTCGCGCTGCCGTTCCACACGCGGCTTACCGAGGCGGAGCAGGACCGCGTGGCGGGGACACTTGACAGAGTTGTGAGTAGTCACTAACCTCCGCCGCATGACAACCACGACCCACGAACGCTCCACCGCCGCCGAGCGGCGTGACGACATTCTCGACGCGGCGCTCATCGAGTTCGCGGAGCGCGGGCTGCACGGAACTTCGACCGACCGCATCGCCAAGCGAGCCGGGATCTCGCAGCCCTATCTCTTCCGCCTCTTCGGGACGAAGAAGGAGCTGTTCATCGCTACCGTCGGGCGCTGCATGGAGCAGACGCTCGCGCTGTTCCGCGCGTCTGCGGGCGGCAAGGTCGGCGATGACGCGCTGCAAGCGATCGGCGACGCGTATCGCGGCGTGCTGGAGAACCCGGTCATGCTGCGCTGCCAGATGCAGGCCTACGTGGCCTGCGACGACCCCGACGTGCGCGCTGCCGTCCGGCTCGGATACGGCCGGCTCGTCGAATTCGCCGAGCAGGCGTCCGGAGCCGAACCGCGGCGAATCGCCGCGTTCTTCGGGGCCGGGATGCTACTGAACGTGATCGCCTCGATGGAGCTCCTCGACAACCCCGAGCCCTGGGGCAAGCGGCTGCTCGAGGGCTGCGGCGACAAGACCTGACCCTCTCTTTTTTTCCTTCCGAGTAAGTGACTACTAACTACCGAATGATCAGCAGGAGGACGACATGAGCGATAAGACCCGCATGATCTGGACGTTCGCGATCACCTCGGTCGCGCTGTTCATGGTCACGCTCGACAACCTGGTCGTGTCGACGGCCCTGCCGGTGATCCGCAGGGACCTGCACGCCTCGATCAGCCAGCTCGAGTGGACCGTCAACGCCTACACCCTGACCTTCGCCGTGCTGCTCCTGACCGGCGCGGCGCTCGGCGACCGGTTCGGTCGGCGCCGGATGTTCGTGCTCGGCATCGCGCTGTTCACCCTGGCCTCGGCTGCGGCGGCGCTCGCTCCGACCGCGACCGCGCTCGACATCGCCCGCGCCTTCCAGGGCGTCGGCGGGGCAATCGTGACGCCGCTGACGCTGACGATCCTCAGCGCCGCGGTGCCGGCCGGCAAGCGCGGCCTCGCGCTCGGCGCCTGGGGCGGGATCGGCGGCCTCGCGGTCGCGCTCGGCCCTGTCGTCGGCGGCGCGGTCGTCGAGGGCATCTCGTGGCACTGGATCTTCTGGCTCAACGTTCCGATCGGGCTCGCACTCATTCCGCTCGCGCTCGGCCGGTTGAACGAGAGCTACGGCCCGCGGGCGCGCCTCGACCTGCCCGGCCTCGGCCTGGTCAGCGTCGGCCTCCTCGGCATCGTGTGGGGCCTGGTGCGCGGGAACGGCGTCGGCTGGACGAGCCCCGAGATCGTCGCGTCGCTGGTCGCCGGTGCGGCGCTGGTCGCGGCCTTCGCGCTCTGGGAGCTGCGCACGCCCGAGCCGATGCTGCCGCTGCGCTTCTTCCGCAACCGGACGTTCACGCTCGCCAACGTCGCCTCGCTGTTCATGTTCTTCGGGATGTTCGGCTCGATCTTCCTGCTGTCGCAGTTCTTCCAGACCGTGCAGGGCTTCTCGCCGTTCCATGCAGGTCTGCGGATCCTGCCGTGGACGGCGATGCCGATCTTCATCGCGCCGATCGCGGGCGCCTACTCCGACCGGATCGGAGGGCAGCGGCTCATGGGTGTCGGGCTCGCGCTGCAGGCGATCGGGCTCGCCTGGATCGCCTCGGTCTCCTCGGTCACGGTGAGCTACAGCGCGCTGTTCGTGCCCTTCATGCTCAGCGGCATCGGCATGGCGCTCTTCTTCGCGCCCGTCGCCAACGTCGTGCTCTCGGCCGTCCGCGACGTCGAGCAGGGCAAGGCCTCCGGTGCGAACAACGCGATTCGTGAGCTGGGCGGCGTGTTCGGCGTGGCCGTTCTGGCCTCGGTCTTCGCGCAGGTCGGCGGCTACGCCACGCCCGAGACGTTCGTGCAGGGCATGACGCCCGCCGTCTACGTGGGCGCTGCGGTCGTTGCGCTCGGGTCGCTCGCGGCCTTCGCGATCCCGGGGCGCCGGGAGATCAGGGAGCCCCGGCAGGCGGAGGAGCAGGAGGAGCTGGCGCTCGAGGCTGCCTAACCGTCGAGCAGCGCCCAGCCCTCGCGCAGGAAGGGCGTCCTCTCGACCAGGGTGCGTATCTCGTCCGCGGGGTACGCACCCTCTTCGGTCACGACCTCCGTGACGTGGCCGGGAGCCGTGAGGTCGAACAGCGCGCCGTGCGTCTCGGCGACGCCGGCCTCCTGTGCGGTGATCGGCGCGAGCTTGATCACCTCGCAGGCGACGAAGAGCGGCACTCCGGCTGCCGCGGCCGCGGCCGCGAGCTGTCTCGTCCCGACCTTGTTCTCTAGCGTGCCGCAGCGGAAGACCGTGTCCGCGCCAACCAGCACGAGATCGGCTTCGGCGGCCCGCCCGGCCGCGTCGGCGTCCTCGATCACCTCGACGTCCATTCCCTCCGCCTCGAGGTCGAGCGCCATCCGCCGCCCTTCCTCATGGGGTGCGGTTGCGACGCAGAACACCGTGCGCGGCGGGGTGTGGACGAGCGCCTCCCGGACCGTGGACGAGTTGGAGAGCGTGAGCACGAGGGCGCCGTCGAGGCGCTCGCTGAGCTGGATGGCGATCGAGGCGGCGGCGCGGTCGCGCTGGTCGACGAGAGCCTGCGCCTCCTCCTGGATGAGACGCCGGAACTCGTCGACGGGCAGGTGCGTCTGACGCCGCGCGCTCGCCAGCAGGCGGCCGAGCGCTCCGGCGACGGCGACCAGTCCGGGCCGGCTCGCGGCCAGCTCCCGCCCTGCCTCGACCATGCGCTCGAGCAACTCCTCGGAGGTGGGCGCGGGCGAGTAGGCGACGGCCGCGACGGCCTCGACCGCGACCCGGGCGGCCCAGCTGCCGCCGTGCAGGCGATCGTCGCGAAGCTCGTCGATCGGAGCTACACCCACGATTTCATTGTATGTCGCCAACGGCTGCCGCAAGCCGGGTGGTAGTACGCTCATGCTGTGGCAAGCACTGAGGTTGTCGGCGCGCCGGCGCTGGGTGGTCGCGACGGAGGCCCGAGCCTCAGCATCGTCGTGCCCGTCTACAACGAGGAGGGAACCGTCGACGAGCTCCACCGGCGCACGGTGGCCGCGCTCGGGCCCGGGAGCCGGAGCTTCGAGATCGTGTTCGTCGACGACGGCTCGACGGACGGCACGTTCGAGCACATCGAGCGGCTGCACGCGAGCGATCCGCGGGTGCACGGCATCCGCTTCAAGCGCAATTTCGGACAGCACCCGGCCATGCACGCGGGGCTCGCGCGAGCCCGCGGCGAGATCGTGGTCACGATGGACGGCGACCTCCAGAACGAGCCCGAGGACATCCCGCGACTCGTGGCCGCGGTCGAGGCGGGCGCCGATGTCGCGAGCGGCCGCCGCGCCGCACGTCACGACTCCTGGGGGCGGACGCTCCCGTCCCGGCTGATCAACGGCATGCTGCGCCGCTTCACAGGGGTCGCGATCTCCGACTTCGGCTGCGCGTTCAACGCGTACCGGAGCAGCGCTGTCGAGCCGATGCTGGGCGCGATCGGGCGCCAGAAGTTCACGAAGGCGCTGATCCTGTCGGGCGGTGCGAGCGTCGTCGAGGTCGACGTCGGCCACGCGGCTCGCGGCGGGCGCTCCCGCTACTCGCCGCTCCGGCTGACGCGGCTCGCCCTCCACGTGCTGGCCGGTTTCTGGCCCCAGCCGATCCAGTGGATCGGCATCGCCCTCGGCGCCGGCTGCACGCTCGTCGCCACGGCGCTCGCCGTCTACGGAGTCATCTTCTGGATCGACCAGGCGAACTTCCCGGGCCCGCTGTTCGGCGGCGTGGCGGTGCTCTACGTGCTCGGCTTCCAGGGCTTCATCCTCGCGCTCGTCGGCGAGTACCTGGGCCGCATCCAGCGCGGTGTGGAGGGTCTGCCGCTGTACACGATCGACCGCGAGATCTAGCAGCGGGATCCGGGCGGGTTCGGTCGCAGGCCGTTACTCTTCCGCCGGTGAGCAGACGGATTCTCGTCACCGGTGGCGCCGGCTTCATCTCCTCGAGCTTCGTGCGCTACCTCCTGCACGAGACGCCGTACGAGGTCGTGTCCCTGGACGCCATGACCTATGCCGGCAACCTGGAGAACCTCGCCGACGTGCTCTCGCACCCGCGGCTCTCCTTCGTCGAGGGCGACATCCGCGATGCCGCGCTCGTCGACGAGCTCGTGTCCCGGGTGGACGTGATCGTCAACGCCGCGGCCGAGTCACACGTGGAGAAGTCGATCCTCGAGGGCGCGTCCGAGTTCGTGACCACCAACGTCGAGGGCACGCAGATCCTGCTCGACGCGATCCGCGCCCACCCCGTCGACCGCTTCGTCCTCATCTCCTCCAGCGAGGTGTACGGGACCGCCCGCTACGCACCCATGGACGAGGAGCACCCGCTCGAGCCGCGGAGCCCCTACGCGGCCACCAAGGCCGGTGCCGATCGGCTCGCCTTTAGCTATTACGTCACGTACGGGTTGCCGATCGTGATCGTGCGCCCGTTCAACAACTACGGACCGCGGCAGCACCCGGAGAAGGTCGTGCCGCGCTTCATCACACAGGCGCTGCGCGACGAGCCGCTGACGATCCACGGGGACGGCAGGGCGAGCCGCGACTGGCTCTACGTCCAGGACGACGCCGAGGCGATCGAGGCCATCATCGAGGCGCCGATCGACGCGCTTGCGGGGGAGGTCGTCAACGTCGCGACGGGTGTCGACATCTCGGTCTCGGCGGTCGCCGACCTCGTACTCGAGGCTCTCGGCAAGCCGGCCTCGCTGAAGGCGCACGTCGACGAGCGGCCGGGCCAGGTCGACCGGCACATCGGCTCGACGGACAAGCTCGAACGGCTCACCGGCTGGCGCGCGCAGACCTCGTTCGAGGAGGGGCTGCAGCGCACCGTCGCCTGGTACCGGGACAATGAGGCCTGGTGGAGGGCACTCCGGCGCAGCGCGGCAGCCGTCTCCTCGTCCTAGGCGCCGGGCCGGCGCAGCTCGGGCTGCTGGCCGCTGCCCGCGCCCGTGGGCTGTTCGTGATCGCCGTCGACCGCGATCCCGCGGCCCCGGGGTTCCGGCTCGCCGACCGGCGCGCGATCATCTCGGCCGAAGACGATCTCGGGATCGAGCGGCTCGCGCTGGCAGAGGACGTCGACGGGGTGATCGCGCCGGGCATCGACTGGCCGGTCGCGATCGCAGCACGCGTGGCCGTCCGGCTCGGCGTCTCGCACCCGATCGATCCCCAGACCGCGGTGCTCTCGACGTCCAAGCTCCGCCAGCGCGAGCGCTTCGCCGAGCGCGGCGTACCCCAGCCGGCGTTCGCCGTGTGCCGCACGGTCGAGGAGGCCCACGACGCCGCGCAGCGGATCGGCTTCCCGTGCGTCGTCAAGCCGCCCGACCGCCAGGGCCAGAAGGGGCTCGTGCTCGTGCCGGACGAGGCGCGGCTCGGCGCCGCGTTCGAGCTGGCGCGCGGAGCCTCGCGGGGCGCTCTCGCGCTCGTCGAGGAGCTCGTCGCCGGACCGGAGCTCACGGTGACCGCATGCTCGGTCGACGGCAGGTTCGTGCCGCTGAGCGTCACCGACCGACAGGTCGCGGAGCCGCCGGCCTTCGGGGTCGCGCTCGCTCACGTCTGGCCGTCGGAGCGGCCCGCCGCGGAGGTCGAAGCCGCCGTCGCCGCCGCCCGCAGCGCCGCCGAGGCGCTCGGCATCCACGACGGGCCGACGTATACGCAACTCCGGATCGGCCGGGACGGCGTCAAGGTCGGGGAGCTTGCCGCGCGTCTCGGCGGCGGTCACGATGCGGAGCTCTGCGCAGCCGCGGTGGGCGTCGACGCCAACGGTCTCGCGCTCGACTTCGCGCTCGGCGCGCCGGTCGTGGAGCCGCGGCCGGAGCCGCGCGTCGGAGGTGCGTGCGTCCGCTTCCTCGTGCCGCCTCCGGGTGTGCTCGGAAGCGTCGGCGGCGTCGAGGAGGCGCGCCGGGTCGAGGGCGTGCTCGACGTTCGCATCTACCGCGAGCCCGGGTACGTGCTCACCCCGCTGCGCCGCGGATCCGATCGATCCGGAGCTGTGCTCGCGGTCGGCGAAGACCGGGCGCAGGCGCTCGAGCGGGCCGCGCTCGCCGCCGACCTCGTACGCTTCGTGACCGTCGATGCGCAAGCCCTCGTCTAAGAGCCCATTTCAAACGAGGCCTTGTGCCACCTACAAAGCATCATTCTGAAATGAGCTCCAGAAAGGTCGGCTTCCAGCCGCCCGCCGTCGGTGACGAGGAGGTGGCCGCCGCCGCGGACGCGATCCGTTCCGGCTGGCTGACGACGGGCCCGCGTGCGGCCCGGCTCGAGGAGCGTTTCGAGGAGTACCTCGGCGCCAGGCACGTGCTCGCCGTCGCCTCGGGGACGGCGGCCCTCCACCTCTCGCTCGTAGCTCTCGGCGTCGGGCCCGGCGACGAGGTGATCACCAGCCCCATCACGTGGCCCGCGACCGCGAACGTCGTCGTGCATTGCGGCGCCCGGCCCGTCTTCGCCGATGTGCGCGAGAGCGACCTGAACGTCGATCCCGCGCTGATCCCGGAGCTCGTCACGCCGCGGACGAAGGCGATCATCCCGGTGCACCTGGCCGGCCAGCCGTGCGATCTCGATCCGATTCTCCGGCTCGGGCTGCCCGTCGTCGAGGACGCCGCCCATGCGGTCGAGAGCGTGTACCGCGGCCGCAAGATCGGCACGATCTCGGATGTCACGTGCTTCTCGCTGTACGCGACGAAGAACGTGGCGGCCGGCGAGGGCGGGCTGATCGCCACGAACCGCGACGACATCGCAGCCGCGCTCGAAGGCCTGCGGCTGATGCGTCGCGGCGACGGCTCGCTCTACGACATCGCCGTGCCCGGCTACAAGGCGAACCTGTCCGACGTGCTGGCTGCGATCGCCCTGTGCCAGCTCGACAAGCTCGCCCGCCACACGATGATCCGCCAACGGCACGTCGCGCTGTACGACGAGGCGGTTGCCGGGCTCGCGGGCTTCGAGCCGCTGGCCCGCGATCCGCGCGACGTCCATGCGCTCCATCTCTACGTGGTGCGGATCGACGCCGAACGGGCAGGTGGCACGCGGGACGAGTACCAGCGGCTCCTCGCGGAGGCCGGGATCGGCACGAGCATCCATTTCCTGCCGGTGCATCGCCTGAGCGCCTACCGCGAGCTCTTCCCGGACCAGCCGCCCCTCCCCGTCGCCGAGCGCGCCGGCGCGGAGGTGCTCTCGCTGCCGCTCTCGCCGGCGCATTCAGAGGACGACGTCGGCGCCGTGATCGACGCGCTGCAGACGGTGCACACGGCCCTCACCGGATGAGCTCCGTTCGACACGAAGTCGGCACACACTCGGCACTGACACGTGCGTATTTCGTCGATATCGTCGCCTCCGAGGGAGGCGGGTTAGGCCCCTCCCCTCTTAAAATGAGGGGTGGGGGGTGCCCGGGGCCATGTCCCCAGGGGGCATGGCGCGAATGAGCTCCGACATTGCGGTCGTGGTCGTGACCTACAACGCGCTGCCCTGGATCGAGCGCTGCCTCGAGAGCGTCGCCGGCCTCGACGCCGTCGTCGTCGACCACGGGTCGGACGACGCCACCGTCGAGCTCGTGCGCGAGCGGTTTCCGGAGGTGCGCCTGCTGGAGCGGGAGAACCGCGGGCTCGCCGCCGGGTGGAACGTGGGCGTCGCGGCGACCGAGAGCCGCTACGTGCTCCTGCTCAACTCGGACGCCTGGCTCGAAGAGGGCGCCGCAGGGCGGCTGATGGCTTTCGCCGACGAACATCCCGAGGCTGCGGTCGTGGGGCCCCGGCTGCGGAACACGGACGGCTCGCTGCAGCGCTCGGTGCGGGGGTTTCCGACCCTGTGGCGGCTGGCCACCGAGTACTTCTTCCTGCGCAAGCTCGCGCCGCGCTCGCGCGCACTCAACGCCTTCTACGGGAACGGGTTCGACCACGACGAAGTGCACGAGGCCGAGTTCGCTCATGGGCGCCTGCCTGCTCGTCCGGCGGGCGGCCATCGACGCCGTCGGACCGGCCGACGAGGACTACTTCCTGTTCAGCGAGGAGACCGACTGGTGCTACCGCTTCCGGCGTGCGGGATGGCACGTGCTCTTCTACCCGGGGGCCGAGGTGACCCACGTCGGCGGCGCCTCGCACGGTGGCCGGATGTTCCGCGAGCAGATCCGCGGGCACCTCATCTTCTTCACGAAGCATCGCGGGCCGCGGGACGCCGAGCGGGCCCGCAGGCTGCTCCGCGCCTCGCTGGCTCTGCGCGGCGTGCTCTACCGAGGAGACCGCGGAAGGGTCTACCGCGACGCGGCGCGCTGGCTCGGCTCGGGGCCTGCGGGCTCACTGCTCGCGCGATGAGCCGGCTGGCGGGCGCATGGCTCGCCGTCGCCGCCCTCGGCGCACTCGCGATCGCCCGGCTGCTTCCGGCTCACGGCGTCGGCCTGGGGCTTCGCCTCGCCGCGGCCACGGTCGTGCTGCTCGTCCCGGGAGCGCTCGTGGCGCGGGCGCTCCGCTGCCCGGGAGCGGCCGGGACGCTCGTCTGGACGCTGGCGGCGCTCGCCGGCGGTCTTGCGGTCGTGTTCGCGACGCGCTCGTCGCTCTGGCTCGCGCTGGTGCTGCTGGCGGTCGCCGGGGCCGTAGCGCTGCCCTTCGCGCGGTCTCGCGGCGACGACTCGGTGCTCGTACTGATCGCCGGCGTCGTCTTCGGGATCCTGCTCTGGAAGGTTGCGCCGGCCGTGATCGCGGGCGATGCGCCGTTTCATCTCGCACGGATCCGGAAGCTGGAGGCGTTCGGCTCGCTGAGCCTGCGCAGCGTCGACGAGTTCCGCGACGGCGGGCTGCACCCCGGCTACGCCTTCCCGCTCTGGCATGCGTTCCTCGCGCTCGTCGCCCGGCTCGCCGGGGTCGATCCAGCCCAGGTCGTCCGCCACGAGCCGTCCGTGCTTGCGCCGCTCGCCTTCCTCGTCGCGTACGAGGCGGGGACGGCGCTCTTCCGGTGGCGGTCGCTCGGTGTTGCGGTCGCCGCGGCCGAGGTCACGCTGCTCGCTCTCGCCCCCGGCCACGGGGGGATCTTCCGCTCGCTCGCGCTGCCGGCCAGCGCCGCGCAGGTGCTGCTCGTCCCGGCGGCGCTCGCGCTCGCGTTCCGGGCCGCGCGGGAGCCCTCGGCGCTCGCCTACGCGTCGGTCGGCGCCGCATCGCTCGTACTCGCGCTCGTGCACCCGACGTACGCCTTCTTCCTGCTCCTGCCGGCCACGGGCTGGTTCGTCGCCCGGTCGATCCTGGCGAGGCAGGACCTGCTCCCCGTGGGCGGCGCCGTCGCCTCGCTCGCGCTACCGGCCGGCGCCGTGGCGCTGTGGCTGCTCCCGCTGGCCCGCGAGACGGTCTCGCGCGACCCGTCGGCGCACACGCTGACGGCGAGCCGCCACGGCTTCGAGCACTACGCCCATCAGATCGACGTGTTCTCCACGCACAGCTTCCGGCTCGCGCCGGAGGTGATCGACCGGCGCGGGGCGGTGGCTGTTGCCGCTCTCGCGCTCGTCCCGCTGGCCGCGTTCGCGCCCCGCCGCCGGTGGGCGGCGTTCGTGCTGGGTGGGACGCTCGCCGTGCTGGCCGCGCTGCTGATCCCGGCGCTCTTCGTCCGGCTCTCCGACCAGGTCTCGCTCTCGCAGGCCCGCCGTGCGGCCGCCTTCGTGCCGCTGCCGTTCGCACTCGCCGGGGGTGCCGCCGTGCTGGCGCGGCCGCTAGGTGTGTTCCTCCCGGCGGTTGGGCTTGCGACCGGGATCTGGCTGCAGCTCGCCTATCCGGGAGACTTCGGCTACGCGTTCGGCGGCGGCGGGCCGGCGCTCGTCACCTGGGCGGCCGCGATCGGCGGCGCCGTGGCGCTGATCGCGGCTGCGACGATCCCGAGGCGGTGGAGGATCGAGCGGCCGGGGCTGCTGGCCGCAGTCGCGGTCCTGTGCTTCTGCCTGCCCGTCGCCGTCTCCGGCTTCCGCCACTGGCGCCCTGCGCCGTCGCCGTCGAGCCAGGTGCTGCCGGCGGGGCTGGTCACCGTGCTCCAGTCGAAGGTTCCACCGCGCGCGGTCGTCTTCTCCGATCCGGAGACGAGCTACCTCGTGGCCGCCGCCGCGCCCGTCTACATCGCCTCCGCGCCGCCCGCGCACGTTGCCGACACGAAGGCGAACCGTCCCGACGCGCGGGTCCGCGACGCGGCCCGCTTCCAGCGCACGGGGCTGCTCGCGATCCCGCGCGCGTACGGTGCCGGCTACGTACTGGTCGATCGCCGCCGCACGCCGCTCACGCTCGGGCTGCCGCTCCTCTACTCCGACGCGCGCTACTCGCTCTACCGTCTCTGACGGAGGGTCCGAACTACGATCAGCAGCGCAGATGAAGGTGCTCCTCGTCACGCTCTACTTCCCGCCCAGCGGCGGCGGCGGCGTCCAGCGGACGCTGAAGGCGGCCACGCACCTACCGCCGCTCGGGATCGAGACGCACGTGCTGGCGCCCGACGACCCGCACTGGATCCACCGCGACGACGAGCTGGCGCCGCCGAGCCAGGCCTGGGTGCACCGGGCGCGCTACATCGGGCCGAGCGGCCGCAAGCCCGCGGAGGAGATGCACGGCAAGGAGGGGATGGAGCTTGCGCTGACCCAGGCGAGGCTGTTCGGCCGCCGCCTGCTCGTGCCGGACGAGAACGTGAGCTGGAACCTGACGGCGATCCCTGCGGCGATCCGCATCGTCCGCCGCGAGGGGATCGACGTCGTGCTCACGACGTCGCCGCCGAACTCCGTCCATCTCATCGGAGCGGCGACGAAGAAGGCGACCGGGGTGCAGTGGGTGGCAGACCTGCGCGACTCGGTCGGCGCACACCCGCACCGGCGAACGGAGAGCGCCGCCGTCCGCGTCAAGGAGCAGGTGTCGCAGCAGGTTGCCAAGCTGGTCGCCCGCAACGCGGATGCCGTCGTCGCCGTCTCCGACGCGATCGCGGACGAGGTGCGGGCGCTCGAGCCGCGGGGGCGGGTCGTGACCATCTCGAACGGCTGCGACTTCGAGGACTTCGAGGGCCTCGAGTACCACTCGGGCGACCGCTTCCGGATCACCCACACCGGCAGCTTCTTCGGCAAGCGCGACCCGCGCCCGTTCCTCACCGCGCTCTCCGGTTCGGGACTCGATGCCGTCGCGCGCTTCGTCGGCGACTTCCGCGCCGCCGACCGGGAGTGGGCCGAGTCGCTCGGGCTGGGCGACCGCCTGGAGCTGATCCCGTACGCGCCGCGGCGCCGAGCGCTCGAGCTCCAGCGCGACTCGGAGGCCCTGCTCTTGCTGATCCCCGAGGCCGACGGCCGCGGCCGGGGGGTGCTGTCCGGGAAGGTCTACGAGTATCTCGCCGCTGAGCGGCCGCTCCTGGCGGCAGTGCCCACCGACGGGGCCGCGGCGAAGCTGATCCGGGAGGTAGGAGCCGGCATCGTCGTCGCGCCCGACGACGTGACGGGCATGCGCGAGGCGCTGGCCGGGCTGGAGCGCCGCTGGCGGGCGGGTGCACTCCAGGCGACGCCGCTCGCCGCCGACCAGCGTGAGCGGCTCTCACGCGGGTCGCGCGTCGCCGAGCTCGCCGAGCTGTTCCGGAGCCTTTCCTGAGCCCGCTGCGGGTCGTCGTGCTCACGACGTCGTATCCGCGCTTTCCGGGCGACGTGGCCGGCCGGTTCCTCGAGGACGCCGTCGAGCACCTCCGGGTGGGTGGCGTGGACGTGCGCGTGGTCGGCCCCAACTCGTTCCGGCACTTCGGCCTCGCGTACGGGGCCGGGATCGTCGGCAACCTGCGGCGGCACCCGCTGCGCATTCTGCTCGTGCCGCTGTTCCTGGCGAGCTTCGCGCGGGCGGCGCGGCGGGCTTCGAGGACGGCCGATCTGATCCACGCCCACTGGCTCCCCTCCGGCGCGGTCGCGCGGCTCTGCGGCAAGCCCTTCGTCGTCAACGTGCACGGCACGGACGTCGAGCTGGCGCGCCGCGCGCCCTGGCTCGCGCGGCCGATCCTCCGTCGCGCGCGACTCGTGCTCTCGCCGTCGGCGTCGCTGGCCGAGGCGGCACGCGGGCTGGGTGCGCAGGACGTCCGCGTCGTCCCGAACGGCGTGGACATCCCGGACGAGATCGGCGCGGAGGCGGACCCTCCGGAGGTGCTGTTCGCCGGCCGGCTCTCGCCCGAGAAGGGGATTCTCGAGCTCGTCGCGGCCGCGCAGGCAGCCGGGGCGAAGCTCGTCGTCGCGGGCGACGGGCCGCTCCGCGCGCAGGTTCCCGGCGCTCTCGGCTTCCTGCCGCACGACCAGCTCGTCCGGCTCTACGAGCGAGCCGCGGTCGTCGCCTGCCCGTCGCACCGGGAAGGGTTCGGCGTCGTCTGCGCCGAGGCCATGGCGCACGGGCGCCCCGTGGTCGCCGGGGCGGTCGGCGGTCTGCTCGACCTGGTCGTCGACGGCGAGACCGGGCTGCTCGTCCGGCCGGGCGACGCCGACGCCCTGCGAGCTGCGCTGGAGCGCCTGCTCGCCGACCCGGAGCTCCGCCGCCGACTCGGCGAGGCCGGCCGCGAGCGGGTCCGCAGCCGGCTGTCGTGGGACGTCGTCACCGGCGCCACGCTCTCGGCGTACCGAGACGCACTACTCTCGGGCCCGTGACGCGCGCTCCGACGGCCAAACCCGTCCTGTCGTTCCTGTTCTTCGCCGCCCTCTTCTGCGCCACGTTCGAGAAGGTGCACTGGCAGGCCGGGCTCACGATCCGGATCGCCGACGTGCTCGCGCTCGTCTTCGTCATCGCGTTCGCCGCGGACCGGCTGGACACGCACGATCGCAGGCTGCCGCGCGCGGCCGCGGTGCTCGGCGCTTTTCTCGCCGCCTTTCTGCTCGTCTACCTCGCCGGCTTCTTCAACCTCGACACCCACGAGTCGGCCTCGCAGTTCAGCAAGGGCTTCGTCACGTTCCTCATCCACTTCCTGTTCCTCGTGTTCGGCGTCGCCTTCGTGGCCCGCCAGTCGGAGGCCTTCTTCTGGCGCGCGATCGGCTGGTTCTGCGCGGGGATCGCGGTCAATGCGGTGTACGGGCTCGTGCAGCTCGGTGGGGCGTTCGCAGGGTTCAACATCGACCATGCGTTCCTGTCGCCGGTCACGGGCGGCGCGGCGTCGATCAACATCTACGGCGCCGTCAGGGGCGCGAACGTCTACCGGCCGAACGCGCTGACCGGCGATCCGAACCACCTGGGAATCGCGCTGCTCTTGCCGCTGCTGATCCTGACGCCCGTCTACCTGCGGCTCGAGGAATCGCACCCCTGGCGCAGGAGGCTCGCCTGGTTGCTCGGATTCCTGCTTCTCGTGGAGTTCGCGACCCTGTCCCGCAGCGCGTTGCTCGGTCTCGTGGCGGGCGCGCTCGTGCTCGCGGTGCCGTATCGCGGCCTGATCCTCACGAAACGGCTGCTCTACCCGCTGGGCGGGGTGGCGCTCGCGCTGATCGCGGCGCTCTCGGTGCGCCCGCACTTCGTTGCCACCGTGCTGCGCTCGCGGACGCACACGAGCTCGAAGGGGGTGGCCGTCCACTTCGGCGTCTACGACTTCATCCCGCAGGTGCTGCACCTGCACCCGCTCTTCGGGCTCGGCTTCAACACGTTCTCGGTCTACTACGAGTTCGTCACCGGGAAGACGGACTGGGGGCCGCACTCCTTCTACGTGGCGCTGCTGGTGGAGACCGGTCTCGTCGGGACGGCGCTGTTCGCGGGCTTCCTCCTGTACCTCTTCGCGCGGCTGGGCCTGGCGCGGCGGATCGGCCGCGTCCTCGCCGTGCGCGAGGATCCGGCCGCGGCCCACGTGCGGCCGCTGGCCTGGGGCCTCACGGCCGCGCTCGTCGGCACGATGGCGTCGAACGTGTTCTACCTGACCATGACCTTCGCCTACTTCTACGTCTTCGCGATGCTCGTGGTCGCCACGCCGCTCGTGTTCGCCCGCCGCCTGGCTCGGCCGGCGGACTGACACCGGCGCTCCGAGTACGCTGGATAGTCGAGATGGATGTGCTGCAGGCGGTGATGTGGTGCTCGTTCGGGCTGATCGTCTGGACGCACGTCGCCTACCCGCTGGCTGCGGCCGCCGGGGCGCGGCTTCGCTCCTACCGGCCCCGCCGGGACGACGGCTTCGTGCCGAGCGTCACGCTCGTGATCGTCGCCCACGACGAGGCCGCCGTGATCGGGCGGCGGCTGGACAACGCGCTCGCCCTCGACTACCCGGCCGACCGGCTCGAGGTGGTGGTCGCCTCCGACGGCTCCACCGACGGCACGAACGAGCTGGTGGAGCAGCGCGGCGTGCGGCTCGTCGCCGGCCCGCGGACCGGGAAGACCGCCGCCCAGGACGCTGCGGTGCGGGTCGCGATGTCGGACGTCGTCGCCTTCTCGGACGCCAACTCGGTGTGGGAGCCCGGCGCGCTCCGGCTGCTCGTGCGCAGCCTCGCCGACCCGGACGTCGGCTACGTCTGCGGCCGGCTGCGGCTGGCCGACCCGGAGAGCGGCGCCAACGTCGAAGGTCTGTACTGGCGCTACGAGCTGTGGCTGCGGGCGCAGGAGTCGGGCCTCGGCTCGATCACCGCGGGCAACGGCGCGATCTACGCGGTGCGGCGCTCCGCCTATCCGGAGCTCGGCTCGAGCTACAGCCACGACATCGGACTCCCGTACCGCCTGCGCCGGCTCGGCCTGCGCGCCGTCTACGAGCCGGACGGCGATCGCCGTCGAGCCGGCCGCGGCTTCCACGGACGCCGAATGGGGTCGCAAGGTGCGGATGCTCTCGCGCTCCTGGTACGACACGCTGCGCGGCGGGATGCTCGACCCGCGCGGACTCGGCGTCGTCTACTACCTCGAGCTGCTCTCGCACCGGCTGCTGCGCTACGCGAGCGGGCTGCTCCACGTCGTGCTGCTCGTCTCCAGCGCGGCGCTCGCGTCGAGCTCGCTCGCCGCCCTCGTCCTCCTGGTGGGACAGGCCCTGTGGCTCGCCCTCGCCGCCGTCGGGTGGCGCTGGCCCGGGCGTGTTCCGCTTTCGGGCCTGGCCTGGTACTACCTCGTCGTGACCGCCGCGTCGCTCGCCTCCCTCGCCCGCATGCTCCGGACGGGGCCGCAACAGACCTGGGCTCCGGCGGAGGGCACACGCTGAGCGGCCGCGGCTACCGGGTGGCCAAGCGGGCGCTGGATCTCGGCGTCGCGGTGGTCGGGATCGTCGTGACGGCGCCGTTCCTCGCGCTCACGGCGCTCGCCATCAAGCTCGACGACCGGGGCCCCGTGATCTTCCGGCAGGAGCGGATCGGCCGCGGCGGCCGCCCGTTCCAGATCCTCAAGTTCCGGACCATGGTCACCGGCGCGCACCTGCTCGGGCCCGGCTACCTGGTGTCCGAGGGGGATCCGCGGATCTCACGCGTCGGCGCCTTCCTGCGCCGGTGGTCGCTCGACGAGCTGCCCCAGCTCTTCAACATCCTGCGCGGCGAGATGAGCATCGTCGGCCCGCGGCCGACGCTCGGCTACCAGGTCGAGCAGTACAGCGCCTTCCAGCGGCGCCGTCTCGAGGTGCCGCCGGGCGTCACCGGATGGGCGCAGATCCAGGGCCGGAACGAGCTCACCTGGCCGGAGCGGATCGAGCTCGACGTCTGGTACGTCGACCACCGGTCGCTCGCCCTCGACCTCAAGATCGTGCTGAGGACCTTCGCGGTGATCGTGCGCCCCGACGAGGTCTACAACGAGGCGCGGGCCGACTGGGGCGAGGACGAGTCGCACTCCCCGGTCGAGCTGAAAGAGAAGAGGCCCTCCGCGTAGGGGCATCGCCGGTCCACCCCGCCGCAGCGGATCCCGCTGGGTCGGGCTCAGCCGCCCAGCGGGCGTGCCGGCACGCCGGCGACGCGGACACCGGGCGGGACGTCGCGCACGACCACCGCTCCCGCTGCGACGAGCGACCGCTCGCCGACGCGCAGCTTCTGCAGGACGATCGCTCCCATGCCGATGTGCGCCCGCTCGCCGACGGCAATGAGCCCGCCGAGCACCGAGCCGGGCGCAACGTGCACGTGCGCGCCGAGCCGGCAGTCGTGCTCCACGATCGAGCCGGTGTTGAGGATGACGCCGTCGCCGATCTCGACCGCGGCGTTCACGATCGCCCCCGCCATGACCTGGACGCCGCGGCCGAGCCGTGCCCACGGCGAGATGCAGGCCCGGGCGTGGACGATCGCGGGCAGCTCGAAGCCGGCGGCCAGCAGCCGCTCGAACGCGCGCACGCGCGGCCCCGTGTCCTCGACGCCGCCGATCCCCACGAACGCGTGCGCGATCCCCTGCCCGCGGAGCTCCTCCAGCGCGTCGCCGCCGAGCACCGGGTACCCGAGAATCTCGCCGCCCGCGCGCATCGGGTCGTCGTCGACGAACGCGACGACCTCGAACCTCCCGGAGGAGCGGATCGCGTCGAGCACCGACTTGGCGTGGTCGCCCGCGCCGAGGCCGACGAGCCGGATGGGATCGTGCCCGGGCACGGCCACGATCCTACTCAGGTGCTTGGCCTACACTGCGCCTCCGGTGCGCCTCGCCCTCCTCGACCCGCCGGGCTTCACGCCTCAGTACGACGACCGCCTCGCCGCAGCGCTCGCCGGGCGGGGACACACGGTCGACCTGCTCACCGCCCGTTTCCTCCACGGCGACTTGCCCGAGCCCAGGGGCTACCGTCGTGAGGAGGTCTTCTTCCCGCTCAGCGGCCGCCTCTTCGCCCGCTCTCCACGCTCGCGGCTGAGGTACCCGGTGAAGGCGCTCGAGTACGTGCCGAGCGTGCGCGCCCTGCTGCGCCGCGTCGACGCGCTCGCGCCCGACGTCGCTCACCTCCAGTGGCTGCCGCTCCCGAGCTTCGACCTGCGCTGGCTGGGGCGCCTCGTCCGCAAGCGGCCCACCGTCTACACGGCACACAACGTGATGTTGCGGCAGAAGCCCGAGCAGCGTGACGTCTGGCGGCAGCTCCTGACGACGGTCGACCGCGTCGTCGTCCAGTCCCACCGCGGCCTCGAACGGCTTGCCGAGCTCGGTGTCGACCGCGACAGGATCATCCGGATCCCGCATCCGGCCTTCGACGCGGGCGCCGGCGAGATCGTCCCGCCCGCCGGAACGACGCTGCTCTTCTTCGGGTTGCTGCGCAGGCACAAGGGGCTCGACGTGCTCGTGCGTGCGCTGCCGGAGATCGCCGCGGCGGTGCCGGAGATGCGACTCGTCGTGGCCGGCGACGAGGTCGAGACGGTCGCCCCCGTGCGGGAGCTCGCGGCGGAGCTGGGCGTGGCCGACCGCATCGAGTGGCGGCTCGGCTACCTCCCCCAGGAGGAGGTGGACGACCTGATGCGCGCTGCAGCGCTCGCGGTCCTGCCCTACCGCGAGGCCGACGCCTCCGGCGTGCTCGCTACCGCGCTCGGGCACGGCCGTCCGGCCGTCGTCTCGGACGTCGGCACGCTCGGTGAGACGGTCGAGGAGTTCGGCGCCGGCTCGGTCGTGCCGCCGGGTGACGTGGCCGCGCTCGCCCGAGCCTGCGCCGCATTGCTCGCCGACCCGGGCGCGCTCGCCGCGGCCGCCCGGGGCGCTCGGGCCGCGCGGGCGGCACTGACCTGGGAATCCGCGGGCGCGGCCCACGAGCGGATGTACGAGGATCTCGTCGCCGCCCGCGGCGGGGAGCAGCCCCGATGAGGGCCCTCGTCACCGGGGCGGCAGGGTTCATCGGCTCCCACCTGGCGGAACGGCTCGCCGCGACCGGCCACGAGGTCGTCGGCGTCGACTGCTTCGCCGACTACTACGACCCTGCGCTCAAGGAGGAGAATGCGGCCGGGCTCGACGTCCTACGGCTCGATCTCGCCGAGGAGCCGCTCGGCCTGGACGGTATCGACTGCGTCTTCCATCTCGCCGGGCAGCCCGGCGTCCGCAGCTTCGGCGAGACCTTCCCGCTCTACCTGCGCCAGAACATGCTCGTCAGCCAGCGGCTGTTCGAGGCCGCAGCCGCAGCGGGCGTGCGGGTCGTCTTCGCCTCGTCGAGCTCGATCTACGGCGACGCCGCGAGCTATCCGACGGCGGAGGACACCGAGCCGCGCCCGCTCTCGCCGTACGGGATCACCAAGCTCGGCTGCGAGCACCTCGCGCGGGCGTGCACGCGGAGCTTCGGGCTGGACGTGGTCGTGGTGCGCTACTTCACCGTCTACGGCCCGCGCCAGCGGCCGGACATGTTCTTCGCCCGGATCGTGCGCGCGCTCGCCGAGGGCGGCTCGATCGAGCTCTACGGGACGGGCGAGCAGACACGCAGTTGCACGTACGTCGGCGACGCGGTGGAGGCGACGATCCTGGCCGGCGAGCGGGCGAGGCCGGGAGCGATCTACAACGTCGGCGGCGGCGAAGAGGCGTCGATGCTGGAGGTGATTCAGACCCTGGAGCACATCTCCGGCCGGACGCTCGAGGTGCACCCGCGCGAGTCTGCGGCCGGGGACGTGAGGCGCACGAAGGCGGACGTGAGCCGGATCCGCACCGACCTGGGCTGGGAGCCGCGCACCGGGCTGGAGGACGGCTTGCGGGCCCACTGGGACTGGGCCTCGGGTAGAGTCGGCGCCCGATGACGGCCGACGTCGACGCAGAGAAGGAGGTCGACTTCGGACGCCTCGCAGGCCTCGTGGTCGCGCGCTGGTGGCTGCCGGTCGCAGGCCTGATCATCGGGATCGCGGTCGGGTACCTCCTCTCGCTGGGCGGAACGAAGGTCTACCGGGCCGAGGCGCTCGTCTCGCTCGGCACGCCGTTCACGCCGGGTGGTGCGCCGCTTGCCGGGCTGACGGCGAATCCCCGCTTCACGATCGAGATCATCAACTCCGAGGCCGCGCTCCGCCGTGCGGCGGACGCCGGCGGGCTTCCGGTGAGCGCAGTTCGCGGCAAGGTGGCGGCCCGTACGGTCTCCTCAGGCGTGGCGGCGAAGGCCCAGGGCCCGCAGCTCATGGGCATCGCGGTGAAGGGCAACGCCCCGCGCAAGGTGGCGCTGGCCGCGAACGCCCTGGCGGGAACCGTCATCAGCCGTACCGCGCCGTACGTCCAGGCCCAGATCCGCACCTACCAGAACCAGCTCCAGACCCAGGCCGATCAGCTCGTCTCGATCCAGAATCGCATCAGCGCGCTGCAGCAGCAGGTCGACACGCCCGGGTTGGCTCCGCTCGATCGTCTCGTGCTGGTGAGCTACCTCGACAACGCAGAGCAGCGGCGGGGAACGCTGCTCGACTCCCAGGCGACCACGCAGCAGCAGCTCACGCTCGCCAAGGACATCGAGAGCCCGTCGATCATCCAGCCCGCCGTGGCGGTGCAGACCACGGCTCGCTCCCGGCACAACTCGATGGCGGTCGGCGGGCTCATAGGCCTGATCCTCGGCCTGCTCGCCGCGTTGCTCTGGGACTGGACGGCGGCGCGCATGAATCACCGCCCCGCCGTCTAACTCTCTCTCATGCTCGACGGCAAACGGGTCGGCGTGGTCATCCCGGCCTACAACGAGGCGCACCTGGTCGCCGAGACGATCGGCGGCATCCCGCAGTTCGTCGACCTGATCCTCGTGGTGGACGACTGCTCGCAGGACGGCACCGTGCAGGCCGTCGAGGCGCTGACCGATCCGCGGGTCCGGCTGATCCGGCACGAGGTCAACCAGGGCGTCGGCGCGGCGATCGTCACCGGCTACCAGGCCGCAATCGCGGAGCGCCTCATCGTCACGGCGGTGATGGCGGCCGACAACCAGATGGATCCGGACGACCTGCACACGCTGATGGAACCGGTCGCGAACGGCGAGGTGGACTACGCGAAGGCGAACCGGCTCTTCACGGGCCAGGCGTGGGATCAGATCCCCCATTACCGCTACCTGGGCAACGCGGCCCTCTCGATGCTGACGAAGATCGCCTCCGGCTACTGGCACGTCGCCGACTCGCAGTCGGGCTACACGGCCGTGTCGCTGCAGATGCTGGAGCAGCTCGACCTCGACCGCGTCTACAAGCGCTACGGGTTCCCGAACGACATGCTCGTGCACCTGAACGTCTGGAACGCGCGGGTGAGGGACTTCCCGTCGCGTCCGATCTACGGCGTCGGCGAGCGCTCGGGGATTCGCCTGCGGAAGGTCGTGCCGACGATCTCGTGGCTGCTGCTCAAGGGTTTCTTCTGGCGGATGCTGCAGAAGTACGTGATCCGCGACTTCCACCCGCTCGTCTTCTTCTACGCGTTCGGCCTCTTCATGTTCGTCGTCGGCCTGGCGCTCGGGATCGCGGAGCTCGTGCTGCGGATCATGGGCAACCAGCTCACGGCGGGCACCGTGGTGCTCGTGGCGCTGCTGCTGATCTTCGGCGCCCAGTTCACGCTGTTCGCGATGTGGTTCGACATGGAGTCGAACAAGGACCTGCGCTGAGCTCGCTCCGGGCGCCGGTGAAGCCGGAGCCGCCCGGCAGGAAAGCGCCTTGTTCTGCCTCACGGCATATGGGATGCTCGCCGCGGTAGTTCTCGTCCCTGGGGAGGGCAGCCATGGCCGATCGGCCGATCCGATGATCGCGGGTCTCGACAGCGCAACCCCTCCTTCCGCGTCCCAGCTCGCCCAGGCCAAGGCCCAGGGCGTCAGATTGTGGGGCGGCTATCTCGCCACCAAGGCGCACGTGAATCTGGCTCACGCGTGGAGCAAGGACGACTTCTCACGCGTCAAGGCAGCGGGGCTGGCGACCATCGCGTACTGCTCGGGGCTGGACGACCCCGTCGCGTGCCGGAATCTCGCCGCGGCCTGGGGTGTCCCGCTGTGCCTCGACGTGGAGAGCGGCATCCACGGCGACGGCCCGTGGGTCCAGGACTGGCTCACGAAGTCGCGTGCAGGCCTCTACGGCAACGCACCCGTGTTCGCAGGGCGCAAGGCCGCCTTCTACGTCATCGCCGCCTTCACGAACCACGCGCACGACCCCGGAGCCACCTGGACGAGCAGCACGCCCCGGCCGCACGGCCCGTGCGGGTGGCAGTGGCGCGGCACGCACGACGAGTTTGGCGTGGGCGTCGACCGCGGCTGGTACGACGACTGGTTCGCCACCGGGCGCGTGGATCGCTGGACATCGACCGGCGGTGCGTTCTCTCGGGATCCGGTGGTCGTGCAGAACCAGGACGGGCGGCTCGAGATGCTCGTGACGGGCGACGACGGCCACCTGCACGACCTGGCCCAGACCGCGCCCGGCAGCGACGAATGGTGGTCTGCCTGGGTCGACCTCGGCGGGCCACCGAGCGGCGGGGCGGGCAACCCGGCGGTCACTCGCAATGAGGACGGGCGTCTCGAGGTGCTGCTCCGTGGTTCGAACGGCACGATCTTCCACCGGTCGCAGCGGGCGCCCGGCGGCGCGCTGACCGCGTGGTCAGCGCTGGCCGGTGAACCGCGAAACCATGATCCGGTCGCGGTGCAGAAGCCCGACGGGCGGCTCCAAGCATTCGTCATCGGCGACGGCGGCCACCTGCTGCTCGTCGAGCAAGATGCGCCCAACGGCGCCTGGGAGGCGGACTGGACCGACCTCGGCGGGCCGCCTCCGGGCGGAGCGGCGGGCAGGCTCGTCGTCCGGCGGCACAAGGACGGTCGCCTCGAGCTCCTCCTGCGCGGGACGAACGGCAAGATCTTCCACCGGACGCAACAGGGGGGGCCGGGCGGGCCCCTGACTGCGGTCTGGGCTCCGCTCGGCGCGGATCTGCGCCATCACGATCCGGTGGCGGCACAGAACCTGGACGGGCGCCTTGACGCCTTCGTGATGGGTGACGACGGTCGCCTCGATCATCTCGCCCAGCTCGCCCCGAACGGGGCCTGGGCGGCCGCGTGGAAGGACTCCGGCGGCTCGCCTCCTGGCGGTGCGGCGGGCGGACTCGCCGTCGCGCGCAACAACGACGGCCGGCTCGAGCTGTTCGTCCGCGGCGTCGACGGCCACATCTACCACCGGCCGCAGCAGATCCCGGGCGCAGCGCTGGTCCCGGCGTGGACCTCGCTCGGCGGGGCGTTCACCGGGAGTCCCGTCGTCGGTCGCAGCGACGACGGCCGGCTCGAGGTGTTCGCCGTGGGCAAGGACAGGGCAATCCATCGCGCGGCCCAGATTGCCCCCGGCCGCTGGGCGTGAGACGCGGGCCGTGCGGCCCGCTAATAACGTCGTCAGGCATCGGAAAGCGGTCGCAGCGGGCCGGGCCGTGAGCGATCCACACGTGACCGTCCGACCCGACTAAGATCCGGCCTCGTGCCGACCGCTGTTGTCACCGGAGGGGCCGGGTTCCTGGGGTCCCACCTCTGTGAGTATCTGCTGGCCCGTGACTACCGGGTCGTGTGCGTCGACAACCTGGAGACGAGCTCGCTGCAGAACATCGAGCACATCCGGGACGGGGACTTCGACTTCGTGCACCACGACCTCGTCGAGCACATCGAGCTCGCGGGCCCTGTCGACATCGTGTTCCACCTGGCGAGCCCGGCGAGCCCGATCGACTACCTGCGGCTGCCGCTGCACACGCTGAAGGTCGGCTCCTACGGCACGCACAACGCGCTCGGGCTGGCGAAGTTCAAGCGTGCCCGGTTCATGATCGCATCGACGAGCGAGGTGTACGGCGACCCCAAGGTGCATCCTCAGCCGGAGAGCTACTGGGGCAACGTCAACCCGATCGGGCCGCGCGGCGTGTACGACGAGGCCAAGCGCTATGCGGAGGCGTTGACGATGGCGTACCACCGACAGCAGGGCGTCGACACCTGTATCGCCCGGATCTTCAACACGTACGGCCCGCGTATGCGCTCGCACGATGGGCGCGCGATCCCGACCTTCATGCGGCAGGCGCTGGACAACCAGCCGCTGACCGTGTTCGGCGAGGGGCAGCAGACGCGCAGCTTCTGTTACGTCGACGATCTGATCCGCGGCTTCCTGCTGCTGGCCGAGAGCGACGAGCACATGCCGGTGAATCTCGGCAACCCGAGCGAGTTCACCATTCTCGAGCTCGCACAGACCGTGATCCGGGTCACGTCGTCGGGCAGCCAGATCGTGTACGAGGCGCTCCCGGAGGACGATCCGCAGGTCCGCCAGCCGGACATCACCCGGGCGCGCACGATTCTCGGCTGGGAGCCGGAGATCACGCTCGAGGAAGGGCTGCGTCGCATCCTCCCCACGCTGGAGCAGGCGCCCGCGGCCTAGTTCCGGTCGTCGATCCCGGCGTCCCTCGGCTCTAGACTCGTCGGCGGATGCTGGGTCTGCCCGCCCATCCCGGGCTGTCCGGGGCGATGTTCATCGCGCTCGGCCTGCTCGCCGCCGCCGTGCTGGCCTTGCCGGTGTGGCGCGCTCTGCGGCGCTCGCTCGGCGGGGGCCGGGCCGAGCGGTGGGCCGCGGTGCTCCTGGCCGCGTCCCTGCTCTCCTCGCTTGCCGCGGCCCCGTTCCTCGCCTGGCGGATCGTCGAGGACATCCGCTACACGACCCGCCTGACGCACGTCCAGGCGGAGCGGATCGGCGGGGACATGCAGCACATCGACCATCGCATCGTCGATCGGCTGCGCGCGGCTGATCCCGCCGGGCGACACGTTCTACGTGACGGCGTCGCCGCGAATATCGGGGCGCCGCCGGCCTCGCCTTCCGCAACTGGGTCGGGTACGCCCTGCTCCCGCGGATCCGCGTCCGTGATCCGGCCCGGGCGAACTGGATCGTCGGCTGGGAGCGCGCCCCGCGGCTGGTGGGCCGTCGCACCGGATCTGTCGCACGGCTCCAGTACGACGGCGGGGACGTCGTGTACCTCGCGCGGACGGAGTCCTGATCCCGGCCTGGCTGACGATCCTGGCGGTCAACCTCTGCTACGTCCCGGCGGGCATGGGTGTGCTCGCCGCGATCGGCCATCCGCTGCGACTTCGACCCGGCCTCTCGTATCTCGTGGGGGTCGCTGCCGTGGGAGTGATCTCGACACTGCTCCTGGTCGCCGGCCTGGGCCTGGACAAGTGGGAGTTCCTGCTTGTCTGCGGTCTGCTGACCGCGCCGCTGCTCATTCCGCGCCGCCGGCCTCCGACGCCGGCCCGCGCCGAGCGAGGCCCGGCCGTGCTGGTCGTTCCGGGCGCGACCCTCGTCGTCGGCTCCCTCGCCCTGCTCGCCGTCGATCTCGCCCACCAGCCGCTCTGGGAGTACGACGCCTGGGCCGACTGGACGGCGAAGGCGAAGGCGATCGTGCTGCTCGGCGGCCTCGACCCGGAGTTCATCAGGGGATCGGTGGATTCCAGCTACCCCCTGCTCGTGCCGTCGCTGGAGGCGATCGACTTCCGCTTCGCCGGCCTGGACACGGTCGCGATCCACCTGCAGTTCTGGTGCCTGACCGCAGGGCTCGTCGTCGCCCTCTACGACCTGCTCAGGCATCGAGTGCGGCCGGCGATCCTCTGGACAGTGCTGCCGACGCTCGCGCTCGCACCTTCGCTCGCGATCCAGAGCGCGTATGCGATTGCCGACGTTCCGCTCGCCTGCTTCGTCGCGCTCGCCGGAGTCGCCGCGCTGAGCTGGCTCCAGGAGGGCGAGACGTCCGATCTTGCCCTCGTCGCCCTGTTCGCGACCGCCGCGGTGGCGACGAAGACCGAGGGTGCGCTGTACGCGGGGGCGTTGGGCGCAGTGCTGCTCCCGCTCGCCTACCGCCGGTCGCGCCGGGCGGCGGCCTCGGTCGCGCTGGCCGGGATCGTCGTGCTCGTAGGCGTCCTGCCCTGGGCGGTCTGGACCCGGAGCCACCACTTCTCGAACTGGTTCGCGGGCGGGAACGCCGAGGCGGCGCCGCAGCAGGCCCATATCGGGCGGGTCGTGCGAGATCGTGCCGTACCTCGCGAAGGAGATCGCCGACCCGACGTCGTGGCTGCTGCTCGTGCCGCTCGCGCTGGGAGCGGTCGTCCTCGCCTGGCTGCGCGGGCCGCCGCGCCGAGGCGGTGCTCGCGCTCGGTCCCGCCCGTGCTCGTCTTCCTCGGCCTCGTCTGGGTCTACTGGCACACACCGCTCGTCCTCCACGTGCAGCTCGCGACCTCGGCCCGGCGCGTGATCGACGGGCTCGACCTCTATCTGCTCGCGCTCGCTCCGCTGCTCGTCGAGGCGGCGCTGAGCCGGGTCTGCGCGGCGCGTCCGGCAAACCGTGACGCGAGACCCGGGAACGAGGTAGGTTGGCGGCCCGTGCGCGTCTCCTTCATCGTCCCGGCCTTCAACGAGGGCGCCACGATCGAGGAGGTGCTCGAGCGGATCGAGCGGCTCGAGCTCGACCGGCAGATCGTGGTCGTCGACGACGGCTCGACCGACGGCACGGCCGATGATCCTCGAGCGCTGGGCCGGCCGCGAGGGCGTCGTCGTCATCCACCAGGAGAACCGCGGCAAGGGCGCCGCGATCAGGGCGGCGATCCCGCATCTCGACGGCGAGATCACGGTCATCCAGGACGCGGACATGGAGTACGACCCGTTCGACGTGCCGCAGCTCATCGAGCCGATCGAGCGCGGGCGCCGCGGACGTCGTCTACGGCTCGCGGCTCTCGGGCGGCCGGCCGCAGCGTGCCTACATGTTCTGGCACCTCGTCGGCAACCGTTTTCTCAGCCTCGTCACGAACCTGCTCTTCAACACGACGCTGTCCGACATGGAGACCGGCTACAAGGCGTTCCGCACCGAGGTGCTGCGCTCGCTCGACCTGCGCGAGGACGACTTCGCCATCGAGCCGGAGATCACCGGGCAGGTCTGCAAGCTGAAGCTGCGGATCTACGAGCTGCCGATCGCGTACTACGGCCGCACGTACGCCGAGGGCAAGAAGATCACCTGGCGCGACGGCTTCAAGGCACTCTGGACGCTGTTCCGCGTGCGCCTGTCCTGAGCTTCAGCGCACGACCACGCGCACGGGCGGTGACGCCACGACGGGCACTCCCGGGGGCCAGGCATCGGGGTCGGCGGCGGGCGTGATCAGCACCCGGTACCACCACGTTCCCGGCGGCGGATGGTCGGTGAAGGTCGTTCCGTAACGCACCGGGATCGTCCGGCCCGATTGCTCGAACGACCAGTGGAAACCGCGGACGAAACTCCCCTGTGGCACGGCCAGCGAGTGGGCGCGGGTGACCTGGTAGCTGAGCCGTGCGGGGGCAGACGGACGCCGCCAGTGGAGGGTCACCGTGCCCGCGGTCTGGGAGGCCGCCGGCCGCAGCGACTCCAGCTGCAACAACGGGCTGGCCGGCATCACCGCGAGCCACGCCGAGAGCCCGGCGGCTGCAGCCAGCGCCCCGACGACGACTGCCCCCGATCCACGCCGCAGCCGCGCCGCCGGTCGCCGCCGCCCGGCATCCGAGACCAATGAAGCGCCAGCTGCGAGCGCCAGCAACGGGATCAGCGGGCTGGCGATCCGCAGGAAGTGGACACCGATCGAGTAGTGGTACATGGGCAGGATCACGGCGTAGGCGACGGCCTGGCCGACGACGAGCACACGCGCGGACGGAAAGCGGCGCCACGCTACGACCAGCGCGAGCGCGGCGGCGAACAGGATGAGCGGCCCGGTCGCGTTGCTCAGTACGAGCCGTCCGTACGTCTTCGGGATGTTCAGCGGCGACCACGTGCCCTCGTCCAGCGTCCTCGACCAGGTAGGGAAGCGACGCGCGACGGAGGGCTCGTAGCCGAAGTCGAAAGGACTCCCGAAGAAGCGCTGGTTGACGATCGAGCTGGGGAACGAAGACGAGCGATGGCGGCGGCTGCGGCGGCGAGCGCCGCGCGCACGCGGCGCCAGGCGAGAAAAGCGACGACGATCGCCGCGACGGTGATGCCGTTGGTCGGCTTGGTCAGCATCGCGGCGCCGGCGACGGCGCCCGCGGCGAGCGCGCGCGGCCAGCCGTCGTCGTTCAGCGCGCCGGCCGCGATCGCGGTGGCCGCGATGGCGAGCAGCGCCCCCAGGTAGTCAGTCACGATGTAGAGCCCGAGCCAGACGGCCGTCGGGCCGTGAGCGGTCGGGATATAGAGGAGGGCGATGAGCGGCGTCCCGCACCAGATCGCGCTCGCGAGGGTCCCGGCGCGCCGGCCGTAGAGTCGCAGCCCGGCGCGGTAGAGGAGCCACGCCGCCGGGACGGCGAGCGCACGCCTGCACGACGGCGACCGGAGGGATGCGCCTGCAGCACGAACCCGGTCGCGGCGGCGAACGGCAGCAGGAAGAGGTCGTACCCGATCGTCGCGATCGTCGGATGGAGCCGCCCGTCGACCAGCGCGCGGGCGACCGGGTAGTACTTCTCCTGGTCGTCGTTCGGGAAGTACCAGCCGTTGTGCCGGAAGAGCTGGCGTCGCGAACAGGACCAGCGCGAGGCCCAATCGGAGCACCAGCACGGCGCCGAGGAGCACGACCGGACGGTCGAGGAGAGCGCCCGCCGCACGCCTGGAAGACCCGATCACACCCGGCGAGGCTAGAGGAACTCGGCGTCGAGGGCGTCAGGGAAGCCGGATGCTCCCGTAGAGCGCGGCAGTGCGGTCGGCCATGCCGCGCTACCGAGAAGCGGCTTCGCGCCCGCTCCAGGCCGGCCTCGCCGAGGCTCCTCGCGCGGGCCGGATCGGAGAGGAGCATCGTCGAGCGCCGCGGCCAGCGCGGGCGCGTCGCCGGGCTCGACGAGCAGGCCGGTCCGGCCGTCGGCGACCACCTCCGGGACGGCGCTCACCGAGGTCGCCGCCACCGGCAGGCCGGCCAGCATTGCCTCCAGCAGCACCATTCCGAAGCCTTCCCAGCGCGCCGTGTGGACGAAGATGCTCGCCCGGTCGAGCCAGTCGCGGATCTCCAGCCGGCCGGGCAGGAGCACGGAGCCTTCGAGCCAGAGCCCGGCGACGAGGGCGCGCGTCTCGGCCTCCAGCGGCCCGCTCCCGAGGATCGCGAGCACGGCCTCGGGATGGCGTCCGCGCACGGCCGCGAAGGCCTCCAGCATCGTCCGGTGATCCTTCTGCGCCGTGAGCCGCCCGATCGCGAGCAGCAGCGGTGCGCCGGCGGGGACGCCGGCCTGTGCGGGCGATACCTCGCTCGGCGTGTCCGGGAGTGCGTCGAGCCCGTAGTGGATCGTCTCGATCTTTCCGGCCGGGTGGCCCGCGTCGATCAGGAACCGCCGCACCGCGTTCGAGATCGCGATCAGCTTCACCGCGCGTCGTGCGAAGGCGCGGTCCACGAAGCGGAAGGGGCCGCGCAGGTAGCGGTCGTCGTTGTGGCGGCTGGAAACGAAGGGTACTCCGGTCGAGCGGGAGGCGAGCGCGCCGTAGACGTCGGCGTGGACGAGGTGCGTGTGCAACAGATCCGGAGCCTCCTCGCGCACGGCGGCCGTCACGTCACGGGCCATGCGCGGGCTCACGTCCGCGCCGCAGCGGAGCTGGCGGTACGGGACGCCGAGCCGGTCGAGCTCCGCGTAGAAGCCGGGCGCGCCGACTCCGGGGTCGTCGAGCCCGAGGAAGCGGGCGTCGACGCCGCGCTCGCGGAGGGCCGGGCAGCAGCGCGAGCAGGTGGTTCTCGGAGCCGCCCACGCCGCGCAGCTTGTGCACGTGCAGGACCCTCACGACAGCAGCCTCGTGTAGAGACGCCTCGATCCGCTCGACCATGCGCTCCACGGAGTAGAGCTCCCGCATGCGCTCGGCGCCGCGGCTCCCCATCCGCTCGCGCAGCTCCGGGTCGCCGGCGAGCTCGGCCAGGCGCCCGGCGAGCGCCTCGGTGTCGCCGGAGGCCACGAGGTAGCCGTCCTCGCCGTCCGCGACGACCGCCGGAACGCCGCCCACGCGCGTCGCGACGACGGGCCGCCGGGCGGCGAGCGCCTCGATCGCGGCCACCGGCGTGCCCTCGTTGACCGACGTGAGGCAGAGCGCGTCGAAGCCCGCGTACCAGTCCGCGAGACCTTGCTGGTAGCCGGCGAGCCGGCACCGATCCTCGACCCCGAGCTCCCGCACGAGCGCCTCGACCGCGGCCCGTTCGTCACCGTCGCCGACCATGCAGAGCACCGCGTCCACGTCGCGGTCGAGCAGGGCGCGGAGGCTCCGCACCGCGTCGAGCGGCTGCTTCACCGGGCGCGAGCCGCCCGACCCAGCCCACGAGGAACGTTCCGTCCGCGACGCCGGCCAGCGCGCGTCCCCGCGCCCGGTCGCCGGCGCCGAGGCTCTCGAGGTCGAACCCGTACGGGATCACGACGAACCGCTCGGGTCGCGCGACGCCGAGCGCGACGAGGTCGTCGCGGACCTCCTCGCTGACGGCGATCAGCGCGCCCGTGCGGGAGGCGAGGAGCCGCTCGGTCAGGGCGAACGCGCGGCTCTTGCGCTCGCCGAAGTAGCCCCGCAGGACATGTCCGTGGAAGGTGTGCACGAGCGCACGCGGCCGGCGGCTCCGCCCCAGCGAGAGCGCGGCGGTGCGGCCCGTCGCGCCCGCCTTGGCCGTGTGCGTGTGCAGCACGTCGGGCCTTCGCTCGGCCAGCAGCCGGCGGAGCTTGCGCACCGCCGCCCCGTCCTGTCGCAACGACAGCTCGCGCTGGAGCTCGGGCATGCGCAGCAGCGGAAGCTCGAGCTCCTCGGCCCGGTACTCCATCGACTCCTCGCCGGCGGCGAGCGTGCCGGCGACGACCAGCACGTCGTGGCCCAGCCGGATCTGCGCGGCGGCGAGCTCCATCACGTGCAGCGCGGCGCCACCCACGTTGAGCCGGGCGATCACGTGAACGATCGAGCGGCTCACGCGGGCGCGGCGACGGCCGGGGCCGGCTGCTCGTTCCGACGACCGGCTCGGGCGGCATGAGCGACGGCGAGAGGGCGACGAGGCCGATCGTGAGCCAGAAGAGCGCGGTGATCGGGATCCCGCCGAACAGCGCCGCGCCCGCGATGGCCCCGATCATCGAGGCCGTCCAGCCGGCGGGCAGGAACGCGGCCACCTCGTCCGCGCCGCCGTGCGGCCAGCGCAGCCCGACCCGTCCCGCCGTGCGGACGGTGAGCACCCCGAGCGCGAGGAAGAGGATGCCGCCCACGAGCCCGAGCTCGAACAGCACCTGGTCGTACGTCTGCTGCGGAATCAGACTCTGATCCGGCTTCGGGAAGTACCTCGCGCGGCTGGTCGGGGAACTTCCGCTTCGCGTCCGGGAGGAACCGTGCCCACTCCTTCGGCGGCAGCTCGCCGTACCAGCCGGTCCCGAGCACCGGATTGGCCTCGAACACGCGACCCCCGATGTAGACGTAGATCAGCCGCTGGCTCCAGCTCGCCGCGTACTGGCCCGGCTTCGCCTTCTGGGTCGAGCCGAACCACGCATTGAGGAACCCGAGCTCGCTCGAGCGGAGCGACAGCGAGCCGGCGGTCACGACCGCGAGGATCGCACCCGTGGCGAGCAGCGCGCGCAGCGTCACGACGCGCCGCGCGGCGGCGAGCGCGACGACCGCGACCGCGGCGAGGTACACGCCGAGCAGGCTGGCCAGCGCGGCGCCGAGGATCACGCCGACGGCGCCCACGATCCCCGCGGCCAGGGGGAGCTTCCCGAGCCGGTGCTGCCGCGTGAAGAGGGCGGCGAACGCGAGCACGAGCGACATCGAGCAGAGCGCGGCCAGGTCGTGCGCTCCGGTGAACGAGTTCTGGCGGGCGCCCGGATGCTGGACGAAGCCCTTCAACGCGTACAGGTCGGCGAGCGCGGCGAGCGCGACGAGCAGGGCGACGAAGCTCCAGAACGTGCTCCGGCGCTGGAGGAAGAGCACGGCGCCGAGTCCGAGGATCGCGTACTCCAGCAGCTTGACCGCGCCGACGAGCGTGGTGAAGCCGTTGAGCGCCGACGAGATCAGCAGCCACGCGCAGAAGGCGAGGCCGGCCGCGGTGATCGAGCGGGCCGGCTGCGGAAGCGTGCGCCGGCCGAGCAGCCGAGCGATGCAGAACACGCCGAGCACCGCGAGCGCGATGTCCGTCGGCACGACCGACACGTCCGTCCCGCCGACGTGGACGGAGAAGCCCGGCTCGTCGACCGCGCGGAACATGCTCAGGGCTGTTGCGACGCAGAGGGCGAGAAACGGCAGGTCGCCCCCCGGCCGCCGCAGCGCGTCGTGCCAGAGGCGAGCCATCCGGGCGCCAATGATATGCGGGGCTACGATAGGCCTCGGCGGGTGCCTCGCCGCACCCGCCGATCTCTTCGATGCGCATCCTCATGCTCTCCGGTATCTGGCCGCCCGACGTCGGCGGACCCGCGACCCACGGTCCCGACTTCGCCCGCTTCCTCGTCGAGCGCGGGCACGACGTCCATGTCGTGACGATGGCCGACGGCGAGCCGGCCGAGCGGCCGTGCCCGGTGGAGACGGTGTCGCGGGCACGCCCGTTCGTCGTGCGCTACCCGCTCGTCGCCGTGAAGGGCGCCCGCGGCGGCCGGCACGCGGACGTCGTCTATGCGACCGCGACGTACGCCGCCGCGGCCGCCGCTTCGCTCGCGGCACGGCGGCCGCTCGTCGTGAAGCTCGTCTCCGACCCTGCCTACGAGCGGGCGCATCGGTACGGACTGTTCGGCGGGACGGTGGAGGAGTTCCAGTGCGCGCCGGGCATGAAGCTCGCGGCGCTGCGTAGGGCACGCACCGGGGCGCTGCGCCGGGCGCGCGCCGTCGTCGTCCCCAGTGCGTACCTGGCCGCGATCGCGCGCGGCTGGGACCTCGACGGCAGGCGGATCACGGTGCTCTCGAACCCGGCGCCGGCGGTGCCCGACGTCGAGCCGGAGGCACAGGAGCCGCACACGTTCGTCTTCGTCGGCCGCCTCACCGCCCAGAAGGGCCTCGACACGGCCGTCGACGCGCTCGCGCAGGTTCCCGAGGCGCGGCTGCTCATCGTCGGCGACGGCCCCGAGCGGGCCGCGGTCGAGCGGCATGCGCGGGAGGCTGGGCTGGACGGCAGGATCCGCTTCACCGGCTCGCTGCGACGCGAGCAGGCGCTGAGCCTCGTGGCCGGCGCGGAGGCTGCGCTGCTCGCCAGCGACTGGGAGAACCTCCCGCATGCGGCCGTCGAGGCGCTGGCGGTCGGCACGCCCGTTGTCGCCACGGCGGTCGGCGGTGTCCCGGAGGTCGTGCACGACGGCGAGAACGGGCTCCTCGTGCCGCCGCGGCGTCCCGACGAGCTCGCCGCGGCGATGCGGCGCGTGATCGGCGACCCGGACCTTCGTGCGCGGCTCGCGGCCGGCGCGCGGCCCTCCGTCGCGCACCTCGCCCGGGACGACGTCTACGGCCGTCTGGAGTCGATCCTGCAGGAAGCGGCCCGGTGAGCGCGCAAAGTCACAGAATCGGCACCGCCAGGTCACAGTACCGTGCGCCTTTCCCGCGTATCGTCACCGACGAGGGAGGTGGGTTGAGCCCCGCCCTTCAAAAAAAGAAGGGTGGGGGGTGTCCACCGGGCACGGCCGCAGGGGACACGGCCGGATGAGCGCCAACGGGGCCCTTCCGCGCGTGCTCTTCATCGGGCGCAACCGGTACGAGCTGCCGCTTCCGGGCTGGCTGGCGAAGAAGTGGGACGCGGTCGAGCGGCAGATCGACTACCGCGTGCTCGCGTCGGCTCCGACGAAGGACCAGCCGCTGACCGCCGAGCGCTTCCGACTCGTCCCTCCGGCCGGCTTCCGCCCGCTCGACGGTCTGCTCTTCTACCTGCTGCTCCCGTTCCGCACGCGGCGCGAGATCCGCGACTTCCGGCCCGAGGCGATCGTCGCCAGCGACCCGTACATCGGCGCGGCGGCGCTCATCGGCCGCGCGCTGACCCGCAGCGCCCGGCCGCAGGTGATCCTCGAGGTGCACGGCGACTGGCGCACGTTCACGCGCATGTACGGCTCGCCGCGGCGAGCCGCCTTCTCGCCCGTCGCCGACCGGATCAGCCGCTTCGCCGTCCGGCGCGGCGACGCGGTGCGCGCGCTCTCGCCCTACACCGAGGGCCTCGTCGAGGCCGTGCGCGGCGTGCCCGTGACCGCCTCCTTTCCGACGTACACCGACCTCTCGGCGTTCACGGACGAGCCCGTCCAGCCGCTTCCCGAGCGGCCCACGGCCGTGTTCGTCGGGATGCTCGAGGCGTACAAGAACGTGGACGGGCTCGCCGACGCCTGGCGGATCGTGCACCGCCGCCTGCCCGGAGGCGAGGCTCGTGATCGTGGGCGACGGGGCGCGGCGCGCGGTGATCGAGCAGCTCGTCGCCGAGCTTCCCGAGAGCGTGGAGTGGCACACGTCGCTCCTTCCCGCGGCGGTCGCCGCGAGGCTCGACGATGGAACCGTGCTCGCGCTGCCGTCCCGCTCCGAGGGTCTCGGGCGCGTCGTGATCGAGGCGTTCGCACGGGGGCGCGGGGTCGTCGCTGCCGGCGTCGGCGGGATCCCCGACCTTGTCGCCGACGGCGTCGAGGGCCTGCTGATCGACCCGTGCGACACCCAGGGGATCGCCGACGCGCTGGTCCGCGTGCTCTCCGACCGCGCGCTCGCCGAGCAGTTCGGTCGCGCAGCCACCGCGCGCTACCGCGAATGGCACACGACGCCGACGCAGTACGCGGCGCAGGTCCGCGAGCTGGTGGACGCGACGCTGCGCGACGCCGGCGCCGCTCCGGCCGAGAAGCCGCGCGTCCTGATCGTGAGCGGCGAGCCGCTCGACGCGTCGTCGGCGGAGACGCTGCGCGCGCTGCGCGACGAGCTCGACTACTGCGTGCTCGGCCGCGCCCGGCGGGGCGAAAGGCCACGGCGCTCTGCAGTCGGCCCGGGCTCCGTGCACCTGTCCCGCCGCTGGCCGGGTCCGTTCGACGGCCTGCTCTTCCACCTGGGTCTGCCGTTCCGGGTGCGGGCGTTCGTGCGCCGCTTCCGCCCCCAGGTCGTGATCGCCGAGAGCCCGTACCTCGGCTTCCTCGTGCTCATGGCGCTGGCGTTCCGCCGCCGTTCGAGACCCTCGCTCGTCGTCGAGACGCACGGCGACTGGCGCGCGGCGAGCCGTCGCGGCTCGCGGGCCGGGATCGTCTTCGCACCGCTGCTCGACTGGGCCGCGCGCTACGCCCTCCGCCGCGCCGACGCGCTGCGGGCGCTCTCGCCGTACACGGCCGGCCTCGCCGAGCACGAGGCCGGCGTGCCGCCGCTGGAGTCCTTCCCGGCGTACATCGACCTCTCCATCTTCACCGGCTCGCCGCCCGCGCCACTCCCGCAGACGCCCACGGCGCTGTTCGTGGGGATGCTGGAGGCGTACAAGAACGTCGACGGTCTGGCTCAGGCGTGGCGGCGCGTGGCTGCGGAGGTGCCGGACGCGCGGCTCGTGATCGTCGGCCGCGGCGCGCTGGCGGAGGTCGTCGAGCGGCTGCTCGAGGACTATCCGGACCGCGTCGACCACTACCCGGAGCTGGCGCCCGCCGACGTGGCCCGGCGCATGGACGAGTCGACCTGCCTCGTGCTGCCGTCCCGCTCCGAGGGACTCGGGCGCGTGCTGATCGAGGCGTTCGCCCGCGGGCGCGGCGCAGTCGCGAGCCGCGTGGGCGGCATCCCGGACGTCGTGCGCGACGGGGTCGACGGGCTGCTCGTCGACCCTCGCGACACCGACGACATCGCCGCCGCGCTCATCCGCGTGCTCGGCGACCGCGAGCTCGCGGAGCGGCTGGGGCGGGCCGCCGCCGAGCGGTACCGGGACTGGGACTCGACGCCCGACGAGTACGCGTCGCGCGTCCGCCTGCTGGTCGACCGCACGCTCGCCGGCTCTGCACGCTGACGTGCGGCTCGTCTTCGTCACACAGGCGATCGACGCCGACCACCCGAACCTCGCGGCCACGATCGACATGGTGCGCGCCCTGGCCGCGCGCACCGACGGCGTGGTCGTCGTCACCGACCGCGTCCTGCGCCACGACCTGCCCGGCAACGTCACCTTCCGCACGTTCGGCTCCGCCACCCGCGCGGGACGCACGATCGGGTACCTGCGGGCCGTCGGCGGCGCCCTCCGCGATCGGCCGGACGCACTCGTCGCGCACATGGTCCCGCTCTACGTCGTTCTCGCCGCGCCGTTCGCGAAGCCTCGGGGGATCCCGATGCTGCTCTGGTACACGCACTGGCGCAGCGACTGGAGCCTGCGCACGGCGACGCGGCTCTGCGCCGCCGCGCTGACCGTCGACCGGGCCTCGTACCCGGTCGACTCGCCGAAGGTGCGGGCGATCGGGCACGGGATCGACCTCGCGCGCTTCCCGCCGCGCGAGGGCGATCGCGCTGCCGGGGCCGCTGCGGCTGGTCGCGCTCGGCCGGACCCAGCCGTGGAAGGGGCTGCCGACGCTGCTCGCCGGCTTCGAGCAGGCAGCTGCCCAGGGGCTCGACGCCGAGCTCGAGATCCGCGGGCCGCAGCTCACCGACGAGGAGCGGGTGCACCGCGCCGAGCTGGAGGCGACGATCGCCGCGAGCCCGGTGCTGCGGGGCGCGCGCGAGCGTCGAGGACGCGACGAGCCGCGACGAGATCCCGGCGCTGCTGCGCTCGGCCGATGCGCTGGTCAGCGCCGCCGAAGGAAGGGACGGCTCGGAGGCGCTCGACAAGGTCGTCTACGAGGCGTCGGCCGCCGCGGTGCCGGTGATCGCATCCAGCCCCGCGCTCCGCGACTATCTGGGCGACCTTCCGGTCGAGCTGCGCTTCCGGCCGGGCGACGCCGCCGACCTCGCCGCGCGGCTCGTCGCCTTCGGCGCCGCCGACGCCTGCCGTCCGCGCGGAGGCCGGGCGCGAGCTGCGGCGGCGGGTCGAGCGCGGACACGGCGTCGATGCGTGGGCCGATGCCGTCGTCGCCGCCGTCCGCGAGGCCCGTGGCTGACGTTCCGCTCAAGCGCATCGTCTTCGTCACGCAGACGATCGACGCCGACGATCCGCATCTCGCCCAGACGATCGACCTCGTGCGGGCGCTGGCCGCGCGGAGCGGCGAGGTGGCCGTGATCTGCGACCGCGTGCGCCGCCACGACCTGCCCGACAACGTCACGTTCCGCACCTTCGGCGCGCAGCACAGGGTGCAGCGGGTCGAGCGCTACCTCGGCGCCGCCAACGCGGAGCTGCGCCGGAGGCCCGACGCGCTGCTCTCGCACATGGTCCCGATCTTCCTCGTGCTCGCGGCGCCGGTCGCGAAGATCCGCCGCGTCCCGCTCCTGCTCTGGTACACGCACTGGAACTCGGACTGGACGCTGCGGCTGGCGACCCGCCTCGCCGACGCGGCGCTGAGCGTCGACCGCCGCTCGTACCCGCTCGACTCGCCGAAGGTGCGCGGGATCGGCCATGCGATCGACCTCTCCGGCTTCGAGCCGCGCGCGGCGGCGCCGCCCGCGACCGGGACGCTGAACCTGGTGGCGCTCGGGCGCACCCAGGCCCAGAAGGGCTTCATGACCCTGCTCGACGGCCTGGAGCGCGCGCTCGACGCAGGGGCTCGACGCGAGGCTCGAGATCCGCGGCCCGCAGATCAACGACGACGAGCGCCGCCACCGCACCCAGCTCGAGGAGCGGATCCGCTTCAGCCCCCAGCTGAAGGGCCGCGCTTCGATCGCCGATGCGGTGACCCGCGAACGCGTTCCGGACCTGATGCGCGCCGCCGACGCGGTCGTCAATCCCACGCGCGGCCGCACCGAGGCCGGCGCGCTCGACAAGGTCGTCTTCGAGTCCGCGGCCTGCGCGGTGCCGGTGCTGGCCTGCAACCCGAACCTCGAGGAGCTGCTCGGCGGCCTGCCGGTCGAGCTCCTGTTCCGGCCCGGCGACCCGGACGATCTCGCGCGTGTGCTGCTCGCGCTCGGCGCGAGCGACGGGCGGGCGCGCGAGGAGACCGGACGCGAGCTGCGGCGCCGCGTCGAGGCCGGCCACTCGGTCGAGACCTGGGCCGACGGCGTTGTCCGCGCGATCCGAGACGTTTCGAGCTGATGCGGCTGCTGCGCCGGAACGTGCTGTGGGTCTACGCGGTGTACGCGACGGCGCTGATCTCCGGCCTGATCGTCCCGCCGATCCTGCTCCACTCACTCGGCGAGGTGCAGCTCGGGATCTGGCTGTTCATCGGCTCGATCACCGGCGTACCTCCGCGTGCTCGACCTTGGAGTGGGCCCTTCGATCGTTCGCTTCGGGGCCAAGCATCGCGGCGAGCGCGACGAGGAGGCGACGAACGCCCTCGCGTCGGTGGGGCTTGCGGTCTACGCGATCATCGGCGTCGCCACCGATCGTCGTCGGGCGTCGTCCTCGCCGTCGTCCTGCCCGTCCCTGATCAACGTCCCCGCCGACCTCGTGTGGGACGGTGCGCGTGGCGACGATGCTCGTCGTCGCCGGGATCGCCGTGGACTTCCTGATCGGCATCTTCACCGACCTGCTCGGGGCCCAGCAGCGCAACGACGTCATCAACTTCGCCGGGTTCGTCTCGATCGTGCTGTACGCGATCCTCGTCGTCGCCATCCTCAGCGCACTCCGGTGGGATCGTCGTCGCTTTCGGCGATCGTGCTGGTGGTGACGGTCGTGCGGCTGGCGCTGCCCATCTTTTGGGTGCCCCGTGAGCTGCCGTACCTGCGCCCCAGACGCCGGTACGTCACGAGAGAGCGCGTCCGCGAGCTGATGGGCGTTCAGCTGGCACAACTTCCTCATCCACATCGCAGGTCGCGCCACGTACGGGACGGACATCATCGTCGTGGCGCTGGTGCTCGGCGCGGCGTCGACCACGGTGTACGGGCTGCCTGCGAAGCTCTTCGCGATGGCTTTCGGCCTCGCCACTGCGGCTCCGAACTTGATCTATCCGGCCGTTGCCGAGGCGGAGGGGGCCGGCGATCGCGACCGCCAGCTGCTGGTATCTGCGCGGCGGGTTGCGGGTCGGCATGACGCTGATGCTGCTCGTCGCGATGCCGCTGATCCTCATTCCGCACGATTGTCTGCTCGCGTGGGGAATCGGCAGCGGGAAGAACCGGCTTTCCCCGCACCAACTGGATCAGTCGTCGGTCGTACTCGCTCTGCTCGGCGTCTCCCTGCTGCTCGCCCAGCCGCTGAACACCGCGACCAGGTACATGGTCGCGCGCGGCCGGCCTGCGACGATCGCCCGCATCCTGTTGCTGCTGGTACTCGTGAACGTGGCGATCTCCGTTGCGCTCGCCGAGATCGTCGGCGTCTGGGGCGTGGCGGTCGGCACGATAGTCGCCCAGATCGGGGCACTCGCGATCGTCCCCGTCCTCGTCGCCCGCTCGTCCGATATGTCGCTGCGCACGTTCGCGACGTCCACGCTGCGGCCGGTGCTGCCCGCGTCGGTCGCCGGCGTTGTCGTCTTCGGCATCGCGCGCACCTTCCATCCGGACACGAAGCTGCAGCTGCTCTTCGTCGGAATCGTGTGGCTGGCTATCGGCTCCGCGGCCATCTGGATCTTCGGGCTTGGCTCCGAGGATCGAAGCGCGATCCTCCGCAACGTAGGCAAGAAGGCCGAGCCGCCCGTGCCGGTGATCCCGGGCGCCAGCGATCCACTACCCTGAGCATCAGCTCAGGTAGCGGTCGAGGAGCTCGCGGTAGCGGGCGGCGAGGACGTCCCAGTCGAGCTCACGTCCGGCCCTCCGTGCCGCATCGCCGAGCTTCTCGCGCGCCGCCTCGTCACGGGCCAGCCGCTCGACGGCGGACACGAAGTCGGCCGGGGTCGCGACGAGGACACCCGCGCCCGTCTCGCGCAGCACCTTGGTCACCTCGTAGTCGTAGGAGACCGTCGGGATGCCGAGGCCCATGAACTCGGCCACCTTGGCCGCCTGGATGCCCTGATCCTCGTGTGCGCGGGTAGAGCGCGAGGTCGAAGTTCGCGACGTGGGCCAGCATCTCGGGGCGGGCCAGCCGCCCGAAGAGGACGATGTCGTCGCGCCCCGCGCATCGCTCCCGCACGTGACGGCTTGCGCCGCCGATCAACCAGAGCCGAGCCTCCGGGACGCGCGCGTGGATCTCGACCCAGAGCTCGAGCAGGTGGTCGACGTTGTAGAGCGGGCTCGAACCGCCGCGGTCGTCCGCGGCGAGCAGCCACGCGGCCACCCAGCCGACGACCACTTCGCCGTCGCGGCGCAGACGCGCGGCGACCTCCGCGGCGGCCGCGGGCGAGAACGAGGCGAGGCTGACGCCCTGCGGGATCACCTCGTACGGCGTCTCGACGCCCAGCCCGCTGAGGCGCTCGCCGGCCCGGGCGTCGGTGACGACGTAGCAGGCCACGTTCGGCCGCGTCAGCAGCTCGACTTCGCGCGCCGTGAACTTCGGGTCGTCCACGTCGCTGACGATTCCGCCCGGGAAGTGAGGGATCTGCTCGTTGTCGTCGGTGAAGAGCCAGCGGTACCGGCGCCCTGCCGCTCCCAGCACGGCGCGGTAGCGCAGGGCACGCGTTCGCCGCAAAGCCCGGTACTGGACGCCGCGCAGGACTCGCCGGTCGGAGATCGTGTGCTGGTAGAGGTCGAGCCGGTCGAGACGCGGCAGAAGCTCGGCGTAGCGCGGGTTGTTGTGGCCGCGGAACCAGAGCCCGGTGAAGGCGATCCGCTCCGGCGCGGGCGGCGGGCCGGTGACGAGGCGGCGGAACGGGAGCCGGTTCATCTCGGTGCCGGGATCTCGTCGGGGCGCACGGTCAGGGCAGGTACCGGTCGAGGATGTCTTCGTAGCGGCGGGCCAGCACGTCCCAGTCGAGATCCTGACCGGCGCGACGAGCCGCCGCCGCCAGGCTGCTCCGCTCGACGGGGTTGCGGGCCAGCCGCTCCACAGTCCCCACGAACTCGGCCGGCGTGCGCACGAGCACTCCGGCCCCGGTGTCGCGCAACACCCAGGTGGTTCGATAGTCGTAGGCCACCGTCGGCACCCCCAGCCCCATGAACTCCGCAATCTTGACGGTCTGGATCCCACCGCCCTTCCTCCGCGGATAGACAGCGAGATCGAAGTTCGCCACGTGCGCGAGCAGACTCGGCCGCGGGAGCCGTCCGAAGAGAACGACGTCGTCACGTCCCCGCAGGCGCTCACGGAGGCGTCGGCCGGGCGTGCCGAAGAGCCACAGGCGTGCGGCGGGTACACGCTCGTGGATCGACTCCCAGAGCTCGAGTAGGTGATCCACGTTGTAGAGCGCGTTGCTCCCCCCGTGGTCGCCGTCGGTGAGGACGTAGGCGGCCACCCAGCCGACGATCAGCTCGCCCGGACGCCGGCGGGCCGCCACCTCCTGGACCTCGCTGGTCGAGATCGAGCTGAAGCTGACGCCCTGCGGTATCACGTGGCAGGGCTTGTCCAGCCCGAACTGTTCGTACATCGGGATCGCCGACTCCCCGGTCACGACGTACGCCGCCACGTTTGGACGCATCATGAGCTCCACCTCGCGAGGGCTGTACCAGGGATCGTCCACGTCGATGACGACCGGCAGATCGATGTTCGCGATCTGCTCGGGGTCGGTGACGAAGAACGACCGGTATCGGCGCGCAAGCGCACCGAGGATGGCGCGCTGATGGACGGGCTGGGTTCGCTTCCACGCGCGCCAGGCCAGCCCGCGAAGGGGCCTGCGGTCTGGCACCGTGACGAGGTACGGGTCGACTCGCCGCAGGCGCGGGAGGAGCTCGTCGTAGCGCTGGTTGTTGTGGTCGCCGAACCACAGCGCGTGGAACGCGATCCGGTCGGGGGCCGGGGCAGGCCCGGACACGATGCGGCGGAGCGGCATGCTGTTCACGGGCTGGCTCAGCTCCCGCGCAGGATCGCGGCCAGGCGGCCGGCGAAGCGGAGTCGTCGTCAGCCGCTCGTCGACGGATGCCCGTGCCCCTGCTGCGAGCGTCGTCGCCAGCGCGTCGTCGGACAGCACGCGCTCGATTGCCTCGCGCAGCGCGGCCGGATCGTCTGGTGGGACGAGGAGCGCGGTGCGGCCCTGCTCGACGTAGTCGGCGAATACGGCCCGCTCCGTGGCGACGATCGGGCGGGCGGTGGCCATGGCCTCGAGCAGCGCGGTCAATCCGGAGGCGTCGGTTCCATAGCGGTAGCCCTCGGCATGGATCGGGAGCGCGAAGCACCGCGCTCCGGCGTAGAGCGCGGGCATCTCCGGCCACGGGATGTGCGTGCGCAGCTCCACGTTCGCCGGCAGCTTCAGGCCTTCGAGCAGGTGCGGAGCCGTGACGACGACCACGTGCACGCCGATCCCCCGGACCGCCTCGAGGAACGTCCGGTAGTCCCGGGCGAGATCCTTCCCCATCGCCAGCACGTAGCCGCCCTGCTCCACCGGCTGCGGGCGGAAGAACTCGCCGTCGACGCCGAGCTCGGCGACGAACACGCGGGCCGGATCGAGCCCGATCTCGTCCACGAGTCGCTCGCGGTGCGCCGCCGCGAGGCATACGATCCAGTCCACCGACTCGAGCGACGCGCGGAGGAAGCGGCGGCGCGCCCGCGAGCTCCGGCCCCACAGAGTCGGGATCCCGAAGTTGAGCAGGAGCACGCGCGGCCGGCCGCGCAGCCGGGCCGTGAGCGGGAAGATGTTGACGAGCGGCGTGCAGACTGCGTCTGCGTCCCCGAGCTCCCAGGGCAGCGGGAATTCGCGCAGGTTCCAGGTCAACCGGTGCCGGATGCCCGCCCGGCGCTCCGTTCTGCGCAGCCTCGGCCGGTGGATGCTGGCGTCGATCCCGAAGCTCTGCATGTGGTTCTGCCCAAGCAGTGTCGAGTCCGGGACCTCGCCGCTGGCGACGACCTCCGGCAGATCGTCGCGCGGGTTCGAGTAGACGAAGGCGACCTTCATCCGCGGCGGATCGACCACTTTCAAAGACCGGCCCTCAGCTCCGCTCGGCGAGGAGCTCGCGATACACCATGAGCGTCCGTTGGATCGAGCGCTCCCACGTGTACCTGAGCGCGCGACGGCGTCCGGTCTCTCCCATCGACGAGCGCAAGGCCGGCGCCGCCGCGAGCCGCAGGAGCGCGTCGGACACCTGCTGCGGGTCGCGCTCGACCGCGATTCCGGCCCCGCCGTCGCCGACGAGCTCGTCCATACCGCTCGTGGTGGTGACGATCAACGGCAGCTTCGCGGCTGCTGCCTCCCAGGCGGTGAGGCAGAACTGCTCGTACAGCGTCGGCAGGACGAAGATGTCTGCGGCTGCATAGAGGCGCTCGGCGTCGCCGCGAAGACCCAGGAAGCGAACCCGATCGCCAACGCCGTGCTCGCGGGCGAGAGCGCCGTAACGGTCCTTGTCCCCGTGGCCGGCGACCCAGAGGCGCAGGGCCGTGTCGCCGCTCGCAGCCGCGAGCCCGAGCGCTTCGATCGCGACGTGGAGACCCTTCCGGCGGAACGAGTTGCCGACGAAGAGGGCCACGACGTGCTCCTCGAGGGCGGATTCCTCGGCCCGGACCTCGTTCCGCGCCGCGGAGTCCGGTCGAAAGGTCTCGGCGTCGACGCCGTTGGGGATCTCGACTATCGGGACGCCTGCAAAGAAGAGCTCCGCGTCGCGCCGACCGCCAGGGGACAGTACAGCGAGCCGCCGCGAGCGGCGGGCGCACCAGCGCTCGAGCCAGAGGTGCAACCGCGTGACGGCCCCGATTTCGTCGCCGAGCGCGCGGAAGAACGCCGCCCGACAGAAGTGCACGCTGTTCAGGTCGACACGGTTCGGCACGAGCGGGCCGCCCGAATGGACGTGCACGAGATCCGCGCGGCTGCGGCGCACCTGAAGCCCGCCAAGCGTGAAAAAGAAGGGGAGGAATGCCTTGGGCGGCCCCGCGGGCGCCCGGACTCGCCTCCACTCGACGAGTGGACGGAGCTCCTCGTCGAGAATGTGCGAGACGACGACGAAGTCGATCTCGCCGCGGCCGCGGCGAACGAGCTCCGCCGTCACGCGCGCTACGCCACCTCGGAGGCCGCCCACTTCCTCGGTCACGAGCGCGACCCGCGGCCGAGCGGTGGTCGAAGGCGCCATCGGCTCGACTCTAGCCGAGCCGTCCGGGGCGGCCCCGATCCGAGTTGCGCTCCGAGGGCTGCCTTCATCGGCGCGAATCCCCGCGCCGCCGGACGTCGGGAGGCCGCAAGGCGTGACCTCGCAGGCGGCGCGAGTAGAATTCGGCGGCCTTGGCCACGAGACCAACTCTCAGGTCCGAGACTCACCCGACCGCTTCGCAACCCACTCCGCCGGCCGAGGGCGATATTCGCCGCCGGCGCCCGTACCTGCTCTCGCGCCGGCCCGTGCGCGCGTTCCTGCGGCGGCTTGGCGAGCATCACCGTCCTCATCCTGCTGGACGTCTCCGCGCTCGTGCTCGGCGTCTACGGGGCGCTGGTCGCGCGCGAGCTGTACCGCGGCGACTCGAATCCGCTGTGGGGCGTGCTCTGGCGCGCAGAGGCGAGCTGGCTCCCGTTCCTCGTCGTGATCACGGTGCTCGTGTTCTGGCGCGCGGGGCTGTACGCGCGGCGGGAGATCCGCGGCGGCGCCGGCCACATCGTCGCCTCGCTCCTGCTGGTCACGGCTCGTGACCTTCCTCTTCGCGATCGGGACGGCGAACGACCGCTTCACGACCTACGGGATCTTCCCCACCGCGTTCGTCTTCACCGCGATCCTCGCCGTGCTCTTCCGCGGCAGCTACCAGGCGTTCAGCGCCGAGCTGATGCGGCTCTCCGGCGTGCGGCGCCGCACGCTGCTGGTCGGCGAGGGCGAGAGCCTGGCCCACCTGCGCGAGAGTCTGGGCTCGGGCCAGAACGGGATCACCTACGAGTTCGTGGGCGCGCTCGCGCCGTCGCCGGACGAGGTCGACCTGCCGGTGCTCGGCGATCTCGGCGACCTCCCGGCCGTGCTCGAGAGCCGTCCGATCGACGAGGTGATCGTGGCCGAATGGGACGTCGGCGAGCAGCGGCTGCTCGAGCTGGTCGAGCAGGCGCACCGGCACGGCGCGCGGGTGCGCATCGCGCCCGAAGACGACCGCGCTGCTCGTCCACCGCGCCGAGTACGTCGCGGGCCAGGGCGTGCCGCTGTTCGAGCTCCGTCCGGCCACGTTCACCGGCGTCGACTGGGCGGTGAAGCGGCTGTTCGACATCGCGGTCAGCGTCGCCGTGATCGTGATCGGCCTCCCGCTGTGGGCCGTCGTCGCGGCCGGGATCAAGCTCGGCTCGCGCGGGCCGGTGTTCTATCGCGACCGCCGGATCGGCCTGAACGAGCGCGAGTTCGAGATGATCAAGTTCCGCACGATGAGCGCCGACGCCAGCGAGCGCCAGGCGCAGCTCGAGACCGAGAACGAGGCCGACGGGCCGCTGTTCAAGATGAAGCACGACCCCCGCGTGACGAGGTTCGGCGCGGTGCTGCGGCGGCTCTCGCTGGACGAGGCCCCGCAGGTGCTGAACGTGCTGCGCGGCGAGATGAGCCTCGTCGGCCCGCGCCCGCTGCCGCTGCGCGACTACGTCCAGCTCGAGCCGTGGCACCGCAAGCGCTACCACGTGCTGCCGGGGATCACGGGGCTGTGGCAGGTGTCGGGGCGGATCAACCTCTCGTTCGACGATCTCGTCCGGCTCGACTTCTACTACCTCGACAACTGGTCGATCTGGCTCGACATCTCGATCCTGGCGAAGACGATCCCGGCGGTGTTCGCGCGCCGCGGCGCCTACTGAACGTGCCCGGCCGGCGGGCCGCGCCTCCCCGACTTCGTGATCGTCGGCGCCATGAAGGCGGCCACGTCGACGCTGCACGAGCAGCTCGCGCGGCAGCCGGGCGTCTTCATGTCGAACCCGAAAGAGCCGAACTTCTTCAGCGACGAGGAGCGCTGGTCGCGCGGCATCGAGTGGTACGCGTCGCTGTTCGAGGCGGCCGGCCCGGGCGAGCTCTGCGGCGAGGCGAGCACGCACTACACGAAGCTGCCGACCTACCCGCGGACGGTCGAGCGGATGCGCCGGCACCTCGGATCCGAGCGTGAAGCTCATCTACATCATGCGTCATCCGATCGACCGGCTCGTCTCGCAGTACATCCACGAGTGGACGCACCGCGCTGGTCGACGGCCCATCGACGAGGCGCTCGACCGGCACCCGGAGCTGATCGCCTACAGCCTCTACTCCATGCAGCTCGAGCCGTACCTCGCACGCGTTCGGGCGCGAGCACGTCCTGCCGGTGTTCTTCGACCGGCTGCTCGCGAGCCCGGACGCGCGAGCTGGAGCGGGTCGGCCGCTTCATCGGCACCGCGGCGAGCTGCGCTGGGATCCGGATCTCGGCGCTGCCAACGTTTCCAGCGAGCGCGTGCGGCTGAGCCCTGCCCGCACCGCGGTCGCCAACGCTCCGGTCGTGCGCACGATCACGGCGGCTCGTGCCGCGGTCGGTCGAGGAGCGGGTCAAGGATCACTGGCGGATGAAGGAGCGGCCGCAGCTCTCGCCGGAGAGCGTCGAGCGCCTGCGGCGCACCTTCGACGAGGATCTCGCCCGGCTCGGCAGCCGGCTAGGCGTCGAGCTGACCTGCGACACGTTCAAGGACGCCACGCGGGATCTCGTGCCCCGATGGCCCTCGAGCACCGCTTCCACGACAGCAACCAGCAGGATCGCGCCGACGCCTGCGACCGACAGGAAACGGGCGGACCGGCTCAACAGAAGCAGGAGCGGTGTCGACAGGGCTGGGCCGTCGCCGACCGGTGGCGGGTTACGCGGCGGCCGGGATCCGGGCGAGCTGCTCGTAGATCTCGGCGAGCGGGATCGACAGCTCCCAGTCGGGGTAGTCGGCCCGGAACCGCGCCAGGTCGCTGATGTAGCAGATGTGGTCGCCGCGGCGGTTCTCGGCCGACGTACTCCGTCGCCAGCTTCCGCCCGTGCAGCTCCTCCAGCGCGGCGATCGCCTCGATCATCGAGCACGAGTTCCCCCGTCCGCCGCCGAGGTTGTAGACCGCCGCCACGCGGGGGCGCTCGGCAAAGGCCGCGATCGCCGTGCAGACGTCGTACGAGTGGATGTTGTCGCGCACCTGCTTGCCCTTGTACCCGTAGATCCGGTACGTGCGGCCCTCGCGGATCGCCCGCGCCAGGTACGCGAGGAAGCCGTGCAGCTCGGCGCCCGAGTGGTGCGGCCCGGTGAGGCAGCCGCCGCGGAAGCACACCGTCGGCAGCCCGAAGTAGCGGCCGTACTCCTGCACCATCACGTCCGCCGCGACCTTCGAGGCGCCGAAGAGGGAGTGCATCGTCGCGTCGATCCGCATCGTCTCGTCGATCCCCTCCCGGCGCGCGGGGTCGGCGAAGTCCCAGCGCGTCTCCAGCTCGACCAGCTCCAGCTCGTTCGGCACGTCGCCGTAGACCTTGTTCGTGGAGAGGAACGCGAACGGCGACTCAGGCGCGAGCTGCCGCGCCGCCTCGAGCAGGTTCAGCGTGCCGAGCGCGTTGACCTCGAAGTCGTCGAACGGCCGCGCCGCCGCGAGGTCGTGCGACGGTTGCGCGGCCGCGTGCACGACGAGCGCGGGCCGGTGCTCGTCGAACAGGCGCAGCATGGCCGCGCGGTCGCGGATGTCGAGGTCGTTGTGGACGAACCGCCGGGTCGACGCGCGGAGCCGCTCCAGGTTCCAGGTCGTGTCGCCCTCGGCCCCGAAGAAGTCGAGCCGCATGTTGTTGTCGACGCCCTGCACCGTCCAGCCGCGCTCGTCGAGGAACGCGACCACCTCGGAGCCGATGAGCCCGCTGGAGCCGGTGACGATTGCGGTCCTGACGGCCATCCGCGCCGCCATACTAGTGCCCATGCGTGATGCATTCGTGAACACCGACGGGCTCGTCCTGGTCGCCGGCGCCGGCGGCTTCATCGGCGGGCACCTCGTCGCCGAGCTGCGCGTCCGCGGGTTCGAGCGGATCCGGGCCGTCGACATCAAGCCGGTCGACGACTGGTACCAGGCCCACGAGGGCGTCGAGAACGTCGTGCTCGATCTCCGCCTGCTGCAGGACTGCCAGACCGCTGCGGACGGCGCGGCCACGATCTTCAACCTCGCGGCCGACATGGGCGGCATGGGCTTCATCGAGGCCAACAAGGCGCGCTGCATGCTCTCGGTGCTGATCAACACGCACCTCCTGATGGCCGCCGGCGAGAGCGGTGTCGAGCGGTACTTCTACGCCTCGTCGGCCTGCATCTACCCGGTCGACCGCCAGGGCACGGTCGAGGTCACGGCGCTCAGGGAGTCCGACGCGTACCCGGCCCAGCCCGAGGACGGCTACGGGTGGGAGAAGCTGTTCGGCGAGCGCATGTGCCACCACTTCTCCGAGGACTTCGGCCTCGTCACCCGCGTCGCGCGCTACCACAACGTCTACGGGCCTTACGGAACGTACGACGGCGGGCGCGAGAAGGCGCCGGCCGCGATCTGCCGCAAGGTGATCGCGGCGCAGCTCTCGGGGCTCGGCGAGATCGAGATCTGGGGCGACGGCGAGCAGACGGCGCAGCTTCATGTACGCGGACGACTGCGTCGAGGGAACGCTGCGGCTCATGTGGAGCGACGTCGCCGAGCCGCTCAACGTCGGCAGCGCCGAGCTCGTCAGCATCAACGAGCTCGTCGACCTGGTCGAGGAGATCGCCGGCGTGCGGGTGCGGCGGCGCTACGTCCTCGACGCGCCGCAGGGCGTCCGCGGGCGCAACAGCGACAACACGCTGATCCGCGAGCGTCTGGGCTGGGAGCCCGGCGTTCCGCTCGCCGAGGGGATGGAGCGCACGTACCGGTGGATCCACGCGCAGATGACCGCGAGCCCGCGCGTGGCCAGGATCTGATCAGCGGCCGGGGAACATCGTCCGCGCGTAGGCGCCGGCCCAGTCGTGGGCCTGCCGGCGGGCAGCCCCGTCGCGCGCCAGCGCGGCACGGGCCTCCCACAGCAGCAGCGTGGGCGGCGGCATTCGGCACCCATGCGGCGGCGAAGCCGAGCCAGCCCGCGGGGGTAGCGCCGGCGCAGGTAGCGCAGGCGGCCGGCGTGGTAGACGGGCAGCCAGGCCGCAGGGCGCTGCGCCGACGACGAGCCGCCTCCTACGTGGACGGCTCTCGCCTCCCAGCGCACCGCCGTGAGCCAGCCGGCGGCGCGGAGCCGCCAGCAGAGGTCGTAGTCCTCGAAGTAGAACGGATATCCCTCGTCGAGCCCGCCGACGGCGACGAAGGCCGACCGCCGGACGAGCGCGCAGGCCAGCGGCACGAACTCGACCTCCTGGACGCCGGGCGTCTCCGGAGGCTGCCGTCCCGGGACGGCGAGCGCGATCTCGACCGCGCGGCGGAGCGTCAGGAGGTCGCCGTGGCTCTTCGCCCGGGCCCCGCTCCCGTCCGCGAGCCCTGCGCCGCAGAGCGCGAGCCGCGGCTCCTCGTCGAGGGCGGCTGCGAGTAGGACGACAGTGTCGGGTTCGACGAACGCGTCGCTGTTGAGGACCAGCAGGTACTCCGCGCCGGTCGCCGCGACGCCCTGGTTGACGGCGGCGGCGAAGCCGGATCCGTCCGACCGGCCGACGGCCACGCCGCGTGCGGCCGCCCGCTCGGGGCTGCCGTCGCTCGACCCGTCGTCGACGACGAGGACGTCGTCCACGCCGGAGGCGCGCGCCAGCGCGTCGAGGCAGCGCTCGAGGAGCCGGCCGCCGTCCTTGTTCGGGATGATCGCTGCGACGCTCAAGATAGGCCCCTGCCGGGAGAGCCGGGCAGGCCGCCCGGCATACTAGGTCGAGATGAGCAGGGCTCCCAAGATCCTCGCCGTCGTCTCGGCGATCGACCTGCAGTTCCGGTACGGCTGCACCCCGGCCTGGTGGCAGATCTGGAAGGGGATGTACGAGGCGGGCGTCGACCTGATCCTGACCCCCTATCGCGGGCCTGCGATCGTCGCGCCCTGGTGGCGGACCGAGCCGAACCCGTGCCTGCGCGAGGGCGAGCTGTTCGAGCGTGCGCGGAAGCTCGCGGCCCGCGTGCAGGGCGATACGCATCTGCGGCGTGACGAGGAGCGGCCGGCCGACTCGCGCGGCGACCGGGCCGCCCGCGAGCTGATCTGGCGCTACGTCACGCCGCGCTGGGAGCGCCATATCGCCCGGATCCTGGAGCGCGAGCGCGACGTCGACGCGGTCGTCGTCTTCACGGTCCCGATGAGCCACCTGCGCGGGATCCCGACGAAGCTGCGCGAGCGTTTCGACGTGCCGTTCGTCTACTACGACGCCGACGTGCCGATGAGCCTGCCCGAGTACGGCGGCATGGACACGGGCTTCAACATCTACCACGGGGCCGACCCCGGCGAGTACGACCTCGTGCTCTCCAACTCGGAGGGCGGCCTCGCGCGGCTGCGCGAGCTGGGCGCGCGGCGGGCCGAGCACCTGTTCTGGGGCGCCGATCCGGAGCTGTTCGCGCCGCTCCAGGTCGAGAAGGAGCTCGACGTCTTCTTCTACGCGTACGGCGACAAGTTCCGGCGGCCCTGGATGCGGGAGCTGATCGGCGAGCCGAGCCGCCGTCTGCCCGGCGTCGATTTCGCGCTCGGCGGCGTCGACTTCCAGGGCGACGTGGGCCGGGCGCGCGAGCTCGGGTACTTCCCGGTGAACATGCTGTCCCGCGTGATCTCGTCGGCGCGCATCAACCTCAACGTCGCGCGCAAGCCGCACGCCGAGGTCTACGCCTCCTCGACGAGCCGGATCTTCGAGCTCGCGGCCGCCGGCGCCGCGATCGTGACGAACCCGTACGCGGGGATCGAGCGCTGGTTCGAGCCGGGGCGCGAGCTGATGGTCGTGGGCGGCGCCGACGAGGCGACCGCGACGTACCGGCGAGCTGCTCGCCGATCCGGCAGCCGCCGAGGAGCTGGGCCGGCGCGCCCGGGAGCGCGTGCTGGACGAGCACACGTTCGCGCAGCGCGCGCGCCGGCTGCTCGACCTCGCCGGCGTCTCCCCGCGGGAAGGTGCGCCGGTCTGAGCGGAGGCCGCCGGATCGCGATCGTCCCCGCCTACAACGAGGAGGCGAGCGTGGGCGGCGTGATCGACGAGATCCGCGCCTTCGATCCCGCGTTCGAGGTCGTCGTCGTCGACGACGGCTCGGTCGACCGCACCGCCGCGGTCGCCGCCGAGCACGGCGCGCACGTGCTCCGGCTGCCGTTCAACCTCGGGATCGGCGGCGCGATGCAGACCGGCTACCGCTACGCGTGGGAGCAGGGCTACGACCTCGCCGTGCAGATCGACGGCGACGGGCAGCACGACCCCGCACAGCTTCCCGCGATCCTCGACCCGGTGCTCGCCGGTGAGGCGGACATGGTGGTCGGCTCACGCTTCACCGGCGAGAGCGAGTTCCGGTCCTCGTTCCTGCGCCGGCTCGGGATCCGCCTGTTCGCACGCACGATCTCGCTCGTGATCCGCCAGAAGGTGACCGACACGACGTCCGGCTTCCGGGCCGTGAACCGGCACGGGATCGCGCTCTTCGCCCGCGACTACCCGCACGACTACCCGGAGGTGGAGTCGACCGTGATGGTCGCCCGCCACCGGCTGCGGCTGCTTGAGGTGCCGGTCTCGATGCGCGAGCGCGCGGCCGGCCGGTCGTCGATCGGCGCCTCCCGCTCGGTCTACTACATGGTCAAGGTGCTGCTCGCCGTCTTCGTCGGGCTCTTTCGCCGCAACGTCACACCCCTGGAGGAACGATGACTCCCCTTCGCATCTCGATCGTCGCGGCGCTCGCGTCGCTCGCTCTGCTCGTCGTCGTGTTCGAGCTGATCCGCAGCCGCCGCCTGCGCGAGCGCTATGCCCTGCTCTGGCTGCTGACGGCCGTCGTGATGCTCGTCTTCTCGCTCTGGCGCTCGGGTCTCGGCCGCCTCTCGAGCGCGATCGGCGTCGCGTACCCGCCGACGGCGCTGCTCGCCATCGCGTCGCTCTTCATCCTCGCAGTGCTGCTCCACTATTCGACCGTGATCTCCCGGCTGTCCGATCAGAACACGATCCTCGCGCAGCGCCTCGCGTTGCTGGAGGCACAGGTCGAGGAGCAGGTGGCGATCGGCTCCAGTACCCACGGCCCCGCGATGTAGGACGACCCATCCAGATGCGTGGCGGGCTCAGTTGAGGACGGGCGGCACGTGGCCGATCCTTCGCCTTCTCGCCTCGTCGGTCAGGGAGAGAACCAAGCCGAAATGAACTCCGAAGACGACTATCAAGGAACCCCACGATCGCCTACCGCTCGGAGTGTGGTCGAACTCGGTCTTGACGGCACCGAGCGGTTCTCACGAGCCCTGGTGCTCGAGCTGGGCCATGCGGTGGCGCGAGGGCTTCGACGTCGTCTACGCGGTGCGCGAGGAGCGTGAGGGCGAGACGCGCTTCAAGCGGGCGGCGGCGGCCTGGTTCTACCGCGGCTTCAACCGGATCTCCGCGGTTCAGGTACCCGTCGACGTCGGCGCATCGCCGACGGCCTGCCGGCGCTCGAACCGCTATCCGACCGGGAGTGCGACGTCCTCCACCTGCTCGCACTCGGGCACACGAACCAGGAGATCGGCAAGAAGCTCTTCATCTCGGTACGAACCGTCGACACGCACCGCGCACACATCATGCGCAAGCTCCGGCTCGAAACGCGCGCCGAGCTCGTGCTCTTCGCATTGGCGAACGGACTGATCGGGGCTACATGACGCCCGCGCCTGTGGCGCAGCGCTGCGAGGCGACTGCGGCCAGATTCGCCTCGACTTCGTCGAATATCGCCCCTCGCTCTCGGTGTGCAGGTAGCGAAGGTCGAGCGCGAACTGGTCGCCGGGATCGACCACGATCACCTGCGCCTGCGGGTTCGCGTCCAGGTTCGCGCGGGTCTTGTTGAAGAACTGGCGGGTCAACGTCGTCGGCCCACGCTAACGGTCGTACCGTCCCCTTGGCGACCGGGGCTTTGGTGCGGGAGCGTAGACGTCCGATCTGGTAGCTGCCGGGGCAGCTCGGTGACGGCCACGTGGTTGCGGCCGGGTTGCACGACGAGCCGGTTCGACGCACCAAGCCCCTTCCGTAGCGACTTCAGCGCAGGTCCTTGTTCGACTCCATGTCGATGACAGCCGCTGCCTGCGCGTGCCGCGGAGTGACAGGATGCCGTGCCCAACGTGGGCCGAGGCGCTCGGAGAGTGTGCTTTGTGTTATCCCGTGCCAGACGATCATGTTCATGCTGGTTGCACCGGGGTTGCACAGGAAAGCGTGATCACCCTGGTCCGCAGCTGAGGCGCACTATCCAGCCGCCATGGTGCATGGGACCCCCGAGTCTCCCCCCGCGCGCGGTACAGGAGCGGGGATTTTGTGTAGTGGACGGTTCTGGGCTCGAACCAGTGACCCCCAGCATGTCGATTCGGAGCGGCCGTTCGCTCTGGCCCGCTGCAGTTCGCTCAGACCGCATGGTTGAGCTAAATCTTTCCCGCAAGGGAACGCTCGAGCGAACGCGAACGAACGCCGAGCGTTGCCATTGTTGCCACACGGCTCCCAGCCAGGTTAGTCCACCTAGGCGCGCTACGGCACTAGCCGGGGGAATGCCAGCGGCGCCATCAGGAGGAGCGCGGCGAGCGAGGCCAGGAGGACGGCAGCGGCCGACTGCGCAAGCGACGGAACGAGCAGGACGATTAGCGGAGCGGCTCGCCACAGGCCGTGCAGGCCGGAGCGGGAGACGCACAACACGGCGGCGACGCAGCCGGCCGTCGCCGCGAGGATGGCGACGTCGACGAGCCCGCGCGGCCGGTCGAGGAGCGGCGGCCCGACGCCGTCGATGAGGAGCCAGGCGGCCACCGCGGCAACCGCCACCTCGAGCCCACGCCTCGTCCACGCCGGCCGCTTTGTCGCAAGCGCGCCGAAGGCGCAGGCCGCGAGGAGAGCCAGAACGAATGGCACAAGCCCAACCCAGCCGCTCCCGGCGCCGGCGAGCGTGTCGGTGAACTCACCGATTCTGAGGCGGTGCAATGCCAGGCCAGGATCCTTGGCCGACGTCGCGGCGAGCACGACCATCGCCGCCGCCGAGATGGCGCCGAGGGCGACGGCGGCTGGCGCGAGCCGGCGGAACACAGGGGCGAGCGGCAGCACGAGGAAGGGCATGAGCGGCGTCAGGAGACGCGGCCCGCCCGACGCTTCACCGCCGAACGGCTGGTAGTAGCCCGAGTTATAGGTCACGAAGGCGACCGCCGTTCCACCGATGAGCAGCGCTTCGGCTCGCCGGCCACCGCGATACATGAACACAAGTCCGGGCCCGGCGAGAGCGAGCACCGGCGCCAGCTTGAGGAGGCCGTTCGAGGCGAAGAGCAGCTGCGTCGCCACGTGGAGGCTCGGTGCGTTCACCCCGAAGAGGCCGGCGGCGGCGCCGGCGGCACCGTTGCCTCCCACGATGTCGTGTCCGGTCTGGCCTTGCGACCAGACCGTGTGCCCGTATGGGGATCTGATCGGCGAGCCGAGCGCCCACCAAGCGAAGACCAGCGACGGCAGTGCGCCGGCGACTGCGCCCGCGCCGTAGGCGACGCCGCGGCGGAGGAACGGCTGGCAGCTCAAAGCGTAGATTCCGAGCCCAGCGACGACGATGGCCATCGGATACTCCGTGGTGAACGCGAGTCCCGCGAGCAGCCCGCCGGCCGCCACCCGCAACTCAGATCGAAGCCCGCGTCGTTCGCCGAATAGCACGGCAAATGCTGCGAACGCGAGGCACGCGGACAGCGCGTGGGCGAAGAAGTAGCTCCCGTACGGCATCAAGAGCGTGGCGATTCCGAGCGTCACCGCGGTCGCAGTCCCGAATCCCGGCTCCAACTCGTCGGCGACCCGGCGCACTAGCAGGAGCAGGACGGCGATCGGGACCACGACGGCCCACAGGACGAGCGGCCAGATACCCCCGCGGGTGTCGTCGTAATTGGCCCCGAACGACGCCACGGAGGGCGGATACTCCTGATCCAGGCCGACGGCGCGGAGAGCCGCGTACGCGGGTAGCGCCGCGAGTGCGAGCCCGGGCTGCTTGGTCGCGTAGAAGTGCCCGTCGATCCACGACTTGTCGCAGGTCTGCCACTGATAGCTGTCGATCGTCGGCTCTCCGTGGTAGAGAGCGCGGACTAGGCCGAAGTGGGAGTTCGGCGAGCAGCCGGTCGCGCGGTAGAGCGTGCCGTCGGCAACCGCGACGAGCAGGATTGCGGCGATTCCGGCGCCTGTGAGGAGCCGCGCCGACCGGTTCACGCGATCCCTGGCGTACGGTCGTAGGTTTCGGCCCAGATCGCCAGCCCCCGATCGGGGAGTCGGGGCGGGAGCCTCTCGCTGGACGAGCTCGTGGGCTCGACTTCGACTACCTCGACATCCGGTCCATCTGGCTCGACATCTCGATCGTCGCGAAGATTATCTCGCCCTCCCTGCCGCGGACGCACTGGGCCAGCCGGCAGCCGCAAGAGTCGCGCGCGCCATAGTCGTACTGGTGGATGGCCACGAGGCGGAATGCGCTCTGGGCTTCATCGCCACGCTTCGTAGACTATCGTTCCATGGCGGATCCGCCTGTCAGGACGGGACTTCGCGCATATCTCCAGGGGGCGTCGAGCGGACGACCCGCTACGTGATGCTCCTGCGCCTGCCGGCATGAGCGGGCATGGCAACGAGCCTCGGGTCAAGAACGGGCCGGCGCTGGCCGGGCGCGGCGCCGAGGCTGTTCGCGACGCGATCACCGCCTCGATACTGACGCTGCCCGAGCATCTACGCAGGTCGCTGACCTGAGATCAGGGCGCGGAATGGCCGAGCAGGCGCAGCTGCGGATCGATACCGGCGTCGAGATCTACTTCTGCGACCCTCATAGTCCCTGGCAGCGCGGCAGCAACAAGAACACCAACGGGCTGCTCCGCCAGTACTTCCCCAGGGGCACCGATCTCAGCCGCCACAGCGCTGATGAGCTCGCCGCCGTCGCGCTTGCACTCAACAGTCGCCCACCCAAGACACTCGGCCGGTGCACTCCCGCCGAAGCCCTCAACGACCATTTGCTGACCAGTGCGGCAGCCTGACCGTGGCGATAGATCTCCACCCCCGTGTCGCTCGCCGCACGACGCGATGCGGAGGTGATACCGGCACGGCGAGCCGGAGATGGCGCGGTGGACCGCGTCGGCGAAGGCACTACCATCTCGCGCGTAAAGCGGCAGCGTTGCGACGGCCTTTGAACTCGGGCTGGGAGCCCTCGTCGGATTGGTGGATCGCTCCCGCCGCTTGCATCTGGCCGCGCCGCCAGATTGCCATGTGGCCGATACTTCGGGCGCGATGCTGTCCGTCGTCGTTCCCGTCTACAACAGCGCGTCGTCGCTGCACACGCTCGTGGAGCGCGTGGCCGACGCCCTCGGCGACCGCGACTACGAGCTCGTACTGGTCAACGACGGCAGCTCGGACGGGAGCTGGGAGCGGATCGTCGAGCTGGCGCGCACGGACAAGCGCGCCCGCGGGATCGACCTCGCCCGGAACTTCGGCCAACACAACGCCCTGCTCGCGGGCATCCGCGCGGCGCGGGGCGAGACGATCGCGACGATCGACGACGACCTCCAGAACCCGCCTGAGGAGATCCCGCGGCTGCTGGCCAAGCTCGAGGAGGGGTACGACGTCGTCTACGGCAGCGCCACCGAGCGACAGCACAGCATCCTCCGCGGGATCGCGACGCGGCTCACCAAGTGGTCGCTGAAGGTCGCGATCGGCAGCGAGATCGCGGCCCAGGTGAGCGCCTTCCGCGTCTTCCGCGCGCCCCTGCGCGACTCGTTCGCGGACTTCCGGGGGCCGTACGTCTCGATCGACGCTCTGCTCGGCTGGGGGACCGTCCGTTTCGCGGCGATCCCCGTCCGACACGACGCCCGGATCGCCGGACGGTCGAGCTACGGCTTCGCGCGCCTCGCGACACACGCGCTGAACGTCCTCACCGGCTTCACGACACGGCCCCTGCGGATCGCCACGCTGATCGGGATCGGGTTCTCGTTCGTCGGCCTCGCCGTGCTCGTGTACGTGATCGTCCGCTTCGTCGTCTCGGGCAACCCCGTGCCGGGCTTCCCGTTCATCGCGTCGCTGATCGCGATCTTCTCGGGGGCGCAGCTGCTGACGCTCGGGATCATCGGCGAGTACGTCGCGCGCATGCACGAGCGCGCGATGGACCGTCCCGCCTACGCGATCCACGAGGAGGTCGGCGACTAGCGGCGGCGGAGGACGAAGAGCTTCTGCGTCCCGTAGTCGCCCGCGGGCGGCAGCATCGACGCCCACCGGTTGAACTCGGCGTCGGGATCCGCCACGTCGACGACAACGTCGGCTCGCGCCGCGAGCAGCGGCTTCAGCACCCGCGTCGCCACGTAGTACGAGCTGGCGAAGTCGCTGATCTCCTCGACCTCGACCTCGCCGGCCAGCGCCTGCACGACGGCGTCCTGGTCGAGGTAGCGGTTGAACCCCGGCATCGAGATGTCGGGCATCCCCCACTCCCGCCTCAGCGCGTTCAGCCGGTTCCACCCCTGCTCCGTCGCCTCCGACAGGAGGAGCAGCCCGCCGGGCCGGAGGACGCGGGCGCACTCGCGGAGCCCACGGAGCTGCTGTTCCCAGGACGGGAGGTTGATGATCACGCGCGTGCAGATCACGGCGTCGAACGAGCCGTCGGGGAAGTCGAGGCGGGTCACGTCTCCGACCGCGAACGACAGGCGCCCGGAGACGTCGTCGGGAAGGGCGCGTCGACGCGACTCCGCGTGCTCGATCATCTCCGGGATGTAGTCGATGCCGGTGACGTCGGCGCCGAGCGCCGCACACCGCGCGGACGAGTAGCCGTTCGCGCAGCCGGCGTCCAGCACTCGCTCGCCCGGTCGCAGCCGTGAGCCGATGGCGGCGATCTCCAGCTCGATGACCCGGTGGTCGGACCAGGACGCGCACGGCGACTCGCCGTGGACGCGGACCTGCTCGGCCCAGAACCGCCTGATCTCCTCCGCGTCCACCGGGGGCCGATGCTACAGCCGTACGGGCACGCAGTATGCTCAGCTAGGGTGGAGCGCATCCCGTTCAACCGGCCGCAGGCAGTCGGCGCGGAGCTCGACTACGTGCGGGCGGCGCTCGCCGCGGCGGAACTCGCGAGCGACGGCCGGTTCGCTCGGCGGTGCGCGGAATGGCTCGAGGCGCGCGTTGGCGTCGAGCGCGCGGTGCTCGCCCACTCGGCAACCGCGGCGCTGGAGATTATGGCGTTGCTGCTCGAGTTGGAGCCGGGCGACGAGGTCATCATGCCGTCGTTCACCTTCGTGTCGACCGCCAACGCGGTCGTGCTCCGCCGCGCGACGCCGGTCTTCGTCGACGTGCGACCCGACACTCTCAACCTCGACGAGACGCTCGTGGAAGCGGCGGTCACGCCCAGAACGAAGGCGATAGTCGCCGTCCACTACGCGGGTGTCCCCTGTGAGATGGACGCGCTCCAGGCGATCGCGTCGCGGGACGGGCTGGCCCTGGTCGAGGACGCGGCGCAGGCGCTCCTCTCCACCTACCGCGGGCGGCAGGCGGGCGCGCTCGGCGACGCAGCGGCGATCAGCTTCCACGAGACGAAGAACCTCCACTGCGGCGAGGGCGGCGCGCTGCTCATCCGGCGACCCGAGTGGTGCGAGCGCGCCCTCGTCCTGCGCGACAAGGGCACGAACCGGCAGCGGTTCCTACGCGGCGAGGTGGACAAGTACTCGTGGGTCGACGTCGGCTCGTCGTACGGCCTCGGCGATCTCAGCGCCGCGTTCCTGTGGGGCCAGCTCGAGCGGGCGGACGACGTGCTCGCCGATCGCCGCCGTGGGTGGAACGCCTACCACGAGCGGTTCGCGCCGCTGGAAGAGCGGGGGCTGCTCCGCAGGCCGGTCGTGCCGCCGCACGTCGAGCACAACGCGCATCTCTACTACGTTCTCGTCGAGGGACTCGAGGAACGGTCACGGGTGATCGAAGAGTTGAGCCGCCGCGGAGTCCACGCGGTCTTCCACTACGTCTCCCTGCACTCTTCGCCCGCAGGGCGGCGTCACGGCCGCGCCCACGGCGATCTCGTCGAGACGGAACGCGCGTCGGACGGGCTCGTGCGGTTGCCTCTGTGGTACCGGATGCCGGACGAGGCCGTCGAGCGCGTAGCGTCCGCGGTCGGCGACATCGTCGCCGATCAGCGCAGCTGTTGAAGCTCGACATCGAACATGATCGTCTGGTCGTCGTGACGACCGCGGCCGTGGCGAGAGTCCACCCGGGAAGCGGTTAAGCCCTGCGAGGAGAGCGAGGAGCAAGATTGCGAGAGCGGCCGAGGCGATGCCGTGGCGTGCAGCTGCGAGCAAGTGGTCGAAGCGAAGGATCGAAAGCGGGAGCACCATCGTCTCAGCGCCGAGCGTGACAGCTGCGGGCCGTGCCATACCCGAGCTCGACCCTCGCGGCGAGGCTGCGGACGAGCAACAGGAGAGCGACTGCCGTCGCGGTAGCCCCGAGCAACGTCAGCGGCCAGATCGCGAGCGGATCCACGCCGTGGCTCGCATCAAGCGACTGGACGTGCGCGAGCGGGTTCGACGGCTGGAGCCCGAGCGCGTGGAGGGCCAGCGCAAGCGGCGCGACGAGGAAGGCGAGGCGGGGCCTGACTGGTAGCAACGCGCGCCTGTTCATGCGCATCTGCAAGGTTGCAACCCTCTGCCCTCTCGGGGCCGACAGCCCTCGGGTCTGTCCAAACATCCTGGGACGATCCTGACCTGCGTCGGCTCGGTGCCCATTGCGGGCGCGGACACACCGGCCGATTATCGCGTCACGCCGAGAGCGGGACAGTACGAGGCCCGAGGCCTGTGCCATGATCTGCGCCTGTGTCCAAGCGCTGGTTTCTGCCTCTGCTGTGTCTTGCGTTCGCAGAGGCTCTGGTCATCGGTGCCCACGGGGGCGGCTATCTCGTTCTCGTGAAGGCGCTGTCGAACGGGACGCCACGCATCGACGCGTACCACTGGTGGACCCCGGACGTCGCCTGGTGGCACGGGCACTACTACTCTCCCAAGGCGCCACTGCTCGCGTTTCTGGTCCTCCCGGTCTCGGTCCTCCTGCACGACCTGGGTCTGCAGCCGGCGAACCCGCTTGCACATGTGCAGTCGCTGGAGGCCGGCGGCGGTGTCAGTCCGCTCGCGAACTGGCCTCTGGTCCTGGTCGCATCGACCGCGGCCAGCCTGGGGCTGCTCGTGCTAGTGCGCAACCGCGCCGAGAAGGTGGAGGCGGGCTACGGCACCGTCGCCGCCGTCACGGTCGGCGCGGGGACGCTCTTGCTGCCGTTCTCGACGCTGCTCTACAACCACGTGCTCTCGGCATTGCTGGCCTTCGCCGCATTCGTCGTGCTGTGGCGCGAGCGCGAGCACGCGCCACGACTCCTGCTCGTCGGCCTCGGAGGGGCGCTCGCCGGGCTCGCGATCATGGCCGAGTACCCGACGGGGCTCGTGGTTGCGGTCCTGGCCGTCTACGCGTTGTCGAGAACGAGGTCGGTGGCCCGCGGCGCGGCCTATGTTGGTGGAGTCGTCGCCGGCGTGCTGCCACTCCTGGCCTACGACAGCTGGGCGTTCGGATCGCCGTTTCACGTCTCGTTAGTGAACACGGTGAGCATCACCGGGAACTCCGGTCACGACCACCTGAACGCCACCGGGGGCGGGTTCTTCGGGATCGCCGAGCCCCGCCTCCGGGTTGCGCTCGACCTGCTCTTCGCGCACCGTGGCCTGCTTTCGATCTCTCCCGTGCTCGCCGTGGCGGCCGTCGGGCTGGTCCGGATGGGGAGAAATGGATGGAGGGCGGAGGCGATCGTCATCGCCGCCGTGTTCCTGAGCTACCTCGTCTTCAACGCCGGGTTGTACCTGCCGTTCGGCGGCCCGTTCGGCGGCGACACGCCCGGGCCTCGCTACCTCATCGTCACGGTGCCGTTCCTGGGCGTCGCGCTTGCGCCCGCGTACCGCGCGGCCCGCTGGCCCACGGTCGCGCTGGCCCTCGGGTCGACCGTGATGATGCTGGGTGCGGTGGCGACCCCCCTGCTCGGAAACGACGACACGACGCAGTGGGCGCGCCGCGTGGGCCGCAACGACTTCACGGACACCGTGCTGACGCATCTCTTCGGCTGGGGGGGCATCGCGGGATTCTTCCCCGTCGTCCTGCTCGTCGCCGCCGCGCTGGTCCTCGCCTACCGGTCGCTCCCGGGGGGGTCGTCGGACCAGGCGGCGGTGGCAGTGTTCGCCTTGCTCGCGTGGGTGCTCGTGATGACGCGCGCCGCGCCGCTCCTGCAGAGGGGCGAGCTCGGCGCCGCGGCGGTGCTTGTGCTCGTCGTTGCGCTTGCGCTGACCGCCTCTACAGTCGCCGAGGGAGGGCCGGCGGCAGCGCTGCCCGCGCTGCTGCTCGTGCCCGTCGCCGTCGTGCTCTACCGCTGGCCTGCGTGGACCATCGTGCTCGCCCTGGTCGTCGCCTGTGCGGCGCTGCTCGGCGTCGTGCGGCGCCGGCCGATCGGGCCGGCTACCGAGGCCAGGACGTCGCCAGGAACCCCAGGTAGCTGACCGCGTAGAGCGCGCCCCAGCCGGCGAGGGCCCAGCGCCATGCCCTTCCGCGGAGCCACAGCCAGCGGGCGGCGGCGAGTCCGGAGATGGCGAACACGGGGGCGAGGAAGAGCATGTAGCTCGCCTTGATCGGGTCGCCGCCGGACTGCGGGAAGCGCACGAGCTGGACGACGAACGCCGCCCAGGTCAGCCCGGCGAGTACGAGGAAGGCGGCGAACCCCGCGTCCGGCTGCGAGGCTTCTCCGCGAACGACGCGGACGAGCCCGGCGCCGCCGAACGCGAGCAACCCAGCCAGGGCGAGCGGGGTGATGAGTAGTCCAAGGACGCTCTGCGTCGACGCGAAGAACCGCGCGGCAGCGGACGGGTGGCCCCAGAAGCGGTGCTGGCCGCCGAACCAGTCGCTCCACAGGTCGGCGTGGAACTGCGGCCAGAGCTGGCCGGCGAAGTCGGGGCGGTACGGGTGCACGACGAGCGTGCGGAGCGGAGCGGAGACGTAGAAGGAGCGCGGCTGGCCGCCGGCGAGGATGTAGCGGTCGAGGTTGGACTGCAGCGGGTTGCCGTAGACGTGCGTCTGCCAGGCCCACCACGGGCCGGCGATCAGCACGAGCGCCACGAGAGCGGTGGTGAGGAAGCAGCAGCGCGCGGCGGCGGCCGTCGGCCAGGACGAAGACGAACAGTGCGATCGCGACGACGACCGCGGTCTGCCGGGTGAGCGCCGCGAGTCCGAGCACGATCCCGAGCGCCGCGCCGTCCACGAGCGGCCAGGCCCGCCTGCGGGCGCGCAGCGCCAGGACGAGCGCAAACGCCGCGAGGCACGCGAGCTGCATCTCCGGGTGGAACATCGTCCCCAGCCGGATCACGATCGGAATCGACGCGGTGAGCACCGCGGCGCCCGCGGCGACGAGCGGCCGGCCCGGCCACAGCTCTCTCGCCAGCAGCCAGCCCGCGAGCACGAGCCCGCCGGCCCAGAGCACCGATACGAGCTGGCCGGGCGTCCACTCTCGCTGGGCCGAGAACGCGACGGCGGCGAGCGCGCCGCGCGACGAGCGCTGCGGTCGCGAGTGCCGCACACGCAGCGCGTCGCCTCCGCATGACAGCCGCGGCGACGACGAGTCCCAGAGCGACGAGGGCGAGCGCGACGCCACCGCCGGTCCCCAGCGCGTCGCCCACCCGCTGGAGCTGGACGGCCTCCCAGAGGTAGGCGGGTGGGGACGCGTACTCGTAGCTCTCCGCCTTCGTCGGGAGGCCACCGGTCGCGCGGAGGACGGACGCGTAGTGGACGAACGACGCGCCGTCGTAGCCGCCGGCGGGGGTCAGCCGCCTGGCGCCTGCCGTGGAGATCGCGAGCGTCAGCACGAGCGGCGGCGGCGACCACCCACGGTGCGGCGCGCCCGCGGCTCGATGTCACCGGAGATGGCTGTGCGGTCGGCAAGGCGTCAGGCGGCGCTTCGATCGACAACTATGTCTCGATCGCCCGGCACGGGTACAGCGTCTACCACCGCGCGACGACTCAACGGCCCAAGTGGTAAGGATCTCGTTTGGATTCGTCGGTCGCGAGACGGGCGCCTCGCACACGTCTAGACTCATGCGCCGGATGAGCCGCCACCGCTTCCTCGTGCTTGCGGCTCTGGCCGCCCTCGTGCTCGTTCCCACCACGCTGGCCGGCTCGGCTGCGACACCGGTCAGCGGCTGGCTGTCCTTCTCGAACAGCGTGACGAGGACGAACTTCCTGCCGGCGCAGTTCGGCGTCGCCGACCCGACCGCTCTCAAGCTGCTCTGGGCGACGCAGGTCGACGGGATGGTCTCGGCGCAGCCGCTCGTGGTGCGCGACCTCCCCAACCCGGGCGACCTGAGCGTCTACATCGTCACGGCGAACGGCTACGTGGAGATCCTCAACCAGAACGGATACATCGTTGCGAAGCGGCAGCTCGGGCACATGTTCCTGAAGCGCTGCGTCGAGCTGCCCGGCGGCAACTACGGCGTCACAGGGACGCCTGTGATCGATCCGGTCAGCCACACGCTCTACGCTGCCGACGCGCTCGGCTACGTGCACGCGCTCGACCCGGTCACGCTGGAGGACCTGCCGGGCTGGCCGGTCCGCATCTACAACCAGCCGCAGCGGCAGCTCGTCTGGGGCGCGCTCACCCTCGTGAAGGGGAAGATCTACGCTCCGACCGGGGTCCTCTGCGCGCCCGGGAGCGGCTCCATCTACTCCGTCGACATCGCGACCAAGAAGGTGGCGAGGTGGACGGCGGTGCCTCTGAGCCTCGGCGGCGGCGGGGGGATGTGGGGCTGGGGCGGCGTCGCCTACGACCCGCGCAGCTCCTCGCTGCTCGCGGTGACCGGCGACGCGCTCGTCGGCGGGAAGAACGTCGGCAAGAACTTCGACGAATCGGCCGCCTACGCGGAGCACATCGTCCAGCTCGGGCTCGATCTCAAGCTGCGTGCGAGCCAGGAGCCGCAGCACTACAAGCACTACGTCGATCAGGATCTCACCGGGACGCCGGTCGTGATGCGCGCCTCCGGATGCCCTGCGCTCGTGGCCGGCGAGAGCAAGAACGGCAACGTCTACGTCTGGCGGCTCAACCGGATCGCGAGCGGCGTCTACTGGAGACAGAAGATCGCCCCGAAGCTGAACGGCCAGCCTGCGTGGTCGCCGCTCACGCGCTCGCTGTACGTCGTCGGCCACCAGCAGGCGTTCCGCTTCCAGCTCACGCCAACGTGCACGTTCAAGCAGGTCTGGTCGGTTCCGCTCGTCGGAGCCAGCGTCAACGGGCCGCCGCTGATCTTCGGGAACACGATCTGGTTCACCGTGGCCGCCGATCAGACGCTCTGGACGATGGACGCCACGACCGGGCAGCTGCTGTGGAAGGGTGGACTCGCCGAGCCCGCGTATGCGCCGCCGGCGATTCTCGACGGCCGCGTGTACGAGGCGGGCTTCCCCGGTCTCGTCAGCGCTTCGGCTGACCGCCGGAAGTCCGCCGCGGCTGCGCCGCGGCATGACGACTTCCGGCGGGGAACCTGCTTCTTCGCGGCCGCAAGCGGCCGCTCGACCTCTGCCGCTCTGCGATCGGGCACCAACCGTTTCCGCGTGCCCGCCCCGTATCGTCTCGTCGGTGAGCGCGAAGAGAGGAAGCCGGCTGCTCGCGATCGTCGGTCGGGCTCGTCGCCGCCGGGCTCTTCCTCGCCGTCACGCCTGGTAACCCGCCCGGGTTCTACCGCGACGAGTCGGCGCTCGCGTACAACGCATACACGATCTCGCAGTCCGGGAAGGACGAGCACGGTGCGACGCTGCCCCTGTTCTTCGGCTCGTTCGGCGACTACAAGAGCCCGACCTACACGTACCTGCTGGCCGGCGTCTTCCGTGTCGTCGGGCCGAGCATCGAGGCCGCCCGTCTGCTGAGCGCGGTGCTCGGGCTCCTGGCGGTGGGAGCGCTCGGCCTGCTTGCTGCACGGGTGACCGGCAGAGGCGACGTGGGCGCGCTGACCGCGCTGCTGGCGGCGCTCAATCCGTGGCTCTTCGAGGTGACGCGGCTCGTCTTCGAGGTGGCGCTGCTGCCGCTCGCGATCGTGCTCACGCTCCTTGCCGTCTGGAGGGCGCGAGACGGCTGCGCCTGGCGCGACGCCGTGTGGATCGGGCTCGGGCTCGGGCTCGTGACCTACGCCTATCCGGCCGGGCGGCTGCTGGCGCCGCTCTTCGCAGCCGGGCTCCTGCTGTTCTGGCGGCCCTGGGGATGGCGCGGCGTCGCCCGCGCATGGGCCGTCTTCGGGTTGACGCTGGTGCCGCTCGCGGTCTTCGAGCTGCGCCACCCGGGCTCGCTCTCGGCCCGCTTCGGCGTGACGTCCTACATCACTCCCGGAACATCGCCGGGCGGGGTCGTGCACGAGGGCGTCGTCAACTACCTGCGCGACGTGAATCCGTGGGACTGGCTCGTGCACGGCGACCCGAACGCGCGCCACCACGTCCACGGCATGGGGAGCCTGCTGGTCGCGGTCGCCGTGCTCGCGGTGGTCGGGGTCGTGCTGGCCGCGTCCCGCCACCGGCACGACCCGTGGTGGCGGTTCGCCGCCTTCGGGCTCGTGATCTCGCCCATCCCGGGGACGCTGACGATCGACCGGCTGCACAGCCTGCGGATGGTCGCGTTCCCGGTCTTCCTGCTCCTGTTCGCGGCGCTTGCGCTCGAGTGGCTGCTGGCCCGCGATGCGCCGCCCTGGCGCCGCGCGATCGCCGTCGTCGCCGTCGTCGCCGTCGTCGCCCAGGGGGCCGTCTTCCAGTGGGAGTTCCGCACGCGCGGGCCTCACCGGCAGATCCCGTTCGAGGCTGCGTACCGGGACGTGTTCGCCGCGGCCCGGGCGCGACCGGGCCCGATCTACGTCTTCGCCGACGACCACTCGTACATCCACGCCTACTGGTACGGCGTGCTCGACGGCGTGCCGGCCTCGAGGGTCAGGCGGCTCGCCGGCGACTCGGCTCCGCCCGCCGGCGCGACGGTGATCCGCGCCGGACGCGCCGTGTGCAGGCTGCCGGGTGCTGGCCTCAGGTGGCCGCTTCGTCGCCTACGTCGCGCGGTAGCGGCTCCGCGCGCTTCTCGAGCACGCAGACAAGGCAGGCGATCCCGGCGAGCATGCAGGCCGCGCCGAGTGCGCCCAGCGTGCTGTGCGGGAGCCCGTCGAATCCTCCTGTTCGCAACAGCCTGTGCGCGGACGTGGCCAGCAGCACCCAGCCCACAACGGCCGCCGCGGCGGCCTCGACGTCGGGCCGTCGGATCTGCGGCCACGGCGCACTGCGTACGGCCAGCCAGACGGCCCCGGCGACCAGGAGCACGACCGGAGCAAGCGCCGCCCAGCCGTGTCCGAGGCCGGCGTAGTGGAGCACCGTGAACGTGAAGTCCTGGTGGATCACACGCCGTACCCAGAGCCCGGTGTCCTGGGGGCCGAGCAGCGGCTCCGTGGCCGTCGCACCGAGCATCGTCAGGGCGGACAGCGCGGCGAGCGCGCCGGTCGCAACCGGCCAGCGGCGGAAGGCCACCGCCAGCGGCAGGGCGAGGAACGGCAGCATCGGAATCAGGTAGCGCGGCCCGGGCCCGTCGCCGCCGAACGGAAGGTAGTAGCCGGCGTCGTAGACGAGGTAGCCGAGCGACACAGCCCCGATCACCGCCGCCTCCGCCCTCCTTCCGCTGCGCCAGACGACGACGAGCCCGGCCACGGCGGCGGCCACCACCGGTGTCAGCACCAGCATCCCTTTCGGCGCGAGCATCAGCGCCAGCGCGACGCGCGGGTCGGGCCAGGAGATGCCGAAGACACCGGTCAGGCTGCCGACCACGTCGTGGCCGCTCTTGCCCGACACGATGACGACGTCGGCGTAGGTCGAGTGCGTGAGGGAGCCGAACGCCCAGCGGTTGTAGAGGAAGATCGGAAGCGCGCCGACCAGGGCGCCGGCGACGTAGACGGCCGCCCGCTTCGCCCAACCTCCGCCGGGCGGCTGCGTACACGAGCAGGATCGCCGCGGCGAGGCCGAGCGGGTACTCGACGAGCATCGCGAGCCCGACGGCGAGTCCGGCGGCTCCCACGAGGGCGAGCCGCGGTGGGCCGGCCCGCTCGCGCCAGAGCAGCGCGAACGCCGCGAAGGCGAGCAGGGCTGTGAGCGCGTGTGCAAAGAAAAGGCTCGAGAACGGGAGCAGCATCGTCGCCAGTCCGAGCGTCACCGCAGCGACGGCGCCGTAGCCCGGCTCGAGCTCGTCCGCGAGCCGCCGCACGAGGAGCAGCAGTGCGCCGGACGCCGCGACGACCCAGACGAGCCCGAGGCCCCAGACCGCGACACGTGGGTTGCCCGTGAGCAGGTGCGTGACCTTCGCCGCCTCGTAGAGCGGGAGGCTGGCGAAGGCGAGCCCGGGCGCCTTGTTGGCGTAGAAGTGGCCGTGGAAGTAGGTCTTGTCGACCGTCTCGCGCTGGTACTCGTCGATCGTCGCGCGTCCGTGCGAGAGCGCCTTCACGAGCGCGTAGTGGGATGTCTCGTTGGCGCCGAGCCGCTGGACGAGGACCGCGTTGGCGAGCACGAGCAGCAGGATCGCGAGCAGGCCCGCCCGAGGTCGGCTCACGCGACGTCCGCCCCGGGCTCGACCTCGCGCAGGAGCCGGAGCCGCGGCGGGAGCATCGCGCGAACGGGCCCGAGCGACCGGCGACCACGGGGAAGCCCCATCGCCCGGACGTTAATCGAGGGGTCGGAGTGCTGCCGCGGACCGGTCGCTGGCGTAGTCTGCCGCCGGTGACGCAGGAGACGGCTCCAGCCCGCCGCAGCGCCGCCGTAACCGGCTTCCTCACCACAATCTCGCTCGCGGTGATGACCGGCGCTGCGGCGATCGCCGCAGCGGTGCTCGCGCACAAGTTCGGGCGGAGCGCCGAGACCGACGGATTCTTCACCGCGTACGGGGTCTACGTGCTGCTCGTCCTCGCGGCCACCGCGTTCCGCGTCGTCGTCCTGCCCAGCCTCGCGCGCGCGGCGCAGTCGGGGCGACTGGCAGCGGAAGTGCTCGGCTACGCGGCGGCCTTCACGCTGCCGATGGTTCCGCTGCTGCTCATCACGCTGCTCGGATCGGAGCAGGTCGCGTGGCTGCTCACCGGCGGTCACGACCCGGCACGCCAGCACGCCGCCGCGAACGCGCTCGTCTGGCTCGTCCCGGCGGCCGTCGCGCAGGTCTACGCCGGTCTCTGCGCGAGTGCGCTCGCCTCGCTCGACGACTACGGCACGGCGGCGTTCAGCTTCGCCCTAGGCGCCGTGACCGCGCTCGTTCTGTTCGTCTCGCTGGCGGACGAGCACGGGCCGGTCGCGCTGGCATGGGGCCTTGCGGCCGGCGGCTTCCTCTCGCTTGCGATCCTCGCCGGCGAGCTGTTGCGCAGGCGCGGGACGGCGGCGATCGCCGTGGGCGTGAAGCTGCGCCTGCTCTCGCGGCTCGGGGAGCTGATGCAGGGCGTTGCGCTGCCGCTCGCGCTGCAGGGTCTGTACGTGATCGCGAACCGCTTCGCGGGCGCAGCACGAAGGCTGGCAGCGTGACGAGCTTCGGCTACGCGTACCTGATCGCCGCCGCCCTCGTGGCGCTCGCGTCGTCGCCGCTGTCGCTCGTCTCCAGCGTGCCGCTCACCCGCCGCGGCGTCGGAGACGAGCGCGCCGTCGTGCACGTCGTCTCGACGTCGTGGCTCGCGCTGACGCTCGTCGCGGGTGTCGCGGGCGTGTTCACGCTGGCCGGCGAGGAGGTGGCGCGTACGCTGCTCGGGCCTGCGTTCGGCGGCGCGACCGGGGCCGAGCTGGGGAGGCTCGTCGTCTACATGAGCCCGTGGATGATCGCGTCGATCGGCGTCGGCGTGACGCTGCCGCTGCTCTTCGTGCTGGGGCGGCGCCGTCCGCTGCCGATCCTGGCGGGCGCCGCGCTGCTCATCGACGTCCCGATCGAGTGGGTCGGCCGGGAGGCGTTCGGGCTCACCGGAGTCGCGCTCGGCCTCGCGCTGACGACGGTGCTCGTGTTCGGGGCGCTGCTCGCCGTGCTCTCGGGCACACGCTCCTGCGCGTCTCCGCGGGCCTCGTCACCCCGGTGCTCCTGATCGGCGGGCTCGCGGTGCTCTCGTTCGGCGCCGCGGCCCGCCTGCTCGATCCCGATCCCGGCGGCCGTTGTCGGGCTCCTCTTCTACACGGCCCTGCTCGCCGCGCTGCGCCCGCGCGGCCTGCGGGCCGCGTGGAGCTACGTGCGCGCGCTTCATTAGAGTCGTGGCGTGAGAGCACTCGTCACCGGCGGCGCCGGGTTCATCGGCTCGCATCTCGTCGACCGCCTGCTGGCCGACGGCCACGAGGTCGTCGTGCTCGACTCGCTCGATCCCCAGGTGCACCGCGACGGGCCGCCCGCCTACCTGAGCCCCGAGGCCGAGCTCGTCGTCGCCGACGTGCGCGACCGGGAGGCGGTGCGGAAGCGCGCTCGCCGGCGTCGACCGGCTCGTGCACCTCGCAGCGGCCGTCGGCGTCGGCCAGTCGATGTACGAGATCGAGCGCTACTGCTCGGTCAACACCGTCGGCGCGGCGGTCGTGCTGGAGGAGGCCGCGGCGGTCCGCGACCGGCTGGAGAAGGTGGTCGTCGCCTCGTCGATGTCGATCTACGGCGAGGGCCTGTACCGCTGCCCGGCCGAGGGCGTCGAGGTCGCACCCGGCCCGCGCTCCGTCGAGCAGCTCGCCCGGCGCGAGTGGGAGCCGCGCTGCCCGGCGCTGCGGCGAGCCGGTCGAGGCCGCTGCCGACGCCCGGAGACGAAGCCGCTCGCACCCGGCCTCCGTCTACGCGGTCACGAAGCGCGACCACGAGGAGCTGTTCCTCTCCTGGGGCCGGGCGTACCGCGTGCCCGGCGACCGCGCTGCGCTTCTTCAACGTCTTCGGGCCGCGCCAGTCGCTCTCGAATCCGTACACCGGCGTGGCCGCGATCTTCGCCTCGCGGCTGCTGAACGGCCGCCCGCCCGGCGTGTTCGAGGACGGCCTGCCAGACGCGCGACTTCGTGCACGTCTCCGACATCGTGGCGGCGCTCGTCGCTGCGCTGCGAGCCCGGCGGCCGGCGACGGGTCGGCGCTCAACGTCGGCACCGGTCGGCCCGTCACGCGTGCTCGACGTCGCCGGCGCGCTCTGCCCGCGGCCTGGGCGTCGAGATCGAGCCGGAGGTGCGCCACGAGTACCGCGCCGGCGACGTGCGCCACTGCTTCCCGGACATCTCGCTGGCCCGGCAGCGAGCTCGGCTACGAGCCCGCGGTCGGCGTTCGAGGACGGCATGGCCGAGCTCGTCGGCTGGCTCGCCGGCGAGCAGGCCGAGGACTTCGTCGCCGCAGGCGACGGACGAGCTGCGGGCCCGCGGTCTGACCTCCTGACGTGACCGCGGGGCTCGTCGCGGTCGTCCTCTCGTGGAACGGGCGCGAGGACACGCTCGCCTGCCTCGAGTCCCTGCGCGGCATCGACACGATCTGCGTCGACAACGGCTCCGAGGACGGCACGCCCGAGGCGGTGCGGCCGCGATCATCCGGAGGTCGAGCTGATCGAGACCGGCGCCAATCTCGGCTTCGCGGGCGGCAACAACGCGGGGATCCGGCGCGCACTCGAGCGCGGAGCCGACTGGGTGCTGCTCGTGAACAACGACGCGGTCGCCGAGCCGGGGCTCGCCGAGGCGCTCGCCCGCGCGGCGGAGGCGCGGCCTCGACGCGGGCGTGCTCGCCTGCAAGGTGCTCGACCTCGACGGCCGCACGCGTCCAGTACGCCGGCGCGGAGTTTCCACCCGCTGCTCGGCTACAGCGGCCGCCAGACGGGCTACGGCCGTCGCGACGAGGCGGGCGACGACGCGCTGCGGGACGTCGGCCGCGCGACGGGGGCCGCGATGGCCGTCTCGCGCGCGGCGATCGAGGGGGCGGGGCTGCTCGACGAGACGGCTGTTCGCCTACGTCGAGGACGTCGACTGGTCGCTGCGGATCCGCCGCGCCGGCTTCGCCGTCGTGCTCGTCCCGGGGGCCCGCGTCCGGCATCGCGGCGGCGGCTCGTCGGGCGGGTTCGCCTCGCCGACGGCGCTCTACTACCACGCCCGCAACACGATCGCGGTCTGCGAGCGCGAGCGGCCGCTGCCGCCCGGCGCGCGAGGGCTCCGCCGCGGAGTCGTCGTGAGCGCTCATCTCGTGCAGTCGCTGCGGGCGGCCGACCGCCGCGCGGCGGCGGCCGCCGTGCTCGACGGGTGGCGGGACTATCGTGCGGGCCGCATGGGAGCACGACGGTGAGCGAGGAGCGCAGCGGCTTCTACGGGCAGACGCTGAGCCGCCTGATCGAGCGCGGCGTGCTCGAGCCGGCGATGCGGGTGCTCGTGGCCGCCGGCGGCACGGGCGACCGGGACGTCTTCCTGGGCCTCGGCTTCCGCGACGTCACGATCACGAACGTGGACGAGTCCGGCGAGGAGGACGCGTTCGCTCCGTTCCGCTGGGAGCCCGCCGACGCCGAGGCGCTGCCCTTCGAGGACGAGTCGTTCGACTGGACGGTGATCAGCGCCGGCCTCCACCACTGCCGCTCGCCGCACCGGGCGCTGCTCGAGCTGTACCGCGTCGCCCGTCGCGGCGTGCTCGCGCTGGAGGCCCGCGACAGCGCGCTCGATGCGCGCGGCGATCCGGCTCGGCGTCGTCGACGAGTACGAGCTCACCGCGGTGGCGGCCAACGACTTCAGCGCCGGCGGCGTCCGCAACACGGCGGTGCCGAACTACGTCTACCGCTGGACCGAGCGCGAGGTGCGCAAGACGATCGCCTCGGCGGCGCCGCATGCACGCCACGAGTTCCTGTGGTTCCACGAGCTCGAGCTGCCGCTGTCGATCTACGAGGTCGGCGGCGGCCGGCGCGCGGTGGCGACCGCGCTGCGTGTGCTCCAGCCCGCTGCCCGCCTCGTCGCGCGGATCGCGCCGGGCCAGGCGAACCTGTTCGCGTTCGCCGTGCTGAAGCCCGAGCTGCCGGCCGACCTCCAGCCCTGGCTCCGGCCCGGCGAGCACGGTCCCGCGCCGGACGAGGAGTGGATCCGCTCGCGGCTCGGATCGTGACCTCTCCCGGCCGCCGGCTGCTGCACGTCCTGCGCCCCCCGGCGACCGCCGCGGCGACGAGCGCGGTCACTGCTCCGTCTGCGGCGCCGACACGCGGTTCGTGCTCAACTCGTGGATCCTGCCGCCGACCGCGTCCGCGGAATGGGGAGCCGAGTGGGTCGGGCCGTTCGCGCGCCGCGAGACCCTGCTCTGTGCGCGCTGCTCGTCGAGCCTGCGCGTCCGGCGGCTGGCCGACGTGCTGCTCGAGCACTATGCGGAGAGCGCGACGTCGGTCGCTGCGCTCGTCGGGGAGCCCGGGTTCCGCGCGCTCGAGATCGCGGAGATCAACGCCGTCGGCGAGATGCACCCGTTCCTCGCCGATCTGCCCGGTCTACGCCATTCGGAGTACGGCGAGGGAGGCGAGGACATCCAGGACCTGTCCTACCCGGACGGATCCTTCGATCTCGTGCTCACGTCGGAGACGCTGGAGCACGTTCCCGACTGGCGGCGGGCTGTGGCCGAGACGCACCGGGTCCTGCGCCCCGGCGGCCGCCACGTGTTCACGGTCCCGCTCGTCCCGACGCGCGAGCGCACGGAGGACGTCTCCGCGCGCGGCTGGCACCACGGCCGGGGGAGCGGCGTCTTCCGGCTCGTCGGCCCCCGCGGGGACATGCTCGTGCGCACGGTCTTCGGGCGCGATCTGCTCGACGAGCTGCGGGCGGCGGGCTTCGAGCCCGAGCTGCACTTCGGCGCCGAGGTCGCCTCCGTGGTCTGCGCACGCCGTCCTCCGGCTACGGCTGGACACCCCGGGCCGTACCGGGGCCGACCGGAAGGTCACCCGGTTACGCTGACCCGCATTCCGGCATGACACAACGCGACTCGACGCTCCGGCAGTTGCCGCGCGGCCGCTGGCTGGCCTGGCTCGTCCTCGCCTGCGCCTTCCGGGTCGCGCTGCCGCTCGCAGCCCTCGCCGCGGCCGGGCATTCGCTGCCGGGCCAGCCGCGCTACGTGTTCGATGCCACGCCCGGCGATGCCGAGGGCTTCTACTCGGCCGCTCGTGAGCTGATGGCGGCCTGGGGGCGGCTCGGCCCGGTGATTCTCGTCCTCGTCGCACTGGGCGTGCTCGTTGCCGCCTTCGCCGTGGTGAAGCTCTGTCGGCGCGGACGGACCGAGCTCGCGGTCGTCGTCGGCGCGGCCGCCTGCGGACTCGCCGTTACCGCGGCGATCACGCAGACGAGCCGTCACACCGGCGGCACCGTCATCGGCTGGCCGCTGGTCTGGTCGATTCCCATGCTCCCGTACCGCGCGCTCGGGTTTCCACTCGACCCGAGGATCGCTTTCGGCTTCGGGCTGGTGGTGTCGCTGCTGGCGATCGTGGTCACGACGGTCTCGACGTGGCTGATCGGGCTGCGCACAACCGGCAGCCGCGCCGTCGCCGGGCTCGCCGTGGGGCTCTTCGCGTTCTGGCCGCTGCTCAGCCGGCCGCTGGGTGGCCCCGGCGCATGGCAGAACGGGACGTGGAACGTGGACGTCGGCCTCCACATGTACAACGAGCCGGTCTCGACCGCGCTCGTGGCAGTCGCGATCGTGCTGCTGCTCGAGTCGAGTCTCACTCCGGTCGTGCTCGCGGTCGCAGGCGTGCTGCTGAGCCTCTCCGTGGCGACGCGACTCTCCAACGGTCTACTGGCCGCCCTTGCCCTCGTGCTCGTCGCATGGAGGGTCCGGAAACGGGCCGTCTGGCTGCTGCTCGGGCTCGTGACCTTCGCGCCCGTGGCGGCGGCGTGGTGGCCGCGCGGGTACGCAGCGGTCAACGGCCGGCACCACGGGACGGGTCGTCCCGACTTCGCCGCCGCGTACGTCCGGTCGTCGTGGGCGCACTCTCTGCTCTACACGCCGCGGCTGCTCGCGGTCCTCGTGCCGCTCGCGGTCGTGGGCGTCGTGGTCGTGCGCTGGGCCTATGCCCGGGCACTGCTCGGCGGGGTGGTGCTCGTGAGCGCCATCTTCTACAGCTTCTACGTGGGTACCCCGCTTCACCCGCGCTACCTCTACGTGACGTTCCCCGCGCTGTTCACGCTGTGGGCGGCCGGAGTGGTGGCGCTGGTCCGGGCGTGCGCGATCCGGCTGCGAGCGCGAGGCCGCGCCGGACCACGCCTAGCTCGTCCGGTCGGATTTGCACATCGCGGGTAGCGTTAGGCCGTGGGTCGGGGTCCGCTGGGTCGCGCTCGAGGGAGCGGCGGGGTCGTCGTCGCGATCGTTCTCGTGTCCGCGGGGCTCCGCGCCTGGGCCGCGTGGCAGGTGCCGGTCCCGTGGTTCGCCGGCGACGAGGTGATCTACGCCCAGCTCGGCCAGGCCCTGTGGCACCACGGCGAGCTACGCATCCTCGGGGCGCCGACCGGGTTCCTCAGCCTGGTCTACCCCGCTCTGGCGGGCCTGCCGCTCTCGCTGTGGGACGTCGACACCGGCTACCGCGTCCTGCGGGTGATCCAGCCGCTCGTGATGTCGCTCGCGGCGGTGCCGGCCTACCTCTGGGCCCGCTCGCTGGGCGCCGGCCGTTGGGCGCTCGCGGCCGCCGCGCTGACGGTCGCCATTCCGTCGCTCGGGTACTCGGCCTTCGTGATGACCGAGGTCGCGTTCTACCCGCTGGCCGCGCTCGCCGCGTGGGCGCTGGCAGCAGCGATCGAGCGGCCGACCCGCGGCCGGCAGGCGCTGCTCGTCGGCGCGGTCGCTCTCGCTGCTCTGACCCGGCTGCAGGCGATCGTCCTCGTTCCGGCGTTCGTGACGGCCGTCGTCCTCGATGCCGCCCTGGCCAGGCGGCCGCGCCGCGTCCTCCTGCATGTGTGGGGGCTCGGGGGCTTCGCCGTGCTCGCGGTCGCCTGGATCGTCTGGCGGGCGGCTACCGGCGGCTCGTTCTTCTCGGGGCTGCTGGGCGGCTACGGCCAGGTCGCGCACACCGGCTACGACCCGGGCGCGGTGGCGCGTCTCGTGTTCGACCACGCCGGAGCAGTTCTGCTGCTCGTGGGTGTTGCGCCCGCCTGCGCCGTCGCCTCGCTGCTCGTCGACGCCGCGCGCGGCCGTGAGGCCGACGCAAGGGTCCGGGCCTACGTGGCGGTCGCGGTTTCGCTCGCGGTGTGGCTCGTGCTCCAGGTCGGGGTGTTCGCGGCCGAGCACGGCGCGCGGCTCGAGGAGCGCTACCTCATCGCGCTCGCTCCGGTGCTGTTCGTGGGTCTCGCCGTCTGGCTCGCCCGCGGCGGGCCGCGGCCCGTCTTCCGCACGGCCTGGATCGCGATTCTCGCCGTCGCGCTCGTGGCGGCGCTGCCCATGAAGACGCTGATCGCCCGCGGACGCGCTCGGCGACTCCTTCACCAACCTCGTGCTCTGGCGGGAGCTCGCGCCGGGCGAGTACTCCGCGGCGGTCACGATCGCCGCGGCCGCGGTCGTCGCGCTCTGGGCGCTCCTGCCGCGCAGGCTGCTCGCTGGTGCTGCCGCTGGCGCTGGTCGCGGGGTTCGTCTTCGCATCGGTCTCGTCGAGCCGTGAGGCGATCCGTCAGGCGCAGCTCCAGCAGGCGCGGCTGCTCGGCCCGGCGCCGCGCTGGATCGACCGGGCCGCCGACGGGCCCGTCACCTTCCTCTACGACGGCGATCCCTACTGGACGGCCGTCTGGGAGAACCTGTTCTTCAGCCACCGCCTGAACCGGGTGATCGACCTTCCGGCGACGCGCGTGCCGGGCCCGCTGCCCCAGCGCGTCGTCGACCCGGCGCCGGACGGCCGGATCGCCGGTCTCCAGCGCTACGTCGTCTCCTGGGACTCGTTCGCCTTCGACGGGCAGGAGGTCGCGCGGGCGCCGTTGCAGGACGTCACGCACGGGGCGCTCGTGCTCTGGCGGCTGCGCATCGCCGCGCGTGCTGACGCGGACGGTCGGCCTGACTCCGAACGGCGAGGTCCTCGCGGGCGGCACGGCGTCGCTCACCGTCTACGGCTGCCGGCCCGGCGAGTCGAAGATCACGATGTTCGCGAAGGAGCCGGAGGTGGTCACGCTCACGCTCAACCGGGGCGATGTCGAGACGATCCCACTCCGCCCGGGCCAGGTCTGGAGCGGCACGGTTCCCGCCCCGGCAGGCGTCGACGGCCGCGGCCTGTGCACGTTCGGGCTGCGGACGAGCGGCCTGCTCGGCGTCACGCAGTGGGCGTACTCGCCGCGCTGAGCTCCCGGTACACGGCCTCGTGTCTGCGCGCACACTCGTCCCACGAGAAGCGTGCCGCGCGCTCGAGGCCTCGGGCCGCGAGATCCGCCGGGTGGTCGAGTACGTCCGCGACCGCCTCGGCGATCGACTCCGCCGACAGCGGGTCGAAGTAGCGCGCCGCGTCGCCGCAGATCTCGGGAATTGCGCCGGTCGGCGCAGCCGCGACCGGGCACCCGCAGGCCATCGCCTCCAGCGGCGGCTGTCCGAAGCCCTCGTAGAGGCTCGGGAACACGAGCGCCGAGGCCGTGCGGTAGAGGCGCACCAGCTCCTCGTCCGGGACACGGCCGCGCAGCTCGACTCCGGCCGGGACCTGCCGGCCCTCGTGCCCGCCGCCGGTGAGCACCAGGCGCAGCTCCGGCCGGTCGCGGCGCAGCAGACCGAACGCCTGGATCAGCCGGTCGTGGTTCTTGTTCGGCCAGTTGTGCGCCGGGTAGAGCAGGAACGGCTCGCGCGGCCCGTCGCCCGGACGTGAAGCGCTCGCGGTCGACGCCGTGATGGACGACCCGGATCCGCGTCGGGGCCATCGCGTACCGCTCGACCAGGCTCTCCTTCACGGCATCCGAGATCGCGATCACGAGCGCGGCCCGGCGCAGCGTCCGGCGCCAGGAGAGGCGCCGCCAGGCCACCTCGGCGCGCGGCAGCATCCCCGGGAAGAGCTCGTGATAGAGGTCGTGCACGGTGGTCGCGGCGGGAGGAGCCGAGAGCTCGGGCAGCATCGCCGTGAGCGGGAAGTGGATCGCGCTGAGCCGCTCGGGCTGCAGCTCGGCGCGCAGCCGCCCCGGGAGCAGCGTCGCGCGGGCCATCGCGGTCGCCCGGCCCATGGTGGAGCCCGACGCCCGGTACGAGCGGACGACCGTCGACGGCAACCCGCCGCCCGCATCGGGCGCGATCGACGGCAGGTAGACGCGGTACTCGAGCTCGCCGACCCGCGCGAGCGCACGTGTCAGCTCGCGCACGTACGTCTCCGAGCCGCCGACCCGGCCGGGGACGAGGGTGAGCAGACCGATCCCGACCGCTTGCACAGCGCGGCGAGCTTAAACGCCCTGCGGGCTGATCCGCGCAGACTCCGCTTCGCTCCGCCGCCCGTGGGATCTCCGAGCGGCGCGCGCTTACAGAGCCGTAATGGCCCCTCGTTACGATAGACGCGTGCCGGAGCCGGAACCCTCGCCGACCCACGAGGTCGATGTTGGAGCCCTCTACGCCCGCCTCCAGGAGGAGGTTCGCAAGGGCGCGGTCCTGACTCCCGAGGCCGCGCAGGCGGCACCGCAGGCCCGGCTCTCGGCCCGCGCGGAGGCCGAGCGGCTGTGGCCCGTCACCGCCGAGCGTCCGCTGGAGCGCCGCACCGGCATCCGGGGCGCGGTCGGACGCTTCACGAAGAAGCTCACGCGGAAGCTGATGCGCTGGTACGTCGAGCCCGTGATCGCCGACCAGCGCGCCTTCAACGACGCGCTCCTGAAGCTGATCGACGATCTCGAGGAGCGGGTCGCGGAGCTCGAGCGGCGCCCATGAGGATCGCGGTGTGCGCGCCGCAGGTGCCGTTCGTCCGCGGCGGCGCCGAGATCGTCGCGGACCGGCTCGTCGCCGAGCTGCGCGCGCCGCGGCCACGAGACCGATCTCGTCACCGTGCCGTACAAGTGGTATCCGGGAAGCCGCGTGCTCTCGCAGGCGTTCCTGTGGCGGCTGCTGGACCTCGAGGAGTCCGACGGCAGCCCGATCGACCTCGTCATCGCCACGAAGTTCCCGGCGTACGTCGTGCGGCACTCGAACAAGGTCGTCTGGCTGCTGCACCAGTTCCGGCAGGCCTACGAGCTGGACGGCACCGGGCTCGGCCAGTTCGGCGACTCGGCCGCGGACCGGGCCACGGTTCAGGCCGTGCGCCGGCTCGACCGGGTCGCGCTGGGTGAGGCGCGCAGGGTCTTCGCGACCTCGCGCAACGTCGCCGAGCGGCTCGAGCGCTCGACCGGTCTCACCGCGGAGGTGCTGCCGCACCCGCCGCAGGAGCTGGCGTACCGGACGGCGCCGGCGGAGGGCTTCGTGCTCTCGGTCAACCGGCTCGACCGCGCCAAACGGATCGACCTGCTGATCGAGGCCGCGAAGAGCGACCCGGCGCTCGAGGTCGTGATCGCGGGCGAGGGCCCGGACCGGGGGCGGCTAGAGGGTCTCGCGGACGGGGCCAACGGGCGGATCCGGTTCACCGGCCGCGTCGGCGACGATGAGCTGGCGGATCTCTACGCGCGCTGCTCCGCCGTCTTCTACGCACCCGTGGACGAGGACTTCGGGATGGTGCCCTACGAGGCGTTCCTCAGTGCCAAGCCGGTGCTGACGACGACCGACGCGGGCGGCCCGCTGGAGGTCGTCCGCGACCGCGAGACGGGGCTCGTCGTCGCCCCCGAGCCCGCCGAGCTGGCGCGCGCGGCCGCCTATCTCGTGGCGCACGCGGACGAGGCGCGGGCCTGGGGCGGCGCCGGCAAGGCGGTCGCCGAGCGCGTCACGTGGGACGCCGCGCTCGACCGCCTGCTCGCATGAGGACAGATCGGCACGAAATCGGCACACATCCGGCACAGACGCGTGCGCTTTCCGCCGATAGCGTCTCCGCCGAGGGAGGCGGGGTAGGCCCCACCCCTCTTAAAATGAGGGGTGGGGGATGGCTCGTGGACACGGCCGGACGGGGCGTGTCCGGATGAGGGTCGCCTACTACTCGCCGACGGCGCCCGAGCGGTCGGGGATCGCCGACTACAGCGCGCTCCTTCTCCCGGCGCTGCGCCGCCGGATGGACGTCGAGGTCGTGCCCAGAGGGCGCAGGCGCCCGCCGCGCGGCGTCGACATCTCGCTGTACCACGTCGGCAACGACCCCGACTCCCACGCCTGGATCGTCGACGCGCTGCGCGCCCGGCCCGGCATCGTCGTACTGCACGACTTCGTCGTCCACCATCTCGTCGCCGGGCTGACGCTCGGCCGCCGGGACGGCCACGGCTACCTGGACGCGATGGAGCGCGACTCGGGCGTGGTCGGCCGGCTGCTCGCCTACGGCGTGATGGACAAGCGGATCCAGCCGCTCTGGGACACGCGGCCCGAGGAGTTCCCGCTCGCCGCGCAGATCCTCGACCTCGCCGCCGGGCACGGCGTGATCGTGCACTCCCGCTACGCGGAGCGCCGCTCGCGCGAGGCCGGCTACGACGGGCCGCTCTGGCGGATCCCGCATCCGGCCTGGCCTGTCGCCGGCGGTCGAGCCGGCGGCGATCGAGGGCTCGCCGCTGATCGGCTGCTTCGGCCACCTCAACGCGACGAAGCGGATTCCGCAGCTCGTGGAGGCGTTCGGAAAGCTGCGCCGCGCCTATCCGTCCGCGCGGCTGCTGCTCGTCGGCGCTCCGACTCCGGGGCTTCGAGCTCGCCGGCCGCCTGGAGCGGACCGGGCTCGCCGCGGACGCGGTCACGCGCGAGGGCTACGTCGACGAGGAGCGGCTCTGGGCGCTGATGGCGGCCTGCGACGTCTGCGTCAACCTGCGCGCGCCGACGATGGGGGAGACGTCGGGCTCGGCGATCCGCGCGCTGTCGCTCGGGAAGCCGCTCGTCGTGAGCGATCTCGGCTGGTTCGCGGAGCTGCCGGACGACGTCGCGCTGAAGGTGCCGGTGGACGAGCACGAGGCCGATACGCTGCTGGCCGCGCTCGCGCTGCTGGCCGAGAGTCCGGAGGCGCTGCGGACGATGTCGGCCGCCGCGCTGCGGCTCGCCCGCGGCGACGCACGACCTCGAGCGCGTGGCCGATCTCTACACCGCCGCGATCCAGGAGGCTGCGGGCGGGCCGGCCGTGCAGGAGGCGCTGCTGCGGGAGGTCGCGGGAGCTGCGGCCGAGGTCGGCATCGGGCCCGGCGACCCGCTCGCCTCGGAGCTGGCCGCGGCGCTCCGGGAGGCCGACCTTGCCCGCTGAGGCGACGGCCAGCCCGCGCGACGTCCGCGGTCTCGCTCGCCTGGGCCCGCGCGGTGCCGACCTGGGCCTGGCTCTCGGCGCTCGTCACTCGTCTCGGCCGCTGATCCGCTTCCAGCTCGCGCGGCGGGATGGTCGCCCCGTGGATCATGGTCGACGAGCTGATCTACAGCGAGCTGGCGAAGAGCTTCGCCGCGATCGGGCACTTCGCCGTCCGCGGCAACCCGATCGGGCTCGCCTTCGGCTTCGTCTACCCGGTGCTGATCAGCCCGGCCTGGAGGCTGTTCGGCTCCATCCCGACGCGTACGCGGCGGCGAAGGCGATCAACTCGGTGGTGATGTCGCTCGCCGCGGTGCCGGCGTACTTCCTCGCGCGCCGGCTCATGGGCCGAGTGGCTCGCACTGCTGGCGGCGGCGCTCACCGTCGCCGTCCCGTCGATGGTCTACACGGGCACGCTGATGACGGAGAACGCGTTCTATCCGCTGTTCCTCGCCACCGTCGCTCGCGCTCGTCGCGTACCTCGAGCGGCCGACCCTGCGCAACGCGCGTGCTGCTCTTCGTCGCGCTTCGTGCTTCACGTTCGAGACGCGGACGCAGGCGATCGCGCTCGTGCCGGCGATCCTCGTCGCCGCCGGTCCTGCTCTCGCTGCTCGACCGCCGCGGGCTGCGCGGCCTGCGCGACCACCGCTGGCTGTACGGGATCGTCGGCGGGCTCGGGCTGCTCGTCGTCGCCGCCCAGGTCGCGCGCGGCCGTTCGCCGCTCGCCGTGCTCGGCGTCTACCAGGCGGCCGGGCAGCACGCACTACCGGCGTCGCGCGACGTCTCGCGCTGGTTCCTCTACCACCTCGCCGAGCTCGATCTCTACGTCGGCTTCGTCCCGTTCGCGGCGCTGCGTCGCTGCTCGTCGGCGTCGGGCCGCGGCTGCCGCGCGCGCACCGCGTCGTTCGTGGCGGCCGCCGTCCCGCTCGTCGTCTTCCTGCTGCTCGTCGTCGCCGCGTTCGCCTCGCAGCCGACGTCGCTGCGGATCGAGGAGCGGAACATGTTCTACGTCGCGCCGCTGCTTCCTGATCGCGCTGCTGGCGTGGATCGACGTCGGCGCGCCGCGGCCCGCGGCTCGCCGCCGGCGCCGCCGCGGTCGCCGCCGCCGCGCTTCCGGGCGTGCTCCCGTTCACGACGCTGATCGGCGTCTCGCGCGATCTCGGACACGCTGTCGCTGCTCCCGCTCTGGTGGTCTCCAGGACACGGTGATCACGCTGCAGGAGGTGCAGACGGTCGTCGTGCTCGCGGCCGTCGCGGCCGTGCTGCTCTTCCTCGTCGTCCCGCGCCGCGCGCTGCTCGTGCTGCCGGCGCTCGTGCTCCTGTTCTTCGCGCTCGAGCAGCAGGCGATCGAGTCGAGCGCGCACGGCATCGACCAGGCCTCGGTCGGCTCGCTCTTCTCGGGGATCGCAGATCGCCGCACCGCGACTGGATCGACCGTGCGGTCGGCCGGAACGCGCGACGTCGTCGCGCTCGACCTCGGACAGCGTACGACCGGCGCTTCACGATCTGGGAGAACGAGTTCTTCAACCGCAGCGTCGGCCGCGTCTACGACCTCGGGCCTGTACCGCTGCCCGGCGCTGCGTTCCCGCCGACGACGCCACGTTCCACGAGACGAAGGTCGTGCTCGACCGCGCACGGGCTCCTGCGCACGCCGACGGGAAGCCGGTGCACGCCGCGTACGTGCTCGCCGACGAGCCGCGCCGGCGCTGGCCGGCGCGCGGGTCGCCGGCGGACGCCGCGCAAGGCGATGGACCTGCTGCGCGTCGAACGGCCCGCTGCGCTCGGCAGAGCCTCGTCGACGGCCTCTATCCGGGCGACACGTGGTCCGGGAGGAACGTCCGGTACACGCGGTTCGACTGCCGTCGGCGGCACGCTCGCGGTCGCGCTCGGCAGCGACCCCGGGCTCTTCACGCGCGAACCAGACCGTGGTCGCGCGGGTCGGCGGACGCGTCGTCGGCCGGGCCAGCGTGCCCGCCGGCGACGCCGGTCGTGCTCGACGTGCCGCTCCGGCCCCGCGACGGCCGCTGCGTCGTCGAGTTCGCCGTCGGCGCGAACGGCCGTGCCGGCCGAGGTCACCGACGGCAAGAACACCGACACGCGCGCGGCTCGGCGCGCACTTCAACGGCTTCGACGTACATCGCTCCCCGGTGAGGATCGTCTTCGACGTCACGCCGCTCTCGCATCGGCGCGCGGGGATCGGCAACTACCTGCTCGGCGCGCTGCGCGGGCTCGCCGAGGCCGGCGGGGCCGGACGACGAGATCGTCGCCTTCGCGCCGACGAGCGGGCGCGGGCAAGCGGCTCGTCGACGAGGCGCTCGACGGGCTCGCCGTGGAGCGCGCGGTGCGCGCGCTGCCGCGTCGCGCACGCGCTGCGCACGGCCTGGAGCCGGCTCGGGACGCCCGCCGGCCGAGCGCTTCCTCGGCGCGTTCGACGTGCTCCACTTCTCCGACTGGATGTACCCGCCGCAGCGGGCGGCATGCGCGCGACGACGGTCCACGACCTCGTGCCGCTGCGCTTCCCGCGAGTGGACGACGGCGCGCACGCGGCGCATGCACGGGGCGAAGTACCGCAACGCGGCGCGCACCTGCGATCTCGTCTTCGCCAACTCGCGCGTTCACGGCGCGGCGACGTCGTCGAGCTGCTCGGCGTCCCGGAGGAGCGCGTGCGCGTCGCGTACCCGGGCGTCGGCGGCGGGCTTCGCGCCGGAGGGCGAGCGGCGCCGATCTCGGCCGCCCGTACGTGCTGACCGTCGCCACGCTGGAGCCGCGCAAGAACCTCGGGGTGCTCGTCGACGCGCAGCGGCTGCTCGGCGACGAGCTCGCGCTCGCGGTCGCCGGCGGCGAGGGCTGGGGCGAGCGGGCACGGCTCGAGGGTGACGGCGTGCTGCCGCTCGGCTTCGTCTCCGACGAGGAGCTGGCCCGCGCTCTACCGCGGCGCGTCCGTGTTCGCGTTCCCGTCGCGCTTCGAGGGCTTCGGGATCCCGGTGATCGAGGCGATGGCGAGCGGCGTCCCCTGCGTCGTCTCGTCGCATCCGTCGCTCGACGAGGCCTGCGGCGACGCCGCCCTGCGCGCCGATCCGGAGAGCCCGGAGGAGTTCGCCGCGCAGATCCGGCGCGCGCTGGCCGAGCGCGACGAGCTCGTGCCGCTCGGGCTCGCGCACGCGGCGCGGTTCACGTGGGCCGCGACGGGCCGGGCTCTGCTGGAGGGCTATGCGTCCGCCCGGTGAGACACTGCCGCGCGTGCGCGTCGGGATCGATCTCTCGCCGCTCGTGCAGACGCGCGCGGGCACTGCGCGCTACATCCGCGGCCTGCTGCCGCACCTCGAGTCGTCGCCCGGATCTCGAGCTCGAGCGGTTCACGCTTCGGCGGCCCGAGCCGGGCGGCCACGCTCGCGCGGGACACGGCCTGGTACCTCGCGGGTCTCCCGCTCCAGGCCCGCCGCGGCAGCTGCCACGTGCTGCACTGCACGACCTATCGCGCGCCGCTCCGCTCGCCTGTGCCCGTCGTCGTCACGGTCCACGACCTCGCCGTGCTCCGGCTCCCCGAGACGTTCAACCGCTGGACGCGCGAGTACGGCCGGCACCTGCTGGGCAGCGTCGTTCGGGCCGCGCGGCGCGTGATCGCGGTCTCGGAGTTCACCAAGCGTGAGATCGTCGAGCTGCTCGGCGTTCCCGAAGAGCGCGTGCGCGTCGTGCCCAACGCGGTCGCCGGGCCGTTCACCGCCGAGGGGCCGCGCGCCGAGGGCGACGTACGTGCTCGCCGTGGGCACGGTCGAGCCGCGCAAGAACCTGCCGCGGCTCGTCGAGGCCGCGCGCCGCTGCAGGGCTCGAGCTCCGCGTCGCGGGTGCCCGCGGCTGGGGCGACGTCGCGCGTCGCCGGGCGACGGCGTCCGCTGGCTCGGCTTCGTCGACGACGAGGAGCTGGCGCGGCTGTACCGCGGTGCGGCGTGCTTCGCGTATCCGTCGCTGTACGAGGGGTTCGGGATTCCCGTGCTGGAGGCGATGGCGTGCGGCACGCCGGTCGTGACGAGCGCGGGCGGGGCGCTCGAGGAGCTCGCCGGCGGCGCGGCGGTGCTCGTCGATCCGCGTCGACGTGGCCTCGATCGCCGCGGGCTCGAGCAGGCCGCCGGCACGCCGCGACGAGCTGGCCCGCGCAGGTCTGGAGCGCGCCCGCGGCTACACGTGGGCGGCCGCCGCGCGAGGCGACGATCGCCGTCTACCGCGAGGCTGCCGCATGAGGCTCGTGCTGCTCGACGCGGACGTGCTCGGGCGGCGCCGCACCGGGGACGAGACGTACGTCCAGAACCTCTTGCGCGCCTTGCCGGCGCCCGCCGCCGAGGCGGGGCTCGGCTCGCCGCCGCGACCCGCCATCCGGAGCTCGTGCCCGACGGCGTCGAGCCCGTCGAGCTGGCCGCCGGGAGTCAGGAGATCCGCATGGCCTGGCGCGTCCCCCGGCTGCTGCGCCGGCTCCGGCCGTCGCTGGCGCACTTCCAGCACGCGCTCCCTCCCCGGCCCCCTTGCCCGACCGTCGTGACCCTGCACGACCTCTCGTTCCAGCGCAGCCGCCACGCGATGCCGCTCACGGACACGATCGCATTCCGGGCGACGGTGCCGCGCTCGGCGCGGCGGGCGACTCGGGTTATCGCAGTCTCCGAGCGGACGAAGCGCGACATCGTCGAGCTCTACGGCGTGCCGCCGGAGCGGATCGCCGTGATCCCGCACGGCGTCGACCCTGCCTTCTCGCCTGCCGCCGACGGGCCGACCGGAGGGCTACCTGCTCTTCGTCGGCGCGATCCAGCAGCGCAAGGACCCGCTCACCGCGGTCGATGCGGCCGCCGCCGCCGGGCTTCCGCTCGTCGTCGTCGGACCGGCGAAGGACCCGAAGCTGGCCGCAGAGCTGCGCCGTCGCGGCGCCGATCTCCGCGGATACGTCGACAAGGCCGAGCTGGCCGAGCTCTACCGGCGCGCCGACGCGCTCGTGCTGCCGTCGCGCTACGAGGGCTTCGGACTGCCGGTGCTGGAGGCGATGGCCTGCGGGACGCCGGTCGTCGCCGCTGCGGAGCCGGCGCTGCGCGAGGTCGCGGGCGGCGCCGCGGTCCTCGCGGAGGACGGCCGGTTCGCCGAAGCCGTGCGCACGGCGCTCGGCGATCGTCGAGCGGCTCGTCGCGCGCCGGGCTCGAGCGGGCACGGCTGTTCAGCTGGGAGGAGGCCGCCCGCCGGACGGTCGAGGTCTACGTCGAGGCGCTCGCATGAAGGTCTCGGGTGTCGTCGTCTCGCACGGCCACGCCGCCGACCTCGAGCGCTTGCTGCCCGCACTCCGGCCGCAGGTCGACGAGCTGCTCGTGATCGCCAACATTCCGGGCAGCACCGGACAGCTTCCCCCCGGGACGCGAGTCCTGGAGAACCCCAGCCGCTCTCGTTCGCGGCCAACGCCAATCTGGGCAGTGCGGCGACGACCGGCGACTACGTGCTGCTTGCCAACCCCGATGTGCTGCCGGCGCCCGACGCCGTGCGGCTGCTCGTCGAGTTCGCCGACGCCCATCCGCGTTGCGGCGTGGCCGGGCCCGCAGATGCGGTACGCCGACGGCTCGTGGCAGCCCGCCCGCCGGCGCTTCCCGACGGTCGCCGGGACCCTCGTGCGGCGCACGCCGATCCGCTCCTGTACCCGCCGTTCGAGCGGCAGACGAGCCACTACTACCTCGACGAGCGTCCGGAAGAGCCGGTGCCGACGGACACGATGCTCGGCGCCTTCATGCTGCTGCGACGCACGATGCTCGACGAGCTCGGCGGCTTCGATCCGGGCTTTCGCATGTACTGCGAGGACATCGACCTCTGCTACCGGGCGGCCCGTGCAGGCTGGGAGCGCTGGCACGTCCCGGCCGCGGTCGTCCACCACGAGTACGCGGCCGAGATCGACAAGCGCTTCTGGACGCGGCATAACCTCTGGCACCTGCAGGGAATGGTCAGGTTCGTTCGGAAGCACCCGGAACGGCTCAAGGCGATCGTCTGAGCCCGAGCCCTCACTGGACTCGGAGGGCTAGCCGGTCGGCTTGAAGGTGAACGACGGCTGCACGCTGAGATTGCGCGTGTCGTACTGGCCGAAGTCCGCCGGGCGGAACGTCGGGTCGACCGTGAGCTCGACCCTGAACGGCGTCCGGACCGGCACCCTGAAGACCTTGACGGCGCCGCTCGACGCCGTCCAGCGCAGGACGGCCGTCACCTTGCCGATGTGCGGGTCGACAGACGCACAGGGATGCGAATAGCAGGGGTTGGCGATCGTGGCCTTCGTCGGTGTCACGAGCGTCCCGATCCGGACCACCGCGTGGCCGGGCACGTTGGGGCCCAGCCAGTTCTGACGGGAAAGCCGGATGGTGAGGATGCCACGCTGGGACGTCGGCACGGCGTAGCGCGAGTAGGAGGCAGCTGCGCCTGCCCAGCCGTCCGAGGAGACGCCGGTGACCGCGCTGCGCAGCCGCAGCGGCCCGTGCGACGCGGAGCAGCGTGAGCTCGCCCTTGTGCAGCACCGGCGTGCCGGCCACGTCGACACCGTGGCTGGTTAGGACGTACGGGACACCCGGATCGTTGACGACGGCGCCGTCGGCCCGGTACACCGCAGGCCTGAAGGTCGAGCCGGGCCCGGGCGCGGTGCCGTCCAGGCTGCCGACCTTCCGGAGCGAGCGGTTCCAGAACTCGAACGACCAGACACCGTTCCCGTCCTGGATCCCGCTGCCGAGGTAGGCGGTTTGCCCGCCTCCGTTGGCGCGGTCGATCCAGTCGAGCGGGTGCGGGAGGCCGTGGTAGAAGCGGTTCGCCAGCGAGTTCGAGCCGTTCGCGGCCGAGATCTCGCCGGTCAGCGCCCAGGCCAGCGCCAGCACCGATGGGAGGGCACGGCACCGGCCGTGCGAACGCGACCAGCGCTCGACGGTGAGGCACGACCGCGACGAGTACGAGCGAGTACGCGAGCGCGCCGTACAGGATCCACTGCACCGTCGCGTCGTCCCAGCGGAAGTGGCGGTTCGCCCACGCGAGCACGGCCAGGCCCGGCGCCTCGGCGTACGGATGGATCGAGAGCTGGTAGGGCGTGGCCGAGATCAGGTAGCCGACCGCCGCACCCGAGAGGCCCAGCACGACGAGGTTCACCCGCGGCCGGTCGAGCCAGACCGCGAACGCGACCGCGATCACGCGGCGTGAGGTAGAAGAGGTTCCGCTCCTCGACGCAGCACGGCGAAGATGGTCGAGAGATATGCGGCCTTGGCCGCGGTGTAGAAGCAGAACGCCACGAGCGCCGATCCGAACACGCCGACGAACGCGCGCTGCGCCGGAGTGCGGGGCTCGTCTCGCGGCCGAGCGAGCGTCGTGAGCCCGGCGACGACGGGCAGCACGGCCGAGGCCGATCGTCAGCGCCCCTCCGGCCCAGACCCCGTAGCGCAGGGTCCGCTCCGGCACCTGCACGCAGTGCGACGTTCCAGCCGCTCGAGACGCGGCTCCCGACCCGGTACACGGCGTACGTGACGGCCGCCAGCCCGAGCGCGAAGATCGTCCAGTGGACCACGGTCCAGCCCCGGCGGCGACGGCCGGCTGCGTCGCTCGTCCACAGGAACCACGCGAGTGACCCCGCGGCGACGGCTAGCGTGATCCGCAACTCGCTGCGCACCGAGCCCGCGACCACGACGAACGCGACCGCCGCCCCGATCCACGGCAGCCGGCGCGTGACCAGAGCGCGGACGATCAGCCAGAAGGAGAGCGCCACCCAGCAGATAGGCGAGCGGCTCGGTGATGAGGAAGGCCGAGTACGAGAGCGCCGGGGCGACCACCGTCAGCGCGGCCGCGACCAGCGCTGGCCACGGGCGCACGAGCATCCGGGCCAGCGCATAGGTCGGGAAGATCGCGGACGCCATCACGAGCACCCCCATGTACTTCGCGATCGCGTAGGCAGCCGCCGTGGAGTGGATCCACCAGACGGGCGCGAGCAGGTAGACGTAGAGCGAGTCGAAGCCGTGCGGCGCACCGCGAATCGCCGGGTGGCCGGTGGCCGCGATCGCCCGCGAGATGTCCGTGTACTCGATCTCGTCCGAGTAGAGCCAGGGCGTCCTGTGGGCCCAGGCCTGGTACGCGTAGATCAGGCAGACCCAGAGGAACACGGTCGCCAGCGGCAGCGCGGCGAGGAGTCGGTCCGCGACTGTGCGGGCGCTGGGCGCCGCCGAGTCGACGGGTTGTTGGGCGACGGCGACCGTCACTCGTGCGAGGCGCCGAGGATCGCGCGCGGATCGAGGTCGGTCTCGCGGCGGACGAAGCGGCAGGAGATGCCGGCGCGCTTGCAGATGGAGACGACTGCGTCGAGCCGCTCGCGGGGCGCGCCCGGGATCGTGACCAGCACCGTGTCCGGCTGGGTGTCGGCGAGGATCCGCTCCAGGTCGGTGATCCCGCCGGCGACCCGCACGCCCTGCAGGCGGCGGTTCCACAGGCGCGGATCGTCGTCCACGAAGCCGACGACCTGCTCGCCCGGGGTCTCGTTCAGCTCGCGGAGCAGGCTCCGCCCCGCGCGGCCGGCTCCGACGACGAGCGTGCGGTGACGGTTGCCGCGGCCGCGAAACAGCAGCAATCCGCGGAAGAGGGTGCGCTCGCCGAACCGCGAGGCGCCGATCAGGATCATGCAGAACAGCGCGTCGAGGACGAAGACCGCGCGCGGGAAGTCGCTCCATTTCTGCGTCGTGGCGAGGAACGCCACGGCCGCCGCCTCCGAGAGCAGCACCGCCGCGACGATGGCCACGGCGTCCCGCGCGCCGGCGTAGCGCCAGACGCTCCGGTACAGGCCGAAGAGGATGAAGAAGATGTAGCGCGAGGCGAGGATCACCGGCAGCGCGACGTTGAAGACGTGCGGGTTCCACGGCGTTCCCGTGTCGTTCACCCGGATCGACGTAGGCGGCGACGAACGCCGCGGTGATCAGCGCCGCGTCCACGAGCACCTCGATCAGGCGGCGGCGGTGGACGACGATCGCGCGCAGCGGGGAGGGCTGGACCGGCGCGGTGGGCACGGGCCCGCCCTCGACCGCGGCGAGGAAGCTTCCGAACTGGACGAGCAGCGCGAAGGTGAGCAGCACGCCGATCGCGGTGAGGCGCGTGTTCGGCAGCACGGTGTAGCCCAGGCTCGTCGCGCCGAGGCCGGCCGAGATCAGCGCCAGCAGAATCACCGCGCGCTTCTCGGACAGCCCGTAGTAGACGAGCCGGTGCGACGTGTGGTCCCGCCCGCCCTGGTAGATCGGCCGTCCTTCCAGCAGGCGCACGACGATGACCAGCGCCGTGTCCAGGATCGGCACGGCGAGGATGATGATCGGCAGCAGCAGCGTCGCGACCGTGGTTCCGGCCAGCTTCCAGCTCGCGGACAGGCTCAGCGCCGCCAGCGCGAACCCGATCACCTGGCTCCCCGAGTCGCCCATGAAGACGGCGGCCGGCTTGCCGATGCGCAGGTTGAACGGCAGGAACCCGCAGCAGGCGAGCGCCAGCGCCAGCGCCAGCACCTGCACGAGCGCGTTCGGGTCGTGCGTGAACGTGTCGACGGCGAAGTAGGTGCAGGCGATCACGGCCAGCGTGGCCGCGAGGCCGTCCATGTTGTCGAGCAGGTTGAACGCGTTCGTCATCCCGACGAGCCAGACCAGCGCGATCGCGGTCGCGAGGATGTCGTTGGAGACGATCTGCACCTGCGTCCCGGTGACGATCACGAGCACCGCGGCGGCGATCTGGCCCCCGAGCTTGGCCAGCGGCGGGAGCGCGTGCAGGTCGTCGGCCAGTCCGATCGCGAACACGATCGAACACCCGCCGAGGATCCCGAGTGCTGCCTTGTCCAGGTCGAGCGCCCCGGCCCAGGCCGCGGCGAGGACTCCGGCCAGCAGCCCAGCGAAGATCCCGATGCCGCCCAGCGACGGGGTGACCTGCTCGGCCCAGCGGTCACCACGCGGGGAGGCGACGAGGCGACCCGCGAGGCGCGAGTGCAGCAGCCCGAGCAGCACGAGCACGCAGACCGGGAGGGCGACGATCACCGCAGTGGTGCTCACGAAGCCCTCTCCCGGAACGGGTCCTGCACGAGCGAAAAGTAACGAAGCGCTGTTAAGCCCATGTGAGGGGGGCCGGCATGCCAGCGGACCGGCCCTAGACTAGCCTCCGGTGCTGACACCGGCCCTGCTCGAGATTCTGCGCTGCCCGGTCTGCGGGTCGCAACTCGCCGCCGAGGACGGACGGCTCGACTGCGTCTCGTGCGCCGGCTCCTACCCGGTCGAGGCGGACATGCCGCGGCTGCTCGACGATCGGCTCCCCGGGATCCGCGAGAAGCGCGCCGAGATCGACGGCTGGGTGAAGCTCGCCCGCGCCCAGGAGTGGTACCGGCGGGACGACGAGGTCGACGCGGCGCTGCCCTTCCTCAACCGCGACCTGGGCTGGGAGGACAAGAACTGGGGCGCCAACGAGCACTCGTTCTCGCTTCTGCTGCAGCGGTACGTGCGACCGGGGATGCGCGTGCTCGAGGTCGGAGCCGCGAAGTGCTGGGGCGCCCAGCACCTCGTGCCGCTCGGCTGCGAGTACGTCGGCGTCGACATCCTCGACGACCCGGTCATCGGGCTCGGCCGCGGCGAGTTCTACGCGCAGCGCGTCGGGTCGTTCGAGCGCGTGCAGGCCGACGGCGAGCACCTGCCGTTCCGCTCGCGAGACATTCGATCTCACGTACTGCGTCGCGACGCTCCACCACGCGCTCGATCTGACGGCGATGGTGCGCGAGATGTCACGGGTCACGCGTCGCGGCGGCCTCGTCTGCGCGCTCAACGAGGGCACGCGCGCACCGGGCAAGAGCGGCGACAACGCGGAGCAATCGGAGGAGCGGAAGCTCGGGATCAACGAGCACGTGCACACGCTCTGGGCCTACCTGTACAGCTTCGGCCGCTCGGGGCTCCGGATCCGCCGGGTGGAGCAGGCCGAGGGGTACGGCGAGCTGGCGCGGCGCAACATCGCCGGCAAGCTGCTGCGGCTTCCGGGCGGGAGGGCATGGTCGATGCTGTGGGCGCAGAACGTCTACGGCTACGGCGGCGTCTCGATCTACGCGGGCAAGCCCGGGAGGCGCCGGTGACGGCCGTCTACGCCGATCTCTACATCTACCGCGAGCTCTTCGCGAATCTGCTGCGGCGCGACGTTCGCGCCAAGTACAAGGGGTCGCTGCTCGGCGTCGCGTGGACGCTCGCGTACCCGCTGCTGCTGATGGCGATCTACCTGCTCGTCTTCTCCGTCCTCTGGCAGAAGTTCCCGGTCCCGCACTACGCGCTGTTCCTGCTCTCGGGGCTCGTGACGTGGACGTTCTTCGCCACCTCGATCCAGAACGCGGCCCGCTCGATGCTCGACAACGCGAACCTGATCCGCAAGGTGCGTTTCCCCCGCCAGCTCGTGCCCTTCTCGGTCGTCGGGACACAGCTCGTGACGCTCGTCGTGATGCTGGTCGCGGTGATCGTCCTCGACCTCGTGATCATCCCGGCGACGCGCGACACGTTCTGGATGGGGCCGCTGCTCGCGGTGCCGCTGGTGGCGTTCGTCGCCGGGTTCGCGCTCATGGTGGCGAGCCTGAACGTCGTCTTCCGCGACATCGAGTTCCTGATCCAGGCGCTCCTCCTGCCCTGGTTCTTCCTCACGCCGGTGCTCTATCCGCTCGACTCGGCGCCCGGTGCCGCGAAGCATCCGTGGCTGGTCGATCTGCTGCACTGGGGCAACCCGCTGACGCCGGCCGTCCAGGCGATCCGCGCCCCGATCTACGCGGGAACGGCGCCTCCTGCGGGGGACGTCGTGTACCTCTGCGCCTCCGCGGTCGTCGCGCTCGTGCTCGGAGCCTGGGTGTTCAGGCGGATCGACGACCGGATCGCGGTCGAAATCTGACCGCGATGCGCCCGTCGTGGATCCACGTCTCGCCCTCGGGCGGCCGGACCGCGGGCAGGCCGTGCAGCTCCTCCGGCTCGAGCGCGAGCTCGGTCAGCGCGGACGGGCAGAGCAGCGGGTGCTCGAAGGCCGGGTTCCGCCCGCCGCCCGGCGCCCACGGCGCGAACGTGCGGGACAGGCGGCGCCGCTCGAGCGCGCCGGCCTCCGGCTCGACCGAGCCGCCGACGAGCGCGTAGCCCTCCGCATGTGCATCGAGGATCCGGCTCGACCAGTCGGGCGCGGGCACGATCCCGGAGCCGAGCCAGGCCACCGCCACGGCCTCCTCCTCCGCCACGGGCCGCTCGGCGAGGCCGTCCAGCGCTCCCGGATCGGCGCCGCGCACGGCCAGCGCACGGCGGTCGATCCGCGGCAACACGGGCAACTCCAGCTGCAGCGGCGCGTTGCCGACGTCTGCGAACCAGAAGCGGTGCTCCTCGACGAGGTCGAACGCGAGCCGGTACGGCCCGGGCGGAATCGGAGCGAGCACGTTCAGGTCGAGCGCGATTCGAGCGCCCGGCTCGACGGGCTGCGCGAACGCGTGGCGGATTCCGTCCCACACGATCGCGTTCCCCCGCTCGTCGAGCCAGTGGTACGCGAGCTGGACGCCCTCCTTCCCGCGCGAGCGCCAGGCTGCGGAGCCGGCGTTCTCCAGCTCGATGCGCGCCGTGCCCGGGACGCCGGCGCGGAAGGCGGGCAGCTCGAGCGCCAGCCAGCGCACCGCGAGCGGCCCGGCCGGCACCGGATGCTCTGCGACGGGCTCCATCACGCGAACTAGTCTAGGAGCGTGACCGAACCTCTGATCGTGCGGGCGTGCCGGCGCGAGCCGGTGGAGCGGACGCCGGTGTGGTTCATGCGCCAGGCCGGCCGGTCGCTGCCCGAGTACCGCGAGATCCGCAAGAGCCACGACCTCTTCGGGATCGTCCGCAACCCGGAGCTCTGCGCCGAGGTCACGCTCCAGCCCGTGCGGCGCCACGGCGTCGACGCGGCGGTGCTGTTCGCGGACATCGTGCTCCCGGTGCTCGGGATGGGCCTCGATGTCCGGCTCGTGGAGAACGTCGGTCCGGTTGTCGACGACCCGGTGCGGAGCGCCGCGGACGTCGCGCGGCTCCGTGTGCCGGAGCCGGAGGAGGCGGTGCCGTTCACGCTGGAGACGGTGCGTCTCGTGAGGGCCGGGCTCGAGCCCGAGCGCGGGCTGGTCGGCTTCTGCGGCGGCCCCTTCACGGTCGCGGGCTACCTCGTCGAAGGGCGGCCGAGCCGCGACTTCTCGCGCGTCAAGGCGCTGATGTACTCGGAGCCCGCGGTGTGGCATTCGCTGATGGCGAAGCTCGCGGACACGTTCGCCGCCTACGCGGCCGCCCAGGCCGGGCCGGCGCGGACGTGATCCAGCTCTTCGACTCGTGGGTCGGCGCGCTCTCCGTCGCGGACTACGACGAGTTCGTGGCGCCGTACTCTGCGCGGATCCTCGGCCGCGGTCGACTGCCCGACGATCCACTTCGGCACGGGGACGGCGCACCTGCTCCCCGCGATGGCGGCGGCCGGCGGCGACGTGATCGGGCTCGACTGGCGGATCCCGCTCGACCGTGGCTGGACGGAGGTCGGCGCGGGCCGGGGCGTGCAGGGCAACCTCGACCCGGCGTTGCTGCTCGGCCCGTGGGAGCGGGTCGAGGCCGGGACGCGAGCGATCCTGCGAGCCGCGGGAGGCAGGCCGGGTCATGTATTCAACCTCGGGCACGGTGTCGTGCCAGCTACAGACCCGGCCTGCCTCCGGCGGCTCGTCGAGCTCGTCCACGAGCAGACCACCGCCGCGGAGGCGGCGTGACCCGTCCGAATCGGTCACGTCTGTGGATGAATCGGCACGAAATCGGCACACATCCGGCACAGACACGTGCGCCTTTGGCCGGATAGCGTCTTCGCCGACGAGGGAGGCGGGTTGAGCCACCACCCATATGTGGGGTGGGGGGCGTCTCGGGGACATGTCTCGAGGAGGACATGGCTGGATGAGCCAGGCGGCGGTGGTGCTCATGGCCTACGGCAGCCCCGAGTGGCTCGAGGACGTGCCCGCCTACTACGCCGACATTCGCGGCGGCCGGCCGATCCGGCCCGAGCTGCTGGACGATCTCGTCGAGCGCTACCGGCGGCTCGGGATCCCGTCGCGCGACGGCCGTCGAGCCGCTCGGCCGCACACGCCGTCGCCGCTCAACGCCGTCACCGAGGAGACGCGCGCCGCCCTCGAGCGCGCGCTCGAGCTGCCCGTCTGCACCGGGATGAAGCACTGGACGCCGCGCATCGCCGACGCGGCCGAGCGGGCGCTCGGCGGCCGGCGCGCGCACCGTCGTCGGGCTCGTGCTCGCGCCGCACTACTCGCGGCTCTCGATCGCCGGCTACCGGCAGCAGCTCGAACGACGCCCTCGCCGGCCGCGCCGAGCTCCGCTTCGTCGAGAGCTGGCACGACGAGCCGGGCTTCGTCGAGCTCCTGGCCGACCGCGTGCGCGGCACCGAGGCGCACGTCGTCTTCACGGCGCACTCGCTGCCGGAGCGGATCCTCGCCGAGGGCGACCCGTACCAGGATCAGCTGCTCGAGACGTCGCGGCTCGTGGCCGAGCGCGCCGGGCTCGCGCGAGTGGTCGTTCTCGTACCAGAGCGAGTCGGCGACCGGCGAGCCGTGGCTCGGCCCGGACATCCTCGACCACCTCGCCGACCTCGAGCGCGCGCGGCGTCGAGAGCGTTCTCGTCTGCCCGGTCGGCTTCGTCGCCGACCACCTCGAGATCAAGTGGGACCTCGACCACGAGGCGGCCGAGCGCGCGCGCGAGCTCGGGCTCGGCTTCGCGCGGATCGAGATGCCGAACGCCGAGCCCGCGTTCGTCGCGGTTCTGGCCGGGCTGGTCCGGCGCGCCCTTCCGGTACCGTCGAGCGCATGAAGCCGGGCGAGATCCGGATCGAGGGAGCCGAGCAGGCGGTTCCGCGTCTACCCCAAGCCGGCGCGGTCGCTGAAGGACGTGTTCGTGATGCGCGGCCGGCTCGAGCGGCGAGGACGTCTGGGCCTTGCGGGACGTGTCCGCGCGATCGAGCCGGGCGAGGCCGTCGGGCTCATCGGCCGCAACGGCTCGGGCAAGACGACCCTGCTGCGGCTCGTCGCCGGGATCATCCGGCCCACGTCCGGGCGGGTCGCGCTCGGCGGGCGCGTCGGCTCGCTGCTCGAGCTCGGCGCCGGCTTCCACCCCGAGTTCACCGGCCGCGAGAACGTCTACCTCAACGGCTCGATCTTCGGGCTCCAGCGGCGCTACATCCGCGAGCAGATGGACGAGATCGTCGCCTTCGCCGAGCTCGAGCGCTTCATCGACCTGCCCGTGCGCACCTACTCGTCGGGGATGTACATGCGGCTCGGCTTCGCGATCGCGGCGCACCTCCAGGCCGACGTGCTGCTGCTCGACGAGGTCTTCGCGGTCGGCGACGAGGAGTTCCAGCGCAAGTGCTTCGGCAAGATCTTCGAGTTCAAGCAGCGCGGCGGGACGATCGTCTTCGTCTCCCACGACGCGTCCGCGGTCGAGCGGCTGTGCGAGCGGGCCGTGCTCCTGCGCCAGGGCCGGGTCGAGTTCGACGGCCCGACGCACGAGTCGCTGACCCGCTACCACAGGCTGCTCGCCGAGGAGCGCGATCCCGAGGAGCGCGGCGCGGGCCTGAGCGAGTGGGGGAGCGGCGAGGCGCGCATCGAGGAGGCGGAGCTGCTCGGGGTCGAGGGCGAGCAGCGGCGGCAGTTCCTCGGCGGCGAGCCGTTCTGCGTGCGGCTGCGCGTCTCCGTGACCGGCGGCGTCGCGCCGCCGCGGCTGTCGTACGAGCTGCGCGACGACTCGGGGCTCCTCATCGCCGGCGGGTCGTCGGACACGGCCGAGCTCGGCTGGCCGCCCGGCCCCGGCACCCGCGTCCTGCGCTTCGACGTGGAGCGGCTGCCGCTCTCGGAGGGGCGCTTCCACCTGCGCTTCGGCCTGACCGACGCCGGCGGGCGAGCACCTCTACCACTGGCTCGACGACGCGCTGCAGTTCGTCGTCTACCCGCCGGGCGAGGAGCGCGGCGCGATCCGACTCGACGGCGTGTGGTCGATGCAGGATTCTCCCGTTCCCGCCGAAACCCGGAGCCGATGACCACACGCAGCTGTCCAGACTGGCCCGACCTGATGGAGGTCGCGCCCGACCTCCAGTTCAAGCACTACACGATCACCGAGGCGAAGCTGCCCTCGGAGGTGCTCGTCGCCGTCGGCGGCCTCGCGCTCGACGAGACCGAGATCTGCTGCGACCTCGAGCACCACGTCTTCTACGCGCCGCACACGCACGCGCAGGTGGGCGACGCCCTGCGCGAGTCGCACTGGTTCGAGCTCACCGAGTGGGCAAGGGGCGGCCCCGGCACCGGCCGCTAGGTCGTGCGGCTCTTCCTGCTCTCGCGGCACGCCCATTCGGAGCTGAACCGGGCGGGGCGCGTCAACGGTGACCCGGCGCGGCCGGTCGCGCTCACGGAACAGGGCCGGGTGGAGGCTGAGCGGCTCGGGGTCGCAGCTCCGCAACCTCCCGCTCGACCTCTGCGTGCACACGCGCTTCGGCCGCACGCGGGAGACGGCCGCGCGGTCGCCCTCGCCGGCCGCGACGTCCCGTTCAGGGAGGAGCCGTTGCTCGACGACATCGACGTCGGGAGGTCGAGGGCGTCTCCGTCGACGAGTATCGGGCGTGGAAACGGGAGCACACGCGGGCCGATCGCGTTCCCCGGCGGCGAGAGCCTCGACGATGCGGCGCGCCGCTACGCGCGCGGCTTCCAGGCGCTGCTCGCAGCTCGATGCCTCGACCGTGCTCGTCGTCTGCCACGAGATCCCGGTGCGCTACGCGCTCAATGCGGCTGCCGGGGCCACGGATCTGGACGGCCCGGTCCACGACATCCCGAACGCGACGCTGTTTCTCTTCGACGAGGTGGCGCTGGCACGGGCCGCCGAGCGGATCGCAGCGGCCGGATAGTCTCCCGGCTGTGCCCAGGATCGTCGTTCCGTTCAGGGGTTCGGACGCCAAGCGGCGTCTCGCGGCCATGGGCGAGGAGGTGCGGGCCGCGCTCGCGTTCGCCATGCTCGGGGACGTGCTCGCGGCGTGTACGGCGACCGATGAGACGGTCGTCGTCTCCGACGACGAGCGCGCAGTGCGCATCGCCGGCGAGCTTGGCGCCTCGGTGCTCGCCGACCCGGGCGGGGGCCAGGCGGCGGCCGTCGCGGCGGCGCTCGACCGGCGGCCGGTCCTCGTGGTCAACGCCGACGTGCCGTGCGTGCGGCTCCAGGACCTGCGCTCGCTCCTGGCCGCGACGCCGGAGGGCGGGCTGGCGCTCGTCGCCGCGAGCGACGGGACGACAAACGCCCTCTCCCTTGCCCGCGGGAGCCTCTTCGCACCGCTGTACGGGTCGGGCAGCGCCGCGCGCTTCCTCGCCCACGCCGCCGCGCTCGGCGTCCGTGCCGTGGTTGCACCGATCCCGAACCTCGCCGCGGACGTCGACACGTTCGAGGATCTCGACCTCCTGCGCTCGGACGTCGGGCCGCGTACCCGGGCGGCGCTGGCGCTGCTCCGGGAGAGCGCGTGAGGCGGGCGGTCGAGCCCCACCGCCGGGCGCGGGTCATGCCCCCGAGCGGCTACGGCTTGGCTGGACGGCCATCAGGCGCCCCGGGGACGGCTGCGTGAAGGTCGCGCTGCTCGCGGGCGGCGTCGGCGGCTCGCGCTTCGCACGGGCGCTGCTGGAGGTGCTCGAGCCGGGCGAGCTGACGATCGTCGGCAACGTGGGCGACGATCTCGAGGTGCTCGGGCTCCACGTGTCGCCCGACCTCGACACGGTGCTGTACCTCCTGGCCGGTCTCGCCGACGAGGAGCGGGGCTGGGGCCGCGCCGGCGAGACCTGGAGCGCGCTCGACACCGTCGGCGCGCTCGGGGGCGAGGACTGGTTTCGGCTCGGCGATCTCGACATCGGGCTGCACCTCGTTCGGGCAGCGGCGCTGCGCGCGGGCGAGCCGCTCTCTGCCGTCACGGCCCGGCTCGCGACCGCGCTCGGCGTCGAATCAGGCCTGCTGCCCGCGACCGACGACCGGCTGCGAACCTGGATCCGGACGCCGCTCGGCGAGTTCCCCTTCCAGGAGTGGTTCGTGCGCCGCGGGCACCGCGACCCGGTCGACGGCGTGCGCTTCGAGGGCGCGGCCGAAGCGCGCCCCGCTCCGGGCGTCGTCGAAGCCCTGACCGGAGCGGATCTGCTCGTGATCGCACCCAGCAACCCGTATGTGAGCATCCAGCCGATCCTTGCCGTGTCCGCGATCCGCGCTGCGCTCGAGGACCGGCGGGTGCCGTGCTTCGCGGTGAGCCCGCTGGTCGGGGGTCGCGCCGTCAAGGGGCCGGCGGCGGCGATGCTCGAGCGGCTGGCGGGCGGCACGAGCCCGAGCCAGGTCGCCGGGTGTTACCGCGGGCTTGATCGACGCACTGGTGATCGACGAGGCCGACGCCGGCGCCCCGCATCCGCCCGACGTGCGCATGATCGTGACCCGGACGCTGATCCGCGACGCCGACTCGGGCCGCCGTCTGGCGGAGGCCGTGCTGGGCGCGGTGCCGGCGTGAAGGTGGCGATCCTCGGCGGGACGGGCCCGTTCGGCCGCGCGCTCGCGCTGCGGCTCGTCGAGGCCGGCGACGACGTCGTGATCGGATCGCGGGATCCCGAGCGGGCAGCCGCGACCGCTGCCGCGGTCGGCGCCCACGGTCGAAGGAACGCGGCTGCGGTCGGCGGGCGTGGATCTCGTCGTGCTCGCCGTCAACGCGGACGCCGCGCTCGAGACCGCCGCCGAGGTAGCGCTCGCTGATCGAGGCGCCGCTGCTCTCGGTCGCGAGCGAGCTCGGGTTCCGCAGCAAGCTCGCGGTGCCGTCCGACGAGAGCCGCTCGCTGGCCGAGCGCATCCAGACGCTGCTCGAGGTTCCGGTCGTGGCGGGGCTGCACTCGCTGGCCGCCGGGCAAGCTCGAGCACGGGCGGCCCGACGAGGATGCGCTCGTCTGCGGCGACGACGACGCCGCGAAGGTGCTCGCGCTCGAGCTGGCGGCGAAGGTCGTCGCCGGCCGCGCGATCGACGCCGGCCCGCTCCAGTGCGCCCGCGCGCTCGAGGCCATGACGGCGGTGATCGTGAACGTGAACCGCCGCTACAAGGCGCACGCGGGGATACGCGTGACCGGCCTGCCGTGACCGAGCTGCGGGTGATTCCCGTCGAGGGCGTCCGCGAGGTCGGCGACCCGGCGACGATCTCGCCTTGCTGCTCGCGGCGGCCGTGCGGCTGGAGGACGGCGACGTGCTGGTCGTCGCCCAGAAGGCCGTGTCGAAGATGGAGGGGCGGGTCGTCCGGCTGACCGATGTGGAGCCTTCCGAGCGGGCGCGCGAGCTCGCAGGCGACCAGGATCCGCGCCGGCTCGAGGTGATCCTGGGCGAAAGCGCACGCGTCGTGCGGTCGCGCCCGCCGCTCCTGATCGCGGAGACCCGGCACGGGTTCGTGTGCGCCTCCGCGGGAGTCGATGCGTCGAACGCGCCGGAGCTCGAAGCGCTCGTCCTGCTGCCGCTGGATCCGGACGCGTCGGCGGCGGCGCTGCGCGCGCGCCTCGAGGAGCTGACGGGCCGCCGCGTCGCCGTGATCGTCAGCGACTCGTTCGGCCGCGCGTGGCGGCAGGGCACGACCGACGTGGCGATCGGCGTGTCCGGCCTCCGTCCGCTGCTCGACCTGAACGGTGAGCGCGACCGCGTCGGCTACGAGCTGCATGCGACGACGATCGCGGTGGCCGACGAGATCGCCGGCGCGGCGGAGCTGGTGATGGGCAAGACGGCCGGCATTCCCGCGGCGATCGTCCGCGGTTTGGCGCCCGAAGGCGACGGCAGCGCGCGCGAGCTCGTGATGCCGCCCGAGCGCGATCTCTTCCGTTGAGCGCTAGGCGTCGCTCAGCCGGTTGACGTCCTCCATCGAGCCCTCGTTGGAGGCGCGTGCGGCGATCGTGTCCGCCTGCTTGCTCTCGACGTTCTCGGCCCGTCGCTCGGCGTCCGTCTCGTAGGCCGCATCCGCGGCCCGCTCGACGGCTGCCTCGTCCTTGCGCTGACTGCGTTTGCGGAACCAGTCTCCGATACCCATACCGTGAGTCTGGCACAAAGTCTCGCGTGGAGACGGAGCGCGTCAGGCCGGCACTCGGCCCGCGAGGATCTCGGTGAGCCGGGACGAGTCGATGTTCCCGCCCGAGACGATGCACGCGATCCGGCCGCCCGGCTCGCGCAGCGCGGCCGCCAGGGCCAGCGCGCCGGCGCCCTCTGCGATCACCCGCACCCGCTCGGCGAGCAGGCGCACGGCCGCCGCCGTCTCCTCCAGCGTCACGACCAACGCCTCGTCGACGAGCTCCTCCAGCAGCGGCCACATCGCCGGCAGCACGACCTTGGAGCCGGAGCCGTCCACGAACGACGGCACGTACTCGACCTCGCGCGGCCGGCCCGCGGCCACCGACGCATGCAGCGCCGCAGCCGTCTCCGGCTCCACGGTCACGATCCGCGTCCCGGGCCGCAGCCCCTTCACGGCGCTCGCGATGCCCGAGACGAGCCCGCCGCCGCCGATCGGGACGAAGACCGCGTCCACGTCCGGCAGGTCCTCCAGCAGCTCGAGCCCGATCGTCCCGTTCCCGGCCATCACGAACCCGTCGGCCACGGGATGCACGAAGAGGCCCTCGGCGCGGTCGGTCCGGCTCTCCTCGAGCGCGCGCCACCACTCGTCGAACGGCACCTTGACGGCGCGGCCGCCGAGCCTCGCGATCGCATCGAGCTTCGTCTGCGGCGCGTGCTCCGGGACGACGACCGTGCACGGCACGCCTGCCTCGCGCGCCGCCCAGGCCACGCCCTGCGCCATGTTGCCGGCGCTCGCGGTGACGACTCCCCGGGCGATCGCCTCGGGCGCCGCGCGGCGGATCGCGTTCGTCGCGCCGCGGATCTTGAACGATCCGATCGGCTGCAGGTTCTCGAGCTTCAGCCAGATCTCCGCCGCCGCCTCGGGCGCCTGCAGCCGGACGAGCGGCGTGCGGACCGCTGCGCCCGCGATCGTCCTCGCGGGCCTGCCGGATCTCCTCCAGCGCGATCAGAACTCGACCTCGACGCCGGCACCGACCTCGCGGGCCCGCTCGTACACGAGCTCCGCGGCGGCCAGGTCCTCGACGGCGAGTCCGAGCGACTTGAAGACGGTCAGCTCGTCGGGCGACCGCCGGCCCTCCGCGGCGCCGGTCAGCACGTCGCCGAGCTCGGCGCGGATGTGGCCCGGCCCGATGGCGCCCTCGCGCAGGGGGAAGAGGTAGTCGCCGGCCTCGTTCTCGGTCGACTCGCGCCGATCGACGAAGAGCGCGGCGGCGGCGATCGTGGCCGAGTCGAGCTCTCGGGTCGTCGGGATGCTCGACCCCACCGCGTTCACGTGGGCGCCGGGCGGCGAGCCACTCGCGGCGCACGATCGGCTCGCGCGCCGTGGTCGTGGTGCACACGACGCCCGCGCCGTCGAGCGCCTCCTCGATCGAGCCCGCGACGACGGCGCCGCCGCTCGGCGGCGAGCGCGGCCGCGTGCTCGGCGCGTCGGGCTCCAGATCCGGATCTCGTCGAAGTCGCGCACGGCACGCATCGCCTCCAGGTGCGACCGGCCCTGCACGCCCGATGCCGAGGATCGCGGCGACCTTCGCGTCGTCGCGCGCCAGCGCCCTCGTCGCCACCCCGGACACGGCGGCGGTGCGGATCTCGGTGACCGCGGACGCGTTCATCAGCGCGCGCACCTGGCCGGTCTCGCCGTCGAACAGGATGACGCCGCCCTGGTGCGCGTCGAGTCCGCGGGTCGGATTGTCCGCGAAGATGCAGATCACCTTCAGCGCCCAGACGGCCTGCTCTCCGCTGCGGTGGGCCGGCATGAGCCCCATCAGGCTCGCCTCGCCCGGAGGTCGCACGACCGAGCGCAGCGGCTGGTGCAGCTCGCCGCGCGCGAGCGCCGAGAGCACGTCGGCCATCAGATCGACGCAGTCGCCCATCGGCAGCAGCCGCTCGACGTCCGCCTGCGAGAGGACGAGCATCAGGCGAAGTAGCCTGCCACTTCGGCGCGCTCCCGCGCGTCGAGAGCGACCGCCGAGCGCCTCCAGAGCCGGCTCCAGGTGCGCGGGCCGCCGCGGTCCGACGACGACGCCGTCCACCTGCGGATGGGAGAGCAGCCACGCGAGCGCGAGCCCCGCCGTCGAGATGCCCCGCCGCCGGGCCTCGTTCGCGAGCCGGTCGACCCCGTCGTAGACCCGCTCCTCGGCGTGGGCGGCGTACGGTCCCGGCCGCGTGGCGAGCCGCGAGCCCTCCGGCGGCGCCTCGCCGCGCCGGTACCGGCCCGCGAGCCAGCCGCCCGCCAGCGGGCTGAAGGGCGTGAAGCCGAGCCCGTGCTCGGCGCAGAGCGGCAGCACCTCCCGCTCCGCCTCACGGTCGAGCAGCGAGTACGAGTTCTGCACCCACTCGAAGCGTGCGAGGCCGCGCCGCTCGCTGATCTCCAGCGCCTCCGCGAGGTACGCGCCGTCCACGTTGCTGGCTCCGACGGCGCCCACCGCGCCGCGCTCGACCAGCTCCGTGAGCGCCTCCAGCGTCGCCTCCACCGGCGTCTCCGGATCGGGCTCGTGGATCAGGTACAGGTCGACGCGGTCGACGCCGAGGCGCTCGAGGCTGCCGTCGATCTGGCGCAGGATGCGGTCCGGCGCGAGCCCGCGATCGTCTGCGTCGCCCACGACCGAGTGGAAGACCTTCGTCGCGAGCGTCAGCTCCTCGCGGTGGCCGCCCTCCCGCAGCCAGCGCCCGATCGCGCGCTCGCTGCGGCCGCCTCCGTAGGCATCGGCCGTGTCGAAGGCGCGGATCCCGAGCTCCCACGCGGCGTCCATGATCGCGAGCGCCTCCGGCTCCGACTCGCCCTGCCCGAAGAACTCCGGCGCCGAGCCGATGCCGCCGAAGTTGCCGCAGCCGAGGATCACCCGCGTGACCTCGATGCCGCTCCGCCCCAGCTCTCGCCGCTCCACAGCCGAACTCTAAGCTCTGGCCGTGGGCCGCAGCTAGTGCAGATCTCGTTCTGCGACGAGAGCGAGCTCGGCTTCGGATGGATCGTCGCCGAGTTCATGGAGCGCTGCTCGCACGCGCTGGTCGACCGCGGCCGGGTGTGGCTCGTCGATCCGGTGCTGGGCGAAGGGATCGAGGAGCGGACGCGGGCGGCCGGTGAGCCGGCGGGCGTCATCCAGTTGCTCGACCGGCACCGGCGCGACTGTGCCGAGCTCGCCCAGCGGCTCGGAGTCCCCCACCACGAGGTGCCCTTCGACGGCGTCCCCGGCTCGCCGTTCGAGGTGATCGCCGTGCGCCGCCGCCGCCGCTGGCAGGAAGTGGCGCTGTGGTGGCCGGAGCGGCGCGTGCTCGTGTGCGCCGACGCCGTCGGGACCGCCCGCTACTACCGGGCGGGCGACGAGCGGCTCGCCGTCAACCCGCTGCTGCGGCTCACGCCTCCGCTGCCGCTCGCCCAGATCCAGCCCGGAGACGATCCTCGTCGGCCACGGCGCGGGCGTCCACGAGCGCGCAGCGGAGGCGCTGCACGAGGCGCTTGTCACAGCGCGCCGGCGTGCCCCGGCGCTTGCCGTGAGCTGGGCGCGCAACCGGCGCCCGGCTCGCTAACCTGGCACGGCCGCCGGCAAACCGAGAGAGGGAGCGCGACGATGAAGCTCGAAGGGATCCACCACATCACCGCGATCACGGGCGACGCGCCGCGCAACGTCGACTTCTACGCGCGCGTGCTCGGGCTGCGCCTGGTGAAGAAGACGGTCAACCAGGACGACCCGACCGTCTACCACCTGTTCTACGCCGACGAGCTGGGCTCGGCCGGATCGGACATCACGTTCTTCGAGTACCCCGGAGCGCGGCGCGGCCGGCCCGGCGCCGGCATGGTGCACCGGGTCGCCTTCCGGGTCGGCTCGGCGGAGGCGCTCGACTTCTGGGCCGAGCGGCTCGGAGCCGAGGGCGTCGAGACCGAGCGGGACGGCACGGCCCTCCGCTTCGCCGACCCCGAGGAGATGGGGCTCGAGCTGCGCGCGGTCGAGACCGCCGACGAGCCGCTCGTCGCCAACCATCCCGAGATCCCGCGGGAGCTGGCGCTGCAGGGCTTCGACGGCGCGCGCGCCTACGCCCTCGATCCCGAGCGGAGCCGGCGCTTCCTCGAGGGCGGGCTCGGCTTCGCGCCGCACGAGGGCGACGAATACGAGTGCCGCGGCGACCGGCGCGGCTCGCTTCTACGTCTACGACCGCTCCGACGAGCGCGGCTTCGGCGGCGCCGGCACGGTGCACCACATCGCCTGGGCGTCGCAGATCGACGAGCACGAGGCCTGGCGGCAGCGCGCGCAGGATGCCGGCGCGGCGCCGACGCCGGTGATCGACCGCTTCTACTTCAAGTCGATCTACTTCCGCGAGCCGAGCGGCGTGCTCTTCGAGATCGCCACGATCGGCCCGGGCTTCACTGCCGACGAGCCGCTGGAGACGCTCGGCGAGCGGCTCTCGCTGCCGCCCGACGTTCGAGCATCTGCGCGACCAGGTCGAGCCGGTGCTGACGCCGTTGCCCACCCCGCGCCCGCAGCCCGTGCGGTGAGCGGACTCGACGGGCTCGCGTACCGGGTCCGCGAGTCAGCGGGCGAGCCGGCAGGCGCGCTCGTTCTCCTGCACGGCCGAGGCGCCGACGAGCACGACCTCTTCCCGCTGCTGGACGCGCTCGACCCGGAGCAGCGCCTGCTCGGGCATCACGCCGCGCGGCCCTCTCGCGCTGCCGCCCGGCGGGGGCCACTGGTACGTCATCCGGGAGCTCGGCTACCCGGACCCGGCGACGTTCCTCCCCACGCTCGACCTCGTCTCCGACTGGCTCGACGTGCTGGCCGCCGAGACCGGAATCGAGCCCGGCCGGACGATCCTCGGCGGGTTCTCGCAGGGTGCGGTGATGACCTACGCGCTCGGGCTCGGCGCCGGTCGCCCCCGGCCCGCCGCGCTGATCGCCCTCTCCGGCTTCGTGCCCACGGTGGACGGCTTCGAGCTCGACCTCTCGCCGGTGCTGCCGCCGGTCGCGATCGGCCACGGCACGCTCGACCCGGTTATCGGCGTGGAGTGGGGGCGCCGCGCGCGCGACCTCCTGCGCGGCGCCGGCGCCGCGCCGCTGTATCGCGAGTCGCCTCTGGCGCACACGATCGATCCGCGCTTCCTGCCCGAGCTCAGGACCCTCGTCGCCGCCGTGGCCGCGCCCGTGTGAGCCCTGAACGCCGAACGGCCCCAAACAGGGGCCGTTCGGCTGGTTCACGCCCGTCTGACCAGCGCCAGGCCCCGCTCGGCCACGATGGCGGGAGCGGACTGGACGACACGGAGCAGGCGCTCCGGCCCCGCCCGTTGACGCTCGTCGCTTGCGATCCAGTAGGCGCGCTCTTCCGCCCGTGCGGCCCGGCGGCTCCGCATGGCGATCGCCGCGGCGGAACGCTCGACCGGACGTGCGGACGCCGACGCGCCCAGGTGCATGCCGTACATGACGTCCTCCTTCGCTGTGTTTGCACAGGTCCAGCGCCCCGCCCGACTCGGCGGGACACTCTCGGCCGCCCGTCAGACGCACCCGCCAGGGGGCACGTCGTGGGGCAAGTCGGAGGTCTGCGCTACCTCTGGCCCGGCCGGCCGGGCCTTCGGAGCCTCGCCCTCCGTCCATCTCCCCTGCGGAAGATCGACGCAGCGGCGACGTCTGCGGCTGCTCAGTGGAGCTCTGTCACGGCCCGCGCCTGCCGCGGGCCGATGTTTTCCAAGCCACTCGCCAACCCTTCGACCCTGGATCGTCGACCACCCGTCGCGCACTGCCGGAGCGGAAGCCGTCCTACGTGGAGGAGCTTTGGAGCCCGGCGCTCCGTCGCCCGCTCCGAAAATTGCAGGCTAAAGCCAAGCCTATTCAAGCAGTGCAATTTGCAGCGTCAAGCGCGAAGGGCCTTTCTCTCTCAAGCGGGGCCTCGATGTCGATCTATGTCTTCTTCAAGTTGGCATCACCCTCTTGCCTCGGACGTTGACATTCGCCTCCAGAACGACGAAGGCGACCCTGTGGGTCGCCCTCGAACGGTTCGCTATGCGCCTAGTCTCCTAGCGCGCACACCTCCCGACGAGGGCGATCGCGTTCCCGCGCTCCGCGGTCGTGCCACCGAGCCACTTCGTGGACGGAGCGACGACGAACGCCTGTAGCGTGCGGGCCGGGAATGCGATGAAGTAGGTAGTCATTTCCATAGGTCTCCTTCGAGTGCGTCGGAGAATACCGCACCGGTCGGACGATGGCAAGGGGGATATACGAACGAATCTGCGCCAGGTTTGTGCGGCTGCGTAGGAATGGCTTGCGGAAATACGACGACCGCATTTCGCACAAGGGCATAGGACACCCCGGCAGCCGTACCCCGGTGGCCGCACCGGCGCCCGGGCGCGGATGTGCAACGGTATGGCTCAGCGAAGGCAGGGGGGTTCTCGAGATGTCGACACAGATCAACCAGCGGCGCACACCCGTCGGCAGCGTCGTGCTCACGATCGTCGGCGCAATCCTCGGGCTCGTCGCGCTCGGCGTGCTGGCAGGCGGAGGGGCGCTGCTCTGGGCCGACCACACCCAGCGCGACGCGGCCGGCTACTTCACGACCTCGACCCACGAGTTCAAGACCGGGTCGTACGCGATCACCCACGAGGGGACGAAGATCGCCGGCGTCCCGGACGCGATCGACACGGGCAAGCTTGCGCGCATCCGAATCCACGCGACAAGCCGCGGCGAATCGCGCGGTGTTCGTCGGGATCGCGCCCTCTCGCGACGTCGACGCCTACCTCGCGAACGTGGCCCACGCGAACGTGCGCCACTTCGACGTCGACCCGTTCAAGGCCAGGTACGACCGCGTGCCCGGCACCGCGCGGCCCGACGCTCCCGGTACGCGGCACATCTGGGTCGCCTCGGCGACAGGCTTCGCCGCCACGCTGACCTGGCCCGTGCGCGAGGGGACGTGGAGCGTCGTCGTGATGAACGCCGACGGCTCGCGCGGCGTCGACGCAGATCTGAAGTTCGGCGCGAGGATCGGGTACCTCGGCTGGATCTCGGGCGGCCTGCTGGTCGGCGGCTTCGTGCTGCTCGGACTGGCGGTGTTGCTCTTCGTGCTCGGGATCCGCGGCTTCGGCCGCGGCCGGCGCACCGGCGGCCGACGCGGACACCGCCCCCAAGCTCGGTCCGCACGCCGCGCAGTTGTCGGCGCGACTGGACGAGCCGCTCAGCCGCGGGCTCTGGCTCGTGAAGTGGCTGCTCGCCATCCCCCACTACGTCGTGCTCGCGTTCCTCTGGGTCGCCTTCGTCGTGCTGACCGTGGTCGCGTTCTTCGCGATCCTCTTTACGGGCCGCTACCCGCGGGGAATCTTCGACTTCAACCTCGGCGTGCTGCGCTGGACGTGGCGCGTCGCGTACTACTCGTACAGCGCGCTCGGCACCGACCGCTATCCGCCGTTCTCGCTCGGCCCGGAGCCGGACTACCCGGCGCGGCTCGACGTCGCCTATCCCGCAGCGCTGGGCCGAGGCCTCGTGCTCGTGAAGTGGCTGCTCGCGTTTCCGCACCTGCTGATCGTGGGCGTGTTCCTCGGCGGTGGCGCCTTCCGGTTCGGCCTGTTCGACCACTGGAACGCCGCGACGGGTGTCGGCCTGATCGGTCTGCTCGTCCTCTTCGCCGGTGTCGCGCTGCTCTTCACGACCCGCTATCCGCGCGGCATCTTCGATCTCGTGATGGGGCTCAACCGGTGGGTGCTGCGAGTCGCCGCGTACGTGCTGCTGATGACGGACGAGTACCCGCCGTTCCGGCTGGACACGGGCGGGGAGGAGCCGGCTTCCTAGCGAGCCGCCCAGCCGCGCCACTCGATCACGTCTACGGCTAGCACGGGCAGGCCGGGCTGGCTGCTCCCGGTACTGCCGGTACTTCTCGCCGAGCAGCGCGAGCGCCCGGGCCGCCTCGGCGCCGTCGTCGAGTACGCGCGCGCGGCCGCGCAGCCGGACCCACCAGAGGCGGGACCAGTCCTCCTCGTACCCGTCGACGAGCACGGTGACGTCCGGGCGGCTCCGCGCGTTCTCGATCCGGCGCAGCGTCCGCGAGCGCTTGGGCTTGGCGTCGACGGCCGAGTAGAGCGTGTCGCCGGCAAGCGCGAAGACGATCGGGACGAGGTGCGGGCGTCCGTCTGCGTCGATCGTCGCCAGCCGCGCGACGCGCGCTCGCGGCCACACGCTGCCTGAGTACGATCTCGTCGTGCACCTCGGCGTCATCCTGCCGAACTACGGCGCGGGATCAACCCCCGCGGGGATCCGCACAGTCGTCGAGTCCGCCGAGGCGCTCGGCTACGACTCGGTCTGGGCGACCGAGCACATCATCGTCGGCCCCGAAGGCGTCGATCCCTACGGGCGCGTGTACGACCCGCTGGTCACGCTCGGCTGGATCGCCGGGTTCGCCGGGCGGATCGGGCTCGGCACGTCGATCGTGCTCGTGCCGCTGCACAACCCGATACGCCTCGCCAAGGAGGTCGCCACGCTGCAGGAGCTCTCGGGCGGCCGTGTCCGGCTCGGGGTCGGGATGGGCTGGCACGAGGACGAGTTCCGGTTCATGGGCTATCCGTTCAGGGGCCGCGGCCGCCGCGCGGACGAAGCGCTGCGCGTGATGCGCGCGCTGTGGCGCGGCGAGCGCGAGTTCCACGGCGAGCACTGGTCGTTCGAGGATGCGACGTTCGGGCCGCTGCCGGATCCGATCCCCGAGATCTGGATCGGCGGCTGCCGGGCCGCGCACGATCCGGCGGGCGCTCGAGCTCGGCGACGTGTGGCACCCGTCGGCGCGTACCAGGCCGGACGACGTGCGCGCGGTGAAGGCTGAGCACGCGGAGCTGCGCATCGTGCAGCGAACGACGCCCGACAAGGTCGACGCCTTCATCGATGCAGGCGTGCGACGGCGTCGTCGTCGACTTCGGGGGCGCGGGCTCGGGCGCGGACGCGAAGGCACTGCGCGAGTTCGCCAGCCGGTACCGCTAGAGCAACGCGAGCGCCTCGCCGAGCGGTCCGCACCGAGCGCTCGGTGATCGGGCTCACGACGAGGATCGCCTCGTCCGCGCCCGCCTCCGCCAGCTCGCGGAGGTGCGCCGCGATCCGCTGCGGCGGGCCCTCGACCGGCGGCGTCTCCGGAGTGATCGGCCGCTCCCCTGCGGCCCGGTCGAGGACGACCAGCACGCACGCGCTGCGCTCGACGTCTGCGGGATCGCGCCCGGCCTGCTCCGCAGCTGCGCTGATTTCGGGGTTGCGCGCGGCGAAGCCCTCGGGCGTGTTTCCGTACCACTCGTACCAGGTGTTCCACGCGTCGACGTGGGGCAGCGTGATCCCGAGCATGCGCGGCCCCGTGCCGCCGACCATCAGCGTCGTACGTCGGGCAGGTCGGCGGGAGCAACACCGCGTTCTCGACCCGGTGGAACCGACCCGCGAAGGTCACACGCTCGCCCGCGAGCAGCCGTCTGACGATCTCGAACGACTCCTCGAACCGTGAGACTCGGTGGTCGAACGGGATCCCGAAGGCGCGGAACTCGGTCTCGTTCCAGCCGGAGCCGAGCGCAAGGACGAGCCGCCCGCCGCTCATCTCGTCGATCGTGGCAGCCATCCGGGCGATGACCCCGGGCGGATGGAACGCGGCGCAGGCGACGAGCGGCCCGAGCCGCACCCGCTCGGTCGCCACCGCCAGGCCGGCCAGCACCGTCCACACGTCCCACGGCCCGCGCTCCGGCTTGCCGTCGCCGCGGTAGAGCATGTGGTCGCCGAGCCAGATCGAGTCGAAGCCGACCTCCTCGGCCGCACGGGCGATGGCCAGGTACTCGGGCCAGCGCACGTCCCGCTCGACCTCCGGAAGCTGGATGCCGACACGCAGCGGCCGGCTCACGTCAGCCGCCGGGAACGAGATGGACCGTGCCCTGGGCGAGCGCGAACACACCCATGGCAATCCAGATCAGGCCGATCAGACCCAGCCCTTGCCCGGCCGACCGCCAGACGAAGCCGTGCCAGTACGAGGCGTCGGCGGAGGCGCGGCGCCGCGCACGGAGGTGGGCGAGCAGGTACGTGCGCGCGCCGTGCCAGTCCGCCAGCAGCAGGAATCCCTCGCCGACCAGGACGGCTCCCACCGCGAGCTTGGTCAGCGACAGCCAGAGCGCGTCGCTCTCGGCCAGCACGAGCCCGAGCAGCGAAGCCAGCGTGAGGGCCACGCCCAGCGAGGAAGCCCCAGTAGGCCAGGCGTTCGAGCCAGCGGTCGCGGTTACGCAAGGCCGCCGCGGTTTCCGGACTCGCCGGTCGCGGAGTCGGTCCGGCCAGCGAGCGGAGGATCTCCGAGCTTCCCGCGCTCCTGGCCTGCACGGCGAGCTGGCGGAGGGCCAGGGCCGTGAGCTTGGTGAAAGCAGACATCAGGAAACGTGGCGCTCGAGCCAGCCGTGGATGCGGTTCCAGGCGTCGATCTGGTGCTCGCGCTCGGTCCAGCCGTGCCCCTCGCGCGGGTACACGACGAGCTCCGTCTCGCAGCCCGCCTCGACGAGCGCGTTGTAGAACTCGGTCGCCTGCGAGACCGGGGTGCAGAGGTCGTCCTCGCCGTGGATGATCAGGGTCGGCGTCCTGCACTTGTGCGCGTGGTAGACGGGCGAGCGCTTCACGTACTCGCCGGCCGGGTCGTACGGATCGGCCTGCAGGAACAGGCGGTCGAACTGGCCGATGTTCGTCGTGTTGTGGAAGCTGAGCCAGTTGGTGACGACGGCGAACGGGATCGCGGCGGCGAAGCGGTCGGTCTGGGTCACGGCCCAGGACGCCATGAACCCGCCGTAGCTGCCGCCGGCGATCGCGACCCGCGCGTCGTCGGCGATCCCGTCGCGCACGAGCGCATCGATCCCGGCGAGGATGTCCTGGAGGTCGCCGCCGCCCATGTCGCCCAGGTTGGCCTGCGCGAACCCGGCGCCGCGGCCCTGGCTGCCGCGCGGGTTCGGAAGCAGGCACGCGTAGCCGGCGCCCGCGAGCAGCTGCGGAAGTCCATAGAGGGCGGTGCTCGCCCAGGACCAGGCGTGCGTGGGGCCGCCGTGGACGAGCACGACCAGCGGGAGCGCGCCGCCCTCGTGGCCGCGCCGGCAGCACGAGCAGGCCCTCGATCTCGAGCCCGTCGAACGATTCCCACGTGCGCGCGCGCCAGTCGGAGCTGTGCAGCTCGGGCGAGGCCGAAGCGTTCAGCGACGTCAACGCGCGGCGCTCGCCGCGTTCGAAGACGACGACCTCGGGCATGTGCTCAGGGCTCTGGAACGTCGTGGCCACGCGCGATCCGTCCGCGCTGGGTGCGACCAGCGGCCCGAACCGGTGGCCGATCAGGAAGTCGCCGCCCGCGATCTCCTCGAAGGAGCCGTCGAGTTGGAGGCGGCCCGCGAACGAGCCGGCACCGCGCCGGCCGGCGCACCAGAGCGCGTCGTCGCCGGCGAAGTCGATCCAGGTCAGGTCCAGCTCGGGCGCGACCGGCGCGCCCGCGACCGAGGCGCTGACCTGGGCGGTTCCGCACACGACGCAGCGGTCGGAGGCGAAGCCTTCGATCCAGGCGATACGCCCGCCCGGCGAGATCCGCGGGCACTGCAGCTGCCACTGCGGCGTGTGGACGCGCTCGGCCGTGCGCGAGTCGAGGTCGAGCAGCCCGATCCAGGCGTCGTACCAGGCGCCCTCGGACGGTTCGTCCGTGCAGACCGCGGCGACCTTGCCGCCGGCCCAGCCGAGCTCGAAGACGTTGACGCCCTCGGGGCCCGCCTCGCGCGTGTCGCCGGTCTCGGCATCGACCAGCCAGAGCCTGCGCCAGTGCTGCGCGGGGCGGCGAACCTTCGGATCCTCCTCGGCCGCACCTGCCTCCTCGATCTTCGTCGCCGTCGCGGCCCCGGCGCGGTCGGAGCCGAGATCGGCCGCGAGCACGAGCAGCGCCCGTCCGTCGGGCGACCAGCAGATCTCCTCGACGGAGCCGGCGATCGCGCCGAGCTCCCTGTCGTCGAGCCACAGGCTCATGCGTCCCGTGTGCCCGCGGTCGGACGCGAACGCGAGCCGCTCTCCGTTCGGAGAGAAGCGCGGCAGTGCCTCGCTCGCGCCCGGTTCGCCGCGAGGTGCCGGAGCGCCGTCGACGTCGCCGACCCAGAGCCGGGTCTTCAGCGGCTCGCCCCGCTCGCGGAACGAAGGGGCGACGGTGAAGGCAACGCGCGCCCCGTCGCGGGAGAGCTCGACCTCGCCGGGCCGCAGCAGCTCCAGAAGAAGCTCGGGCGTGACCTCGGCTCTCACCTCGCGGATCCTACGTTGGAGCAGCGGTCAGCGCGGGGCAGGCAGCGCGCCGTACGATTGGCCCATGTGCAGAAACATCCATACGCTCTTCAACTTCGAGCCTGCCGCCACGGACGACGAGATCCGGGCCGCAGCGCTCCAGTACGTCCGCAAGATCAGCGGCTTCACGAAGCCGTCGGCGGTGAATGCGGTGCGTTCGAGCGGGCGGTCGATGAGGTTACGGCCGCATCGAGGCGGCTCGTCGACGCGCTCGTCACGAACGCGGCGCCGAAGGATCGCGAGGTCGAGGCCGCGCGGGCCCGGGCCCGGGCTGCGAAGAGGTACACCGCGGTGGCGCAGTGATCGAGTAGGTCGGCGGTCTTCCGCGCGTCCGCGGGGCCTATGACCCGCCGCTCGTGGAGGATCCACCGCCCGCGCTGCCGGTGTCGCGCGGCAGCACCGTGAACGACGCCTTCGCCTCGTCGGCGTCCTGCCCTGCGGCGTTGGTGACCGCGAAGTCGATCTGCCAGTCGCCGGCCGCGAGCTTCCAACCGGGTATGTGGCACATTCCCTTGTGACTTCCTCCGTTCGGCGCCAGCACCGGGTTGTCGAGGTCCCGATGAGCCTGGTTGACGACGGTGTTGTAGATGATCGCCGACCCCCAGACCTGATCCTTTGCGGTGGTCGGCGCCGTGCCCATGTTGACGACCTCGTACGAGGCGTAGAAGTCCTTTCCGGCGGTGATGCTGGGAGTCAGGACTTCCGGGTCGCCGGTGAACTTGACGAACGGGATGTCCTTCACCTGCTGCGTCTGCTGGGTGTCGTTGGTCGTCGTACCGTCGCCGGTGTCGCGCTGGACAGAGGTCGCTGCGGTGGCGCGCCTGCGGCGCGGCCGGGCTCCGCTCTCCGCAGTGCGTGCCGGAGCCGGCTCGGCACCGTCACGCTTCACGACGCCCTCGGCGACGGTCTCGGCCTCGCGCTCGAACGCGTCGCCGGGATCGGAGACGGTGATCGGGCCGTGCGCGGCTCCGTCTACCGGGCCCTCCGACTGCTGGACGACGTGCGTCGCCTCGTGCGCGAGCGTCCGGAAGCCCTCTGTCGACGTCGGGTCGTAACGGCCCTCACGGAAGAAGATGTCGGACCCCGTCGTGAAGGCGGTCGCGCTGAGCTGCCGCGCCAGCGAGTCCGCACGGTCGTCGGTGTGCACCGTGACGCGGGAGAGGTCGGCGCCGAGGGCGCCCTCCAGGCGGCGGCGCACGCCCGGCTCGAGCGGCCTGCCTTGCCCGCGGGTCGCGCTCAGGCTCCGGGCGACGATCGCGCCCAACGCGTCCGGGCCCGCCGCGCGGGAGCCGCCGGCCCCGACGAGCCGCTGCACGGCGCGGTTCCCCGCTGTCCGCTGCAGCTCGTCGATCGTCCGCTGGACGGCGGTGAGGTCGCCCCCGAGGGACGGGTGCCGGCTCGAGGCCGGGGGCGCGGCGACCGACCGGTCGACCTGCCGCCGACGGCGCTCGTCCACTCGTGATCCCGAGAGCCGCACTCGGCGGTGTCCTATCCTCGGCAGCGGTCGCTCCCTTCCGACGTCCTGGTGCTTCCGGAGAATCGTCGCCGCCCCTGGCGATGGGCGCAAGACTCGGCAGCCGGTCTGCCTCTTCGGGCAGCCGACCGCGGGCCAGTAGCGGCGCTCAGGTCAGGAGCAGCCCGTGTTCGTCCCGCAGTCGCGGCACGTGTAGCACGATCCCGTTCGCACCATCCGGCCGCCGCACCGGGCGCACTCGACCGCGTCCTCCCAGTTGTTGAAGAGCGCCGTCTGGCCCGGGCTGGCGCCCTCCGTCGGCGGCGCCTCGGCGCCCAGCGCCGGCAGCGTGCCGCCGTTCGCGTACGCGGCGGCCAGCTTCGCGCGCACCTCGGGGGACAGGATGCCGAGCTCCTCGTGCTGCTCCGCGGTGAGGAACCGCTTGCCCATCCAGCGGAAGACGTAGTCGACGATCGACTTCGCGATCCTGATGTCCGGGTCGTTCGTCTGGCCCGACGGCTCGAAGCGCATGTGGGCGAACTTCGAGACGTACACCTCGAGCGGCACGCCGTACTGGAGGCCGAGCGAGACGGCGATCATGAACGAGTTCATCAGGCCGCCGAGGGTCGTGCCCTCCTTCGCGATGTCCACGAAGATGTCGCCGGGCGTGCCGTCCTCGTAGAGGCCGACGTGGATGTAGCCCTCGTACTCGCCGACGCGGAACTTGCGGCCGACCTCGGTGCGGTCGTCCGGGAGGCGGCGCCGCTGCGGGACGTGCACAGGCGGCGCGGCGAGCATCGAGACGGTGCCGCTCTTGTCCTTGCCCGAGAGCGGCTGCGCCACCTTGCAGTTGTCGCGGTAGATCGCGATCGCCTTCACGCCGAGCTTCCAGGCCTCGACGTAGAGGTTCATGACCTCCTCGACCGTCGCCGTCTCCGGCAGGTTCACGGTCTTCGAGATCGCGCCCGAGATGAACGGCTGCGTCGCGCCCATCATCTTCACGTGGCCCATGTAGTGGATCGCGCGCTCGCCGATCGCGCAGTCGAAGACGGGGTAGTGCTCGGTCTTCACGTACGGCGCGCCGATCACCGTGTTGCGCTCGTCGACGAACGCGACGATCTCCTCGACCTCGCGCGGCGCGTAGCCGAGCCGCTCGAACGCCATCGGCACGGTCTTGTTCACGATCGTGATCTCGCCGCCGCCGACGAGCTTCTTCGACTTCACGAGCGAGAAGTCGGGCTCCACGCCGGTCGTGTCGCAGTCCATCATGAAGCTGATCGTCCCGGTCGGCGCGAGCACGGTGGCCTGCGCGTTGCGGTAGCCGGAGACCTCGCCGAGGTTCAGCGCGTCGTCCCAGGCTCGGCGGCACGCGGTGAGCAGGTCGGCCGGGACCGAGTCGGCGGTCTCGATGTTGCCGACGGCCGCGCGGTGCTTGGCGACGACGCCGATCATCGCGGCCGCGTTCTGCTGGTAGCCGTCGTACGGGCCCATGCGCGCGGCCACCTCGGCCGACTTGCGGTAGGCGCGGCCGGTCATCAGCGCGGTGATCGCGGCGGCGTAGGCGCGGCCGTCGTCCGAGTCGTACGGGCAGCCCGCGCGCCATGAGCAGCGCGCCGAGGTTCGCGTAGCCGAGCCCGAGCTGCCGGTAGGCCTTCGCGTTCTTCTCGATCTCGGGCGTCGGGTACGACGAGTAGCCGACGAGGATCTCCTGCGCGAGGAAGACCACGTCCACCGCGTGCTCGAGCGCCTCGACGTCGAGCTCGCCGTCCTCGCGCCGGAACTTCATGAGGTTGAGCGAGGCGAGGTTGCAGGCCGAGTCGTCGATGTGCATGTACTCCGAGCACGGGTTGGACGCGTTGATCCGGCCCGAGTTCGGGCACGTGTGCCAGCCGTTGATCGTCGTGTCGTACTGGACTCCGGGGTCGGCGCACTTCCACGCCGCCTCGGCGATCTGATGCAGGAGCTGGCGCGCGTCCTTCGTCTCGACGACGCTGCCGTCGGTGCGCGCGGTGAGGTTCCAGTCGCCGCCGTCCACCGCGGACTGCATGAACGCGTCGGTGACGCGCACCGAGTTGTTGGCGTTCTGGTACTGGATCGAGGCCCAGTTCTCGGAGTCGAGGCTCATGTCGTAGCCGAGCGACTCCAGCGCGCGCGCCTTCTCCTCCTCGAGCGCCTTGCACCAGATGAAGTGCTCGACGTCCGGGTGGTCGACGTCGAGGACGACCATCTTCGCCGCGCGCCGCGTCTTGCCGCCGGACTTGATCGTCCCCGCGGACGCGTCGGCGCCGCGCATGAACGAGACGGGCCCGGAGGCGTAGCCGCCCTTCGAGAGCTGCTCCTGCGAGGAGCGGAGCTTCGAGAGGTTGACGCCCGAGCCCGAGCCGCCGCGGAAGATGACGCCCTCGCGCCGGATCCAGTCCAGGATCGACTCCATCGAGTCGTCGATCGAGAGGATGAAGCACGCGGAGCACTGCGGCTTCTCCTCGAAGCCGACGTTGAACCAGACGGGCGAGTTGAAGGCTGCGAGCTGGTTGACGAGGATCGCCTTCAGCTCGGCCTCGAACGTCTCCGCCTCTTCCTCGTCCGCGAAGTAGCCGCCCGCGCGGCCCCAGGAGCCGACGGTGTCGACGACGCGGTTGATCATCTGCTTCACGGAGCGCTCGCGCTCGGGCGACGACATGCGGCCGCGGAAGTACTTCTGCGCCACGATGTTCGTCGCCGTCTGCGACCAGAACCTCGGGAACTCGACGTCCTTCTGCTCGAAGGCGGGGCCGTCCTTGCCGGGGATGAGCGCGTCGCGGATCTCCCACTCGATCTCGTCGAACGGGTCGCGGCCGGGGATCGTGAAGTACCGCTTGACGGCGACGTTCGCCGTCGCGTCGACGACGTGGTTCGTCACCTCGCCGGCGGCGGGCTCGGCGGTCTGCAGATTCTTGGCGCTCGCCATCCCCAAATCCCTTCCTCGAAGTCTAGTTTTTCCAGCTCGTCTCCCGGCGGCGCGTAGGCGTCAGCCGGAAGGGGACATGGAACGCTAGGGAGGTCCTCGGACGGATCGCCGGGACCGGCTTGTTTACGCCGTTGCGGGCGGCTCGGACGACGGCGTGCCGCCCGGAGTCGCGGCCTCGCGGCGCTCCTGGAGCTTGCGCGCGACCACGCCCGCGGCGCCGGCCGCGAGCAGCAGCAGCGCGAGCACGCCGAGGATGATCAGAGGCAGCGGGATCGCGTTCGGGTCGCTCGGCCCCAGCCGGTTGATCGCCGTCGGGAGGATCCCCTCCGAGTGCTGGCTCGGCGCGGTGTCCGTGGTCGTCGTGGTCGGCCCGGTACTGGTCTGGCCCGTCTTGCCCGTGGTGGTCGTCTGGGCCCCCTGACCCGTCCCCGCGCCCTGACCGCCCTGCGTTCCGTTGCCGCCGCCGCTGCTGCTGGTGCCGTCCGACCCGCCGCCGTTGTTCTTGGCATTCTTGGCGATCGCGACCTGCATCGCCCGGTTGATCACGTCGTTCGCATTCGCGTACTGCTTGACGGACTCCGGCAGGTGCTGGAGCGCCTGGCGGTAGCACGCGATCGGGTACGTGCCGTCGATGCGGCCGTTGTCGTACCAGTCGTTGATCACCTTGCTCCAGCACGGCGTCTGCCCCTTCGCTGCGGCGGGCGAGGAGGCGACCAGCGCGGCGGAGGCGGAGAGCGCCACGACCAGCAGGGCGACGGAGACGCGCCTCTTCACCGGATCAGAGCTCCGGGACGGATGTCAGGTGTGAGCGGATCGAGATCGATGTCGGACCACACTCCGTCACTCAGAAACATCTTGGGCAGTGTCCCGGACGGCATTGATGGAGCGGTAATACCCACGTAAACCGTTTGTAAGGCGCGCGAGAAGCCGGCGCAGCCCCTGGCGGCGCCTATGCTAGATGATCGATCGAATGCGCCGATCGATGACCGCCGGGTCGAATCCTTGACCGCCGCCCTCCGCTCGGACTCGGGGCGCGCGCGCGCCGCGGCCGTCCGGTGGATCACCCTTCCGACGCTGCTCCTCGTCGTGCTTGTCGCCCTCTCCGCGCTGGTTCGCGCGGTCCTCGCACGTGAGATCCCGGTGCCGTTCATCTTCGGGGACGAGCTGTTGCACGGCGAGTTGGCCCGCGGCATCGAGGAGCACGGCGCCTACGTCGTGCGCGGGCACCGCGTGACGATCAGCTTCCTCTACCCTCTCGTCCTCGCTCCTGCATGGCTGGCGCACTCGACGGAGTCGGTGTACGGCGCGATGAAGACGGTGAACGCGGTGCTCATGTCGCTCGCCGCGGTGCCGGTCTACATCTGGGGCCGTCGCTTTCTGTCGGCGTGGGGTGCGCTCGCGGCGGCGGCGCTCACGCTGCTGCTGCCGGGGCTCGTGCTGACGGGGACGCTGATGACGGAGAACGCCTTCCTCCCCGCCTTCCTCGTCGGACTGCTCGCGGTCGGCTACTGCGTGGAGGGGCCGACGCTCGGCCGCCAGGCGCTCGCCGCGGGCGGGATCGCGCTCGCCGGCACGGCACGGCTGCAGGGGCTGATCCTCGTCGCCGTGCTCCCGGCGGCCGTCGTCGCGGAGCGGCTGCTCGCTCGCAGCCCGCGCGACGTGGGCCGCGCCCTCGTCCGGCTCTGGCCGCTCGGCGCGCTGGTCGGCGCGTCGGTGCTGATCTACGTCTCGGCGAAGCTCGCCGCGGGCGGGCGGGTCGGCGCGCTCGGCGTGTACTCGGGCCAGGCGCCGACGCACTACTCCGTATGGGGGGTGCTGAAATGGACTGCCTACGCTCTTGGCGAGCTGGCGCTGACGACGGCGCTGGTGCCGTTCGCCGCGTTCCTCCTGCTGCTCATGCTGCCGCCTCGGACCCGCGAGGAGCGGGCGTTCCTGGCGACCGGCGCGGCTGCGATCCTCGCCCTCGTCGTGCTCGCCGGCTTTGCCGCCTTCTGGCTTCCGCCCGGGCTCAAGGACCGCTACCTCTTCCACGGGGTCCCGGTGCTCTTCCTCGGGCTCGTACTCTGGTTCGAGCGCGGTCTGCCGCGGCCCCGGGTGCAGACGGCGGCGGCGGCGCTGGTCGCGGTCGTGCTGGTGGCGATCCTGCCGCTCGGCACGCTGTTCGGCAGCCCGACGCTGCTCGGCAACGGGCTCGGCCTCGTCCCGTTCAGCCGGGTGGCCGGCGCGTTCGGCGGGACGGGTCAACTCAGGCTCTGGGTCCTGCTCGCCGCGGTCGTGCTCGGGCTGATCGCCGTGCTCGCCCCGCGGCGGCTCGCTCCGGCCGTGCTGGTCGCGCCGGTCGTCGTGCTGCTCGTGCTCTCCTCCGCCTCGCTCTTCCACGCGATGCGGGCCGGGCCCGCGGGGTGCGCGACCTCGCGGCGCTCGGGCCGCGCCCGCAGTGGATCGACGCACGGATCGGCGGATCGGCGCGGGCCACCTACGTGAACGCGACGCAGTACGAGCCCGAGGAGTCGCGCGGCGACTGGTGGCCGCTGTGGGTGCCCGTGTGGGAGTCGGAGCTGTTCAACCGCAGCCTCGACACGTCGCTCTCGCTCGGGCTTCGCGAGCCGCTTCCTGCGCACCAGGTGGACGGGCGGCTGGACTGGGCGAGCGGCCGGATCACGGCCCTCTCGGGCCCCGCGCCCGCGCCACGCTATGCGGTCTCAGACCCGCGGTTCGCGGTGGCCGGGCGGCGGCTGGCCGCGACGCCGTGGCTCGTGCTCTCCGCGGTGCGGCCGCCGCTGCGCTTCGACTCGGCGGTGGAGGGCGTGTACCGCGACGGGTGGAGCGGCACGCGCGCCGCCTACGACCGCTGGACCCCGACCGGCGACGGTGTCGCGGTGACGGTGTCGCGGCGCGGGCTGGACCGGAGCGCCGCCGGGCAAGGTCACGGTCACCTCGGGTCCGCTCGCTTCGCAGGGCGGCGGCGCGGCGCTCGGCGGCGAGACGGCGCAGCAGGTCGTGGAGGTGCCCGCCGATGCGACGCGCGTCGTCCAGATGCCGGTCCCGAAGGCGCCGTACCGGATCGAGGTCTCCTCGCCGGACACGTTCCTCGACCAGGGAGGCCGGAAGCTCGGCGCCCGTGTCTCGTTCCGTACGGTGAGCGGATGACCGCCGGCCGGCCGCTCGCACTCGGGCTGGTCGCGGCGACCGGTGCGGCTGTCGGCGCGGCGCTCCTCGCCGGCGGCGGGTCCAGCCCGGGGCGGCTGTTCTGGATCGGAGGCGGTGCGGTGCTCGTCGCCGCGCTCGGGCTCGCGGCGGTGTGGGCGGGCTTCGTCGGCGTGCGTCCCGTGCTGACGCGCGAGGGGATCGCCTTCCTGGCCCTGCTCGCCGCGCTCGCCGGCTGGTGCGCGCTGTCGATCCACTGGTCGATCCAGCCCGGCCGGTCGTGGGACTACACGAACCGCGGCGTCGTGTACCTCGCGTTCGCGGTCTGCGGCGTGCTGCTCGGTGCCGTGATCCCGCGCGCGCCCACGGCCGTCGCCGCCGGGCTGGCGGGCCTGCTCGGCGCCGTCGTCGTGTGGGCGCTCGCCGGGAAGGTCGTTCCCGGCGTCGAGCCGGACTACGGCCACATCGCCCGGCTGCGCACTCCCGTGGGCTACTGGAACGCGCTGGCCCTGCTGCTCGTGATCGCGCTCCCGCTCGTGCTGTGGGCCGCGTCGCGGCGCGCGGCGCCGGCGTGGGCCCGCGGGCTCGGTGCCGTGCTGGGGTACGGCGTGCTCGTCGCGCTGCCGCTGACGTACTCGCGGGGAGGGCTCGCGCTCGCGGCCGCGCTCATCGTCGCGTGGCTGGCGCTGGCGGACGAGCGGCTGGAGGGGCTCGCGGCGCTGGCGATCTGCGGACTGCCCGCGGGCCTGACGGTCGGACTCGCCTTCACCCTCCGGGGCGTCACGGACGACGGGCAGGCGCTCTCGGTCCGCAGACACGACGGCGCGATCTTCGGAGGAGCGCTGCTCGTCGGCGCCGCCGTCGTCTGGATCGTGGCGGTGCTGGCGGTCAGGGCAGAGCCGCGGCTGTCGGACGAGCGCCGGCGGTCGCTCACACGCGCAGGGCTCGCCGCGTTCGCGCTCCTGCTCGCCGCGGGGGTGATCGCGTACGCAGCCGCCACCGGGCCGACGGCCTGGGTCCATCAGTTCCGCAACGACGTCAAGGTTCAGAACACCGAGACCCCGTCCCGCCTCGTGTCGCTGAGCTCGAGCAACCGCTGGTTCTGGTGGCAGGAGGCGTGGCACTCGTTCCTCGACCACCCGCTGAACGGGACCGGCGCCGGGACGTTCGAGCTGACGCACCGCCTGCTGCGCAAGAACTCGCTGGACGCGACCGAGCCGCACGAGCTGCCGCTGCAGTTCATGGCGGAGACCGGGATCGTCGGCTTCCTGCTCGCCGCGGGCGCCGCGCTCGCAGCGCTGTTCGGGCTGTGGCGCGTGCTCGGCCGGCGCGACGCCGACCGGCCGGCGCGCGCTCGCGCTCGCGCTGGGGCCGCCGGCCTACCTCGCGTACGCGCTCGTGGACTTCGACTGGGACTTCGTCGCCGTCACGGGGCCGATGCTGCTCGTCTGCGGGCTGCTGCTCACCGCGGGCGCGCGCGAGGTCAGGCGGCGGCGGCCGGTGCTGGCGCTGGGCGTGCTCGTCGCGGCGGCCGCCTGCATCTACTCGCTGACCGCGCCGTGGCTCGCGGCGCGGCGGGTCGACCAGGTCTACGCGGCGATCGACTCGCAACCCGCAGCACGCGGTCGCGCTCGCGCGCAGCGCGCACAGCCTGAACCCGCTCGCTTTCGAGCCGCTCGTCGCACTGTCCGACGCGTTCGAGTCGACGGGCGATCTGGGCCGGGCCTGGGGTGCGCTCACGAAGGCCGCCGCCATCCAGCCGCACAACTGGGAGCCCTGGTACGACCTCGGAGTCTTCGAGCTCGAGGTCCTGAACAAGCCGTGCACCGCCTACTTCGACCTGAACCGGTCGTACACGCTCGACCCGTGGGGGCTTCCCGGGGAGCACGGCGGCCCGCTCGACCGCGCTCGCACACGCGTGAACCACGGTGCTTGCCCGGACCCGTAGCGCACGCGACGGAGCAGCCTGGGCGGACTTCCGGCGGCTAGCGTGAGCCGACGACGTACGCGAGGTGAGCGCCCATCAGGTCGCTCGGGCGCAGCCCGTCGAGCGGGCCGACGGTCGTCACGTGCAGGTCGCGCCCGAGTCGCAGCCCCTCGGCCCTGTAGCCGGGGCGGTACATGATCACGCTGGGCCCGGCGTTCTCGTGGGTCGCGTTGCCGACGCCGCCGAGCATGTAGCCGAAGCGGCGCACTCGATCGGCCGCGCCGGCCGCCGCACCGGCGATTCCGTTGCCGTTCAGCACGAGCACGGAGGTCTCGCCGCGGGTCAGCTTCGGCGCGCCCGCCGGCGCCTGCGCCGGCATCTGTCGCGGGCTGACTGCCGGCCTCGCCGTGCCGGCCGCTGCTCGCTGCGGGAAGGCGTGGTGGTTCAGCGAGCGGCCGAAGAGCGCGACGCCTCCGACCATCAGGACGACCAGCTCCACGGCGGCCACGGCGCTGGCCACGAGCGCCGTGACGCGCCAGGGGTGGAAGGAGTCTGTGGGCTGGGCGAGCGGGTGATCCACGCGGACGGTCAGATTCGCGCCGCGCCGCCTTCTTCCTTCCTCCCGGGGGAGGCCGCCCGGGTCTCGGCGAGTCCTTCCGCGAGGGTGCGCTCGGGCCGCCAGCCCAGCTCGCGCTCCGCCAGCGAGACGTCGAGGACGCTGCGCAGCAGGTCGCCGGCCCGCGGCGGCGCGTACTCCGGCTCGATCTCGACGCCTGCGGCACGGGCGCACAACGCGGCCAGCTCGACGCACCGTCGTGCCGGTTCCCGTGCCGATGTTGAAGACCCCGGCCGGGCCCTCCGCCGCAGCGAGCGTGGCCCGGGCGACGTCGCCGACGTACACGTAGTCCCGCACGTGGAGGCCGTCCCCGAAGATCCGCGGCCGCCGCCCGGCCGCGAGCCGGTCGAGGAAGATGGCGACGACACCGGCCTCGCCGTGCGGGTCCTGGCGCGGCCCGTAGACGTTCGCGTAGCGCAGGATCGCGTGGCTCGTGCCGTGCAGCCGGCCGAACGCCTGCAGGTACTCCTCGCCGCAGAGCTTCGACGTCCCGTAGGGCGAGAGCGGCCTGCGCTCCGCGTCCTCGCCGGCGGGCGCGTCGCACTCGCCGTAGATCGCGCCGCCGGTCGAGCTGAACACGACGCGCGTGCCGTGCGCGAGGGCCGCCTCGAGCACCCGCAGCGTCCCGATCACGTTCACCTCGGCGTCGCGCACGGGATCGGCCACGGAGACGGTCACGCTCGCCTGTGCCGCCAGGTGGAAGCAGCACGTCGGGGCGCACGCTGTCGAAGACCGCGCCCAGCGGGTCGCGCACGTTCTCGACGTGCAGCGTGGCACCGTGCGGGACGTTGCTCGCGCTTTCCGCGTCGACAGGTCGTCGAGGACGTGCACCTCGTCGCCGCGCGCCAGCAGCGCGTCGGCCACGTGCGAGCCGATGAAACCGGCGCCCCCTGTCACGATCGCCCGCACGGGCTCCCATCCTACGGACCCGTCGGGTCCCGTGAGTAGGGTGGCCCGGTGCGAGTCCGGAACAGCAGCGAAGCCTTCGTAACGGGCCTTCGGGAGATCCTGCGGAGGGGCGATCGACTGGTCGTTCGGGGGTCGTCCACGCTCGAGGTGCGGAGCTTCACGTTCACGATCGAGCGGCCGGTCGAGCGCTGCATCGTCCTGCCTCACCAGGCGGAACAACGTCTTCGCGACGATCGCCGAGACGGTCTGGGTGCTCGCCGGGCGCGACGATCTCGCGTACCTGTCGCATTACCTGCCGCGCGCGGGGGACTTCTCCGACGACGGCCTCACCTGGCGCGCCGCGTACGGGCCGCGGCTGCGGAACTGGAACGGCGTCGACCAGCTCCACGAATGCGCCGTTCTGCTGCACGACGAGCCGGCGACCCGGCGGGCCGTGATGAGCATCTTCGACCCGGCCCGCGATTTCGTCGACAGCAGGGACATCCCGTGCAACAACTGGATTCACTGGCTGGTGCGCGACGACCGGCTGCACATGGACATCGCGCTGCGCAGCAGCGATGTCGTGTGGGGCCTCTCCGGCATCAACATGTTCGAGTGGAGCGTCCTCCACGAGGTGCTCGCCCACTGGCTCGGAGTGGGGGTCGGCGACGCCAGCTACTTCATCTCGTCGCTCCATCTGTACGACAGGCACGAGGAGCGGGCGAGGGCGATCGTCGACAGCGCCCCCGCACAGACGGGGTACGAACTCGGGTGGACGTCTCCGCGGTTCGAGACGCAAGAGGCCGACCTTCAGGCTCTGCTGGAGCGGTGGTTCGCGCTCGAGCTGCAGACCCGCACCGCCGCGGGCGCGGACGACGACGCGATCGCTGCCCTCGGGGATCCGCTCTTCCGGCACTTTCTCGAGCTGCTCCGGATCTACAACGGCTCGAAGCTCGGCTGGCCGCTCGCGGAGGTCGATCAACGGCTCGCTGCGCTGGAGCCGACCGATCTCGCTGCGGCTGCATACGAGTACTTCCACCGCGATCTGGACCTCGCCTCGGAGGCGGCGCTGCGGCTACCTGCCGCATCTGGCCGCGCCGGCCGCCGGGGATCGCGCAGCAGTGCTGCCGCGGGCGATCGCCCGCCTGCACGCGCAGAAGTCGGCGGCCTACGGGTCGAGCTGGAAGCGGCGCGGCGAGCAGATCGGCGTGCTCGCCAACATCGCCCGCAAGGTCGATCGCGCCGCCCACCTCGTCGCCAGCTGGAACGAGCTGCAAGATGAGACCCTCGTGGACACGGCCGTCGATCTCCTCACCTACTCCCTCAAGTACGAGACGTTCCTCGCCGACCTCAGCGCCGCGGCGGCGGCGCGGCTCTTCCCGGCGGATCAGCCCGAGCGCCCGTTCAGCGACGGCACCGGTGCGTTCGACCACCTGCTGCGGCGACTCGACTTTGCACCGGCCGACGCGCCCGGCTCCGTGTTCGAGGCGATCGGCCCGGTCGTCGGCGCGCTGCAGACGATCGAGGACTCGCTGCCGACGGCGGACGAGGTCGAGCGGTTGCGGCTCGCAGCCGAGCTCTCGCAGACGGCGGTGGGCCTGGTACTGGCCGCGTGCACGGCCGATCCGAGGGCATACGAGACCTTCGTCGCGACGTACTCGGCGTGATGGGCCGGCTCGAGCCCCGCCCCGACATCCTGCGCCTCTACTGGTACTTCACGGCCGAGCGTCAGAAGGTGTTCGAGCGCCGCGTTTCCGGAGCGCCGCGCCCGTGGACGGACGATCCGATCCTGCAGGAGTTCAAGTTCTGCAACGTCTATCGCGCGGCCGACCGCGTGTCGCAGTACATGATCCGCGACGTCGCGTATGCCTCGGCCGAGCCCGACGCGAGTGATTGCCTCTTCCAGATCGTCGCGTTCCGCCTGTTCAGCAAGATCGAGACCTGGGACGCGGTCCGCGGCGAGCTCGGCCGGGCGCCGACGCTGGACGACCTCCGCGACGGCTCGTTCTCGTCGGCGCTCGAGCGCGCGAAGCGAGACAACGGCAAGCTCTACACCGGGGCGTTCATCCTGTGCGCCAACGACGCGTACGGGCACGGCGAGAAGTACCTGAACCACGTCGCTCTCCTGGAGCACATGTTTCTCAAGGATTCCGCCGCCGAGCGCGTCCTGGGCGCCGGATCCCTGCAGGACGTGTTCGAGATCCTGAAGCGGTATCCCCTGCTCGGGGACTTCATGGCCTACCAGATCGCGATCGACCTCAACTACTCCGAATTCTTGAATTTCGGGGAGAACGACTTCACCTGTCCCGGGCCGGGGGCGCTCCGCGGTATCGAGAAGACGTTCACCGATCTCGGCGGGTACTCGAAGTCCGACGTGATCATGTGGATGGTCGAGCACCAGGAGGAGGAGTTCGAGCGCCACGGGCTCGAGTTCGGCGGTCTGTGGGGACGGCCGTTGCACGCGATCGATTGCCAGAATCTCTTCTGCGAGGTCGACAAGTACTGCCGCAAGGCACACCCGGAGCTGGCGAGCGCGCGCACGAAGATCAAGCGCCGGTTCACGCCGGCGGATCAGGGTCTGCAGCTGTTCTTCCCGCCCAAGTGGGGCATCAATGAGAAGCTGCCGCACGAGAGCGTCCTGGGCCGGCGAGCAGTAGGCCCGCTCCAGGAGAGCCTCTTCTGAGCATCTAGCGCGCGGAGAAGAGCGGTGGACTGGCACGAGACCTTTCCCGAGCAGGCGGAGGCCAAGCGGCTCCTGCGCGCGGCGCTCGCCGACGGGCCGGCGCATGCCTACCTGATGCACGGGCCGGCGGGCGTCGGCAAGCGACGCGCCGCACTCGCGTTCGCGGGCGAGCTGCTGGGGGACGCCGGTCGTGTCGAGCGCCGTTCGCACCCCGATCTCTACGTGCTCGAGCCGCTCGGCGACCAGATCCGGATCGATGCCGTCCGCGAGCTCCGGCGCGACCTGCACATGCGGCCGTTCGAGGCCGATCGCCGCGTCTACCTCGTCCTCGCCGCGCACCTGATGAACACCGACGCCGCCGACGCGCTGCTCAAGGATCTCGAGGAGCCGCCGGCCTACGCGGTGATCGTGCTCGTCGCCGATGAGCTCGGCCCGCTGCCGGACACGATTCGCTCGCGCTGCCAGCTCGTGCCGTTCACGCGCCTGTCGGAGAAGGCGGTGCGCGACGAGATCGCGGTCCGTGCGCCCGAGCTTCCACCCGAGCAGGCGACGACGCTCGCGCGCGTGGCGGCCGGCCGGCTCGATCGGCTCGAACGGCTGCTCGACCACTCGAGCGCCGAGCGGCGAGAGCGGCTGCTCGCGTTGGCGCGCGCGGTGTACGCGGACCCGCGTTTCGACGCGGCCGCCGCGGCGCGCACCGTGCTGGACGGCGCGGAGCGGGTCGCCGCGCGGGCGAAAGCACGAGCGGAAGCGGCGCTCGAAGGGCTCGAGCTCACGAAGCGGGAGGCCGAGCTGCGCGCGAAGCGTGCGGCCCGCGGCGCCGAGCGCGAGGAGGTGCTCGCCGAGCTCGAGGAGCTCTGTGCGTGGTACCGCGACCTCGTGGTCGTCGCATCCGGCGCCGAGCGTGCGGCCGTGCATTCCGACCGGCTCGCGGAGCTTCGCGAGGACGCGACGCTGGAGCGGCTCGAGGGAGCCGTCCGGGCCGCGGAGATCGTGCGCGGGAGCTGGCGGTCCTTCGAGGAGCTGAACGTCCATCCGGGACTCGCGCTGGAGGCGCTCTTCCTGCGCCTCAGAGCAGCTCTCGGCGCGGCCGCGCTGGCGGTCTGACGCAGCCTGCGGCGGACGTCCAACGCCTGGCCATCGAGCCCCGGGGTCGCGGCGGGTGTTCAGGCGGTGAGCGCAAGTTTTTCGACCCGATTCGCTCATGGAGGGAACCATCCCCCCTAACCCTTCGTATGGAGGCACTGATGAAACGACTCTCCCTGAGCCTCGCCGTCGCCGCCGTAGCCTGCTGGGCCGCGTCCGGCGCCGGTGCGGCCACGTTCAAGGGCGCCGTTGTCGGCAGTGACTCGGCGCGCCACACGATTGCGGTCGCGTCGCCGGGCGGCGTCGTCCGCACGGTCCGCGTAACCCGGCTGCAGCACCTCGGGGCGCGGGTCAGCGTCGGCGCGTCGCGCCGGCCCGACGGTACGTTCCGCGCCGGCCGCGTCACCGCGTCCGGACGCGTCAGGCATGCAAGGATCCACGGCGTGGTCGTCCGCCGCGCCAAGGCCCGCACCTTCCTGTCCGCCGGCGGCACCGTCCTCGCGGTGCGGTCGTCCGCGAGGTCGAAGCCGGGCCGGGTCGTGACCTTCGACGTCTCCATCAAGAAGGACGGCCTCCACGGCACGAAGATCATCCAGAGCGGCCAGACCGGGCTGATCGAGATCGAAGGCGCGGTGGCGACACTCTCGCCGCTCGCGATCACGATCGAGCACGGGGCCACGATCCAGCTCACAGTCCCCGCCGCGCTCACGCTCCCGGCCGGGCTCGCCGTGGGCGACCAGGTGCAGGCCGTCGTCTCGTTCGCGGACGGCGTCTACACGCTCGTCACGATCGAGACCGACGCAAGTGCCGAGCAGGGCGGCGGCGGTGGCGGTGACCACGCGGGCGAGGTCGAGACGAAGGGCACCGTCACGGCGCTCAGCGCCGACCACACTTCGCTGACCGTCCAGCCCTCCGAGGGCGGCGGTACGCCTGTCACGTTCGCCGTGCCCGCCGGCTTCGATCTCTCCGGTGTGCAGGTCGGCTCGAAGGTCGAGGCCAAGGGCACCATGCAGAACGGCGTGCTCACCCTGACCAAGCTCAAGCTCGAGGATCAGGGCGGGCACAACGGCGGCGAAGTCGAGGCCGAGGGCGCCGTCACGGCGCTCAGCGCCGACCACACGTCGCTGACCGTCCAGCCGAAGCAGGACGGAGAGGACGGCAGCGGCGCGCCGGTCACGTTTGTCGTGCCCGCCGGCTTCGATCTGTCCGGCGTGCAGGTCGGGTCCGAGGTCGACGCCAAGGGCACCGTGCAGAACGGGGTACTCACCCTGACGGAGCTCGAGCTAAAGGATCAGGGCGATGATGGCGAAGATAACGGGAATGGATCCGGCGGGGACAACGGGGGCGACCAGGGAGGCGACGGGGGAGGAGGGGACGGCGGCCATTAGTTCTTGGCAGGCACACCGCGCGGAGGCCGACGCCGCTGGCGTGGCCTCCGCGCGCGTCGCTGCACTGTTCGCGGCGCATGCGCGGCTCGTGCTCGGCGTCTGCCGCTCGATGCTCCGCGACTCGACGGATGCCGAGGACGCTGCGCAGCAGACCTTCCTGTCCGCGTACGGCAGCCTCCTGTCGGGAACCGCGCCCGACGACGAGGCTGCGTGGCTCGCGACCATTGCCCGCAACGAGTGCCGCGGGCGGATCCGCTCGCGGATGCGCGAGCCGCTGGTCTTGCTCGACCCCGACCTCACGGAGGCGTCGGACGACGCTCACTCGATCGCCATCCGCCGCTCGGAGGTTGCAGCGCTGAGGCGGGCGCTGATCGATCTGCCCACGCAGCAGCGGCACGCGTTCGTGCTGCGGGAGTTCGGAGGCCTCTCCTACGAGGAGCTGGCCTCGTCGCTATCGGTGTCGCTCGCATCGGTGGAGTCGCTGCTCTTCCGCGCGCGCCGTCAGCTTCGCGCACGGCTGCAGCCGGCCGTCTCGGGCGCCTTCTCCATTTCGTTCTTCCTCCGCGACTTGCTGCTCCGGCTGGCGACGGGAGGAGGCGAGTCGACGGGCACCGCGGCGAAGATCGCGTCACTCCCGCTCGCAGCCAAGCTCGCAGCCGCCGGCACAGGCGTTGTGCTCGTCACCGGAAGTGCGGTCGGCCTGGACGGCGCGCGAACGCACCATCCGGCCGCGCGCGCAGCCGCACCTCGCGCCGCGGCGGCACACGCTCGCCCTCACGTCCGCCGCGCCGCTCCGGCCCTGCGGGTGCGGCCCCCCGAGAACTCGCTCACCGCCTTCGTCGCAGCACCGGTCAAGCGCGTCGTCCACTCCCACAGCGTCCGCACCGAGCGGCACGCAGTCTCTCCGGTGGTGAGCAGCAGGAGCAGCTCCGGCGGCGGGTCGAGCTACCAGGCCGGGGCGAGCGCGCAGCACCGGTCAGGCGGGGCGGTCACCCACCGGAACAAGGACGACGGCTCTCACGGCCCCTCGCAGCCCGCGACCCCTGTCGAGCCCACGCACCCGGTCGCGCCGGTCACCCCAACTGCACCCACCTCGCCGCCGCCGCCGCAGGTACCGCAGACCGGCGGCAACGACGGCTCGGGCGACTCCTCCCACGACTCCGGCTCGGGCGACTCGTCCTTCGAGGGGAGTGGCGACTCGGGGTCGGGCTCCGAGCCGTCAGGCGGCGGCGAATCGGGTTCGCACGGCGGCGACTCCGGCGCGGGCGGTGGCGACTCGGGCTCCGGCGGCGGCGACTCGGGCTCCGGCGGTGGCGACTCGGGCTCCGGCAGCGGCGACTCCGGATCGCACGGCGGGGACTCCGGCGGCGCCCCCGCCTCCGCGCCCGGCGACTGAGCTACGACACCGGCTCGATCGCCCGCCGCAGGATGTCGCGCAGCATGCGCTGATCCTCGTCCGGAAGCGCCGCGATCGCAGGCGGTGGCGCCGCCATGGCTGCAAGCAGCCGTTCGCGGACATCGACTCCCCGGGGAGTCAGCGCCAGCGCCTTCACCCGGCGGTCGCCCGTGGCGGTCCGGCGCTCGATCAGGCCGCGGGCCTCGAGCCGGTCGGCGATTCCGGTGACATTCGACGCATCGCAGACGAGACGGTCTGCAACCTCGCTCATCGGCAGCGGCTCGTCGGGTGGAATCAGCCGTAGCGCATGCGCCTGGGGGAAGGTCAGGCCCAGCTCGTGGAACGCTGCCACGAGCCGTCCCCGGTTCCCGAGCGCGAGCTGGAAGACGACACTCCAGGCTTCTTCGGCGGCGGTCGCCATGCGGCCATGGTACTTGAGGGCCTAGATACTTGCCGCTGGCAAGTATTTAGGTAGGCTCCCGAGGTGCAGTACGCGATCGAGGCGGAGCAGCTCGTCCGTGAGTTCCGGAAGGGGCCGCGCGCGGTCGACGGGATCGATCTGGGCGTGCGAACCGGGCGAGATCTACGGCTTCCTCGGTCCGAACGGCGCCGGCAAGTCGACGACGGTGCTCATGCTGACCACGCTGCTGCCGCCGACCTCGGGCTCGGCGCGCGTCGCCGGGTTCGACGTCCAGGCCGAGGGCCCGAAGGTGCGCGCGACGATCGGCGCCGCGCTCCAGGAGGCGGCCCTCGACCCGCTGCTGACCGGCCGCGAGCATCTGCGCCTGCAGGCGACGCTGCAGGCGCTGCCCCGCGGCGAGCGCAAGGCACGCGCGCACGAGCTGCTCGAGCGCGTCGGCCTGACCGAGGCGGCCGACCGTCGCGGTGCGCGGCTACTCGGGCGGCATGAAGCGCCGCCTCGACCTCGCTCTGGCGCTGATCCACCGGCCGCGGGTGCTGTTCCTCGACGAGCCGACGACCGGCCTCGACGTTCAGAGCCGCACCGCGCTCTGGCTGGAGGTGGCGAGGCTCGCCCGCGAGGACGGCGTGACCGTCTTCCTCACCACGCAGTACCTCGAGGAGGCCGACGCGCTGGCGAACCGCGTCGGGATCATCGACCACGGCCACATCGTCGCCGAGGGCACGCCCGCCGCACTCAAGGCCGAGGTCGGCCGGCCCACCGTGGAGGCGGTCCCCTCCGACCCGGCCGACCAGGATCGCCTCGCCGCGGTGCTCGGCCGCTTCGGCGACCCCGTCCCGTCGACCCACGGCGTCGCCGTGCGGCTGCGCTCCGGCGAGACGCAGCTCGCCGAGCTCGTGCGCGCCCTCGACGCCGAGACGCCTGCACTTCCAGAACCTCCAGCTCCACGAGCCGACGCTCGACGACGTCTTCCTCGCCAAGACAGGCCGCTCGCTCGAGGGCGCCGGCGAGGAAGAGGAGGAGCGAGCGGCGGACCGGCGGGCTCGCGATGGAGCCGGCGTGAACCGGGCCTTCGCCGACCAGGTCGTCCACCTCGCCGGGCGCTCGGTCGTACGCACGTCGCGCCAGCCGGCGCAGCGTGATCGCGCCGCTCGCGTTCCCGATGCTGCTGCTGGCGGTGAACTCGGGCGGCCTGAAGGCCGAGACGCACCTGCCCGGCTTCCCGACGCGCTCGTTCCTCGCGTTCGCGCTCGCCGTCCCGTTCGTCCAGGGCGCGCTGTTCGCCACGATGAACGCGGGCACCGACCTCGCGCGCGACATCCAGACCGGCTTCCTCTCGCGGCTCTCGGTCACGCCGATGCGCGGGATCGCCATCCTCGCCGGTCAGCTCGGCGGCGTCGTCACGCTCGGGTTCATCCAGGGCGTGCGTCTACCTCGCCGTCGGGATCATCGCCGGCGTGCACATCGCCGCGGGGCCGCTCGGCGTCGTCGTCCTGCTCGCTCTTCATGGTGCTGATCTCGCTCGGCTTCGGCGCGCCTCGGCGCGTTCGCCGCGCTCAAGACCGGCTCGAGCGAGTCGGTGCAGGGGCTCTTCCCGGTCTTCTTCGTCTTCCTGTTCCTGTCCTCGATGAACATCCCGCGCAACCTCATCGAGACGACCTGGTTCCGCTGGGTCGCCACCGCCAACCCCGTCTCGTACCTGCTCGAGTGCGTGCGCAGCCTCGTGATCACCGGCTGGAGACGTCGAGCCGCTCGCGCTCGGGTTCGGCGTCGTGCTCGGTGATCATCGCGGTGGCTCTGACGCTGGCCGTCGGGTGCCCTGCGCACGAGGCTGGCCCGATCGTGAGGCGGCTCTTGGTCGCGCAGGGCGTCGCCTGGCGCACGCTGCACAACATCTTCACGAACCCGTCGCTGCTGATCCCGAGCCTCGTCTTCCCGCTGTTCTTCTTCACCGCGTTCGTGGGCGGCCTGTCGCGGATCCGCAACGTTCCCGGCTTCGACTACCCGCCCGGCTACACGGCGTTCCAGTTCGTGTTCGTGCTGCTCCAGTCGGCCGCGTTCGGCGGCGTGTTCACCGGGTTCGGGATCGCCCGCGACTTCGAGACGGGCTTCGCGCGCCGCCTGCTGCTGTCGGCGCCGCACCGCAGCGGGATCGTGCTCGGCTACGCGCTGGCGGCGCTGGTCCGCTGGCTGGTCACCGCCGCCGTCCTGACCGTCGTCGCGCTCGCGGTCGGCATGCCGATCGACGGCAGCGCGGTCGATCTCGGCGCGCTCTACACGCTCGGCGCTGCTCGTCAACGCGGCGGCGCTTCTGTTCTCGTGCGGCGTTGCGATGCGCTTCCGCACGATGCAGGCCGGCCCGATGATGCAGTTCCCGATCTTCATCGTGCTGTTCTTCGCCCCGGTCTACGTGCCGCTCGGCCTGCTCCAGGGCTGGATCCACGGCATCGCGGTCGTCAATCCCGTGACGCGCGTCCTCGAGGCGGGCCGGGGCCTCCTGGCGGGCTCGCCGACGCAGACGGGTGTCGCGTTCCTGACCGCGGTCGCGCTGGTCGCCGCGTTCATGCCGTGGGCGTTGAGGGGTCTCCGGAGCGCCGAACGGGCGGGGTAGGTCGGCTAGACTTGGCCCCCGCGCCGACGTAGCTCAGCTGGTAGAGCACTTCACTCGTAATGAAGGGGTCCGCGGTTCGAATCCGCGCGTCGGCTCTTCATCGAAGAGTCCTGCGTCGCGACGATGCTCGGCCAGACCTCTGCGAGCGTGCCGCGCAGCGTGCAGCGCGCGATCGGCTCGCCGCCCTCGTCGCTGTCGTTCGCCGCGGAGATGCGAGCGACGACGCGATAGCCGCTGCAGAAGCCGGCGGCGCGCCGCGAGTAGCCGATCACGAGCGCCTGCCGCCCGGCCACCCGCGGGCGCCAGTAGCGCATCGTCACGTCCGCCGACGCGACCGGCGGGAGGCCGCGGCCGAACAGCTCGAGCGCGCCCGCTTCGCCGTAGTTGTCCGCCACGATCACGTCCGCGCCCGCCGCGTGCCGCTCCACGAGGCGCACGTACGCGGGCCAGCCGACCTCCGACTGATAGTCGCTGCGCGCCTTGACGACTCCGAGCCGGACGGCCGTGTGCAGCGGCAGCACCGGCAGCGTGATCGGCAGGACCAGAAGGCCGACGGCCGCGAAGGAGCCGCCGGCCACCCGGAGACGGCGAGGTGTCAGCCAGCGATCGAGCGGAATCGCGCCGGCGGCGACCGCGAACACCAGCACCGGCAGGGCGTAGTACGACTTGCCCCCGAGCACGAAGTAGGCGAGCGACGGTGCCGACGACCGTCCAGCCGAATGGGCGCAGCTGCGCGGTTGCGGACGAGCGACACGACTCCGGCGACGGCGACCGGAAACGCCACCGCCATGAGCAGGATCAGGTTGACGACGAACTGCGGGCCGCGTCTCGTCGCTGCCGCTCGGCGGCGGGTTGAGGAACCAGTGCACGCTCGTCCAGCCGTGGCCCGCCTCCCAGACGAGATTCGGGACGAGCAGCGCGGCGGCGATCAGCACGGCCAGCGGGAAGCCCCAGGATCGGAGCACGTCGCGGCGCCAGACGAGGAACGTCGCGATCAGCAGGACGAGGACGACGGCGATCGTGTACTTCGTCTCGAGCCCGATGCCGGCCGCGACTCCGAGCAGCGGCCACGAACCGCGCCCGAGCGCGAGCCGCAGCGCGAGCCAGAGGACGACCATCGTCGTGAGCTGGTCGAGCGCGACCGGCTGGAAGAGCAGGTTGGTCGCGATCATCCCCGGCGCGAATCCGATCATCACCGCGGCGAGCGTCTGCGCACGGCGCGTCGCCCCGAGCTCGCGGGCGACGAGGGCACCGACCACCACCGTTCCCGCGCTCGCGAGGATCGTGATCGCGCGCAGGCCGACGAGCGACCAGCCGAACAGCTCGCGGGCCAGCGCCGCGAGCAGCGCCGTCACCGGCGGGAACTCGACGTAGCCGCCCTGCAGATGCAGGCCGGCGACGGCGTAGTACAGCTCGTCGCGGTGCCAGCCGTAGCGTCCGGCGACGGCGAGCGTCCAGCGCGCACTTCAGCGCGACGACGGCGAGCACGGGGCCGGCCGCGAATGCGACCGCCGACTTCTCTGCGGGCCTCGAGCGCCACGGCCCACGAAGCCTAGAGCCAAGGGGTGGTGACTCGTGGCGGGGCTCGGCCGGAGCGTTGCAAACCATTTATCTTTGCGGCGTTCTACGGATCCCGATTCGTGGCCGCGACCGATGTGCGGATCGCGTTGAAGGGCTGCACTCTCGTCGTGCGACCGTGCATCCGCGGTCAGTTCGGGTTCGAGGGAGGTTGAATATGTCAACCGTCGAGAAACCCAGGACGTTGGCGACGAATGGTGACGTAGCCACTTCGGGCATGCCGACGATGGGACTGGAGACCGAGCCTCAGGGCCTCGGCTGGGTCGCGTTCTCCGCGATCATGCTCGCCGTCGCCGGGGTGTGGGGGATCATCGAGGGCATCCTCGCGATCTCGTCCTCGAAGGTCTTCGTGGCCGACGCGACGTTCGTGTTCAGCAGCCTCCACACCTGGGGCTGGATCGTGCTCGGCCTCGGTGTCGGGTGCGTGCTGGCGGCCTTCTCGCTGATGAGCGGGAGCGAGCTTGCCCGCTGGTTCGGGATCACCGTCGCAGGCCTCAACGCGCTCGGCCAGCTGATGTTCGTGCACGCGAACCCCTGGTGGTCGATGGCGATGTTCGCGGTCGACATCCTGATCATCTACGGCCTCGCGGCCTACGCAGGCGCACGACTCCGACTGCAGTAGAGAACGCTCGCACCGGTGCCGGCCCGCCTTCGGGTCGGCACCAGCGAGAGTAAAAACTAGGGTTTCGAGCGCGGCCTGCGCCGCGACCGTCGCCCACACGAACGAACGACCGGTTCGGTCCCATACCGGGCCGTTCGGCGTCGATTTACTCCGCTTCGTCTCGAACTTGCCGCCGCGTAGTCGTCTCAGACGCCTGCCTGGGCCAGCTGCCGGTCGAGCAGCCCTCTCAGGCTCGGGACGACGGACTCGGCTCCGAACCCGCGCAGGAGCTCGCCTTGCCCTCGGTCGCCGACCCCGACGACGGTGATTCCGGCGGTATGGCCGGCGGCGACGCCCTCTGGGCTGTGCGTGAAGGTGACGGCCTCCTCCGGGCGGACGCCGAGGCGATGGCAGGCGGCGAGCAGCAGGTCGGGGGCCGGTCGCGAGCGCAGTCTCTCGGCGAGGATCACGTCGGCGTCGACGCGCTCTTCGACCAGGGTGGCAAGCCCGGCCAGCTCGAGCATCGGCAGCGTGCTTGTGCTTGCCGAGACGACGGCGCGCTTGCAGCCGGCGTGACCGGCTGCCTCCAGATAGCGGCGCGCACCCGGCAGGGCGGTCACGCCGCGCCGGCGGAGGCCACGCGCCAGCGCCTCGCTCTTGCGCCTGGCAAGTCCGTACGCCGTGTCGGCCTGGGCCGGGTCGTCGGCTCTCCCTTCGGGCAGGCGGATGCCGCGGCTGTCGAGGAAGGAATGGACTCCCTCCAGCCGTGGGCGGCCGTCGATGTAGGCGCGGTAGTCGGCGTCGCGGTCGAACGGGATGAAGTGCCGCGCGGCTTTCTCGCTCATGCGGAGCAGGAATTCATCGAAGACCTCGGCCCAGATCAGAGCGTGTAGGACGCCGCTGTCCGTGAGCACGCCGTCCAGGTCGAACAGGCAGGCCTTGACGGTGGGCGCCAGGCCGAGCATCGCGGTGCTGACCGGCACCGGCGACAGCCACGGCGCCGGATGCACCCCGGCAGCCTGAGCCACCTGCACGAGCAGTCCGGCCACCTGCAGGCGCTCCTGCACGAGCTCGCGTCGCCGTTGCTCGAGCTCTGCACCGGGGAGCGCGCCGCCTGCGGCTGTCAGAGCATTCTGGGCGGCGTCGAGCGCCCGCTCCCAGTCGGCCGCGAACGTGTCGAGATCGACAGGATGTCGTGGCGTGGCTGCGGCTTCGCGAGCGCCCGTCCCTCCCGGCACGCGGGCTCCCGGCGTGGGTAGGCGGTCATCTCCGGTTCCGTGCATCGGCGTGCTCGTGGGGGTGCTGACGGGGGGCGCGATCGTTGCGGGAAGTTTCCACCAGCAGACCGGTGCCCTGATCCGCAATTGCCGGTCCCTTCGCTGCGGCCGACTACGGTACTGCAGGATCCGCGGCTCGAGTCCGCGCGTGGCTCGGTCGGAATGACCTGCGAAAGCCACGCCGTCGAGTGGCGCTTCGCACTTGAGGCCGCTTGCGAACGGGTGCTCCGACTCGAGACCCCACGTTTGGGGAGTTTGCATCGGCGCGGGCCGGATCCCCTTTTGGGGTGATGGCGAGGCGGGAGTGTCCGGCCAATACTCGCGGTCCTTCGTCTGGGGGTTTCGTAGTGATGGATTCCGCTTCGATGGTGTTCCACCCGCGCCGGCTGCCGTTCCTCATCGCTTCGAGGCTGCCGCTGGTTGTCGGATCCGTGGTCGCGGGTGCGGCGGCGGTGGTGGTGCTGGCTGCGAGTCAGCTGAACGGGACGCCCACGTCGGCGCTGGCCGGTGCGGGCGTGCTCCTTCTCGGCGCGACGATTGCCGAGGCGTTCCCGGTGCGGGTTGCCGGCGTGGCGGCCGGTGCGACGTCGCTGGCCATGATCTTCATCGTCGCGACCGCCGCCGTGTACTCGTGGCAGTTGGCGACGCTGGTCGGCCTGCTGACGATGCTGTTGGTGGAGGCGCGGCGGCGCAAGCCGCTGGTGCGGATCGCGTACAACACGGCCCTGTACTCGCTCGGCGGCGCGGCGGCGGGCGCGGTGGCGATGCTCGTTCCCAGCCGCACCGAGATCGGTCTTGCGGGCGCCTGCGCGTTCTACGTCACCGACATCGTCCTGCTGGCGGCCGTCATCTCGGCCGCCAACGGCGGGCCATTGCTGCCTGCTCTCAAGGGCTTCTTCGTCTCGACGCTGACTCCCTTCCTTCTGATGGCGACCACGACGGCGGTTCTGGTCGTGCTCTGGCAGCGTGCACCCGCCTTCGGGTTGCTGCTCGTGCCGCCGTTGGTGGCGATCGAGCTGTATCAGCGCTCGAGCTCTCGCGAGTTGCGCGCGATGCGGCTCGCCCTGACCGATCCCCTGACCGGGCTCGGCAACTACCGTCATTTCCACGAGCGGCTGCAGCGTGAGCTCGCAACCGCCGAGCAGGACCGGACGCGCTGGCGCTCTGTCTCGTCGATGTCGACGACTTCAAGCGGATCAACGACCGCTTCGGCCATCCGGCCGGCGACCGCGTCCTTTCGCGCGTAGCCGGGCTTCTGCGCCAGGGCGGCGAGGCCTTCCGGCTCGGTGGCGACGAGTTCGCCCTCCTGCTCCCCGGCCTCGACGAGCGCGCCGCGCTGACGGCGGCCGAGTCGATCGCCGGTCGGATCGGCTCGCTCGAGGACGAGGAGGTGGACGGCGTTCTCGTCAGCGTCGGGGTCGCGAGCTTCCCGGTGCAGGGCGGCCGGGACGAGCTCGTGCGCCTGGCCGACAGTGCGCTCTACTGGGCGAAGGAGCACGGCAAGAACCAGGTCGTCTACCGGCCTGACGTCGTCGAGCTCGCGCAGGTGAGGAGGCTCGAAGCCGGTTCTGACCGCGCCGCCCGCTACCGGGCAGCTGCAAGCCTGGCGAAGGCCGTCGACGCACGCGACGCGTACACGGGCAGCCACTCCGAACGGGTCAGCGAGCTCGCTGCCCGGATTGCGTCGCGGCTCGGGCTCGACGAGGAGCAGACCGAGCTGACACGCCTCGCGACGAGCCTGCACGACCTCGGCAAGCTCGCGATCCCGGAAGAGATCCTGCGCAAGCCGGGCAAGCTCACCCAGGCGGAGCGGCTCGTACTCGAGCGGCACCCGCGGATCGGCTTCCAGATGCTCGAGGGCCTCGACGTCGATCCGGTCGCCGAATGGGTGCTACACCACCACGAGCGCTGGGACGGGACCGGCTATCCCGACGGCCTGCGCGGTGAGGAGATCCCGATCGGCGCGCGGATCATCTTCGTCGCCGATGCCTACGACGCGATGACGTCCGACCGCGTCTACCGACGACGGATGACCGACGGGGAAGCGATGGAGGAGCTGATCAGCTGCGCCGGCACACAGTTCGACCCGGCGATCGTCGCTGCTTTTGCGGAGGAGTTCGGCGGCGTCACGCTCGACGCCCTCGCTTGCTGATGGACACGAATCTCGACATGCGGCCGATTAACCGAGGAGGAAGACCGTGCTGAAGTTGGCGCTGAAGCTACTGATGGTCATGGCGATATTCATGACCGTGACAGGACTCTCGGGCTGGAAGTGGACGACGAACACGACCATGTTGAGGGCTGCGGACTACTCGCTCGTCCAGACCCCCACCGACGGCTCGGCTGCGATCTCGCCTGCGGCGGACATGTCCGTCACTCCGGTCGCGAGCGCATCCGTCCCCGGTCGCGAACGCATCTCGATCACTCCGGACGCGAATGCATCCGTCACTCCGGACGCGAGCGCGTCCGTCACGCCCGATGCGAGCGCATCCACCGACGGCTGGACCTGGGACTGAGGCGAGGCGGCGCGACCACGCGCGGGCCGGGATCGCAGTCGGCACCGGGTAGGGCTCAGGGCTCAGGCGGTCGACGTGCGGTACTTCTGCGCAGCGCGGCTCGAGTACGTGGCCAGGTCGGCGACGACCCCGATCGCGACCACGAGCCAGCCCAGGCCCGACACTCCGTCCACCGGACCCCAGACAAGCACGTAGGCGAGCGTCGTCCACGGGAGGAACAGCAGACCGAGCAGCGGCCAGATCCACGACGAGAACGCGGCATCGACCTTGTCGCCGAACAGCCACCAGAGCAGGAGCGCGAACCGGGGGCCGATGAATCCGGCAGAGAGGACGAGGCAGCACATGTTGTGCACCTTCGGCCATCGGGCACGGGTCTGTCAAGCGAGGCCTGTTGCGAAGGGCTGCTTAGCTCCCAGCCGGTTGTAACAGGAGCCCGTCGTCGAACCCGACACGGGTGTGCGCGCCGTCGCAGAACGGCTTGTTTCGAGACTCGCCGCAGCGACAGAGCGTGACCCGGCTCCGCGTCTCGTAGAGATCGCCTTCCGCCGACTGCACGGCGATCCCGCCGCGCACCCAGAGCGGCCCGCTGACTCCGCGGTGCGGATCCTCGACGATCCCGATCGACGGCTCGAGCTCGGGCTCGAACGCCGTGCGCGCGAGCCGATCCCAGGCGACGAGCCGACCCGACGGACACAGGCCCGCCTCGCGCTTCACGAGCCGCTCGGCTTCCTCGCCGCTCTCGCCGACCAGATCCCAGATCCGGCCGGCCGCCGGATGGCAGAAGCGCGCGCCCATGCACAACGCCTGCGCGTCGGTGACCGCCAGCACGGGGCCGTCGAACTCCGCGGCCACCTGGAGGTACGGCAGGCGGTCGGCCGTCTCGGTTCCCGCGAACCCGATCTTCTTGTGCGTCCCGTCGCAGTACGGCTTGTTGCTCGAGTGCCCGCAGCGGCACAGGGCGTAGCGCTCCTGATCGGGGAAGCGCCGGCCCTCGATCCACTCGACCGAGTCGCCATGCTCGTCCGCTCCGATGGTCTGCACCGCGACCGGGACGGAGCCCGAGACGAGATAGGGACCGTTGGCGAGAACCTTGACCAGCATCCCCTCGCGCACTACCACCCGGCGACCGTACCTGTCGCGACGCGCCTGACAGAGTGACCGCGTGCCGCCCCCGGAATGGTTACCGTCCGGTGCGTGACCTTCGACGCCCACCGCCAGCGCCGCGCTCGACGGCGAGTCCGGCGCCCTGGTCGTTGGCGGCAGGAACGTCTTTCCGATCGGGCTCTCGAACGGACCGCCGCCCGGCTCGAGGTCGACGAGCGGCAGGGACGGGCTGGAGGAGGTCGCGGCCAACGGGGTCAACTTCGTGCGCACGGGCACGGGAGACTGGGCGCTCGAGGCCGTCGACGGGCAGATCGCGGCGCAGAAGTCGCTGCACGATGTGCTCGCCGGGCACGGTCTGGGCGGCTGGCTGTGGCTCGGGGACACGCCCAACTTCCCGGCACACGTGGCCGGTCAGCCGTGTCCGTTCACGAGCAGGTGTTGACGAAGATCGTCACCGCGCTCCGCAATCATCCTGCGCTGCTCGCCTACAAGGGCGTCGACGAGCCGCGCAACCCGGAGCGAGGCTCGGACTGGGTGCGGCCGGCCGGTCTCGTCCGCGCGTACACGAAGCTGAAGGCACTCGATCCGCACCATCCGCTGGTGCTCGTGCAGGCGCCGCACAGCCCGGTCGCCGACCTCGTCCCGTACCGGCCCGCGTTCGACATCACGGGCGTCGACATCTACCCGGTCTCGTATCCGCCCGGGCTGCACGTGAACGGCTCGAACCGAGACATCAACGTCGTCGGCGAGCTGGCGCGGAAGACCCGGGAGGCTGCGGGCCGGAAGCCGTTCTGGATGACGTTGCAGATCGCGTGGAGCGGCGTACTGCCGACGAAGACCAATCCCCATCGGGTCCCACGGTTTCCGTCGTTGCCGCAGGAGCGGTTCATGGCGTACCAGGCGATCGTGAACGGCGCGCGGGGACTGGTCTTCTTCGGCGGCCACATCACGGGCGTCATGGAGCCCGAGGACGCGGCGGCCGGCTGGAACTGGACGTTCTGGCGACGTGCGCTGAGGCCCGTGGTGAGCGAGCTCGCTTCGGCGGAGCTGCGCCCGGCGCTGCTCGCGGCGGACGCCGCGGAGGCGGTGACGACGAAGCCGCACAACCCGCAGCTCGAGCTCGTCACGCGGCGCACCTCGACGCACCTCTACGTGATCGCGGTGCGGATCGGAGGCCCGGTCTCGGTCGTCGAGTTCGCGGGGTTACCCCGCAAGCGGGACGGGACCGCGCTGGCGCAGGGCGAAGTGCTGTTCGAGCCGGTCCAGACGCCACTCCCACCACCCGCCCTCGCCGGCCAGCAGGCGCCGCGCACGGTTCCCGTGAGCGCCGGCGCGCTTCAGCGACTGGTTCGGGCCGCACGACGTGCACGTCTACCGCTTCGCGCTGTGATCCGGGCCTTGCCGGTCGGCGGCACGCCGGAGCTTCAGTGCGCCCTCGCACCACGCGCTCTGCCGATGCGGCTCGACCGGCCGGCCGGCCTCGGGTCCTGCGCACGTGCCGAGCAGGTTGCCTGTCGTGACCGGCTCGACGGCGCCGGCGCCGACGGTCAGGGTCAGATTCGGGTACTTCGCCGGGCACAGCGTCGAGTCGGTGACGCCGGAGCGCAGCGACTTCTGGATGCTGACCGTGTGCGCGGCGTCGCCGCCCAGCGTGCACTCGTCGCAGACGACGTCGGTCGGCGGGTGGGTCGACCGGCCGGCTTCCCGGATGAAGAGGTTCGAGTTGATCAGCCGCTCGCCCGCGCGGCCGCAGTCGATGTCGAGGTGCCTGAACGTGATCCGGTCGCCGCCGAGGACCTGGATGCCGTCCTGGTGGAGGCCCGGCGCCTTGGCGAGGCAGTGCACGAACCCGCCGTCGATCTCGATGTCGTGCGCGCCCTCCGCGACCTTGATCCCGTCGCCGGCCGACTGCGTCACCTCCACGCGGCCGATCCGTCCGGTGCAGCCCGGTCGGAGGTGAATCGCGTCCGCGTGCCGACGGCTCGAGCCGGCGGCCGCGGTCATCGTCACCCGCACCAGGTCGAGGTCGACCGGGTGACGGCAGGTCCACGTCCTGTCGACGCGCACGATGGTGGACCCGGCCCGGGTCTCCGTCGTCGTGCCGGCGCCGGTGCTCGCGGCAACGTACCGCTCGACCTGCCGCCTCCGCCCAGCTGGACGCCGATCGCGACGCCGACCGCGAGGGCGACCGCACCGCCCGCCGCGGCTACGAGCAGCCTACCGCGGGTCACCGAGGTGGACGATCGTGGGTGCGTGTCGGCGTCACGGGAGGGCCAAAGGATCGCATGCGGCGCGGGGAGGCCGGCCACGAGCGGCTCCCTCGTTGGCAGGCTCAAGTTCGCGGCTGGATTCGCCGATTAGGGGTTCCGACATGAAGATCGGCGACACGATCAAGACGTACACGATCGAGCCTCTCGAGGATCCGGTCCCCCGCGAGGCGCCCGTGGAACCGCGCGAGGATCGGGTCGAAGCCCCGCGTGAGACCGAGCGCGTCGGCGCGCTCGCCGCGCGGTGACCGCCCCCGACTTCTTTCGCCCCATCACAGGCTGGCGCGTCTGGCTCGTCGTGCGCGAGCATGGCGAGCTCCGCCTCGCGTCCGTGATGTATCCCACGCTCTGGATCCCGAGGCGCGAGGAGATCGCCGTCTGCCGTCCCGCCGATCCGCCGCCCCACTCCGGCGGCCGGAAGCCGCTCTCGTCGCTGCACCGCGAGCCGCACCCCTCGCCGCACGGGCGCTGCGGCTGCGGCATCTACGCCTCGAAGACGCTCGATCTCGCGGCGTCGTACTTCGACGGCTACGGGCCGGCCGGCGAGGAGTCGCTGTTTCGCGTCATCGGCCGCGTCTCGCTCTGGGGACGCGTGATCGAGGGTGAGCACGGCTACCGCGCCTCGCACGCCTACCCGTCACGGCTCTACGTGCCGGCGGCGGGCCTGAACGGTGTCGTCGGCGCGACACCGGGAGACGTTGCGCGTGCGCTGGGGGTCTACGGCGTGCCGGTCGAGTTGCTCGACGGGCCGACCAAGCGCCGGGTGGCCGACGCGCTCGCCGCTCCGCTCGCCGCCTGAACGGTCAGCATCCGGCCCAGGATCGCCGGATCCATCATCTGCCGGAACCGCATGTCGTACGCCGAGGTCGCGGCGGCGGGCTGCGCCGCCATCGCCTCCAGGAGCGATCCGCCTTCCCGCAGCCAGCCGACCGACCGGGCCCGGCATCGCCTGCTGCGCGCTGCCCGACGAGGTCGGTGAACACCGAGAGCCAGCGCCCGACGAGGTCCGGCTCGGCGGCGCGCTGCTGCTCGAGCCTCCACTGCGTGGAGAGTGACATCGGCGCCTCCTGCCGGAGTGCCAGGTTCCGCTGCGTGCAGCGTCGACGTCGTCGTCCGAGAACATGATCGGCGCGTAGAGGCCGACGAACGTGCCCGCTCCCTTGTCGCCGTACAGGCTCGCCAGCTGGAGCACCTCGTCCACGTACCACTGCGCGTGGTTGTACGCGTAGATGGCGCGCGGCAGGTTCGTCTGCGCGCCCGCGGCACCGAGGTAGCGCGCCGCGGAGTAGATCGCGTCGGCCGGCTCCCACGGGTTCGCGATGCCGTCGCCGTTCGCGTCGACGCCCCACTTGCGCCAGGTCGAGGGCAGGAACTGCATCCAGCCGATCGCGCCGGCCGAGCTCGGGCCCATGTTCTGCCGAAGTTGGACTCGATCTTGTTGATCGCGGCGAGCACCTGCCACGGGACGCCGTACGTCGCTGCCGGCCGACTGCCAGAGCTGCGAGCAGGCTGCCGGCCCCGCTCAGGGTCGTCAGCGAATCCTTGGCGTCTCCGCCCGCGATGATGAACGGTGCCGGCGCGAAGCCGATGTGGATGTGGTCCCAGTGGTTGGCGAGGGCGAACGACGGCCCGCCGAGGTTGAGCAGGGAGATCACCTGGTTCGGCTGCATGTCCAGCGGGAGCCTCAGGATGCTCTCGATCGCGCTCTCCGTGATCCCGCCCTGCTGCTGATGGCCCGCGATCGGAGTGTTCTTCACGGCCGCGATGTCGACCGCGAGGCCGTAGTAGTGGGCCGAGATCACGCCGGGCCTCGCGTACATGCTGTGCCCCGTGATGAGGCAGGAGACGGTGACCTGGCCGTAGGTCTGCGCGAGGTACTCGATGGTGGCCAGGACGCGGACGTCGACCTTGCCGCTCTGCACGTCGTTCCGGCCGCCGGGATAGATCAGCGCCCGCGGATCCGCCAGCAGCTTGCGCTCCAGCCCCGGCTTCGCCCACTTCAGCCCGTGGACGAGCGCGGGGAGACCGACGGCCTCGTAGTAGTTGGAGAGCGCGACCGCCCGGTCTGCGAGAACGGTGTCGCCGAGCAGCGACAGCGCGACCGCGCGCGGGTACGCGGTCGAGCCGAGCTCCGCCCATGCGCACGGCCAGGGCCTCCAGCGCGGGCTCGCTCGCCGGCGTCGCGCTGTAGTGCCCCTGCGCCCGGATCAGTCCCAGCAGCTGGGCCCAGCCGACGTGCGCGTTGGCAGCGACGACCGTCAGGTCGGCGGCGAACGCGGGCGAGAGGCGCAGGCCGGGCGGCGTCGGATCGAAGGCGCCCGGAATCGTGAGCGTCGGCGGCGGCCTTCGGGGCCGCGGGCGCCTTCTTGGGCTTGGCCTTCGGGACCGTCTTCGTCTTCGCCGGCCTGGCGACCGTCGCGGTGATCGTGGTCGTGGGCGGGGTCGTGTCGGGCGTGGGACGTTCGAGCACGGGCGCGTGGTCTCGCGCCGGAGGGACGTCGCCCGTCGTGTCCGTCGGAGTCGTGGCCGACGACGTGGTGTCGGTCACCGTCGGGTCTGTCGGCGTCGTGTCCGTCGGCGTCGTGTCGGTGGAGGCGGTGGTCGTCGCGGTCGTGTCGGTCGGTGTCGACTCGGTGGTCGGGACGGTCGGCGTGGTCACCGGCGGGCCGGTGGTGGTTCCGCCGCCGTCGGCCTGGGCCGCTGCGACGAAGGCCACTCCCGGGAAGAGCAGGCCGAGCAGGACGAACGCCGCCGCCAGCCGGTGCGGGCGGAGTGCGACGGAGGGAAGCCGGAACCGCCGGCGGGCGCGCTCGCTCCGATCCGGGCTCGCTACCGGAGCCGGAGCCGGGGCCGCGTCAGCGGCGGCGAGCAGGCCGGCGACGTACGCGATCTCCGAGCCGGCCATGAGCGACGGCGCATACCGCGGGTGCGACGGCTGCAGCGAAACCCCGACGTAGCGCTCCTGGAGCGCCGGCGAGACGAGCGGCCCGTCGACGGCGCGCATCGTCAGCTCGAGGTCGAGGAGGTCGCTCCCCGGCGTCGAGCACTCGATCGTCGCCTCGAGCCACGCATCGCCGACCCGGGCCCATCGCCGGCTGCGCGTCGGAGGGATGTCGCTGTCGCTCCAGTCGTTCACTCAGCCGCTCCTCTGGACGAGCTTCGTGATCGGAACAACGGGTTCTACCTGGAATGGCTGTGACGGTGGGCGGAACAACCAGGAAATCGTTGTTCGCCGTGAGGAAGTCCGTGGCCGGAACCTGGGGCTGTAGAGGCGTTGCCTCGATCTGTCGCGGCCCGACGATGTCGTTCGGGAAGACGAGCATCGGGACGCTGAACGTTCCGTCCGGGCCGGCGGTCACCGTCTGCTTGCCGAGGCCCGGCTGCCACGTGAGCTCGACCGGTGCGTTCGGCGGGAAGTCGGTGCCCCGGGCGACGGTGACGAAGCCCGGAGTGCCGATCGCCGGCACGGCGACGACCTGCGGGTCGATCACCCGCGTCGTGACGCTGGCACTGTTGTTCGACGAGTTGAGGTCGAAGGCGCTCGTCACGCTCGCACCGTTCGTGATCGAGCCGGCGGCACCTAGCTCGGTGACGACGATCGTCACCGTTGCGGTCTTGTTCGCCGCGATGTCGCCGAGGGCGCAGGTCACGGTCGGGGCGCCGAAGCAGGTGCCCTGGCTCGGGGTCGTCGTCGGCACCGCCAGGGCGTCGGGGAGCGTGTCGCGCACGGTCACGCCGGTTGCCTTGTCCGGACCGAGGTTCGTCACGCGCAGCGTGTAGGTCAGCGACGTCCCGACCGCGACCGGATCGGGGCTCGCGGTCTTGCTGATCGCGACGTCGGCGGCGGTGATCGTGACCGTCACGCTCGCCGTGTTGTTCGCCCTGGACCGGGTCGGAGCTGTCAGAGGTCGCGGTGGCGGTGTTCTTGGCCGTTCCGGGCTTCGTCGGCGTGACCTGATCGTGACCGTCACGACCGCGCCGGAGGCCAGCGTTCCGATCGAGCACGTGATCGTCGTCGATCCGGCGCACGTGCCCTTCGTCGTCGGTCGCGCTCTTGAACGTGACCGCGTCCGGCAGCGGGTCGGTCAGCGCCACGCCCGATGCCACGCCGGGCCCCTTGTTCGTGACCGTCAGCGTGTAGGTCAGCGGCTGTCCGACCCCGAGCGGGGAAGGCGCCGCGGTCTTGGTGACGGCCAGATCGGCGTCGTTCGCCTGGATGTTGGAGGTTGCGCAGTTGTTCGTGAGGTCGAAGTCGATCGGCGCCTGCGCGGTCCCGTCGTTGGCCACGCAGGCCTTGTTGGTGACCGTGCCCGGCGGCGGTGGACTTGGCGATGACCGTGATCGTCTTCGAGGTCACGGGGCCCATGAAGCCGAGGTTGCAGTGGAAGTTCGCGGCGGTCGTCAGCGCGCAGCTCGCGGTCCCGGGCGACACGCTCGAGGAGACGAACTGCACGTTCGCCGGGATCGAGTCGTCCATCTGCACGTTCGGCACGCCCGCCGGGCCCTTGTTCGTGACCTTGATCGTGTAGGTCAGCGTTCGAGTTGACGTCGACCGGGTTCGGCGAGGCGGTCTTGGTGATCGCGAGGTCGGCGCCGGCGATGATCGTCGTCGGCTCGTTGGCGCAGGTCAGGCTCTCGAAGATATTGATGCAGGCGACGTTCTCGAACGTGCCCAGCTGTAAGGCGATCACGGTGACCGTGATCGTGCGGGTCGCGCCGGGCGCGATATCGGGATTGAGCGTGCAGGCCAGGACGCCGCCGCTGACCGCACCGCAGGAGCCGCCCTGGACGCTGGTTCCGACCACGCTCATGCCCGGCGGGAGCGTGTCGGTGACCCGCACCGGGTCGGTGAACTCGTTTCGGCGCCGATGCCGCTCGTTCGTGACCCGGATCGTGTAGTTGAACGGTGCGCCCTGCGGAACCGGGTCCTGCGAGTCGCTCTTCGTGACGCACAGGAACGGCAGACGGTCCGTGCCCGGCTTCGGGCAGGCGACGTGCGTGAGGTCGGAGGCGGAGTTGTCGCTCGTGTTCACGTCGCCGCCGTACTTCGTCACGCTGGCGAGGTTCGTGAACGAGCCCGGTCTGCGTCGGATTGACCCTGAGGCCGATCGTGTAGTTGCCGCCGGCCGGGATCGAGACCTGCGGGTGGCACGTCACGATCGAGTTCTGCAGCGGGCCGGCCGTGGTCGCCGTGCACTGGTCGCGACGGCGAAGTCCGGCGACCGTTCCGACGAACTGGAACCCGTGCGGCAGCGTGTCGGTGACCGTGATCGGGTTCGGCACGGTCGCTGCCGCGGGTCCGGGGCGAGCGTCGCCGCCTGCGCGGTGTTGTCCAGCCGCAGCTTGTAGGTGATGACGACCGACGGCGGCACCGGGTCGCCGCGTGTGCGTCTTCGTCAGCTTCAGGTCGCCCGGGCTCGTGACGGTCGTGTTCTCGAGCGAGCGGTTGTTGGCGGCGTTGCTGTCGGTGCACGTGCAGTCGTTGTTGGCCTCGACCGTGTTGGTGATCGTGCGCGGATAGGTCGGGCGGCAGGCGGGTCGGGTCGGGCGTGACCTTGACCGTGATGATGCGCGGGCCCGGGCGACGGGGTTGAGGTCGGTGTTCTCGACCGTGGCGAAGAAGCAGTCGATGGTGTTCGAGAACGGTGTTCAACGAGCACGCCGGGCCGGGGTTCCCGGGCGTGTCGACGTTCGTCGTTACGCAGCTCGTGGGCGCACGGCCACCCCGGTCCCGGGCAGATCACGCCCGGCGGCAGCGTGTCGAGGACGGTGACGTCGGTCGCCGCGTCCGGGCCGTGGTTCTGGAGCATGATCCTGTAGGTCAGCCCGTTGCCGGCCGGGACGGGATCGGGCGTGTCGCCCTGGTGCACGTCGAGGTCGATGCAGGCCGTGCCGGCCGTGCAGACGGCGAGCAGCCCAGGGCCGTGCCGGTGGCTGACGCTCTTGTCGGACGGGAACGTGCGGCTCGACGCCGGCAGCACCAGTGCCACGAGGAGGGCGAGCAACGCGACGCGGAGGAGCCGGCCGGTCACGCTCGGATTAGCCCTTCTTCGGCTTCTTCGTGCTCTTGGTCGGGCCCGAGAACAGGCCGGCGGGAGTGCAGGCCGCGGCCGGAGTCGTCCCCACAGGCTTGTTGGCGCAGACGATCGAGAGGACGAGCTTCTGACCCGCGGTGAAGATGAGGGGCGTGATGAAGTGGAAGTCGAGATCGCGGAAGTTGTCGAGCTGCTGCACGAGCAGCGGCGTCTGGTCGCGGAGGATGGTGAGGGTGCCGCTGTCGCCGGCCGGGTTCTGGAGCACGATGTCGGTGATCGAGAGCGACGTGTTCTTCGCCACCGTGAACGGCGGGCGCGCAGGTCGTGCCGCAGGTGGCGGCGAGGCGGATGTCGCCCGGGTTGCCTGGCAGCGGCGGCCAGCGCCGCCGCCTTCTTCGCCTGCGCGGCAGCCTTGCTTCTGGGCGGCTGCGATTGCCGACGGGCCGTGTTCTGCGTTGCGCGTTGTTCGCGGCTGCGCTCGCGGCGGCCTTCGAGGCTGCGCAGCCTGGTCGCGGCGTCGCGCTGCTTTCTTGCGAGTTGTTGTCCTTCTGCACCTTCTTGATGGCCGCCGCCTGCTTCGCGACCTTCTTCGCGGTCGCCTTGTTCTGCGCGGTCGCCGCGTCCTTCGCGGTGTTCTGGATCTGCGGCCGGAGCACGAACGCCCAGAGCAGGGCCAGGGCTCCGAGCAGGACGCAGGCCAGCCCCAGAAGCTTCGGGAACAGCTGCTCCTGGAACATCGTGCCGTCGACGACGATCGGCGCCTCGCCTTCCGGCTCGATGAAGACCTTGAACGGCAGCGTCTTCGGGCGGCCCCAGAGGAACTTGCGCTTCGGGCCGGACCGCGACCTTCGCGAACGTCGCGGTGCCCGGCTCCGAGACGATCGCCGGCGGCGCGAAGCGGAAGCGGAGCTTGTTGTCCGGGTCGGTCGCCGAGAGCGAGGCGTTCACGCGCGTGTTGCCGCGGTTGTCGAACGCGAGCTCGTGCTTGCCGGCCAGGCGCCCGCGCGACGTGCGCGGCAGGAGCTCGGCGCCGGAGTCGAGGAAGAGGCCGACCTCGAGCACGCCCTCGGCGACGGTCGAGTCCTCGGGGTTCTCCTTCGAGACGACCTTCAGGCCGAACGGGATCGGGCCGGCGGCGGTCGTCGCCTCCCGCGGAGGCCGGAAGGTGAGCTTGATCTCGCCCTCGGCGTCGGGGAACAGCGAGAGCTCGCCGGGCTCGAGCTCGGCCCACTTCGCAGCGTCGCCGAGCACCTCGAAGGTGTACTGGTCGACGATCTCGCCCGTGTTGCGAATCTGGACGAAGACACTGACCTCGCCACCAGGCTGGGCGACCAGAGGGGTCGCAGGAATAGTCGCCGAAGCGCTCATCCGCACTGACTATAAGCCGGAAGCCGGATAAGTACCAGCCCAATGTTCAACTGAGGAAGTCGCGAGGGCAACGAAAGCTGCCCGTTAAGTCCACGTTAAGTGCACGGAAACTCCCTCCTGGCACCATCAAATCTCAGCCCCCTGCTCGTGGAAGGGAGAGTCCGTGAGCGAGTCGATTGCCCTCTACCTCCATGCCGCCGATCCGATCTCGAAGGCAGGGATCGCGTCCGAGCTGAGGGGTCGCTCCGATGTCCGCCTCGTCCCGTCGGACGAGACCGGGGAAGCAGAAGTCGCCCTCGTGGTCGCCGACGAGGTCGACGAAGAGACCGTTCGCGTGATGAAGACGATCCAGCGCAACGGGTGCCCGCGCGTCGTCCTGGTCGTCACCCGCATCGACGACCGCAGCCTGATGACCGCCGTCGAGGCCGGCGCGTGCGGCCTGCTCCGCCGCGCGGAGGCCACGCCCCAGGCCCTGCTTGCACGCGATCGCCGCGGCCCAGGTCGGCGACGGGACGATTCCGTCCGATCTGCTCGGCCGCCTGCTGCAGGAGATCGGCCGGCTCCAGCGCCAGGTGCTCGCGCCGCGCGGCCTGAACTTCGCCGGCTTCACCGACCGCGAGATCGCCGTCCTCCGGCTCGTCGCCGAGGGGCTCGACACGAGCGAGATCGCGCGCGAGCTGTCGTACTCCGAGCGCACGATCAAGAACGTCATCCACGACGTGACGTCGCGGCTCCAGCTGCGCAACCGCTCACAGGCAGTGGCGTACGCCATGCGGGAGGGGTTGATCTAAAGCGTTCGCCTTTCGGCCGAACTGCCCTATGGGGCACCCAGAACCGCACTCAAGACTGACCGCTCTCTGTCGCGCGGCGAGCGAGAGACGTAGGAGCCTGTAGTCGATGATCCACGACGTCGACGAGGCGCTGCGCAAGCTCGTGCTCCAGTACGCCGTCAACGGCTCGGGGGCAGAGGTGAGCTTCGAGGCGCCGACGAAGGACTGGGCCGCGCGCCGCAACGCGCCGACGGTCAACGTCTACCTGTACGACGTGCGCGAGGATCTCGATCGGCGGGAGATCCAGTTCGAGGAGATCCGGGACGACGGGGGCCGCGTCACCGAGCGCCGGCCGCCTCCGCGGCGTTACAAGCTCTCGTACCTCGTCACCTGCTGGACGCAGCGGCCCGAGGACGAGCACCGGCTGCTCTCCTCGCTGCTCGCCGCGTTCCTCAAGTACGAGACGGTGCCGCGCGACGTGCTGCTGGGCACGCTGGCCGAGACTCCCTACAACACGTTCATCTCGATCGCGCTCCCGCCGCCGAAGGACCGCTCGCTCGCCGACGTCTGGTCGGCGCTCGGCGGCGAGCTGAAGCCGTCGCTCGACCTCGTCGTCACGGCGCCCGTTCGACGCAGGCCGCGTCGCCGCCGCCGGGCCGCCGGTGCTCGAGGAGCCGAAGATCGGCGTGGTCTCCACCAACGGCGACGCTGCCGACGACGCGGACAAGGGCAAGAAGGCCCCGGCGCGCAAGGGCAAGAAGGGCGCGAAGGCCGAGGAGCCGGAGCCCGAGCAGAAGCCGGTCGCGGAGGAAGACTTCACGGGCGGGAATCCGGACGCGCCCGGGCGCCGCTTCTCGATCCGCGACACCCGGTAGCGGCATGGCTGAGCGCGGAGACCCGTCGCTCGCGCATCTGCTCGGCAGGCTCGGCGTGGTCGAGACCAGGGTGCGCGCCGCGGTCGCGCGCCCGGCGCGGCGTCCGACCCGAATCCCGACGATCCGTTCCGCGGCCTCTACCTCTCCGAGGATCACGTCGAGCGTCTGCTCGCGCCCGAGGAGATGCCCGTCCCGTCGGAGCTGGAGGAGGGCATGCTGCCCGCGGTGGAGCGCGCCGCCGACGAGGCCGAGGCCGCGGGCGCCGCACCTGCGCCTGCGCTCGCTCGCCCGGACCTTCGAGCTCGAGCCGCTCGACGTCGAGCTGCTGCTGGTCGCCCTCGCCCCCGACCTCGACGCCCGGTTCGAGCGGCTCTACGGCTACCTGCACGACGACGTCACGCGCCGCCGCGCGAGCATCGGGCTCGCGCTCGAGCTTGCCGGCAGCCCCGCGGCCGTCGCCGCTGCGCGCCGCCGGCTGACCCGCGGCGCTCCGCTCGTCGACGGCGGGCTCGTCCTGCGTCGAGGAGCCGGAACGGCCGTTCCTGACCCGCTCGCTCCGCGTCCCCGACCGCGTGGCCATGCACCTGCTCGGGGACGACCACATCGATCCGTCGCTGTCCGGGCTCCGGGCCGACACGTGGCCGAGCCACGGCGGCGACCCGGTCGCCCTGGCCCGCGCGATCAGGGCCGGCGCGACTCTCACGTACGTGCGCGAGCGCGCGGGATCCTCCGGCCGGGCGCTGGCCGCAGCCGCCTTCGCGGAGCTCGGCAAGGCGGTGATCGCGCTCGACCTCGCCCGCCTCGTTCCGAACGACGAGGTCGCCACGCTGGCCGACGTCGCGGTGCGCGAGGCGCGGCTCGTGAACGCCGGCCTCGTCGCGGGCCCGATCGAGGCGCTTGCTCGACCACGGGCCGGCTCTCGTCCGGCACTTCGCCGAAGCCGACTGGCCCGTGGTGCTGACCGGCACGAAGAGCTGGGATCCGACTGGTCGCGCGGCGTGCCGCTGCTCGTCGAGCTCTCGCCACCCGGCGCGAGCGACCGCCAGGAGATGTGGCGCGCGAGCCTCGACGGCGACGCGCCGGCCGACCTCGACCCGACCGTCGTGACCGCGCAGTTCCGGCTCGGGCCGGAGCAGGTCTCCCGCGCGGCGACGGCTGCCCGGCTGCACGCGAGCCTCGCCGGCCGGCCGCTCGAGCCGGAAGATCTGCGGGCGGGCGCGCGGGCGCAGAACGCCGCCGGCCTCGAGCGGCTCTCCCGGCGCATCCACCCGGACGTGAGCTGGGACGACATGGTGCTGCCGCCCGAGACCCTGCTTGCAGCTGCAGGAGGTGACGGGCCGCGCGCTCCATCGCGACCGCGTGCTCGACGACTGGGGGATGCAGGGCTCGAGCTCGCGCGGCCGCGGGATCACCGCGCTCTTCGCCGGCGAGTCCGGGACGGGCAAGACGATGGCGGCCGAGGTCGTCGGCGGCGAGCTCGGGCTCGACCTGTACGCGATCGACCTCGCGACGGTCGTCGACAAGTACGTCGGCGAGACGGAGAAGAACCTCGACCAGATCTTCGCCGAGGCCGATCAGATTCACGGCGTCCTCTTCTTCGACGAGGCCGACGCGCTCTTCGGCAAGCGCTCCGAGGTGCGCGACGCGCACGACCGCTACGCGAACGTCGAGACCGCGTACCTGCTGCAGCGCATGGAGTCGTTCGACGGGATCGCGATCCTCGCCACGAACCTGCGCGCGAACATCGACGAGGCGTTCGCGCGCCGGCTGGACGCCGTCGTCGACTTCCCGATGCCCGACGAGCACCACCGGCTGCGAGCTGTGGGAGCGCTGCCTCGGCCCCTCGCGCCGCGCGCCGACGACGTCGACCTCGAGTTCTGCGCGGGGGCGTTCGAGCTCTCGGGCGGCAACATCCGGAACATCACGCTCGCCGCGGCGTTCCTGGCGGCCATGGAGGATCGTCCGGTGCAGATGGTCGGACCTGATTCGCGGCACGCAGCGCGAGTACCGCAAGCTCGGCCGGCTCCTCGGAAAGTCGGAGTTCGGCCCCTACTATGAGAAGCTCGTGGGCTAGACGAGCCCTGAAGGGAGGTCCCGATGGGAAACTGGCACGCGCCAGAAGAGAAGAACAAGGACCGGCGCATCCAGCAGCAGGAGAAGCCGTCCGGCGGGAGGGGCCGGTCGCGCGCAGCGGCACCGAGGGCCTGAGCAACCGCGGGCTCCAGGGGGTCGTGCCGGGCCTGAGCATCCAGCTCAAGGGCATGGGCGGCGCCGTCCTCGACGAGACGATCGCGCGCGCGATCCACGCCAAGCGAGGCAGCGGCGAGTCGCTCGACCCGTCCACGGCGTCCTCGCTCGGCAAGTCGATGGGCCACGACTTCTCGGACGTCAACATCCACCGCGACCAGGAGTCCGATCACCTCAACAAGTCGGTCCAGGCCGAGGCGTTCACGACCGGCAAGGACATCTTCTTCCGCGAGGGCAAGTACGACCCGGTCTCGAACGAGGGCCAGAAGCTGCTCGCGCACGAGCTCACCCACGTCGTGCAGCAGCGCGACGCGCCGCCCGCCTCGGAGCTTCGCGTCAGCGACCCGCACGAGCCGTCCGAGCAGCAGGCGTCGTCGGTCGCCGACAAGATCGCCTCGCCGGGGGGATCGGCGGGAGCGGCGTCGAGCGTCGGCCGTGAGGAGGAAGAGGTCGATCGCCATGCGATGCGCGGCGAGGAAGAGGAGAAGCGCGTACGGCCAGACGCAACGATGAACATGAGCGTCGAGCGCGAGGCGGAGCCCGAGGAGGAGGAGGGCGTCGCGACGATGGTGGCGCGCGAGGCGGCGCCCGGGGAGGAGGAGGAGGGCGTGGCGACGATGGTGGCGCGCGAGGCGGAGCCCGAGGAGGACGAGGGCGTGGCGACGATGGTCGCCCGCGACCACGCCCGCGGAAGAAGACGAGATGGGCGGTCCGCAGCACGCGATGTAGCCCCGTGCGCAGGCATGACGTCACCGGATCCGTCCAGGTTGCCGCCAAGCGGCGGCCGGTCCGGACGCGCGCACCGCTCCACCGGTCCAGCGAGGAGACCGTGCTCGGGCTGCAGCGCAGCGCCGGGAATCAGTCGGTGCAGCGGCTGCTCGTCCAGCGGCAGGACGGGAACGGAGGCGGGAGCGTCGGCCTCACCTATCCGCGGCCGCGCGGCGGGCCCAGCCTGCTCGGAGGCGAACAGCTGCACCTGGACCCGCAGCTCGAGGCACAGGCGCAGGCGTACCGGGCCCGGATGGAGCTCGAGCGGATCCTCCACCCGCCCGACATGCTCGACGCTCTCCGCGATCTGCCGCTGACTCTGCGACCCGCCGCCGAACCCCGCGCTCGCCCCGGGTCGCGCGCCCGCTGCCGCGCCTCCGCTCGTCCCGGCCGGTGCCGGCCCCGACACGCCGCGTGCCGGAACCGGCGGTGACGTACTGTCGGCGATCACCGCGGTGCCGGCCGTCGACAGCGCGCTGACGCGGCTGAAGACGGACGCGCTCGGTCGCGTGAGCCGCGACTGGAGCCGGCTCAGCACCGGGGACCGCGTGCTGCTGGTCACGACGTCCGTGCTCATCGGGGGCGGAGCGCTGGCGGGAGTGGCATCGGATCCAGGGTCGCGCCGCTTCGTCCTCGACCAGCTCAACGGCAAGGATCTGCCGGTGCCCGGGGTCGGCGGGCTCTCGGTTCAGTTCAGCACGCGTGCGGACAACCTTGGCGTGATGTTCACATACGACCTGGCGCCGCTGATCTCGCGGGCGACGGGAATGTAGTGGCCGAGACCCCGACCCCCGAGCTCGAGAAGCGGGACCCGGTCGCTGCTCGCGAGCGCGAGGGCGCCCGGAGCGCCGGCGACAGACCGGCGCCCGGGCCGACCCAGTCGCCCGGACTGCTCGGGGCGCCGGTGCGCAGCGTGGCCGGGCTGCGCGGCTCGATGGTGCGGTCGGACCCGCTGACGAGGTCGCGCACCTTCGCGGGTATCCAGCGGGCGGCGGGCAACGCGGCCGCGGCCCAACTCGCGGGAGCCGCCCCGGTACCGGATACGACCCTGGAGCAACCGCTCGGACCTGACGGGGCGAACGGCACGACCAAGGCCTGGGCGCCGCCTCCGCCCGCCGAGCGCCCGTCGTCGAACGGTGCCCGGACGCCGACCGCCGCGCCCGGAGACGGAGTCCAGCGAGCTCCCGCGCTCGCGCCGGCTCGCCTGCCGTCGCCGGCGCAGGGGAAAGCTCCCGTCGCCTCGACGCGGCCAAGGGCGTTGCCGCGGATCAAGCCCATCGCTGCGGCCGTCGCGCGTTCGGCGAAGGCTCTCGTTCAGCGTGCGGGGATAGTGCCGGCGGGCTCGGCAGAGGCCGGGGTGCTCGCGCGCGAGCCGGACACGGCGCTCCTCGAGCCGGAGACGATCGACGAGCCGCCGGCTGCCGAGGAGCCGGCCGGCGGCGGGTCCGGGAAGGACGCCGGGACCGACGCGGCGGGTGCCGAGCAGGCCGGGGCGGGCGGCGGTGGTGGGCCTGCCGCAGGTGAGGGTCCGGCGGGAGCCGAGCAGGCCGGGGCAGGCGCGGGTGGTGGGCCTGGCGCGGGCGGCGATGCTTTGTACGACACGGCGGGTGCTGCGCAGGCTGGGGCGGGCGCTGGTGGTGGGCCCGCTCCGGGTGAGGGTCCTGCGGGTGCTGCGCAGGCTGGCGGGCGGGCGCCGGTGGTGGGCCTGGTGCGGGCGGCGATGCTCTGTTACGACGCGGCGGGTGCTGCGCAGGCTGGGGCGGCTGGGGCGGAGAAGGCGGGTGTGGGGGAGGCTGCTGGGGGTGCGGCGGCTGGTGCTGGTGGTGGGGCTGGGGCTGCTGCTGGGGGTGCGGCGGCTGGGGCGGCTGGGGCGGAGAAGGCGGGTGTGGGGGAGGCTGCTGGGGGTGGGGCGGCTGGTGTTGGCGGCGGGGTGCGGGGGTGCGGGCGGCTGGGGCGGAGAAGGCGGGTGTGGGGGAGGCTGCTGGGGGTGCGGCGGCTGGTGCTGGTGGTGGGGCGGGGCTGCGGCTGGGGGTGCGGCGGCTGGGGCGGCTGGGGCGGAGAAGGCGGGTGTGGGGGAGGCTGCTGGGGGTGGGGCGGCTGGTGTTGGTGGCGGGGTCGGGGCTGCTGCTGGTGGGGCGGCGGCTGGGGCGGCTGGGGCGGAGAAGGCGGGTGTGGGGGAGGCTGCTGGGGGTGCGGCGGCTGGTGTGTGGCGGCGGGGTGCGGCTGGGGTGCGGCGGCTGGGGCGGAGAAGGCGGGTGTGGGGGAGGCTGCTGGGGGTGCGGCGGCTGGTGCTGGTGGCGGGGCCGGGGCTGCTGCTGGGGGGGCGGCGGCTGGGGCGGCTGGGGCGGAGAAGGCGGGTGTGGCGGAGGCTGCTGGGGGTGCGGCGGCTGGTGTTGGCGGCGGGGTCGGGGGTGCGGCGGCTGGGGCGGAGAAGGCGGGTGTGGGGGAGGCTGCTGGGGGTGCGGCGGCTGGTGCTGGTGGTGGGGTCGGGGCTGCGGCTGGTGGGGCGGCGGCTGGGGCGGCTGGGGCGGAGAAGGCGGGTGTGGCGGAGGCTGCTGGGGGTGCGGCGGCTGGTGCTGGTGGTGGAGCGGGGCTGCGGCTGGGGGTGCGGCGGCTGGTGCTGCTGGCGGAGCCGGAGCAGCCGCCGGGGCGGCAGGAGGTGGCGGAGCGGGCGGCATCGATCTCGATGCGCCGCCGCACATCGGCGAGACGATCCCGGAGGTGCCCGAGCCGCCCGCGCCCGGGGCAGGCCCGCTCGCCAGCTTCGTCCAAACGCCGGTCCCGGAGATACCCGGCCCCGAGGCGCACGGCCAGGGAGCGCTTCCCGCCGTCCAAGCGCCGGGCGGCTTCGAGGGGGAGACGCAGGGCATCGCGGGCGCGGGGGCCGGCGGCGGCGGAGGGATCCTGGACACGGTCGTCCAGGCCGCCATGGGGTTGTTTCGGGGGATTCTCGGCAACGTCACGGGCACGGCCGCCGGTGCAGCCGGCGACGTAGCCGGGCACGCAGGCGCTGCCGGGACCGAGGTCACCGGCCACGCCGGCACCGAGGGCGAGGGCGCGGCGACCGAGGGCCATGGAGCAGCTACAACCGCGACGACCGACGCGAAGGGCCATCTCGACCAGGTCACACGGAGAGATTCATGGTCACGTCTCGCAGACGGTCGGTCAGGCTCGCCAGGCGCCGCAGCAGGCGTCCGGAGAGATGCCCGGCCTCATCCAGCGCGTGCTTGCGGGCGCGCCGGCGATTCGCGACGCTGCTCAGCCCGTTCGCCCGGATCTTCAGCACGCTGTTCGGCGACATCCCGGGCAAGATCCGCCGCGTCATCCAGCGGGCGGAGCAGTTCGTCAACCGCATTCTCGACGGGGCCGAGCGCGCGATCGCCCGTGCGGCGCAGCGGATCGGCGCCGCGGTCGAGCGCGTCGGGCAGCGCATCGAGCAGGCGACCGCTCGGATCGCGGCGCGGCTCGCCGATCTGACCCGGCGCGCGAGCAGCATGGTCGACGGCCTGCCGTCCTGGGCGCGGCCGCCCTTGCAGGCGGTCATCAGCAGGGTGCTGGGCGCTGTCGCCCGGGCGGCCGACAGCCTTGCGAACCGGGCCCGGCAGTTCATCGACCGGGTTCTCGACCAGGCGAGGGTCTGGCTCAGGCGCCTGACCGACTGGCTGATGGGGCTGATCGAGCGGCTGCGGGCGCGGATCACGGCTGCGTTCGCCCGGCTACGAGCAAGACTCGAGGCGGCGCTCGCGGCGATCGCCCGGGTGAAGGACTGGCTGCTCGCCAAGGCGCGGAGCCTCATCGCCCGCGCATTGAAGGCGGTCATCGGCCCGATCTACCGGCGGGTCTTCAACCGCCTGCTCGAGCTGATCGGGCCCGCCGTCCAGCAGGCGATCGAGCAGGCCAAGTTGATGTTCCCGAACGGGCTGCCGACGCCCCCCGAGATAGCGCAGAAGGCCGGCGAAGCGGCGTCACAGGCGGCCAGCAGCATCACGGAGCAGGTCAAGCAGGGGCTCCTGCACCCGGAGGGCGACCACTTCAGCTTCGGTATCGCGGGCGGCGGCGACCTCTCCGAAGGCGGCGGCGTAAGCGGAGGAGGCTCGCTCACGTTCGAGGTCGTCCTGGACTACCGTCGCAACGACGTCGGCTTCTTCGTCGGCCCGGGGGCGGGCGCGCAGGTCAACCTCGGCGACGTCGGCGTGACCGGCGACGTCGGCGGCGTCGGCTCGTGGGGGACGGTCGGCTCGTTCGGCGAGCAGGACCAGGATGTCCTCCAGTCCTGGGGCGGCTGGTTCTCGAACGTCAGCTACGGCGCTCAGGCGGGGCTGGCGGTCGAGGGCGGGGCGGCGGTCACGACCGGCGGGACGTTCTACCGCGGCGGCTCGCTCGAGCTCGACCCGCCGCTCAAGATCTTCTCGTACACGCCGCTCGGAGCCGGAACGCACACCGTTCCCGGCGCGCAGCTCCCGGACCGGAGCGTGCCGGGCACGGCGGGCAACTCGACGTCGGTCGACCTCGGCGAGGTGCGCTTCCGCCGGGGCGAGGACGGACCGAACTCCCAGCCGGGCGGGCCGGCGGCGATCGACCATGCGGCCGACACCGTCAAGAGCGCGCCCACCGGCGGCGGGGGGAGCGTCGACGGCGTCCACGTCGTCGGCGAGGCGAGCCGCCGCTGGCGCTTCCCACACGGCGGGAGCTCTCCGGACGCCGAGAACGACGCGCTCGCCCAGAGGCGGGGTGCGAACGTCGCCGACGCCCTGCGGGGCAAGCTCGGCGGTACGCCGCCGGTCGAGGGCCACGGCGCAGGCGCCCGCCGCGCGGCCGCGGAGGGCAAGCCGCCCGACGACGGGAGCCCCGAGTACCAGCGGGCGCTGATGTTCGCCGACGTCACGACCCCCGGCACGCCCGGGCACACCGAGCCCGGCGGGCACGCACCCGACACCCAGGAGCCGAACAAGCACGACGTCACGGTCAGCCTGCCGAACCCGTTCACCACGAAGCGCACCGCGTGGGGCTGGGACACCACGCTCGGGGTCTACGGGCTGGGCGGCGGGGGAGCGAAGGCGGGCGTCTACGGCGGCGCCGGGGTGAGCTACTCGTATCCGATCGGCAAGACGCACCTCAGCTCGGACACGATGAACGCGATCCGCATCAACGCGGGCATCGTGAAGATCCTGCTCGACATCATGACCATGAGCCCGCTCGGTCTCCTCCGCGACGCGGTCGGGCTGTTCGGCAGTCATGTCGCGCCTGACGCCCAGACCCAGATGACGAACGCGGCCACGAGCTGGGCGCTGCCCGCGCCGCCCGGAGCGGGTGTCGCATGACGCCGAAGCCTCCGGCCGACCAGGCGCCGGCGATCCTGCTCGACCTCGACTTCACGGGGGCCGGCGTGAATCCTCTCGTCGTCGAGTCGCCGGAGCCCGGCACGGTCGCCGGCCAGCCCTTCGGCACCGAGGGGTTCCGGGACTGCACGATCGACGCCGAGCTCGGGCTGCTCGAGGGCGCCGACGAGGACCGGTACGGCCTCTTCTTCCGCCAGGGCGCGTCCGAGCACTACGCCGCCTGCACGGTGAGCGCCGCCGGGCAGCTCGCATTCGGGCTCGTGAACGGCGGCCCTCCGCTCGTGATCGCGGCCGCGCCGCTCGGCCCCGAGGTGTCGTTCGCGCGCGGGGTCGGCGTCACCAACCGGCTGACGATCGTCTCCTGCGGCCCGGTCGTCGCCGTGATCGTGAACGGCGCCGTCGTCACCGGGGTCACCGTGCCGGAGGAGTACGGCAGCGGGCCGGCGGGCGCTCTGCTCGCGCACACGAGCTCGAGCCCGCGGGCCCGTGTCGGTGTCCTCTGGGCGCAGTGCCGTGCACTGCTGCCGGACCAGGCGCGACGGAGTCTGAGCCGAGCGCGCCGGGGTACGTCGCGTCGCTCTCGCGCGTCGCAGTACTAGAAGCCGGCTGCCCCTTCGGGCAGAAAGGGCTACCCGAAGTCCCATCCCGCAGGACGTTGTCTTGCGGTCCCGCGCGAGGGAGGCTCCTGGTGAACGTTTCCCGTTCAAGGAGGCTCCATGCCGAATTACCTATCCCCAGGTGTGTACGTCGAGGAGGTGGAGGCCGGTTCGCGCCCGATCGAGGGCGTCGGCACCGCCGTCGCCGCCTTCGTCGGCCTCGCTGCGCAGGGACCGTTCAACGCGCCGACGCTCGTCACGAACTGGAGCCAGTTCACGCCGGCGTTCGGCGACTTCGTCGAGGGCTCGTACCTCGCGCACGCCGTCTACGGCTACTTCAACAACGGCGGCGGCGCCTGCTACGTCGTGCGCATCGGGCAGGACGGCGCGGCCCCGAACGCCCGTGCCGAGCTCACGAGCGCGACCGACAAGACACTGTCGGCGTACCGCGTCACCGCGCTCGAGGCGGGCCCGTCCGGCAACGCCATCCAGGTCGAGGTCACGCGACGTCGGCGAGGGCGACGACGACTCGTTCACGCTCACGATCAAGAGCAACGGCGTCGGAGGAGAAGTACGAGAAGGTCACGACCAAGAAGGGCAAGCAGAACGTCGTCACGATCGTCAACGACGCAGTCGAAGCTGATCCAGATCGAGGAGATCGGCAACGCCGGCGCACTCGAGCGCAAGCCCGCCGCCGGCAAGCTCACGCTCTCCGGCGGCGAGTCGTCCGGGCCGACGAGCGTCAGCCCGCAGGACTACGTCGGCGACTCGGCCGATCGCACCGGGCTTCGGCGGCCTCGAGGCGATCGACCCCGTCACGATGCTCGGTGCCCCGACCTGATGTCGGCCTACCAGAAGGGCCTGCTCGACCTCGAAGGCGTCAAGGCCGTCCAGCTCGCGATGATCGCCCACTGCGAGCTCATGGGCGACCGCGTCGCGATCCTCGACCCGCCGCCGGGCCTCAACGCCGCAGCAGATCCGCGAGTGGCGCGTCGAGAAGGCCGGCTACGACTCCAAGTACGCGACGCTCTACTGGCCGTGGATCAAGGTGTTCGACCCCGCGAGCGGCAAGAACGAGTTCGTGCCGCCGAGCGGCCACATGGCCGGCATCTGGGGCCGCAACGACGACACGCGCGGCGTGCACAAGGCGCCCGCGAACGAGGTCGTCCGCGGCGCGCATCGACCTCGAGATCAACATCACGAAGGCGCGAGCACGACCTGCTGAACCCGGACGGGATCAACTGCATCCGGTCGTTCCCGGGCCGCGGCATCCGCGTCTGGGGCGCCCGCACCTCTCGAGCGACCCGTCCTGGCGGTACCTCAACGTCCGCCGGCTCTTCAACTACATCGAGGAGTCGATCCTCGAACGGCACCCAGTGGGTCGTCTTCGAGCCGAACGACCTCGACCTCTGGCAGCGGATCCGGCGCACGATCAACGCGTTCCTGCTCGGCGTCTGGCGCGACGGCGCGCTGTTCGGGGCGACTCCGGAGCGAGGCGTTCTACGTCAAGTGCGACGCGGAGACCAACCCGCCCGACGTCGTCGACGCCGGCCAGGTCATCTGCGAGATCGGGATCGCGCCGGTCAAGCCGGCCGAGTTCGTCGTCTTCCGCCTCGCCCAGTTCTCGGGCGGCGCGGATCGTCGCCGAGTAAGAGGAAGGGAGGAACATGGGACTACCGAGTCCGGAAGACGCACTCGCTGGCTATTCATTTCAGCATCGAGATCGACGGTGTCACGATCGCGCAGTTCAAGGAGGTCTCGGGCCTCAACGCCGAGATCCAGACGATCGAGCACCGCGAGAACAAGCTCGGCGGGCTTCCCGTGCTGAAGAAGCTCCCCGGAGCACGCAAGTGGGGCGATCTCACGCTGAAGCGGGGCAGGACCGACAACAAGGCCCTGTGGGACTGGATCAAGACGGTCCAGGACGGCAAGATCGACGGCCGCGCGCAAGAACGGCTCGATCGTGCTGTTCGACTACGCCGCACGGCGAGGTGTCGCGCTTCAACTTCGTCAACGGCGTGGCCGTCGAAGGTCACGCATCGGCTCGCTGAGCGCCGGCGGCAACGACATCCTCGTCGAGGAAGTGCACCATCGTGCACGAAGGGATCGCGCCTGCATGAGCAAGGCGCCTAGTGCCGTCGACGTAGCCAAGTGGGAGTCCGGGGACGGGCTCCGGACGGAGTTCGCCTTCGAGCTGCCGCGCGGCTACGTCGACGACGACGGCAACGTCGCACCGCCAGGGGATCATGCGGCTCGCCACCGCGCGTGACGAGATCCTCCCGTTGCGCGACCCGCGCGTCCGCGAGAACGAGAGCTACCTCACGGTGATCCTGCTCTCGCGGGTGGTCACGCGAACTCGGCGACGTCAGCCAGGTCACGCCCGGCCACGATCGAGGGGCTGTTCGCCTCCGACCTCGCCTTCCTGCAGGATCTCTACCGCCGCGTCAACCAGGAAGGCCACACCCAGGCGGCGGTCACGTGTCCCGCGTGCAAGCACGAGTTCGCGGTCGACGTGACCGGTGATGGCCTGGGGGGGTCGTGACGTACGACGCCGAGACAGACTGTTCGAGGAGATCGCCTACGTGGCCTACCACTTCCACTGGCCGCTCGGACGAGATCCTCGACCTCGAGCATTCGCTTCGCCAGCGCTTCGTCGAGGAGATCGGCCGGATCAATCGGCAGCTGAACGAGGAGTGACGTAGCGGTGCGTTGGCCTTTCAGCCGTCGCGGGAACGAGACCGCCCCGCCGGCGCGCGCGGCCGAGCCGTCCCGCGACCTGCCCGAGCCCGTTCAGCGGAGGGCCGAGTGGGCGACGCTGCCGCCGATACAGAGGGCGGCCGCAGCGCCGATCGAGCTGACCGCCGAGAGCGGTCTCTTCGTCGAGCACCTCGCCACGCACGCCGCGTTCGAGACGGCGCTCCAGCCGCTCGGCCACAACGTCACGATGGAAGCGCCGGCCGGGATCGCCACCGGCATCGCGCGCCCCGTCGAGCACGTCGGCGGCGGCCCCGAGCTCCAGCACCGGGTCCATCCGGCGCCGCGGCCCACGGCCGCTGCGCGCGCGAACCCGTTCGCCAGCCCGCTACCGTCGATTGCGCCGCAGACCGTCGCGCGCATGGAGTCGCCTGCACCGGCGTCGCCTACGCCGACGGCGCCGTCATCGCCCCCGCCGCCCGAGCCGGCCCGCGAGTCTCCTTCCGTGCAGCGCGCAGCCGAGGCGCCCGTCGTCCCCGGCACTCCTCCGGCCCCGGCCGCCGACCCTCCGCCGCTCGTCCTGCGTACTCCGGCCCCGTCCGCTGCACCCGAGACCCCGGCGCCGGTCGCGCGCCACGAGGCGCCGGCCGAGTCACCTCCGACCGTGGTGGCCGCACCTTTGGCGGAGACCGCAACACCGGTTCAGCGCGCCGCCGACGAGGCTGTCGGGCCGGGCGACGTCGAGATCGCCCCCGCACCGGCCGAGCAGGCCGCCACCGTGCCGGCCGAGGAGATTTCACGGGCCGAGGAAGAGGAGGAGGCGGCGACCGCGGTGGCACCGACGCCCGAGGGCGGCGCCCAGCGGGCGGCCGAGGAGTCGCCGGCGCCGACCGTGGGGGCGCGCCCGGTCGTCGCCGCGCAGGGTTTCCGCTCCTCGCTCGGCCCGCTCCCGGCGAAGGTCGGGCTCGAGCGCACCGATCCACTCACCTACGCGGCCCAGCGTGCGCCGGCGGGGGGTGCCGCCGCTCCGGCGGCGGCGCCCTCGATCGCCGCCTCCGCGCCGGGCGTCGTCCAGCGCTCGGCCGAGGACACGGCTGCCCCGCCGGCACCGGGCTCGCCCGTGCCCCCAGCGCCGGCACAACGCGCCGCCGACGCTCCGGTAGCCGCGCCCACTCCCTCGCCGAGCCCCCTTCAGCGCTCGCCGGAGACGGCGGCTCCCAGCGCCCCGTCGATCCCGACCGCACCGCCGGTCGGCGAGCGGCCGGTGCTGGGTCTCGGGGCGCCGCTCAAGCCGCAGGAGGCGCAGCCTCGGAGCACTCCGGCCGCCCCGCAGCCCACTCCTCAGCCGGCCGGGCCCACCACGTTCCGCCGGACCCGCTCGTCGCTCAGCGCGCAGCGCGCCGCCGAGGGAACGCCGAGCCCGCTGGCGCGGCAGCCCAGCCCTGCTCCCGCACCCGAGCCGGCCGCGCCGTCGATCGAGCCGCAGACACCGTCGGCCGCCGTTCAGCGAGCTCTCGCGGAGAGTCCGGCGCAGCCGCTGCCCCCGGCGCGGGCTCCGTTTCCGCCGGGCGTCCAGCGTGCCCCCGTGGACGCCCCGGAGTCATTCGACGTTGGCGTGCAACGGGCGGAGGAGGCACCCTCTGCCGTCGCCCCGCTCACGGGTCTCGACGCCTTCATCGCCCGGGTCGCTGACCTGAGCGCGGCGGAGTCGTCGGACGCGCCTGAACCCGTACAGCGCGCGGCCGAGGACGGCGGGCCGGCGCCCCTGCTCATCACCGAGCCGACCGGACGGCTGGCGCCTCGGCTGGAGCTTCCCCGCCCCCGGCGCGCGTCCACGCCCGGCACCCCGGCGCCGGCGAGCGGCTCCCTGGCCGTTCAGCGCGCACCCGAGACTCCGCCTCAGGCGCTGCCGGTCGTCGGCCGGCGGCCGCTGAGGTTGCAGCGTTCGGCCGACGACGTGCCGGCGCCCGTTCGGGCCCACGTCGAGAGCCAGACGGCGACGACCCTCGGAGGGCGTGAAGGTGCACCGCAGCCCCGAGTCGGCGAGCGCCGCCCGGCAGCTCAAGGCGAAGGCATTCACGACCGGCGGCGAGATCCACATGCCGGCAGATCACGGGCCGCTCGACCGGGAGCCCGCACGCTCGCTCGTCGCGCACGAGCTCGTCCACGTCGCGCAGCAGCGGCAGCTCGGCGCGAGCCTCCCGTCCGAGGACTCGCACCACGGGCGCGAGCTCGAGAGCCAGGCGCAGCGGGTCGAGGTGTCGACGGCCCAGAGCGCCTCGCCGCTCGTGCTCGCGCGCAAGCCCGATCCGGGAACGATCGCCGAGACCGCCGCAACGATCGCCGTCCAGCGGGTCGCGGCCGTGAACGGCTCCGGCTCCGGGTGGCCGCGGGTCCACGGCGCCGGCCGGAGGCACCGTCCAGCGGGCTGTCGAGATCAACGAGCTGAATGTGCGGACGAACGTCTCGGACACAGCCCAGTCGGGCCAGGGATCGCCGGCGGAGGCGGATCGGATTCCTCCGCACGCTCCCGACCCCATCACCGGCCTGTCCGGCTCGCCCGGTCAAGCCGAAGCGACCGGCACGCCGCTCGACGAGAGCCAGCTCCGGCAGGCCTGGACGTACATCCGAACCCAGATCACCGACGAGCTCACCGAGGACCGCGAGCGTGCGGGGCTCACGATCGACCTCTTCTAAGGAGCACTGAATGTCATCGCTAATGGATCCGGTTATCTCTCTCCACTTCGAGGTCATCATCGACGGCTGCCCGATCGGAAGCTTCACCGAGTGCAGCGGGCTCGGCGCCGAGTACGCGGTGAAGGACCACGAGGAGGGCGGACAGAACGGGGCGATCGTCAAGCTCCTGGGCAAGCTCAAGTTCCCGAACATCACGCTCAAGCGCGCGCTCGACATGAACAGCCCGCCGATCGCGATCTGGTTCGACACGATCAGGCTCAACCCGCTGCGCACGACCGCGCAGATCGTGGCGTTGACGCCCGACGGGCTGCCTGCCCGGGTCTGGCACATCTTCGACGTCGTGCCGGTCAAGTGGACCGGCCCCCAGTTCAGCTCCACGGGCAACGCGGTCGCGATCGAGACGCTCGAGCTCGCCCACCACGGCTTCTATTAACGGAGGACGGCTAGATGCCAATACTCAACGCGCTCAGCAAGGTCCGGATCCAGGCCGACGACGGGACCAGCCTCACCGCCCACTTCAACCCGACGACGCTCACCGTGTCGACGGGCGCGGAATGGAAGGCGCAGCCCACTACTGCCTCCAAAGACGCCCCCGCAGCGCAGTTCCTGGGCACGAAGCCGCGCACGATCAAGATGGATTTCCTCTTCGACAACAGCTGGCTGGGGCTCGTGGAGGCCCTGCTCGGCCTGGACGACGGGGTCTCGAAGCAGGTTCAGCAGCTGCTGGACTGGACGAACCCGACGGCAGCTTCAAAGGCCAAGAAACAGCCGAACCCGCCCAAGCTTACCGTCTTCTGGGGCGACCACACCCTGATCGCGTTCACGGTGTACCTGGACTCCGTGAGCGCGGTCTACTCGGAGTTCGCTCCCACCGGCCAGCCGACCCGGGCGACCGTGACCGTGGGCATGACGGAGGTCCCTGCCAGCCCCGCCGGGACGAACCCGACATCGGGCGGCGTGCCGGGGCGGCGCACGCACCTCATGACTGCCGGCGACAGCCTGCACTCGATCGCGCAGCGCGAGTACGGGAAGCCGGCGCTGTGGCGGGGCCTGGCCAACATCAACGGCATCGACGATCCGCTGCGAGTCCCGATCGGAACCAGCATCCTGGTCCCGCCGCGCGAGGACGCGGAGAACAACGCCTAGGCGTCCACCATGCCTGGCCCACCCGACCTCATCGAAAGCACCGCCATCGTCAAGAAAGGCGGCATGCCGCTGTCCGATGACGAGATGTCGACGCTGGCGGAGGTCGTCGTCGACCTGGACGCCACCCGCCCGGGACTGTTCGTGCTCCGGTTCCTGCTGTCGTTAGCACCGGGCACCGAGACCGACCCTGGATTCACGGTCGGCGACGAGGTGGAGATCAGCGAGTCGTCCACGAGCACGACCCTCATCAAGGGAGAGGTGACGTCGGTCGAGGCGGAGTTCGGCAACGCAGGCCAGCGCATCACCGTCCGCGGCCACGACAAGTCGCACCGCCTGCACCGCGCCCGCAAGTACCGGACATTCCTCCAGCAGACGGACTCCGACATCGCGAGCACGATGGCCGGCGACGCCGGTATCTCCGCTACGACCGACGCGACGTCGGTGACGCACCAGTTCATCGCCCAGGTCAACCAGACCGACTGGGAGTTCCTGAAGTGGCGGGCGGAGGAGATCGGGTACGCGCTCTTCTTCTCGGACGGCGGGCTCAACTTCACGAAGCAGGCCACCGGGGGGAGCAGCCCTGTCAAGTCGTTCAGCGTGACGGAAGACCTGCACGCGTTCCGCCCCCGCATCAGCGCCCCCCCTGTATCGACCGTGACCACGCGGGCCTGGGACGAGAGCCAGAAGCTGAAGCTCGAGGGGAGCGGCAGCGTGTCCTCGTCGGACGCGGCGAGCCTCAGCGACTCGCCGTCGAGCCTCGGCGGCAAGTTCGGGTCGAACACGCACCTGTCCACCATCCGCAGCGCCGAGGCCGCGGGGGACGTGAACGACCTGGCGACCGCCCTCGCCGGCCGTTTCGCCGACTCGTTCGTCGAGGCCGAGGCCGTCACCGCCTTTGGCAGCCCTGACCTCGTGCCGGGGGCGTTGATCAAGGTCGAGGATGCGGGCAGCACGTTCAATGGCAACTACCGCATCACGTCCGCCCGGCACGTCTTCAACGCACCACCAGCGCTACGTCACGAGCATGCGGTGCTCCGGCATCCAGGACCGGTCGCTGCTCGCCCTCACCAACGGGAACGGCGGCGGGCCCGGCCACGCGGATGCCGCGGATCCAGGGCCTCGTGCCGGCGATCGTCACGGTAACGACAGCTCCTCAAGCAGCGACCCCGACAACAGAATCGCGTGCCGGGTGAAGGTCAAGTTCCCGTGGCTCGACGACCAGGTCGAGAGCGACTGGATGCGTGTCATGCAGGTCGGCGCCGGCCCCAACCGCGGGCAAGTGATCTGCCTGAGGTCGACGACGAGGTCATCGTCGGCTTCGAGCAGGGCGACTTCCGCCGCGGCTACGTGCTCGGCGGCGTCTACAACGGCAAGGACAAGCCGTGACGGCGCTCACGAGCGGACTCGTAGTCCAGCAAGCAGCGTCGCAGCGCTCGCGGCTTCGCGTCCAGACTGGGCCACCAGCTCGTCTTCGACGACGACGACGGCACGAAGGAGGGGATCCACCTCCTCACGCGGCGACGAGAACTTCGAGATCTACCTCGACCAGAAGAACACGAAGATCACGATCGACTCGAAGAGCGGGAAGGTCGAGATCCACGGCGCGCAGGACGTCAGCGTGAAGAGCGACGCGAACGTCAACATCGAGGCGACGGGAACGCTCGCCCTGAAGGGGACCGGCGGCGTTACGATCGAGTCCAGCGCTTCCGCGTCGTTCAAGGCGAACGGGCAGATGGAGGTTTCCGGTGCCACGACCTCGGTCAAGGGACAGGGCCAGCTCAGCCTCGACGGCGGCGGTATGGCGGAGCTCAAGGGCGGCATCGTGAAGATCAACTAGGGGGTTCGGAGTTGGCCGAAGAATTCGTCGGATCGGGTTGGGCGGCGTTCCCGATGCGGACCGACGCCACGGGCAGCATCGCGCTCGTGTCGCGCGCGAGAGCGAGCTGGAGGAGGCGATGCGCATCGTCCTCGTCACCGCGTACGGGGAGCGGCCGATGCGTCCCGACTTCGGCTGCGGGATCCACGACTACGTGTTCGCACCCGCCGACGCCACGACGGCGGGCATCGTCGCCTACGAGGTGCGCAACTCGCTGGTGCGCTGGGAGCCGCGGGTCGAGATCGTCGAGCGTCCACGTGCGCCCTCATCCCGACGAGCGCGCCATGCTGATGATCGACATCCGCTACACGATCAAGCACTCGAACGACCCGCGCAACCTCGTTTTCCCGTTCTACACCATCCCGGCGGAAGAGGGCTCGCGCCAGCTCGCCGCAGCATCATCGACCGGGTCCCTGGAGGAATAGCCATGGCTCTGCCTGCCCCGAACCTCGACGACCGCCGCTTCCAGGAGCTCGTCGACGACGCGAAGCGCCTCGTCCAGCAGCGCTGCCCGGAGTGGAGCGATCACAACGTCTCCGACCCGGGAGTCACCCTGATCGAGCTGTTCGCCTGGATGACCGACCAGGTCGTCTACCGGCTGAACCGCGTGCCCGGACCGCAACTACGTCAAGTTCCTCGAGCTGATCGGCGTGCGCCTGTTCCCGCCGAACGCCGCCAAGGCCGACGTCACGTTCTGGCTCTCCGCGCCGCAGGACGACACGATGAAGATCACACGCGGGACGCAGGTCTCCACGGTGCGCACCGAGACGCTGGAGGCGATCAGCTTCGAGACCGATCGAGGAGCTCGCGATCCCGCCCGTGCTCCGTGCACCGCGTCTTCTCGCAGATCGAGGAGGAGAAGACGCGCGAACCACACGTCTGCGGTCGAGCGCGGCCAGAGCTTCTTCTGCTTCGACAAGGTCCCCAAGGTCGGCGACGTGCTGATGGTCGGCCTCTCCGAGGCGGCGCCGTCGTGCGCGGTCAACATCCGCCTCGAGTGCAACATCGAGGGCCGCGGCGTCGATCCGCTCAACCCGCCGCTCGTCTGGGAGGCCTGGGACGGCGAGGGCTGGAGCGAGTGCGAGCTCGACGCCGACGAGACCGGCGGCCTGAACCGGGCCGGCAACGTCGATCCTGCACGTCCCGCGCTCCCACGTCACGTCGCTGATCTCGAACCAGCGCGGCGGCTGGCTGCGCTGCCGCGTCATCGAGGCCGAGGAGGACCAGCCCACGTACGGCGCCTCGCCGCAGATCACCGGGATGACGGCGTACTCGATCGGCGGCACCGCGACGGCGGTCAATGCGGAGACCGTCGAGGAGGAGATCGTCGGCATCTCGGAGGGCGTCGCCGGCCAGCGCTTCGTCGTCAAGCGGCAGCCCGTCGTGCCCGGGGACGCGCCGCGCGTGCTCGCAGGTCGCCAGCGACGAGGGCTGGCAGACGTGGACGGAGGTCGGCCACTTCGCCGACAGCGGCCCCGACGACCGCCACTTCATGCTCGACGCGATCAACGGCGAGCTCACGCTCGGGCCCGGCCGTGCGCGCAGGCCGACGGCACGCTCCGCAACTACGGCGGCGTCCCGCCGAAGGGCTCGGTGCTGCGCATCGCGGAGTACCGCACCGGCGGCGGCCGCGGCGGCAACGTCGCCCGCGGCTCGCTGCGCGTGCTGCGGACGTCGATCCCGTACGTCGACCGGGTCGAGAACCGGCATCCGGCGCGCGGCGGCGATCGACGCCGAGACGATCGAGGAGGCGAAGGACCGCGGTCCGATCCTGCTGCGCACGGGCAACCGGGCGGTCACGATCGAGGACTACGAGGTCCTCGCCCAGCGAGGCGGCGCCGGAGATCGCCCGGGTGCGCGCTGTCGCCGCCGGCGACGGCGCGGACGCCGGCTCGGTGCGCGTGCTCGTCGTGCCGGCGGCGGCGGCCGACGGCGCCCGGCTGCGGTTCGAGCAGCTCGTGCCGAGCGACGAGTCGGTGCGAGAAGATCGCGGCGTACCTCGACGAGCGGCGGATGATCGGCGCCCGTGTCGTCGTCGAGCCGCCCTCGTACCAGGGCGTCACGATCGTGGCCCGGCTGCGCGCGCGGCCGCGGACGGATCCGACGAGGCTCCAGCAGGCCGCGCTCGAGGCGCTCTACTCCTACTTCAACCCGATCACCGGCGGCCCCGACGGCAAGGGCTGGGACTTCGGACGCCCGGTCCACTCGGGCGAGGTCTTCTCCGTGCTCCAGGGCCTGCGCGGCACCGAGCTCGTGGAGGAGGCCAAGCTGTACGCAGCCGACCCGACCACGGGCGAGCGCGGGAAGGCCGCGGAGCGGATCGAGCTCGACAAGCACGCGCTCGTCTTCTCGTACGAGCACCGGGTGAGGGTCGAGGCATGAGCTCCGCCCCGCAGGCGAACGGCCGGAGCAACGGTCGTGCGACGAACGGCGCGCTCGGCACGCACGAGCCCTCCCGCGGACTGATCCCCGGGCTCGTCTCGCCGCATCCGCTCGGGCCGGCGCTGCCGGCGCTCTTCCAGGAGGACGACTTCGCCCAGCGCTTCGTGTCCGCCTTCGACGACGTGCTCGCGCCGATCTTCAGCGCGATGGACAACGGCGACGCCTACCTCGACCCGTACCTCACGCCGGAGGACTTCCTGGAGTGGATGTCGAGCTGGGTGGGGATCGAGCTCAACGAGAACTGGACGCATCGAGCGGCGGCGCGAGCATCGTCGCCAAGGCGGTCGAGCTGTACCGCTGGCGCGGGACGATGAAAGGGCTTGCCGGAAACGGTGGCGATCTTCTTCGACGACGCGCCGGAGATCATCGAGAGCGGCGGAATGGTCTCGTCGACGAGCCCGGGAACCAAGTTCCCCGGCAAGGCGAAGGCCGAGGTCACGATCCGCCTGCGCGTCAAGGACCCGGCCGCGGTCGACCGTGCGCGGCTCGAGCGGGTCGTCGCAGCGGCGACCGTTCCGGCCCACATCGTGACCAAGCTGGAAGTGCTCGGACTGGGCGGTACCTCAGCGGCCAAGCCGCCACCCGCCAAGCCGCCGACCGCCAAGCCCGTCGACGACACTCCCTCCGATTCAAGCGCCTAGGCGAATCGGGTAATCTCGCTGCGTGAGCATCGTCTGCAGCGAGTGCGGCCATACGAACGAGGACGACTCCGACTTCTGCGCCTCCTGCGGTGAGCCGCTCGAGTGGACGGGAGTGCGGCCCGAGGAGGAGACGGCCGCGGCTGCTGCAGGAGCCGAAGGTGCCGCGCCGGTAGCGGTGGTCGAGGCGCCGCCGGCGCCCGTCGCCGAGGCGCCGGCCGCAGTCGAGCCGCCGCCGGCGGTCGCAGAGCCGCCCACGCCGGCACCGGCTGCTCCGCCGCCGGAGCCTGCGAAGACGTCGCGCCTCGGCCGCAGGTCGAAGGCGCCCGCCACACCCCCGCCGCCGCCTCCCGTCGCGCCGCCGGCCCCACCGCCTGCGGCCGCCGCCTCCCCTCCCGTCGCCGCCCCCGAGGCTCCGGCGGTGGAGAGCGCTGCGCCTGCGGCCCCGCCGGTCGAGGAGGCTTCCGCCGCGGCAGCCGGAGCCGTCCGCCCCGGAGGCGGGCGTGGCGGTTCCCCCCGAGGCTCCGGCGGGACCGACCGCGCGTCCGCCCGCCCCCCGGAAGCCGCCTCCCGATATCCCGCCCGTCGTCATGACCCCCGAGGAGGAGGAGGCCGAGGCGGCCCGTCTGGCCGAGGAGGAGGAGCAGCGCCGGCGCGCCGAGCAGGCGCGGAAGCTGGTCGTGCCGGTGGCACGGCCGCCCGAGCCCGCGCCCGTGGTGGTTGCGCCGGTGGTCGCCCCGCCCCCGCCCGAGAAGCTCACCTGGTGGCAGCGCTTCGTACGCTGGTTCAAGCGTGTGATCCTCCGCCAGAAGCCGGCGGTGGTCGCGGCTGCGGTCGCCGCCCCGGTCGTCGCGGCCGAGGCAGCCCCGGCGGCCCCGGCCGCGCCCGAGGCACCGGCTCCCGCGCCGTCGCTCGGCGCGCGGGCTCCGGCGGCGCAGAAGCCTGCCGAGGAAGTCCAGCGGCGCGCCCCGAAGGCGGTCACCGAAGAGGAGCCCATCGTCAAGCCGGGCGACCTCATCTGCACCCAGTGCGGCACCGGCAACAATCCGACCAACAAGTTCTGCAAGCGCTGCGGAACGTCCCTGGCCGAGGCGGAGATCGCGAAGAAGCCGTCCTGGTGGAAGCGCTTCATCGGCTTCTTCTCGTTCCGGCGCAAGAAGAGCTACGCGGCGGGCGAACGCCGGAAGAAGCAGATGCAGTCCGCGGAGGGCAAGGGCGGCGGGAAGGTCTTCTGGCGCCTGCAGGGCGTCAGCTTCAAGGTGATCGGGGTGATCATGCTCGGAGTGGCGGCCCTTGCGGCGTACGCGGCCTTCGGCGGCACGCTCAAGGGGCGCGCACACAGGCTCTACACGTCGATCCACGACCTCGTGCTCCCGAGCTACACGGCCGTCACCGCCGGCGGGCGCGACCGCCAGCTCGAGCCTGAACAACGCGCACCGACCGCGGTTCGCCATCGACAAGGTCGTGAACACCGCGTGGATCTCGAAGCCGACGAAGCACGACGGCATCCTCCAGACGATCACGATCCGGTACCAGACGCCGATCCGCGTCGGGAAGATCGGGATCCTCAACGGCGACCAGCAGGATCCGAAGCACGTGCGTCAACCAGGCGCGGGTCAAGACCGCCACGATCTTCTTCTACGGCAAGCACGGCAGGCGCCTCGTGGGCAAGGCCAAGACCTGCAACTTCGCCGACAAGCCCGACTTCCAGACGTGCAGCATGGACGTCAAGGGAGTGACGAAGATCAAGCTCCGGGCGATCAAGGTCTACGTCGGGCAGAAGGGCCGCAGCCTGGCGCTCGCCGAGGTGCAGACGGACAGCAAGAGTTGACCGCCTGAAGTCCGGCCTCGGCTACGCCTGTGCCATGACGACTCCCGGCGGGAAGCGGGCTTTCCATCGCCGCCGCAAGCGGCCGCTCCATCTGTTGCTCTTCGGTCGTTCCGCCGCCGGGTTCGTTGCTCGTTCTTCGGCCGCGCCGGTCGCGACGAGCCGGCCTGGATCCAGATTCGGCACAGATCCGGCACAGACGTGTGCGCACTTCGCCCATAGGCGTGTTGGTGGGCGGGCGTCGTGGGACCCGAGCACACGCGTCATCCTGAAGAGGCTGCTAGCTAGGTGTTGCGCGAAAAGGGCTCCTCTCCAGCAAGCGCCCTTGTCGCTGGAGATGGAGCGTCGGCCGCGGCGAGGCTCGACACGCCCGGTCATAGAATCGCCAGAGCAGGCGTGACAGCCGGCCTTCCGCATCTCGTCGGGAGGGAGGAGGAGCTCGCAGCGCTCCTCGATCTTCTCGACGCGCCCGACAAGCTGCCCGCGGTCGCCGTGATCGCTGGCGATCCCGGGATCGGAAAGACGACTCTGCGGCTCGCCGGCGTCGGGTCGGCGGCCGCCGGCGGATATCGCGTTCTGTCCTCTCGACCCTCGGAGGCCGAGACTGGGTACTCGTTCGCGGCTCTGACCGATCTCCTCGGCGACGCCGCTGGCGAGGTCTTGCCCGAGTTGCCCCCGATCCAGCGGAGGGCGCTGGCGACCGCATTGCTGCTCGGCGAGCCGGAGCTCCACGCGGATGAGTACGCGGTGGCCGCGGCGTTCCTCGGCGCGGTGCGGTTGCTCGCCGACAAGGGGCCGCTCTGCCTCGCGGTCGACGACGCCCAGTTTCGCGACGCGGCGTCGCTCTCGGCGCTTCGCTATGCACTTGCTCGCCTCGACCGCGTGCGGGTGGCCGCAGTGCTCGCGGTACGTGGCGAGGTCCCCGAGTGGGTTCGCCGCGCCGTGGTCGAGGACCGCCTGCGAGCAATCGTTGTCGGTGGCCTCAGCCTCGGGGCGACGCACGAGCTGGTGCGCGCTCGCCTCGCCACGACCTTCCCGCGGCCGACGCTGATCAAGCTGTGGGAGACGTCGGGCGGCAATCCGTTCTTCGCGCTCGAGATCGGCGCCGCGCTGCAGCGCCGAGGTGGAACGCTCACAGCTGGCCAAGAGCTCCCGATTCCGATTGCCCTGGACGAGCTCTTGCGCTTGCGTCTGGAGGGCCTTGGCGCGGACGCTCGCGATGTCGCCGGTGCCGTCGCCGCACTCGCCGATCCAACTGTGTCCCTCGTGGAATCGGCGGTCGGCCGCCGCTTCGAGTCCGGCTTGGCCGGGGCGTTCACGGCGCACGTTCTCGAGCGTGATGTCGAGCGCTTGCGATTCACCCATCCGCTGCTGGGATCTGCGATCGAAGCACACCTGACGCCGTCGCGCCGGCGGTCGCTGCACGCTCGTCTCGCGGAGGTCGTTCCGACTCTTGAGCAACGAGCTCGGCATCTGGCCCTAGCGACGGCGGAGCCGAATCGTGCGACAGCTGCAATTCTCGAAGAAGCATCGCAGGCTGCACACCGACGGGGCGCGTCGGTGGCGGCTGCCGACCTTGCGGAGGAGGCGCTCCGGCTCACGCCTCCCGAGGACGCGAAGGACGCGCGCCGCCGCCTGCTCCTCGTCGCCGATCGCAACGATCTCTCCGGCGACACCGACCGTGCGATCGCCCTGCTCGAGCGAGCACGAGACGAGGCCTCGGCCGGCGTCGAGCGGGCCGCGATCCTGGTCCGGCTCGCGGACGTGCAGGACGACCCGCGAGCGACCGTGCCGCTGTACCGCGACGCACTTGCCGAGGCTGGAGCGGACGACGTGCTCGCGGCGACGATTCACATCCGCCTGGCCGTCGCCATGGCCTGGGACGAGGGCGTCGAGCGTGGCCTCGAACACGCCGAGCTGGCGGTCCGCGCCGCTTCGCGAACGGACGATGCCGAGATCAGATGCCGCGCGCTCGCAGCGTACGGCGACTGGCAATTCAGAGCCGGTCGCGGCATTCAGCGCGCGCAGATGGACGAGGCGATGGCGCTCGAACGGTCGCTGGCCGAGTGGCCGCTGGACCGTGGCCCGACCGACCTGTTCTCCCGGCAGTTGGCGTGCGCAGTCGATCTCGAGGGCGCGCGGCAACTCCTCCTCGAACTGCGAGCTGCGCATGCGAGACGAGACGACGCGGACGGCGCGGCGACGGCCGCCTGGTGGCTCAGCTTCGTCGAGTGGCGAGCGGGCAACTGGGCGGCGGCCGGAGAGTACGCCGCGGACTCGTTCGACACCAGGACGCAGCTCGGGCGCGTGATGCCCGGGGACAGGTTTCCCGACGCCCTCATCGCCGCGCACCTTGGCCGAGTCGACGAGGCGCGTACCGGAGCAGAACGCGACCTGGCCGAGGCGGAGGCCATGGGTATTCGCATCTCGGTCGCGGGCTCCACGTGGCTCCTCGGCTTCCTCGACCTCTCTCGCGCAGACCCGAGTGCCGCTCTGGTGAACCTGAGACGCTCGTACGAGCTTCGTTCCGCCTTCATGCCCGAGCCGGCTCAGCGGCTCGAGCTGGGCGATCTGCTCGAGGCATTGGTCGCCACCGGCGAGCTCGACGAAGCCGACGAGGTGATTGCGACCTGGGAGGAACGAGCCGAAACGCTCGACCGCGCCTGGGCGCTGGCCATCCTTGCGCGATCCCGCGGGGTCTTGCTGGCGGCGCGAGGCGATCTGGAGGGCGCCTTCGCGAGCTTCGAGCGCGCACTCGCTCAACACGCGAGGACGGAGGAGCCGTTCCAGCACGCCCGCACGCTTCTCGCGCTCGGGGCGACGCAGCGGCGAGCGAAGCGGCGCGCCGCCGCGCGCGCGACTCTCGGGGAGGCGCTCGACGCCTTCGAGCGCCTCGGCTCGCTGCTCTGGGCCGAGAAGGCACGCGCCGAGCTCGGCCGTATCGGTGGGCGCGCGCCCTCGCGCAGCGAGCTGACGGAGGCCGAGCGCAGAGTCGCCGAGCTCGTCGCCAGAGGGCACACGAATCGCGAAGTCGCCGCCGCGCTATTCGTGACCGAGCACACCGTCGAGGGCGCGCTCACACGCGTCTACCGGAAGCTCGGCGTGCGTTCCCGCGCCGAGCTTGCGGTCCGGCTCGGTCGCGAGACCTGAGACCCCGGGCCGCAAAGTCGGGGGATTTCCAGCTTTCGCACGGGGTCGCGCGCTGACACCCTCGCCTCGATGACGCGATCGGGAGGGCCGAAGTGAAACGCTTCCTCGTCGAGACGTACCTCGCACGTAGCGCAGCGGGAGAGCGCGTTACGCGCGAGCGGCGGGCGCGCTCGGCCGCGGAAGAGCTGACGAGCGAGACCAGGCCCGTCCGCTTCGACCACTCGATGCACGTTCCCGAGGACGAGATCTGCTTCTTCGTCTTCGACGCTCCCTCGGGTCAGGACGCTGCGCTCGTCGCACAGCGTGCCGGGCTCGACCCTTTCCGGATCGTCGAGGCGGTCTCGTCCGGAGAGAAGGAGGAAGCATGAGAAAGAGATGGATCTGCATGCTGCTGGTCGTCGTTGCGGCGCTCTCCGCGTACGCCGGCAACGTCCTGGCCACGCCGCAGACGGGCACCGTGACGACGACGATCCTCGCCAAGTCGCTGTTCACCGACATCGCCGTCAAGGCGAAGGCGCATCCGGCCAACCTGTGGAACGCCAAGCTCAAGACACACGGGCTCTCCGACGTCTACGTCGTCGACAACAAGCTGGCGCCCGTCGATCCCACCACGCACGTCGTGTCCAGCACGGGCTGGCACACGCATCCCGGCCCCAGCCTGATCCTCGTGGTCACCGGCACGGTCACCAACTACCTGGGCGACGACCCGTCGTGCACCGGACGCGCCTACAGCGCCGGGCAGGGTTTCATCGACTCCGGCGCCGACGTCCACATCCTGCGCAACGAGGGCACCGTCCAGGCGGAGACGCTCGCCGTCCAGCTGCTCCCGAAGGACGCGACGCGGAAGATCGACGTCACCCCCGGGCCCCCCACCTGCCCGTTCTAGGCGCCCCGAATTCGTGTGCTCGATCCGTACTTCTATCGCTGAGGAGGTAGGGCCATGAAGCTCGCTCTCGTGATGGTGCTGCTGTTCGTGCTGGGGCCGGTCTCGGCCGCGAGCGCGTCTCCGCAGCCGGCCGGACCCGGTGGCTTCGGGGTGTCGCAGGTGCCGTCGATGTTGCGCGGTATCACTCCCGCACACATCGTTCCGCGGACGTCGGCCCGTGGGCTCCACAGCTACCGCGTTCCTGCGTGGTTCACGCGCCAGGCTCTGTCGAGCCGTGCGGTGCCGCTGGCGGAGCCGTTTCCCCGCGACGCGAAGACGGTCCCGCTGTGGCGCTACTCGTTCCAGTACGGGGGACAGACCTGGGGCTCGACGATGGTCGGTACCGACCCGGCCGCGGGCTCCGCGCTCACGGTGGTTCCCGTGACGATCGTCACCGTGCGGCTGACCTTCGCACGGGACGGATCCACGCTCGACTATCCGGGGATGGCGCAGGAGCTGCTGCGCTCGGCGTTGTTCAGGCCGGTTTCATATGTAGACCCGCAGCTGGGCACGGCGCAGTGGGCCGACGCGTACCGGCGCGGCGATTTCTGGAAGCAGGTGAGCACGACGAGCCCCTGGTACCACACGCTGCTCGTCCCCACGCCGGTCGTCCCCGTGCACTGGACGGTGCCGGCCTCGCAAGGGCTGACGTTCTTCGACTCCGCGGCGAACCGCACCTTCGGGGTCATCACGGACGCCTGGATGAGCCAGCAGCGCGACGCGACGATCCGGGCGCTCCACATCGATCCTCGCTCGCTCGTCGTGTTCCTCGCCGACGACACGTACGTCACCGACAACGCGAGCCCCGACGACTGTTTCGCCCCCCAGGGGTGCTACCACTGGAACGGCATTCACGGCGCGCTGGTCAGCGGCAGGTCCGTGAACACCTACGCGTGGGCGATGTTCAACGACTACGGAGACCTGTTCCCGTCCACCTACAACGAGCATCTCTACACCGTCAGCCACGAGTTCCTCGAGTGGCTCGACGATCCGCTCGTCTCCGAGGACACGAGCGTTCTCGAGTCGTCGGTGCCCGCGTGGACGTCGCCGTACTGCCCCACGGGCTGCCTGGCCCACTGGTACGAGGTCGCAGATCCGCTCGAGGGCTGGGCCCTCGGCTTCCCCGACTCGGGGCTCACCGACCTGCTCGCGGACGCCGTCTTCCACCCGTGGTTCGCCCGCACCGCCTCCGACTCGCTGGACGGGCTGTACGACCCGGGCGGAATCTTCCAGACCTACTCCCAGGGCTGCTGAGCGGACCAACGCCACGGATGCGACGGTGACCACCACCGAGAGCCTGGCGCAGGCGCTTGGCTCCGGCCTTGGACGAGTGGCCGCGAATCGAAGCAGCGACGGCGGCGAGGGTCGCAGTACCTCCTCGCCGCCGCCGTCCGTCTAGTTCGGGCGGCGGCGAGCGGGGAGCGGCGGCGCGATCGGCGACCGGCGGCGCACTACCGCCCGAGCTACTAGGAGAGCAGCGCGTCCGCGGGCGAGACGCCCAGGCCCGCGAGGATTCGCTCGTACTTCTGGCGGGCTCTCGCCGCCGCCGCGGCATCGCCCGCCTGCTCGTAGGCGGTGATGCAGAGCCGCCACAGAGCATCGTCGTACTGGTCGGCGTGCAGCCCGCGCTCGCAGGCGACCGCCGCGGCGACCGGGTCGTTGCGGTCGAGGTGCATGACCGCGACTGCGTGCGCGGCCTCCGAGACCTCGTCCCGCCGGCGATCGCGCTCCTGCACCAGCCACTCGGCCGGGCCGTCCTCCGGGAGGAGATCGCCCACATAGAGGTCGAGCGCGCGCGTGTAGGCCGGTACGGCCTCGTCGGCCTTGCCCCGGCCGCGCAGGCTGCGCGCCTCCGCCAGCGCTTCGTCGAACTCGATCAGGTCGACCTCGGAGTCGGGCGGCAGGGTGAGCCGGTAGGCGTCGCCGTCGCGCACGATCATCGACGACGCGCCGCGTGCGACGCCGGGCTCGAGCGCATGGCGGAGCGAGGAGATCGCAACGTGCAGGTTCCGTGTCGACGTATCGCGGTCGGCGTCGGGCCAGAGCGCTTCCATCAGCACCTCCCGGTGCACCGAGCGCCCGGCGTTGATCGCCAGCAGGCGCAGCAGCTGGCGTGCCCTCGGCTTCGCGCCGGCGAGCTCGAGCGGCGCCCCGTCGACCGACATGCTGAAGCCGCCGAAGCAGCGCACGACGACCGGCGCCTCTCCGTCCGTCGCGTCGCCGGCCGCGAGCCCCGGCAGGTCGAGCGACGACTCGGCGGCCAGCGCGACGGCCAGGGCGCGGTACTCGCCGCCTCCGCGCCCGTTCAGCTCGGCAAGTGCGAGATAGGTGCAGCCCAGCGCGGCCCGCACTCCCGCCGAGCGGGCCGTGGCCTCCGCGTGCGCGGCCTCGTCCCCGGCTGCGGGCGCGCGCTCACGGGCGAGTGCGAGCGCGTATGCACCGCGGGCCCACGCCTCGAGCACGCCGGCGCCGAGGCGTCTGAACTCGAGCACCGCCTCCTCCAGCGCGCCGGCTCCCGGTCGGCCGGCCTGGAGCGAGCCCCATCCTTCGAGCAGCGCGGCGAGTGCATTGCCCCAGGCGTCTCCCTCGCGCTGTGCGACCGCGCGGGCGGATGCGGCCTCGTCGAGGCCGTCCTCGCGCTTGCTCAGGGCGAGCGCCGCACGTCCCGATCGCGCGAGCCAGGCCAGGCCGATGCGCTCGGCCTCCTCGGCCGCCAGGTCCGCCTCGACCGCGCCCTTGACCTCGTCCCCGGAGAGCAGCATCGCCACGGCGGAGCCGAGGTGGGCCGCGGCGGCGACGGTGGGGCTCGCCTCGGGGTCCTGCTCCGCCGCGTCGAGCAGCGAGAGCGCGTCGGCGAGCTGCCCGGCGAGCAGCGCCGCCAGGCCGCCGGCGAGCCTCGCGCCCGGGCCTTCCGTGCGGGCGGCCTTGCGCCGCGCGGCGACCGGGTCACGGACGGTCGCTGCGCGCAGCATCCCGAGCCACTCGTCCGAGGAGGGGACGAACGCCGGCTCGACCCACGCGGCCAGAGCCAGGCGCTCACGCCGGCACAACTCGGCTGCGGCTGCGCGGCCGAAGCTGCGCTCGGCCTCTCCGTACGTCGCTATCGCCCGCTCGAGCCGACCGGCCGCGCGCTCCTGCCTGGCGCGCGCGAGCTGCAGCCACGGGTCGTCGTGCACGAGCGACGCCGGCAGCAGGTCGATCCAGGCGACCTTGCTGCCGTCGACCAGCTCCTCGCCGCTCTTGCCGAGCAGGCGGCCGACGGCTTCCCAGTCCTCGGCGCGCGAGTAGGCGCGGAGCGCGTCGGGCAAGGCGCCGTCGGCCTCGAGCAGCTCGCCGGCGCGGCGGAAGTGGGCCTTCGCCTCCTCGTCGCCGGCGCCGTCGACGAAGATCGCCTCCAGCTGCGAGCGCAGAACCTCGTGGTACCGGTAGTGCCCCTGGTCGTCGAGCGCGGTCGTGAATATCTGCCGCCGCTCGAGCTCCTCCAGCACGCCCTCGCTGCCGGTGCGCTCCAGCAGCGCGTCGCAGAGCGAGCCGGAGAGCACGGTCAGCACGGACGTGGGGACGAGAAAGTCGCGCAGCTCCGGCGGAAGGTCGTGGAGGACGTTGTCGGCGAGGTACTCCCGCGCAGCCTTCCAGCGCGCCCCCAGCGCGGCCAGCGTGGCGCGACGCTCGTTCGGAGGCTTGCCGCGCGTGGCCAGGTGGAAGAGCTGCAGCCCGGCGGCCCAGCCCTCGGTGCGCTGCGCCAGGAGGGCAAGCTCTTCCGGCGGCAGCGGGTTGTCGTAGTGCTCCACGAACAGCCGCTCCACCTCCCACGAGCGGAAGCGCAGGTCGTCCGGGCCGAGCTCGAGCAGCGAGCCGGACACGCGGAGCCGCGAGAGGTTGAAGCGCGGGCGCGAGCGCGAGACGACGAGGACGGCGAGCTCGGCGGGGGCGTACTCGAGCAGCCGCTCCAGCGTCTCCTCGGCGGGAGTGCCCTGCAGCACGTGGAAGTCGTCGAGGACGAGCAGCGCGCGCCGTCCCGTACGCTCGAGCGCTTCCAGCGCCGCGGCAGCCTGCTCGATGGTGTCCCAGCCGGAGGGGAGCTCCGGCAGGCCCAGCGCGATCGCCCGCTCGAGCCTCGCCAGGAACGCCGTCTCCTCGCCGTCGGAGCGCTGGGCCGAGTACCAGGCGACGGGCGTCTCCGCGGCGTCGGCGAGCTGGGCGGCGAGCGTCGTCTTCCCGGAGCCGGCGGGGGCGACGATGAGCGTAAGGGGCTGATCCCAGAGGGTGGCGATCAGGGCCGTCAGCCGTTGCCTCTGGAGAGCGCTGACCTTCGGGATCCGGATTTTTGCGCCGGGCACCGCCGGCGAAGCCTCGCCCGACCCCGGAGGAGAGGCGTCTCTCCTCGGTTTCGTCACTGCTGCCTCCTGGAGGTCGCCCCCGCGCCCTCCTGTCGAACCTGACACAGCCCCCGGCGGGTGTCAAGACGACGGCGGCACCTGGCGAGGCATGTCTTCTAGGCTACGCGCATGCGCAAGGACCTCGCCGCGTCACTGGAGTCGGGCGCCACGCTGCCGGCCCCGTGGTATATCGACAGGGCCGTGCTCGACCGCGAGCACGACCGGATCTTCCGCCGCTCGTGGCAGTACGCGGGGGCGGCGGCCGAGCTGGCGGCGGCGGGGGCGTTCATCACCGTGCGTGCCGGCCGTGTGCCCGTCGTGCTCGCCCGCGGGAAGGACGGAGAGCTGCGCGGCTTCGTGAACGTGTGCCGCCACCGGGGCTCGGAGCTGGTGCTGGACGAGCGCGGCTGCCGGAAGACGCTGCAGTGCCACTACCACGCCTGGACGTACGATCTCGACGGCTCGCTGCGCGCCGCGCCCGGCTCGGCCGACGAGGAGGGCTTCGACCGCGCAGAGTTCTCGCTCATGCCCGTCGCCGTCGGCGAGTGGGGGCCGTGGGTGTTCGTCAACCCGGATCCGCAGGCGGCGCCCGCTGGAGGACGCGCTGGGCGGGCTTCCGGCGATCCTGCAGGCCGCGGGACTCGACCTGGCGAAGCTCCACCCACGCGGAGCGCGCCCGTTACGACATCGCCGCCAACTGGAAGGTGGTCGTCGACAATTACCTCGAGTGCTACCACTGCCCGACCGCCCACCCGGCGTTCGCCGACCTGATCGACCTCTCGGGCTACGTCGTCGACGAGTACGAGGGCTTCTCGGTGCAGCACGGCCCGCTGCGGACCTCGGCGGGCAACGGCGACTCGCCGTACCGCCTGCGGGCGGGCGTCGAGGAGGGCATCTACGTGCTGCTCTTCCCGAACTTCGCGATCAACGTCTATCCCGGGCCGGGCAACGTCTCGCTGAACATCTTCGAGCCGGTCGACGAGCACCGCACGGTCGCGCGGTACCAGTACTTCTTCGCCGCCGAGGTCCCGGAGCCCGAGTACGAGGAGTTCGTCGCGTTCGTCGATCAGATCCAGCACGAGGACACGGTGCTCTGCGAGTCGGTGCAGCGCGGACTCGAGTCCGGCTGCTTCGACCAGGGCCGCCTGCTGCTCTCACGCGAGAGCGCGCTGAGGCACTTCCAGCGGCAGGTGCTGGCCGCTGTCGAGGCTTAGCCGGGACGAGCCCGGGCCGGCGGCGATGTCCGCGTGCAGGCGGGTTCCTGCGGGCAACACTGAGACATGACGGCTCTCCGAGCCCTGTCAACAGCGCAAGCACTGCCCGCGGCCTGTTCTGGAGCCCACGAGTCACCGGGGTCCGTCAACGGGGTCTGACCCCGGACGTTGACCCCGGACGTTGCAGCTGGGACCCCGCAAATGCCCATCGCCACTCTGCGCGTGCATGATGCGCATCCAACTCGATCGGAGGCACTGCATGGCGACGGGCAAAACAGAGTCAGACGGGCCGCCGCCGGGGCATCGCCTGCTGGCCGAGCTGAGGTGGGTGCACGAGCGGATCCGCCACGATCTCCGGATCTGCTCCGATCTCGCGGCTCGCGTGGCGGAAGGTGCGTCCCCCGAGGAAGTGCGTGCAGAGATCGAATCGCTGCAGACGAGCAGCCCGCTCTGGAAGCTGCGGATCAACTGCCTCTACTACTGCCGCTTCGTGCACTCGCACCACCACATCGAGGACGTCGCGCTCTTTCCGGCCATCCGTGGAACGAATCCCGAGCTGGGCGATGTCGTCGACAGGCTCGAGGCCGATCACCGCACGGTGTCGGCCCGCCTCGACGAGGTCGAGGCAGCCGCGGACGCGCTCGTGGTAGACGACACAGCAGCCGTACGGGCGCGCGTCGTCGCGTGCCTCGGGGACCTCGGCGCCGACCTGCTCGCGCATCTGGCATTCGAGGAGGAATCGATCGGGCCGGCGATCCTCGCGTGGGAGGGTTGGCCGGGGCTCGGCGGCTAGTTGTCAGGCGCGAAGCGCGTCGTCGAGCGATTCGCGGACGTCGAGGTAGTCCTCCACGCCCGCCACGTGCAGCGCCCGCCTCGTCGAGTCGCGGGGCGCCGCGAGCGTGAGCGCCGCCGTCGCCCGTCCCACGGCGGGCCTCGACGAGCACGCCCAGCACCGTGGAGTCGAGGAACTCGACGGCGCTGAGGTCGACGACGATGCGGTCTGCCCCCGATTGCGCGGCGCGGGCGAGCGCCGTCCGCACATCGGCCGCGTTGTAGAGGTCGAGCTCGCCGGCGAGCCGGATGACGATTGCCCCGTCCTGCTCGCGCACCTCCGCGACCGCCGGCTCCCGCACCGGCGGGGCTCCTTCGTGCTCGGACCCCATGGGACGCGATTGGACCATGTCGGGCGTTCGAGGGCAACGACGGCCCCGAAGTCCTTATGGTTCAGCGCGTGGACCCAGCCGTCGTGGCCGAGCGAGCGCGCGGCGAGAACTTTCCCGTCGCCTCGCTGCTGTTCCCGCGCGAGCTCCGCCCGCATCTGCGCGCGGTCTACGGCTACGCCCGGCTCGTCGACATGCTCGGCGACGAGCTCGAGGGCGACCGGCTCGGGGCGCTCGACGAGCTCGAGCGCGAGGTCGACCGCTGTTACGGCGGCACCCCGCAGTGGCCCGTGATGCGGGTGCTGCAGCCGACGATCCGCACCTACGACCTTCCGCGCGAGCCGTTCGTCCGCTTGATCGAGGCGAACCGGATCGACCAGCGGGTCGCCGAGTACGCGACCTGGGCCGACCTCCGGCAGTACTGCGTGCACTCCGCGGATCCGGTCGGCCGGCTCGTGCTGGGGCTGCTCCGGCGCGCGGACGACCTGCAGTGCGCGGCGGCGAGCGACTCGGTCTGCACCGGGCTCCAGCTCGTGAACTTCCTGCAGGACGTGCCCCGCGACCTCGCGCTCGGACGGATCTACCTGCCGGCCGACGACCGCGCCCGGTTCGACGTGACGGCGCTCGACAGGCCGAGCGAGCAGCTGCGCCGCCTGCTCGCGTTCGAGTCGGCGCGGGCCGCGGATCTGCTCGCCGCGGGCGCGACCCTGCGCCGGCTGCTGGGCGGGCGCACGGGCCGCGGAGTAGAGCTCTTCGCCCGCGGCGGGCTCGCCGCGCTGGACGCGCTCGAACGGGCCGGCTACGACGTCTTCACGGGCCGGCCGCGGCCGTCGCGGGCGCGGCTCGCCCGGGAGGCCGTGCTGGTGCTCGTCCGATGAGGCCCGACGAGGCGTATGCCGAGGTCGGGCGGATCACCCGCACCCGCGCCCGTAACTTCGCCTACGGGATCATGCTGCTGCCGCGCCCCAAGCGGCAGGCGATCGCGGCGATCTACGCGTTCGCACGCCGGGTCGACGACATCGCCGACGGGGAGCTGCCGCTGGTGGAGAAGCGCGCCCGTCTCGAGGAGCTGGGCGCAGCACTGGAGCGCGACCCGGGCGAGGACGCGACTCTCGTCGCGCTCGCCGATGCCCGTGTCCGCTACACCGTTCCCGGCGCGGCGCTGCAGGCGCTCGTCGCCGGTGGGCTCCAGGACACCGAGCAGCGCCGGTACGCGAGCTTCGACGAGCTCCACGGGTACTGCCGGAAGGTCGCCGGAGCCGTGGGCGTCGCCTGTGTGCCGGTCTACGGCGCGGGTGGCGGCGATGCGGCCGAGCTCGGAGAGGAGCTCGGGGTCGCGCTGCAGCTCATCAACATCCTCCGTGACGTCGCCGAGGACTGGCGGCTCGGACGTGTCTACATCCCGCTGGACGAGCTGGCGCGGTTCGGCGTCTCCGAGGACGACATCGCGACGCGGCCGCGTCACGCCGCAGTGGCGCGAGCTGGCCGCGTTCCAGGCCGCCCGGGCGCGCTCGTGGCTGGCCGACGGCTCCGCGCTGCTCGACCGGCTCGACCGGCGCAGCCGACTCTGCGTCGCGACCTTCGCCGGCATCTACGCCGAGACCCTGGACGAGATCGAGGCACGCGGCTACGACGTCTTCGAGCGGGACGTCCGGCCGTCCGCGCTCGCGAAGCTCCGCATCGTGGGCCGGGGGCTGCGGCGGTGAGAGCGGTCGTGGTCGGCGGCGGGCTTGCCGGCCTCGCCGCCGCGCTCGAGCTCGCCGACGCCGGCCACGAGGTCACGCTGCTCGAGGCGCGGCCGACCCTGGGCGGGGCCGTGCAGACGCTGCCCGGGCGCGACGGCGACCCCGAGCCGCCGCCGGACAACGGGCAGCACATCGCGCTCGGCTGCTTCACGGAGTACCTGGCCTTCCTCGCGCGGATCGGCAAGAGCGCGGGCGTGCGGCGCACCTCGCTGGCGCTGCCGGTGATCGACGAGGCAGGGCGGGCGGCGGCGATCAGGCCGGGGCTCGGCTCGCTCCTGCGCTACTCGCACGTGTCGTTCCGCGAGCGAATCGGCGTGCTCCGTGCACTCGTCCGCATGCGGTGGATGGAGGCCGAGCCGGGCGGGAGCTTCGGCGACCTCCTCCACGGGCTCGGCCAGTCCCCGCGGTCGATCGATCGCTTCTGGGACGTCTTCGTGCGGCCCGCGCTGAACCTTCGCGCCGCCGAGGCGAGCGCGGAGCTGGGGCTGATGACCGTACGCACCGCGCTGCTCGGGCCGCGGGGGTCGAGCGATCTCGTGCTGCCGCTGGAGCCGCTCGGCGACCTGCACGGCCGGGCCGCGGGCCAGGCGCTCGAGTCGGCGGGCGCGAGCGTGCGGACGGGCGCACGCGCGGTCGAGCTGGACGGTGACTCCGTCGTCCTCGCGGACGGCGAGCGCGTGGCCGGAGACACCTTCGTCGTGGCGCTGCCTCCGGCCGAGAGCGCGCACCTACTTGGAGAGGCCCCCCCCGAACTGGAAGACTCTCCAATCGTGAGCGTTCACCTGCTGTTCGACCGGCGGCTGCTCCGGCACGAGCTGGCCGCGCTCCTCGCCAGCCCGGCGCACTGGGTGTTCGATCGGGGCCGCCTCACCGGCCACGAGCCAGAGCGCGGGCAGTACCTGACCGTGGTCTCGAGCGGGGCGCCCGAGCTGCTCACGCTGCGTGGCAGGGAACTCGTCGAGGCGATGCGGTCGGCGCTGACGGAGCGCCTGGGCCCGGCCGAGCTCCTGTGGTCGCGTGTCAGCCGGGAGCCCGCCGCGACGTTCGCGCCGGTCCCCGGCTCGGAGGCGGCGCGCCGGCCGGCGCGAACGGCCCGGCCCGACGTCGTGCGTGCGGGAGCGTGGACCGCCACCGGCTGGCCCGCGACGATGGAAGGCGCGATCCGCAGCGGGCGCACCGCCGCGCGGATCGTTGCGGTGCAGGCATGACCGTCGTCGAGACGCGGACCTCGCTCGACCGGGCGCTCGACGCCGGAACCGCACGTCTGCTCGAGCTCCAGCACGAAGGCGGCTGGTGGGTCGGTGAGCTGGAGTCGAATGCGACGATGATCGCCCAGCACCTCTTCTGGCACCACATGCTCGGGCTGCGTACTCCGGAGCTCGACCGCAAGATCGCGAACGAGCTGCGCGCGCGGCAGAACGAGGACGGCACCTGGTCGATCTGGCACGGCGGCCCCGGCGATCTCTCGACGACGATCGAGGCCTACACGGCACTCAAGCTCGCCGGCGTGGATGCGGGTCCGCGCGCCCGCAGCTTCATCGTGCGCGAGGGCGGCGTGGCGCGCAGCCGCGTGTTCACCAAGTGCTTCCTCGCGTTGCTCGGGCACTGGCCGTGGCAGCGGATCCCGACGATGCCGGTGGAGGCGATTCTGCTGCCGCCGTCGGCGCCGTTCTCGATCTACGACTTCTCGTGCTGGGCGCGGCAGACGGTCGTGCCGCTGTCGGCCGTGCAGGCGCTGCGGCCCGTCCGGCGGACGGCGATCGACCTGCGGGAGATCGGGGCGCGACCGGGCGAGACGCGGGCGCCGGGCCGGCCCAGCGGGCTGCGCCGGCGCGCGCTGGCCGAGGCCGAGCGCTGGGTGCGCGACCGGCAGGAGGCGGACGGCTCGTGGGGCGGGATCCAGCCGCCGTGGGTGTGGTCGATCGTGATGCTCGCGGCGCTGGGCCACGGCTTCGAGGACGAGACGTTCCGGCGCGCGGTCGAGGGCTGGCAGCGCTTCACGATCGACGAGGGCGACCGGCTTCGGCCCGAGGCGTGCCAGTCGCCGGTCTGGGACACCGGCCTGGCCGTCCTCGCGCTCGGGGCGGCGGGCCTTCCGGCGAGCCATCCGGCGCTGCGCAGGGCCGGCGAATGGCTGATCGGCCAGCAGGTGACCGTGCGCGGCGACTGGGCCGTGCGGCGGCCGGAGCTCGAGCCCGGCGGATGGGCGTTCGAGTTCGAGAACGACCTGTACCCGGACGTCGACGACACGGCCGTCGTGGCGCTCGCGCTGCGCGAGCTCGGCCTCGGCGAGGACGCCGTCGACCGCGGGCTCGACTGGGTCGCGGGCATGCAGTCGCGCAGCGGCGGCTGGGGCGCCTTCGACGCCGACAACGACGCTCTCTGGCTCTACAAGATGCCGTTCTGCGACTTCGGTCGCGTGACCGACGAGCCGACCGCGGACGTGACCGCGCACGCGCTCGAAGCGCTCGCTCCCGAGCCGCGCCACCGCCGCGTCGTCGCCCGCGGGCTGGACTGGCTGCTCGCCGAGCAGGAGGCGGACGGCTCGTGGTCCGGCCGCTGGGGCGTCAACCACGTCTACGGCACGGGCGCAGCGGTCCCTGCGCTCGACGCCTGCGGGATCGAGCCCGGGCACCCGGCGCTGCGCCGCTCGACGGCATGGCTCGACCGCGTCCAGAACGACGACGGCGGCTTCGGCGAGGACGTGCGCTCCTACGCCGATCCTGCGTGGCGCGGGCGCGGTCCCTCGACGCCGAGCCAGACTGCATGGGCACTGTTAGCGTACGGTGCCGCAGGCGCGTCCCGTGAGGTGCAGGCAGCGCGGGCCGCAGACTTCCTCTGCAGCGCGCAGGATTCGAACGGTGACTGGGAGGAGACGCACTACACAGGAACCGGGTTTCCCGGCGACTTCATGATCCGCTATCACCTCTACCGGCTGCACTTCCCCGTACTGGCACTCGGTCGTCTACGAGAAAGGCTGACGCGATGAAGTTCCCGCTTCGCTCAACCGTCCAGATCGGCACCTACGTCGCCAAGCAGAACCGCTCCGGCGAGCGCTACCCGCTGGTGCTGATGCTGGAGCCGACCCTCGCCTGCAACATCGCCTGCATCGGCTGCGGCAAGATCCGCGAGTACGAGTCGAACCGCGCGCGGCTGACCGTCGAGGAGTGCATCGACGCCGGCGTGCAGTGCCCGGCGCCGGTCGTCTCGATCTGCGGCGGCGAGCCGCTCGTCTTCAAGGGGATCGAGGACGTGGTCGCCGGGATGCTCGAGAACCGCAAGAACATCGAGCTCTGCACGAACGCGTTGCGGCTGCCCGAGTTCCTGGAGCATGTCGAGCCCGGCCCGCGGCTGACGTTCGTCGTCCACCTCGACGGCATGCGCGAGATCCACGACTACGTCTGCGACTACCCGGGGCTGTGGGACGTCGCCATCGACGCGATCCGGACCGCGCGCGCGGCCGGCTTCCGTGTCACCACCAACACGACGATCTTCAAGGAGACCTCGGTCGACGACGTGATCGAGATGATGGGGTACCTGACGAACGAGATCGGCATCGACGGGATGCTCATCGCACCGGGCTACCAGTACTCGCAGATCGACCCGAACCTGACGATGACGCGGGCCGAGCACGAGGAGAAGTTCCGCATCATCCGCAAGGTCGCCCGCCAGCGCGGCTACCGCTGGCTCGCAAGCCCGATCTACCAGGACTTCCTCACCGGCGAGCGCAAGCTCGCCTGCGCGCCGTGGGGCTCGGTGACGCGGAACCCGTACGGCTGGAAGGGCCCGTGCTACCTGCTCACGGACGGGATCTTCCCGACGTACGAGGCGCTGATGGACGGGATCGAGTGGGAGGCCTACGGGCCCGGCAACGATCCGCGCTGCGAGCACTGCGGCATCCACTCCGGCTTCGAGCCCTCGGCCGCGTTCGAGGCCACGAAGAGCGTGAAGCAGAGCGCGCGGAGCATGGCGTGGACGCTCACCGGCTGACCTTCGCGTGCGCCACCGTCGCCGAGGCGCGGGTCGCCCGGCGGACCGGCGCGCGGACCGTGGTCGTCGGCATCGGCGCGTGCAACGGCGTGCCCGACGGCGAGCTCGTCTCGTTCGGGATCGCGGGCGGTCTCGACGGCCTTGCGACGGGAACCGTGATCGACGCAGTCCGCGTCGTCGACGAGCGGGGCACCGTGCTCTGGGAGGGCGGGCCGCTCGGCGTCGCGAGCGCCGTTCCGGGGACGATTCTCGCGGCCGAGCGGATCGTCGACGATCCGGGCGAGCGCGCGGGCCTGTACGCCGCCAGCGGCGCGGACGCCGCGGACCTGGAGTCGGGGGTGCTGGCCCGAAGCGGGCGACTCGCCGGCTGCCTGCGCGTGGTCGGCGACACGCCGCAACGGCCGCTCTCGGGGCTCGAGGGCGCCGTGCGCCCCGACGGGCGGACGTCTCCGACCGGGCTCGCGCGCGCGCTGCTGCGGCGGCCCGGCGCGGCCGGCCGCGCCGCCCGCGACGCGCGTCGCGCGCTGCACCGCCTGGAGGGGGCGCTGCGGTGAGCAAGCGCGTCCTGCTCGCGGCTCCCCGCTCCTTCTGCGCAGGGGTGGACCGGGCGATCGAGATCGTCGAGCGCCTCCTCGAGCAGCACGGGCCGCCGGTGTACGTCCGCCACCACATCGTCCACAACGAGCACGTCGTGCGACGGCTCGAGGGGCTCGGCGCCGTCTTCGTCGAGTCCGAGGACGAGATCCCGCCCGGTGAGATCTGCGTCCTCTCCGCACACGGCGTGGCGCCGGCGGTGAAGGAGAGCTGCGAGCGGCGCGGCCTGCGCGTCGTCGACGCCGTCTGCCCGCTCGTCTCGAAGGTGCACGCCGAGGCGCGGCGCTACGCCGACAGCGGCCACCTGGTCGCGCTCGTCGGGCACGCCGACCACGTCGAGGTGATCGGGACGCTCGGCGAGCGGCCGGACTCGACGGTCGTCATCGAGTCGGCCGAGGACGCCGATCGTCTCGACGCGCGCGGCCGGCCGATCGCAGTCGTCACGCAGACGACGCTCTCGCTCGACGACGTGGCGAGCACGGTCGTCGCGCTCGAGCGCCGCTTCGGCGACCTGCGGAGGCCCGCTGCAGACGACATCTGCTACGCGACACAGAACCGGCAGGACGCGGTCAAGCAACTCGTCCAGGATGGATCCACGCTCGTGCTCGTGATCGGCTCCGAGACGAGCTCGAACGCGCAGCGGCTGGTCGAGGTCGCACGCCTGCACGGCGCCGAGGCCGCGCTGATCAGCGGCGAGAGCCCGCTCCCCCCGGACTCATCGCGGGCCACGAGACGATCGGGCTCACCGCCGGCGCGTCGACGCCCGAGGAGCTCGTGGAGTTCGTCGCCGGCTGCCTGACGGAGGCCGGCTACGGCGAGCCGATCCCCGTGACGGTTGCGCGCGAGAACGTGGAGTTCCGCCTGCCGCGAGAGATCGTGGCGGAGGGAGCGCTGTGACGTCGGTCGAGATCCCCTACTCGATCGCGGCTGCGCTGCCGACCCTCGCCGTGCTCGACATCACCAACGAGGTCGCGCGCGAGGTCGCCGCGGCGGGGCCGCCGGACGGGATCGCCTTCGTGTCGCCGACCCACGCGTCGAGCATCGTCCGGCTCAGCGAGCGGGAGGACGGCATCTTCACCGACGTCGAGGATCTGCTCATGCGCCTGATCGCGCCCGGCACAAAGGACCGCGAGCGGCTGCTGCTCATGTTGCTGGGCGCCCGCACGGAGCAGCTCCCGTTCCATGACGGCGACGATGTGCCTCGGCACGTACCAGCGCGTGCTCCTGTTCGGATTCGGCGGCGTGGCCGAGCTCGACTGGCGACTCACGATCATCGGCTGAGTCTCCGGTGGAGGTCCGCCCCGGCTGCGACATGCTTCGCAGAGTGGGCTTCGGTCTCTATGATCGGCACGTGATCCGGGCACGCCGCCACCTGCGGCTTCTGTCGGGCCTCGCCTTCGGGCTGCTGGCCCTGGCTGCAGAGTTGCTCGGTCGGAGCCTCACGCACCGGCTGGACATCGGACGGCACGTCGAGGCGCCGAGCTACGTCCGCTCCGACTACTACCCGTTCCTGCTCGCCGGGGTGAAGATCGCGGTGGCGCTGCTGCTCGCGCGGCTCGCCTGGCGGTTCGTCCGCGCCCGCTCGTCGGCGCGCGCCGGCCGGCGGCTGATCGCGTCCGTCGGAGCCCGTCCCGGCCGGTCGGTGCCGAGGGTGCGGCTCGCGCTCCCGCTCCGCCTGTGGTTCGCGTCGTTCTTCGTCACCGCGCTCATCTACCTCGTGCAGACCGACTCCGAGAGCGCAGCGACCGGGCGCTGGCCGCTGTTCGCGCCGTGGCTGCACACCTCCGCGCTGCCGATCTTCGCCGTGCTCGCGGTGCTCGTGGCCGTCTGCTGGAGCGCCGTCTGCGAGCTGGCTCACCGACTACGAGCGCTACGCGGAGGAGACGGTCGCCCGCGCCCGCCGGCTCACCGGCGACACTCGCCCCGCCCGCACCGCACGGCGCACCCGTCTCGGCCCTCGCCCCGAGACGCCTCTTCGGGCTCGCCTTCGAGTCGCGCCCGCCGCCCGTCCTCGCGTAGCCCGCGGTCCTCGCCCAGCGCCCGCGGGCCCCTGGCCTCGATCCGTCGACCCAGCGGGAGGACGCATGAACACGCAACTCGCGACAACCGAGATCTACGAGCGGCCGGCCGGGCTGACCTGGCGCGCGCGCGCGATCGGCGCGATCGGGCCCGTGACCATCGTCGCCGGCCTCGGCTGGGCGCTCGTCCAGCCGTACCGCATCACGCTGCTGCACCCCCACGGCCAGGGCTTCTGGTGGCTGTTCGCGGAGCCGCCCATCTACGTGGCGCTCGTCGGGCGTCATCTTCTGGCTCCTCATCGCCCCGGGTCTGCTCGAGGACCTCGAGGAGGCGGACGCTGATGCATCCGCCCGCCGAGCACGTGCACTGGTGGTTCGCGACGGGCTTCCTGCTGCTCGGCCTGCTGCCTGCTCGCGGAGGCCGTCGTCGGGCCGGAGGTGTGGGCACGGCGCGCCTGGCGACCGTACCTCTGGCCCGGGCTCGCCTTCGGGATGGGCGTCCTGATGTGGCCCGTCATGGCCTTCTACACGAACTCGGCGATCCACACGATCGCCCACGGCTCCTGGGCGCAGGTGATGATGCTCGCCGGCGGCGCCGAGCTCGCGCTCGTGCGCGGCAAGCTGAAGAGCCCGTACTGGCGGCTGGCGACGGCGCTCGCGTTCGCGGTCTCGGGGGCGGCGCTCCTGATCCACGAGCAGAACCCGTGGCTGTTCCAGCGCTCGGCCTTCCTCCACCATCTGATCGGCTGGTGGATGCTCGGCTGCACCGCGTTCGCGATCGGGCGCGCGGTGAAGCCGCGGGCGGCGGCCTGGCAGAGCGGGCTTCGCGTTCACGTTCGTCGTGCTCGCCGTGATGCTCTACTGCGACCGCGACCTGGCGCCGATCTTCGGCCATCTCTCGCCGCTCGCGGGAGCGCCGCACCGATGAGGCGCGCCGCCGCGATCGCCCTGCTGGCTCTCGCCTTCCCGGCGGCTGCGTTCGGGCACGCGAGCCTGCGCGGGACGACGCCGGCGTTCAAGCAGCGGCTGGAGGTCTCGCCGGCGCAGATCGTGCTCCGCTTCGACCAGGGCGTGAAGGCGTTCCCGAGCTCGATCCAGGTGCTGACGCGCGACGGGAAGCGTCGTCTCGGGGCCGGCGCGGAGCGGCTCGCTCCCGCAGCTCGTCGTCGCCCCGGTGCGCGTGCTGCCGGCCGGCGGCTACACGATCCGCTGGCACGCGCTCTCGGCCGACAGCCACACCGTGTCGGGTGTCTTCACGTTCGGCGTGCGCGCGGCGGCGCCGAACGTGCTGAGCGCCTACGGCGCGTCCGGCCCGACCCGCACCGAGCACGTCGTCCGCTGGCTCTACTTCCTCGTCGCTGTCGCTGCTGATCGGCGGCCTCGCCTTCCGCCTGCTGATCCTGCGCGGGCCGCTGCCGCCGCGGGCGGAGCAGCGCTTCTTCCTCGTCTCCGGGCTCGGCGTCGTCGCGGCGCTCGAGATCGGGATCGTCGCGTTCCTGCTCCGGGCCGAGGACGCGTTGCAGTTGCCGTTCGGGAAGCTGCTCTACGGCGACCTCTCGCCGATCGCCGGGGGCACGAAGTTCGGCCAGGCGTTCATCGCCATGACGCTCGGCTTCGCGCTCGTCTCCGCACTGCGTCTTCCTCGCCTGGCTCACCGATCGGAACTGGCTGCTGTGGCCGGCGCTCGTGCTCTCGCTCGGTTGCGCCTCGGGCCTGTCGCTGTCGGGGCACTCCGCCGCCGATCGCGGGCCACTCGTGGTTCTCGGAGCTGGCCGACTGGGTGCACCTGTCCGCCGCGGCGATCTGGGTCGGAGGCCTCGCCATGCTCGTCGTCGTCGTGTGGCCGGCGGCGCCCGATCTGCGCGCCGCGCGGCGTTCCTGCGCTTCGCCCGCTTCGCCCCGGTGCTGATCGCGCTCCTGCTCGCAGCCGGGGTGTACCTCTCGATCCTGCGGCTGCCGCAGCCTGGCCGACCTGTGGACGACCGGCTACGGGCGGGTGCTGATGGTGAAGCTCGGGCTCGTCGCCGTCGCGCTCCTCTGGGGCGCCGTGCACCACTTCGTCGTCACGCCGCGGCTGGAGCGCGGCGGGCCGAGCGCCGGGCGTGGGCCGGAGCCTGCTGGGCGAGGGTGCGGTGGCGATGAGCGTCCTGCTGGCCGCGGCCGTGCTCGTCGACTCGAAGCCGCCGGTTCAGCCCGCGCCGGCTACGGGTGCGCTGCATGCACCCAGTGCGGTCCGCCCCAGGTGAGGTCGTACGGGTAGTGGTGGATGACGTGCGCCCAGATCGTCCAGGCGATCCAGCGTGAGGTGCCGTAGAAGAACGCGGCGCGGTAGAGCACGAGCAGGCCGTCCGCGGGGAATCCCGCGGTTCGCCCAGCTCCAGAAGCCGTCGGCCTTGTAGATGACGTTGTCGAAGTAGTCGCGTCGTGAGCACGCGCCAGCAGTAGAAGCCGTAGACGATCCAGACGGCGTCCCACATCCCGCCGAGGCCGCTGAAGTAGGCGGCCGCGTCGGTCGTCCGGCCGGTCTGCCCCGCGTAGGCCCAGGCGCCGAGGTGGAAGTGGTACGTCCACGGGAAGAGCAGCATCGTCCCGACCGTGTCGCCCGTGTCGGTGATCGCGTGCGCCAACTGGCCGATGATGAAGCTGACGCCCCAGAGCTTGCTGCCGAAGCACCTTCCAGATGATGAGCGCCGATCACGACGCCGTAGAGCAGCGAGTGCGTGAAGCCGAAGCCCGGCCAGCCGCGGTGGAACTGCGCCGGGTTCGGTCGCCTTCAGATCCCACGGCGCCGATGTGGATCCCGTAGACGAACCACTTGGTCATCATGTCCGGCGCGTACGAGCCGATCAGCAGCGGCACGAACGCGACCTTGAGCCGCATGTGCCGCTGGAACGCGTACGGCTCGAGGTCGTGGGCGGCCCAGCTCACGAGCAGCCACCGCACGCCGGCCGGGACCAGCCAGGCAGTGATCAGCAGGTAGGCGCAGGCGACCCAGAACGAGAGCAGGAAGTCGAACCTCCAGGTTCCGATCGCGATGTAGAGGACGGCGCACGCGACGTAGAGCACGAAGACGGCCAGGTCCGGCGGGACGGCCTGAGGGGCCCGTCCCGGTCCGGATCGAAGATCTCGTTCAGAAGTCGCATTCGCAGGTCTTCACGCCGTGCAGCACGCGCCGTCCACAGGTGCCGCAGAAGCTCTTCAGATCGCGCCTGCGGGTGCGCAGGCCCGGGAGGCCGAGCAGCGCCGCGGTGACGACGGCGGCGAGGACGGCGAGGAGCTCGGGATCCAGCATCGCTGGCCGGGACCTTTGCACGAAGGAGTGTCAACCGGCAACGCACATCGGTAACGTCTGCCCGTGGCGCTCTGGGCGATCTCTGGCGGTGCCGGCTTTCTCGGCCTGCACCTCGCGCGCCGGCTCGTCGCCGACGGGCAGGACGTGCGGACGCTCGATCTCGCACCGCTCGCCGATCGGCCGCTCGAGGGCAAGGTCGAGGAGCTGACGGGCGACGTCCGCAGTCCGAGGGGACGCGGACCGGCTCGTCGCGGGGGCCGACACGCTCGTGCACGCCGCCGCCGCGCTTCCGATCCAGGCCTCGCGCGAGGCGATCCGCTCGGTCAACGTCGACGGCACGGCGATCACGCTCGCAGCGGCGCTCGAGGCCGGCGTGCGGCGGGTCGTCTTCGTGTCGTCGACCGCGGTCTACGGGATCCCGAAGGTGCATCCGCTGGCCGAGGACGCGCCGCTCGTCGGCGTCGGCCACTACGGCGAGTCGAAGATCGACGGCGAGGCGGTGTGCCAGCACTTCGGCCGGCGCGGCCTCGAGATCGTGATCGTTCGGCCCAAGACGTTCATCGGGCCCGAGCGCCTCGGGGTCTTCGAGATCCTGTTCGACTGGATCCGCGAGGGCCGCCGCATCCCGATCCTCGGCACGGGCGCGAACCGCTACCAGCTGCTCGCCGTCGAGGACCTCGTCGACGCGATGGTCGCGGCCGGCGAGCGGGAGGTCGCCGGTGAGATCTTCAACGTCGGGGCGGTCGAGTTCGGCACCGTGCGCTCGCGACCTGCAGGCGCTGCTCGACCACGCGGGCTCCGGCTCCCGCCTGCGCCCCGTGCCGGCGAGGCCCGCGGAGGTTGCCCTCCGGGCGCTCGAGCTCGCCCGCCTGTCGCCGCTGGCCGAGTGGCACTACAAGACGGCCCACCGCGACTCGTTCGTCGACGTCTCCAAGGCGCAGCGGCTGCTCGGCTACGCGCCGCGCTTCTCCAACGAGCAGGCGCTGATCCGGACCTACGACTGGTACCTCGAGAACCGCAGCCGCGACGGAGTCGGCGAGGCCGGGATGACCCACCGCGTCCCGTGGAACCAGCAGGCCCTCGTCGCTGCTCAAGCGCCTGAGCTGATGACCGACTGGGACGCGATCTTCGACCGCTTCTACCTGCAGGCGTACGGGTCGCGCATGACGCATGGAGAGCGGCGAGGCGGACGTCGCCGCGCTCTCGGAGCTGCTCGGGCTCGGCGAGCCGCTCGACGTGCTCGACACGGCCTGCGGCTACGGCCGGCACGCGATCCCGCTCGCACGGGCAGGCCATCGCGTCGTCGGCGCACGACCGCTCGCCGGTGCTCCTGGACGAGGCGCGGCGCAATGCAGCCGGCGTCCCGATCCGGTTCGTCCAGGGCGACTACCGCGAGCTTGCCCTCCCCGACGCGAGCTTCGATCTCGCGCTCAACCTCTTCTCGGCGATCGGCTACTGGGGCGACGAGGACGACACGCGCGCGTTCGGCGAGTTCCGCCGCGTGCTGCGGCCCGGCGGCCGCCTCGTGCGTCGAGACGATGCACCGCGACCGCCTGGCCCGGATCTTCCAGTCGCACGGCTGGGAGCACCTGCCCGACGGCGCGGTCCTCGTCGAGGAGCGCGAGTTCGACCTCGCACGCGGGCACGGCCGCGACGACACAGATCGTTCCGGCCGGAGAACGGCCCGCCGGAGAGCATCGAGTACGAGATTCGCGTCTACACGGCAACGGAGATCGTGCGCATGCTGCGCACGGCCGGCTTCGAGACCGTCGACCTCCACGGCGACTTCGCCGGCGCGCCCTTCACGTTCGACACGCGGCTGCGTCGCGGTCGCACACTGTCCCGAGTGAGCCTCGCCGACCGCTACCGCGACCGCTTTCCGATCCTCGCGGAGACGACGTACCTCATCAACCACTCGCTCGGCGCGATGCCCGCGGCGGCCGAGGACGGGCTGCGCGAGTACGCGCGGATGTGGCGGGAGCGTGGGATCCGCAGCTGGGGCGAGGGCTGGTGGACGAAGCCGCTCGTCGTCGGCGACCAGATCGGCCGCATCGTCGGCGCGCCGCCGGGCACCGTCTCGATGCACCAGAACGTGACGATCGCCGAGGCGGTCGTGCTCTCGTGCTTCCCGCTGGACGGCGCGCGCAGGCGGGTCGTGTACGCCGAGGGCGAGTTCCCGTCGGTGCGCTACCTGCACCAGGCCTCCGCCGCCGAGGCCGTCGTCGTGGCCGACGCCGGAGCGCTCGTGGACGCGATCGACGAGCGCACGCTGCTCGTCTCGATCAGCCATGTCCTGTTCAAGACGGGCGAGCTGCAGGACGTCGAGCCGGTCATCCGCCGCGCGCACGCGGCGGGCGCGCTGGTGATCCTCGACGCGTACCAGTCGGCGGGCACCGTGCCGCTCGACGTGACGGCGCTGGGCGTCGACTTCGCCACCGGCGGCAGCGTGAAGTGGCTCTGCGGCGGGCCGGGCGCGGCCTGGCTCTACGTCCGGCCCGATCTCCTGGAGCGGCTCGAGCCGGCGCTCACGGGCTGGCAGGCGCACGAGCGGCCGTTCGCCTTCGAGCCGGAGATGCGCTACGCGGACGGGCGCCGCTCGATTCCTCACGGGCACGCCGAACGTGCCCGCGCTCTACGCGTGCACCGCCGGCTACGACCTGATCGAGGAGATCGGCGTGGCCGCGATCCGCGAGAACTCCGTGCGCCAGACCGAGCTCCTGATCGGGCTGCTCGACGGCGCCGGCTTCGAGGTCGCGAGCCCGCGCGACCCGGCGCGCCGCGGCGGCACGGTCTCGGTGCGCGTCCCCGAGTTCGAGGCGGTGCACAGGGAGCTCGGCGAGCGCCAGATCCTGTGCGACTTCCGGCCCGACGTCGGCCTCCGTCTCGGGCCGCACTTCTTCACGACGGACGACGAGCTTGCGCTTCGCGGTCGACCAGATCGCCGAGATCGTCTCCACCGGCGCGTACGAGCGGCACCTCGGGGCGGTCGCTCGGTTCTGGAGCGCCGGAAGTCGGAGTCGGTGAGGTTGCCGTACCGACGAGCAGGGCGTCGCGCGTAGCGCGGTTTAATCGCCTCACCACACAGCGATCGAGGAGGTGGTTCGGATGGCCAAGTGGAGCTGCGCTCACCGTGCGCAAGCTCAAGCCCGGCACCTACGACGAGTGGCGCAAGCCGTCTGGGAGGGCGACGGGATCCCCGAGGGCGTGCACGCCTTCATTCTGCGCAACGTGCAAGCGATCCGGACGAGATCATCGCGTTCGGGCTCACCGATCGGGATCCGGAGTCGTTCGCGCACCGACCCGATCGGCGAGCGCCGAGGCGATGGCGGCGCGCGACGCGGCCATGGCGCCGTTCGTCGAGTCGGTCGGCGCCGACGGCATCTACGAGGTGATCGACGAGGTCGGCGGCGTAGAGCCGAGCCGCGGCCGGGGGCGGAATCCGCGCCCCCGGCCGCGTATCCTCGCGGCATGGCGGTCTGCGCCTCGTGCCGAACGGACAATCCCGAGGCGGCGCGCTTCTGCTGCCGCATGCGGCGCCGCCGTTGCTCGCCGGCTGTGCCGTCCTGCGGGGGCCAGTTGCCCGCGGGCGCCCGCTTCTGCCCCTCCTGCGGCGCGGCCGTCGCCGGCGTCTTCGCAGCGGGGCGAGGAGCGCAAGGTCGTCACCGTCCTCTTCGCCGACATCGTCGGCTTCACGGGCCGCGCCGAGCAGCTCGACCCCGAGGACGTCCGCGCGACGCTCGGCCCGTACTCGTCGCGGCTGCGCACCGAGCTCGAGCGCTTCGGCGGGACGGTCGAGAAGTTCATCGGCGACGCTGTGATGGCGCTCTTCGGCGCGCCGGTGGCCCGCGAGGACGACCCCGAGCGGGCGGTGCGGGCGGCGCTCGCCGATCCGCGACGCGGTCGCCGAGCTGAACGAGTCGGGGCTGCCCATCGAGCTGCGCGTCCGGATCGCGATCACCACCGGCGAGGCGCTCGTCGCGCTCGACGCACGTCCCGAGGAGGGCGAGGGGATGGCCGCCGGCGACGTCGTCAACACCGCCTCGCGGCTCCAGCAGGCCGCGCCGGTGAACGGGATCCTCGTCGGCGAGCCGACCTACCGCGCCACGCGTGACGCGATCGACTACCGGGAGGCCGAGCCCGTGCTCGCGAAGGGCAAGACGGAGCCGATCCGCGTCTGGGAGGTGCTCGGCGCCGCGCACGCGGCTCGGCATCGAGCTCGACCAGCACCACGGGCCGTTCGTCGGCCGCGCGTCGGAGCTCGGCCAACTCCGCGAGTCGCTCGCCCGGGCGCGCAGAGACCGCTCGGCCGCAGCTCGTGACCCTCGTCGGCGTCCCCGGGATCGGCAAGAGCCGCCTCGTCGCCGAGCTCGCGGCCGGGGTCGAGTCCGATCCGGAGCCGATCGTCTGGCGGCTCGGGCGCTCGCTCCCGTACGGGGAGGGCGTGACCTTCTGGGCGGTGGCCGAGATGGCCAAGGCGCAGGCGGGGATCCTCCATTCCGACGACGCTGCCGAGGCCGGAGCGAAGCTGGCCGAAGCCGTCCGCGCGCTGATCCCCGGCGAGGGCGAGGCGCGCTGGGTGGAGTCGCATCTCCGCCCGCTCGTCGGGCTCGACGACGAGCTCGGGCGGTCCAACCGGGAGGAGGCGTTCGGCGCGTGGCGGCGCTTCTTCGAGGCGATGGCCGAGCGAGGGCCGCTGGTACTCGTGTTCGAGGATCTGCACTGGGCCGACGAGGCGTTGCTCGACTTCGTCGACGAGCTGGCCGACCGCGCGGTCGACGTGCCGATGCTCGTCGTCGCGACCGCACGGGCCGACCTGTTCGAGCGGCGACCCCGACTGGGGCGGCGGCAAGCGGAACGCGGCGACCGTGTCGCTCTGGCCGCTCTCCGCCACCGACACGGCGCGCCTGCTGGGCACGCTGCTGGAGAGGGCGGTGCTGCCTGCCGCCACGCAGGAGGAGTTGCTTGCGCTCGTCGGCGGCGTCCCGCTCTGCGCGGAGGAATACGTGCGGATGCTCGAGGATCGTGGCCTCCTCCGGGCCGGCCGGCTCGTGGCGGACGCGCCGTTACCGCTTCCCGAGACGGTGCAGGGGATCATCGCCGCGCGCCTGGACGCGCTCTCGGCGGAGGAGAAGGCGATCGTCCAGGACGCAGCCGTGATCGGACGCGGATTCTGGATCGGCGCGCTGCGGGCGATCGGCGGGCGCGAAGCGGGTGAGCTGGAGGAGCGTGCTGCACGCGCTCGAGCGCAAGGAGCTGATCCGCCGGGAGCGGCGCTCGGCCGTGGCGAACGAGAGCCAGTACGTGTTCTGGCACGTGCTGGTGCGCGATGTCGCCTACGGGCAGATCCCGCGGGCGCGGCGAGCCGAGAAGCACCGGCTTGCCGCCGAGTGGATCGAGCGGCTCGGCCCCGACCGGACCGAGGATCGCTCCGAGATGCTGGCCCACCACTACCTCGCGGCGCTCGAGTTCGCGCGGGCTGCCGGGCAGCCGACGGACGGGCTGCACGCAGCGCGCTCGGGTGGCACTGCGCGAGGCGGGCGACCATGCCACGGCGCTGCATGCCCTCCAGGCGGCGACGCGCTTCTATGCGGCGGCCGTCGAGCTGTGGCCGGAGGACGACCTCGACGGACAGAAGCTGCGCCTGTCCTACGGCCGCGCGCTGATCCGGGTCGAGGGCCGGGGCGCCGACATCGTCGAGCAGGCCCGCGACGCGCTGCTCGCCGCCGGCGAGCACGAGGCAGCGGCCGAGGCCGACGTAGACACTCGCGGACGTGGCCTGGATCGAGGGCCGGCGGGACGAGACGCTGGCAGGGCTTCCGGCGGGCGACAGCACTGCTGGCGGACGCGCCGCCGTCACCGGCGAAGGGGTACGTGCTCGAGCCGCTTCGCCGGGTTCCTCATGGCGGACGGCCAGGAGCAGGAGGCGATCCGGGTCGGGACGCGAGGCGCTCGAGATGACCGAGGCGCTCGGGACTCGACGATCTGAGTGCGAACACGCTCGCCAGCGTCGGAGTCGCGCGAACGTCGCTCGGCGACCCCGGCGGCCTCGACGACCTGGCGCGCAGCCTGGAGGTTGCCGCTCGGCGCGGGCTCGCCCGCGGTCGCGCGCAGCCATTTCAACCTCGGCAGCACCTATGCCAACATCGGCGACCTCGGCCGCGCCTTCCACCATTACGCGCTCGGCGCGGAGGCGGCCCGGCGGTTCGGAGAGCCGTCCGTGGAGCGCTGGTTCGAGGCCGAGGCGCTCTACGAGCGGTACTGGCGCGGCGACTGGGACCGTGCGCTCGCCGACGCCGCGGCGCTCACCGCCGAGGTGGGGGCCGACTCCGGCAACTGGGCGCTGCTGGACGCGGCCCTCGTGCGCGGCGCGATCCTCCTGGCTCGGGGGAACGTCGACACGGCTGCGGTGGAGGCCGACCTCGCGCTCGGGTTCGCCCGCGCCGTCGACGTACCGCAGGCGCTTCTCCCCGCGCTGCCGTCGGCGGCGCGCGTCGCGCTGGCCGCCGGGGACACCGACGCCGCGAGGGCGCTGCTCCACGAGCTGCTCGAGGCCTGGGCCGAGCAGCGGCGTGCTCTCCGGGTTCTGGGTCGCGGACGTCGCCGTCGTCGCCTCGGCACTCGGTGAGGCCGATGCGTTCGAGCGGGCAGCCGCCGGCGTCCGCGCGCAGACGCGCTGGCTGGAGGCGGCGTCGGCGTTCGTGCGCGACGACGCGGCGGCGGCCGCCGAGATCTACGCAGCGATCGGCAGTCTCCCCGACGAGGCCTATGCCTGGCTGCGCGCTGCGGAGGCCGACCTCGCTGCGGGCCGTCGTGCTGAAGCGGACGCCTGTCTGGGCCGCTCGCTCGCCTTCCACCGCTCCGTCGGCGCGCGCCTCTACGTGCGTGAGGGTCAGGCGCTCCTGCCTGCAACCGCCTAGACGGGTGGGCTACAGCGCTTCGGCCTCGCCGCGGGCATGCTCTTCGTCGAGCAGCCGCATGAAGAAGTACCCCAGCGCGATCAGGAACACGAGCGTCTGCTCGCCGTTCATCAGCACGCCGCCGAAGTTCTGATCCTTGGCGGGCGACAGCCCCCACAAACGCGGGGCGTGCACGTAGAAACCGTAGAAGGCCGAGGTCGAGAACATGAACGCCAGGCCCAGGAAGACGGACGATGCGAACGCGATCCCCAGGTAGCCGAGCGCGAGCGGCGTCGGCACCTTCCGTGGCTCGCCGGCGAGGATCGGCCACCAGAAGATGAGGCCCGCAGCGAGCAGGACGGCGTGCTCCGACGTTCAGCGCCCAGCCGTGGCTCAGGGCGAAGTCGTAGAAGAACGGGAGGTGGACGCCGTACCAGGCTGCGAGCCAGACGGGCAGCGCGACCTGCAGACGGGTCACCCATGCGAAGGCCGCACCGCCGCGGCGGGCGATCGCCGCGCGCAGCTCCGGAGGCAGGCCCAGGATCAGGAGCGGCGGCGCCCAGTCGGCGATGACCGCGTTCTGGAACAGGTGGGCAAGGAGCAGGTAGTGGGCCGCGACCGTCTCCAGCGGCGAGTTCAGCGGAACGACGACGAGCAGCAGCCCGAGCCCGAACACTGCCGTGCGCCAGGAGCGCAGCCGCCCGTGCAGGGCGCGCCCGTACGCGACCGCGGCGGCCGCGGCGAGGATGACGAACACCGGCTCGAAGCTGAACGAGGTCGCGGGCGGCGCGCTCAAGTCCGGGCTTCGGCCGCACGCGGCGCTCTCGCGGGCCGCCTGCGCGCGAGCGTCCGGAGCAGCAGCGCAGCGCAGGCGCCCAGCACGAGCAGCTGCTCGCCCATCATCACCAGGCCGGCCAGCTGCTGGTCGCGGAGCGGGGAGATTCCGAAGAGCCGCACCGGCTGGGTCGCGTAGGCCGGATAGAGCGGGCGGAACGAGAAGATCAGGACGTCCGCGAGCACCGTCCCGAGCAGGAACAGCAGCCCGGCGAAGCCGAGCCGCTGCACGACACTGAGCCGCCCGCGTCGCGCCGGATCCACGAGCTGAGACCAGACGAGGGCCGCGACCACGACGAAGGACAGGTGCTCCAGGTTGTGCACGTTGCGGTGCGTGAGCGCGTAGTCGTAGACCGGAGGCAGGTGCCACAGCCCCATCGCCAGCACCCAGGCCGTGATCGCCACCCACGGCCGCAGCAGGAACCCCAGCGCACCGCGCACGGGCCGCGCCCGGCCGAGCGGCCGCAGCACGAACGGCGGGATCAGGAAGAGGACGAGCGGCCCGCGCAACGCAACCAGAGCCAGCGCCAGGGCTGCATCTCCGATCAACACGTGCTGCAGCATGTGCGCCGAGATCAGGTACTGGTCGCCGACGGCGTCGAGCGGCGACACGATCGGCAGCGTGGCCAGCGCGACGGCGCACACGAACAGCGGCACGCGTGTCCAGGGCGCGTGGTCGCTGCGCCCGCGTCTGCGCAGCCGGACGAAGGCCTGCGTGAACAGAACGAGCGACAGCGCAGCCAGCCCGAGCACGACGGGGTCGAGCCGCCAGGTGGTCGACAGCTGCGAGACGGGGATCGGTCTCCCGTGCGCCGCCGCGGCGGCCGGCAGCACAAGCGCGACGCCCGCAAGCCCGGCAACTGTCCGCCAGAGCCTCACGTCGCCGACACCTGGAAGCGGTCGGGTCGGCCGAGGTAGGAGGCGTCGATCGAGAACCGCCGGGCGGGCCACAGCAGCATGAGCAGGCTCGGAACGCCGAGCGCCGCGTCGCGCAGAACCGTCCACAGGCCGACCTGCTGTGCGCTGATCGAGCCGAAGCAGCCGCAGTCGAGCACGAGCCCGCGCGCCCAGGCCTGCGCCTGGGCTGCGATGAAGACGACCATCAGGACGGTCGCCAGCGCCGCGGTCGGCCGCACGAGCAGCCCGATCGCAAGGTAGATGCCGATCCCGAGCTCGACGAACGGAAGCGCGTAGGCGAAGGGCGTCACGAGTGCGTGCGGGAGGACGTCGTACTTGGCCACCTGGTCGTGGAAGTGCTGCAGCTCGCCGACCTTCGCGGCTCCTGCAGCGAGCCAGATGCCGGCCGCGAGCAGCCGTACGGCGAGTCCGACCCACGGAAGCGCCGCCCTAGCTCTGGCTGGCACGTTCGAGCTCCTGACGGAGCAGCGCGTCGGGCTGCTCGCCGTCGGAGCGCCACGTGATGCGGCCCTTCGGGTTGATCACGTAGAAGGTCGGGAATCCCTGCAGCCCGTACTTCGTGGTCACCGGCCCGCCGGCGCCGCGCTGGGTGAAGCTGCCGGGCGACGAGCTCGGGTCGAGGAGCGCCGGGTAGGGCAGACCGTAGTAGCGGTGGAACGCGTAGACGCTGGCCGCGTCCTCGCCGTCGCCGTTGATGGACACGATGTGGTAGCGCTTGGCGATCTGCGCGAGGTGGGGTGCCTCCGCGTTGCAGTGAGGGCACCACGTCGCGAAGAACTCGAGCAGCACCGGCTTGCCGCGGTAGCTCTTGAGGCTGACGCTCTTGCCCTGAGGCGTCTTGAGCGTGAAGTCGGGGGCGGCCGAGCCAGTGGGCAGGAGCGTGGCCGTCTGTGACGGCTGGGCCGCCGAGGCGGGCTGGCCCTCGATCTGGCCGATCCCGGCCTCGGTCGTCGGCTTGAAGCCGACCGCGTCGGCGGCCTTGACGAGCGCTGCGGGTGCGTTCGCGTCTGCGGCGGACGTGCTGGCCGCGGGCGGCGGTGTCGTCCCGTGCGAGCGGGTCACGACGAGCACGACGACCACGATCGCGACGACGGCGGCGACGCCGCCGGTGATCACCCAGATCAGCCGGTTGGGGTCGGCGCTGCGCCGTCCACTCTGGACCGGCGGCGGCGCGGTGCGGCGCTCGCGCTTCGTCCGGGATGCCTTGCCCATCAGCCGCGTCCCACGACGGCCAGATCGTGCAGCACGTCGGATGCGGTCACATGCGAATCGTAGAGCACGCGCTCGGTGCCGCCGGAGTCGACCAGCACCTCGTACGCCGAATGACCCACCGTGCTGCCTGCCGCGTTCGCCACGACGGCCACGTGGTACGCCTTCCAGACCCGCGCGAGCTGGGCCCTGGAGCCCGTCAGGTAGCGGAACTGCGGGAGCAGGCGGTGCACGCGAACGTAGCGGCGCACGGCGGCCGCCGTGTCGTTCTTCGGGTCGACGCTCACGGCCAGCACGCGCACGGCGCCGCGCCGCGGGCCGAGCCGACGGAGAGCCGTGTTCAGGTTCGAGGCGATCAGCGGGCAGACGTCCGGGCAGCGGGTGTAGAGGAAGGCGACGATGACCGAGTGGCCGCGCTGGCTCCTCAGCCGGACGATCTTGCCGGCCTGGTCGCGGAGCGCGAAGTCCGGGGCGGTGAGCGGTCGGCCCTGCACCTCCGAGCCCCTGAACGGCGAACGGCGGGCGACGACGCGGGAGTCCGAGGGCGTGCTTTGCGTCGCTACAGCCCCGCAGCCGGCGGACAGGAGTGCGAGCGCGACACCGAAGCTGGGAGCAGCACGTCGCATCGCGGCTCCATCGTGCCAGAGATCCTCATCATCGAGAGCGTCACCGAGATCAGGGTGGTGCGCTCGTCGCCGTCCTGACGGTCTGCTCGAGCACGGTGCCGACGAGCCTGTCCTCGCCGTGCCGGCGTGGCCTCACACACGGCTACGACGCGATCACTTCGATCCGAGGTTTCCGCCCGCGAGCAGCTCGGCGAGGCGCTGCGCGTACACGGGCGCCGTCGGCTCGTCCTCGTGCTTGAAGTAGACGTACACCTCGACGCCGCGCCCCAGCAGCGGCCACAGCCGGTCGGCCCAGGCCTGCAGCGCCTGCTCGTCGTAGGGCGGCTCGCGCAGACGCAGGTAGCGGAAATCGGCGGTTCCGTCGAGCGAGCCGACCAGGGCGATCCCGGCCCCGTCGAGGACCGGCTCGACGCCGGCCCAGGAGTCGTGGCGGAACTCGAACGCGTAGCGGAGGCTCGGATCAAGCGAGCCGATCAGGAACCGCAAGAGGCCGTCGTCGCGCGGACGCGAGGGCGGGAGTTGCACGAGCACTGGGCCGAGCCGGTGTCCGAGTGCCCGCACCCGCTCGCAGAACGTCCCGACGAGCTCCAGCCCGCCGAAGTGCGTTATCCGGCGGCTCATCTTGACCGCGAAGCGGAAGCCGTCGGGCACGCGCTCCGCCCACGCGCCGAGCTGCTCCTCGGAGGGCAGCCGGTAGAAGGTGTTGTTGAGCTCGACGGACCGCAGCCGGGACGCGTAGAGCTCGAGAAACTCACCCGGCCGCGCCCGCGCCGGGTAGAAGGCTCCCCGCCAGCTCGGATAGGAGAATCCGGAAGCTCCGGCGTAGAGCCCCGCGACAGCCGGCGGCGGCATCTAGGTAGTGAGCAGGACCGGGCTCTCTCGCTGGTGGTGCCGGTGGGCGACCACGACCCAGCCCTGCTTCGCGCCGGCCGGCAGCAGGTAGGGCGCGTTCAGCCGCACCACCGTCGTCTGGCTGCCGACCGCGAACGTGCCGCACGATGCGAGCTGCTTCCCGCCGCGCGTGAGATAGAGCTCGTAGTAGCCCTTCGCGCCGAGATCCGGAAGGCCGCGGACTGCCATCCTGATCGGCCAGTTACCCGCCTGGTCGCGGCCGGCGAGCTCGATGGCTGCAACCGCCTGCGAGCCGGGCGTCGTCGCGTGCATCGCGATCGCGTGCTTGGCCGTGAAGCCCGTGTTGTGGTTGCCGAGCAGATAGCCGCCGCCGAACGCGGCCAGCGCGACTGCGGCGGCGATGAGCAGCGCCGCGCCCACCCTGCGGCGGCGATGGAGCGGGATCGGCTTGGTGATGCGCTCGGCCGGGCCGTCGGCGAGCGACGGCGGGAGCTCGGGCGGCGGGCCGGCCTCGACGAGCAGCTCGTGAATGCGCCGGAGCCGCGCAGCTTCCTCCTCCGGGAGGTCGGTGCCCACGAGCTCGTGGAAGTCCGGGCCCGTCACAGGTCCTCCTCTCCCTCGAGCGCATCCGCGAGCCGGGCCAGCGCGGTGCGCGTCCGGGTCTTCACCGTCCCCAGGGGGATCCCGAGGTACTCTGCGATCTCGCTCTGGGAGAGCCCGCTCCAGTAGGCGAGCTCGACGACGGTGCGCTCGCGCTCGGGCAGCTCCTCGAGCGCGCGGTGGATGCGCCACGAGACCCAACCGGCCTCGGCGCGCTCCGGGGGGCCGTCACCCGGCTCGGGGGCATCGACGGGGGTCTCCACGGGAGGCTCGCTCCGGGCCCGCCCGCGGTCGACGATCGCGTTGCGCGCAACGGCGAAGAGCCATGCGCCCCCCGGGCCGCGCTCGGGCCGGTAGCTGGGAGCGGAGCGCCAGATCGAGGTGAACGTCTCCTGCACCGCGTCCTCGGCCCGCCCGCGATCGCCGAGGCGCCGGAGCGCGAGCCCGAACACCGACCGCGCATACCGCCGGTAGAGCTGCTCGAAAGCGGACCGGTCGCCCGAGCCGATCCGCAGGATCAGGTCGCCGTCTTTCGTCATCTCTGCGTGCACGGGGCGCATGGTCGCGGGTCCGGGCGCGGGCGGCAAGAGTGTACGCAGCTCGAGCGCGGTCTCCATTGCTGCAACCTACGCGCCGGGCGGCTTCCCGGATTGGAGCAGGCGGCCGCCGTCGACGACGAGCGTCGAGCCGGTGACGAACTCGGCCCGGGCGAGGTACGCGACCGCCGCGGCGACGTCGGCCGGCGACCCGACCCGGCCGAGCAGCGTCTCGGCGGCCCGCCGCTCCTCCTGGCCCGGCTCGACGGCGACGGGGCCGGGGGCCACGCCGCACACGCGCACCTCGGGCGCGAGGGCGCGCGCGAAGACGCGCGTCAGCATCCCCTGGGCCGCCTTGGCAGCGCAATGGGCGGCGAACCGACGGCCACGGCTGGTACGCGGCCACGTCCTCGACGATCACGACCGTGCCGCGCGAATCGCGCAGGTGCGGCGCCGCCGCCTGCACGGTGAAGAAGGTCCCCTTGGCCGTCGCGCCGATTGCGGCGTCCCAGTCGGCTTCCGCGACCTGCTCGACCGCCCGCGGCACGAAGCCCTCGCCGGCCGCGTAGACGAGCAGGTCGAGGCCCCCGAGCTCGGCCACCGCGCGCTCCACGAGCGCACGGGCCTCGTCCGGCCGGGAGAGGTCTCCGTCGCTCCGTCCCGCGGCGAGCACGGTGCAGCCCGTCGGACGAGAGCCTGCGGACGACGGCCGTTCCGACCCGGCCCGTACCGCCGGTGACCAGAGCCCGCACGCTGCGAGTCATACCATGGCGGCCGAGCACGTCTGCTCAACCCGGGTATCGTGACGCACTCGGAAGGAGGCTCGGATGCGCAGGGTGTCGCTCGTTGTCGTCGCAGCGTGTCACGGCGCTGCTGCTCGCGTCGGCCGGAGCGCCGGCGGGGGTGGCGGTCGTGAGCGTGAGCACGCGCGGCTTCCAGCCGGCGACCCTGTCGATTCGCGCGGGCGACACCGTGACCTGGGCGAACACCGGCCCGCTCAGCCACCAGGTCGTCTCGAACACCGGCGCGTTCGGCCCGTCTGTCGTGCTCCAGCCCGGCCAGAGCTGGTCGTTCACGTTCGCGCGGCAGGGCCGCTTCCCCTACCACGACGCGCTCCATCCGAGCCTGAAAGGGAGCATCGTGGTCGCTCCGCCGCCGCCCTCGGTCACGATCGGCTCGGCGCGTCCGAGCGTGACCTACGGCGGGACCGGGATCAGGCTGAGCGGGCGCGTCTCGTCCGGGCACCCGGGGGAGCGCGTGCAGGTGATCGCCCGCGCCTGCGGGCGCTTCGCCGCCGGGCAGATCGGCGTCCTCACCAGGAGGGACGGCGTGTGGCGGGCAGTCGTCCACCCGGTGCGAACGACGGTGTACGGCGCGCGCTGGCGCAGGGTGACCAGCCCCGCGTACCCGGTTGCGGTGCTGCCGCGCATCCGGCTGGCCCGCTCGGCCGGCGCTCTCTCCGTGCGGGTGACCGCCGGCACATCGTTCGCGGGACGCACGATCCTGCTCCAGCGCTGGGACGAGACCGAGCAGTCCTGGGGCATCGCTGCGTCCGCGAGGCTTCAGAACGGCGGCCCCGCGAACCCACCGGGCTCGTTCGCCTCCACCGCAGCGCTCAGGAGCCCGGGCGGCGGGCGCATCCGCGCACTGCTCTCCGCCGCCCAGGCGGCTCCCTGCTACGCCCAGTCCGCGAGCAACGTGCTGACGGGCTAGACCGCTAGCCCTCCGTCGCCTCCGCGTAGCGGGCGGCGACCGTGTCCCAGTTCACGACGTTCCACCAGGCGGCGAGGTAGTCCGGGCGCCGGTTCTGGTACTGGAGGTAGTACGCGTGCTCCCAGACGTCGATGCCGAGGAGCGGGGTGTCGGAGCTCATCAGCGGCGTGTCCTGGTTCGGCGTGGAGACGACTGCGAGCCCGGTACCGTCGTGGATCAGCCAGGTCCAGCCGCTTCCGAAGCGCTTGACGCCGGCGTCGTTGACCTGGGCCTTGAGCGCGTCGAGCGACTCGAACGTGTCCTCGATCGCACGGCCCAGCGCGCCGGTCGGCTCGCCGCCTCCGTCGGGGCTCATGAGCTGCCAGAAGAGGCTGTGATTCGCGTGACCGCCGGCGTTGTTGCGGACGGCTGCCTGCTTCGCCTCCGGCAGGAGGTCGAGGTTGGCGAGAACCTGCTCGACGGGCCGGTCCGCCCATTCGGTGCCCTCGAGCGCGGCGTTGGCGTTGGTGACGTAGGCCTGGTGGTGCTTGTCGTGGTGGACGCGCATCGTCGCCTCGTCGACGTGCGGCTCCAGTGCGTCGTACGGGTAGGGCAGGTCTGGCAGCGTGAAGGCCATCGGCGCTCCTTGTGATCGGGCTGCAGGAGCCATTGAGAATATGCTTCCCGCGTTCGTCGAGTCGATCGAGGGAGGTGGGATGGCGACGCTGGCCTTTAACCACGAGGAGATCACGGCACGAGAGCTCAGACCGGCGCTGCTCGAGCTCGACGGGATCTCCCGTGAGTCGATCGAGGCGCATTACAGGCTCTACCAGGGCTACGTCGGCAAGCGGAACGAGATCATGGGCCGCCTCGCCGAGGTCGACCTGGGCTCCGCCAACCAGATCTCCTCCGAGCTGCGGGCGCTGAAGGTGGAGCTGACGTTCGCGATCGGCGGGATCAAGAACCACGAGATCTACTTCGAGCACCTCGGAGGCGGGGGCGGCGATCCGGACGGCCCGTTCCGCGACCTCGTCGTGCGCGACTTCGGCTCGGTCGCCGACTGGCGCGCCGACCTGAAGGCAACCGGGATCGCGGCCCGCGGCTGGGCCTGGACCGCGTACGACTGGGACGAGGGGCGCCTCTTCAACTACCTCGGAGACGCGCAGAACACGTTCCCCGTCTGGAACGCGACGCCGCTCGTCGCGCTGGACGTCTACGAGCACGCGTACTTCCTCGACTACCAGACCGATCGCGCGTCGTACATCGACGCCTTCTTCGGCAACCTCGACTGGGCTACGGTGAACGACTGGGTGGGGCGCTACCAGATCCCGCCCGGCTGACCCCTAGCGAGGGGCGCTGGCGAGCCGCGACCTGATCAGCGCGAAGACCGCGACGCTGGACCGGTTCTCGGTCCCACGCCAGAGCCGCTGCAGGTTGGCGCGGTGCAGGAAGAAGACAACGAGGCAGGTGACCGCCGCGAACGCGACAACGGGCGTCGGATAGCCGTAGAGCCACGCACCGACGGGCATGAAGAGCGCCGTGACCAGCGAGGCGACCGACGCGTAGCGGGACACCACGAAGACGACGATCCAGACGACGGCGCCGGTGAGAGCCACGAGCGGGGCGAGTGCAAGGAAGGCGCCTCCGCCTGTCGCGACCATCTTCCCGCCCCGCTGGAAACCGAGGAACAGGGGCCGCCAGTGCCCGATCATCGCGGCGGCACCGGCCGCGATCCCGCAGACGTGGGACACGAGCAGAACACCGACGAGCGTGGGCACGAAGCCCTTCGCCGTGTCGAGCAGGACGACCGGCAGTCCGAGGGCCGTCCCGTACGTGCGGAAGACGTTCGACGCGCCGATGTTGCCCGACCCCTCGCGCCGGATGTCCTCGTGCCTGACGAGCAGTGGAATCCAGTAGCCCCACGGGCACGAGCCGAGCAGGTACCCCAGGACGACCACCGACACGAACGTCATGCAGGAGCTAAGAGTAGACGCCCTCGCGCAGCGCTGTTCGGAAAACGGCGGCCGGCCGGGTGCGCGTGCGGGCGGCCGCGCAGAGCCCGAGTACCATCGTTGTATGGCGTACCAGCACCAGAGACAGCGGCGGTTCGAACAGGCGACAACTGCTGCGGCCCGCGTGATCCTGCGCCTGCTCTTCGTCGTCGCCGTGCTCGGAGCCGTGTGGGCGGCGCCTGCGCACGCGTCCACGTGGTGCGGGCCGCCGAGCACCACCGACCGCGTTCCCCAGCTCTTCGGGGGCGACGACATCCATGTTGTCTACGCCGTGCCCGCGGACGGCACCGACCGGCTGGCCCAGCTCGCGAACGCGATCGAGACCGACGTCGAGACCATCGACACCTGGTGGCGGGGCCAGGACCCGACCCGCTCTCCGCGCTTCGACCTGTTTCAGTTCCCCTGCGGCCCCCAGGCCGACATCACCAGCGTGCGCCTGCCGGAGACCGGCGCGCAGCTGTCGTCGGCCGACGTCGACTTCACCCGGATCTTCGCGGACCTCGGGGGCATCGAGCTGCTGCACTCGTTCAGAGTGGCCCTCGTCTACTACGACGGGCCCGTCACCGAGCCGTTCTGCGGCACCGGCGGGGAGTCCAGCGCTGCGAACCGTGGGCTCGCGATCGTCTTCGTCAACGCGTGCGCCCGGACCCGCAGCGAATGGACCGCGGCGCACGAGCTGATCACGGCGCTCGGCGGAGTGCCCGACGGGGCGCCTCACCGCTGCCCCGGCCGGGCGGACACGTGCGACTCCGCCCAGGACGTGATGAACGAGTTCATCCCGTCGAGCCCGCTGTCGGCCGCGATCCTCGACCCGGGTCGCGACGACTACTACGGGCACTCGGGCAGCTGGCCCGACATCCAGGACTCGCCGTACCTGCGGAATCTCCAGACGCAGACCCGCCTCACCGTGGCGATCGCCGGCGCCGGCACGGTCGAGAGCGACGTGCAGGGAGTCGACTGCACAGCTACCTGCGGGACGGACTGGGACGGAGGGTCGAGGATCTCGCTGTCGGCGGTCCCGGGGAAGGGGCTGCGCTTCGTCCGCTGGGCCGGGGGCTGCGCGGGCCACGGCCCGTGCCGGCTGACGCTGGACGCGCCGACATCGGTGTCGGCGCTCTTCGCCCCTCGGCGGTTCAGGCTCTCGGTCTCGATCGTCGGGCGCGGGACGGTCAGCAGCGTGCCCCGCGGGATCGTGTGCACGTCACGGTGCAGATCCGCGTTCACGTCGTACGAGCCGGTGCGGCTGAGGGCGAAGCCGGCGCAGGGCTGGAGGCTGAAGAGCTGGACCGGCGCCTGCCGGGGAACGAGAGCCGCCTGCTCGGTGCCCATGAAGGCGCCTGCGACGGCGCGTGCGGTGTTCGTGAAGGAGACGAAGTCCTAGCGACGCGACCGAGCCGTCGCACGCGCAGTAACCGCGTGCAACGGAGATCCTGCGGGCCGAAGGCCGTCTAGCTCTCGAGCGGCGCCATGGTCAGCCCGTGGCCGCGGAGTCCGCTCCAGTAGAGCTCGGCGAGCTCGCGGTGGCCGGCCCACACGACGGCGCTGCCCTTGTTGTGGATCGTGTCCGCGATCCGGAGCCCTCTGTCGTAGCTGATGCCGGGCAACGTGCTCGCCAGGGCGAACGCGACGCCCTGGAACGTGTTGTGGTCGTCGTTGAGGACGACGACGCGCCACGCGTCGCCCTGCCCCGAGCCGGTTCCGCGGGTCGGCCGAGCCTTCGGGGGTCGCCTGGTGACGGTGGCCGTCACCGCGCCGCCAGCCAGTCGTCGAGCGCCGTATGGTGCGCCGGCGGCTCGCCTCGCTCGAGCTCCGTGCGCAGCTCGCCCACCGTGCCGTGCCGCTCGGCGATCACGTCGTGGTCGTGGATGGTCTCCAGGTTCACCTGCCGCGACAGCAGGAAGTCGCCGGCGTCGAGCTCCGGGTACCGGCCCAGCGTCTCGGCCAGTGCCGCCCGCACGGAATCCTCGACGAAGCGCGGCCGGAGGTGCGCGTGCTCGACGACGAAGAGCTCGTCGGGTCGCTTGAGGAGAGCCGCGATCGGGGAGCTCATCGACTCCTCGACGATGCGTACGAGGTGCTCGGCGTTCAGTTGCCGGCTCGTGCCGACGTAGAGCGTGCCGCGGCCGCGCTGGTTGTGGGTCGCGAGGGGGACGAGCTCGAGGATCCGCTCGACGTCGTCGGCGTCGAAGCCCGCCTCGCCGAGGCGCTCGGCGGAACGCGCGCGGACGAGTCCCTGTGCGCAGGGACAGGCGTTGATCCCCGTCGCCTCCACCCCGACCACGCGCCGGACGGCTCCGTCGGCTGCGGCCGCGATCCCGACCAGCGAGACGACCTCCTGCGTCGCCAGCCCGGTCACAGGCGTCCGCTGCTCCATCGGGTACCGCGCCACGATCCGCACCTCTGCGCGGACCGAGCGCTGGCGGGCGGCGATCTCGCGCGCGATGTGCTCCGCGAGCTCCTCCACGAGCAGCGCCTCACCGATCACGACATCCTCGATCGCCTGCTCGAACAGCTCGGGAAAGCGCGACATGTGGACGCCCTTGAGCGCCCCGTCGAGGTCGACCGTGCAGTCGATGCGCGCGGCGATCAGCTTCTCGCTCTCGCCGTGTCGGATTCTGATCGCCTTCTCGACCCCGCTGACGCCGGCGCGCGACAGGCCGATGCGAACGTCGGGCGAGGACGCCTGGAGGTCGTCGACTGAGAGGTATCGGAGGTCGGTCATCCGCTGGGAGTAGTCTCCTTCGTCCAACCGTAGCAGGGGGAGAAATGGGGCAGGATCCGAGGTTTGCGAGGCTCGTCTCGTTGGCCTGCCACGATCTTCGCACGCCGCTCGCGACGGTCAACGGCTTCGCCCGGACGCTGCAGCGGACGGAGCCCCTCGACCAGCCCGCGGCGGAGTACATGGAGATGATCGTCGCGGCAGCCGGCCAGCTGGCCGGGCTGCTCGATGCGCTCGGCCTGGCCGCTCATGTCGAGGAGGGGCGCTACGAGCCGCGGCTCCTCGAGGTCGGCTCACGGACGATCGCCGACTCGGCGGCCGCGGCGCTCGGCGCAGACCGGGTCGGGGTCTCGGGCGAGGGCTCCCTCGTCCTGGTGGACGAGCGCCCCGCTCTGCGCGCGGTCTCCGATCTCGCCCGCTGCGCGCTGCGTCACGGCGGTCTGGATCACGTCGAGCTCCGGGTCGACGGCCGGGACATCGAGCTCGCTCCGGTCACTCCCGCCTCGGCGCCGGTGCTGATCGGCGAGCAGCTGCGCGACCTCGGGGCCGCGGTCGCCGCGATCGCCCTGCCCGCGATGGGCGCCACGCTCGAGCTCGACGGCGAGCTGCTGCGAGTCACCTTTCCCGCTCCCTGACGGGTGTGTTCGAGGAGCGAGCCGATGGGAGCGATCCGGCCGGACCGTCGGTGTAGCATCGCCCCGCGCCTCGTTCGTGGATTCCCTCCAGGCGCCGCGCAGCCGACTCCACGAGGCCAGAGGAACGATGCTCGCAGTTCTGCAGTTCGACTCGACCAGCGTGCCGCTTCTCGAGCGCATGATCGTCGAGGGTCGGCTCCCGACGCTCGCCAACCTCCGCGAGCGGGGCCGCAGCTACGACCTCGAGCCCGGATCGACGCCGCTCTTCCCCTCCGCCGCGTACCCGACGCTGTACAGCGGGGTCGAGATCGCGGACCACGGCATCTACTCGGCCTTCCCCTGGTTCCCGGCCGATCAGCGCGTGCGGTTCATGCGTTCGCTGCCTCTGCTTCCACGCGATGTCTGGGAGCGTCTCGGGCCGGGCCGGCGCGCGCTCGTGATCGACCCGTACGACAACTGGCCGCCCTCCTCGGGTGAAGGACTGTTCGTGAGCGGCTGGCAGTACCGGAACCGCGTCGCCGCCCTCGAGCGGTGGTCCGTGCCGGAGGGCGCGCACCGGAAGCTCTCGCGCCGTTTCGGCGCGCCTCGCGCTCCTGGAAGACGCATACGGCGCGCAACCTGCCCGGCGGCTGCTCGAGGCTCGGAGGCGCCTCCTCGGGGCTCCTGGACGGGTCTCTGCGCTCGTCACGGACTTGCTCGCACGCGAGCGATTCGACCTCGTCTGGGCGACGTTCAGCGCCGGCCACTTTGCCGGCCACTTTCTCTGGGACACCTCCCAGATCGTCGACGGGGACACGCTGACCCCGGCGGAGGAGGCCGCGCTCGCAGGGACGGTCGAGGATGTCTACGAGGCCGTCGACCGGGCGATCGGCCAGATTCTCGAGGCGCTCGACGAGCGTGCCGACGTGATCGTGGTCTCACCGATCGGCATGGGGCCCTTCACCAGTCGCTCGGACATGCTTCCGGAACTGCTCGAGGCGGTGCTCGACGGGCGGGCGGACGGGACGGCGGCGGGGTCGTCGATGTTCCGGCTCCGTGCGGCCGTGCCGTCGTCTCTGCGTGCCGCGGTGGCGCGCGCTCTGCCGGCGAGTGCAGTCCACGAGCTCGCCGCGCGCCTGTACCTGCGCGGCGTGGACTGGTCGCGGACTCGCGCGATCGCGCTCCCGGGGGAGAGCAACGGCTACATCCGGCTGAACGTCCGCGGCCGCGAGCGCGACGGAATCGTCGCCCCCGAGGACGTCGACGAGCTGCTCGACCGCCTGGTCGAGGGCCTCGCCACCTTCCGCGACGACGACGGCGGCGAGGCCGTCGCCGCCGTCGAGCGGCCGGACGTCGGCGTGGGGACCGGGGCGGCGTTGCTGCCGGATCTCGTCGTGCGCTGGTCGGATCGGCCGAGCACCGGGGTTCGCGCTCTCCGATCCGAGCGCTACGGCGAGGTGCAGAGGCGCGGGAAGACCGGTCTTTCCGGACACCACTCGAACGAAGCCTGGGCGGTCGTCTTGCCCGGCGCGTCGCAGCTCCGGCAGCTCGACCGGCGACCGCGCCTCGTCGACGTTGCCGCGACCGTGTGTGAGGTGCTCGGCGGCGACGCAGACGGTCTGGCCGGCGAGCCGCTACTCGGGCCGGGCTGACACCACGCTGCGGGCCGAGCCCCGCCAGGCCGCCGCGCCGGGTGCGCGACCGGAGACGGCGCCCGCAATCGAAGCGGCGACATCGAGCGGAAGGACGAGTGGAACTGCCGCCAGGTACGCCGGCAGCCTGCGGGCCTGGCCGGCCTTGGCGACGGCCACCACGGTCTCGAACGCCCGCAGGCAGGCGTAGGACGCCGGCACTGCCGGTGAGAGTCGACGGCCGGCGGCGAACAGGACGGTGGCGGCGAACGCGAGCCGGTCGCCGTATCCCACGGCCGCGAGCGCCAGCTCGAGCCGTTGGCGGCGCGGAGTTGCCGGCCCTCCTGCTGTGCGCGCGGTCCCTGCGTCGAGCACGTTCCGGCCCCAGCGGAGGTGCTGGCGCCAGTAGTCGGTCGCACGGGCAGCCAGCACATGGTCGGCCCTCGCAGCCGCGGACGAAGCGCGTCCGCCATCCGACCCGAGTGAGCGCCGCCGAGGCCAGGACGTCGTCTCCGGACTTCCCGCTCGTGAAGCCGCCGATCGCGTCCAGTGCGGTTCGGCGGTAGGCGGAGCCTGCGAACGTGGCGGGGTTGAGCCCCAGGCGGTCCTTGGCGGCGGCCGTAACGAGTTGATGCACCCACGTCTCGAGGGCCGAGTAGCGGGCGATGACGCTCGCGTCGGGATTGGCACAGGTCACGAAGGCCGCCGCGGCACCGATCGACGGGTCGCGGAACGCCGGGACGAGCCGGCGCAGATAGTCGGGGGCGAGGCGCAGGTCGGCATCGCAGACGACCGCGATGTCTGCAGCCGGGGCCGCCGCGAGAGCGGCGTTCAGGGCGCCGGCCTTCCCGGACCTGCCATGGAGGCGAAGCGCTCGTGCGTGGTCGTGAGCTGCTGCCCAACGATCCATGACCTCCCATGTGCCGTCCGCCGAGCCGTCGTCCACGAGCACCACGTGGAGACGGTCGCGCGGCCATTCGAGCTGCTCGATGCTCGAGAGCAGCTGGCCCAGGGTCGGCGCCTCGTCGTTGGCGGGGACGAGCAGGACGACGCCCGGATCCTCCCCTCCGCTCGGCTCGCGCGCTCCGGGGAGGACCGCCGCGACGAGAAAGAGAGCGCGCCTGGCCGAGAGCGCCGCGAGCACCGCCGCAGTCAGAAGTGCGAGCGGGCGCATTGTCCAACCGTAACCGAGGCGGACATCGGCCCGGGGACACCTCCTTGCGTAGACTCGCGCGGCCTGTGGTCTCGGTGATAATCCCGACGTTTCAGCGGCGCGAGTTCGTCCAGCGGGCCGTGGCGAGCGTTCTCGCACAGTCGTATCGGGATTTCGAGCTGATCGTCGTCGACGACGGCTCGACCGACGGCACGCGAGAGGCACTGGCGCCCCTGGGGGAGCCTCTGCGCTACGTCTGGCAGGAGAACCGCGGCACTGCGCTGGCGCGCAACGCCGGGCTCTCGCTCGCCCGCGGCCGGATCGTCGCGTTTCTCGACTCGGACGATCGCTGGCTTCGGGATCACCTCGAGGTCCTCGTGGAGACCTTCGACCTGCAGCCGGCAGCCGTGCTTGTCGCCACGTGTCCCGGATTCCTCGCTGCTGGACGTGACCAACCGAGCCGCGCCCGACTCGTCGATCCGCTGCCGCGACTCCTGATCGCCAACGACATCGGGTACGTCTCGTGCATCGGCGTTCGGCGTTCCAGCATCGCCGCCGTCGGAGCGTTCGGCGAAGGCCTCGAGCCCGCCGAGTACAACGACCTCGTCGTGCGGCTGGCTCTGCACGGCCCGTTTGCGCTCGTGCGCAGGCGCACTGTCATCCCGCAGGCGACGAAGGGATCGCTGCTCGATCGCGGCCGCAGCAGCGGTCGCTATCTCGACGTTCTCGCCCGGATTGCGCGCCGGACCGCGGAGTCAACCCGAGGTCTCCCCGTCGGTGAGCGCGCAGAAGGCGCGCATCGGTTCTTCACCGCGCTCCAGGCGCTGATCGCGGGACGGCGAGACGAAGCGCGTGAGGCGGTGCGAGAGGCCTGCCGGCTCTTTCCGGAGCTGTCCAACGAGCCCGTGCTGGTGGGCCGGCAGCTGATCAACGCGATGCCCGGAGATCGACCGGCCGACCGGTTGCGGGTGTTCACCACGATGGCCGAGGTCTGGCCGGATCCACGCTCGGACACCGCTGTCGCGCTGCGCGCCTACGCCTTGGCGTACGCCCTGCGGGCGGGGCACGCGCGGGAGGCGGGACGCCGGCTCCGGTCGCTTCGGCCCGGCGACGTCGGGCTCGTCGTCCGTAGGCGCGGCGAGATACGCGAGGTCCTTCGCCGCTCGGTCTCCACCGTGGCGCACCGGGGCCAGGAGTCGGCACGCCTCGCGCGTTAGAGTCGCGCAGCGGATGGAGGTCGTGGCCGAGCCCGTGCTGGGTCGCGAATCGACACGAGGAGGTCTCTCCGTGAACGAGCACACGGTTGTCGGGCACGAGGAATGGGTCGAGCAGCGAAGGCGGCTACTCGGGAAGGAGAAGGAGTTCACGCGTCTGCGTGACGAGATGACCCGTCAGCAGCGCGCCCTGCCCTGGGAGGCGGTCGACAAGGAGTACACGTTCGACGGGCCGCTCGGGAAGCGGTCGTTGAGCGACCTGTTCGAGGACCGCAGTCAACTCCTCGTCTACCACTTCATGTTCGGCCCAGCGGCCGAGATGGGCTGCCCGGTCTGCTCGTTCTGGGCCGACAACTTCAACCCGCTCGTCGTGCATCTCGGCGCTCGGGATGTCTCGATGGTCGGCGTATCGCAGGCACCGCTCGCCAAGATCGCGGCATACAGGGAGCGGATGGGTTGGAGCTTCCCCTGGTACTCGTCGTTCGGCAGCGACTTCAACTTCGACTACGGCGTTTCGTTCACTGCCGAGCAGGTTGACCAGGCGATCTACAACTACGGCATGCTCCCTCCGGGTAAGTCGCAGCGGGAAGGGCTGAGCGTCTTCTTCAAGGACGAGGACGGGGATGTCTTCCACACCTACTCGGCCTACGCGCGCGGCATCGACATCGCCAACACGGCGTACAACTACCTCGATCTCGTGCCGAAAGGGCGTGACGAGGCCGGCCGCGGACCGTACTGGCTGCGGCGCCATGACGAATACGCGCGTTGACCCGGGTGCCGGCCGGCTCGCCGGCTGGCGCATGGGCTACCCCGGCGTTCTAGACTCGCGTGTCGGGCCGATCGGCGCCCGAGGATCTCGAGGAGGCAGATGATGACCACCGCCAACACTTCGGCAGAGGCGGCTCGTGAGCTCGGAACCGAGTTCGAGGGCGAGCTGATCGGCCCCAGCGACGCAGGCTATGACGAGGCGCGGGCCCTCTTCAACGCGATGATGGACAGGCGGCCGGCCGTGATTGCGCGCTGCGCGAGCCCGGCGGACGTTGCAGGAGTGATCGCCTTCGCCCGTGCACACGACCTGCCCCTGGCCGTGCGCGGCGGCGGGCACAACGGCGGCGGTCTGGGCAGCGTGGACGACGGCATCGTGGCCGATCTGTCGCCGCTTCGCTCGGTCTCGGTCGATGCCGGGGCGCGCACCGTTCGCGTCGGCGGTGGGGCGACCTGGGGTGAGGTGGACAAGGCCACGCACGAGCACGGGCTTGCCGTCCCGTGCGGGGTCATCTCCACGACCGGGGTCGGCGGGCTGACCCTCGGAGGCGGCATCGGTCACCTGACGCGCGGGTACGGCCTGACGATCGACAACCTGCTCGCGACGGAGGTCGTGCTGGCGGACGGAGAGCGGGTGACTGCGAGCGCCGACGAGAACGCCGAGCTCTTCTGGGCCGTGCGCGGAGGCGGCGGCAACTTCGGTGTGGTGACGGAGTTCACGTTCAGGGCGCATCCCGTGTCCGATGTCGTCGGTGGGCCGACGTTCTGGCCGATCGAGGAGACCGACGACGTGCTCGCCGTCTACCGGGAGCTCCTGCCAACCCTGCCGCGGAACGTCGGAGCGTTCTTCTGCTTCCACACGATTCCCCCCGGGCCGCCGTTCCCGGAGGAGATCCATCTACGCAAGGCGTGCGGGATCGTCTGGTGCATCGTGGGCTCGGACGACGAGGCGGAGCAGGCAATGGCTCCGTTGCTCGCCGTGGGGACGCCGCTCATGCACGGCGCCGGGCGCGTGCCGCTGCCGGGTCTGAACAGCGCATTCGACGGTCTCTACGGACCGGGCGATCAGTGGTACTGGCGGGCCGACTTCGTCAACGAGATCCCTGACGAGGCGATGGCCAAGAACGCGGAATGGAACGACAGGATGCCAACCTGGAAGTCGGGGTCACACATCTACCCGATCGACGGAGCCGCACACGATGTCGGCCCGGACGCGACGCCGTGGGCTTACCGGAACGCGCGCTGGTCGCAGGTGATCATCGGTGTCGACGCGGACCCGGCCAGCGCGCCCGCTCTACGCGACTGGGCCGTGGGCTACTGGGAGGCGCTGCACCCCTACTCGGCAGGTGGTGCATACGTCAACTTCATGATGGACGAGGGCCAGGACCGGGTGAAGGCCACCTATGGCAGCAACTACGACCGCCTGGCGAGAGCGAAGGCGACCTACGACCCGCAGAACGTCTTCCGCGTGAACCAGAACATCCACCCGGCCATGTAGGCGAAAGAGCCTGGCTCACGCGGCCCTCCGTCTGACGGGCCGTATCTCGGCGGCCTGTGAGGCCTCGATCGAGCGTCGCCTGCCGCAGTCCGGGCGCTGTTGCCAGGAGCTGGCGGGTCGCGCCGTCCCGACCGCGGGCGGCGCCCCCTGTCTCCCGGGGGAGATCAACGTACGAAAGTCTGCGGCTTTCTCCTGACGTGATCTGAGGGAAAGTCCCGGCTAACGACCGGTCGCTTCCGGCGAATATCAGGCCCATGGCAGATGGGATGACGAACACGCGACCGATCAACGATGTGCAAGCGGAAGGACCGTTCCGGGCCGCCGCACGTGCGCGCTCACTCGACTGCGTCTCCGCGACTGCGGGAGGCCGCTCCGCGACGAAAGGATTCAGCATGAAGAAGCTCCCCTACATCACGACGGCGGTGGGCCTAGCGGCCGCTGCTCTGATCGCCGGCTCCGCGTTTGCGGCCCAGGCGAAGAAGGCCACGTTCACAGCCACCTACAAGGGCGCCGCGGTGACCAAGGTGACCGGCAACACGATCGCCTACACGGCATCGGGCAAAGGCACCCAGACGGCAGTGGGCGTGGGCATGCCAAAGGGCGCCAAGGCGAGCAAGCTCGTGGGCACGGGGACGTCGGACAAGACCAACGCGTCCGATACAGGGTGCGCCCCGTTCAACGGCCCCGCCACGATCACCTCGACCGCCGGCAAGCTCAAGATCAAGGTCCTTCCGACCTCGCACGGCTGCGCGGCGAGCCAGGACGATCAGAACAACGTCACGATCCAGGGCAGCGTCAAGGTCCTGGGCGGCACTGCCAAGTTCAAGACGGCTCGCGGAACCCTCCGCTTCAGCGGTCACTTCGACAACGGCACGGGCGCCTTCACGGTGAAGCTCTTCAAGGGCACCCTCACCCTCTAGCGCATGCACGAATGCGACAAGGAGAGACCATGATCAAGCTCATCACCGCGGCGGCGGCGGTAGCGGCGCTGGCGTTCGTACCGGCTGCGCACCCGCCGACACGCCGTTCCCCTCCCCGACCGCGGGCGGCGTCTTCGTCTCCGCCCAGACCATCGACGCCACCCGGGCCGTCACCAACTACTTCGCGCCCGGCAGCACGGTGATCTTCCGCGCGTGGGCCGCTGACGTGAAGACGCACAAGGTCCTCACGAAGGGAATGGCCACTTACTTCTACGTCACGATCCCGAACCAGCCCAACGTCAAGCTGAAGTACAACCCGGCGGACACCGGCAGCGGCTGGACAGCTCAGGTGGATCGGGCGCTGGAAGGTACCGGCCGGCTACCCGACAGGCGTCGTCCACTTCAAGGTGCTGGTCAAGGCGACGTCGAAGAGGACCGGCTCGTTCGTCCAGCTCAACGGTGCGACGGCGCAGCTCACGATCTCGACGAAGCCGCAGGCGCCTCCCGGCACCGGGCCCGGCAACGCAGTCCCGGCGGGCTCGGCGACTCGCCGACCTCGGGCTCTACGTCGACACCGTCAACGGCTCCCGCCCGGTGGGCGCGAAGCCGCGCGCGATCGGCTGCACGCAGACGAACGTGTACCACCGCGGCGAGCAGCTCGTGGTCCGCGCCTGGGGCATCGACCTCGCCACCGGTGCCGCTCTGACGCCGGACAACGTCGCTGACGCGCACTTCTCGGTGCCCGGCCAGCCGAACATCGTCCTCGCCTGGAGCGCCCACGGCGCCACCAAGATCTTCTTCTGGACGAACCCCTGGAACATCCCCCTCACCTATCCGCTCGGCGACGTGAACGTGCGCGTCAGCTTCACGAACGGCGACGGAAAGACAGCGATCTTCGACTACCCGATCACGATCATCCCGTAAGCCCGGCACGTGGGGCGGCGAGCGGCAACACGACTCCTCGCCCCCCGCGGCCCGGCCCGATCGACCGGCACCCCGCATCTCGTCGGTCGAACCCTCCGAGCACCGAAGGAATGAGACACATGAGCACCGACATCACACGCAAGCTCGCAGTCGCCGTGACGGTGCTGGCCGGGACGCTGTTCCTGGCCGCATCCTCCGCCGCTGCCCCGGGCCCGGTTCCGACGCCTGTCATCCCCGGCGTCGCCGCCCCGCCCGGACCGCTCGCAGCCCCCTCCGTGCCGGCGGCGAGCATGGGCATCATCACGGCCTCGAAGGACATAGGGCCGTCGGGCACTCCGACCACGCTGAGCGCGGCGGGTCTCGCCCCGAGCAAGGCTGTCTCGCTCGTCTGGATGACCTCCAGCGTCCAGTGGCAGCTCGACGCGCGCGCCGACAGCGTCGACTACATCGGTCGCAAGGTGAACAAGTTCGGGGTCGTGCTGGCCCAGACCACCACCGACGCGAGCGGACGCTTCTCGGTCAAGCTGAAGATCCCGCAGGACTTCGGCGGCCTCCACGACGTCTACGCCGTCGTGAACGGCGTCCAGGTCGCGCACGGCGGAATCCTGATCACCCGCAAGTACACGATCTCGCCCAGGAAGGGCCCGATCGGCACGACCATCCACATCCGCATCTCGGGGCTCGGCTCGAGCCTCTACGAGTCGGGCGCGGGCATCTACTACGACAACAAGTTCGCCGGCGTCGCCACCGCCAACTGGACGCGCGGCGTCGCCACCGTCACCATCCGTGCCGCCGGCCCCGTCGGGAGGCACACGATCGAGTCCAGCTCGGCGATGCAGTCCGACTACCTCAACCCCGCCCAGTCGCCGATTCCCTGGGCCGACCTGCATGACTTCACCTTCACGGTCACGAGGGACGCGGGCGTGCCGAAGGCGACCACGGTATGGCCTGCCGACATCCAGCCGACCCTTCCTCCGACGACGACGCTCGCGGCCGCGAACCTCCTGGCCGGTACTGCCAAGGCAACGCTCTCGAGCACGCGCGGCTTCGTCGGCACGAAGACCAGCCTCGTCGCCGGCGGCCTGACGCCGAGCTACGCCGGTCCAGCTCCAGTGGGGCACGGTGGTCGGCAACCGAGTCAACTGTCAGGGCATCTGCTGGGCGTTCGCCACGATACCGCTCGGCACGGCTACGGCCGGCGCCGACGGAACGCTGCGCACCGCCCTGTCGATTCCGGACGGCCTCGGCGGCTGGCACGTCGTTCAGCTCGTCCAGAACGGCAATGTGATGGCCCAGGTGTCGTACTTCGTCGAGCGCAGGCTCGTCGGGATCTCGGCGACGAGGGTCAAAGCCGGCCAGCAGATCACGATCCATCTGAAGGGCGTCGGCTGGACGCAGCTCGACAACACCGCCGGTGTCCTCTACGACGACAGCTACATCGGCTACGGCTGCGGCTTCAACTCGAACGGCGACGTGCAGATCAAGGTGACCGCGACCGGGCAGCCCGGCACACACCTGATCGACCTCTATCCGATGCTGTACACGCAGAACCCCGTGTACTCAACGGCGTCGTACGGGATGGTCCCGTTCCTCAGCTTCCAGCGGGACGAGCCCGGCCTGGCGGCCGGCTACCGGCTCCCGGCAATTCATCTGGCGATCAGGATCGTCAAGTAGGCAGGTCTCCGGGGGAGGGGTGACAACCCTTCCCCCGGGGAGCGCCCGCGAGGAGACGAATACGGTGCTCTTCGAATTCTCGACGCGGCGCCCCGCGGGCCGTGGACGCGGGGTGTCCGCGGCCCGCTTCTTTCCACCGTCCTTGCGGCGCGGCGCGCTGCTCGTCGCCGCCGCAGGCGCTCTGGCCGGCACTCCGGCCGGCGGCGCGGCCGCGGCACCGACGGTGCGGCTCGCGATCCTCCATGTCGCCGCACACTGCCACGTCTGGGGCACGACGACGAAGCAGCTCGGCGCCTCGTCGACGATCCGGCTGGCACGCGGGACGCGGCTCGTCATCCGCTCCGACTGTCCGATGGACTTCGACTTCGCGCAGACGAGAGGGCCGCGGCTGCCGCTCGGCAACCGGCGCACCTACGCGGGCAGTGCGCGCGTGATCGTCTTCCGCAGAGTCGGCGTCTACCGGCTGACCGCGAGGAACGTGCAGACCCCGGACGAGCGCGGGCTGATCGTCGTGGGGACGCCCAACACGCTGACGCTGACGGTCGTCGTCAGGTAGCCCGTCCGGCAAGCGGGGAGGGGCGGACGCGGACGAGTCGGGCGGCGCGCGCGGGCAGCCACCAGTTCCAGCGGCCGAGGAGCGTCATCATCGCGGGCACGAGCAGCATCCGGATCAGGGTCGCGTCGAGGGCGACAGCGAGGCACAGCCCGAGCCCGAACTGCTGCAGTCCGGGGATCCGGCCGTCCACGAACCCGGAGAACGCGATGGCCATTATCAGCGCCGCGGCGCTTACGACTCGACCGCTGCGCTCGAGTCCGGACGCGATCGCAAACGACGTGTCGTGCGTGTCGTCCCAGGCCTCCCGCATACGGGAGACGATGAACACTTCGTAGTCCATCGAGAGCCCGAACAGCGTGGCGAAGAGGACGACCGGAACCCAGCCCTCCAGCTCGGGAGCCCGTCGGACGCCGAGCAGCGACGCCCCGACGCCGTAGCGGAAGACGAGCACGAGCAGCCCGTAGGCGGCGGCAACCGAGAGCAGGTTCATCAGCACCGCCTCGAGGGGCAGCAGGAGCGACCGGAACGCACGCAGCAGTAGCAGGTAGGTGAGCAGCAGCACCGCCGGTAGCAGCCAGCGGAACGTCTCGTAGGTGCGAGCGAGGAAGTCGACACCCTGCGCCGGCGCGCCCCCGACGTATACATGTGACCCGGCCGGGAATCGAGCGTTCGGGATCAGCCGCTCTCGGAGGCGATCGACGAAACGACGCGAGGCCCGGGCGCCGTACTCGTGCCGTCCGGCGACGATCACGCGCGTGTAGCGGCCGCTTGGATCGACATAGGGCGCCGTCGGACCGCTCGCGACGACTCGCACTTCGGGGTCGGGCGTCAGACCGCCGCCGTAAAGATCGGCGGCCAGCCGTTGTGCGGCGGCGTAGGCCGCCGTGCCGGGCCGGGCCTTTCCCGGAGCGCCGCCGTCGACGACGACGTGCGTCGGAGTGATTGCCCCGACGCCGATTCCGCGGGCCAGCTCGCGGTAGCCGGCGAGCGACGGCAGGGAGCGGGGCAACTCGGAGATGGCGGTCGGCGTGAGCGCGAGGCGTCCGGCCGGTAGGGCGGCAGCGGCGACGAGCGCGGTCCCGAGCAGCAGGGCGGGGACCGGACGACGCACGATCGACCGCGCCAGCCTGGGCCAGAATCGCTGCCCTTCCGGCCTCGCGCTCCGTCGGCGGCGAAAAAAGCGAGGCGAGGCGAAGGTGCGGCGGCCGAGCAGGGAAAGCAGCGCCGGCTGGATGGTGAGAGAGGCGCTGACCGCCCAGAGCGGGACGATCGCCCCTGCGATTCCGAGCGAGCGGATGAACGGCACGGGGGCGCACGAGAGCAGGGCGAGTCCGAGCGTCACGGTCAGACCTGAGAAGACCACGGTTCGGCCGGCGGTCGCGGCCGTCCGCGAGATCGCGTGCTCGACCGGCTCCCCGCGTGCGAGCTCCTCGCGGAACCGGAGCAGGATCAGCAGCGAGTAGTCGATCGCGAGCCCGAGCCCGAGCAGTTGGCCGACGTTCGTCACGTAGCTGGCCATTGGCAAGACGTGGGCGAGGAGCTCGAGCGAGAGCAGGCTGCCGATGATCGTGCCGACGGCGGTCAGCAGCGGGAGGCCGAGAGCCGCCGACAGGCCGAGCACGAGCGCGAGCACGAGGAGCGCTGCGGGCAGGGCGAGCGCCTCGCCGCGGCGAAGGTCGGACGCCAGCACGGGCTCGACGTCGTGCTGGATCGCGGGCGCGCCGGTGAGGAGCGCGGTAGGACCGGCGGACGAGAAAAGCGCCTGTCTCAGTGCGCCGGTGTAGCGCTTTGCCTGCTGCAGTCCCAGCGGAGAGGTCACGTCGGCATAGACGACGCTGCCGCTGGCCATGAGCGGTCCGGCGCGCCCGCCCGGTAGGACCCGCGCTGCCCGGACGAGCCGCCGCTCGAGCGCCCGTTTGGCCGCAGGGCTCCGGTGGCGGGCGCGGAAGACGACCGTGAAGCTGCCGTCCGGCCGCTCGCCGAACGCTCGTGCGAGCACGGAACGCGCCCGATCGGAATCGCTCCCCGGAACCGCGAGCGAGTTCGACAGGTGAGCGGGCAGTGCTGACGCCGCGAAGCCTCCGGCGGCGACGACCGCGGCCCAGAACGCGAGCACAGTCCACGGAAACCGCACGGCGAGGCCCGTCCAGCGGACGATCCAACCCTCGTCGCGCGCGCCTCCGCCCTCGGGGCTCGGGTCCATGGCGAGAATCTAGGCGAATAGGCTCGTGCGATGAGGCGGCACGGTCCTGGCTCGCTGTGCAGCGTACATCAACGCGACCGAGTGGAGCAAACGAGCGCTCGTTAGTAGTTTGTGGCAAGTCCAATCAGGCGTTCTCCCGATGCCAGCCCGGCGGCCGCCCGCCACACTTGGGGATTGCCTGTCCAAGTATCGATCGCCACAGGAAGAGGTGAGCGCGATGAGAGTCGCGAAGGTGCTGCTCACCGTTGGGCTGGCCGGTGCAGCTGCCGTCGCCCTGGCCGCGTTCACGTTGGTCACACCGGCCTCGTCGACGAGCGCGCGCGAGGCCCGAGGCGGGTCAGCGGTTCAGCAGAAGGCGCTCAGGATTTCGGGGGCGGAGGCGATGGAGCGGACTGCGCCGTCGTCCGGCAACCTCGCCATCGCGCCCGGCATTCCGGTGCGGCTCACGGTCACGAACTACACGCGCGAGTTCCATACGATCACCATCCCCGGATTGCACGTGAGCGCGCTGATCTTCCCCGCACGTGGAAAGACGCCCCGGAAGACGACGTTCACGTTCACGGCGCGCGGGTACGGCGTGTTTGACTGGTACTGCGCGGTGTGCACGAGCGGTACACACGGGCTCCGTCACATGATGGGCGGCACGATCTACGCGATCGTCGACCCGTCGTTGCTGGCCTGAGCAACGTTGGCCGGTCCCAGCCCCGCCAGCGGCCGGCCGGTGGGGGCTGGGCCGGCCAGGTCGAGCTCCTGCGGAAGCGCTGGGAGCGGCTCGGACCGTCTTGGACCGTCTCGACTTGCCGTGATGTTGCCCGCTCCGCCGGTCTCGCTAGCCGGTAGCGGACGGGGTAGTCGAACTAAAGTCGTTACGGGAAGAGCTTGGCGAACGGTACGAATGCGAGGCGACCGGGGTATGTGGCTTGGATGTTGTAGGCGTAGAACAGCCCGGTCGTCTCGAGTTCTGCGTCGACGGCGCCGCCGGGCGGGCGGATCGTTCTCTTGCGACCGTCCGTACGCGACAGCGTGATCGTCCCTCTGGCGACCCTTACCGTCACGCCGCGGCGCGTCTCGACCGGCGGCGGCGGCGTCCTCGGGAGCTTGCTGCTGGCGACATCGCCGCCGTGGCTGCTCATGTGCATTGGCCGGCGGATGTCCGCGGCGAAGGTTGTGACGTAGCAGAAGTTGCCGCACTCGAAGGACGCCCACGTGATCTTGGACTTCGTCAGCGCCAGGTTCGCCGGGGTGCTTCCGCCCCCGCTCTCGCTCGGGCGCCGTTCTGTGAAACAGGAGTCCCTCTCCACGGGGAACCCTTGCGAGCAAGCCGACGAGCACGCAGAATGAGAATTCACTAATAACGATCGATCGTTAGTAGCCTCCATCGCCTGTCTGAGGCGCTTGTGTGCTTCGACGGACGCGCCGGCTGGGTCTGCCCGCCCCCGCTCGAGCCATGCGTCGCGTGTCGGCTTAGCAAGGGAACTTCGGCCGAGTGAAGCAGCCCGCTACGAGGGTCGCGCCCGGACCGAACTGGACAAGAGCGCTAGCCGGGCAGTAGCCGACGGTCACGGCCGGCTCGTCCTCTCGCGGATCTTCGGCCAGCAAGGCTCTGCAGCCACGGACGTCGTCGTCGGCCTCACGTTCGCACTCCTCGCACGTGACGGCTGCTTCGCGGCGTGAGGAGAGAGCCACGTCCGACGGGCCAATCTGCCCGCGTTCAGACCTAGGCGCGCGAACCATCAGGCGAGAGCACGCTGGCGCACGCAACGTGGATGGATCCACCAGACGGCTGCTATGAACAATGCGCGTCTGTCACAACAAGTCGCACGGTGACCGCGCTGAGAGCCTGTCGGAGTTGGCCGCCCGGCGACGCGCCCAACTCCGACCGTGCACGGACTACGGCTTGTGGACGCTGTGCAGGTTGATGACCTCTTGCGTGATCTCGAATGGGACGTTCGGCTTCACGTTCTCGTTGAACCAGGTGTCGTGCTGCTCCTGTGTCTCCCACACCTCAGCCACGACGAAGCCGCTGGCGTCTTCATAGGAGACGTGGAGCAGGAAGCCCGGCTGCTTCTTGATCTGCTCGACGAGGGGCGGCGCAGTCTCGTCGTACTGCGCTGTGCTCATTGGGGCACGGTGACGAATCAGGACAGCCATTGATGATCCTCTCTTTCGTGGATACCGAGATGGGACCGTATACGCGACGTCTCGTATCTGCGACCAAGGCCCAAAACGTTCACCTGGCACTCGGTCCGAGTTCAGGCGACATTCCAGCATCGCTCGCGCAGCCGAGGGCGGTTGGGGTCATGCATCGAGTCGGAGGACGACCTCGTCCGTTTCCTCGTTGCGCCCATGGGCGAACCCGCGCCCATCGCCCACGATACGGAAACCGCACTTCGTCAACACACGAATCGACGCGACGTTGTCGCTCGCAGCGCGAGCGCAGAGCGGACGGGTTGCCTCCAGCTGCAAGAACTCTTGTAGGGCACGGGTGGCAATGCCGCGGCCCCAATCTTCACGGCCGATCCAGTAGGTGACCTCGCGGTGGCCCTCCAGGTCGAAGCTCGCAATGTGACCTACGACTCGACCGTCGATCTCGATGACCCTGTTCGTCGTAGAGCCGTCGCTCCTCAGCCGCGCCCACCGTCGCTCGAAGCTCGTTCGATCCTCAGCCTCCGGCGAAGTGAACGCGGCCATCCGTATAGCGTCGCGATCCCTCGAGTGCTCGAACAGCACGCCGAGATCACGATCTTCGATCTCGCGAAGGACAAGCTGTCCCGGGCCCTCCCGCACGGCCGTTAACGCTAACAGCAGGTTGAGCGCAACCGCCGCAAACTCGGGTGACTGTGAGACTCGGTGAGTCGGCCCTCGCTCGACCAAAACCGCCCGCCGGCCCCGGGTCCGGGTACCCCCGCTGGGTGCTGAACGTCCGGGACCCCTGACACCGGTTGCTTGGATCAGCCAGTGCTGGTTGTAGGTGCGGCCGAAGCGCGCGCACGGCGGTGCGCAGCTCGTCGAGCGTGTCGAAGCGCTCGATCCAGAGCACCTGCTCCTTGAGCGTCTGGATCGCCTTCTCGGCGCAGCCGTTCGTCTCCGGCTCGTAGTGGAAGGCGGGGGAGCGGGCGATGCCGAGGTGGTCGATCTCGGCCTGGTAGTGGTCGGAGCGGAAGCAGGAGCCGCCGTCGTAGCGGAGCGCGAGCCCGGAGGCGACCGCCCGCTCGACCGAGCCGAAGCGTTCGGCTGCAGACCTCGCGGAGCAGGTCGGCGGCGGCGAAGCGGTCCATCCTGCGGGCGGCGTCGTACCAGACCTCGTTCGAGGCGTGGTCGACGATCACGAACACCGCGCAGCGGCCCTCCTCGCGCGTCCACGCCTCGGTGGCGTCGGTCGCCCACAGCGTGTCCGGGACGTCGACGGTGATCGTGCCCTCGTGCAAGCGTGCGGCGCCGCTTGCGCACCTGCGGCGTCGGGGCGAGCAGCCCCGCTTCCCTGGTCAACCGAGCACGCGCTTGCGGCTGGTGCAGACGCCGCGCTGACGGCGCAGCCGCGCCCACACCTTGCGGTGGCCCTCGCCGACGAACGGCGACTCGTCGAGGTCGCGGCGGATCTCGGCCAGCAGCTCCGGGTCGGGCATCGCCCCGACCGGGCCGGGACGGCGGCGAGCAGGAAGCCCTTGAGCCGAGGCGCGCCGGCGACGGCGCTGCTCGTGCGCCGCCGACCGGGACACGCCCGCCACCCGACACACCGTCTTCAACGGCGCCGGCAGCGACTCGCTCACCTCGAGCGCCTCGGCAACGGAGGGCTCCCCTTCTTCTCCAGCAGCGCCCGCAGGATGTCGACCTCGAGCTGCAGCTCGCCGATCTTGCGCTGCGCGGCGACCAGGCGGCGGTCGTCCTCCGGCGCGGCCGCGACTTCAGCCCCTCACTGGCCAGCCTCGAGGAACTCCTCCCGCCAGCCGGCGATCCGTCCAGCCGGCTGCCCCGTCTCCCGCGCCAACAGATCCAGCGACTCCCCACGCAGCAGCCGGAGCACCACCTGCTCCTTGCGGCGCGCGCTCCAGCGCACCTCGCGGCTCGCCTCCGGCTCGCCGCTCGGCGCGCCGGAGCGCGGCTCGACGATTCCTCCATGCGGACCTCCCGAACTCCCGACATCGCGACCTCCTGCGGCTTCCAATGCGCCCGGGGTTGATCGGTGGCTTCCCCGCGGAAGCGATCCATACGACCGCTAGAGCTTCCGGCGTGACCATTGCAGCGTGCGGGCACGATGCCTCATGATCGCTGCCACGGTTCGTCCCGCACGCAGGCCGATTGAGAGGAGACCTCCTCATGCAGCGCATCCTGGTCTTGGCTGTGATCGCTCTGAGCATCAACGCGCTCGCGGGTTTTGCCGGCATCGAAGGCGCGACCAGACGCCAACCGTCAGCGCAACAGGCTGGGTCGGTGAAGGTGATAAGCGCCGTCCATTTCACAGATGATTCAGCAAAGCCCTTTTACGTTAAGCCTGGCATCGCCACCGGTCCCGGTAAGCAGGCGCGATGTCCCGCGAACACGATCCTCGTGCCCGGCGGCTATGACGTGTACCCGTCCGCGTCAGATCACCTTGCGACGGTGACCAGCTCGTCGCGGACGGGCCGCGGTACGTGGCAGGTGGAAGTGGACAACCCAAGTAACGGCAACGGGGTGGTGGTGGACATATTTGCCGCATGACGCACAATTCAGCCATACGACAGTCCGTGGTGCTTAGGCGGGCTTCGAGTAGTACGCGATACGCCGACAGATGTCGGGGCTACGCGCCGGGTGCTCCCGGTTCGACCTGGCAGGGACAGGCAGCGGCTTGAGTTGCTCCGCGAGTCTGACAGACGACCAGCGGGTCGACCGCTGCGATCACGACGGGACGACCGAGCCGCTCGACGGTTCGACGTCTGTTTCACCGGTCGAACGCGTTACCGCGGTCGCTGCCGTAAAGCTGGCGATCGAGCAGCTCGAGGGCCGGCCCAGGAGTGGCCGCGAGCCAACCGCCGAGCTCAGCAGATTGAGGAGTTACCCCGACTAACGATCGATCGTTAGTCTTCTCGATTGTCCGTCGTGCACAGTGCCCGTGCGCTGCCGGACGGACCGGTAGGTCTGCCCCGAACCCGCTCGAACCACGTGCGCAAGGTCGCAGCCGTGCCGCGTCTGTTGCCCCCTCCGTTGCCCCGGGCAGGTCTTGGAGGACTTGGCCTCTATCCCAACTCCCTCGAGACGTCCATTTGCAGGCAGTTCTTGGATGGGCCGTGCTGGACTCGAACCAGCGACCTTGGGATTAAAAGTCCCCTGCTCTACCAGCTGAGCTAACGGCCCTGTGGCCGAGTATAGGTCGGGCCGGGCCCGTTCCCTGCGCTGCTTTACGAGCGCGGATTCGCGCCCGGTTTCGAGGCGCGGACGGCGGCCACGACATGGTCGACTCCGCCCTCGCGCAGCAGCTCTCCGAGGGGACGTCCTTCGACGAGACCCGCCCGCTGAGAAAGGAACGCGGCCAGCTGCCGGTCGCCCATGCCCGACTCCCGCGCCGCTGCGATTACCCGGTCCAGACCGGCGAGCACCTCGAAGCCGCGCCCGAACTGCCACGCCGGGTAGTGCCACTCCTGCGAGTCGGCGTGGCGCGCAGCGAGCAACTCACCGCCACGGCGCATCGCGTCGACGCGCCGAGGGTCGATGCCCAGCCGGCTCGCGAGCCATGAACCGGACACTGCGTCGTCATCGAGCGTCCACTCGGGGGGCACAGCGCCATCGTAGCCCTGACGGCACCCTGGAATCACCACGATCGCCGCCCGCCGGGCCGGCGGTGCCGACCCGACCCACGGCGGGAATGCAGCGGAGGCCCCGGGCGAAGCCACTTCGCGGCGCAAGCGCTAGCTGGCCGAATGGGAGGCCACGCATGGCAAGCCCGTCGACCTCAGCACCTTCCCAACCCAGATCCTGCCCCTGCTCCAGGGAATCCCGCTCAGCCAACTGATGCGCGCCATCGGACTATCGCTCCGATACGTCTCCCAGATCCGACGCGGCGAGAAGGTGCCGCATCCCCGACACTGGGAGGCGTTGAGGAGGTCTCATGAGTGACATCAAGCTGTTCCGGCTCGATAGCGGCACTGCCGTTGAGCTTGCGGGATCTGCCCTTGCGATCGAGAAGAACCTTCAGGCGCTGATTGAGCGGAACCTCGAAGCGATGCTCGGCGTCCGCTTCGTCGCGAGCGAGCACTCGACCGGGAAGGTTCACGGCGGACGCATCAACACCCTAGGACTCGACGAGAACGGATCGCCAGTCATCGTTGAGTACAAGCGCGCCTCGAACGAGAACGTCATTAACCAAGGCCTGTTCTACCTCGACTGGCTGCTCGACCACCGCGCAGAGTTCACGCTTCTCGCGATGAAGGCCCTTGGCACCGAGATCGAGGAGTCAGTCGACTGGTCAGCACCACGCCTGGTCTGCATCGCCGGCGACTTCACAAAGTACGACGAGCACGCCGTCTCCCAGATCGGACGGTACATCGAGCTCTACCGTTACCGCTCATACGAGGGCCATTTCATCCTCGAGCTCGTCAACCGTACGGCTACACCCACCACCGCGACCTAGGCGACGAGGACGGGCACAAGCCGAAACAGAGCTATACGACGGTGACCGAGTATCTGGCGAAGTCTGGTCCTGAGCTCAAGTCGCTGTACGGGTCTCTCGACGCGTTCCTACACGCGCTCGGCGATGACGTTGTCATGAAGACAAACCTTTCCTACCTCGCCTACCGACGAATCAAGAACTTTGCGTGTGTCGAAGTCCACCCACAAACGGCCCAGCTACTAGTCTTCCTCAAGATCAATCCCGACGAGGTGACACTCGAGGGTGGCTTCACTCGGGACGTGCGCAAACTCGGGCACTTCGGAACGGGTGATCTCGAAGTCCGCTTGAGCTCAGTAGACGATCTCGAGCGCGCGCAACCCTTGATTGAGAAGAGTTACGACGCGAGCTGATCGGGTTTCAGCTCCCAAAGTAGTGTCGTTTTGCAGCCATTTCGGCGCCTGGGCTGTCCCCGGTTCGCGGCGTTTGTCCGGCCTCTCCCTCCTAACCCGAGCCGCCGCTATCCTCGCCCTTGGCCCCCGTCGACTAGCGGCCTAGGTCACGGCCCTTTCAAGGCCGTAGCGCGGGTTCGAATCCCGCCGGGGGCATTCGCACTCGGTTGCGGCGGACGCAGGGCAGCGCCGCATAGGGGCTTTCGAACGGTCGTACACTCCTACGATGCTCGCCTGCCGCCGATGCGGTGAGGAAAACCCGGAGCCGGCGCGCTACTGCCGGGCGTGCGGGAGTACGCTTGCTGCCGAGCCCGGGCTCTTGTTCGAGGTCCGGAAGACGGTCACGATTCTCTTTTGCGACGTGACCGGCTCGACGAGCCTCGGCGAGCAGCACGACCCCGAGCAGCTGCGCCTCGTAATGTCCCGCTACTACGAGGAGGCACGCGCTGTGCTCGAGCGGCATGGCGGGCAGGTGGAGAAGTTCATCGGCGACGCCGTGATGGCGGTGTTCGGCATCCCCGTCCTCCACGAGGACGACGCGTTGCGCGCGCTCAGGGCCGCGTTCGAGTTGCGTCAGGCCTTCGTCGTGTTGAACGAGGAGCTGGAGAGCGCTTTCGGCGTGCGGCTCGGCGTCCGCACCGGCGTTAACAGCGGCGAGGTGATCGCCGGCGACCCTGCCCAGGGCCATGCCTTCGTTTCCGGCGACGCCGTCAACGTCGCGCAGCGTCTGGAGGCCGCCGCGGCCGAGGGCGAGATTCTCATAGGCGAGCCGACGTACGAGCTCGCTCGGGACGCGATTAGCGCGGAGGCGGTCGAGCCGCTGCAGCTGAAAGGGAAGCTGGAAAGGGTGGCCGCCTACCGCCTGATCGACCTGACGCCGGGCGCGTTGCCGCACGCGCGCCGGTTCGATTCGCCGATGGTCGGACGCAACGGCGAGCTGGCGCTCCTCAAGGACGCATTCGATCGCTCGGTCCGGGGGCGGTCGTGCCACCTGTTCACGGTGCTCGGCTCGGCCGGGGTCGGCAAGTCACGGCTCGTGAGAGAGGCCCTGAGAGACATCGGCGATCAAGCGGACGTGCTGGTTGCGGCGTGCCTGCCGTACGGCGAGGGGATTACCTTCTGGCCGATTCGCGAGATCGTGAAGCAGGCCACCGGTCTGACGGAGGAGGACCCGCCGGCCGGTGCGCTGGCGAAGATCGTTGCCCGGCTGGAGGGAGACGACTCGCCGCAACTCGTGGCGGAGCGAGTCGCCGGGGTGATCGGTGTGACCGAGGCCGTCGGGCCCGCCGAAGAGGGATTCTGGGGCGTGCGCAGGCTGTTCGAGGAGATTGCACGCCAGAGGCCGCTCATCGTCGTGTTCGACGATCTCAACTGGGGCGAGCCGAGCCTGCTCGATCTGATCGAGCACGTGGCCGAGTATGCGCACGACACGCCGATCCTGCTCGTCTGCCTTTCGCGCCCGGAGCTGCTCGACGCGCGGCAGAGCTGGAGCGGCGGCAAGAAGAACGCGACCACGATCTTCCTCGAGCCACTGTCCGAGCAGGAGGGAGAGACCCTGATCGACAACCTCGTCGGCGGCGTCGTGCTCCCCGCGGAGGTGCGGGAGCGCATCCAGAGCGCCTCCGCAGGCAACCCGCTGTTCGTCGAGGAGATGCTCAGCATGCTGATCGACGACGCTCTTCTACACGACGAAGGCGGTCGCTGGGTTGCGGTCGGCGACCTGTCGGGCGTGCGCGTTCCTCAGTCGATCCAGCTTCTGCTCGCGACGCGCCTCGACCAGCTCGAGACCGGCGAGCGGCGCATCCTCGAGCGGGCGGCGGTCGAGGGCAACGTCTTTCATCGTGGCGCGGTCGAGGCGCTTGCCGACGAGGACGAGCGGGCCCGGGTGCCGGGCTGCCTGGCCGGGCTCGTCCGCAAGGAGCTCATCCGCCCGCACAGGGCGACGTACGCGGAGGAGGAGGGGTTCTCCTTCCGGCACCCGTTGATCCGTGAAGCGGCGTACGAAGCGCTGCCGAAGGCCATCCGCGGCGATCTGCACGAACGCTACGTCTCGTGGCTCGAGGGGCGCGCCGGCGAGGCTGACGAGCTGCTCGGCTACCACCTGGAGCAGGCGTTCCACTACCGGAGCGAGCTGGGCTACGTGTCGGCGCACGATGCGGATGTGGGTATACGCGCCGCGGAGCTGCTGGCTTCGGCGGGGCGGCGCGCTCTCGCGCGGGGCGACGTGTCGGCGGCTGTCGAGCTGCTCGGCCGGGCGCTGGCGCTCCATGGGGAAGACGACGACGCACGCCTCCAGCTGCTGCCCGAGCTGGGGGCGGCTCTCCGGGAGTCCGGCCAGCTCACCCGCGCCGAGGAGGTGCTCGCAGACGTGCCGGAGCGCGCGCGGCGTGCGGGCAAGCCGGGGATCGCGCTTGCGGCGCTCGTGGAGCGGGCCGCCCTCCTCTTCCTCAGCGATCCCGTGCAAACGGACAGGCTGCTCGAGGAGATTGAAGAAGCCGTGATCGGGCTCGACGAGCTCGGTGACGACCGGGCGCTTGCGCTTGCCTGGACCCTGATCGGGTTGCGATTCGGTCTGTGGAGGGGGCGAATTGCCCGCGGCGAGGAGTCTCTGCAAAGAGCGCTCGTATACGCTCGCCGAGCGGGCGACCGGCACCAGGAGGCGACGATCCTGGGGCAGCTCTGCTTTGCGGCGTGGCAGGGCCCGACTCCCGTACCTGCAGCGATCGACCGTTGCCGCGCCATCCTCGCTGAGTCGGGCGGCGACCCGCTGATCGGAGCCTCTGTCACCCGGTACCTCGCTCCGCTGGAGGCGCGGCGAGGCCATTTCGTGGAGGCTCGACGGCTGGCCGACAAGGCTCGGGCTACGTACGAGGAGTTCGGCATGCAGCTCCAGGCCCAGGCGAGCACCGCGTTCGCCTGGGGCGATGTCGAGCTCCTCGCCGGCGACTACGACGCCGCCGAGCGCGGGCTCCGCAGAGGCTGGGCCGCCCTCGAGCAGATCGGGGAACGTGGGTACTCGTCCAGCGTCGCGGCGTATCTGGCGCAGGCGCTCTACGGCCAGGGACGGCTCGACGAGGCCGAGGGATTCGCGCGGCGCGCGCAGGAGTCGACGGCCCCTGACGACGTGTGGTCGCAGGCGCTCTCGCGGGGGACGCTGGCGAAGGTGCTGGCTCGCCGGGGCTCGTTCGGGGAAGCGGATCTCCTCGCGCGCGACGCGGTGGCCCGCCTCGAGGTGACCGACGCAATCGACCTCCACGGCACGGTGTTGCTCGACCGCGCAGAAGTGCTTCAGCTGGCCGGCCGGGACGAGGATGCGGCGTCGTGTCTTGCCGGAGCGCTCCTGCTGTTCGAGCGCAAGGGAAACGAAGTCGCAAGCGAGCGGGCCCGCCGCATGCTCGCCGGCCGGTCGGCTATTCGGGCCTCGGGAGACCGAGGCGGTCGAGCATCGTGAGATCGAGGCGAGCAGGCCCCCGCGCCGGGACGTAGAGCGTGGAGAGCGCGGTGACGTGCTCCGCGGAGAGCTCGGAGAGCGGCACGGTTCGGACAAGAGGCTCGAAGCCGGGATACGGGGCGGCCTCGTAGACCGTGACCTCGTGGGAGCCGGGATAGTCCTCGAGCAGTCGCTCGACGAGCACGGCGAGGGCCGAGGCCTGGGCTCCCGTCGCCGCGGTGTCTCTGCCGACGGTCCCGATCTGCCAGAGCACGAGCGTGGCGGTCGGATCGACACGACGCGAATGGACGAGGAACTCGGTCGCCTCGTAGCTCTGGCAGCCGTAGCGCGACGGGTCGACTCCCAGGTCGGCGAAGAGGCAGTCCTCGGCGGAGATCCCCGGCAGCATGCGCGCCGGCAGGCCCTCCTCACGCGCGCGCCGCACCGCCTCGTGGGACGGGGTGACGAACACGCCGGGGTGGCCGTAAAACGCGGCGCAGACATCGAGGCCCTCGCGGACACGGCGGAGGATCTCCTCGGTCATTGCCTCGTACGCCAGGGCCCGGCGCTCGCCCACTTTGTAGAGGCCGTGGAGCGAGTACGCGTTCGAATTGAGGCTCTCCACGAACGTCTTCATCTCGGGCTCGGCCACGACAAAGAGCACGATGTCGGCGCGCTCGAGCGCGACTCGCGCCTCGGCGGTGAGCTGAGAGCCGAACTGGATGCCCGTGCCGACGACTGTCAGTGAGCCGCCGTTCACGGCTTCGAGGTTAGTGCGTGCCGCCGGTGACCCAGCCCGTGACCCAGCCCGTGACCCAGATCGACGCACTCGGGTTGAGGCCTGCCTGGAACGCCCGGTAGTTGCCGGTCACGACGATGGTTTCCGCCGCGTCTAAGGTGTCGATCCTTCCCTGATCTCCGCGTGCGGCATCCCTCGCCTGATCGAACCAAGTCGTGATCGCCGCGAGGCGGTTGGTGAGAAACTGCGCCATCAACAATCCGTCGCCGGCAAGCGCGTCGAGGAACTCCTTTACCGCGGCGGAAACCAAGACCGCGGAGTCGTCTGTGCCCATCGCCGCCTCCCGTCCTGAAGATAGTTACGAGAGTCACGACTCTACTGTGGGCGCCGAAACGCGTCAACATCGCAAGACCCGCGCATCCATCACCGCCGCGAGACGGGCGCTTCCAGCGCTGAGCGATTTTGACACGGCTCTCGTGGACGAGGAGACTGGGCCTTCGGACACACACGAAGGGAGAGAGCGATGGCTGGTCTCGAGCAGAAGCGTTTCGAGTCTCCGGAGGAGACGCGGACGTTCGCCAACGGCAAGGTCGACCTTCTCGATGTCGGGCAGCTGCAGATCGGACGCGGCGTCTTCGAGCCTGGCTGGCGCTGGTCCGAGCACGTGAAGCCGATCGCGGGCACGGATTCGTGCCAGGCCGCCCACACCGGGTACGTCCTCGAGGGGCGGATGGCGGTCCGGATGGACGACGGCAGCGAGGTGGATTTCGGACCGGGCGACGTCTTCTACATGCCTCCCGGTCACGATGCCTGGATCGTCGGCGACGAGCGCTGCGTCCTGCTGGACGTCACGGGCATGGCGAGCTACGCCAAGTCGTAGCCCGGCGCCTCGGCGCTCGATCTCTAGGATCCACCGGCGTGGAGCGGTTCGACACCATCGTGGTCGGGGCCGGTCCTGCCGGGTCCGTGACCGCCTACCGGCTCGCAACGGCGGGGCTGTCCGTGCTCCTCCTCGACCGGGCCAGGTTCCCGCGAGACAAGCCCTGCGGCGGAGGGCTAACGCTGCGGGCGGTGCGCCAACTCCCGATCGATCCGGCGCCCGTGGTCGAGGACGAGATCTCGACCTTCGAGCTCGGGCTCGACTACGGGCGCCACATCGAGCGCCGCGGGCGCGGTCCGCTCGTGCTGATGACGCAGCGCCGCAGGCTCGACCACTTCCTTGCCGAGCGGGCCGCGGAGGCGGGCGCCGAGTTCCGGGACGCGGTGCGCGTGACCGCGGTCGAGACCGACGAAGCCGGCGCCACGGTCTCCGTCAACGGGACACGGGCGAGCGCGCCCGTCGTCATCGGAGCCGACGGTGCGAACGGAGTCACCGCCCGTGCGCTCGGCCTTGCGCGCACGCACACCTACGGGGTCGCGCTGGAGGGGAACGTCCATTTCCCGGACATCGAGGAGGCGCGCTGCCGGGGCCGGGCGATCGTCCAGCTCGGATCGGTGCCGGGCGGCTACACCTGGATCTTCCCCAAGGGCGACCACGCGAACGTCGGCGCCGGCGGCTGGGGTCATGCGGGCCCGCAGCTGCGAGCGCACCTCTCGCGCCTCTGCCGCGAGTACGGCGTGCCCGAGGATCGCGTGCACGACCTGCGCGGGCACCGGCTGCCGATGCGCGGCGCGGCCGAGTCGCCGGTCGCCGGGCGAGGCCTGCTGGTCGGCGATGCGGCGGGGCTGATCGACCCGCTCTCGGGAGACGGCATGTACGAGGCATTCGTGAGCGCGCGGCTCGCCGCGGAGGCGGTGCTCGACCTGCTGGCCGGGCGCGCGTCCGACCTCGGGCCTTACGCCTTGCGGATCGACCGCGAGCTGCGGACCCTGACCTCGGCGTGCTGGGGAGCGAAGGTCGCCTTCGACCGCTTCCCGCGCCTCACGTACACGGTCACCCGCATACCGGGGGTCTGGGACGCGTTCGAGCGGCTCACGTGCGGAGACGTCTCGCACCCGGGGGCGATTCACGGGCTCGCGCGGGCTCCGCTCCGCTTCGTGGACGGGCTGGCGCGGGCGTCCGGTGATCCCGGCCGCGCGTTCCGAACCGCCGCCTGAGGAAAAGCCCTCAAGGCATCGGCCCGGCGTGCCGATGTCAGCGGAGCCGTCATGGACCTCCTTGCCACCTTGAGCACCGCCGTCGACGTCGGGGCCAGCGACATCCATCTGAAGCTCGGTCAGCCCCCGATCATCCGCAGGGACGGCGCGCTCGGCCCGCTCGACGGCCACGGGCCGCTGGACGACGACGACCTCGATCTCGTCCTGCGCCAGGTCACCGCAGGTTCCCCGGCCCAGCTCCAGTCGTTCCACGACACGGGTGAGCTCGACCTTGCGTTCACGACCGCAGATCTCCCGCGCTTCCGCGTCAACGTCTTCCGCCAGCGCGGCGCCGTCTCGTTCGCGCTGCGCGTCATCCCGAAGACGGTGCCGAGCTTCCGCGAGCTGCGGCTCCCGTCCGGGGTCGAGCGTCTGGCCGAGGAGCAGCGCGGCCTGATCCTAGTCACCGGCGCAACCGGCTCGGGCAAGACCACGACCCTCGCGACGATCATCGACCACATCAACCGGACGCGTCACCTGCACATCGTGACCGTCGAGGATCCGATCGAGATCCTGCACGAGGACAAGAGCTGCATCGTCAACCAGCGCGAGGTCGGGCTCGACACCGCCGACTTCTACCAGGCGCTCCGCCGCGCGCTGCGGCAGGACCCGGACGTGATCCTCGTCGGCGAGCTGCGCGACTCGGAGACCGCTCAGACGGCGATCGCGGCCGCCGAGTCCGGCCACCTCGTGCTCTCCACGATGCACACCGTGGACGCCGCCGAGACGATCGGGCGGATGATCGAGTTCTTCCCGGCGATCAAGCACCAGCAGATCCGGACGATCCTGGCCGGCGTTCTGCGCGGCGTGGTCAGCCAGCGGCTGATCCCACGCCAGAGCGGAGGTCGGGTCGCAGCGGTCGAGGTCATGGTCACGAACTCGCGCATCGCCGATCTGATCCGCGACAACAAGGTCGACGAGATCTCGGATGCCATCGGCGAGGGGGCCTTCTTCCAGATGCAGACCTTCGCGTCGGCACTGATCGACCTCGCCGTCTCGGGCGAGGTCTCCCACGAGGTCGCGGCCAACGCAGCTACGAACCGCCACGACTTCCTGGTCGCCCTCGACTACGCGCTCAAGCGCCAGGCCGCGGGCCTGCCCGACTCGGCGCCCGAGTACGAGCCGCAACACACGTCGCAGGAGGCGGTGGAGGGGCTCAGGGTCGTCAAGCGTCTGGCGCAGTGACGCGGCTCGTAGCCCTCGTTGTTCTCGTCGTCGCCCTGACCGCCGGGGCGGCGCATGCCGACGTCTTCGAGGTCGTGCCGGCCACGCCCGCCGCACCGGCCGTGTCTGCGTTACCGTCGGGCGCCGAACTGCCGAACGCGGCGGGAGCGGTCGTCGACGGCACCTACGGAGGCGTCTCTCCGCAACTCTCGTACCAGCAGCTCGTCGGGCTCTGGCAGCGCGCAGGCGCCGCTTACGGCATCCCGTGGCAGGTGCTCGGTGCGATCAACAAGGTCGAGTCGAACTTCGGCCGCAACATGGGGCCGAGCTCGGCCGGGGCAATCGGCTGGATGCAGTTCATGCCCTCGACCTGGGCGCGGTGGGGCGTCGACGCGAACCAGGACGGCGTGGCCGACCCGTGGAACCCGGAGGATGCGATCTACTCGGCGGCGCGCTATCTCGCCGCCGCGGGCGGCCGCACGGACATCTCCCGCGCCGTCTTCGCCTACAACCATGCCCAGTGGTACGTAAACGAGGTGCTCGGGCTGGCGCGGCTCCTCGGCGACACCGGCGTGGACGCGACCTTCACGTTCGACCGGCTGAGCATGCGCGTCACGCAGGCGCAGCACACGGTCGGGCTCGTGCACGCCCGGCTGGTCACGGCAGTCCGTGTCGAACTGCGGCTCGCCCTGTTGGAGCACCGTCTGGCTCGCCGCGCCGACTCGGCTCCGCTTCTGTCCGACCAGCTTGCGCTGCAGAAGCTCGCGACCGGAGCCGGCTTCCGGCGCGACCGCGCCGCGGCCGTCACTACGCGCCTTCGTGCTGAGCTCACGAGCGCGCGGGCGACGCTCGTTAGAGCACGCTCGGGAGCTAGCGCCGCGTCCTTCGCCCCGAGCGCCGAGCCGCTCATCACAGGCTCGCCGCTGGCGCAAGGCAGCTACGTCTTTCCGGTGGGCGGCGGCCCTTCCATCGTCTCCGTCGGACACACCCACCACGACTACCCCGCGGCGGACATCGCCGCGCCCGAGAGCTCCCCGGTCTACGCCCTCGCCAACGGCACCGTCCTATCCGCCTGGCGCCTGCCCGACGCGCAGTGCGGACAGGGGTTCACGATGCAGACCGTCGACGGCCGCGCCTGGACCTACTGCCACCTGTCCTACCTCGAGCCGGTCGTCGTCGAGGGAGCGACGCTCCGGGCCGGGGAGCTGGCCGGCCTCGTGGGTCACACGGGCGACGCCAGCGGTCCACACCTCCATCTGCAGCTCCAGCCTGCGACGATGTACCCCCAGGCGATGCGGTGGTTCAAGGCTTTCGCCGGCACCGCATTCCGGTGGCAGGATGCCGCAACGCCGTCCCCGCGGCCGGTGTTCTCGGTCGTGCCGTCGCCGGCCGGGCCAGACGGCGTCATCACCTTCAGCGCGGGATAGATCGTGCGGCGACCATCCAGACCCGAGCAATTCGGTCTCAACTCCGAGCCCGGTTCTGCCGAAGAGCAGGACATGGCGTCCTTGTTTGGTGCGCTCATCCCGCGAGTCATCGCCGTCGCGATCGTCGCTCTGTTCGCGACCGCGACGCTGACGTTCGCGGCGAACGCTCGGATCGCGACGCCCCCGAGCCCGACGGTCACTCCTGCCGTGGTGAGTCCTCCGACGCTCGTCGTGCCTGCAGTCACGGGCCAGGCCTACGTGTTCGCGAAGGGAATGCTCGAGGATGCAGGCTTCGCCTGGCGCCTGGGCCGCGGTGCGCCCGGTTACGCCGGCTACCGCGTCGTCTCGCAGTTCCCCGCAGCGGGGACGCGCGTGATCGATACGGGTGCGCCGACGATGGTGCTCCGCGTCGCTGCCGACCCGCACTACCACGGCGCCGGCCACACGCCGGATCCGGGATCGCCTTACGCGGGCACCGCAGTCCGGCTTGCCGCCCTGGCCTCGGCCCCGGCGGCGCCGCTCGCGAAGCATGCGGGCAAGGTCGCGGCGAAGAAGCCTGCGGCGAAGAAGGCCGCGGCGAAGAAGCCGGCCGCGAAGATGCCTGCCGCGAAGAAGCCTGCGGCCAAGAAGGTCACCGCGAAGAAGCCTGCCGCCAAGGCGGTCGTGGCGAAGAAGGTTGTCGTGAAGAAGCCGGCGGCGAAGAAGGTCGCGGCGAAGAAGCCGGCCGCCAAGGCGGTCGTGGCAAAGAAGGTTGCCGTGAAGAAGCCGGCGGCGAAGAAGGTCGCGGCGAAGAAGCCTGCCGCTAAGGCGGTTGTGGCAAAGAAGGTCGCCGTGAAGGAGCCTGCGGCGAAGAAGGTCGCGGCAAAGAAGGTCACCGCGAAGAAGCCTGCCGCCAAGACGGTGGTGGCGAAGAAGGTTGTCGCCAAAAAGCCGGCGGCCAAGAAGGTCACCGCGAAGAGGCCTGCGGCCAAGAAGGCCGCGGCGAAGAAGGTCGCGGGCAAGAAGCCCGCGGTCAAGAAGGCCGCGGCGAAGAAGCGTGTGCACAGCGCCACGTCGACGAAGGCGAAGGCGAAGGTCAGGGTCAAGGCCGGCCAACGCCCTCCGGCGTTCGTCCTGGCCGGCAGCAAGCGAGAACCGCTCAACGAGATGCCGCTGACCGATCGGGCTCGTCTCCTCGCCGCCTGGGTCGCCACCCACCGGCAGCCGACGGCGGCGAACGTCCAGTACTGGCTCTACCAGCACGCGTGGATCGTTACCGGCGCCCGTTTCGGCTGGTGGCACGGCGCCGAGGCGCTCCGGGCCCTCATCAAGGTCGACCACTCGGTCGAGCGCGAGTGGGGAATCGGCTCGCGTAGCGAGTGGCAGGCGCACCAGACGCTCTCGTTCGTCCGGGCGCACTCCTCATAGGCCGGGCGCCGGACTCAACTCGGCGTCGGGTCGTGCCGATAGACCTTGTGGTGTCCCCGATGCCTGACATCGACTCCCCGACCCGGACGCCGGGAACGCGCGGCTCATGAGCGCGGCCTTCGCGGCACTCCTCTTCGCGCCCGGCCTCGCGGTCGGCAGCTTCCTCAACGTGGTCGCCGTGCGGGTGCCTCTGCGGCGGTCGGTCGTGAGTCCGGCCTCGGCATGCGTAGCGTGCGGAACCGAGCTGGTATGGCGCGACAACGTGCCCGTGCTCTCGTGGCTGGTGCTCCGCGGGCGCTGCCGCTCGTGCGGCGCCCGGATCTCCGCGGCATACCCGATCGTCGAGCTCGTCACGGCGCTGCTCGTCGCCGGCTGTGTGCTGCGCTTCGGCCTCTCGGCCGAGTCGGCCGTTGCTGCGGGTTTCTGCGCGCTGCTCGTCGTGCTGTCGGTGATCGACATCGCGCACCGGATCGTTCCCAACCGGATCGTCCTGCCGGCCGCGGCGATCGCGCTCGTCGCCCAGACGGCGATCTACCCGAGCCCGGAGTGGGCGATAGCAGCGCTCGGCGCGGCCGGATTCCTGTTCATCGCCGCCCTCGCCTACCCGAAGGGCATGGGGATGGGCGACGTCAAGCTCGCGCTCCTGCTCGGGGCCGTGCTCGGCCGCACCGTCGGCGTCGCGCTGATGCTGGGGATGGTCTTTGCGCTCGTTCCTTCGGTGATCCTGCTGGCGCGTCACGGCTCGGCGGCGCGCAAGATGGCGATACCGCTCGTGCCTTTCCTCGCGCTCGGCTCGCTCGTGGCACTCTTCGCGGGCTCCGAGTTGCTGCACCTCTACCTCACCCGCTTCTGATCCCCGCCCGGACTCGTCTCAGGGATCCAGGCGTGACCGGCCGGAGCCGATACCTCAAGGGGGCCTGATGCGACTCGAGCGATCGACAGATTGGCACGAGCCGGGCGACGTGTCTCCGCTTCCGCCGCCGCCTCTGCCGGAGGACCAGGCGTCCGCCCCTGCCGAGCCCGGGCCCGGCGGCGACCCCGAGTCGTTGACCGCACTCGTCGCAGCCGTGATCGGCGCGACCGGGTTGCTGACGGAGGCGGAGCTCGCGGCGGTGCGCGCTCAGCGCGGGTGACGGCGGCTCGATCGCGCAGGCGATCGTCGAGGAACGACTCGCGTCCAGCGAGGAGCTCGCCAAGATCGCGGCGGACCGCTACCACCTCCCGCTCCTCGACCTGGCCGCTGTGGGGGTCTCGCTCGACGCCTCCGCGCTCGTCCCGCTGCATGTGCTCGAGCGCGTCTGTGCGATTCCGTACGCGATCGAGGGGAACGCGCTGCTGGTCGCGATCGCCGACCCCGGCGACGTCCAGGGCATCGACGAGCTCCGGCTCGCCACCGCGCACCAGGTCCGCCTCGGCGTCGCCTCCCGCGACGACATCGAGTCCGAGCTGAAGCGGCTCGTCCGCGCAGCCGAGTCCTACGGCGCCCGCGCGATCCTCAAGGACATCGACGGGCTCGAGGCAGTCGCGTATGACGACGACGACGGTGCCGACCTCGAGGCCGAGGACGGGATCTCCGACGCCCCGCTCGTCCGGCTCGTCAACGCGATCATCTTCCAGGCCGCCGAGGACGGGGCGAGCGATATCCATTTCGAGCCGCAGGAGTCCGAGCTCATCGTCCGGCTGCGGATCGACGGCGTCCTGCACGAGGTGCAGCGCATCCCCAAGCGGATGGCGGCCGGCGTGACCGCGCGCCTCAAGGTGCTGGCGAAGCTGGACATCGCCCAGCGGCGCACGCCGCAGGACGGCCGCATCTCGCTGAACGCCGCCGCCGCCGGGCGCACGCTCGACGTCCGCATCGCGACGCTGCCCACCGTCGACGGCGAGGGCGTCGTCATGCGTCTGCTCGACAAGTCGAAGCGGGCGCCGACGCTCGAGGAGCTCGGCCTGCCGGAGGAGATGCGGACGCAGATGGCGGAGATCGTCAGCCGGCCCACCGGGGCCGTGCTCGTGACCGGTCCGACCGGCTCGGGAAAGTCGACCACGCTCTACGCCGCGCTGAACTCGATCAACAATCCGGAGATCAAGGTGATCACCGTCGAGGATCCCGTCGAGTTCCGCCTCGCCGGTGTCAACCAGGTGCAGATCAACAACCGCGCCGGGATGACCTTCGCAGCCGCGCTCAGGGCGATTCTGCGCTCCGATCCCGATGTCGTGATGGTCGGCGAGATCAGGGACTCCGAGACGGCCAAGACATCGATCGAGGCTGCTCTGACGGGCCATCTCGTGCTCTCGACCCTGCACACGAACGACGCCCCGAGCGTGCTGACGCGGCTCAACGAGATGGGCGTCCCGCCGTTCCTGACCGGCTCGGCCGTGTCCGCGGTGCTCGCACAGCGCCTTGCGCGCAAGCTCTGCACGCACTGCTCCGAGCGCTACATACCGTCGCCCGAGGATCTCGTGCGGGCCCGCGTCTCGCCCGAGGTGGCTGGCCGCGACCGACGGGATCGGACTCTTCCGCAAGCGCGGCTGCCCACGCTGCGGGCAGACCGGCTACAAGGGCCGGATCGGCATCTTCCAGCTGCTGATGATGACCGAGAACGTGCAGCAGCTCGCGTCCTCGCAGGCGAGCCGCGAGGAGATCGAGCGCGCGGCGATCGGCGAGGGCATGGGCACGCTCTGGGACGACGGCCTGGCCAAGGTGATGGCGGGGCTGACGTCGCTCGAAGAGCTCTCCCGCATCACCGTCTGAGCCCGACTCGGTACACTCCGAAAGCGCCCTGCGGAGCGACCTCGGCGGCTCGCGAAGAATGGCCGGTAGTCGGGCTCGCACGCAGTCACCACCAGCCCGTCGAGCCTGGCGAGAACGGAGCCCCGACAGCGGATTGGAGCACGTTGTTCGAATGAGCCCGCCGTCTGGCGGGATTGACGCAGCCTCTGAGTCGATCAAGAGCGGCAGATTGGAGTGGCAGCTTGCTGCCACGCAGGAAGGCGGCGTCCGCCTGAAGTCGTCATGCCGACGGCGTAGCGAGGCGGACTTCAGGCGGCTTGGACGTCGCAGCCGAGGTACATCAGTGCCTCGACCGTCTCGATGGCGAACGCCGTCGCCTCTCGAGCGTCTGCGAACCTGAAGGGGCCCGGGTTGACCGGCGCGTCGGTGCCGCTCGGGAAGACCTCGCACTCCACGGTCACCTCGTCGCCGTGGTCGATCGCCCGCAGGACGCGACCGAATGGCCGTCCTTCCGCGCATGGCGAACGAAGAGCTCGCCGAGCCCGACCGTGCGCCCCGAACCCCGGAGGGCGGGGCGGGTGCGATTCGCTCACTGCCCCGACGCGGCTTCCGCGGCCGCCTGGGCGACGGTGGCGCGGTCCACGAAGCCGGCGATCTTCACGGCCAGCGTCGCCGGACGTGCGTAGACGAGGACCGTCGGATCCGTGAGGACGCCGACGGTCGCAGCAAGCGGGGACGCCACACGCTGGGAGAGGACGTCGACGCCGACGAAGCCGGCGTGGGCGTCCTTCGCGCCCGCCGCCGCCTCGCCGAGCGCGAGCTGGTCTATTCCGACGGCCGCCGCGGCGCTCGTGCCGACCTGAGCCCGCCTGCGCTGAACAGCCGTGGCCTGGCGGCTCGCCTGGTAGAGCGCGACGACGACGACGGGGTGGGTCCGGAGCGCCCTTGCGATGACGAGCGGCAGCCCGTTGGGAGCTACGAGCAGCGGTGCCTTGGGCGTGACAGCCGACCTTGTGCACCACGGCGTGCTTGGGTGCGGCCACCGGCCGGGTCACCCGGTGCGTGGTCGCCGCGTGATGCGCGGCGGCAGCGGTCTTCGCGTGTGTCGAACGGGTCCCAGCTGTGGCGTGTCGGTGCGCGGGGTGAAGGAGCTTGATCGTGTGCGGCGCGACGGTCTTCGAGCCGGCCTGAACGTGGCTGAGCGCCATCAGGCCAAGCCCGACGGCGACGGCGACGAGGGCGGCCGCGAGCGCGATCACGCGCATCTGGGGGCTGATCGTGGTGCTCACGTGGTCTCTATCGGCAGGGAGTGGGCGGGGCTTTACGAGAAAAGAGAGGGCGCGGTTTCCCGCGCCCTTGCTGGTGGTTCGTTGGGGGGGTGGTGCTGGTTAGCAGACGCCTGCCTTGGTGGTGGTGATGTCGCTGCCGGGGCCGGACTTGTAGTAGGTGTTGCCGGTTCCGACTTTGCTGGAGATGCAGTAGGTGGTGGTGGTGGCGCCGTAGATCGAGACGTTCTTGATGCCGGCGTCGTAGCTGGCCTTGACCTTGGCGAGGGTGACTCCGGTGTAGCCGGTCTGGTGGTCGGCGTTCCATGCTTCGACGGCGGGCACCGCGGCGCGGACGTTGGCCTGGGCCGCGGAGTTGTTGGCGCGGTCGCGGAAGCTGAGGTAGGAGGGGATCGCGATGGCGAGCAGGATCCCGAGGATGATGATCACGACGAGGAGCTCGATCAGGGTGAATCCCTGCTCGCTCCGTAGTCGCTTGCGCATCGTGTCCAACATGGCGGATGGCTCCTTTTCGGGCGGACGAGAGACTGGTGACGGGTGTTCTTATCGGCGGGACCGCCGGAGTCCCGCTCCCTCGATCGGGTGACGATGCAGTCGAGCGGCCCTCGACCAAACGAGCAGGGCGCGGTTTCCCGCGCCCTGCTCGGTGGTTCGTTGGGGGGTGGTGCTGGTTAGCAGACGCCTGCCTTGGTGGTGGTGATGTCGCTGCCGGGGCCGGCCTTGTACCAGGTCTTGCCGGTTCCGACCTTGCTGGAGATGCAGTAGGTGGTAGTGGTGGCGCCGTAGATCGAGACGCCCTTGATGCCGGCGTCGTAGCTGGCCTTCACCTTGGCGAGGGTGACTCCGGTGTAGCCGGTGCCGTGGTCGGCGTTCCATGCCTCGACGGCGGGCACCGCGGCGCGGACGTTGGCCTCGGCCGCGGAGTTGTTGGCGCGGTCGCGGAAGCTGAGGTAGGAGGGGATCGCGATGGCGAGCAGGATCCCGAGGATGATGATCACGACGAGGAGCTCGATCAGGGTGAATCCCTGCTCGCTCCGCAGCCGCTTGCGCAGCGTGTCCAACATGGTTGGTAACTCCTTCTTGGGTGGACGAGAAGTGGTGGCCGCGTTGTTATCGGCCGCACCCCGGAAGCCCGCGTCCCTCGAAGGAGTGGACCGACCAGCCCGGGCCGCCGGACCCGCGTGTGCCAACGAGAAGGGCGCGGTTTCCCGCGCCCTTGTCGGTGGTTCGTTGGGCGGGTGGTGCTGGTTAGCAGACGCCTGCCTTGGTGGTGGTGATGTCGCTGCCGGGCCCGGACTTGTAGTAGGTGTTGCCGGTTCCGACCTTGCTGGAGATGCAGTAGGTGGTGGTGGTGGCGCCGTAGATCGAGACGTTCTTGATGCCGGCGTCGTAGCTGGCCTTGCACCTTGGCGAGGGTGACTCCGGTGTAGCCGGTGCTGGTGGTCGGCGTTCCAGGCTTCGACGGCGGGCACGGCGGCGCGGACGTTGGCCTGGGCCGCGGAGTTGTTGGCGCGGTCGCGGAAGCTGAGGTAGGAGGGGATCGCGATGGCGAGCAGGATCCCGAGGATGATGATCACGACGAGGAGCTCGATCAGGGTGAATCCCTGCTCGCTCCGTAGTCGCTTGCGCATCGTGTCCAACATGGCGGATGGCTCCTTTTCGGGGTTGAGGAGAAGCTCTGGTCCCCGTCTATCGGCTGTGCGCCGGCGGGCTCTGGCTCCCCGGAACGGGGCGGCAGCCATGGCCAAGAGGGGGGAATAGGCGGGCGCTTATGCCATTCCGGCCGGGCTACGGGCAGATGACGGCCGGCTTGGTGGCCGTGAAGTCGCCCGAGGGCCCGCCCTTGTACCAGACCTGCGTGCCGACCTTGCTCTTCAGGCAGTACGTCGTCGTCGGCCGGCCAGAAGATCGAGACGTTCGGGATCGAGATGTTGTAGCTCAGCCTCAGCTTCGTCACGGTCACGCTCGCGTAGCCGTCCGTGTGCTCGCCGTTCCACTGGATCAGCCCGGGCACGAAGTTGTGCAGGTTCGACTGCGCCGCCGCTCTGTTCGCGCGCACACGGAAGCTCAGGTACGCGGGCATCGCGATCAGGAACATGATCGCGAAGATGATGATCACGATCAGCAGCTCGATCAGGGTGAGCCCGCTCTCGTTCCTCGATCGGTTCCACATGCGGTCGAGCATCTACTGAGACCCTTCCTGTTACAGGCGCGGCAAGTCTGTCCACCTCTTATCGACGTGCCGCGAGCGGATGTGTCTCACCCAAAATGGTGATTGGGGTCGGATGCGCGCTGACCCTCAAGTGAGTGTGGCCCCCTGCCGATAGCCGGATCTGGGAGCCATGCCGGACACACAAGTCTCCATCGATCAGCTGCTCAGAGAGGTCGTCGCGCACGACGCGTCCGACCTGCATCTGACCACGGGCTCCGCGCCCGTGCTCCGGATCCGGGGGGAGCTCGAGCGGATGAACGGCGTGCCCTGCGCTCACCACCGACATGACCCGCAGCCTGATCTACGGCGTCATGTCGACCGAGCAGCAGAAGGCGCTCGAGATCGACCGCCAGATCGACATGGCGTACTCGCTGCCCGGCCTCGCGCGCTTCCGCGTGAACGTGTACTACCAGCGCGGGTCGCTCGGCGCGGCATTCCGTCTCATCCCGCGCGAGATCAAGTCGCTCGAGGAGCTCGGGATTCCGGAGACGCCTGCACGGTCTCGCGCAGAAGCCGCGCGGCCTCGTGCTCGTCACCGGCCCGACCGGCTCGGGCAAGTCGACGACGCTCGCCGCGATCGATCGACGAGATCAACGGCACGCGCGTCGGATCACATCCTCACGATCGAGGATCCCATCGAGTTCGTGCACCGCCACAAGCGCTGCGTCGTCAACCAGCGCGAGATCGGCACCGACGCGACGTCGTTCGGCGGCGCCCTTCGCGCCGCGCTGCGCCAGGACCCCGACGTGATCCTCCTCGGCGAGATGCGCGACCTCGAGACGATCGCCACCGCGCTGACCGCCGCCGAGACCGGCCACCTCGTCTTCGCCACGCTGCACACGCAGAGCGCGCCGTCGACCGTCGACCGCATCATCGACGTCTTCCCGGCCGAGCAGCAGGGCCAGGTGCGGATGCAGCTCTCGACCACGCTCGAGGGCATCGTCACCCAGACCCTGATGCCGAGCGCCGACGGGATGGGACGGGTGCCCGGCGCTCGAGATCCTGCTTCCCGACGACGCCACCCGAAACCTCATCCGCCAGGGCAAGGTCGAGCAGATCTACTCCGTGATGCAGACCTCGACGACGCGTGGGATGCAGACGATGGAGCAGTCGCTGGCGGATCTCGTCCTGCGCCGGGTGATCACGGTCGAGACGGCGCTCGCGCGCACGAGCCGCCCCGAGCAGCTCGCCGGGGTTCTGGAGCGCGCCGGCTTCCAGGTCGCGCTCGGGTCGGCGTCCACAACTGCGCGTCGCAGGAGGTGCATCGTGAGCGACGGCAATCAGGGCTCGATCTGGAAGAAGGAGATCTCCTTCCGGCGCAAGCCGCCGAAGCAGGAGACCGCCGCCGGCAGCCGGCCGAGCCGCAGCCGCCGAGACGGCCGAGCCGCAGCCCGCCGAGCGGCCGAGCCGGCCGCCGCGCCGAGCCAGCCCCGCCGCTGCCGCCGGCTCCCCCGGGCATGTCGCCGAGAGAGGCGATCGGGCTCGGCGGCGTGCGCCGGACCGCGCCGCACATCTCGCCGTTCGTCCGCGAGCAGCCGCACGACGTGCCGCCGCCGCCGCCCGCCGTCGACCTTCCGCATGCCGCAGACGACAGCGCCCAGCAGCGGCCGCATCTGCGCCCGGTCGAGTCCGAGCCGCGCGAGCTGCCGGTGGCTCCCAAGCCGCCGGCCGAGGATCAGGCGCCGCCAGCCCGCCGCTTTCTCCTGCCGCCGCGGCTCCGGAGCCGGTCGTCGTCCATCCGCTGGTGCCGGCCTCGCAGCTCCCGCCGCCGTGTCCGAGGCCACGCCTGAGCCGGATTCTGCGCGAGCACGAGTCCGCGCCCGGCCCAGCGCCCGCCAAGACCCCGTTCTGGAAGAAGGAGCGCTCGATTCGCCGTTCCAAGAAGGCTGAACCCGCCGCCGCGGCGCTCGTGGCGGCCGCCGCCGTCGCCGCACCGCCGGAATCGGACGCGAAGCCGAAGCGCAAGATCCGGTTCTCCCGCTCCAAGACCCCGAAGCAGGAGCCGTCGCCGGATGCCGCCGAGAAGCCAAAGGCGGCAGCCGAAGGAAGACGAGCCACGCGTCATCCGGACGCCGGTATGGAAACGGAGCGTCTCGGTGAAGCGCCCGGATCGGAGGCGCACGAGCACCCAGTCGACGAAGCAGGAGAAGCGCCTCGTCGGGCTCAAGATCGGCGCCTCCCAGCTCGCGGCCGCGCGCGTGACCAACAACGGCTCGCCCGAGCTCCTGCAGATCGCCCGCACGGAGCTGCGGTCCGGCATCGTCGTCGGCGGCGAGCTCCGCGATGTGGACGCTCTCGCTGTCGCCCTGAAGGACTTCTTCGAGGTCAACAAGCTGCCGACGCGCGGCGTGCGGCTCGGGATCGCGAACAACCGCATCGGCGTCCGCACGATCGACGTCCAGGGCGTGAACGATCCCGCGCCAGCTCGACAACGCGGTGCGGTTCCGCGCCCAGGAGGCGCTGCCGATCCCGATCGACGAGGCCGTCCTCGACTACCAGGTGCTGTCGGAGAGCCGCGACGCTGACGGTCTCCCCGTCCAGCGGGTCCTGCTCGTGGTCGCGTACCGCGAGCTCGTCGACCGCTACGTCCAGGCCTTCAGGAAGGCCGGGATCCGGCTGTCGGGATCGATCTCGAGGCCTTTGCGCTCCTGCGCGCGCTCTCTGCGCCGCGCACCGAGGCCGACGCCGAGGCCGCGCTCGTCGCAGTCTCGGTCGGCCACCAGCGCTCGACCTTCGCCGTCTCGGACGGCCGGATGTGCCAGTTCACCCGCGTGCTCGACTGGGGCGGCGGCTCGCTCGACCTCGCGATCGCCCGCCAGCTCGACATCGCCGCCGACGAGGCCGAGCCGGCTCAAGCACCGGCTCTCGCTCCTCTCCGGCGCCGCGCACCCGGCAGGGCTGACCCCCGAGCAGGGCAGCTGCCGCGCTGGACGCCGTTCGAAACAGCCTGCAAGGCTTCGCGCGGGAGCTCGTCTCCTCGCTCCAGTTCTACCAGAACCAGGCCGGATCTCTGGGCATCGGCGAGATCGTCATGACCGGCGGAACCGCACACCTGCCGGGCATCGCGGACGAGCTGCAGCGCCTGACGGGCGTGCACGGTCCGCGTCGGCGATCCGCTGGCCCGGGTCAAGGTCGGAAAGCGCGTCGAGGAGGGCGACCAGATCGGCTCGCTCGCCGTCGCCATCGGACTCGGGATCGAGGACTGAATGCGCGCCCTCAACCTCCTGCCCAAGGAAGAGAGCTACGGCGACAAGTCCGCGCCGTTGCCGCTGCTGGTCGGCATCGGCCTCGGAGTCGTGGTGCTGGTCGCGCTCTCGGCCGGGTTCCTGCAGGCGAACGGCAAGGTCGCGGACCGCAATCAGGCGCTTCAGGACAGCGAGGCTCAGCTGAACGCGCTCCCGATCGTGCCGGTGGACCGCACGAGCGCGATCCGGTCGACTCTGACCGCCGAGCAGCAGCCACGCGTGGCGGCGGTCGGCCAGGCGCTGTCGCGGCGCGTGGTATGGGACCGCCTGCTCCGTGAGGTCTCGCAGGTGCTGCCGGACGACGTGTGGCTCACGAGCCTCACCGCGAAGTCGCCCATCCTGGCGACGTCGCCGCTGGCGCCCCCCGGCCCCGTTCCGGGCGCCACCCCCACAGGCTTCATCCTGAGCGGTTCCACGTACTCCCAGGACGGCGTTGCGCGTGTCCTCGCCCGCTTGGAGGTTCTGCCGGACCTGACGAACGTCCAGCTCCAGACGAGCGCGCTGACCCAGATCGGTACGCGCAACGTGGTCTCGTTCACGATCCTCGCCGACGTCCGCACACCGGTTGGTGCCTCATGAGCAAGCGCAAGAGCAAGGGCAAGGACAAGCAGCCCTCGCAGCGCAAGGCAGTCGCTGCAGTGTCGGCGTTCTTCGTGCTCGTCGCGGTCGGCGGCTGGTTCGTCCTCGTCGCGCCGCAGCGCGCGCACGCCAAGACGACTCGACAAGCAGATAGCGGACGTGCAGCAGCAGATCACGCAGCGTCAGATCGAGATTGCGCAGGCCAGCCACCGCTCGGACCAGATCCGCACCGCCGACCTCTTCAAGCTCACGAAGGCCATGCCGGACAACGCGGACATGCCGGACATCCTGCTCGAGCTGTCGCGGGTTGCCCATGACACCGGCATCCAGTTCCAGTCGATCACGCCCCAGGCCGCGACGCTGCTGTCCGGCTACCAGGTCGTGCCGATCGACCTCATCTTCCAGGGCAGCTACTACGACCTCGCGGACTTCGTCTACCGCCTCCGGAACCTCGTCACCGTGCACGACGGCCGCCTCGCTGCGACCGGCCGCCTCTTCTCGGTCGACTCGATCGACTTCTCCGAGGGCCAGCAGAAGTTCCCGCAGATCCTGGCCACGCTGACCGTCGACGCCTTCGTCTACGGCTCCGCGTCCGCCACGGGCGCCGCGGGCACGCCGGCGGTGCCGGCGCCGCCGGCGCGGGACCGGAACGACGGACACGAGCTCCACCGATACGACCTCGACCGGCACGACGGCGACGGATACGACCCAGACGCCGACGGTGCCGGTTCCGCCGGTCGTCTCGGCCAACGCGGCGGGGGTGACTCCCTGATGGCCTCGAAGCGGAAGCCGGCGACGACGCGCGCGAAGGAGAAGGAGAAGCGCCAGAAGATCATCCTCGCGGTCGGCTGCGTCATCCTCCTGGGCCTCCTCGCGGTGGAGGGTCCGAAGACGTGGAGCATGATGAACGCCAAGCCGCCCGCGGACGAGGCGCACGCGCGGCCCCGGCCGGGGAGCGCGACAACGCCCGGTGCGGCGCCCGTCACTTCGGCGGCGCCCGCGGTGGTCCAGCCGGGGACACCGGAGACGCCCGTGGTCGTCGCCAACGGCATCGGGATCGCAGAGACGTCGGGCCAGCCGGCGCCGGAGGATGGGAAGCTGATCATGTTCGGTCGCTTCCGCACCAAGAATCCGTTCATCCAGCAGGTCGGAGCTACGCCGGCACCGGCGACGCCGACGACCCCGGCCGTCACGCCGACGACTCCTCCGACGGCTCCGGGCGGAACGACCACCACCCCCTCGAGCCCACCGAAGACGCCCCCGGCGCCGGGCACCACGCCGACAGGTCCTCCCGCACAACCGCCGGCCAAGCCCTCCTCCGCGACGATCGCCGTCAACGGCGTGTCCCAGAGCGTGGCAGTGAACGGCACGTTCCCAACGTCCCAGCCCACCTTCAAGCTCGTGTCCGTCACGAAGGGGGCGGCGAAGATCGGGCTCGTCGGCGGGTCGTACTCGAGCGGTGCCCCGACGATCACGCTCAAGGTCGGCAAGACCGTGACGCTCATGAACACCGCCGACGGGACGCGCTACAAGCTGCACCTCGTCTCTGTGAGCTGACGGGCTGACATGGCAGCCTTCGCCTACACCGCGATCAACGCCTCGGGTGTCGAGCTCGCCGGCGAGATCCACGCGCCCGACTTCGCCACCGCCAAGGAGCAGCTGCGCGTGCGCGGGCTCCTGGCCCGCGACATCGAGGAGCTGCCGGCGGGCGGCGAGGACAGCGTCCGCACGGTCTTCAAGAAGATCAAGCCGAAGTCGCTGCAGATCTTCTCGCGCCAGTTCGCGACGATGATCGAGGCGGGGCTCAACGTCGTCGGCGCGCTGGTCATCCTCGAGCAGCAGACCGAGGATCCGTATCTCGCCGAGATCGTCAAGGAGCTGCGGGCCGACGTCGAGGGCGGGATGCTGCTCTCGCAGGCGATGGCGCGCCACCCGAAGGTGTTCTCTCGCCTCTACGTCGCAATGGTCGAGGCCGGCGAGGCCGGGGGCATCCTCGACCAGGTGCTCGACCGCGTCGCCTACCAGATCGAGAAGGACACGCAGATCAAGCGCCGCGTCAAGGGCGCCATGCTCTATCCGACGATGGTGCTGACCTTCGCGACCATCGTCCTGATCGGGATGCTGATGTTCCTCGTCCCCGTGTTCGTGAAGATCTTCGGCCAGCTCGGGGGCCAGCTTCCGACCCTGACGCAGTGGGTCGTGAACGCATCGGACCTGCTGCGGTCGCGCCCGTACGTGCTGCTCCTGATCCCGATCGGGATCTTCTCCTTCAAGCGGTGGAAGCGCACCGAGAGCGGCCGGCAGATGTGGGACCGCATCAAGCTGCGCGTTCCGATGAAGATCGGCGACGTCGTCCTGAAGGTCACGATGGCGCGCTTCTCGCGCACGCTCTCGACACTCGTCGCCGCGGGCGTCGACATCATCAAGGCGCTCGAGATCACCTCCCAGACGGCAGGCAACTGGGTGATCGAGGACGCACTCATCCAGGTGCGCGCACGGGTCCAGGAGGGCGTGCCGATCGCGCAGCCGCTGCTCGAGAACGAGGTGTTCCCCCCGATGGTCAGCCAGATGGTGAAGATCGGCGAGGAGACCGGCGAGCTGGAGAAGATGCTCGGCAAGATCGCCGACTTCTACGAGGACGAGGTCGACGCCTCGATCCAGTCGCTGACCTCGATCATCGAGCCGCTGATGATGATCATGGTCGGGATGATGGTCGGCGTGATCATCATCGCCATGTACCTGCCGATGTTCAAGATGCTCAGCCTGGTCAAGTAGCGCGCGCGCGGGGCGCGCGGATCCTCATGCGACTCGGCTTCGTCGCCGCGCGGGGCGAACGGGGGCGGGGGCGGGCGAATCGCCGGCGGCCCGAGAGCACCAGGCCCGGCGGCGGGCGGCAAGCGGCTGCGCTCGCGCCGTTCGTAGGCAAAAGGTGGCGCTCTCCTCGCCCACCGACTTGCTGGCTGCTGCCGACAGCCCACGGGACGTGCTCACCTGCTTGCCCGCCACGAACGCCGCGCGTCGTACGGGGTGTTTCCGCGTGCCTGCCACGGTGCTCGGGAATGTCCCCTGAGCGAACGCTGCTCGCGTACGGTTCGATGGTGCCTGCAATCGATGCCCTGGTCAGGCCCGATCGTTTTCCTCTGTCCTCCCGATATGACCCGCGGTGGCTTCTCGGCCTCGATATGGGGCCGCATCCGCTGTGGCAGCTAGAAGAGATTCTTCCAGCCCTCGGGTTGCGGCCGGGGATGCGGGTTCTCGACTTGGGATCGGGTCGCGGCGCGACCTCAGTGTTCCTCGCTCGCGAGTGCGCGGTGACCGTGACCGCGTGCGACCTGTGGGTCGATACGGAAGAGGTAAACGAAGTTCTTCGAGAGGCGGGAGTCGAGGATGCCGTCACGGTGGTGAACGCCGACGTGCGGCACCTCCCGTTCCAGAATGACGAATTCGACGCGATCGTCAGCATCGACGCCTTCGAGTACTTCGGGACTGACGTTCATCTCTTACCCGTGCTTCTTCGCGTCCTGAAGGCTGGGGGCGTTATCGGCATGACGACGCCAGGTCTCAGGCCAGACCCCTACGAGGGAGAGGTTCCAGCCAAGGTCTGGTCTCTGTGGGGGTACGAGGTAGCGGCTTGGCACACGCCAGAGTGGTGGCGTCGCCACTGGGAGCTGAGCGGCCTGCTCGAGGGAATCGAGTCATCGTGGCAGCACGATGGGGTTGAGAACTGGATCCTCTGGGCCAGAGCCGTCCGCGAGGTCAAAGGCGCGGAGGAAGACCCGCTTCTCGCGATTCTCCATGAGAACTACGGGCAGATCGGTTTCGTATCGGCGACCGCGCGCAAGCGGGCAGCCGCCGACCCATAAGCGGCGAACGCTCCTGACGGCAGGCGTTTCTTCGCCTGGCCGAGCGTCCGGGAATGACCATTGAAAGGCGCGCGCACAGACGCCGGCTACTTCTCGGTATTGGCTGCTTCGCGCAGAAAGGTCATGACCGTCTCCTTCGCCAGCACACCGTGTCGCGCGGCGGGAACGACGCACAACTGTGATTCGGGAATCGCCCTGAACATCTCGACGGAATGCTCGGCGGTGATGATGTCCCTGTCTCCGACGATGACCATAGTCGGGGCCTTGATGCTTGCCATTTGCTCGAGCGTGTAGCTCGGCTCGACGGACCACATGCGCTGGAGGCGCCCGAGAAAGACTGGCCAGTGGCTCGGACCGTCGGGCGAAAGCCGCTCGTAGTTTTCCCGGAAGTTCGAGGGCCAGCCCTCTGGCTCGACGGTCAAGAGCCACTCGAACGCCTTCGGTGAGTAAGCATCGGTGCGGAAGTTCGCGCCCGTGATGGCCAGTTTCTTCACGCGCTCCGGATGATGCATTGCCATGTCAAGTCCGATGATGCCGCCGTCGCTCAAGCCGAAGACGAACGCGCTCTCGACGTTCAACTGACGCATCAACTCGACCGTGTCCTCCGCCATGTCGTGGTAATGCAGCTCGCGGTCGGTGGCGTCGGCGGTGCGTCCGTGTCCGATCTGCTCGGGCGCGATCACCTGGAAGGCGCTTGCGAAGAACGGGATCTCCATCGGAGGCAGCTCGATCGAGCAGGTGCCGCCGTGAAGAATCAGCAGCGGCGGTCCCTCTCCGTGGATCTCGTAGTACATCCTGAGGCCGTTGACATCTGCGTAGCTGCCACCGCCGTCTCGCATTCGTGCGCTGTGTCAGATCGGCGAGGCTCGGTCGTGCGAGCGCTCCAGCAGAGGCTGAGGATCGCCGATCGCACTGCGAGCAGGCCTGACTATGGGGGCGGCTGATTTCGGGTAACAGCCCGGCCGACTGGGCCAGTGTTGCGGGATGTCACCCGAAGGATCCGCGTCGGCCCTGATGCGGCTCTCGGGTGGATGGCAGATAACCATTGACGGAGGTTGGTGGCATGTCGACGGGCGCGCAGCCGCTGCCGCATCGGGTTCATTGGCCGCACCGGTGGGTGTGGCTTGTCGTCGGGCTGATTGTCTTGGCCGGGATCGCCGTTGGCATCGAGCACGTGTACATCGAGGGGACGCAGGAGACGCGCGGCGAGTTCATGCAGCGTGTCCTCGACGGGGTGGTGACCGGCCCGAACCGGATCGCGCCCGGTGCGACCGCCTACGTCTCCGGGCCGCACGGCACCTGGATCGGTTCGGCCGGCGTCGCGAACGTGAAGACCGCAGAGCCGATGCTCCCGGATGCCCGTATGCGGATCGAGAGCAACAGCAAGACGTGGGTCGAGGCGGTGATACTCCAACTCGCCCAGCAGGGGAAGCTGAACATCGACGAAACGGTCGAGCGCTGGCTCCCCGGCCTGCTCCGAGCTCACGGCAACGAGATCACGATTCGCGAGCTGATGTCGGACTCGAGCGGCCTGATCGACGACAACGACGTGTTCGCCTCGCCGAGCGCGGCCCGTGCCTACCTCGCGCGTGTCGGCGACCCAAGGCTGCGCGCCGGGCTGCTCGCGGTCGGGGCCCGGATACGAGCGAATCGGGCAGTCCAGGTCTCGCCGCTCTGGTTCATTCGGCTCGCCGCCTGGCAGCCCCTGGTCGCCCTGCCCGGCACCACCTACCATCACTCCAACATCGGCTGGAACATCGTCGGCCTGATCGCCGCCAAGGCTGCGGGCAAGCCGCTCCCGGTGCTCTACCGTGAGCGCATCTTCCAGCCTCTCGGGCTTCACCACACCGCCTACGACCCGCAGGGGCCGATTGCGGGATCACACGCGAACGGCTATGCCCTCGCCAACGACGGCACCTTCACCGACACGACCGCGTGGCACCTCGGCAAGGGGGCCGACGGAGCGATCGTCACCGATGCCAAGGACGAGGCAAGGTTCCTCAGCGCTTTCACCAACGGCACGCTCTTCAACCCACGGCTGCTCAGCGACCTGTGGGCGGGCAACCCCAGCGGCTGCGGCGCCTCCCTCGTCTACCTCGGCAGCGGCGCTGGCAATGGCTTCAAGTCAGACGTCGTCTACGCAATCGACGGCAGCCGCGTCGCAGTGCTCCTCCTCAACGGCGTGAGGCCCGGCAAGGCCGGGTTCGCGCACTCCGCAGCCGCAGCAGGCAGCCTCTACTGCGCCGGCTGACGGGCCGTATCTGCGGAGTCCAGCCGAAGGGCAGCCGACTGGGCCAGTGTGCGTAAATGTCTCGCGGAGCGGGGCCCTAGCTTTCGTCGAGGGACGACCGCCGACGTCTGCGCGAGTGTTGTGGAAACGCCTGAGGTCACGTTCGAACTATTCGCGCGCGGCATTCGCTCGCGGCGTTTGCCGCGGCGACGGCTTGTAGCTGGCCGGGCGTGATGGTGGCAACATTCTGCCTCATCCACGGGGAACGACAGTCGACGCGACCGCTGTCTAACTGACAGGATCAGCCGAGCAGTCTCACACTGGGCATAGAAACCGTCGAAGGGAGTCTTCATGCCGGTCATCATGGTTCAGGAGGTCGCGGCCGACCCGAACGGACTAGAGCAGTTCGCCGCCGCCAATCAGGAGTCGGTCCGAGCGATTCTCGAAGCCGCCAAGAAGCACGGCCTGATCGCACATCGGTTCTATGGCTCAGAAGATGGGACGAAGGTCCTGATCGTGGACGAGTGGCCTGACCGGGCGAGCTTCGAGTCGTTCGCCGAGGAGCAAGCGCCACAGATCGAGCCGATGATGAAGGCGGCTAACGGGACCGAAGTATCCGAGCCGACGTACTGGCGTGAGCTGACAACGCATGACGCGTTTGGCTGGGGTGTTTGAGGCGGTTGCCCTAGCCTCGGAGGACGAGGAAGTCGCCTGCCCCAGCGCTCACGGAATGACGCCTGAAGAAGTGAGGCTGGGATCTGCCGCGGCCGATGAGTTCTCGGTGGGCTGTCAGTCTCTTCTGCGACGCGGCCGGAGCAGGTCGCCCGGAACAAGGAGTGATCAGATGACGCGATATCTGATCTCGTTCGATGCCCACGCGATGGACCACATCGCCGATGAGGACATGCCCGAGGTGGGCAGGGCCGCGCACGAGGTGGTCGAGGAGGCCATGAACGCCGGCGTGTGGGTGTTCGGCGGCGGACTGGAAACCGAGAAGGCGAGCGTCGTTGCCACCAACGGGACGGTCACTGATGGCCCGTACCCGGAAGCCATCGGCGGCTTCTGGGTCGTCGACGTGCCTTCTCGCGAGGAGGCGCTGGAGTGGGCTGCCAAGACGGCCGTCGCCTGCCGCTGCGCGCAAGAAGTCTGGGAGTTCATGCCCGACCCGGCCGTAGGGAATTGATCGGGCGAGTGCTTGGTTGCATGGGCGAGCGTCCTCTCGTTCGAGGAGCTTGATGAGGTGGCGAAGGGCGAAGCCGAGCCAGCCGCCACGGGGATGGGAACGACACCAGCCGCGTCCGAACGGGCCAGGCGGTCGACCGACACCCCGAACGTCCCCGAGGTATTCGACAGGGCTACCGGAAGAGCGCGCTGTACGCGCTCAGCGCCGGCTGGCCGCCGAGGTGCGCGTAGAGCACGTTCGACTCCGGCCCGATCTCGCCCGTGCGCACGAGGTCGATCAGGCCCGCCATGGACTTCCCCTCGTAGACCGGGTCGGTGATCATGCCCTCCAGGCGGGCCGCGAGGCGGATGGCGTCCAGCGTCTGCGCGTCCGGGATGCCGTACGTCCCCGCGTGGTAGCGGTCGTCGAGTGAGAGCTCGTCGTCGCGCAGCTCCCGGCCCAGCTCGACCAGCTCCGCGGTCGCGCGGGCGATGCCGCGAGACCTGTGCGAGCGTCTCCGCCGGCCTGGCCGAGCCGTCGATGCCCAGCACGCGCCGCTCGCGCTCCTGCGCGGCGAACCCGACCACCATCCCGGCCTGCGTGCTGCCCGTGACCGAGCACACGACGACGGTGTCGAAGAAGACGCCCAGCTCCCGCTCCTGCTCGGCGACCTCGCCCGCCCAGCGCGCGTAGCCGAGCCCGCCGAGCGGGTGATCCGACGCGCCCGCCGGGATCGCGTACGGCTTGCCGCCGCGGGCCTCGACGTCGGCCAGCGCCGCCTCCCAGCTCTCCTTGAACCCGATCCCGAAGCCGGCCTCGACCAGCCGCACGTCGGCGCCGAGGATGCGGCTGAGCTGGATGTTCCCGACGCGGTCGTACACGGCGTCCGGCCAGTCGACCCAGCTCTCCTGCACGAGCACGCAGTCGAGCCCGAGCCTCGCCGCGACCGCGGCCACCTGGCGCGTGTGGTTCGACTGCACGCCGCCGATCGAGACGAGCGTGTCGCAGCCCTGCGCGAGCGCGTCGGCGGCAAGGTACTCGAGCTTGCGCGTCTTGTTGCCGCCGAATGCGAGCCCGCTGGACACGTCGTCGCGCTTGGCCCAGATCGTCGCACCGCCGAGCTCGGCGGTGAGCCGGTCGAGCCGGTGCACCGGCGACGGGCCGAAGAGCAGCTCGACGCGGGGGAACGACTCGAGCTTCATCGCAGGCGACACTACCGGTCGTCTCTCGACTCGCGAAAGGAGCACGATGATGGAGGAAGCGCCGCTCGAGGAAGGCCCGGCGGGACTCGCCCCTGCCGGTGAGGGCTGGTTCGTCGTCAACGTCCGCGACGCTGCCTGGCGGACGCACGACACGTTCGGGGCGAGCACTCGCTTCGAGGATCTGGCCGCCGAGTTTCCCCACCTCGGCATCTGCGTCCGCGTGCTGGAGCCGGGTCAGCCGAACTGTCTCTACCACCGGGAGGCCGGACAGGAGGACTTCCTCGTGCTGCGGGCGAGTGCCTGTCGTCGTCGAGGGCGAGGAGCGGCGCCTACCGCGTGGGACTTCGTGCACTGCCCGCCCGGACCGAGCACGTCTTCGTCGGGGCCGGCGACGGGCCGTGCGTCCTGCTGATGACCGGCGCCGCCCGGCCGAGCACTCGTTCCCGAGGACATCGTCTATCCGGTCTCGGAGGCGGCCGGGCGCCACGGTGCGAGCGTCGAGACGGAGACGAGCTCGCCGCCGAGGCATACGGGAAGTACGGCCCGCCGCGGCCGGGCGGCCCGACTGCTGGGACGAGCTTGCCGTGGGGCGGCCGCGGAGGCCGCCTCGGCTCGCGTCTGCGATGACGGTCGCCAGCTGAGGGAGATCGCGCTCTTAGACTGCTCTTAGACCCGTCTCAGCTGGCTCTCATCCGGGCATGGTTCGATCTGAGGTATGGCAGCTCCCGGGCAGTCGAGGATCGCCGCTGCGCGGATGCGCGCCGCGGCGGCCAAGGGCATCGTCGGCGTCGGTGCGGTGGGCGCGTTCGTGGCCCTGGCCGCGCTGGCCCGCGCCAGCCATGCCAGCCACCAGCATCTGCTGACGACGAGGACTCCGGATCCGACCAGTACGTCTGCGCTCAGCCCGCCGGCGAGCTTCCTCGCCACGCTGCAGAACGGTATCCAGGGCTCGTTCGACGGCGGCCAGATCGCTTCCGCCGGCGGGCCCCCGCAGGTGCAGAGCAGCACGTCGTGACCGAGTCGTTCCGATCGATGGGCTGCGAGGTCGTCGTCTCCGGCGCCGGGCGGCTCGAGCTGGCGGTGATCGAGCAGCTGTTCGCCGAGCGCGACGCGATCTTCAGCCGCTTCCGCCCGGACAGCGAGCTCAACCGCGTCAACGCCGCCGCCGGCGAGGTGGTCGTCCTCTCGGACACCTTCGCGCTCGCCGTCGCAGTCGCTCTCGAAGCGGCCGCGCAGACGGACGGGCTCGTCGACCCGACGCTCGGGCGGGCGATCGTCGCGGCCGGCTACACGCACGACTTTCCCGGGCTCGTCCCCGATCCGTCGCCTCCGGGGCGCGGGAGTCCCGGGCGCTGGCGGGAGCTGCGGCTCTCGGGCCGTCTGCTGCGCCGGCCGCCCGGGGTCGAGCTCGACCTGAACGGCGTCGTGAAGGGCCTCACGGTCGACGATGCGGTTGCGTTGCTCCCCGGCCCCGGCTTCGTCGCCGCGGGCGGCGACCTCGCCGTGCGCGGCGGCGCCGTTGCCGGGCTCCCGGGAGGCGGAGCGATTGACGTCGTCGCGGGCGGGCTCGCGACCAGCGGGACCGCGACTCGCCGGTGGTGGCGCGGCGGTGAGCTCCAGCACCACCTCATCGATCCGGTGAGCGCCAGGCCGGCCGAGAGCCCCTGGACGCTACGTGACCGTGAGCGGGCGAGACTGTCTCACCGCCGACGTGGCCGCCAAGGCCGCGTTCCTGCGCGGAGCGGACGGGCCGGACTGGCTGGACGAGCGCCGCCTCCCGGGTAGGTTCGTCGCGGCCGACGGCGCCGTCCTCGAGAACCGGACCTGGCGCGCCGCGCTCGGCGTCGCGGAGACATCGTGCATCTGACCTCGGCCCCCGTCATCTGGTACGTCATCCGCGCGTCGGGCATCGTCGCCTACGTGCTGCTGAGCATCGGCGCCGTCGTCGGGATCACGCTCGCCGGGAAGGCCAAGCTGCCGAAGTGGCCGCGCTTCGCGGTGGAGGACGTCCACCGCTTCATCGGCCTGCTCGTCGGCGCCTTCGTCACGCTGCACGTGGCGACGATCGCGATCGACTCGTTTCTGCCGTTCAAGCTGAGCGGGCTGACCGTACCGTTCGTCGGCTCGTACCGGCCGGTCTGGACGGCGATGGGGATCGTCGCCGCCGAGCTGCTGCTGGCACTCGCGATCACGAACAAGCTGCGGCGCAAGCTGCCCTACCGCGTCTGGCGCAGTGCGCACTACGTGAACTTCCCCGTCTGGCTCCTGGCCACGCTGCACGGGCTCGGGTAGCGGCACCGACCGGCACACGCTGTGGCTGCTCGGGCTCGAGCTCGGGTCGGTCCTCGCCGTGCTCGTCGCGCTCGCCTGGAGGCTCGCGCCGCACTTCCCCCAGGTCGCCCCGCGACAGCTCCTGGCGGGCGCTGCGCTCTCTGGGATCGCGCTCGTGCTCGTCGCATCGAACCTGCCGACCGGCAAGTCGGGGCGCCACAGGGTGCGGCGCACGACGGTGGCAATTCCGGCAGGCAGCTTCGCGGACACTTTCAGCGGTCGGATCGATCGCCAGGAGGGCCCCGGCACCCAGCTCGTCTCGCTGAGCGGGGAGGGCACGGGCTCCAGGCACGTCCTGGTCCGGTTCGACCTGCTCGCCGGCAACGGCCAGCTTGCGGCCTCCCAGATTCAGCTTCGCTACGCGAGCGGCGGAGCGACCTGCGTCGGCTCCGTCTCGCAGCTCGAAGCCAGGGCCGTCGGGGGCGACTGCAAGTTCGCCGACGGCTCATCGGTCACCGTGCGCGCCTCGTGGGGCGCATCCGGGACCGACACGGTCCAGGGCCGCCTCGACGTGACGTAGCCGCCGGAAGCAGACCACCGGAAGTCCGCCTGGGCTGCGCCGTCGGCATGACGACCTCCGGTGGGGAGACCGGCTTGCCTCGCGGCCGCAAGCGGCCGCTTCCATCTGCCGGGCTCCGATCGTGCGCCGGCCGGGCTCGTGACACCTTGGTCATGGGGCCCAACCCCGTTCTTGAAGCGCCCCCCGAGCGGTGTGGTTGACCGCACCCCGATCAGACTGTTCCATTGTCAGCGATAGCCTGTTCCACCGCCCGTCTCAGCGAAAGGACACCGGAAGATGGCCACGTCGCCGCTCGCGAAGGCTTTCACCGCCTCGATGGAGGCTCTCGACCGCAAGGTCGGCTGGCACCGCGTCCCGCTCGTGCTCGGCCTGGGAGTCCTGCTCGGTCTGCGGCTGCGGCTGCAGGAGAAGAACCTCTACGACACGCGCGCGCCGCAGACCGGGACCGGGTCGAACGGGAACGGCAACGGCCAGGCCCCGGCCTGGAACGCGCGCTACGCGACGGCGCGCACGCTCGACGGCACCTACAACAGCCTCGACGACCCGTTGATGGGCAGCGCAGGCAGCCGGTTCGGCCGCAACGTCCCGCCCGAGTACACGTACCCCGAGACGCTGCCGAAGCTGATGGAGCCGAACCCGCGCACGGTCAGCCGCGAGCTCCTGACGCGCGACACGTTTCTCCCGGCGACGACCCTCAACGTGCTCGCCGCCGCGTGGATCCAGTTCGAGGTGCACGACTGGGTCTTCCACGGCAAGCAGCCGGAGGACAACCCGTGGCAGGTCGACCTCGCCGAGGGCGATCCGTGGCCCGAGTGCCCGATGCGGATCAACCGCACGCGCCCCGATCCGGAGCCCGACGCGAACGGCGGCCCGGCGACGTGGGTGAACACCGAGACGCACTGGTGGGACACGTCGCACGTCTACGGCGAGACCGAGTCGGACGCCCGGGCGCTGCGCACCGGCGAGCACGGCAAGCTGCGCATGGACGACCGCGGGCTCGTCCCGGCCGAGCTGGAGCAGAACCTCGACTACTCGCTCGTGCCGGGAGCGTTCTGGGTCGGGCTCTCGATCCTGCACAGCCTCTTCATGCGCGAGCACAACGCGGTCTGCGACCACCTGCACGCGCGCTACCCGGAGCTGTCCGACGACGATCTCTACGACAAGGCGCGGCTCGTGATCTGCGCGCTGATCGCCAAGATCCACACGCTCGAGTGGACGTGCGCGGTCATCGCCCACCCGACCACGGTGCACGCGCTGAAGGGCAACTGGTGGGGGCTCGTCGGCGAGCAGTTCGACAAGAAGTTCGGGCGCATCACGAAGAACGAGGTCGTCCGCGGACTCGTCGGCGCGCCGACGAACCTGCACGGCGTGCCGTACTCGCTGACCGAGGAGTTCGTCTCGGTCTACCGCATGCACCCGCTGATCCCGGACGACTACAGCTTCCGCTCGCTGCGTACCGACGAGGTGCTGCAGGAGCGCACGTTCCACGAGCTCGGCGCGCTCGCGCTGCGGCAGCGGCTCGACGAGATGGAGATGGACGACGTCTTCTACTCGCTCGGCACCGAGCACCCGGGCGAGATCACGCTGCACAACTTCCCGCGCTTCCTGCAGACGTTCGAGCGCGCCGACGGCAAGACGCTCGACCTCGCGGCGATCGACATCCTGCGCGTCCGCGAGCGCGGCGTGCCGCGCTACAACCAGTTCCGTCGGCTCTTCCACATGAACCCGGTGCGGACGTTCGACGAGCTGACCGACCGCCGCGAGTGGGTCGACCAGCTGCGCAGCGTCTACGACAACGACATCGAGGCCGTCGATCTGATGGTCGGGATGTTCGCCGAGCCGAAGCCGCAGCGGCTTCGGCTTCAGCGACACGGCGTTCCGCGTCTTCGTGCTGATGGCGTCGCGGCGGATCGAGGCCGACCGCTTCTTCACCGTCGACTACCGGCCGGAGGTCTACACCCCCGCCGGGATCGACTGGGTCGAGAACAACACGATGAAGAGCGTGCTGCTGCGGCATTTCCCGGCGCTCGAGCCCAGGCTGCGCGGCGTCGAGAACGCGTTCGCTCCCTGGCCGCGGGCCGGGTCGTAGGCATGGCGGCAGGCGAGCCGGAGGTCGGGCGCACGCCGCCCCCGCCCTCGGTCTTCGCCGGTATTCCCGAGGACGAGCTGGCCCGGGCGCTCGGCGAGCTGCCGCGCGCGGACCTTCGGCCCCGGCGACCTCCTCATCGTCGAGAACGACCGGCCAGGGCGCCGTTTTCCTGATCCAGACGGGGCAGGCGGAGGTGCTCGTCTCCGACCGCGACGGCGTGGAGCACGTCGTGAACCGTGTCGGCCCGGGGACGCTGGTCGGCGAGATGTCGCTGCTCACCGGCCAGCCCGCGTCGGGGAGCGTGTGCGCGACGACCGAGCTGGAGGCGATCGTGATCGACGGGGCCGAGTTCGAGCGGCTCCTCACCGCCTTCCCGCGGATCTATCGGAACATCAGCGCCGTGCTGGCCGGCCGTCTCGCGAAAGCGAACCGGCTGGCCGCGCGGGACGTGGCGGGCCGGGTCGCGCTGCTCGAGGACCGCGAAGCGCCGCCGGAGCTGCCGTGGGCGCTGGCCTGCAGCATCGCGTGGCACTCGCGCCGGCCGACGCTGCTGCTCGTCGTCGACGAGAGTCCGCCGGAGGTGCTGACCACACTGGCGGCCGGCGCCGACGCGCCGAGCCACGAGCGCGCGACGCTCTCGATCGTCCCCTCGCTCGCTGCGCTCGGCAGCGGCTCTGTCCACGACGCGATCCAGGAGCTCTTCCTCACCTACGACCACATCGTCGTGCTCGCGCCCGCCGCCGAGACCGGCGCGCTCCGCACGGCGCGCCATCTCGTGGCTCGGCGGGGCCGACACGCCCGCCCGCGAGGACGGGACCATGCTCGCCCGTGCGTGGACCGTACGCGCTGGCACGGCTCGGCCCGGACGAGTCCGGGGTCGTCAACGTGCCGCCGCTCGTGGACGCGGACATCGAGGCGCTGCGCGGCGGCTCGCTTCCGCCCGCGACGCCCGGCGGGCCGGGCGATCGGCTGGCTCGCCCGCGACTTCGCCGGGCTCAAGGTCGGGATCGCTCTCGGCGCCGGGAGCCTTCGCGGCTACGCGCACATCGGCGTGCTCAACTACCTGCGCTGGGCCGGGCTGGAGGAGGACTACATCGCGGGTACGAGCATCGGCGCAGCGGTGGCCACGCTGCACGCGATCGGGTATCCGCCGCACGAGGTGGCCGACATCCTCGACCGGACGGGGCCGACGCTCTTCCGGCCGACCCTCTCGCGTGCCGGGCTGATGTCGAACCGCGTGCTGAGCCGCTTCCTGCAGGAAGTGGCCGGAGGCCTGCGTGATCGAGCAGCTGCCGCTGCCGCTCGCGCTCGTCGCCGCCGACCTCGAGACGCGCCGCGAGGTCGTGTTCCGCACCGGGCCCGTCTGGCTGGCCGTGCTGGCGAGCATCTCGATCCCGGGCGTCTACCCGGCGCTGAAGGTGGGCGGCTACACGCTCGTCGACGGCGGCGTGCTGACGCCCGTGCCCACGAACGTCGCCGCGGGGATGGGCGCGGACATCGTCGTGGCCGTCCGCCTCTCCAACACGTGCGGCCGGTACGGCTGACGCCGCCGCCGCGCTGGAGTCGCGGGGCTCGCGGCCGAACGCGCTCTCGGTGATCATGCAGTCGATCGACATCATGCAGGCGCGGATCGTCACCGACCCGCCGCAGGTGCCGACGGTCGCGATCACCCCGAGCCTCGACGGCATGTCCGGCTCCAAGCTCCGCAACTTCGCAGAGGGGCGCCGGTTCATCGAGTCGGGCGAGCAGGCCGCGGACGAGGCGCTGTCGCGAATCGCCGCGATCGTGCCCTGGCTGAGGCGGTAGCGGCGACGATCCGCAGTCCGAGCTCGGCCTGTCTGTCCGTCTGCAGTGAACGGCAATTCCGCGGACAGGGCCGTATCAGGCAGACAGCGGTTCGCAAACCGTGCCGCGTTGCACGAGCATCGGCTCTTCGGGCCAGGCCCCGGGGTCTGACGCACCCGTTTCCACAGCGGCGGCCCGGTTCTCCCCGGCTTGGCCGGCCCAAGCGGACGTGGCTCCTCCGGGCGGCTAAGACTTGGCGGTCGGCTCGGCCGGGCCGACGTGCGACGGCCACCACGTCTTCTCGCCGATCAGCCACGTCAGCGCGGGCACAGCGATCGAGCGCACGAGGAACGTGTCGATGAGCACCCCGAGCGCGATCGCGAAGCCGATCTCGAACAGCTCGTAGACGGGCAGCACCGCCAGCACGCTGAACGTGCCCGCGAGAATCAGACCGGCGCTCGTGATCACCGGGCCCGTCTCCGCGAGCGCGCGCAGCATCCCGTCGCTCGTCCCGTGCTCCGCGGCCTCCTCGCGCACGCGGCTCATCAGGAAGATGTTGTAGTCGGCCCCGAGCGCGACGAGGAAGATGAAGATGATCAGCCGCAGCTCGGGGTCGAACAGGTGCTGGCCGAAGCCGTAGCGGAAGACGAGCAGCGCTGCGCCGAGCGACCCGATGAACGAGAGCACGACCGTCGCCAGCAGGAACAGCGGCGCGACGAGCGAGCGCAGCAGCACGATCAGCGTCAGCAGCACGACGGCGAGCACGATCGGGACGATCGTGTGGAAGTCGCGGTTGGCGGCGCGCTTGAAGTCGACCTGCTGGGCGCTGCCGTCCCCGAGGATCGCGTGCAGCCCGGGGCCGAGCGTGCGGAGCTGTGCCCGGATGCGCCCGACGCGGGCGAACGCCGCGTGCCCGTACGGGTCGTCGGAGAACGTTGCGGCGAGCACGGCCATCGTCCCGTCGCGCGAGCGCCGGCCGGTGTCGATCACGGCCCGCACGCCGCCGACGCTCTTGACGCGGGCGCTCACCGCCGCGATGTCCGTCGCGGTGACCCGGCCGCCGGTGCGCTCGACGAGCACGGTCGTCGGCGCCAGCGTCCCCGGCCGGGAAGCGCGTGCGCAGAACGTCGTAGCCCTGCGTGCTGTCGGTCGGGTTGCGGAACTGCAGCAGCCAGTTCGCGTGCTCGTGGTAGACGAGGCCGCCCGCCGCGAAGCAGCAGAGACCGATCACGAGCACGCTCAGCCAGGCGGCCGGGCGGCGCCGCACGCGGCGGCCGATCCTCGTCCAGACGCCCTCGCCCGCCTCCTCGGCCGCCGTCGCCCGCTCGGTCCGCGGCCAGAACGCGCGCCGGCCGAGGATCGCGAGCAGCGCGGGGAGGAGGGTCAGGCTCGCGACCAGCACGACCGCGACGCCGATCGCGTTCACCGGCCCCAGCGTGCGGTTCAGGCCGAGCACCCCGGCGAGCATCGCCAGCAGCGCGAGGATCACGGTCGCGCTGCTCGCGATCATCGCGGGCGCTGCCTTCGCGGTGGCCTGCGCGACCGCCTCGGCCACGTCGAGCCCCTCGCGCAGCTCGGCCCGGTAGCGCGCCACGAGCAGCAGGCAGTAGTCGGTCCCCGCGCCGAACATGAGCACGAGGAGCAGCGAGGTCGAGGTGCTGTCCACCGGCAGCCCGTGGCTCGGCCAGCACGTAGAGGATCCCGGTGGCGACGAGGAACGCGATCGCCACCACGGTGAGCGGCAGCAGCGCGAGCAGCGGCGACCGGTAGACGGCGAGCAGCAGGATGAGGACGAGCAGCCCGGTCGCGAGCAGCAGCTTGACGTCGGCCTCCTTCACCGCGGAGTTGAAGTCGTCGAGCAGCGCCGGCGTCCCGGTCACGTGCACCTCGAGCCCGCCGCCGCGAGGGACGGATGGCGCGCAGCGCGTCGATCGTCGGCCGCAGCCGGAACAGGCCCTCGGCGTTGAGCGGGGCGATCGTCGCCGCGACGTCGGGGCTGACGAGCCGGAACGGCGACGCGGTGCCGAACGGCGGGAGAGCGGCCGCGACGCCCTTCACCTGGGCGGCCTTCGGCGCGTCGGCGAGGATCGCCCGTGCGGTCGGCCGCGGTCAGTCCGCCTGCGCGGTGGTAGACGAGCAGCGCGATCCGCTGCTCGCCGCCGGGGAAGCGCTGGGCCAGCAGCCGCTGCAGCTGGGCCGAGTCGCTGGAGGCCGGCAGCACGATCTCGTCGTTCGTCTTGTCGGGCAGCTTGGAGCCGAAGCCCGCGAAGCCGACGATCAGCAGCAGCCAGGCGCCGGCCACGACCCACTTGGAGCGGCGACCCGAGAGGAACCGGCAGACGCGCAGCACCGGGCGAGGGTAACGGGTTGAGCGCTCGGGGCGAGATGGCACGCTCGTGCCGTGCGCGCGTGGGGGACAATCGACGAAGATGCAGGCTGTGATTCCGATGTCGACGCCAACAATCGAGACGAGACGAGCGTATCGATCGAGCGGGTCTAAGCTGACGAGCCGGCCATCAACAAGAACGCTCGAAAAGGTGAGCCTTCGTCTTGACCGTAAACGATGGATATAGAAGTCATTGCAAGACGCGATCTCGTACCGGGTCTGTGGTTCTGGGTGCACAAACACCTAGAGCGCTTGCAAACCGAGATGCGGGAATCAGAAACGATCTTGCAGATGGCCTGGGTCGGTCAAGGATACTCAATGATGGACAGTCTCTTTGCCCTGACGGACGAGCGCACCTTGTATTTGCGCAAGCATCATTTCTATCCGATATCCGGACGGCTCGTCGAAGAACGGGGGCAATGTGTTCTCGATCTCTATCTCAGGCTGGTTGGAGAAACTCAAGTGCGATTCTTGTTACATCGACATGCAAGAACCGCGAAATAGTCGCTCAAGAACTCCAAAAGATTGCGAACATTAACGCCGTGGAAGAATGATCGACTCGGCGGTCGCGCCTGCCCGTTTGCCGAACCCGCGGCGATCAGCGACCCTACGGGCGTGGCCGCCGTCGCTGACATCGCCGTCCTCGACGCGGACGGCACGAGCCTTCCCTACCGCGTCTTCGAGGCCGAGGGCGAGACGCGCGGGTCGCTGGTCTACCAGCACGGGATCCAGAGCCACGGCGGCTGGTACGTCGAGACGGCCGCCGCGCTCGCCGCCCGCGGGTACACCGTCTGGCTGCCGGACCGGCGCGGGTCCGGCGCCTGCGCCGAGCCGCGCGGGCACTTCGACTCGCCGCAGGAGCTGATCGACGACGTGGCCCGCTTCGTGGCGCTGGCGAAGGAGCGCAATCCCGAGGCTCCGGTGTTCCTCGTCGGCGGCTGCTGGGGCGCGCGGCCCGCGGTCGCCTATTCGCTCGAGCACGAGGACGAGTTGGCGGGTCTGGTGCTCGTGTGCCCGGCGCTGAAGGCCCAGGTCGACCTGACCGCGGCGCAGAAGGCGAGGGTGTTCTCGCGCCGCGGGACACGTGCCCGTGCCGCTGGAGCCGGAGATGTTCACCCGCAACCCCGAGCGCGTCGAGTACATCCGCCGCGATCCGCTGAGCCTGCGCGAGGTCACGGCCGAGTTCTTCTTCCAGCAGGCGCACTGGGACCGGAAGCTGCGCACCGAGACGGGACTCGACCTCCCGCTGCTGCTGCTGCAGGCCGGCGACGACCCGATCGTCGACCGCGAGTGGGTGCAGGGGCTGGTTCGAGCGCCAGCGCTCGCCCGACAAGCGCTACGTGCTCTACCCCGAGTCCGGGCACATCCTCGACTTCGAGCCCGACCCGCAGCCGTACATCGACGACCTCGCCGCCTGGCTCGACGAGCGCTCGGGCGCCCACCCGAAGCGGCGGGCGGTGTCGGTCGCGGCCATCGAGGTGCTCACCGTCGAGCTGCCGTTCCGGTTCTCGTTCGGGCACGCGCTCGCCGAGCGCAAGGAGTCGACGAACGTCGTCGTCCGGCTCACGCTGTCCGACGGCACCGAGGGCTACGGCGAGGGCGTGCCGCGCGAGTACGTGACGGGCGAGACCGTGGAGAGCGCGATCGAGGCGCTCACGGCGCGGCTGGGCCCGGCGCTCCTCGGCCGCGAGGTCGACGACGTGCCGGCCGCGCTCGACGGAGTGCCGTTCACGCGCCCCGGCGGCGATCTCGACCACGCCGCGCGCTGCGCGCTCGAGCTCGCGCTGCTCGACGCTGTCGGCCATCGCGAACGGGCGCTCGGTTCAGGACTGGCTCGGCGGCGGCCGCGTGCCGTTCGTGCGCTACGACGCCGTCGTCCCGTTCTCGTCGCCGCGCAAGCTGAAGGCCTTCGCGGTGGCGATCCGCGCGCTCCGGATCAAGCAGGTGAAGATCAAGGTCGGCGACGACCTCGACGGCGACCTCCACGCGCTCGCGCTGCTGCGCCGGATCCTCGGCGGCGGCGTCGACATCCGCGTCGACGCGAACTGCGCGTGGGACGCGGACGAGGCGCTGCGGGCGATCGAGCAGATGCGCCCGTTCCGGATCAGCGCGGTCGAGCAGCCCGTGCCCGGCCCGGACCTCGACGGCCTGCGCGCCGTGACCGCCGCCACGAGGGAGCTGATCGTCGCCGACGAGTCGCTGCGCTCGGTCGAGGAGGCCGAGCAGCTGGTCGAGACCCGGGCCTGCGACGCCTTCAACATCCGCGTCTCCAAGTGCGGAGGCCTGCTGCCCTCGCTGCGGATCGCGCGCATCGGGGCCGACGCAGGCATCGTCCTGATCGTCGGCGCCCAGGTCGGCGAGAGCGGGATCCTGTCCGCGGCCGGCCGCCACCTCGCCGCCGCGATCTCGCCGCGCTACGTCGAGGGCTCGGGCGGGAGCCTGCTGCTGAAGGGAGACCTGACGGTGGAGAACGTCGTCCCCGGCCGCCGCGGGCTTGCCCGTCCGTACACGCGGCCCGGGCTCGGCGTCCGCGTCGACGAAGAGGCGCTCCACCGCTACAGTCGCCGCGTGACCGAGCTGAAGGCGGTGGGCTGATGGCCCGCGCGCCGACCGCCCAGAGACTGCTCCGCACGTGGCTCAGGTTCAGCGCCGCGAACCAGTTCGACGACGCGACCTGGCGGCCCGAGCTGGCGCAGGAGAAGAAGCTGCTGGAGATCGTGCGCCGCAACGGCGACACGGCGTACGGCCGCGAGCACGGATTCGCGGAGATCGCCTCGGTCGCCGACTTCCGCGCGCGCGTCCCGCAGAACACGTACGAGTCGCTCACGCCGTACATCGACCGCACGTTCGCGGGCGAGGACGGGCGTGCTCACCGCCGACCGGCCGGTGATGTTCGCGACCACGAGCGGGACGACGGGCCGGGCGAAGTACATCCCCGTGACGCCGAGCTACCTGCACGAGTACAGCCACGGCGTCCACGTGCACCTCTACCGGATCTTCAGCGACTACGACGACGTGCTGGAGGGCAAGATGCTCGTCTCCTCCTCCAGCGACGAGGAGGGCCGCTCGGGCGGCGACGTCCCGTACGGCGCGATCTCCGGCTTCATGACCCGCAACCAGCCGGGCGCGATCAAGCGCTTCTACGTGCTGCCGTACGAGATCTCGAAGATCAAGGCCGTCGAGTCGAAGTACTACCTCACGCTGCTGCACGGCCTGGGCGCGGACGTGCGGCTGCTGATCACGCCCAATCCGTCGAGCCTGCTGCTGCTCGCGGAGAAGATGACGGTCTGGGCCGAGCGAGCTGATCCACGACGTCCGCGTCGGCGCGGTCAATCCGGACTTCCTGCCGGAGGACGCGCCGCCCAGTCTCACGGCCTCGCTGCGCGCCGACCCGCGATCGCGCCGACGAGCTGGCCCGGATCCTGCGCACGACGGGACGGCTGCGCCCGCTCGACGTCTGGCCGAACCTGCGGCTGCTGAGCTGCTGGAAGGGCGGGACGATGCCGCTCTACCTGCGCAAGCTGCCGGAGTACTTCGGCGATCTCCCGATCCGCGACTTCGGCTACATGGCGAGCGAGGGCCGCGGCGCGACGCCGCTCGTCGACTCCGGGCGCCGGCGGCGTGCTGAACGTCACCAGCCACTTCTTCGAGTTCGTCGCCGAGGAGGAGCGCGACGACCCCGGCAAGACGTTCCTCACGGCCGACCAGCTGGAGTCGAACCGCGAGTACTACATCTACTTCACGACGTCGTCGGGGCTCTACCGCTACGACATCAACGACGTGGTGCGGGTGGTCGACTTCTACCGGCGGACGCCCGTGATCCAGTTCGTGCGCAAGGGCCAGGGGATGACGTCGATCACCGGCGAGAAGCTGACGGAGTCGCAGGTCACCGGCGCGCTGTGCGAGGTGGTCGACGCGAACGGCTTCGACGTCCAGCACTTCACGGCGTGCGTCGAGTGGGGCGAGCCGCCGCACTACGCGCTGTACGCCGAGCTCGGCGACGGCGATGGACAGCGAAGCGGCTCGGCGCTTCGTCGCCGCGTTCGACCGCGTCGCTCTGCGTGCAGAACCTCGAGTACGAGGCGAAGCGCGAGTCGCAGCGGCTCGGGCCTCCCGTGCTCAAACGCGTCGCGCCCGGCACGTACCAGGCGCTGCGGCAGCGCCGGGTCGCCGAGGGCGCACCGGAGGCGCAGGTGAAGATCCCGCAGCTCTCGCACGAACATGGAGTTCGGCGCCGGCTTCGAGGTGCTGGAGGAGGTGAGCGCCGATGGCTGACGCCGTGCTCGACGCGGTCGAGGAGACGCTCGCGCAGGTGCCGCTGCTGTCGCGCCTCGGACGCCGTCAGCGCGCGCGGCTGGCCGGCCTCGCGGTCACGCGGGAGTACCGGCCGGGTTCGATGATCGTGCGCGAGGGCGACACGAGCATGTCGCTCTACGTCGTCCTCTCCGGCCTCGTCCGCGTCGAGCGGGAGGGCGGCGGGGTGCAGGTCGCCGAGCTCGGCCCGGGCGGCTGCTTCGGCGAGATGGGCCTCATCGAGGACCTGCCCCGCTCGGCCACGGTCGTCGCGGTCGAGCAGACGGAGTGCGCGCTGCTCGCCAAGTGGGACTTCCAGAACGAGCTGCGCGAGGACCCGGACATCGCGCTGGCGCTGCTCCCGGTGCTGACGGCCCGGATCCGGAATCTCGACGCGCAGGCTGGCGGAGGCCGAGGCGCGCGCGGGCAAGACCTGAGCCGTCAGCAGGGAAACGGCACGGTGCCGGCCCGGGCGTGCGCAGGCTTCGTCGTGGGGTATCGATAGGCGAGCCGGGTGAAGCGCGGGCGCTGCCCGGCACGGCAGGTAACCGGACGGGACAGGCGCACGGTAATGCGGTACGTGTGGAAGTGGCCGGCCGCACAGAACGGGGTGCAGTCGTTCAGGTGCGCGAGGCCGGCGCCGGTCGCGCTCTGTGCCGTCCAGCCGCTCCACGTCAGGCCGGTCAGGAAGAAGTTGCCGTCGCCGCAGGCGATCACGATCGACTTCGGTCGCACCTTCGCGTTCTTCGGCAGCACAGCTCGACACCACTCCGGGCAACGGCTTGGCGGCGTGCGCGGGCCCGATCGAGACGAGCGCGACGCCCAGCCCGAGCACGGCCAACCGCCTCATGGCACCGGCTTCGCGCGGAGCGCCCACCACACAAGCGACCCCGCCCCGACCTCGTTGCCGCGCCCGTCCACGACGACGAGGCGGGCGTCCGCGCCAGCCGGCACACCCGCCTCGTCCTCGAGCGCCTGCCGCACGAGCTTCTCCTTCGCCTTGTGGGGGAACGGGCTCGCCGCCGCCTTCAGCCGCGCCCGCTCGTTGACCGTCGCCGAACGCTCGCCGAACGCGCCGAGGTCGATCCAGTCGAGTCCGTCCTCGGCGGCGAGCACGGCTTCGAGGAGACCCGCGGATGTTGTGGCCGCGCAGATCCGCGAGCGACGAGACGTGCGTCCCGCCGGGGAAGCTGACGCGCACGTGGCCGTCCGTCTGCCGCAAGCTCGCCCGACCGTTGTCGCGATGCCCGGCCCTGCCGCGAGCAGGTTGTTGCCGATGCTCGCCGGCTGCCACGCGCGCGTCCCGAGCAGCCGGTTCAGCCACTTGCCCTCGAGCATGCCCTGCACGACGATCTCCGTCGTCCGGCGTGACCTCGTCCGGCGGGCCGTCGGGGAAGCCGACGCACCACTCGGCCTCGGCGAACAGGGCGTCGTCGAGCCGCTGCGCCCGGAGCTCGACCGAGCCGACCGGCACCTCCGGGTCGACGGAGCCCTCGTAGGCGGCCACGAGCCCGAACGCCGCGGCATGCGTCGCCGTCAGCTTCGTCGTGTCGCTGAACCTCGGCAGCGAGCCGTCGGTGATCCAGACGCGAACCGCAGTCACACCCCGCGGCGGGCGACGAGGGCGAGCACGACGTTGGCGCCCGAGATCAGGGCGGCGGTCCTGGCGGCCTTGCGCGGCAGGTGCCCGCCGGCCCCGGCCGCGAGCGCCGAGACCGTGTCGCTGATGTGGACGACGTAGGCGATCCGCACGGCCTCGGTGCGCACCGCCGAGTCGCGCCGCAGGAGCGCCAGCCCGAGCAGGATCGTGCGCACTCCGAAGAGCCGCATGATGTAGAGCGCGGCCGGGTTCTCCTCGGGGTCGACGCCGATCTTGCGGCCCACCGCGGCGGGCGCGACGAGCGCCGCCGTCCCGTTCGCGAGCCGTACCAGCCCGAGCAGCACCCGCGCCGTCGAGCGCACTAGTCGTCCTCGCCCGGGACCTTCGTCGTGAAGGCCGCCAGCCAGACCAGCCCTGCGGCCGCGAGCTGGGGCGCCCAGTAGTTCCAGCCCTTCTTGCGCGAGCCGGTGATCCACGGCAGCGCCGCCACGGCCGCGGAGCCCACGAGGTCGATCTTGAAGTGCGTGCGGAACGAGTAGACCCGCGGCGCCGCCCCACTCGAGCTTCTCCGACGGCCCGAAGTCCGTGAGGATCGAGTTCACGAGCACGGACGTCCCGTAGATCTTGGGCGGCCACGACGAGCCCGGCGTCCATTTCATCTGGAAGACCTCAGGGCCCGCGAACCACAGCCCGCATGTCGCGTAGTCGATGCCTGCGTGCAGCTTGGCGGGAAGGAACCGTTGTTTCACCGTGGCCTCCTCTTGCCGGGAATGCCCGTGAATCTACTCCACGACAGGAACCGTTGAGGCGGGGGCGGCACGGAAGTATCGTGGCACCGGTGCGAATCGACGGGCGGACGGTCCTGGTCACGGGGGCCTCGAGCGGGATCGGCGCCTCGGCGGCCAAGCAGTTTGCCGCGCGCGGCGCCACGCGCGTCGTGCTCGTGGCGCGGTCGAAGGACAAGCTCGACGCGCTGGCCGAGGAGATCGGCGACCGTGCCCGGCCCGTGGGCGCTCGACTGCGGCGACCGCGAGGCTGTCGCGCGCGAAGCAGGCGGCGATCGAGGACGAGATCGGCGTCCCCGACATCGTCGTCAACTGCGCCGGCGCGGGGCACGCCTACTTCTTCGAGCAGACGCCGCCCGAGGAGTTCGAGCAGATGATGGCCGCGCCGTTCTTCGCGGCGGCCTACGTCACGCGGGCGTTCCTCCCCGGGATGCTCGCCCGCGGGAGCGGGAGCATCTGCAACGTCGGCTCGCCGATCGCCTACACGGCCTGGCCGGGCGCGGCCGGTTATGCGACCGCGCGCTGGGCCTTCCGCGGCCTGACGGAGGCGCTGCGCTCGGAGCTGCGCGGGACGGGGGTCCACCTCGTCAACGTCGTGCCGACCACCGTGGCGAGCGGCTACTTCGAGCACAACCCGGGCTTCGAGAAGAGCATCCCCGGGATCGCGAAGCTGACCGGGACGCTCACCCCCGAGCGGGTCGGCAAGTCGATCGTCGAGCGCGGTCGAGCACGACCGGCGCCAGGTGTTCGTGCCGTTCTCCCTGCGCATGCTGATCGGCATGTCACGCCTCTTCCCCCGCCCGACGGAGTACCTCGTCGCGCGCACGGGCCTGCATCGCGACGACCCCGAGCCGACGGAGGGCAGCCAAGCTTGAGGACGAACCGGCACAGAATCGGCACACCCTCGGCACCGATCTCCGACCGCGTCGCGAGTATCGTCGCCGAGGGACCCTCCCCTCAAAGGGGAGGGTCTGATCCCACCCCTCAGAGGGGTGGGGAATGGGGCACGGCCGCAGAGGGCATGGCCCGATGAGCGCAACCGAGCAGCAACGGCTCGAGGTCAAGAGCTGGGACGGCAGCTTCGTCACGCACCCGCGTGCGACGGCCGAGGTGCACTCCATCGAGGACGTGGTCGCGATCATGCGCGACCCGGAGCGCTACCCGTCGCCGGTGCGGGCGCGCGGCTCGGGCCATTCGCCGGCCAACTGCGGCGAGGCAGACGGCGGCACGATCGTCGACATGCTCCCGATGAACCGGATCCTCGACGTCGGTGCCGACACGGTCACCGCCGAGGGCGGCGCGCTCTACATCGACATCGCGAAGGAGCTGGAGCGGCACGGCCTCCAGGTGCACGTGAACACCGAGATCGGCTGCCTGACGATCGGCAGCGGCGCCTGCTGTGCCACGAAGGACGCCTCGATGCCCGGGGAGTTCGGGCAGATCTCCTCGTACGTCGTCGGGATGAAGATCGTCACGCCCTCGGGCGACGTCGTCGAGGTCGGCGAGGACGATCCCGAGCTGCTCCAGGCCGCGCGATCGAGCTACGGGCTCTTCGGCATCGTCTGCGAGGTGACGCTCCGCACGCGCCCGCTGCAGCAGCTTGCCGTGGAGCACCGCACCTTCCGCGTCGCGCAGTTCGTCGATCTCCTGCCCGAGCTGATCGCCACTGACGCGTCACTCATGTTCTATCTCTTCCCGTTCCTCGACCGGGTCAGCGTCGAGTTCCGGACCTACGTCGGCGAGGCTCGGGCGCCCGGGGCGGAGCGGCCGAACCGGACGACGTGGAAGCTCCGCAACTTCACGTGGCGCACGGTCGCGCCCGGCTTCGCCCGCTTCGCGGAGGCGTGCATCCCCTGGCGGCCGGCGCGGTACCAGCTCCTGAACTGGTTCGACTCGTCGCTGCACGTGGCCGTCGATCGGCTGCTGCGGAGCCCGGTCACGCTTCCGCCCGACCAGATGATCCGCTACCCGAAGAAGGCCGGCTTTACCGGCTTCACGTCGAGCATCTGGGGCTTCCCGCAGCCGCTGTTCGGGCGCGCGCTCAGCGACTACTGCGACTTCGTCCGGAGCTACGACCGCAACAACGGCTGGCGCCCGAACATGCTCGCCGTCGGCTACCGCGTCGAGCACGACACGTCGTCGCTGCTCAGCTACAGCTACGACGGCCCCGTGCTGACGATCGATCCGGTCTGCACCGGAACGCAAGGGCTGGCCCGATTTTCTCGACGCGTTCAACGCCTTCTGCAGCAAGCGGGGCGGGTCTCGCCCTGCTCAACCAGACGCGCGGTGTGACGCGCGAGATGGCGCGCCGTGCGTTCGGGGACCGGCTGGACACGCTCGAGCAGGTGCGGCGGCGCTACGACCCGGACGGCCGCGTGCTGTCCGACTTCTTCCGCGCAGTCCTGCCCGTCGACGGCTGACGCTTGCGGCCGGCGATCCCGGCCAGAGCGCGGTTTGCGCTAACGAGGGCCAGGGCGTCCTACACTTCCGGCTAGGTGCGCTTGCCGCAGGCTCTCCGGGCGCTCGAGGAACGCCAGTTCAGGCTGGTGTTCTCCGCGCAGGCGGTGTCGGTGCTGGGCGACAACGTCGTGCCTGTGGCCATGGCGTTCGCCGTGCTCGATCTCACGGGCTCGGCCACCGATCTCGGCCTCGTCCTGGCGGCCCGAACCGTGCCGCTCGTGCTCTTCATCCTCGTCGGCGGAGTCTGGGCGGACCGGCTGCCACGCCAGCGGCTGATGGTCGGCTCGGACGCCGTGCACTTCGCGAGCCAGGCGCTGATGGCGGTCCTGCTCATCACCGGCACCGCCCAGCTCTGGCAGCTGATCGTGCTGCAGGCGATCCACGGCACGGCGACGGCCTTCTACCGGCCCGCCGCCACCGGGTTGATCCCGCACACCGTGAGCCGGGACAACCTGCAGCGGGCGAACGCGTTGCTTTTTCTCGCACTCAGCGTGGGGACGATCGCGGGCCCTGCGATAGCCGGCGTGGTGGTCGAGCTCGCGAGCCCCGGATGGGCGATCGGGCTCGACGCCGTGACGTTCCTGGTCTCCGCCGCGCTCCTGCTGCGCGTGCAGCCCCTCGGATTCGTCACTGTCTCGGAGGGCCGCGGCTTCTTCGGCGATCTCGCCCGCGGCTGGTCGGAGGTGCGCTCGCGGACCTGGCTCTGGCTGACGATCATCAACGCCGCCGTGTTCCAGTGCGCCGTGCTCGGCTCGTTCTACGTGCTCGGCCCCGTGGTCGCCGGCGAGTCGCTCGGCGGGGCATCCTCGTGGGCGCTGATCCTGACCGCCTTCGGCGCCGGCGCCGTGCTCGGCGGTCTCGCCGCCCTGCGCTTCCGGCCCGGGCGGCCGCTCGTCGCCCTCTACCTGCTGATGCTCGGGGTCGCACCCGGGATCGCGCTGCTCGCGGTCGGCGCGCCGGCGTGGCTGATCGCCGCAGCGGAGATCCCGGCCGGTGTCGCGATGGGCTTCGGCGGCACGCTCTGGGAGACGACGCTCCAGGAGAAGATTCCGCCCGACGCGCTGTCCCGGGTCGCGGCGTACGACTGGATGGGCTCGGGCGCCCTGCGTCCGCTCGGACTGATCGCAGCCGGCCCTGTCGCCGCAGCGCTCGGACTGGAGCCCGCGTTGCTCATCGTGGCCTCGATCATCGTCGTCTCGAGCGGCGTGGCCCTCGGTGTTCCCAGCATCCGGGCGGTGGTACGAGGGCGGCCCAGGGACGAGACGGGAGCCGTGATCGCCACCCTCGAGGCGGCCGCCGAGACATAGCAGACGGCTGATCTTCTGACCCATAGATCTCGGACGTTGCAGTTTGCAGAGCAGCAGATTGGAGCGGTCGCTTGCGGCGGCCTATGGAGCCAGGCGCTCCAGGAGCCACACGCCGCCCTCCCGGCGGTAGCGGAGCCGGTCATGGAGGCGGTTCTCGCGGTGCTGCCAGAACTCCCACACGTCGGGCCGCAGGCGGAAGCCGCCCCACCGCTCGGGCAGCGGCGGGTCGTCGCCGTGGTCGGCCAGCGCAGCCTCGACGCGGCGCTCGAGCTCGGCTCTGTCGCTCACCACCTCGCTCTGCGGCGAGGCCAGCGCCGAGATCCGGCTGAGCGGCGCGCGCGTTCGAAAGTACTGCTCCGAGTCTGCGCGCGACGTCTGGGTCACGGGCCCTTCGACGCGAACCTGGCGCCCGAGCGGGGCCCAGTGGAAGAGCAGCGCGGCGCGCGGGTTCGCTGCCAGCTCGAGCCCCTTGCGGCTGTCGTAGCCGGTATGGAAGACGAACCCGTTCTCGTCTGCCTGCTTCATCAGCACCATGCGCGCCGACGGCCGCCCGTCCGGCGTAGCGGTGGCGAGGGCCACCGCCTCCGGCACCGGCAGGACCTCGCCCGCCTCCCTGAACCACTGTCGGAACTGGGCGAGCGGATCGCGGTCCGCGTCCTCTTCGCGCAGCGGCCGGCTTGGCTCGCCGCTCATGTCTCCCACCCGTGCTCGAGCAGCTCGCGCACCTCCTCCACGCCCTCGCTCCAGACGCGCAGGCCGTCCTCGTCGGGCCGTTGATACACGCCCCCGAATGACCCGTCGCCGAGCCGGAGCCGCACGTCGGCGGGCTCGGTCGAGCGGAGCTCGACCATCGGCTTCCGCCCCGGAGGCAGCTCGACCCCGGGCAGCCGCGTCCACGGGAAGTTCTCCATCCACCCGGCGTGCGCCGTCTCGGGATCGATCGAGTCGACGACCGCGCGCACGCGCGGGCTGCGCCACCAGTCGTGCCAGATGACACCCGGCCCGGCGATGTGCTCGGCCGCCGGTCTGTTGCCGCCGTGCCCGTTGACGACGAGGATCCGGCCGAATCCCTGCCCCCGCAGCGAGCCGACGATGTCCCCGACGAGCGCGACGTAGGTCTCCAGCCGGAGCGACGGGCTGCCCGGATACGCCGCGAAAACCGCCGCCATCCCGTACGGCTGCGCCGGTAGCACGGGCACGCCGAGCGGCCCGGCCGCCTCCACAGCCAGCCGCTCCGCGAGGATCGAGTCTGTCGCGAGGGACAGGTGCGCATGCTGCTCGGTCGACCCCAGAGGAAGCACGATCCGGTCGTCGGCCGTGAGCGACTGCTCGAGCTGCATCCAGTTCAGGCCGCCGATGCGCACGGACCAATTAGACCCCACACGCGGCTGCCACGGCCGACGCTGCGCATTGCGAGGCACATGTCGCTTGGACTTGCGGGGTTGCGCGTTCTACGGTTGTCGGCATGGCGACCCAGGCGCGTGAGCGGGCCGACGCGACGCCCGGGGGCGATCTCGCCCCCGACGTCCGTCTCCTCGACGTGCACAAGGCGTACGGCGAGGTCGCCGCGGTGGACGGCGTCGACCTCGAGGTGGCGCGCGGCGAGTTCTTCACGCTGCTCGGCCCATCCGGGTCGGGCAAGACGACGACCCTCCGCCTGATCGCGGGCTTCGAGCGCCCGGACGCCGGACGCGTCGAGCTCGCGGGCGAGGACGTCACGAGCCGGCCACCGTACGCGCGCGACGTGAACACGGTCTTCCAGGACTACGCGTTGTTTCCGCACATGACAGTGGGTGAGAACGTCCAGTACGGGCTCCGTGTGAAGGGCGTCCGGGGCGCGGAGTGCCGACGGCGGGCCGAGGAAGCGCTGGGCATGGTCCGGCTCTCCGGGCTGGGCGACCGCAAGCCCTCGCAGCTCTCCGGGGGCCAGCGGCAGCGCGTCGCGCTCGCGCGGTCGATCGTCAACGAGCCGCGGGTCCTCCTGCTCGACGAGCCGCTGGGCGCGCTCGACCTCAAGCTCCGTGAGGAGATGCAGATCGAGCTGAAGCGGATCCAGCGCGAGGTCGGGATCACGTTCGTCTACGTCACGCACGACCAGGAGGAGGCGCTGACGATGAGCGACAGGCTGGCCGTGTTCAGCCACGGCCGGATCGAGCAGGTCGGCGCGCCCGCCGACGTGTACGAGCGTCCGGCGACCGAGTTCGTCGCCGGCTTCGTCGGCGTCTCGAACACGCTCGAGCGCGAGGGGCGCCGCTTCATGGTCCGGCCGGAGAAGATCCACATGCGGGCTGAAGCGGGCGCCCCGGCTTCCGGAATCCACGCCGAGCCGGGCAGCGTGCGCGATGTGGTTTACGCCGGGATGGTCACCCGCTACATCGTCGAGCTCGACCGCGGCGGCGTCCTCACGGTCGTCCGCCAGAACCTCGAGACGTCCTCGGCAGAGGCGCACGAGGAGCGAGGGCGGCGGGTCGTGCTGGAGTGGCGGCCGGAGCAGGCGTACACGATCGAAACCACACGAGGACAAACCGAGGAGGACACATGAGCAAGGCAAGGCGCGCGCTCATCGCGACGCCGCTTGCGCTCCTGGTCGGAGCGCTGGCTCTACTGGCGGCCGGCTGCGGAGGCGGCGGTAAGACGACGAGCAGTTCCGCCACCAGCACAGGGCCGAAGCTGCCGACGTCCATCGGCAAGGGGGAGGGGGCGCTCAATCTGATCGAGTGGGCGGCCTACTCGGACCCGAGCTTCGCCAAGGCTTTCGAGAAGCAGACCGGCTGCGTCATCAAGCGCAAGGACGCCGGCTCCTCGAACGAGATGGTGGCGCTGATGCGATCGGGCGGCGGCGGCGGCGGCGGCCAGTGGGACCTCGTTTCCGCCTCCGGCGACGCGAGTCTCCGGCTGATCTACGGCGGCGACGTGCAACCGATCAACGTGGCGCTGATCCCGAGCTGGAAGGACTTCCTGCCGAGCTTCAAGTCGCCTCCCCACAACACGGTGAACGGCGTCCACTACGGCGTCTCGCTGCAGTGGGGCCCGAACACGCTCCTCTACAACACGAAGGTGGTGAAGCCCGCACCAACCAGCTGGGCCGCCATCTACACGCCCACCTACAAGGGCAAGGTCACCGTGCCGAATAATCCGATCCAGATCGCGGACGCCGCGCTCTACCTGATGAAGACGAATGCGGCGCTCGGAATCAAGGATCCGTACGAGCTGACGAAGTCGCAGCTCGACGCCGCGGTGGCGCTGCTCCAGAAGCAGAGACCGCTGCTCGTCCGCTACTGGGCGCTCCCCGCGGATGAGATCAAGGACTTCAAGAACGACGACGCCGTGGTCGGCGCCGCCTGGCCGTACCAGACGCTTGCGCTTCAGGCGGACAAGGCTCCGGTCAAGGAACTCATCCCGTCCCAGGGCACCACCGGCTGGGCCGACACCTGGATGCTCGCCAAGAAGGCGCCGCACCCGAACTGCGCCTACATGTGGATGAAGTACGTCACGACTCCGGCGGTGCAGGCGAAGCAGGCGCTCGTCTTCGGGGAGACGCCGGTCAACCCGCTGGCGTGCCCGTTCATGGACAAGGCCCAGGCGGGCTCCTGCGCCCAGTACCACCTGAACGCACCGGCGAGCTACGCCCGATCGATCAAGTTCTGGAAGACCCCGATCGCGGCGTGCGGCTGGAAGGCCGGGAACGACTGCATGGACTACAACGCATGGCAGCAGGCGTGGGCGAAGATCACCGGCTAGCTCGTGGCGGCTGATCCGGCTCGTGTCGAGGCGGGCTCCTCCGTGCGGAGGGCCCGCCTCCAGGCCTCGGCGTTCGGCTGGCGGCGGCCGTGGCTGAAAGGGACAGGGCTGCTCGGGCCGCCGGTGCTCGCGTTCCTGCTCGTCTACGTCGCCGCGCTCGCGGTCCTGTTCATCTCGTCGTTCTGGAGCGTCGACCCGTTCACCAGCAAGGTCGTCCACCACTGGGGCCTGAGCAACTTCCGCCAGGTCCTCGACACCGGCAACCCGTACCTCCGTATCGCCGGGCGCACGGTCGGGATCGCAGCGGCGGTCACGATCACCGACGCGGTGCTCGCCTTCCCGTTCGCGTTCTTCATGGCGCGGGTCGCCGGGCCGAAGACGCGCAGCTGGCTCTTCGTGCTGGTGCTCCTCCCGCTCTGGTCGAGCTACCTCGTGCGGATCTACGCCTGGACGACGATCCTCTCCACGAAGGGCGTCCTGAACTGGAGCCTGAACGGCCTCGGCCTACCGGACGCGCACCTCGGCTACACGAACTGGGCGATGTGGATCGTCTTCTCGTACGTGTGGCTGCCGTTCATGATCCTGCCCGTCTACGCGGCCCTGGAGCGGATCCCGCAGAGCTACCTCGAGGCGTCGCAGGATCTCGGCGCGCGCGGCGGGCGGACGCTGCGCAGCGTCGTGCTCCCGCTCGCGCTGCCGGGGGTCGTGGCCGGGTCGATCTTCACCTTCTCGCTCACGCTCGGCGACTTCATCACGCCGCTGCTCGTGGGCGGCCCGAGCTCGAGCTTCATCGGGAACGTCGTCTACGACTTCATCGGGGTCAACGGCAACGTCCCGTTCGCGGCCGCTTTCGCTGTCGTGCCGGTTGCGATCATGGCCGTCTATCTCATCGCCGCCCGGCGGCTCGGCGCCTTCGAGGGGATCGCGTGAGCACCGCCACGGGGATCGGGCTGCGGGTCTGGACGGTGCTCGTGATCCTCTTCCTCTGGATCCCGCTGGTGATCCTCATCCTCTATGCGTTCAACAGCTCGAACATCCAGAGCTGGCCGATCCCGGGCTGGACGCTGCACTGGTTCCGGGTCGCGTGGAACACGCAGCAGGCGCGCGACTCGATCGTGCTCTCGATCAAGGTCGGGCTGATCGCGACCGCCTTCGCGATCGTGCTCGGCTCGATGGCGGCGCTCGGGATCAACCGCTTCCGCTTCTTCGGCCGGGAGTCGATCTCGTTCCTGCTGCTGCTGCCGCTCGCCCTTCCGGGGATCATCACCGGCATGGCGCTCAACTCGTTCTACGTGTTCGCAGGGATCAGCTTCTCGATCTGGACGATCGTGATCGGCCACGCGACCTTCTGCGTCGTCGTCGTCTACAACAACGTGCTCGCCCGGCTCCGGCGGACCTCGCCCTCGCTGATCGAGGCCTCGATGGATCTGGGCGCCGACGGGCTGCAGACCTTCCGCTTCGTCGTCTGGCCGGTGCTCTCGACCGCGATCATCGCGGGCGGCCTGCTCGCGTTCGCGCTGTCCTTCGACGAGGTGATCGTGACCACGTTCACCGCGGGCGCCCAGGAGACCCTGCCGATCTTCATCTTCGACAACCTGCGCCAGGGCCAGCAGCTCCCGATCGTGAACGTGCTCGCCTTCTTCGTGATCGTGCTGACCGTGATCCCGGTGTGGATCTCGCAGCGCCTGACCCGGGACACTGGAATCCTCACGCGACGCTAGTGATCCGCCCACGGCGCCGGAGATCAGGCTCCGGACGACCCGCGTCTCGGGCTCGGAGAGAGTGGCCGCCGGCGCACGAGCGGCGGGGCGATGCCTGGACGGGCGCAAGGACAGGCATTGGCTGGCGGCGGGTTGAGCTAAACTGAGGCCCGCGCGGCGGCGTAGCTCAGCTGGTTAGAGCAGCGGAATCATAATCCGCGTGTCGTAGGTTCGAGTCCTACCGCCGCTACCTGGAAAGCCGCTGGAAATGCCACTGCGGCGAGGATGGCTGCGGCGAGCCGGTCGTGCTTGCCTTCTTGTGCGAGGCGTGCCCATGTGAGCGGTGCCGAACCCTGCCGAAACAATGGCGGGCTAATAGTCCACATGTGCTCCCGAGCGACTGCGTCGGCTCGCTGCGGGCGCGCGGCAGACGCTGTTCGCCCGTTTCGCGATGCGGTAGTCGCTGCGGCTGCGCACGGTGACGTAGGCGGGGCCGCGGAAGAGGCGCTCGAGCGGGTCCGACGGGCGATAGCTCTGGACCGTCGCGGCTGAGTTCAGCAACGGGATCCGGTTTATGCGGACGGCGAGGTCCGGAAGGCCTCCGCGCGTCCGGAAGTACCCGAGCAACAGGCGTTGGTAGGCCGGCCTGAGATCCACGGGCGGGTCGATCAGGAAGACCCTGTTCGTGTCGGGACGCCCGTGCCCGAGGAGATAGCCGGCCGGGAATCTGTCGTAGAAGACGATCCGGCAACTCGGGCCCGAGAAGGTTGCGAGGTCCCGGTCGAGCGCGGCGAGGAAGTCGCGCCGCTGCGGCGTCGTGTAGATGCCTGCGAATGCTCCGCTCTCGATGCGGGACGTGAGGTGCGAAAGGCTCGCGTCCCGGTAGACGAAGGTGTACTGCAGCGCGACGCCCACGGCCAAGACGGTGATGCCGGGAACGAGGTCGAGCGTGTCGCGGAGAACGTGGCTGCGGGTCCGGACCGTGCCACGGACGGCGAGTGCGAGCAGCGCCGTCGTCACCACGGCGCCGGGGAAGAAGCCGATCGCAACATTCCCGCTTCCGTTGCTGCTGCTCATAGCGGCCGTCTCCCCGGCGACGGCCGCAGGCACCCATACGATTCCGAGCAGCGTCGTCGTCAGGACGCCGCGAGCCGCCGCCAGTGACACCAGCGGAGCGAGCAGAGCGAGGCTCGTGACGAACCGGTTCGACGAACCCGGAGTGCTCAGATCCGGCGGCAGCGCAGCGAGCGGCAGCGCGAGCAGGCAGAGTGCCGCCGCTGAAGGTCGCGAGCGCCGCAAGACAAGCGCTGCTGCGACGAGAGCGGTGCCGAACACCAGGGCACGCGTATTCATCACCACGACCGAGAAAACAATGCCGAGGGCCTTGTGGATGCCGCCCCCCTGACCGCCGTAGGTCGATGCCTGATTGAGAAGGTTCTCGATGGTTCCGAGTCCCCGCTGGAGGAAGAAGGCTGCAGCCCCGAGGCCGCACGCGACCATCGGGATGAGAGCCGGAGCAAGGGTCCGCAACGTTCTCGGTTTCACGGCAAGAAGGAGGGCGAGAAGGACGCAGCCGGCCGCGAGCGCGAAGGGCGGATACGTGAAGATCGCCAGCCCGAGCGCCGCGCCACCGATCGCTCGGCGGAGCCGGCTTCCATCGAGCACGGAGGCCGCCAGGAGGAACGCGCCCGCGGTGAGGAAGCCGCTTGCGAATGTGTTGTAGCTGAGCCCGTGGATTCCAAAGGGGACGAAGGCGACCGCCGCGCAGGCGAGGACCGCAGCCAGCGCTCGATCGCGGACGTAGATCCGAAGGGCCGAGTACAGCGCGAACGCCACGCCGAGGCAGAAGGCGAAGTGGAGGTGTCGCATGAACAGCACGAGTCCGTCGAGGCCGAACAGCCGGTGGTAGAGCAGCACGAACGGGTACAGCAGCAAGGCCGGCGGCAGCTGCCCGACCTCAGTCACGTCGACCAGCGGCTTGGCTCCCAGGGCGAGTCGATACGGAACCGCGATGTAGAACGACTCGTCGGTGAAGTCGATCCCGAGGTAGAGGCGTGTGTAGGTCAGGCCGATGACAGAGGCGACGGCTGCGAGGGCGAGAGCCGGCCGAAGCCACGTCAGCCGAGGCCCGGCTCCGGATGGCTCTGCCGAACGCCCGCGTTCCGTGCTGAGGGCCTTTCTGCCAGGAGCCAAGGCGTCCATGGAAAGCAGTCGGGACGCGATTTCCACTGTGCTCACCGGTGGGGCAACAAACCGTTAACTAATCCCGCCGAAGACGGCCGAAACACCGAGCCGATCGACCTGCCTAGAACCCGCATCGTTCCTGCGCTGCCGAACCGTGCCGAAACCGTCCCAGGCGAATCATAATCCGCGTGTCGTAGGTTCGAGTCCTACCGCCGCTACTCAGTGACTGCTCTGCGGCGCTGGATCGGCCTTCTATGGAAATCCCACCGACGGTGCTACTGTCGGACAGCCGAGAGATCCGGGGGAGGAGATCGGGGGTTCTTCTCTGGGGACGAGGAGGGGGCAGATGGTGACACGGCGGATGTTTGCGACCTTCGCGTGCGCTGGCTCGTGCTTGCGGGCGGTGGCAGCGTCGACCGGCGGTGAGAGCTGTGTCTTCCGGGAGGGAAGCCGACGCGTGGGCCCCGCGGCGCGCGAGATCGATCTCGCGACGTATCAACGGCGAGGCGCTGGATCGTCCAGCTGCGACGGCCCGCCGCTGGCGACGCTATCGCGGCGGCGTGCCGGGCTACCCGGCGACGATGGCTGCGGCTCGCGGCGCGACGGAGCTGAACGTGAAGTCCGCGCGCAGCCTGCGCCTACGTCGCCCACCTGGCGGCGGCCAGCGCGCTGTTCACGCAGCGGCTCGCGCGGCTCGTCCCCGGCGCCCACGTGCAGCGCTGCTACCAGGTCGTGCTCAACGGCCTCGCCGTGAAGATGTCGCAAGCAGCAGGCGAGCCGTCGTGCGCCACATGGCCGGCGTCACGCGCCGTCACGCCCGACATCCCGTACCAGCCTCGACATGTACGCGACGCCGGCGCCAGATCGGCGCGCCGACGCTGTGGGCCCAGGTCGGCGGGCAGAGCAAGGCCGGCAACGGCGTCCGCGTCGCCGTGATCGACAGCGGCATCTTCGTGCGCAAGGACGCGCAGGGCCACTACGCCGGCAACCCGTGCTTCAACGACGCCGGCTACTCCGATGCCGGGCGGCTACCCGAAGGGCGACAAGCGGTTCACGAACAACAAGGTGATCGTCGCGCGCGCGTACTTCCGGCCCGGCGACCCGCCGCTGCCCGGCGACGACACGGCGATCCAGGGCCCGAACGGCGACCCGCACGGCACGCACACCGCCGGCACGGTCGCCTGCGACGCGGGCACGCCGGTCGACTTCCAGGGCGCGCACGTGACGATCAGCGGCATCGCGCCGCGCGCGTACCTCATGAACTACCGGGTCTTCTACCCGAGCCGAGCCGACGCGAGGACTTCCAGAACGGCAACGCGTACACGGTCGAGCTCGTGAAGGCGATCGACGACGCCGTCAAGGACGGCGCCCAGGTGATCTCGAACTCGTGGGGCGCGAGCTACCAGAACACGCTCGCGTGGCCCGACCCGATGATCCAGGCCGCCGAGAAGGCGATCGACGCGGGCGTGACGATGGTGTTCGCGAACGGCAACGCGGGACCCGACGAGGCGACACGGCGAACTCGCCGGCGATCTCGCCGAAGGTGATCGCGTCGGCGCCGTGACGAAGAACGCGACGATCGTCCCCGGCGTCGTCAGCGTCACCGCCCCGACGCCGGTGCCCGCGAACCTCACCGGCCTCGCCGCGGGCGGGGCGACTTCGGCGCCGCAGGTGACGACGCCAGACCGGCCCGGCCGCCGATCGTGCCGCCGGCGGCAGGACGCCGCGTCCGACGAGCAGCCTCGGCTGCTCGCTCGGCGGGCGACGCGAGCCCGTTCCCGGCGGCTCGCTGACGGCGACATCGCGCTGATCGAGCGCGGCACCTGCACGTTCAGCGAGAAGGTCTTCAACGCCCAGCGCGGCGGCGCGATCGCGGCGCTCGTCTACAACTCGGCGGCGAACGGCGACAACATCCAGACGATGGGCGCCGGCGACCACGCCGACGACGTGACGATCCCGTCGTGGTTCCTGCGCCGCACCGACGGGCTCGAACATGGTCGCGTTCGCGAACGCGAACCCGGGGACGGCGCAGGCGAAGTTCGTCTACTCGCCGCAGCCGGCGGCGAACGTCGGCGACGTGATCGCCGGCTTCAGCTCCCGCGGCCCGAGCGCAGGACGGGCTGATCAAGCCCGACGTCGTCGCCCCGGGCGTCGACGTGCTCTCGTCCGGGCTACGGCGACGGCGACTTCCCGGCCCGTTCACCGGCTTCGGCTCCGCCTCGGGCACGAGCATGGCGACGCCCGCACGTGGCCGGCGCGGCCGCGCTGCTGCAAGCAGCTGCACCCGAACTGGACGCCGGCGCAGATCAAGTCGGCGCTGATGACGACCGCCACCGAGGACGTCTACCTCGACACGGCCAGGACGCTCGCCGGCGGGCGTGCTCGACCGCGGCGCGGGCCGCATCGACCTGACGAAGGCGGGCACACCCGGGCCTCACGCTCGACCAGCCGAGCCTCAGCGCCGGCGAGCTCCTCGCCGGGCCAGGGCAAGGACTTCACGGTCAAGGCCACGGACGTCAGCGGCGCGAGCCTCGACGTGGACGATCACCGCGGTCAAGACGGCGACGGCACGACGAACTTCGACGATCACGCCGAGCATCAGCTCGCTCGACGGTCGCCGGCGAACGGGTCGGCGAGCTTCAAGGTGCACCGTCGGCGCGCCGCGCCGACGCCGGCGCCGGGCTACGTACGAGGGCGAGGTCGTCATGCTCACGCACGCGCTCGGCAGGACGCTGCACATCCCGGTGTGGCTGCGCGTGCTGCCGACACGACCCCGACCGCCGACGTCCTGCTCGTCGACGACGACGGCTCGTCGCCGACCCGGGCTTCGCGGACTACTCGCAGCGGTACAAGGACACTGCTCAACGCGCTCGGCGTCAGCTACCAGCTACGTCGACCCGTGGAACGACGGCTTCCCGTCGCTCTTCGACCTCTACCGCTACAAGGCTCGTGATCATCTTCACGGGCGAACAACGACAGCTTCGACACGAGCGGGCTGTTCCGCAGCGACCAGGACGCACCTCACGGAGTGGCTCGACAGCGGCGGCCGGCTGTGGACGACCGGCCAGAACGTCGCCGAGGAGACCGACAGCGAACAGCGACTTCAAGTCGACGAGCCTCGGCCGCGTCGCGGCTCTACCAGGGCTACCTCGGCCTCTGAGCGAGGTCGCGGGCAGCGGCGTACGACGGCTCGGCGCCGAACCCGACCGGCGAGGGCGCGGGCCCGATGATGACGGTGCCGACGAAGAGCCGGCCGGACCAGGCAGTCCGCTCGAGGTCGACCTCGGCCCGGGCGGCGACGGCGCGGCGAACCAGGACTCGATCGAGGTCGTCGACGCCGATGGCCGACAACGACACGTACGCGGCGGCGAACACGATGACGCCGTTCTTCCGGCCGCTCGACTCGGACTACTCGGCCGACCCGGCGCGCCATCGCGTGGGGCCGCTCGTCCGAGCCGAGCCTCGAGCAGGAGCGGCAGGAGTTCCGCTACCGCACGGTGTCGATGGGCTTCGGCATGGAGGCCGTCAACTCGAACACCGACTTCGCCCGGCCGAAGCAGTCGCCGGGATCACGCTCGACTGGCTGCTCGACACGATCACGTTCGGCGACGCGAGCCAGGGGATCCCGCCGATCGACGTCGTATCACAACAAGAGCGGCAAGAAGGGCCAGCACGTGACCTTCAACGCGAGCGCCGGTCTCGAGCACCAACGTCGAAGTGGGACGCAGTTCCGCTGGGACTTCGGCGACAAGTCGAAGATCGTCACGGTCGACAAGGACACGAACGCAGGCCGACCACCTCTGGGCGCCGTCGTCGGTCAAGCACGACTACGCGAAGGGCGGCACGTATCACGGTCCGCGTGGAGGCGACCGACACGCTCGGCCACCCGCGATCGCGAAGACGCACGGTCAAGGTCAAGCGGCTAGGACGCGGCGCGCGGGCGCGGATCGCTCCGGGGCCTCCGAGCCGCGCGGGTCGCGGCCCTCGTCCGATCGTCGCTACAATGCTCGACTCGGGCGGACGGGCTGGTCCCGCTGCCCTTATCTTTCTGCGCCCACTTACACAGAGAGCACATGGCCAAAACCGGAGTCAGAGTCGCGATCACGCTCGCCTGCACGGAGTGCAAGCGGCGCAACTACCAGACGCAGAAGTCGAAGCGGAACGACCCGGACCGCGTCGAGTTCAGCAAGTACTGCCGCTGGTGCGGCAAGCACACACCGCACCGGGAGACGAGGTAGCCCCGGGTGGCACGGCAGACGAGATCGCAGCGCCGCGCGCGCCGCGAGGCGCAGGCGAGCTGTCGGCAGGGCGGCGCGGCTCGGTCGTCCGCCGGCAGCCGCCGAGCTCGCGCGCCCTTCCGCCGCGGCAACCAGGTGGCCGAATCCGACCGTCGAGCCGATCACCGCGCCGGCCGATGCTTCCTCGGCTCGGGCCTCTGGCGCTTCATCGGCGAGTCGTCGCGCGGAGCTCAAGAAGGTCGAGTGGCCGACGCAGTCGCAGCTCGTCACCGGCACGACGGTCGTGCTGATCGCGTGCATCATCGTCGGCTTCTACCTGTACATCAACGACCAGGTCTGGAAGTACGTCGTCCAGAAGATCTTCCTCAGGTAGCCAGGGAGCTGCCGCGCAGATGTTTCACTGGTACGTGATCAACACCTACTCCGGGCACGAGAACAAGGTCAAGCAGAACCTCGAGCACCGGATCCTCTCGATGGGCCAGACGCCGCAGTTCCGCCGCGTCGTCGTGCCGACCGAGCAGGTCATCGAGACGAATGACGGTCAGAAGGTGCAGACCGAGAAGCGCGTGCTGCCGGGCTACGTGCTCGTCAACATGGATCTCAACGACGTCGCCTGGGGCGTCGTCAAGAACACGCCCGGCGTCACCGGCTTCGTCGGCGCCGGCTCCAAGCCCGTGCCGCTGTCGCAGCCCGAGGTCGACCGCATCCTGCACACGGGCACGACGGTCGGCGAGCGGCCCCGCACGCAGGTCGAGTTCGACGCTCGGCGAGTCGGTCAAGGTCACGTCCGGCCCGCTCTCGCGACTTCGACGGCGAGATCGTCGACGTCAACCCCGACCAGCAGAAGCTGAAGGTGCTCGTGGACATCTTCGAGCGCCAGGTCCCGGTCGAGCTCGGCTTCGACCAGGTCAAGAAGATCGACTAGATCCGAGGAACTCATGGCGAAGAAAGTAATGACGATCATCAAGCTCCAGATCCCCGGCGGGCAGGCCAACCCGGCGCCGCCGGTCGGTCCCGCGCTCGGTCAGCACGGGGTCAACATCATGGAGTTCTGCAAGGCGTTCAACGCGCAGACCGCGCAGGCGCAGGGCCGCATCACGCCGGTCGAGATCACGGTGTTCGAGGATCGCTCGTTCACGTTCATCACGAAGACGCCGCCGGCCGCCGTGCTCATCAAGGAGGCGCTCGGCATCGAGAAGGGCTCCGGCGAGCCGAACCGGATCAAGGTCGGCAGGCTCACGCGCGACCAGCTGCGGCACGATCGCGGAGACGAAGCTCGAGGATCTGAACGCGCGCGACGTCGACCAGGCGATGCTCGTCGTCGCCGGCACCGCGCGCTCGATGGGCGTGGAGGTGGAGGCGTAATGGCGACGCACGGCAAGGCGTATCGCGAGGCGCGGGCGAAGGTCGACCGCGAGAAGCTCTACAGCGCCGATCGGAGGCGATCGCGGCTCGTCAAGGAGCTGGCGATCGCGAAGTTCGACGAGACGATCGAGGCCCACTTCAACCTCGGCCTCAACGTCCGCCACGCCGACCAGCAGCTGCGCGGGACGCTCATGCTCCCGCACGGCACCGGGCGCGACGTGCGGATCGCCGTGTTCGCCGAGGGCGACAAGGCGCGCGAGGCGGAGGAGGCGGGCGCGGACGTCGTCGGCTCGGCCGATCTCGCGACGCAGATCGAGGGCGGCTTCGACGAGTTCGACATCGCGATCGCGACGCCGGACATGATGGGCACGGTCGGCAAGCTCGGCCGCATCCTCGGGCCGCGCGGCAAGATGCCGAACCCGAAGTCGGGCACGGTCACCTTCGACGTCGGCAAGGCCGTCACCGAGGCCAAGGCGGGCAAGCTCGAGTACCGCACCGACCGCGGCGCGAACGTGCATGTGGCGATCGGCAAGACGCAGCTTCGACCTGACAGCCGCTGGCCGAGAACTACGCGGCGGTGATCGAGGAGATCGTGCGCGCCAAGCCGTCCGCTGCGAAGGGCCGCTACATCCGTGCGGTCACGCTGACGACGACGATGGGCCCGGGGGTCCACGTCGACCCGACGCGGACCCGCGACATCGTGGACGAGCTCGAGGAGCAGACAGCAGTACCCGCATAGAACAGACCCGCCGCCAGAGACAGGAGGCAGCCACCAGACGTGGCAGAGGCCCTCCCGAGGTGAGCCAGGGGGAGCAAGGGCGCACAGGCATCCGTGGTGCCTCCGCCGGTTCCAGCTCCGCCCTCGAGCCCCTCCTGCGCGGGCTCGAGAGGAGGGAGTGGATTGCTCAAAGCTGACAAGGAACGGGTGGTCGCCGAGCTGGTCGAACGGCTGCGGCTGTCGGAGACGCTCATCGTCGCGGACTACCGCGGGCTGACGATGGGCGAGATCGACGACCTGCGGACGACGCTGATCGAGGCCGGCGCCCGCTTCTCGGTCGTCAAGAACACGCTGACGCGCCGTGCGGCCGAGGCCGCGGGGGTCGACCAGTTGCTCGACCTGCTCGAGGGGCCCGACCGCGATCGCCTTCCTCGAGCGCGACAGCGATCCGGTCGCTGCGGCCAAGGTGCTGAACGAGGTCGCGCGGACGACCAAGATCCTGACCATCCGCGGCGGCGTGATGGAAGGCCGCGTGATCACGGACGACGACATCAAGGAGCTCTCGCTGCTCCCGCCGGTCGATGTCCTGCGCGGCCAGGTGCTCGGCGCGATCGTCGGCCCGCTGACCGGGATGCTCGCACTCGTCTCGGCCCCGTTGCAGAGCCTGCACGGGCTGATCGACGCGAGGATCGAGCAGCTCGGCGGCGAGGACGCGGCTCCGGCGGAGCCGCCCGCGGCGGAGGCGGAAGCCCGTCGCCGAGACGGTTGCGGAGACGACGGGAACAACAGACGACAACGACGAACAGCCGGCAGCGGAAGCCGATGCTTCCGGTGCGGCCGACGAGGAGGGCTAGGAATGGCAGCAGCCACCGGAGTCGACAAGGTCTTCGACGCGCTCGGCAAGATGAGCGTGCTGGAGCTGGTCGAGCTCAAGAAGAAGATCGAGGAGGAGTGGGGCATCACGGCAGCCGCTCCGGTCGCCGTCGCCGCGCCGGGCGCGCCCGCGGGCGGCGAGGCCGCGGTCGAGGAGCAGACGGCGTTCGATGTGGTGCTCTCGGGTATCGGGGACAAGAAGATCCAGGTCATCAAGGTCGTCCGTGCGCTCACGGGTCTCGGCCTGAAGGAGGCCAAGGACCTCGTGGACTCGGCCCCGGCGACCGTCAAGGAAGGCGTTCCGCGCGACGAGGCCGATTCGGTGAAGACGCAGCTCGAGGAGGCAGGCGCGACCGCAGAGATCAAGTAGCGTCACCTACCGGTTGACAGCTGGAGCTCGAGGAGGGGCCGCGGAGAACGCGGCCCCTCGCCGTTTATCACCCGGAAGGGTGCTTGTCGACGCGCGCCTCGCCCGATCATCTTGGGTACAGATGAAGCTCAGAACGCTCATCGCCCTTGCCGCCGCCGCGCTGATCGCGACCTCCGCCGCGGCCGCCGGCACGCACGCGGGCCCAGGCCCGGGGCCAGGGCAAGGGTCACGGGCCACAAGGTCAAGGGCGTTCGAGCACGGCCGGCACGGCAGCCGCGGTCCCGCGGGCGCGCAGGCCTGCAGGGGACGTTCGCTGCTGCTGGGCGGCGTCTACGTCTCCGGCTCGGCCGGCGCCGACGGCACCGGCTCGTTCGTGCTCGACGTCAAGCGCGCGAGCAGGCTCGGCAAGCGGCTCGTCGGCACGCAGGTGACCGTGAGCGTCGACGCACGCACGAGGTTCCACCGGGGCGGCCGGGCAACGCTCGCCGACCTCCAGGCGAACGATCTCGTGGGCGTTGTCGCCCGCGCGTGCAAGCCCGCTGCCGCCTCTGACGCACCGGTGATCACGGCCAGGCTGGTCGTCGCTCACGCGCCCCAGGCGACCCTCTAGGTCGCCCGCAGGGCCTGGCATCAGCCGATCGTTCGCTATACTGGGGGCCACAAGGCGGTATCCCGCGGGCGAAAGCTTGCGCGAGATCGACCGCTTCCGGTATCCTCAGGGGTTCCGCCGACGACTCGACGTTTCGCCCTGCCAGTTCGCGCCCACCATCGCATAGCCGTCAAGGGAGGCTGTCGCACTTGACCACGAGTACGGTTGCCGCGCCACGCGCGCGGAAGAGTTTTTCGCGCCTGAAGCACGTTCTTGACCTCCCCAATCTGATTGACATCCAGAAGGCCTCGTTCGAGTGGTTCCTGAACGAGGGCCTGCGGGAGACGATCGACGACATCTCGCCGATCGAGGATTACACCGGCACGCTCGCCGTCGAATTCGGCGAGTACAAGTTCGGCGACCCGCCGATCTCGATCAAGGAGTGCCGGGAGAAGGATCTGACCTACCAGAGGCCGCTCTCGATGACGGTCCGTTTCGTGAACAAGGAAACGGGCGAGATCCGCGAGCAGACCGTCTTCATGGGGGATTTCCCCGTGATGACGGAGTGGGGCACGTTCATCATCAACGGCACCGAGCGCGTGATCGTCACGCAGCTCGTACGGAGCCCCGGCGCCTACCTCATGGAGCCCAAGGACGCGGCGAAGCAGGTCTTCACCGCGAATCTGATGCCGAGCCGCGGCTCCTGGCTCGAGCTCGAGATCGACAAGAAGGGCATCGTCTACGCCCGCATCGACCGCAAGCGCAAGCTGCCGATCACGACGCTGCTGCGTGCGCTGCCGGCCGAGGACCCGTCGACGGGGTTCCAGCTCGACACGTCGTCCAACGAGGCGATCCTCGAGCTGTTCGGCAATTCGCTCTACATCCGCAACACGCTCGACAAGGACACCACCCTCACCGAGGAGCAGGCCCTGATCGAGGTCTTCAAGAAGCAGAGGCCGGGCGAGCCGCCGACCCTCGACAACTCGCGCAACCTGTTGCGGGCGCTGTTCTTCGACCCGAAGCGCTACGACCTGACGAAGGTCGGCCGCTACAAGCTGAACCAGCGGCTCGGCGTGGACGTCCCCGAGGACACGCGCGTGCTGACCACGCAGGACATCCTGTCGCTCGTGCGCAGGCTCGTCGACCTGCCGTCGGCGCTCGGCATCCCCGAGGACAGCAAGGACTTCGCCGCCGACGGGATCTCGCTCTCGCGCGACCCGATCCGCAACGAGCTCGACGAGTACGAGCACTTCGGCAACCGCCGGCTGCGCACCGTCGGCGAGCTGATCCAGGAGGCGTTCCGCGTCGGGCTGTACCGCATGGAGCGCGTCGTGCGCGAGCGCATGACGACCGAGGACGTGGACACGATCACGCCGCAGACGATCATCAACATCCGGCCCGTGGTCGCGGCGCTGAAGGAGTTCTTCGGCTCCTCGCAGCTCTCGCAGTTCATGGACCAGACGAACTCGCTCGCTGGGCTCACGCACCGGCGCCGCCTCTCGGCGCTCGGCGCCGGCGGCCTCACGCGCGAGCGCGCCCCGATCGAGGTGCGCGACGTGCATCCGACCCACTACGGTCGGATGTGTCCGATCGAGACGCCGGAGGGTCCGAACATCGGCCTGATCGGCTCGCTCGCCTCGTTCGCCACCGTGTCGGAGTTCGGCTTCGTGCAGACGCCGTACCGGGTGGTCAAGAAGGGCAAGGTGACGGACGAGATCATCTACCTGGACGCGGCCGAAGAGGCGAATTACACGATCGCCCAGGCATCGGCCCTGCTCGACGACAAGACCGGGAAGCTCGATCGAGGAGCAGGTCCTCTGCCGGTCGCGCCTCGGCGAGGCGGTCATGTCCGCTCCGGGCGACGTCGAGCTGATGGATGTCGCGCCGGCGCAGATCGTCTCCGTGGCGACCGCGCTGATCCCGTTCCTCGAGCACAACGACGCCAACCGCGCGCTGATGGGCGCGAACATGCAGCGGCAGGCGGTGCCTCTGATGATCACGCAGTCGCCGCTCGTCGGCACGGGGCTCGAGTACCGGGCCGCGATCGACACCGGCGACGTGGTGCTCGCCAAGCGCGCGGGCAAGGTGATCGACGTCGACGCGGACACAATCGTGGTAGAGCCCAAGGGCGGCCGCGACGAGTACCCGCTGACGAAGTTCATGCGCTCCAACCAGGGCACGCTCATCCACCAGAAGCCGATCGTCGGCCTCGGTGACACGGTCCAGGCCGGCCAGGTGCTGGCCGACGGCAGCTCGACGGATCAGGGCGAGCTCGCGCTCGGGGCCAACCTCATGGTCGCGTTCATGCCGTGGGAGGGCTACAACTTCGAGGACGCGATCGTCCTCTCCGAGCGGCTCGTGAAGGACGACGTGCTCTCGTCGATCCACATCCACGAGTACGAGATCGACGCACGCTCGACCAAGCTCGGCGACGAGGAGATCACGCGCGACATCCCGAACCGCTCGGAGGAGTCGCTCAAGGATCTCGACGAGCGCGGCGTCGTGCGCATCGGAGCCGAGGTCGGCTCCGGCGACCTGCTGGTCGGCAAGGTGACGCCGAAGGGCGAGACCGAGCTGACGGCGGAGGAGAAGCTGATCCGTGCCATCTTCAAGGAGAAGGCGCGCGAGGTTCGCGACACCTCGCTCAAGGTCCCGCACGGCGAGGGCGGCAAGGTGATCGACGTGAAGACGTTCTCGCGCGAGGCGGGCGACGACCTGTCCCCGGGGGTGAACGAGCTCGTCCGTGTCTACGTGGCCAAGAAGCGCAAGATCGCGGAGGGCGACAAGCTCGCGGGGCGCCACGGCAACAAGGGCGTCATCGCCAAGATCGTGCCCGAGGAGGACATGCCGTTCCTGGAGGACGGGCGGCCGGTCGACGTCGTGCTCAATCCGCTCGGCGTGCCGAGCCGGATGAACATCGGGCAGATCCTCGAGACGCATCTGGGCTGGGCCGCCATGCACGGCGTGTTCAGCGCGGACGGGAAGCCGAACGGCGCAACGCCGGTGGCCACGCCCGTCTTCGACGGCGCCACCCCGGCGCAGGTCGACGATGCGCTGATCGCCTGGACGAAGCAGAACCCCGACTCCCCGATCTCCTTCCTGGTGGACGAGAAGCGGCCGGCAGGCCGGAGGTGCTCGGGCAAGGTGCGGCTCTACGACGGGCGCAGCGGCGACCCGTTCGAGCAGAAGGTCACCGTCGGGAACATGTACATCCTGAAGCTGCTCCACCTCGTCGACGACAAGATCCACGCGCGCTCGACGGGGCCGTACTCGCTCGTCACCCAGCAGCCGCTGGGCGGCAAGGCGCAGTTCGGCGGCCAGCGGTTCGGCGAGATGGAGGTCTGGGCGCTCGAGGCGTACGGCGCCGCGTACACGCTCCAGGAGATGCTCACGATCAAGTCCGACGACACGGTCGGGCGCGTGAAGGCCTACGAGGCGATCGTCAAGGGCGAGAACATCGCCGAGCCGTCGATCCCCGAGTCCTTCAAGGTGCTGCTGAAGGAGATGCAGTCGCTGGCGCTCGACGTGCAGGTGCTGTCGGACGAGGGGCGCGAGGTCGAGGTGCGCGAGGAGGACGATGAGCTGCTCCGCGCGGCGGAAGAGCTCGGCATCGATCTCTCGCCCGGCTCGCTCCGTGCGGCGGCCCGGCAGCCTACGGCGGAGGAGGTCGAGGAAGGCCAGGAGCGCGTCGACACGGAGGGCGAGCTGGCGCTGCCCGCCGACGAGGTGCTCGGAGACCTGGAGGAGATCGCGCTCACCCCGGCGCAGGAGGCCGAGGAAGAGGCGGAGGAGCAGATCGGCCCGCTGGCCGTCGACGGCGAGCTGGCGGATCTGGAGATAGAGGAATAGGAACTGCCGCGCAGACTCCGCGGCCTGCCGCGGGCCGCTGCGCGCTCCAAGCTGATTTCGTAGGACGACGACAGAAAGAAGGCGCGAGAACTTGATCGACATCAACGATTTCGATGCGATCCGGATCGGACTTGCCTCGAGCAAGCAGATCCGCGACTGGTCCTCGGGAGAGGTCACGAAGCCCGAGACGATCAACTACCGGACGCTGAAGCCCGAGCGCGACGGGCTCTTCTGCGAGCGCATCTTCGGTCCGACGAAGGACTGGGAGTGCTATTGCGGCAAGTACAAGCGCGTCCGCTACAAGGGCATCATCTGCGAGCGCTGCGGCGTCGAGGTGACCCGTCAGAAGGTGCGGCGCGAGCGCATGGGCCACATCGACCTGGCCGCTCCCGTCTCGCACATCTGGTTCTTCAAGGGCGTCCCCAGCCGCATCGGCTACCTCCTCGACATCGCCCCGCGCGAGCTCGAGAAGGTCCTCTACTTCGCGGCCTCGATCGTCACCCAGGTCGACGTCGAGAAGCGCCAGGCCGACCTCGCCGACCTCGAGGACAAGGTCGCGGCCGAGGCCGAGCGCATCTACGTCGACCGCGACGAGGCGCTCGCGGCGGCCGAGCAGCGCCTGGTCCGCCGGCGTGCGTACTACTCCGCGGGCAAGGACCGCGACTTCGACGAGGACGACGACTTCTGGGCCCGCGGGCTCTCGAACTGGGCCGAGGAGCAGGGCGTGCCGCCGCTCGAGGAGGCACGCGGGCTCGTGGGCGGCCTGTTCGTGGAGGTCGGCGGCCAGATCACGACCGAGGACTCGAAGAAGATCCGCGAGCTCGTCCGCAATGCCGCGATCCGCGAGGACCGCAAGCTGACGACGCGCGAGCTCGAGGTGGTCGCGCAGGCCGCGATCCAGATCCGCCGCGCGCTCGCGTCGCTGAACGACGAGCTGGCGAAGGCGTCCGGCTCGAAGAAGGGGGCGGTCCGCAAGCACCTGAACCGCATCCTCGAGGGCCTGCTCGCCGATGCGGAGCTCTCCGCCGACGACGCAGCAGATCGTCGACGGCGTCGACCGCAAGAACCTGAACAAGGCGCGCGAGCTCGGCAACGGGCTGCTCGCCGAGCTGCTCGAGACCGCGCCGGTGGATGCCGACGAGAACCAGATCCGCGAGCAGGCGAACGACCTCTGCCTGCGCACCGACGGCAAGATCCGCAAGGAGGACCTCGACGCACTCGTGCAGTGGCTCGTGAAGGTGCGCGAGATGTACCAGGACATCGAGGCGCGCCGCGCGGACACGCGCGAGGCGGCCGAGGAGGCACGGGGTCGGCTGGAGGAGACCTGGCGGCTGTTCCAGGAGCTCGAGCCGAAGCTGGTCGTCAACGACGAGCAGATCTTCCGCGAGCTCAAGGACCGCTTCGGGTCTCCCTACGGCTTCGGGATCTACTTCCGCGGCGGCATGGGCGCCGAGGCGATCAGGGACCTGCTCCGCGACCTCGACCTCGAGAACGAGTCGCGCTCGCTGCGCGACATCATCAAGACCTCCAAGGGCCAGAAGCAGGCTCGCGCGATCAAGCGGCTCAAGGTCGTCGAGGCGTTCATCAAGTCACAGAACCGCCCCGAGTGGATGGTTCTGGAAGCGATCCCGGTGATCCCGCCGGAGCTCCGCCCGATGGTCCAGCTCGACGGCGGCCGCTTCGCGACCAGCGACCTGAACGATCTCTACCGCCGGGTCATCAACCGGAACAACCGCCTGAAGCGGCTGCTCGACCTCGGCGCGCCGGAGATCATCGTCAACAACGAGAAGCGGATGCTGCAGGAGGCCGTCGACGCGCTGTTCGACAACGGCCGTCGCGGCCGTGCCGTGACAGGCCCGGGCAACCGCCCGCTGAAGTCGCTCTCCGACATGCTCAAGGGCAAGCAGGGCCGGTTCCGCCAGAACCTGCTCGGCAAGCGCGTCGACTACTCGGGCCGCTCGGTGATCGTCTCCGGGCCGAGCCTGCACCTCCACCAGTGCGGGCTGCCGAAGCTGATGGCGCTCGAGCTGTTCAAGCCGTTCATCATGAGCCGGCTCGTCGAGCGCAAGTCGGTGCAGAACATCAAGGCGGCGAAGAAGTACGTCGACTCGATGACCGAGGAGGTCTGGGACGTGCTCGAGGAGGTCATCGCCGAGCATCCCGTGCTCCTGAACCGGGCGCCGACGCTGCACCGCCTCGGCATCCAGGCGTTCGAGCCGGTGCTCGTCGAGGGCAAGGCGATCCAGGTCCACCCGCTCGTCTGCCACGCGTTCAACGCCGACTTCGACGGCGACCAGATGGCGGTCCACCTCCCGCTCTCCGCGGAGGCACAGGCGGAGGCGCGGATCCTGATGCTGTCCTCGAACAACATCCTCTCGCCCGCGCACGGGCGGGCGCTGGCGACGCCGACGAAGGACATGGTGCTCGGCGTCTACTTCCTGACCTACTCCGAGCAGGACCTCGGCAGCCTGAACGCCGACGAGCTCGAGCCACGGCCGAAGCGCTTCGACTCCGAGGAGGGCGTCGAGTTCGCCCTGGCGGCGAAGCAGGTCACGTTGCAGCAGCCGGTCGAGTACCGCTGGGACGACCAGCTCATCCTCACCACGCCCGGCCGCGTGATCTTCAATGCCGAGATCGAGCGCGCGCTCCAGGAGCACGTGCTCACCGGCGACGACGGCCGCGGTCGGCCCGCGTTCATCAACGCCACGCTGTCGAAGACGAGCATGGGCGACCTGCTGTCGGATCTCGTCGAGCGCTACGGCGCCGACGCGATCTCGGGCGTGCTCGACACGATCAAGAGCCTGGGCTTCAACTACGCAACCAGGGCGGGGATCACCGTCTCGAAGAACGACATCGTCGTCCCGCCCGAGAAGGAGAAGATCCTCGCGGTCTTCGAGGGCCGGGTGGCAGAGGTCGAGAAGCAGTACGAGCGCGGCCTCATCACCGAGGACGAGCGGCACGAGTCGATCGTCAACATCTGGACCGAGGCCACGGACGCGGTGGCCAACGCGATGCAGGACAACCTGCGTGAGCTGAACCCGGTCTACATGATGGCCAACTCGGGAGCCCGCGGCTCGTTCAAGCAGATCCGCCAGCTCGCGGGCATGCGCGGTCTGATGGCCAATCCGAAGGGCGAGATCATCGAGCGTCCGATCAAGGCCAACTTCATGGAAGGCCTGTCGGTGCTCGAGTACTTCATCTCGACCCACGGTGCCCGCAAGGGGCTCGCCGACACGGCGCTGCGCACGGCCGACTCGGGCTACCTGACGCGGCGTCTGGTCGACGTCTCGCAGGACGTGATCATCCGCGAGGCCGACTGCGGCTCGAAGGAGTTCATCGAGCTCAAGCTCGTGCTTCCGGAGGGGCTCAACCAGAGCGTGGCCGCACGCGTGCTCGCCCAGGATCTGTACTACCCGCTCGAGGACGGCACTCCCGGCAAGAAGAAGCTCCTCGCCAAGGGCGACCGTCATCACCAACCTCGTGCTGCAGCAGATCTACGAGGCGTTCGCGGACCACCTGGACGAGACGATGATCCCGGTGCGCTCGGTCCTGAAGTGCAAGAGCGAGTTCGGCATCTGCCAGGCCTGCTACGGCATCTTCCTCGCCACCGGCGAGGGGTGCGAGATCGGGGACGCGGTCGGCATCATCGCCGCGCAGTCGATCGGCGAGCCGGGCACGCAGCTGACGATGCGGACGTTCCACACGGGCGGCGTCGCAGGCGCCGACATCACGCACGGTCTGCCGCGCGTGGTCGAGATCTTCGAGGCTCGGAACCCGAAGGGCGCGGCCAAGCTCGCCGAGGTCGGCGGCAAGGTCGAGTTCGAGGACACCGACCGCGGGGCGAAGATCACGGTGCAGCCGACGGAGCTCGGCGCCCGACGGGGAACTGCCGGAGCCGGTCGCGTACCAGCTCCCGCGGCGCACGCGCGTCCTCGTCCGGGAGGGCGACATCGTCGAGCCCGGCGATCCGCTCCACGAGGGCTCGATCAACCCTGCCGACCTGCTGCGCCTGAAGGGCGCGACGCGCGACCGAGCTGTACCTCGTCGGTGAGGTGCAGAAGGTCTACAAGTCGCAGGGCGTCGATATCCACGACAAGCACATCGAGCTGATCCTCCGGCAGATGCTGAAGAAGGTCCGCGTCGACAACGCCGGCGAGACGGAGCTCCTGCCGGGCCAGCTCGTGGACCGTGTCGCGCTCGAGCGGGAGAACCTGCGCGTGAAGAAGCTGAAGGGCGAGCAGGCCAACTTCGAGGCGCTCATCCTCGGCATCACGAAGGCCTCGCTGGCGACGGAGTCGTTCCTCTCCGCGGCCTCGTTCCAGGAGACGACGAAGGTGCTGACCGACGCGTCGATCGAGGGGAAGGTCGACCGGCTGCTCGGTCTGAAGGAGAACGTCATCATCGGCAAGCTGATCCCGGCCGCGACCGGGCTGAAGCGGTACCGGACGATCGAGATCGGGCCGTCGGAGAAGGTGCCGCGCGAGACCTACGAGCGCGAGGCGCTGCTGCAGGCGCTGGAGGAGATCGGATCGGACGGCGGCGACATCGACCTGTCCGCGCTCGGGATCGACTTCGGCGGGCAGCCGACCGACAACGACAAGGCGAAGCCGCACGAGGCGGGCCAGGCCGAGGAAGTACCCGAGGTCGACTCGCCGCTCGACGAGGCGTAGTCCTGAAGCCCGCCCGGGCCGGGCCCGCGCCGCGCGCGAGCCCTGTGCCCTGCGAGAGCGAGCGAGAGGGGGCGCAGCGGCGCCCCCTCTCGTCGTGGTTCCTCCGTCTTCCCTTACACGGCCGTTCCGGCGCCTGTGCTAGACAGTTCGGCTTGACCGTCCGCAAGCCCGGCCTCCTCCTCATCGCGCTCTCCGTCCTCGCGCTGGCCGGCGCGGGAGTGCGCGCGCCGTCGCGCGCCGCGGCGGCACCGGCGGCGGCCCCACCGTGCGGGCTGCCGGCCGCGATCCCGAGCTGGTTCGACCTCGGCGGCGTCGACTTCTGGGGTCCGCTCGCGCAGGGGCCCATCACGATCGCGACCTCGTACGCGCCGAACGCGCGCCCGCAGTTCCCGCCCACGATCCCGCACGATGTCTATTTCGATCTGCACCTGAGGAATCGCGTCGGCACGCCGAGCGCGCCCGCCGACCCGGCCACCATCGTGGCCAGGGCGAACAAGCTCTTCGACTACGCCGTCGGCTCGACCGCGTGCACGGCGCCGTACATCGCGCTGAACGAGCTCTTCGGCGCGAGCACGCCCTGGCCGTGGACGCCAACGACGGAGCGGTACCGGTCGAACGTCCTCGTCTTCCTGCGCACGCTCGCGGCGCCGGGGCGCGCGGCCGTTCCTGCTCGTCAATAGCCCGCCCTACACGGGAGGCGACGCGGGCGACTGGTGGCGACAGGTGGCCCAGGTCTCGGATCTCGTGCGCGAGGTCTACTTCCCGGCGCCGAGAATCTGGAAGCAGGGTCCGATCCTGGCGAGCAGGACGCTGCGCACGGCCATGCGCCGGGCCGCCGCCGACTTCCTCGCGATCGGCGTGCCGCCGGCACGTCTCGGGCTGATGCTCGGCTTCCAGACCGTGCGCGGCACGGGCGGCCGCGAGGGGTTGCAGCCGGCGGCGGCGTGGTTCGACGTCGTCAAGCTGCAGACGCTCGCAGCGCGGCGGGTGGCCACCGAGCTGAGGCTCCCGACGATCTGGTCATGGGGCTGGGCGCCCTACTCGCAGGCGCCAGACGACCACGACACCGCGGCGGCTGCCTGCGTCTACCTCTGGACCCGCGCGCCCGGCCTCTGCGACGGGCCCTCCGCGGCCGGGCCCGGACTTCGACGCGTCGCGCACGATCGGACAGCTCGTGCTCCCTCCCGGTGTCGTCTGCGTCGCCGACGGGCAGCCGCTCCAGGCCGTCTCCAGGGCGGGGCTGACCGGGTTGACGGGCGACACGCAGGTCTCGTTCACCGTCCTGCTGGGCCGCATCGCCGCGCGCGCGGCGTACGACCCGTCGACCATGCAGGTGCTGGCCGCCGAGCGGGCGCTCGTCGCTCTGCGCTTCAACGGCAGCCGCAGCGCGTACCGCGCCGCGCTCGCCCGCCGGCACGCCGGCCTCGCGGTGGCGCGCAGCGTGATTCGGGACGAGCTGCGACGGGCCGAGATCGAGCGCCGCCTCTCGGTACCCGCGCCCACGGCCCGTGAGATCGCAAGCTACTACTCGACCTACTCCAGCGTGCCGGCGCGTCCGGTGGCTGTCGATCCGGCTCCCTGGTGGCTCGGGAACCGCACCCGGGGGCTGGCTCTCGCGGCTCTCGCTCCGCCTCAGGTCTTCCGGTTCCCGACCGCCGTCCGGCGGCAGCTGCAGACGATGGAAGGCAGCTTCAGCGTGACAGCGCTCGGCGAGTCGCTGCCGCTCGGGGCCGTCCCGCTCGCCATGGCTCGCCCGGCGATCCGCTCGGCGCTGATCGCGCTGGCCCGCGACGATGCCTACGACACGTGGCTCGGCCGGCGCGAGAAGGCGCTGCTCAACCTCACGGTCTGCGCCCACGACCAGCTCCCGCAGGTCGGCTCGATCGACCTCACGAGCTACCTGCCGTTCCTTGCTCTCGATGTCGGCCCGGCCTCGCCGTAGCATCGACGCATCAGCTCGAGGCGGCAGTGACCAGTCGGCCCTTCCCGGCCTCCTTCGCGCGGTAGAGCGCGTTGTCCGCACGCTCGAAGAGCGCCGTGGGTTCGTCCTCGGCGCCCTGAAGCTCGGCAACGCCGGCCGAGAGATGGACCACGCCCGCGTTGGCGATCGGCCGCGAGGTGACCGCCGCCCGCAGGCGACCGTAAAGCTGGTCGGCGTCGGCCAGGGTCGACTCGGGGAGGATGACGGCGAACTCGTCGCCGCCGACGCGGCACGCGACGTCGGCCGAGCGGACGACGCTGCGCACGCGCTCGGCTGCCTCGGCCAGCACGGCGTCCCCGGCGAGGTGGCCGATGCGGTCGTTGACGGCCTTGAAGTCGTCGAGGTCGAACACGAGCAGCGCCAGCCGGCGCTCGTAGCGCTGAGCCCGGGCGACCTCGCGGGTGAGCGTCTCGTGGAAGTAGCGGCGGTTGTGGAGCCCGGTCAGGGCGTCGAGGTCGGCGAGTTGTCGCGCCTCGCGGAAGCGACGCGCGTTCTCGATCGCCGGCGCCGCGCGACCGGCGAGCTGCTCGAGCGCGAGCAGGTCGCCGTCGCCGAAGACGTGCTCGGGGGTGCGCGTGAAGATCGTGAGGAACCCGGTGACGCCGGACTCGGAGCGCAGCGGGACTCCGAGCCCGCCGTGGATCGTGTCGGCCGCGTCCCTGGCCTGGCCCGGCGGGTACTGGTAGGAGATCGAGATCGACCGGGCCTCGCGTCCGTCCGGTGGCCCGGCGACCGCCTGGCGGCGAGCCTCGTCCTCGGAGAGGCCCAGCGTCGCCACGATCGGCTGTTCCGTGTCGACGGCGACGCTGACCAGCGCGGCGTCCGCCCCGCGCAGCGCGCCGGCTGCGTCGAGCGTGCGCGCGAGCACCTCGTCGAGGTCGATCGAGTCGGCGAGCTCGCCGAGGAGTCCGGTGTCGCGAGGTTGCTCGGGTGTGCTCCCGGCCAGGTCAGCGACCCCTTTGAGCAGCCGATCCAGGCGGCTTCCGAGCTCCGATGCGAGCGAGTCCATGCGGGCTTCGGTCGCGCGCCGCTCGCGCGCGAGCAACCAGAGGACGAACAGCACCAGGGCAAGCGTGAACATCGCCGCGACTGCGGCGGACACAGCAAGCTCCACCGTCCGGTCCACCCTCCTCCTCCGCCGCAAGACATCCTTCAGCCACCGAATGGAATCCGCAACTCCACCACTCGGCCGTCTCACTCTAGTGCTACATACGCGAGGTATCTATAGTTCGTAAGACGTAAAGAGCGGCGTGCGAGAATGCCGGATCGGGCCTTCGTGCCAGCGTCGTAGCGTCTTTCCCCGGTTTGACGGCTGCGGGTCGCGTTCGCTACTGTACGCCCCCGGTTGGCAGGAGCACGCGCTCCGCCGACCTTTCTTGTGTCCGATGATCGAAGCTCGAGGAGCTCAATGCCGACCGTAAATCAGCTGGTGAGGAAGGGTCGCGTCGCCCAGAAGTCCAAGACGAAGACCCCTGCTCTCGGCGGCGCCCCGCAGCGGCGCGGCGTGTGCACGCGCGTCTTCACGCACACGCCGAAGAAGCCGAACTCCGCCCTGCGGAAGGTGGCGCGCGTCCGGCTGACCAACGGGATGGAGGTCACCTCCTACATCCCGGGCGAGGGGCACAACCTCCAGGAGCACTCGGTCGTCCTCGTCCGCGGCGGTCGCGTCAAGGATCTGCCGGGCGTCCGCTACAAGGTGATCCGCGCCGCACTCGACACCGCCGGCGTTCCGGACCGCCGCCAGGGCCGCTCCAAGTACGGCGCGAAGCGAGGCTCGTAACTCAGATGCCCCGCCGTGCAGAGATCCAGGTCCGCCAGCCGGATCCGGACCCCGTCTACGACTCCCGCCTCGTCGCGCAGATGATCAACCGCGTGATGACGCAGGGCAAGAAGTCGACCGCCGAGCGCGTGGTCTACAAGGCGCTCGACCGGGTCGGCGAGAAGACGGGCAAGCCGCCGGTCGAGGTGCTGGAGCAGGCCATCAAGACGGTGACGCCCGTGCTCGAGACTCGCTCGCGACGCGTCGGCGGCGCCAACTACCAGGTGCCCGTCGAGGTTCCGGCGCGACGCGCGCGCACGCTGGCCGTGCGCTGGATCGTGACCTACGCCCGCGACCGGCGCGAGAAGCACATGGACGAGAAGCTCGCCGCCGAGATCCTCGATGCCCTCAACCAGCAGGGTGGGGCCTACAAGCGCAAGGACGACCTCTACCGGATGGCGCAGGCCAACAAGGCCTTCGCGCACTACCGCTGGTAAGCGCGGGACGAGAGGGAACACGATGGCGCTGACACAGACGGAGATCGCGCTCGACCGCGTCCGGAACATCGGGATCATGGCCCACATCGACGCGGGCAAGACGACGACGACCGAGCGGATCCTCTACTACACCGGCCGCACCCACAAGATGGGCGAGGTGCACGAGGGCGCCGCGACGATGGACTGGATGGCCCAGGAGCAGGAGCGCGGGATCACCATCACGTCCGCTGCGACGACGGCGTTCTGGCGGAATTTTCGCATCAACATCATCGATACGCCCGGGCACGTGGACTTTACGGTCGAGGTCGAGCGCAGCCTTCGCGTGCTGGACGGCGCGATCGCCGTCTTCGACTCCGTTGCGGGCGTCGAGCCGCAGTCCGAGACGGTCTGGCGGCAGGCCGACCGCTACAGGGTTCCGCGCATCGCCTTCATCAACAAGATGGACCGCACCGGCGCGGACTTCTTCGCCTCCGTGCAGTCGATGGTCGACCGCCTCGGCGCGCACCCGGTGCCGGTGCAGCTGCCGATCGGCCAGGAGGAGCACTTCCGCGGCGTCGTCGACCTCGTCGAGATGCGCTCGCTGACGTGGAACGACGCGCTCGGTGCGAACGTCGACGTCGGCGAGATCCCGGCCGAGCTCGCGGAGCAGGCGCACGAGTACCACCACCAGCTGATCGATGCGGTCGCCGAGCACGACGAGGAGCTGCTCGAGACCTATCTCGGCGACGAGGACGCGGTCACACCGGACATGATCAAGCGCGCGCTGCGCGCCGCCAGCCTGGCGGCCGCGGTCACCCCGGTCCTGCTCGGCTCGGCCTTCAAGAACAAGGGCATCCAGCCACTGCTCGACGCGGTGATCGACTACCTGCCGAGCCCGCTCGACGTGCCGCCCGTGCACGGCATCGACCCGCGCACGCAGCACGAGCTGTCGCGCCGCCCTGCGGTCGACGAGCCGTTCTCGGCGCTGGTCTTCAAGGTCATGTCCGATCCGTACGTCGGCAAGTTGACGTACTTCCGGGTCTACTCCGGCCAGGTGAAGGCCGGCGAGCGCGTTCTGAACACGTCGAGCGGCAAGACCGAACGCGTCAGCCGGATCCTCCAGATGCACGCGAACCACCGCGAGGAGCGCGAGGAGATCGGCGCGGGCGAGATCGCCGCTGCGGTCGGCCTCAAGCACTCGACGACAGGCGAGACGCTCGCCATCGAGTCCGCGCCGATCCAGCTCGAGTCGATGGACTTCCCGGAGCCCGTGATCGCCGTCGCCGTCGAGCCGAAGTCGAAGGCCGACCAGGACAAGCTGGCGAGCGGGCTGCAGCGGCTGTCGGACGAGGACCCGACGTTCCGCGTGCGAACCGACGAGGAGACCGGCCAGACGCTCATCGCCGGCATGGGCGAGCTGCACCTGGAGATCATCATCGACCGGCTCAGGCGCGAGTTCAACGTCGACGCCAACGTCGGCCGGCCCCAGGTCGCGTACCGCGAGACGGTCGGCAAGCGCGTCGAGAAGGTCGCCGGCAAGTTCGTCCGTCAGACCGGCGGCCGCGGCCAGTACGGCCATGCGGTCATCAACCTCGAGCCGGCCGAGCCGGGAGCGGGCTACGAGTTCCTCGACCGGATCGTCGGCGGCAAGATCCCCAAGGAGTACATCCCGTCGGTCGACCTCGGCATCCAGGAGGCGATGGAGTCCGGCACGCTCGCGGGCTACCCCATCGTCGACGTCCGGGTCGAGCTGGTCGACGGCTCGTACCACGACGTCGACTCGAGCGAGATCGCGTTCAAGGTCGCCGGCTCGATGGCGTTCAAGAGTGCCGTGCAGCGCGCGAACCCGAAGCTGCTCGAGCCGGTGATGGCGGTCGAGATCGTGACGCCCGAGGAGTATCTCGGCGACGTCATGGGCGACCTCAGCTCTCGGCGCGGACGGGTCGAGGGTCTCGAGCCGCGCGGCAATGCGCAGGCGATCCGGGCCAAGGTCCCGCTCGCACAGATGTTCGGCTACGCCACGGATCTGCGTTCGACGACGCAGGGGCGGGCTACGTTCACGATGCAGTTCGATCGCTACGAGGAAGTCCCTCAGTCGATCGCGGGCGAAATCGTCGACGCCCAGAGCTAACACGGAGGAGTCGAGTAAATGGCCAAGCAGAAGTTCGAGCGCACCAAGCCCCACCTCAACGTCGGCACGATCGGTCACATCGACCACGGCAAGACCACGCTCACCGCGGCGATCACGAAGGTGCTCGCCGAGCAGGGCGGCAACACGGTCGTGCGCGATTTCGCGTCGATCGACAACGCGCCGGAGGAGCGGCAGCGCGGCATCACGATCAACACGGCGCACGTCGAGTACGAGACCGAGAACCGGCACTACGCGCACGTGGACTGCCCCGGTCACGCGGACTACATCAAGAACATGATCACGGGCGCCGCGCAGATGGACGGCGCGATTCTCGTCGTCTCTGCCGCGGACGGCCCCATGCCGCAGACGCGCGAGCACATCCTGCTCGCCCGCCAGGTCGAGGTGCCGTCGATCGTCGTCGCCCTCAACAAGGCCGACATGGTCGACGACCCGGAGCTGCTCGAGCTCGTCGAGCTCGAGGTGCGCGAGCTGCTCTCGAAGTACGAGTTCCCGGGCGACGACATCCCGGTGATCCAGGTATCGGCGCTGAAGGCGCTGGAGGGCGACGCCGAGTGGACGCCCAAGATCCTCGAGCTGATGGACGCGGTCGACGCGTACATCCCCGAGCCGGTCCGCGACCTCGACAAGCCGTTCCTGATGCCGATCGAGGACGTGTTCACGATCACCGGCCGCGGCACCGTCGTCACCGGCCGCGTCGAGCAGGGCGCGGTCAAGATCGGCGACGAGGTCGAGATCGTCGGCATCCACGAGAAGACCGAGAAGACGGTCGTCACCGGCGTCGAGATGTTCCAGAAGACGCTCGACGCCGCGCAGGCCGGCGACAACGCGGGCGCGCTGCTCCGCGGTGTCAAGCGCGAGGAGGTCGAGCGCGGACAGGTGCTCGCGAAGCCCGGCTCGATCACGCCGCATACGCACTTCAAGGCCGAGGTCTACGTGCTCTCGAAGGACGAGGGCGGCCGCCACACGCCGTTCTTCAACGGCTACCGGCCGCAGTTCTACTTCCGCACGACGGACGTGACCGGCTCGATCAAGCTGCCCGAGGGCCAGGAGATGGTCATGCCGGGCGACAACACGAACATGGAGATCGAGCTGATCCAGCCGATCGCCATGGACCAGGGCCTCCGCTTCGCGATCCGCGAGGGCGGCCGAACCGTCGGCGCAGGTGTCGTCACCGAAGTCATCAAGTGAGCCAGCCGAAGATCCGCATCCGCCTCAAGGGCTACGACCACACGCAGCTCGACCGATCGGCCCAGTCGATCGTCGAGACCGCACAGCGCACCGGTGCCACCATCACCGGCCCCGTGCCCCTGCCCACCGAGAAGAACGTCTACTGCGTGATCCGATCCCCGTTCAAGGACAAGGACTCGCGGGAGCACTTCGAGGTGCGCACGCACAAGCGCCTGATCGACATCCACTCACCCACCCCGAAGACGGTCGACTCGCTCATGCGGCTGGATCTGCCGGCCGGCGTCGACATCGAGATCAAGCTGTGATGCGAATCGAGTGCTCACCGGCCAACCGCTGGGGCAACCTTCCGGTTTCCCCAGACCCCTTCCACCGGTCCGCTGCGCGGACGGGCGGCTTCACCGCCGGCGTCGACATCGAGATCAAGCTCTAGGGCGATGGGGGGCAGCTTGATTCCGATAGTGGCATGTCGTGTGAGCACGGATATCCGAGATTTCTTCCGAGCAGAGTCTGGACGGAGATGAAGGGCATAGTCGGAAGAAAGCTCGGAATGACCCAGATCTTCGATCCGGAGACCGGCACCGTCGTGCCCGTCACCGTGATCGAGGCCGGGCCCGTGTCCGGTCGTGCAGGTGAAGACGGTCGAGCGGGACGGCTACGAGGCCGTGCAGCTCGCGTTCGAGCCGGTGGCCGAGCGCAAGCTGACGAAGCCTGAGATCGGTCATCTGAAGGCGGGCGGCGCCGAGCCGCACCGGCACCTCGTCGAGTTCCGCGGGCCGACCGAGGCCTGCCGTCGGCGATGCGGTGACCGTCGAGTCGTTCCAGCCGGGCGACGAGGTCAAGGTCTCCGGGACCTCGATCGGCAAGGGCTTCGCGGGCACGATCAAGCGCCATCGGTTCCACCGCGGCCCGAAGACGCACGGCTCGCACAACATCCGCAAGCGCGGCTCGATCGGCGCGTCGGCCACGCCGTCGCGCGTCTTCAAGGGCACGAAGATGGCCGGCCGGCTGGGCGGCGTGCGCGTCACCCAGGTCGGTCTCACGATTCACGAGACGGATCCCGAGCGGAACCTGCTGCTCGTCAAGGGCGCGGTTCCCGGGCCGAAGAACGGCATCGTCGAGATCAGGGAGCAGCGTGGCCATGGCCGCTCCTGAGGCACCGCTCCTGGACGCCGCCGGCAAGGCCTCGAAGCAGGTCTCGCTGGAGAGCGCCGTCTTCGGCAACGAGGTCAAGCCGCACCTGATCCACGAGACGGTCCGGGCCGAGCTCAACGCGGCCCGTGCCGGCACCCGCGGGGCCAAGAGCCGCGGGATGGTGGCCGGCGGCCGCGCGAAGCCGTGGCGCCAGAAGGGCACCGGGCGGGCCCGCCAGGGAACGATCCGCGCGCCGCACTTCACCGGCGGCGGCGTCGCCTTCGCGCCCCAGATGCGGAGCTTCGAGGTCAAGGTCAACCGCAAGGCCCGGCGCGCAGCGCTCAGCTCCGCGCTGTCGGCGCACGCGGCCGGCGGCACGCTGGGCCTGATCGACGGCGCGGCCTTCGAGGCACCCTCGACCAAGCAGGCCGTCGCGCTGACTGCCGCCTGGGGCAAGGAGCTGCCGCTCGTGCTCGTGGTCACCGAGGACGAGCAGAACCTCATCGATGTCCTTCCGCAACCTGCCGCGTGTGCTCATCGTCACGCCGTCCGAGCTCGAGGTCGCGTCCGTGGTCTGGGCCCGCTCGCTGCTCATCAGCGAAGCTGCTCTGCCGCTCGTCGAGGCCCGCGCGGGCACGAAGCGGGGCGTGGCGCAATGAGCCTGCTCGCCACGCAGATCCTCATCGCGCCGGTCGTCTCCGAGAAGAGCTACCGCCTGATCGAGGAGCGCAAGTACTCGTTCAGAGTCCATCCGGACGCGCATCGCACGCAGGTCCGCCAGGCGGTCGAGCAGCAGTTCGGCGTCAAGGTCGTGCGCGTGAACATGCTGAAGGTGAAGCCGAAGCCGAAGCGCCGCGGGGCGATCAAGGGCGTCCGCCAGGGATGGACGAAGGCGATCGTCCAGGTGCGCGAGGGCGACGTCATCCCGATCTTCGAGGGAGCGCAGGTCTGATGCCGATCCGCCGATACAAGCCCACCTCTCCCGGGCGCAGGTTCATGTCCGTCTCCACGTTCGAGGAGATCACCAAGACGGAGCCGGAGAAGAGCCTCACGGAGCCGCTGAAGAAGTCCGGCGGGCGCAACCACTACGGCCGCATCACGCGGCGCCATCAGGGAGGCGGCCACAAGCGCCTCTACCGGATCGTCGACTTCAAGCGGCAGAAGGACGGCATCCCGGCCAGGGTCGCGGCGATCGAGTACGACCCCAACCGGTCGGCGCGCATCGCGCTCCTGCACTACGCAGACGGGGCCAAGGCGTACATCCTGGCGCCCGCGCGGCTGCAGGTCGGCGCCATGGTCGAGTCCGGCCCCGGCGCGGACATCAAGCCCGGCAACGCGCTGCCGCTGCGGAACATCCCGACCGGCACGATCGTGCACAACGTCGAGCTCCAGCCCGGCCGCGGCGGCCAGATGGCCCGCAGCGCCGGCTCGGGAATCCAGCTCGTCGCCAAGGACGAGCCCTACGCGGTGCTCCGACTTCCCTCCGGCGAGCTCAGGCGAGTGCCGCTAACCTGTCGCGCGACTGTCGGCCAGGTCGGAAACCTCGACCACGAGAACATCACGGGCGGCAAGGCCGGCAGGAGCAGGTGGAGGGGCAAGCGGCCGACGGTGCGCGGCTCCGCGATGAACCCGGTCGATCACCCGCACGGTGGCGGCGAGGGCAAGTCGAAGGGCGGTCGGCATCCCGTCACGCCGTGGGGTGTGCCGACGCTCGGCAAGCGCACGCGAGGCAAGCACAAGGCATCGGACAAGCTGATCGTCCGCGGCCGTAGGCGCGGCAAGGAGAAGCGGTGAGCAGATCGAGCAAGAAGGGGCCGTTCGTGGAAGAGCGGCTGATGAGCCGGATCGAGAACCTGAACGCGACGGGCCAGAAGCGCCCGCTCCGCACCTGGTCGCGGTCCTCCACGATCTTCCCGGAGATGGTCGGGCACACGATCGCGGTCCACGACGGCCGCAAGCACGTGCCCGTCTTCATCACGGAGCAGATGGTCGGCCACAAGCTCGGCGAGTTCGCCCCCACCCGCACCTTCCGCGGGCACGCCGGCGATCGCCAGACCCAGGTGAAGAAGCGCTAGTGGCTGCAGCTGCCGAACAGGAGCGCCAGGTCGTGCGCGCGCAGGCCAGGTACGTGCGGATGACCGCCCGCAAGGCGCGGCTCGTCACGGATCACATCCGCGGCCGCAGCGTGCCCGAGGCGCGTACCGTGCTCGCGTTCACGCAGCGCGCAGCCGCCCACGAGATCGAGAAGGTGCTGCGCTCCGCCGTGGCGAACGCCGAGGCGAACAACGGCCTGTCGGGCGACGACCTCGTCGTGCTGCGCGCCTACGTCGACGAGGGCCCGACGATGAAGCGCTGGCGCGCCCGCGCCCGGGGCCGCGTGGCGCGGATCCACAAGCGCACCTGCCACATCACGATCGAGCTCGCGGAGCCGATCCGCACCGTGTCGGCGCCCGCACCGGCCGAGCCGGCGGAGGGCAAGCGCCGGCTGCCGCGCCGCCGCAAGCCGGCCGAGGATCACGTGCTCGGAACCCCGGAGCCGCCGAGGAAGCCGAGGACGCCCAAGGAGCCCGTGCCGATGGACTGGCCCGCGGCAGAGGCCGAGCCAGAGACGATCCCTGAGACCCCGGAGCCCGAGGCCCCGGCGACCGAGGAGACGGAGGACTAGTGGGTCAGAAAGTTCATCCCGGCGGGTTGCGCGTCGGAGTCATCCACGACTGGAAGTCGAACTGGTTCGCGAGCCGGAAGGACTTCGCGGACTACCTCGCAGAGGACATCCGCATCCGCAAGCACATCTACGGGAAGCTCTCGCACGCGGGCCTGTCCGACATCCTGATCCGCAAGGACAAGCAGCGCATCACGATCGACATCTACACCGCCCGTCCGGGGATCGTGATCGGCAAGTCCGGTGTCGAGGTGGACGCCCTGCGCCGCGAGGTGCACGCACTCACGAAGAAGAACGTCCACATCAACATCAACGAGATCAAGCGCCCCGAGCTGGATGCGAAGCTCGTGGCCCAGTCGATCGCCGAGCAGCTCCAGAACCGCGTCAGCTTCAGGCGCGCGATGAAGCGTGCGCTCGCCTCTGCGATGCGCTCCGGCGCGCAGGGCGTGAAGATCGTCTGCGGCGGCCGTCTGGGCGGCGGCGAGATGAGCCGCTCCGAGAGCTACTCCGAGGGCCGTGTGCCGCTGCACACGATCCGGGCCGACATCGACTACGGCTTCGTCGAGGCCAAGACGACCTACGGCCGCATCGGCGTCAAGGTCTGGATCAACAAGGGCGAGATCATGCCCGAGGGCTACGAGGGCATGACCGGCAAGGACTCCCGCCTCGGCGACCAGGATCAGGCGCGGCGCCTCGGCGGTCCGACCGAGGGGCTCGGCGCATCGTCCCGCGAGGGCGCGCGCGGCCGCGGCCGCGGCGGCGATCGCGAGGGTCTCGGCCCCGTCCGCCAGCGTCGCGGGCAGGGTGGACGCCCCGGCGGCCCGGGCGGCCGTGGGCGCGGCCCCGGCGGCAGCAGGCCGGGCGGCAACAGGCCCGCGGGTCAGGGGCAGGGTGGCCCGCGTCCCGATCAGACCCGACGCCCGCCGGAGGACACGACGCCGCCCGCGGCCGACGCACCGACGACGGCGCCGCCCGTCGACGACACGCCCAAGCCCGAGGAGTCGCTAGTGCTGCTTCCCAAGAAAACCAAGTACCGCAAGGTCCAGCGCGGCCGCCGGCAGGGCACCGCGAAGGGGCAGACGACCGTCCACTTCGGGGACTACGGGCTGAAGTCGCTCGATGTCGGCTGGGTGACCAACCGCCAGATCGAGGCGGCCCGGATCGCGATGACGCGCAAGATCAAGCGCGGCGGCAAGGTCTGGATCAACGTCTTCCCGGACAAGCCCGTGACCCAGAAGCCGGCCGAGACGCGAATGGGCTCCGGCAAGGGCTCGCCCGAGCACTGGGTGGCCGTGGTCAAGCCCGGACGCGTGATCTTCGAGCTGGCCGGCGTCGCCGAGCCGCTCGCGAAGGAGGCGCTCCGGCTCGCGGGGCGCAAGCTGCCCGTCAAGACCAAGTTCGTGAAGCGGGAGGCGGATCTCTTTGAAAGCTAGAGACCTGCAAGAACTGGACGACCTGGACCTCGAGGAGAAGCTCGCCGAGGCACGGCAGGAGCTGTTCAACCTGCGCTTCCAGTCCGCGACCGGCGCGCTCGAGAACACGACGCGCCTGCGGCTCGCGAAGCGCGAGATCGCCAGGATCCTGACGGTGCGCCACGAGCGCGAGTTCCGGATCGAGAGGACGAAGTAGATGGCCGAGAAGAAGACACCGAAACAGACACCGAGACCCGACGACGAGCTGCAGCCCGAGGCGGAGGCGTCCGAGTCCGTGCCTGCGGCCGAGGCCGAGCCGGCCGACGCCGAGCCTGCCGCGGAGCTGGAGCCGGTCGCCAGGCCGAGCCTGCCGCCGAGGCGGAGCCCGAGCCCGTAGCGGAAGCCGAGCCCGAGCCGGAGCCCGTCGCCGAGGCCGAGCCGCGTCGCAGAGGCCGAGCCGGTCGCAGAGGTCGCGGCCGGAGCCGGAGCCTGCCGAGGCCGAGCCCGCCGCCGCGAGACCGGTCCACGAGCAGCCCCCGAGCGGCCCGAAGCCGAAGAAGAAGCGTCTGCCGCGCGCGCTGCGCCGGCAGCGCTCGAAGACGAAGCGTGAGCATCCGGCCGAGCGCAAGCCGATCACGCGGCTCGAGAAGCCGGAGCATCCGCGCGGGCGCCGCCAGGAGCGACGGGGCGTCGTCGTCTCGAGCGCCATGGACAAGACGATCGTCGTCAAGGTCGACACCGTGAAGGCGCACCCGCGCTACAAGAAGGTCGTGCGCCGCTCGACGAAGTTCCACGCCCACGACGAGAGCAACGTGGCGAAGGTCGGCGACGTCGTCCGGATCGTCGAGACGCGCCCGCTGTCGAAGACGAAGCACTGGCGCCTGGCCGAGGTCGTCGAGGAGGCCAAGTGATCCAGCAGGAATCCAGGCTCAGGGTCGCCGACAACACCGGGGCGCGGGAGCTCCTCTGCATCCGCGTCATGGGCGGGTCGCACCGCCGCTACGCGCGCGTCGGCGACGTGATCGTGGGCACGGTCAAGACGGCGACGCCGCAGGGCACGATCAAGAAGGGCGAGGTCGTCAAGGCGGTCGTCGTGCGCACCAAGAAGGCGTACGGCCGCGACGACGGGACGCTGATCGCGTTCGACGAGAACGCCGCCGTGATCATCGACAACCAGCGCAACCCGCGCGGCACCCGCATCTTCGGGCCGGTCGCGCGCGAGCTCCGCGAGAAGAACTTCATGAAGATCGTCTCGCTCGCACCGGAGGTGCTCTGACGTGGGGACGACGATGAACGTGAAGAAGGGCGACCTGGTGCAGATCATCACCGGCAAGGACCGCGGCAAGCAGGGACGCGTGCTGGAGGCCCGTCCGAAGGAGCGGCGCGTGATCGTCGAGAACCTCAACGTCGTCAAGCGCCACGTGAAGCCGAAGCCGCTGCGCGACTCGAGCCGCATGGGCGGGACCGCGATGACCCCGGGCGGCGTCATGGAGCGGGCGGCGCCGATCCAGATCTCGAACGTGATGGTCGTCTGTCCGACCTGCAAGCGCGCGACCCGCGTCGGGATCCACGAGCGGGTCGTGAAGGGCGAGACGCACCGGATCCGCGTTTGCAAGCGGGCCGACTGCGGCCAGGAGATCGATCGCTGATGGCTGCGACCAAGCAGAAGAAGCCGGCGGCCAAGAAGCCGGCGGAGAACGGCTATGTGCCCCGCCTCAAGAAGCGCTACGAGGAGGAGCTGCGCGCGAGCCTGCAGGAGGAGCTCGGGCTGTCCTCGGTGATGCAGGTGCCGCGGCTGCAGAAGATCACGCTCAACATGGGCGTCGGCGAGGCCAAGACCGACGCCAAGGCGCTCGACGCCGCGATCGAGGAGCTGACGACGATCGCCGGCCAGCGCGCCCAGCTCCGCCGCGCGCGCAAGTCGATCGCCGGCTTCAAGCTCCGCGAGGGCATGGCCGTGGGCTGCAAGGTCACCCTGCGCGGCGCCCGGATGTGGGAGTTCCTCGACCGCCTCGTGTCGATCGCGCTCCCGCGCATCCGCGACTTCCGCGGCCTCAGCCTCGGCTCGTTCGACGGCCGCGGCAACTACTCGCTGGGCATCCGCGAGCAGATCATCTTTCCGGAGATCGACTACGACTCGGTGGCCGCGATCCGCGGGCTCGACGTCGCGATTACCACGAGCGCCGTGACGGACGAGCAGGCACAGGCCCTGCTGCGCGGCCTCGGGCCTGCCGTTCGCACCACCAGGAGGGAGTAACTAGTGGCCAAGAAGTCCCTGATCGCCAAGGCCGCCCGCCCGCAGCGCTACAAGGTGCGGCAGTACACGCGGTGCCGCCGCTGCGGCCGCCCCCGCGCGGTCTTCAAGAAGTTCGGGGTGTGCCGGATCTGCCTGCGCGAGCTGGCCCACCAGGGCGCCATCCCCGGCATGACGAAATCATCGTGGTAGAGGGAACGACGAATGCTCACTGACCCGATCGCAGACATGCTGACCCGCATCCGCAACGCCAACAAGGCGCTGCACGAGCAGGTCGAGATGCCGACCTCCCGCATCAAGGAGGAGCTGGCCCGCATCCTCACCGAGGAGGGCTACATCACGGGCTACACGGTGAAGAAGGGCGACAGCTTCGACACGCTCGTCGTCCAGCTCAAGTACGGACGCAGCCGGGAGCGCATCATCACCGACCTGCGCCGCATCTCGAAGCCGGGCCGCCGCATCTACGCGCGCAAGGATCGCCTGCCGCGCGTGCTCGGCGGCATGGGCATCTCCATCCTGTCCACGTCCAAGGGCGTGATCACCAGCCGCAAGGCCGCCGAGGAGGGCGTCGGCGGCGAGGTGATCTGCTTCGTCTGGTAGGCGCGCATGAGTCGAATCGGCAGACAGCCAATCCCAGTCCCGGCCGGTGTCACCGTCTCGGTCAAGCCTGGCCGCGTGCTGGTCGCCGGCCCGCTCGGCGAGCTCACGCAGCAGGTCCCGCAGCGGATGTCGATCGAGGAGGCCGGCGGCGAGATCCTCGTCACGCGCCCGACCGACCGCGGCGAGGATCGGGCGCTGCACGGCCTGACGCGCACGCTCGTGGCGAACATGGTCGAGGGCGTGACCAAGGGCTTCTCGAAGACGCTGGAGATCCAGGGCGTCGGCTATCGCGCCGCGCTGAACGGGACGACGCTGGAGCTGGCCGTCGGCTACTCGCACTCGGTCGTCGTCCCGGCGCCGCAGGGGATCTCGTTCGAGGTTCCGGTCCCCACGCAGGTGGTCGTCAAGGGCAACGACAAGCAGCAGGTCGGGCAGGTCGCGGCCGAGATCCGGCGCGTCCGCCCGCCGGAGCCGTACAAGGGCAAGGGCATTCGCTACCAGGGCGAGCACGTCCGCCGCAAGGTCGGAAAGAGAGCATGAGCACACTCACAACCAGGGAGGCGCGGCTCCGCAGGCACCGCAGGGTGCGCGGCCGCGTCACGGGCACGGCCGAGCGGCCGCGGCTCGCCGTCTTCCGCTCCAACAAGGGCATCTACGCCCAGGCCGTGGACGACGCCACCGGCCGGACGCTCGCATCCGCCACCTGGATGCAGCTGCCGAAGTCGTTCAAGGGCAACAAGACCGAGCAGGCGACCGCGGTCGGCAAGCTGCTGGCCGAGAAGGCGCGGAAGGCGGGCCTCGAGGCCGTCGTCTTCGACCGCGCCGGCTACCTGTATCACGGCCGAGTCAAGGCGCTCGCCGACGGTGCGCGCGAAGGGGGACTGAAGTTTTGATTGCATCCCCCTCCCGCCTCGCTCGTGTCCCCGTGCACGCTGCAAAGCGGCGCCATGCGTCGTCCTCAGTCGCGCCCGTAGCCTCCGGCTACGAACGCTCCCTGCGTCCTAGCCTGGCTTGCTTTTCGCGGCCCGGAAACACGATCGAGTCGGAAGGTGAATGCTAGATGGGGATCAACGTCGCAGAGAGCAGGGAGCTCAAGGAGCGTGTGGTCGAGATCAACCGTGTCGCCAAGGTCGTCAAGGGCGGCCGGCGGTTCTCGTTCACCGCGCTCGTCGTGATCGGTGACGAGGTCGACCGCGTCGGCGTCGGCTACGGGAAGGCGCGCGAGGTTCCGCTCGCGATCTCCAAGGCCGTCGACGACGCGAAGAAGAACATGTTCACGGTGCCGAAGCACGGCTCGACGATCACGCACGAGATCCTCGGTGAGTTCGGTGCCGCGCGGGTTCTCCTGCGGCCCGCCAGCGAGGGAACCGGCGTCATCGCGGGCGGCGGAGTGCGCGCCGTGCTCGAGCTCGGCGGCATCCGCGACATCCTCGCGAAGAGCCTGGGCACGACGAACCCGATCAACATGCTGAAGGCGACCGTGAACGGACTCCAGCGGCTCCGGCGCCCCGAGGAGGTGGCGAGGACGCGCGGGCTCACCATCGCCCAGGTCCTGCCCGCCAAGCACGTGGAGGCCGAAGAGGAAGAGGCGGAGACGCTCGTTGCCGCGGAGGCCGTGGCCGTCGCCACGGAGCCCGCCGGCGACGCCGAGGCTCCCGCCGAGCCTGCGGAGGAGCCCGCGTCGTGAGCACGGTGAAGATCACGCAGATCCGCAGCGCGATCGGGCACTCGCAGCGTCACCGCGGGACGCTCCGGGCGCTCGGCCTTCGCCGCATCGGGCAGAGCGTGGAGCAGAAGGAGAGCCCGGCGCTCGCCGGTATGCTCCGGAGGGTTGCGCACCTCGTCCGCGTCGAGGAGGCGTCCTAGTTCATGGCCGAAGAAGAGCCCCTCTCCCTCTCGAACCTGAAGCCCGCGCAGAAGCGCGTCGATCGCAAGCGCATCGGCCGGGGCCTCGGCTCCGGTAAAGGCCGCTACTCCGGCCGTGGAATCAAGGGCCAGAAGTCCCGCTCCGGGTCGCACATGATGCGCCCCGGCTTCGAGGGCGGCCAGATGCCCATCCAGATGCGGCTCGGCAAGGCGCGCGGCCCGTACTCGAAGGACGCCATGCCGATGGGGCCGCACCGCACCTCCACGGTGCCGGTCAACGTGCGCGACCTCGAGCGCTTCGACGCGGGCACCGAGGTGACGCCCGAGCTGCTCGCGTCCGTCGGGATCATCCGCAACACCAAGATCGACGTGAAGGTGCTCGGCACCGGCGACCTGACGAAGAAGCTCACCGTCACCGCGCCGCGCTTCTCCGCCACCGCGCGCGCGAAGATCGAGGCCGCGGGCGGCACGGTGAACGAGCTCAAGCCTCCGCAGGCGTCGAAGAAGGGCGGCAAGCTGAAGGCCAGGAACGATCGCGGCGCGCCGGGCGAGCCGCCGGCCGCGGACGAGGCGCCGGCCTCCGACGCGGACATCGCCGAGGACTAAGCGTGTTCTCCTGGCTCAGCAACGCCTGGCGCGTCCCCGAGCTGCGGCGCCGGGTCCTCTTCACGGCGATGATTCTCTCGCTCTACCGCCTGGGGTCGTTCCTGCCCGCGCCGGGCGTCGACTCGGCCCAGATCCAGCAGTACTTCAACAGCCAGGGCGGACCGCTGCTCGGGCTGCTCAACACGTTCTCCGGCAACGCCCTGGGCCGGTTCTCGCTCTTCGCGCTCGGGATCATGCCGTACGTCACGGCCTCGATCATCATCCAGCTGCTCGCCGTCGTCGTGCCGAAGCTCGAGCAGCTGCAGAAGGAGGGCGAGGCCGGGTACGCCAAGATCAACCAGTACACCCGCTACGGCACCGTCGGGCTCGCGGCCGCGCAGGCGACCGGCTACGCGTACCTGTTCAAGCGGCAGGGCGCACTTTCCGCGAACCCCGGCCGGCTGGTGCTGATCATCATCACGCTCACCGCCGGGACGACGCTCCTGATGTGGTTCGGAGAGCTGATCACGAAGCGCGGCGTCGGCAACGGGATCTCGATCCTGATCTTCGCGTCGATCCTCACCTCCGCGCCCGCCGGCGTGACCGCCTGGCTGAACGGCGGCGCGGTCGAGAAGCTCTTCTTCCCGATCGTCGCGCTCGGGATCGTCGTCGCCGTCGTCTTCATGCAGGAGGGCCAGCGCCGGATCCCGATCCAGTACGCGAAGCGGATGGTCGGCCGCCGCATGACCGCGGGCGGAGCGACCTACATGCCGCTGCGCGTGAACATGGCGGGCGTGATCCCCGTCATCTTCGCCGTCGCCGTGATGCAGTTCCCGCCGACGATCGCCCAGTTCTTCCCGCAGACCCAGAGCTGGGTGAACCACCACTTCACGCAGAACAACCTTTCCTACCTGCTCCTCGAGGCCGGGCTGATCGTGATCTTCACGTACTTCTACACGGCGGTCCAGTTCAACCCGATCGACCAGGCCGACAACCTGCGCAAGAACGGCGGGTACATCCCGGGCATCAGACCCGGGCCGCCGACGGCGCACTACCTGGATCGCGTGCTCACGCGTCTGACCCTGCCCGGCTCGCTCTACCTGGCGATCATCGCGGTGGCGCCGAGCATCTTCATCCACTACTTCGGGTTCTCGCAGGCGAACTCGCGGGCCCTGGGCGGGACGTCGGTCCTGATCGTCGTCGGTGTCGCGCTCGACACGATGCGCCAGATGGAGTCGCAGATGATGATGCGCTCCTACGAAGGCTTCTTGAAATGACGGCCCTGCCGTCGTCGAAGTAGGGCGGGGTGGCTCTCGACATCCTCCTGCTCGGGCCCCAGGGCTCCGGCAAGGGCACGCAGGCGAAGCGGATCGCGGCCGACTACGAGGTCCCGCACATCGCCACCGGCGACATGCTGCGGCAGGCCATGGCCGACGGCAGCGAGCTGGGCCGGCGCGTCAAGCCGCTGCTCGACGCCGGCGACCTCGTTCCGGACGAGCTGATGATCGAGCTGATCCGCGAGCGGCTGGCCGCCGATGACGCGCGCGCGGGCTTCGTGCTCGACGGCTTCCCGCGCACCGCCCGGCAGGCGGAGGCGCTCGACGCGATGCTGGCCGAGCTCGGCCGCGGCGTCGACGTCGTGTTCGACCTCCACGTCGACGACGAGTCGACGCTGTTCGAGCGCATGCAGAGACGCAGTCTCGAGGAGGGACGCACGGACGACACGCCCGAGGCGATCCAGCACCGGCTCGAGCTCTACCGCGCGCAGACGGCCCCGCTCGTCGAGCGGTATCGCTCGACCCGCGGCAACGTCGTCGGGATCCACGCCGACCGCTCCGTCGGTGAGGTCTTCGCCGAGATCCAGCGGGCTCTGGACCAGGTCGCGGTTCGATGATCATCCGCAAGAGCAGCGCCGAGATCGAGCAGATGGCCGGGGCGGGCCGGGTCGTCGCCGAGACGCTGGCGCTGATCGGCGAGCACGCACAGCCCGGAGTGACCACGGCCGAGCTCGACCGCGTCGCCGCCGAGTTCATCCGCTCGCAGGGCGGCGTTCCCACCTTCCAGGGGTACCGCGGCTACCCGGCCTCGATCTGCGCCTCGCCCAACGACATGGTCGTCCACGGCATCCCGGGTCCGTACCGGCTCGTCGATGGGGACGTGCTCGCGATCGACGTCGGCGTCACCCTCGGCGGCTTCGTCGCGGACTCGGCCTACACCTTCGCCATCGGAGAGATCAGCCCGGAGGCGCAGCGGCTGCTGGACGTCGGCCAGGCGGCGCTCGCCGCGGGTGTCGACGAGTGCCGCGCGAGCCGGCGTCTGTCGGACATCTCCCACGCGATCCAGCAGGTCGTCGAGGCGGCGGGCTTCTCGGTCGTGCGCAGCCTCGTCGGCCACGGCGTCGGCCGCTCCATGCACGAGGATCCGCAGATCCCGAACTTCGGCGAGCCGGGACGCGGCCCGCTGCTCCAGCCCGGGATGGTCTTCGCGATCGAGCCGATGATCAATGCCGGCAGCGACGAGGTCTACGTGCTCGACGACAAGTGGTCGATCTCGAGCCGGGACGGCTCCCTCTCGGCCCATTTCGAGCACACGGTCGCGATCACCGAACAGGGCCCCAGGATCCTCACCACGGCCGAGGGGAGAGTCGGAGCGCGTTTGCTACGATGACGGGCCCGGCAAGCCACGGGATCTTGTGGCGTGCCGCAGAGTCTTCCCGTCACCCACCGCGCTCTGAGAGCGCGGTTTTCCTGAGATCAGGTACCGAAACGATGAAAGTCAGAGCGTCCGTCAAGCCAATGTGTGAGCGGTGCCGCGTGATCAAGCGGCACGGTAGGACCATGGTCATCTGTACGAACCCGCGACACAAACAGCGACAGGGGTGATGGAGGCCTAGTGGCGCGCATCGCAGGAGTCAATCTCCCGAATCAGAAGCGGCTCGAGATCGGGCTGACCTATATCTACGGCATCGGCCAGTCGTCGGCGCAGAAGATCGCTGCCGATCTCAAGCTGAACCCCGACACGAAGGTGCGCGACCTCACCGATGAAGAGGTCATCCGCCTGCGCGACTACATCGACTCGAACCTGCAGGTCGAGGGCGACCTTCGCCGCGAGCGCTCGCAGGCGATCAAGCGCCTGCAGGAGATCGGCTCGTACCGCGGGATCCGGCACCGGCGCAACCTCCCGGTCAACGGGCAGCGCACCAAGACGAACGGCCGCACGCGCAAGGGCCCGAAGAAGACCGTCGGACGCGGCAAGAAAGGCAAGTAGATGGCTCCTCCCCGCCGCCAGGCGACACGAGGTCGCACCCGCCGCCGCGTCCGCAAGAACATCGCGATCGGTCAGGCACACATCAAGACGTCGTTCAACAACACGATCGTCGCCCTCACCGACAAGGAGGGCAACGTGATCGCCTGGGAGTCCGCCGGCTCGGCGGGCTTCAAGGGCTCCCGCAAGTCGACGCCGTTCGCAGCGCAGGTCACCGCCGACTCGTGCGCACGCAAGGGGATGGAGCACGGCCTGCAGAAGGTCGAGGTGTTCGTGAAGGGCCCCGGCTCCGGCCGCGAGACGGCGATCCGCTCGCTGCAGGCCGCCGGGCTCGAGATCCTCGGGGTCAAGGACGTGACGCCGCAGGCCCACAACGGGGTCCGCCCGCGCAAGCGAAGGCGCGTCTAGGCATGGCCCGCGACACGTCTCCGAAGTGCAAGCAGTGCCGCCGCGAGGGGATGAAGCTCTTCCTCAAGGGCGAGCGCTGCCTCACCGAGAAGTGCGCGATCGAGCGCCGCAGCTACCCGCCGGGCGAGCACGGCCGCGGCCGCATCAAGCAGTCCGAGTACCTGCTTCAGCTCCGTGAGAAGCAGAAGGCCAGGCGCTTCTACGGGCTCCTCGAGAAGCAGTTCCGCACCTACTACGACAAGGCCACGCGCGGCACGGGCGTCACCGGCGACAACCTGCTGCGGATGCTCGAGATCCGGCTGGACAACGTCGTCTACCGGCTCGGCTTCGCGGCGTCCCGCGCGCAGGCACGGCAGCTCGTCAGGCACGGCCACTTCCACGTCAACGGCCGCCGCGTGAACATCCCGAGCTACCAGGTCAAGCCGGACGACATCGTCACCATCAAGCCGGGAAGCGGCGCCGAGCAGATCGTCCGCGAGGCGACCGATCTCACCGCGTCCGTCGCGCCCTGGCTCCAGGCCGATCACGACAACCTCACCGGCAAGATCCTCAAATGGCCCGAGCGCGAGGAGATCGACACCCCGGTGCAGGAGCAGTTGATCGTCGAGCTCTACTCGAAGTGAAAGAACGTCAGGAAAGGACAGGATGGCCACTCGTACCAGCCTCATGGAGTTCCAGGTCCCGAAGATCGTGCACGAGGAAGTCGGCGATCACCGAGGCCTGTTCGTAATGGAGCCGCTCGACCGCGGTTTCGGCTACACGTTCGGTAACTCGCTGCGCCGCGTGCTGCTCTCCTCGCTGGAGGGCGCCGCCGTGACCTCGGTGAAGATCGAGGGCGTCGCGCACGAGTTCACGACGCTGCCCGGCGTCCGCGAGGACGTCACCGACATCATCCTCAACTTCAAGAACCTCATCAGCCGCCTGCACGGCGAGTCCCCGGAGGTCGAGGTCCGGCTGCAGAAGAAGGGTGCAGGCACGGTCACGGCCGGCGACATCGAGGCTCCCGCCGAGCTCGAGATCCTCAACCCGGAGCTCGAGATCGCGCATCTCTCGGACAAGGGGCGCCTCGAGATCACGCTCACCATCGGGCGCGGTCGCGGCTACGTCCCGGCCGAGAACAACCGCGGGCCGGAGCACACGATCGGCGTGATCCCGGTGGACTCGATCTTCTCGCCGGTGCGACGCGTCTCGTACGACGTCGAGGCCGCGCGCGTGGGTCAGCGCACGGACTACGACCGGCTGACGCTCGACGTCACCACCGACGGGTCGATCGACCCGCGCGACGCGATCGGCGAGGCGGCGGAGATCCTGATCCGCCAGCTCGCGATCTTCACCGACCTCGACGCGATCGAGGGTCTCACCGATGCCAGCGCCGCGGCCGAGCAGGCCGAGGCTCCGCTCGCGCACGGGATGGAGAACTTCCCGATCGAGGAGCTCGAGCTCGGCGTCCGCTCGTACAACTGCCTCAAGCGGGTCGGCATCGAGACGATCGGCGACCTGGTCTCGAAGACCGAGAACGAGCTCGCCGCGATCCCGAACTTCGGCAAGAAGTCGATCGAGGAGGTCAAGGAGACGCTCGCCACGCACGGACTGAACCTGCGCGGCGACGAGGGAGGCGCCGGCTAGACATGCGCCACCACCGCTCGGGCAGGAAGCTGGGCCGCGACTCGGCCCATCGCAAGGCGCTGTACGCGAACCTCGCCGGTGCGCTGTTCGAGCACGGCCGGATCCAGACGACGCTCGCCAAGGCGAAGGAGGTCCGGCCGATCGCGGAGAAGATGATCACCCTCGCCCGGCGCGGCGACGTCCACTCGCGCAGGCAGGCGCTCGCCTTCCTGCGCTCGCAGGACGTCGTCTACAAGCTCTTCTCGGACGTCGCGCCTCGCTTCGAGGGCCGGCCGGGTGGGTATTCGAGGATCGTCAAGCTCGGCCCGCGTCCGGGCGACGCGGCCGAGATGGCGTACCTCGAGCTCGTCGACTTCGAGCCATGAAGTGCGGCGCGGGCTGCGCCGGGCCATGACGACTTCATGGCTGTTGCCACGGCCTAGAGTAGGCCCGTGGCGTTCGTCGTTGCCCTCCTCCTAGCGTTCTTCGTCTTCGAGCCGCCCTGGAGTTACGTGGCGGTCGCGGGCGGGGCTGCGGTCGAGGTGAGCGAGTCTGCCTTCTGGATCTGGTTCTCGCGGCGCCAGAGGCCGAAGACCGGCGTCCAGACGCTCGTCGGGCGCACGGCAACGGTCGTGCGGGCCTGTCGCCCCGACGGGCAGGTGAGGCTCGACGGTGAGCTCTGGGCCGCACGTTGCGCAACAGGCGCCGGTCAGGGCGATCTGGTGCGCGTGCTCGCAGTGCGCTGACCTGACGCTCGTCGTCGGCCCCGACACGTCCTAGGCGCGCGGCGCCGAGAGCGACGCTCACGCTGACGATGACGACGCCGCCGAGCGTGATGTACGCGAACGACACGACGAAGCTCGTCTTGAAGAAGTGCCATCGGATCCAGGCCAGCGCCAGCAGCTCGAACCCGACGACGACGGCGGCGACAGCGAGCGCGAGCCCGTAGCGCGGGATCAGGAAGGGCAGCGTGTGCAGGACGCCGCCGATGAACGTGCCCACGCCGGTGATCATCCCGCGGGTGACGGGGTTGCCGCGCCCGGTCAGCTCACCCGTGTCGGAGAGCCCCTCCGAATAGGCCATCGAGACGCCCGCACCGATCGCGGTCGCGAGGCCGGCGAAGAACGCGTAGTGGGGGTTGTGGGTGGCGAGCGCGACGGCGAAGATCGGGGCCAGTGTCGAGAGCGAACCGTCGATCAGCCCGGTCAGGGCCGGCTGGACGCGCTGGAGGAGGAAGCTTCTCTCGGTGGTGTTCATTGATTAGAGTGTATCGGTCAAACGCAAGCAGGATTAGAGTGTAAAGCTCGCCTTACAAGTACCGGCAGGCTGCCCTGACGTGCGGCTCCGTCTGACCCTGGAGTACGACGGCACGGGCTTCCGCGGCTGGGCGACGCAGCCCGGCCTGCGTACGGTCGAAGGCTCGCTGCGCTCTGCGCTCGACAGGGTCTTCCCGCACTGGAGCGGACTCGCCGTGGCGGGACGGACGGATGCGGGCGTGCACGCGCTGGCCAACGTCGTCAGCCTCGACGCCGACGGGGGCCCTCCGGCCGAGCGTGCGGCGGGCGGCCTGAACGCAGCGCTTCCGGACGACGTCTCCGTCGTGGCCGCGGCGGCGGCGGCGCCGGACTTCCACGCGCGGCATTCGGCGCGCACCCGTACTTACCGGTACCGGATCTGGGGCTGCCGGACCCGATCGGCGCTGGAGGCCCGGCGCAGCTGGTGGGTGCCGCGTCCGCCGGACCAGGAGCAGCTCGCCCATTCGGCGTCGCTGCTGCTCGGCGAGCACGACTTCCGTGCCTTCACGCCGACCGAGACCCAGCACCAGGTATTCGTGCGCACGGTGACGCGGGCGGCCTGGGAACGCCGGGGCGACGTGCTCGAGCTCGAGCTGACGGCCGACAGCTTTCTCCGGCACATGGTCCGTTCGCTGGTGGGCACGATGGTCGAGTCGGCGCCCCCAGACCTGGCGCGGCTGCTCGAGGGCCGGCCGCGCAGCGAGGCCGGCCGCACCGCGCCTCCGTGGGGGCTCTACCTCACAGGCGTCGACTACGGCGAGGGGACGTAGCGGAAGTCGACGGAGAGCCGCAGCCGGTCGCCGCTCAGGTTCTCGCCGGCGCGATGCAGCGTTCGACTGCCGAACATCAGCACGTCGCCCGTCGCGTAGTCCGTCGACGCCCAGACGGCGTCCGGGTCGTCCGGCCGGTGTGAGCCGGCCAGCACGGCGAGGCCGCCCAGGTCGAGGGGGCAGTCGCCGAGCGGGATCCAGACCGTCCAGAGCCGGGCGTCGTGGACGTACTCACCGTCCCTGTGCGGCGGCGTGGCGAGATCGGCCGCAGCCGGCGACGTGATCCGCAGGATGTCGCCGCGCCCCGCGAGCGGAGGCGCGCCGAACAGCGTCTCGAGCACCTCGCGCACGAACGGGTCGTGCCGTAGCGCGTCCACCTCGGGGAGCACCATAACCTCGGCCTGGAGCGCGATCCACGGCGGGTCCTGCTCGCCGAGCCGTACGCGCGGCCCGGCGACGCCTTCGAGCGTCGGCGAGCCCGGAGCGAGCCAGCCGCGCTCGCCGCAGCGGAACAGGACGGCAGCGCGCAAGGCGAGCACCGGCGCACGGTCGAGCGCCCCGGCCACGAAGAGGTAGCCGAGCTCCGCCGCCCGCGCGCGAAGCGCCTGCGGGTCGCCGAGGACATCACGAGCGTCGACCAGCGGCTCGACGGCGAACGAAGGACTCATCTCTCTAGCATGAACCTGTGCGCTTCCCTGTCGTCCTCTTCGACCTCGACGGCACCCTCATCGACTCGGGGCCGATGATCCTCGCCTCGTTCCGGCATGCCACGCGGGCGGTCCTCGGACACGACGTGCCCGACGAACGGCTGCTGGCCGGTGTCGGAGGCTCGTCCCTGCGGGAGCAGATGCAGGCGATCGAGCCGGCGCGGGTGGACGAGCTCATGGCCGTCTACCGTGCGCACAACGTTCCGCTCCACGCCGGGCTCGCGTTCTTCCCGGGGATGGAGGACGTCGTCGGGCGGCTGCACCGGGAGGGCCGCCGCCTCGGCATCGTCACCGCGAAGCGCCAGGAGTCGATCGACCTCGCGTTCGATCAGCTCTCGGCCCGCCACTTCTTCGGCACGATCGTGGGCAGCGACGAGCTCGAGCGCGGGAAGCCGCACCCGGACGGCATTCTGCTCGCGCTCGAGCGGCTCGGTGGACGGCCGGAAGACGCGGTCTACGTCGGAGACTCGCCCTACGACATCGGCGCCGCCCGGGCGGCCGGAGTTCACGCCGTCGCGGTCACCTGGGGCGGGATCCACACTCGCGCGGCGCTCGAGGCCGAACGTCCGGACGAGGTCGTCGAGCACGGCCGGCGGGTTGCTCGCGATTCTGTAGCCGAAGTCGTACCCTTGGCCCATGAGCGGCGGCTCGACCCGCGTGCTGCTCGTCAACCCGCCCTCGCCGGAGCGGCTCGGCGCGCCGCTACTGGGGCTCCAGTATGTGGCCGCGGCCCTCCTCGAGCGCGGCTGCGACGTGAGGGTGATCGACGCAGCCGCGCGGCACTTCCCAGGCGATGCGCGCCACGATCGTCGCCGACGCCGAGGCGTTCGCGCCCGACGTCGTCGGCCTCGGGCTCTTCACGCGCTGGGTCTGGCACGCGTACGAGCTGGCCGAGGCGTTGCGGGGACGGTTCCCGCTGCTCGTCGCCGGCGGGGCCCACGCGACGGTGCGGGCCGCGGAAACGCTGGAGCACGGCTTCGACGCGGCCCTCGTGGGCGAGGCAGAGGAGGCGATCGTCGCGCTCGTCGACCGGCTCGAGCGCGGTGAGGACGTACGCGGGGTGATCGTCGCCGAGCCGATCGCCGACCTCGACACCGTCGCGCCCGCACTGCTCGCGCAGGACCTCTTCGACCCCGCGTGGTACGACCCGACCGGGCGCGACGTCGTTCCCGGCGGGATCCTGACCAGCCGCGGCTGTCCCGCGCGCTGCACGTTCTGCGCCAACTACGTCACCGGCCGTACCTTCCGGTACCGCTCGGCCGGGCCTGTCGTGGAGGAGCTCAACGCCTACCACGAGCGCACCGGCCTGGTCTTCTACCCGTGCTGGGACGATGCGCTGACCGCGAACCGGCGTCGGCTCTACGAGCTCTGCGAGACGATCGAGCGCGAGATCCGGTTCCCGCTGCAGTGGAGCGCGATCACGCGCGCCAACATGGTCAACCCGGAGCTGCTCGCGACCATGCGCCGGGCCGGGCTCTGCCACGTCAACTTCGGCGTCGAGAGCGGCGACGACGAGATCCTGCGGGCGATCAAGAAGGGGATCAAGACCGACCACGTGCGCAGAGCGCTCGTGTGGGCCAAGGAGGCCGGGTTGAGCACGGCGTGCAACTTCATGCTCGGCTTCCCGCAGGAGGGCCCCGAGGCCCTGGAGCGGACGCTCACGTTCATGGAGGAGATCGCGCCGCTCGTCGACACGTTCTCGACGCTGGGCGTGCTCGTGCCGTTCCCGGGCACGCCGCTCTACGAGGACTACCACGAGGCGTACGGCTTCACGGACTGGTGGTTGCGCGAGGATCACGCGCGCTTCTCGGCGCCGCCGCCCGTGGAGGACGTCGAGGCGTTCCGCCGCTGGTACATCGACGACGCGAACCTCGAGCTCGACTTCTTCCGCTATTCCGAGCCGATGCGCGAGCTGATGCGCGAGTGCATGCGCTACAAGGCCGAGCACAACCTCGCCCGGATGGGGCTGCTGGACGATCCCGTGTTCCGCCCGGTGGACGCGACGTCGCGCTCGAGCGGCTCGCTGTGAGCTGGGACGATGCCCGGCCGACCGGCCGCGGCCTCTACGAGGAGTTCGACCGGCGGCACGACCGCTACCGGCGGATGAACGCGGAGCTCGTGCGGGAGGCCGCGGCTCGGGCCGGGGATGCGGGTGCTCGACGTCGGCGCGGGGCTCGGCGGGACGGCGCGGGCGGCGCTGCCGCTGCTCGGTCCGGAGGGCCGTGTGCTGTGCGTCGAGCCGTCGGCGCGATGCGGGAGCGCGGGCTCGCGCGATCCCCGCGTCGAGTGGGCTGCGGCGCTGCCCGACGGCGAACGGTTCGACCGCGTGCTGTGCGGTGCGTCGATCTGGCTGCTCGGGCCGTTGCGCGAGACGATCCCGCGGCTCGCGGCCCTCGTCGCTCCCGGCGGCGCGCTCGCGTTCGCGATTCCCGCGCTCTACCTCGGGGAGCCGGACCGGCCCGGCGGCGGACGCCGATCCGCTGCTGCTGGAGCTTCCCGCGCTGCTCGCCGACGGCCGCGTGCCGGAGGCGCCGGCGGCCGAGCGGCTCCCGGACGCGGACGAGATCGACGTACTGCTCGCGGCGGCGGGGCTGAAGCCGCGGCGCTGGTCGTTCGAGCTGCGGCTCACCCAGGCGGCGTTGCGCGACTGGCTGAAGATCACGCCGCTCACCGACGCGCTGCTCCCGGGACTCGATCCCGACGAGCGGGCCACCGCGGTCGACGCGGCCTACGCGCAGGCCGATCCAGGGTCCTGGCGCTGCGAGCGCTGGCGCGGCTGGACCGCTAGCCCGCTGATCGCGCCGGGCACACTGAACGCGACGCCGCCGACGACCGGCCCGACCGGCACGTAGGGCGGAGCGAACGTCGGCACAGGCCCCGTGCCCAGCAGCAGTGAACATCGAGCGCTGCGAGCCAGTTCGTCACGGCGAAGATCATCGCGTTGGCGACCGCCGCAGCAGGCCTGCTGCTTGCGACTGGTCCTGGAGCCGGATCATCTGCGACGCGATTCCGAACGAAGCGGCGGTCAGACCCGTGGCCGACCATCGGCATCGGGATCGACGGCGTCGGAGGCGCGACAGGCGCGGGGACGGCGGCGAACGAGGGAAAGAGCGGCAGCCCTTTGAGACCGAACGCCGACAGGAACAGCTGGTGGCTCGCCCGAGCGCGTTGCCCAGCGCCGCCGCCGCTTGGCGTCGGACGCGTTCGCGACGATCAGCGGGCCGAGCGCGGGCCGATGAGCTGGCCGCCGATCGCCGTCACGCTGTTCACCCTCACGTTGGTGATCGTGGAGGCGGACTGCCAGCTCGTCCAGGCCTCGGCCACGGCGTCGCAAAGGCTGTCTGCCAGGTCGCGCGTGCGCTGGTCGGCGCCCGCCAAGGTGCCGGTCGCCAGGATGCGCAGGTCGGCCGCGAGCCCGTCCCCGCCTGCCTCCGCTCGGCGTGGGCCCGGTGGTCGCCGCGCCGCCCAACGCGCGCTCCTCGCGGCCCTGGCGCACGGCCTCCAAGGGCCCTGCGAGGTCCTGGCGGCCTGCGCCTTCCACTCCACCGCCGTCGACGTTGGGGCCGATCGTGAACTGGTCGCCTCCTCGCTGCCCTCCGCCGTCGACGTTCTCGCCGATCGTGAACTGATCCCCGCCCGGCTCCCCGCCGTCGACGTTCTCGCCGATCTGGAACTGGTCGCCGCTCCCGCCCTGTTCGAACTGCTGCGGCTGCTCCGGCTGCCGGGACTGGCCGCCGCCGTCGACGTTGTCGCTGATCGTGAACTGGTCGCCGCCCTGCTGCTGCGGCGGCGGCTCCTCCTGCTGGACGATCGGCTCGGTGCACCGCCGCCACCGCCGCCGTCGTCGGTCTCCTCGTCGTCCCCGAACTGGAAGCGCTGGAGCATCGCCGCGACGGCCTCGTTCCCGGCCACCTGGGCGAGGCGCGCGACGCCGGCCTGCGGGCTGTCGGCGCGCCGCGGCCCTGCAGGATCGTCCTTCGACTCGGCGCGGGCCACCGCGCCGCGGCCCAGGAGTTCCTCGTCGTGCTTCCGCGTCCGCCGCCGCCCTGCCACGGCCTCCATGATCCCCCTCAACCGGGGCGCTGTCCAGGGCTACGATCCTGCCTCATGGCAAAGGTGGCCGATCGGGCGACTGAGCTGCGCGACCTGCTCAAACGCTACAGCTACGAGTACCACGTGCTCGACGCGCCGAGCGTCCCCGACGCCGCGTACGACCGGCTGTTCGACGAGCTCGTCGAGCTCGAGCGCGAGCTGCCCGAGAGCGAGATCCCGCCCGACTCGCCCACCCGCCGCGTCGGCGAGCCGCCCTCGGAGGGCTTCCAGAAGGCCGAGCATCTGGCGCCGATGGGCTCGCTGGAGAAGGTCACCACCGAGGAAGCGCTCCGCAAGTGGGCCGACGACGTGCGCAAGCGGCTCGACTCGGACGAGCCCGTCGCCTACGTCGTGGAGCCGAAGATCGACGGCTCCGCGATCTCGCTCGTCTACGAGAACGGCGTCTTCGTGCGCGGCGCGACGCGCGGCGACGGCCACCGCGGCGAGGACATCACCGTGAACCTGCGTACGATCGACGCGATCCCGCTCTCGCTGCGCCTCGCGGACGGCGAGCAGCCGCCGTCCGTGCTCGAGGTGCGCGGCGAGGTCTACATGCCGCTCTCCGGGTTCCGGAAGCTCAACGAGCGGCTCGAGTCCGAGGGGAAGAAGCCGGCGCCGAACCCGCGCAACGCGGCCGCCGGCTCGCTGCGCCAGAAGAACCCGGAGATCACGCGGCAGCGGCCGCTCTCGATCTGGGTCTACGGCTCGGGCTACCGCGAGGGGCTCGAGCTCGAGACGCACTGGGAGACGCTCGCCTGGCTGCGCGGGCACGGCTTCCGCACGAACCCGCACGTGGAGCGGCTGGAGAGTCTCGACGAGGTCTGGGCGCGCTGCCGCGACTGGGAGACCCGCCGCGCCGAGCTCGACTACGAGATCGACGGGATCGTGATCAAGGTCGACGCGCTGGACCAGCAGGCGCGGCTCGGCTCGCTGCACGAGCGGCCACGCTGGGCGCGCGCCTTCAAGTGGGCCCCGATGACCGCGGTCACGCGCCTCCTGAAGATCCACATCCGGGTCGGGCGGACCGGCGCGCTCAATCCGTGGGCGCAGCTGGAGCCGGTCGAGGTCGGCGGGGTCACCGTCTCCACCGCGACGCTGCACAACGAGGAGGACATCAACCGCAAGCAGATCCGCGAGGGCGACGACGTGATCGTGCAGCGCGCCGGCGATGTGATCCCGCAGGTGGTCGGCCCGGCCGGCCCGCACCGGCCCGGAACGCGGGAGTTCCGGATGCCGACGCACTGCCCGCTGTGCAAGGCCGAGGTCGTGAAGCCCGAGGGCGAGGCCATGCACCGCTGCCCGAACCCCGACTGCCCGTCGCGGAAGATCGAGTCGCTCATCAACTGGGTGCAGGCGGCGGCGGACATCGAGGGCGTCGGCGAGCAGCTCGTGCGCCGCCTGTGGGATCTCGGGCTCGTCATCACCCTGCCGGATCTCTACCGGCTCACGAAGGAGCAGCTGCTCGAGCTGGACGGCTTCCAGGAGAAGTCGGCGTCGAACGTCGTCGCGGCCATTCAGGCCTCGAAGGCGATCCCGTTCAGCCGCATCCTCTACGGGCTCAACATCCCCGACGTGGGCTGGGTCACTGCGCAGAACCTCGCGCGGCACTTCGGCTCGGTCGACCGGCTGCTGGATGCGACCGAGGAGGAGATCCTCGCGGTCGACGGCATAGGCCCGGAGCGGGCCCAGGCGATCGCGGCGTGGTTCGCCGCCGAGGACAACCGCGCGCTTGTCGCAGAGCTGCGCTCGCTGGGTCTTCGCTTCGAGACGAGCGAGGGCGAGCGACCGGTCGAGGGGCCGCTCAGCGGGCAGACGTACGTCGTCACCGGCACGCTCGCGGGCTTCACGCGCGAGCAGGCCAAGGCGGCACTGGAGGCGAAGGGCGCGAAGGTCACGGACTCGGTGTCGAAGAAGACGGCGGGTCTCGTTGCCGGCGAGGAGCCCGGGGCCTCCAAGCTCTCGAAGGCGCAGAAGGCGGGCGTGCCGGTGCTCTCGGAGGCCGATCTGCGTGAGCTGCTCGAGCCGGACTGACTGCGGCTCAGCTCTCGGCCAGCAGAGTGGCGAACCGGTCCTGGGCGGCGCGGGCCCAGTACAGCGACACCGGGCTGCCGTTCTGGACGACTGCGAAGGCGTACCGCCGGCGCACGTAGCCCGAGAGGGCGCAGGCTGCGTCGGTCGTACCGGTCTTGCCGACCACGTTGCCGCGTGCAGGCGCGCTGCGCATGCGGCCGGCGAGCGTCCCGTTCACGCCCGCCACGGACAGCGCGCCGAAGAACGGGCCGCGGATCTCCGGGTCGGCCCAGGCCGCTCTGAGCGTGCCGGCAAGCGCGGCGACGGTCGTGCGGTCGAGCAGGGAGAGCCCCGAGCCGTCGGCGATCACCACGCCTTGCAGAGGGACGCCGGCCAGGCCCAGGTCGCGGCGGACGACGGCGGCTCCCGCGGCCGAGCTGCCCTGCACCCCGTCAACCGTGCCGAGCTGCTTGAGCAGCAGCTCCGCGGTGTAGTTGTCGCTGGCGCGATCCATGAACCGGAGGATCGACGCGAGCGGCGGCGAGTCGATCGTGGCCAGCGCGGAGGCGTCGGCCGGAGCGGCCCCCTTGGTCACCACGTGGTTGACGGCAACGCCGGTCTTGCGCAGCGCCGCCCGGAAAGCGACTCCTGCCGCCAGCGCCGGGTCGCGCGCCCGGCTACGGTCGACGGCGAGGGCCGAGAGCGGGGCCGACTGCGTTCAGATAGTAGGACGGCTTCCAGCCCGGTCCGGTGCGACGGGAATCGAAGGCGGTCTCGTCTGCGACGACACGGCCGGTGACCCGGCGGATCCCGCTCTGTGCGATGGTGTGCGCGAGCTGCGCCAGCCCGGCGGAGCTCAACGTCGGGTCGCCGTGGCCCTGCAGGAACAGGTCGCCGACCCACGTGTTGCCCTGCAGCGCTCCGCTCCCGAACACGTCCGTGTCGATCCGGTAGTCGGCGCCGAGCTCGTGCAGGGCGGCGTAGGTGACGGCCAGCTTCTCGTTGGACGCCGGCGCGAGCGGGAGCGTCGAGTGAACGGCGAACAGCGTCGCGCCCGTCGCCAGGTCGACGGCGAGGGCGGCTGTCCGCGTGCGGGCGACGTGCGGAACAGCGAGCGCTCGGGAGAGCCGGGTGGAGAGCCGCGGGCCGGAGTCGGTATGCGCCGCCGCCGCGCGGACCTGTGAGACGGCGACGAGCCCGGTGAGCAGGAGCACGGAGGTCCACGTGCGCAGTCGGCGGCTTGGCACGCGGCCATTTTTTTGGCAGTCTCCGTAGTCGTCAAGCACAGATGGGTCCTGGTGACGCGGAAGATGGGCCGTTCAGCCCATGATCCGCAGGCGGCCACCCTGGGATAATCGCCCTGCGACTGGAGGCCGCCGCCTGCCCGAGACGACCGTAGCCGTACTGCTCGACCGCATCGAGACCCTACTCGAGCAGCCGCTGGCCGGCGAGGACCAGCCGACGCTCGAGCGCCTGGAGCGCACGCTCACCGACGGCTACGCGCAGGCGCTTCGACTGGAGTCCGACCAGCTGAAGATCGAGCGGCGCATCAACGAGGTCGCCGTCTCGTCCGTCGCCGCGGAGGCCAAGGTGGAGGAGCTCGATGCGCTCACCCGCCGGCTCTCGATCACCGGGGGCGATCTCGAGCGCCTGCGCCAGCTGCTCAACTCCCTGCGCATGCGGGCCCGCGCCGTGCGCGACCGCACGCGCAGAGGCTCGGCACAGCACTCGCTGCAGTCCTAGGCGACGGCTGCCGCAAAGACGTTCCCTGCCGGAAGTCGTCCTGCCGACGGCACAGCCGAGGCGGACTTCCGGCGGCTCAGACGATGCCGCTGCGGACCGCGTAGACGGCCGCCTGGATCCGATTCTGGATCTGGAGCTTCATGAGGATGTTCGAGATGTGGTTCTTGACCGTCTTCGGGCTGATGCAGAGCTCGCCGGCGATGTCGGCGTTGTCTCTGCCGTTGGCGATGAGCTTGAGCACCTCGATCTCGCGGTCGGAGAGCTCGGCGCGGATCGTCCGGCCCGCCTCCGGCAGGCTCATCGAGGCGCGCACGCGTTGCAGCACCTTGGCCGCTATGTGCGGCGAGATCAGTGACTCGCCGACGGCGGCCGACCTGATACCCCGCAGCAGATCCTGGATCGACGAGTCCTTGAGCAGGTAGCCGCAGGCGCCGGCGAGGATCGCGTCCATCACATCGCCGTCCTGATCGGAGATGGTCAGCACGACCACGCGGGTGAGCGGCGCGTCGGCCGTGATGTGCCGCGTCGCTTCGACTCCGCTCATCCCCGGCATGTTCAGATCCATCACGACCACGTCGGGAGTCGCCTCCTGTACGCCCCGCACGGCCTCCTCGCCGGTCGCCGCCTCACCCACGACGTTCACGCCCTGCTCTTCGAGCAGGCTGCGAAGGCCCGTGCGGAAGAGATCGTGGTCGTCGACGATCAGGACGCGCGGGGCGTCCTGCACGGCCACGGCTTCCCTGTCCACCCCCTCGGTCAATCCACCTCCCTGGGCGGGGAGAGTCTAGTGCAGCGTGATGGTGACGGTTCGGCGGCCCCAGGCCGATGCCTGCGCGACCGTCGGGAACCAGAGGTCGATCATGGCCCCCTGGATGCCGGGGCCGACGTCGGCGGCCGTCCCTTCCCCGTAGCCCGGGATCGACATCCGGGTGCCGAGCGGGATCTCTGCGGGGTCGACCGCCACGACTCCGATGCCGACGGGTGCGCCCGTTGCGGTGTGGCCGGGCAGTGCGTACCCGCTGGCGACGACGGTGAGCGTGTGCGCGCCCTGCGGCGGAACCGGCGCGACCGCGATCGTGACCGGCGCGGCTGCGGGCGCCGCCGGGGCGGCCGCGTTGATCTGCGCTGCCTTCGCCGCGGCCACCTGCGCCTCCGACTCGAGGGAGGAGATGCGCCCGACGTTGAACCGGCGCTGGCCCGCGAGCCGCTGGAGGTAGCTTGCGCGGTCGGCCCGTGCTGCGCCGAGCTGACCGACGGCCGCGGAGGCCTGGCTCTGCAGCGTGTCGAGCTCGGCCCCGCGGGTCGCGAGCTCCCGGGCCAGCTTCTGCATTCGCCTGGTCGCGGCCCGCGTCTGCCCGATCACGGCCCGGTCCTGGCCGGCGATCGAGCGGAGGTCGTCGAGCCTCGTCACGGCCTGGTCGAGCGAGTCCGCGCCGAGCAGGATCGCGAGTGGATCCGTGTCGCCCTCCTCGTAGAGGTTGCGGAGCCGGTCGCCCAGCGCGCGCTGCGAGATCAGGGTCGCGCGCCGCGCGATTGCGAGCGCCTGCGCGACGGACGCTCGCTGCCGACGCACCGCGGCCGAGCGCGCGGTCGCGGCGGCGAGGTGCGGCGCGCGCACCTGCGAGGCGGCTGTCGAGGCCGTACAGCTCGAGCACGATGCTCTGGGCCCGACCGGCCAGGGCCGAGTTCTGGCTGCGCAGTGCGTCGGCACGCTGACGCAGGGCTCCAGGCCCCGAGCCGCTCGCGGCCGGTACGAGTGCCAGGAGGATCGCTCCGGCCGCGAGCGCCGGCACAGTGACGCTGAGCGTGACCGGACGCCGCACGGTTCAGGACCGTACCAGAGCGCGGCGGGGACTTTGTGCGGTCCCCACTTAACGCGTTTTTCTCGCCGACCCGGCCTCCGTCCAATGTTGCAGCCGTCCGAGGTCCCTGGTAGGGTGCCCAGCTTGTGACGAACCGGCCCCTCCCGGGGCGTCTGTCGAGCCCGGTGACTGGAGCGTAAGAAATCACTCTGGGTAAACGACAGGCGCCGGTCGTGCTTCTCGTTCTCGCGGCAGCTTTTTTCATGGCGCCCGGGGCTAGCGCCGACCCCGGAAGTATTGCCGCCAAGCAAGCGGAGGCCCAGCAGGTCCTCGGTGAGCTGCAGGGGCTCGACTCGAACCTCGAGAAGACGATCCAGTCATACGACCTCGCGAGGAGCCAGCTCGCCTCGATCGACGGCAGCCTGCATGTCAACGGGGTCAACCTCGGGGTCGCGCGGGCGAACCTCCGCCGGTCGCAGAAAGCGCTCTCGCAGCGGCTGTTCGCGGTCTACACAGCGGGCCAGTCGAACTCGACGCTGGAGGTCCTGCTCGGCTCCACGAGCCTCGACGACCTCCTCTCGCGCATCGACGACTCGAACACGCTCTCGCGGCAGGACACCACCACCGTCCGCGACGTGATCCGCTTCCGGAGCGAGATCAAGCTGCGGGAGGCCCGGCTCAAGCACGCGCGCGCTGCGAAGGCGGACGTCGTGCAGAACCTGGCGAGCGCGAAGGCGTCGATCGAGCAGCAGCTCGGTCAGCGCAGGGCGCTGCTCTCTTCGATCCGCGGTCAGATCGTGCAGATGCAGGCCGCGGAGGCCGCGCGTCAAGCGCAGCTGAAGCGTGAGCTCCAGGCCCGCCTGGCAGCACAGCAGGCGGCAGCGGCAGCAGCAGCGCTCCAGCCTGCCCTGCCGGTCGCCCAGGCCGAGCCCTCGACGCAGACGAGCGCCCCGTCCGCAAGCCCGTCCGCAGGCCCTGTCACGAGCCCGGTTCCGGCGGCCCCGCCCTCGCAGTACGGCGGCGTCGTGGGCATCGCGATGCAGTATCTCGGCACGCCGTACGTCTGGGGCGGCGCCTCGCCGGGCGGCTTCGATTGCTCCGGCCTCGTGATGTACGTCTACTCGCAGGTCGGCGTGTCGCTTCCGCACAGCTCCTACGCCATGTACGGCTACGGAATGCCGGTCTCGATGAGCGACTTGCAGCCGGGCGACCTCGTCTTCTTCGACGGTCTGGGCCACGTCGGGATCTACGTCGGCGGCGGCCAGTTCATCCACGCTCCACACACGGGCGACGTCGTCAAGATCTCCAGCCTCACGGGCTGGTACGCCGCCTCGTTCGTCGGCGCCCGCCGCCTCTAGCGCGCGGGGCCGGCGCCCTCGCGGCGCGGCGCTGATCATCGGGAGGAAGCGCCGGAGGGAGGGCGAACCTCAGTGGTCCCTCTAGACTGGAGGACGACCGATGCGCACGATCTGGAACGGATCCATCAGTTTCGGCCTGGTCAACATCCCCGTCGGGCTCGCCCCCGCGACCAAGTCGGCTGCGCGCCAGTCGGACGTGTCGTTCAGGACGCTGCACCGTGAATGCGGAACCCCGATCAAGCAGAAGCGCTGGTGTCCGGTGCACGATCGCGAGGTCGGGCCCGACGAGATCGTCAAGGGCTGGGAGGTCGCCAAGGGCCAGTTCGTGATCGTCGACGAGCAGGACCTGGAGGCGATCGAGCGGGCCGATGAGTCGCGCGCGATCGAGATATCGCGCTTCGTGCCGCTCGAGGAGGTCGATCCCGTCTATTTCGACCGAACGTACTTCCTTGCTCCCGCGACGGCGCCAGCCGCTCGGCGGCCGTACGTGCTGTTGCTCGCGGCGATGCGCGAGACCGGGATGGCCGGCGTGGGGAAGATGGTCATCCGCGGCAAGGAGTATCAGTGCCTCATCCGCCCGAAGGGGGAGGCGCTCGCCCTGGAGACGCTCTTTCTCGCCGAGGACGTGCACTCCCAGGCGGAGATCGACGAGGCTGTAGAGGGCACCGAGCTGCGGGAGGCGGAGCTCGACCTCGCCCGGCAGGTGATCGCCAGCCTCGCCGAGGAGTTCGACCCGGCGGTGCTCGAGAGCCGCTACCGGCGCGACCTGCGGGCGCTGCTGGACGCAAAGCTCAAGGGCGAGCCGGTCTCGATTCCCGAGCCGCAGCCGGAAGCGCCGGTGGTCGACCTGCTCGAGGCGCTCAAGCGGAGCGTGGCCGACGCGAAGAAGCGGAAGACGAAGGCAGCCGACGGTGCCAAGCCGAAGGCCTCGAAGCGGTCCGGTTCGGCGCCCTCGCGAGCCGCGTCGCGGAAGAGCTAGTGGAAGTGCTGCGAGCCTGAGCCCGTCGCCTCGAGTTGCGCCTGGAAGAGGGTCTTGTCGATCTTCCCCTGGTAGATCGGGATCCCCTCCTCGAGGCAGACCTTGATCACCTCTTGGCGATCGATCTTGAGCTCCGCGGAAAGCTCCTCGGGCGTCAGGTGGTTCGGCATGGTGCTCCTTCCTGGGCTCGCTGGCCACAAAAAAACCCGCCGGCCCTGGGCACGCGCGGGTTGATGCTGCGCTCGATGTCGTCTGCGGCGGGAATCACTGGGCCCGCCTCCCGAAATCGTTCATCACCTCGAAGAATAATCGCGGCTCACGACGGACGCAAAAAGTTGCGAGCGCGCGCTTCGCCCATCGCGGTCGCAGCGTCGCCGGCCAAGCGGTCGCCGGGCGTCTACGGGGTCGCGGCCTCCTCGAACGGCGTCTCGGCGGCGGGCGGCGGCGAGAGGAACTGGATCCGGTTGGCGACCACCTCGACCGCGCTCCGGCGCTTGCCCTCCTCCTCCCACGAGTGACTGCGCAGGCGGCCGTCGAGGGCTACGCGCTTGCCCTTGGTGAGGAAGCGGGCGCAGACCTCCGCCTGCTTGTTCCAGGCGGCGACACGCACGAAGTCCGCCTCCTCCCGGCCCGGACGGTCGATCGCCAGCACGAAGCTCGCGATCCTCCGGTCCTCGTCGAGCTCACGCAGCTCGACGTCGGTGGCCAGATTGCCGATCAGCGTCACGACGTTCATCCTCGCGGCCTCCTCGTTGTGCGATACCTCAACGTAGACGAGGGGCTGTGACGCGACTGTGACGCTTCGTGCCGAGAGTGTGACGAAGGCGGTACGCTGTGCGCTCTCCGGGGTGTGGCGCAGCCTGGTAGCGCGCTCCGTTCGGGTCGGAGAGGTCCCCAGTTCGAATCTGGGCACCCCGATGTGGTGTGGGGCGGCTCCGGCCGCCCCACGTCCGATCAGCCGCGGCTGCGGAGACGGTGGAGCAGCCGGCGCAGGAACGACTGGCTCGGGCCCGCGCCGGAGCGTCTGCTCGCGCGCGAGCTGACGCTTGGCGGCGGCCCGCTCGTGCATCCGGCGGGTTGGATAGCGCGGCCTCCAGTAGACGGGCTTCACAGACCGACCGGTGTGAGGGTCCGGCTGGCGCGCGGGCCGCGGCTCGCTCCATGGCGCAACGCTATCCTCGGCCAGTGTCCGACCGGCTTCGTGTCGCCTGCGTCCAGCTCTGCTCCCGTGCTGACAAGGCGGCCAACCTCGAGCGCGCCGAGGCGCTCGTGGCGCTGGCCGCGCGCGGCGGCGCAGACCTCGTCGTGCTGCCCGAGAAATGGAACGGGATCGGGAACGCGGAGACTCTGCACGCCGTCGCAGAGCCGCTCGAGGGCGGCGAATCGGTGGAGGCGATGGCCTCCTGGGCTCGGCGACACGGCGTGACACTCGTCGGCGGCTCGATCACCGAGCGCCGCGCAGGTCGCGCCAAGCTGTCGAACACGTGCTGCGTCTTCGGGGCCGACGGCGCGCTCGCCGCCGTCTACCGCAAGATCCACCTCTTCGACGTCGAGGTCGGCGGGCACGTGTACCGGGAGTCGGAGGCCGAGGAGCCGGGCCACGAGTCCGTCGTTGCGCTCGCTGCGGGGTGGCCGATCGGGCTGACGATCTGCTACGACCTGCGGTTCCCCGAGCTCTACCGGATCCTCACGCTCGAGGGCGCGGAGCTCGTGACCGTTCCCGCGCACTTCACGACGCCGACCGGCAAGGATCACTGGCATGTGCTGCTACGGGCGCGGGCGATCGAGAACCAGGTCTTCGTGGCGGCCGCAGCGCAGGTCGGCGAGACGCTCCCCGGGAAGCCGGCGTACGGGCGCTCGCTGATCGCCGATCCGTGGGGGATCGTGCTCGCGCAGGCGCCCGACGAGGAGACGGTGATCTCCGCCGACCTCGACCCGGCTCGGCTGCGCGAGATCCGGACGAAGCTGCCGTCGCTCGCGAACCGTCAGGCCGAGGCGTACCGCTGGCCCTGAGCCACGCCTCGTGGGAGGCGCGCGTTCCCCGCCTCCTGGCCGAGGCGGCCATGTCATGGGGTCTGACCCCCGGCGGCTCGTACTCGCCCGGTGCGGGCGGCCATGCGGTCCAGGCCGAGCTCGCGGACGGAACGCCCGTCGTCCTGAAGCTCGTGTTACCCGCACCGGGAGTCCGAGCACGAGGCTGACGCGCTCGAGGTCTGGGACGGTGACGGCGCGGTGCGGCTGCTCGCGCGCGACGACGAGCGCGGTGCGCTCCTGCTGGAGCGCTGCGAGCCGGGGACGTACCTGGCCCACGGCCGGGCAGGAGCGGGCCCTCGACGTGTTGATCGGGCTCCTGCCGCGGCTCTGGACGCCGGCGGCCGCGCCCTTCCGGACGCTGGCCGACGAGGCCGCGTGGTGGGCCGAGGGCCTGCCGCGGACGTGGAAAGGGGAGCGGCACCTGCTGGACGCGGCGCTCGACGCTGCTCGACTCCCTCTCGCCGACACAGGGCGAGCAGGTGCTGCTGCACCAGGATCTCCACGCTGCGAACGTGCTCGCCGCGCAGCGCGAGCCGTGGCTCGCGATCGATCCGAAGCCGCTCGTCGGCGAGCGTGAGTTCGCCGTGGCGCCGATCGTGCGCGGGGTCGAGCTCGGGCACTCGAAGCGTGACGTCCTCTACCGTCTCGACCGGCTCACCGCGGACCTCGGTCTCGACCGCGAGCGCGCCCGCGGATGGACGATCGGCCAGACGGCGGCATGGTCCAGCCGGGCGGACGGTCCGCACGTCGATGTCGTCCGCTGGCTGCTAGAAGCCAGGTGATGCAGCTCCGCGCGGTCCTCTTCGACGTCGACTTCACGCTCGCCCGCCCCGGCCCGGAGCTCGGCCCCGAAGGGTACGAGCGGCTGGGCCGGCGGTTCGGGCTCGAGCTCGACCCCGCACGCTACCGGACGCACGGGAGGCTGCGATCGTCACGCTCAAGCACCACCCCGAGCTCGATCACGACGACGAGGTGTGGGTGGCGTTCACGGCCGAGATCATCCGGGGGATGGGCGGGGCCGGCGACCGCGCCGAGGAGTGCGCCCGCGAGATGACCGGAGCGTGGAACCACGCCCCCAACTTCGAGCTCTACGACGACGCGCTGCCCGTGCTGGAGGCGCTGCGCCGCCACGGTCTCAAGCTCGGGCTCATCTCCAACACGGGTCGCGACCTGGCGCGGTTCGTGGCGCACCACGGGATCGACGTCGACGCCGTGCTCGCCTCGGGCGCCTACGGGAAGATGAAGCCGCACCCGGCGATCTTCCGGGAGGTGCTCGATCGCCTCCGCGTCGCACCCGAGGCTGCCGCGATGGTCGGCGACTCGATCCCCGACGACATGGCGGGTGCGCGTGCGCTCGGCATGGCCGCCTTCCTGCTCGACCGGGACGAACGCCACCCGGAGTTCACGCCCCGCCTCACGAGCTTACTGGCGCTGCCCGCCGCACTCGGGCTTGCACCGGCGGCGCAATAGCTCGGCGGCTCGGGGCCGAGTACGATCGAGCTCGTGCCCGATTGGCTCATCTGGGTCATCGTCGCGGTCGTCCTCGCCGCCGGCGAGCTGGCGACGCCGGGGCTGTTCGTGCTCGGCCTGGTCGCGATCGCGGCCGGTGCAGCGGCGCTCGTGGCTGCGTTCGGCGCCGACTTCGCCTGGCAGATCGGCGTCTTCGTCGTCGGCATGATCGCGATGCTGGCCGTCATCCGGCCGATCGCGCGCCGGCATCTGCGCATGCCGAAGGAGACCCGGACCGGCACGGCCGCGCTCGTCGGCGCCCACGCGCTCGTGCTCGAGCGCTGCGACCGGGACGGCGGGCTCGTGAAGATCGGCGGCGAGCAGTGGACGGCGCGCGCGTACATGGAGGATCAGGTCCTCGAGCCCGGGACGCGGGTCGAGGTGGCGAGGATCGAGGGCGCGACGGCGCTCGTCTACGAATAGGGGGCTGGTATGGCGTACTTCATCGCACCGCTCGTCGTGGCTGCGCTCGTGGTGCTCACCTTGTTCAAGACGGTCCGGGTCGTGCCGCAGGCGCGGGCCGGCGTCGTCGAGCGGCTCGGCCGCTACTCGCGGACGCTGACGCCGGGGCTCACGATCGTCGTCCCGTTCGTCGACCGTATCCGCGAGATGATCGACATGCGCGAGCAGGTCGTCTCGTTCGACCCGCAGCCGGTGATCACCGAGGACAACCTGGTCGTCTCGATCGACTCGGTCATCTACTTCCAGGTCACCGATCCCAAGGCGGCCACGTACGAGATCGCCAACTACATCCAGGCAATCGAGCAGCTCACGGTCACGACGCTGCGCAACGTGATCGGCGGCATGGCGCTGGAGAAGACGCTCACCTCGCGGGACGAGATCAACTCGCAGCTGCGCGTCGTGCTCGACGAGGCGACGGGCAAGTGGGGGATCCGCGTCAACCGCGTCGAGCTCAAGGCGATCGATCCGCCGGCGTCCATCCAGGACTCGATGGAGAAGCAGATGCGCGCCGACCGGGACAAGCGCGCCGCGATCCTTCAGGCCGAAGGCGAGAAGCAGTCGCAGATCCTGACGGCGGAGGGCGAGCAGCAGGCGGCGGTGCTGCGTGCCCAGGGCCGCAAGCAGGCCTGATCCTGGAGTCCGAGGGTCAGGCGAAGGCGATCGACACGGTCTTCCAGGCGATCCACGCCGGCGACCCCGACCCCAAGCTGCTCGCCTACCAGTACCTGCAGATGCTGCCGCAGATCGCGCAGGGGCAGTCGAACAAGCTCTGGATCATCCCCAGCGAGGTCACGCAGGCGCTGGGCAACATCGGCTCGATGCTGCCGAAGGCCGACGGGACGAGCTAGGCCGGCGTCAGCCAGCGTCGTTCGCTTCGGCGTTGCGCTGCATCCGCTCATGCGTAGCGGGCCGCGCGTGCTCCGCGATCGCCCCGAGTACCTCAGTCCGACCGGTGTCAGACACCGTCACGAGAGTGTGACGGCACCCGCTCAAGGCCAGGAAGGCAGCGGCTTCGGGCCGACATGTCCCGGTGTCAGACACTGTCACGAGAGTGTGACGACCCGGACGGAGCACTGTCGAAGAGCAGCGGATGGGGCGGCCGCTTGCGGCCTCGCGACGGAAGCCGGCTCACCCGCCGGTAGTCGTCATGCTGACGGAGGAGCCGAAGCGGACTTCGGGCGGCTCAGCAGCGCTCCGCGAGGCAGGAGCGCAGCCGCTGGACTCGCGGCGCCGAGCCATGGCCGTACGGCCACGTGATCCGGACGAGCAGCGAGGCCGCGTCGTTGTCATAGCGTCGCTCGCGGAGCCCGAAGTCCGAGTTCACGCGGTGGACGAGCCAGTAGCGGCCAGCGGGGACTCCGCTCAGATCGAGGTTCTGCCCGTGGAAGTTCGCGGGGTAGCGGTCGGTGTACGCCACGGACGTGCCCTCGTCGACCGAGCGGAGCCAGGGCTCGAACTGGCCGCACGTGCCGAGGAAGCGCGGCGGACCGGGAGTCATGCCGGGCGTGATCCCGTAGTGATCGGCGAGGCAGAAGCCGCTCTTGTGGTCCCGGACCACGACATCGAAGTCCGAGAAGCTGCGCAGCTCGTAGCGGTCGTAGTGCAGCAGGTGCCAGTGGTAGTGCGGCGGCGCGACCGTGTAGTGCAGGAAGCCGACGCCCGCCACCGTCCGCACGCCGCCCCCTGCGAGCTCGATCCGCTGCACGGCGGTCATCCTCGGCACGCCCTTGGGGCGGGAGCCGTGGATCCAGAGCGGGCCGGGCCCGCGGTTGTCGACGAGCGACGTGAAGCCGAGCAGGAAGTGGCCGCCCTGCTGCGTGATCGTGAGCCCGCTGGGCGGCCGCTGGACGAGGTCCGGGAACAGCGGGCGGCCCAGCGGAACGGGCCGCCAGTCGAGCGGCCGGCCGGTGCCGCGCGAGACGACCTCGAATCCGCCGGCCGCGGCGGCGATCACGACCTCGCGCGTGCCGTCGGAGGCGAGTGACGAGAAGGCGAGCCGCCGGCCGTCGGGCGACCACTCGGGGTGCGAGTTGTCCGTGGCCAGCGACGCGCCGACCGCCGCACGGGTGCTGCCGTTGTCGACGTCGATCTCGGTCGAGCCGTCGGCGAGCTGCGCGGTGTAGGCGAGGGTACGGCCGTTCGGAGACCAGGCGAGGTCGCGGATGTCCGCAGGCGGTGCCGGATCGGCGACCGCGTGAAAGGGAACGGCGTGCGAGCCGTCCGCGCGGGCGACGTAGATCTGCGCGACGCCGTGGTCCTCGGAGACGAACGCAAGCCGCGTGCCGTCTCGAGTGAAGGCCGGGCTCCAGGTCTCGCCACCGCGAGCGATCGGCCGGGTGAGGCCGAACGGCAACGTGAGCAGCCGGACCCGGCGTCGTCCGGCCTCGAGCGCCGTGTAGGCGATCACGCCTCCGCCCGCAGCCCAGGAAGGCCCGGACTCCACGACGTGCGGCGTCGTCGTGAGACGCCGCTGTCCGCTGCCGTCCGCGTTCGCCAGCCAGAGGTCGCCGCCACGGACGAAGGCGAGCAGCGTCCCGTCCGGCGACCACGCCGCGTCCTCGCTCCCGGCGACGAGCAGTCGCGAGGCGCCTCCCCGCGGGTCGACCGAGAGCACCGCACCCCGTCGGCCGACGAGCAGGCGCGGGCCGACATGCTCCGCCCGGTGCACGGCGAGCGAGACGGCCGCGGCGGCCTCGGCGATCACGCCGGCCTCCGCAGCGACACCTGCAGGCCCGGCAGCGCAACGCGCCAGATCGACGACCAGCGTTCCATCCAGCGGTTGCACCGCCTCGGAAGCTAGCACTACAGTCCGGCGGCCTTGACCGAAGCGTCGCTGGACAGGGACGAGGGAGCCCGGAGCGCGTGATCCGCGTCGGCCGTCTCGTCTGGATCCTCGGCCTCGGCGCGTTCGGGCTCGCCTTCTCGATCACGACGACGGCCGCATACCTGCCGTACCTGCTGCACCGCTTCACCGACTCCGGTTCGCTGATCGGGCTCGTGCTCGGAGCCGAGGGCGTCTTCGCGCTGTGCCTGTCGCCGGTGATCGGACCCTGGAGCGACAGCTTCCAGACGCCGCTGGGACGCAGGCGCCCGTTCATGCTCGTCGCCCTCGGCCCCATGGGCTTCTGCCTGCTTCTCATGCCGTTCCTGCCCACGCTGTGGACCACCGCGCTCGTCGTCCTGGCGTTCTTCTTCGCCTACTACGTGTACGAGCCGCCGTATCGCGGCCTCTACCCCGACCTGCTCGCGGACACCGTGTACGGGCGCGCACAGAGTGTCCAGCACCTGCTGCGCGGAGTTGCGCTCGGCGTCGCGCTGGTTGGCGGCGGGATCCTGCTCAAGGTCTGGACGGCCGCTCCCTTCATCCTGGCGGCCTTCGTGACCACCGCGGCGTGCGGCGCGGCGATCGTGTTCGTGCACGAGGACGGCGGGGACGACTCGCGCGTCTTCGACGGCGTCGGGGCCTATCTGCACCGCGGCTGGGCGATCGTCAAGCACGAGGCGGACGTGCGCAGGTTCCTGATCGCGAACGCCGCCTGGGAGGGGACGTTCGCAGCGGCCCGCACGTTCGTCTTCCTCTACGTGACGGACGGGCTGGGCCAGTCGAAGACGGTGGCGTGGAGCGTGCTCGGTGTGGTCGCCGCCACCTACGTCATCGCCGCGGTGATCGCCGGCCCGCTCGGCGACCGCTTCGGCCTGGCCCGCGTGATCTTCCTGGCCTCCTTCGTCTACGGCGGCGGCCTGCTCGCCGGAGGCTTCATCACGCAGTGGCACAGCTGGTACTACGCAGCCATGGCACCGGTGGGGATCGCGGCCGGAATCGTGATGACGCTGGCCTGGGGCCTGCTCTTCAAGCTGATGCCGGATCGTGAGCGGGGCGCGATCTCCGGGCTCGCGACGACCACGAAGGGCATCGGGCTGCTGATCGGCGCGCCGCTGGCCGGCGCCGCGATCGACCTCTCGCGCCCGTACCTGAGCTCGACCGACGGCTACCAGGTCCTGTTTCCGCTGTGTGCGGTCCCGATTCTGGCGGTGACCCCGCTCGTGGCGCGCCTGATGCACGCGGAGTCGCGGGGCGCCGGCGGTGGCGCTAGCGGCACAGTGGAGCCCCAGCCCGGCTGAGACCGAAGCCCCAGACCTGCTCGTCGACGACGTAGAACGACGTCACGACCCTGTGCTGCGGCAAGGTGAGCGCGGAGTAGCCCGAGCAGGGTGTCGGCACGAGCACGCCGTAGAGGGCCGTGATCCGCGCCTGCACGTCGCCGATGCGCAGGCCGCGGTTGGTGTGCCATCCGGGCGGCGACCAGAGCGTGTAGAGGGCATTCACGCGGCCGTTCCGGAAGACCACCGCCACGCCCTGGGGTGCGAAGCGCCGGTAGGTGAAGAACCACGTCGGCGCGGAGCAGTCGCGGCACACGCCGTGGCCGGCGGCGAAGCCGTGGCCGGAGCCCCAGGCCGCCTGCACCTGCGCCGCCGTGAGCCCGAGCCGCAGCCCGCCGAAGCTCCGGCCGGGCACGACGAGACCCCGCTGCGGCGGGCCGGCCGCCGCAGCGCCCGCGAGGACGAGGCAGACAGCGAGGCAGGCGACGAGACGCACGCGACGACGCTAGGAGGCAACCGGCGCGCGCTGCACTGCCGCCAGCGCCGGCGCCCACGAGCACAGCGGCGACATCTCGCCGTCGCGGCCGTTCATCTGCCGGTACCCGAGCGCATGCTCGGCCTGCAGCAGCTTGTGGATCTGCGTCGTGCCCTCGTAGATGATCGGCGCCCGCGCGTTGCGGAAATAGCGCTCGATCCCGTACTCGGCCGAGTAGCCGTACGCGCCGTGCACCTGGATCGCGAGGTGCGCCGCCTCGAACGCCGACTCGGTCGCGTGCCACTTGGCGAGCGACGTCTCGCGCGTGTTGCGGCGACCCTGATCCTTCATCCACGCGGCCTGCATGACGAGCAGCTTCGACGTCTCGTAGCCGAGCACCATCTTCGCGATCATGTCCTGCACGAACTGGTTGCGGCCGATCTCCTGGCCGAACGTCTCGCGCTCGCGCGCGTAGGCGACCGAGCGCTCGAGGCAGGCGCGGATGACGCCGCACGGCGCCGGCGGCGACCGTGAAGCGGCCCTGGTCGAGCCCGTACATCGCGATCTCGAAGCCCTGGCCCTCCTCGCCGATCATGTTCGCGGCCGGCACCTCGACGTTCTCGAAGAACAGCTCGCCGGTCGAGCCGGCCCAGACGCCGAGCTTGTGCTCGGTGTCGGCCGCGGTGAAGCCGGGCATGCCCTTCTCCAGCACGAACGCGGAGATGCCCTTGTGCTGCGCGGCCGGGTCGGTCTTCGCGAAGACCAGCGCGTGGTCGGCGACCGTCGCGTAGGAGATCCAGTTCTTCTGGCCGTTCAGGACGTAGACGTCGCCGTCGCGGCGCGCCGTCGTCTTCATCGCGGCGACGTCGGAGCCCGCGGCCGGCTCGGTCAGGCCGAAGCAGGCGAGCTTCTCGCCCTTCGCCTGCGGCGCGAGCCAGCGGTGCTTCTGCTCCTCGCTCGCGTAGCGCAGCAGCGACAGCGAGTTGAGCCCGACGTGCACCGAGATCAACGTGCGGAACGCGGCCTCGCCGCGCTCGATCTCCTCGCAGGAAAGCGCCTCGGCGACGAAGTCGAGGCCGGCGCCGCCGTACTCCTCGGGGATCACGATTCCGAGCAGCCCCAGCTCGGCCATGCCGGCGATCGCGTCCATGTCGAGCCGGTGGTCGATGTCGTTCTGGACGGCGTTCGGCAGCACGCGCTCGTCCACGAACGTGCGCACGGTGTCCTGGATGAGGCGCTGCTCGTCTGTAAGGTCGAAGTCCATGGCCGTGAGTCTACTCAGCGCCTGGGAGCGGCTTGCCGCTCTGCCCGTGCAGGTCGAGACGGTCGGGCTGGAGCGCCTGCAGCAGGAGGTCTCCACGCGGCTTCACGCGCGTCACGACGCTCGTCCGGATCTCCGGCGGGCGGCGTCGACGGGGTCGGCGAGGACGTGACGTACACGGCTCAGGATCACGACGGCTTCCCGCTCCTCGAGTTCCCCGCGCGGCGCGACGCTCGGCGAGCTGTGCGAGCTGGTGGGGTCGCACGCGAGCTCTTCGCGCGGCCGCCGGAGATGGATGCGGCGCGCAACTACCGGCGCTGGGCCGTCGAGAGCGCGCTGCTCGACCTCGCGCTGCGGCCAGCACGGGCTCTCGCTCGCCGAGGCGCTCGAGCGCGAGGCGCGGCCGGTCACGTTCGTCGTCTCCACGCGGCTCGGCGACCCGGCCTCGGCGGCGCCGCTGCGCCGGCTGCTCGAGCTCTATCCGGGCCTGCGCTTCAAGCTCGACCCGACGGCCGACTGGGACGACGCACTGGTCGCCGAGCTGGCGGCCACGGATGCCGTGGCCGCGATCGATCTGAAGGGGGCGTACCACGGGCACGGCCGTCGACCTTGCTCCGGACCCGGAGCTCTACCGGCGCGTCGCCGAGGGCTTCCCGGACGCGTGGATCGAGGATCCCGGCCCTCACGCCCGAGACCGACGCGGCGCTCGAGCCGCACCGCGACGCGAATCACCTGGGACGCGCCGATCCACTCGGTCGCCGACGTCGAGGCGCTGCCGTTCGCCGCCGCGCTGCCTCAACGTCAAGCCGTCGCGCTTCGGCAGCCTCGCCGAGCTGCTGCGCTTCTACGAGCTACTGCGCCGAGCACGGCATCGCGCTCTACGGCGGCGGCCAGTTCGAGCTCGGCCCGGGCCGCGGGCCAGATCCAGTACCTCGCTTCGCTGCTCCACGCGGATGCGCCGAACGACGTCGCGCCGGGCGGGTTCAACGAGCCGGAGCCGCCGGCCGGATTGCCGGCCAGCCCGCTGCGCCCCGGCGGGCGCGCCCACCGGCTTCCGCTGGGGCTGAGCACCGGTCGATCGACGCTGCGCCGGCCCTGCGGTCTACGTGGGGCCGCCTCGGCCGAACAGGAACGCGGCATCCACCTGTTCGCATTCGGGAGAGAGTGACGCGTCATCCCCGGGAGACCCACCTCCCGCCCCGATGCCGTGAGCGTACCGCTCTCCACGTGACGGATGTGTGCCGCCCTCGTGCCTGAAGTGAAACGTCTGCGTCACAGCGAGCGGACATCAAGCGCCTGAGCCGGACGAAGCCTCGTTGTCGGGGCCTCCGGCGTGGCTACACTCCAAGCTCTTTGAGCGTTCAAGCACGAACCGGGCCGCAGCGCAGGTCGAGAGCTGTGCGCGCCAGGAAGGCGAAGCTCTCCGCCGTCACACGCCGGCGGGCGATGGCGTGCGTCTTGGTGCTCGGCGTCCTCGGCGTCTTCCTGGGGCTGGCGTTCGCCGGCTCCCCGGCGCGTATCGCGCCTGGGGTTCACGTTGCGGGCGTCGACGTGGGCGGCATGACGACGAGCGAGGCCAGGCACCTGCTCGAGCGCCGGGCCGGCGGCGGTTCAGAACGTCCCCGTCGTCTTCACGGCGGCAGGGCGTTCCTGGCGGCTCCGGCCCTCGTCGTTCGGTGTCCAGGTCGACTGGCAGGCCGCCGTCGAGGCCGCGCGCCGGCAGGGCGACGGGTTCGGTCCGTTCCGCGGGTTCAGGCGGCTCGGCGTGCGTGTCTTCGGCGCCGAGATCATGCCGACCGCCACCGTGTACGAGTCGGCGCTGAACTACGAGCTCGGCCGGCTCGCCAGGACGATCGACCGCCCGCACCGAGACGCCGCGAATCCGGCTCCACGGCCTGCACCCCGCCCTCGTCCCGGCGGCGACCGGGGCCGAGCTCGACCGTCAGGCGTCGGCCACGCTGATCGTCCACGCACTCGCCGGCTTCACGCGCGGCGGCCCGGTCGCGCTACCCGTCACGGTCGACCCGCCGACGGTCACGGCGGCCGACCTGCAGCCGGTCGAGGCCCAGGTTCGCACCGTGCTCTCGGCGCCGGTCCGGCTCGCGCTCGGCCCGACCCGATGGCGGGTGCCGCGCTGGCGCCTCGCCGGCCTGCTCGTGCTTCCGTCCGGCGGAAGCCGGACGCTGCGGATCGGCGGCCCCGGCGCAGACCGGTGGTTCGCCAGGCTGGAGCGAGTCGTGAACCGCCCGCCGACCGACGCGGACTTCGCAGTCACCTCCGCCGGCGTCCGCGTCACTCCTTCCAAACCGGGACTCGGGCTGAACGTCACCGAGAGCGCACGCTCGATTCTCGCCGCTGCGCTCAGACCCATGGCTCCGCGAACCGCGCGGCTCACCGTCTCCAGCGCAGCGCCGCAGCGGACGACCGCCGCCGCGAAGGCGATGGGGATCACCGGCGTCGTCGGCCGGTACACGACGTTCTACGGGGGCGACCCGAACCGCATCCACAACGTTCAGCTGGTTGCCAGGCTGATCGACAAGCACCTGATCGCGCCGGGCTCGACCTTCTCGTTCAACGGCGCCACGGGCGCCCGCACCGCGGCGAAGGGGTTTCTCGAGGCGCCGGTGATCATCAACGGCGAGCTCGGCACCGGCCTGGGCGGGGGCGTTTGCCAGGTCTCGACCACCGTCTTCAACGCGGCGTACGAGGCGGGCCTGAACATCACCGCGCGGACGAACCATGCGCTCTACATCAGCCACTATCCGCTCGGCCGCGACGCCACCGTCAACTACCCGGACACCGACCTCAAGTTCGTCAACGACACGGGCCACTGGCTGCTGCTGCGGACGTTCGTCGGCTCCTCGTCGCTCGAGGTCGACCTCTACGGCACGCCGCAGCACCGGCGGGTCGAGTCGGTAGGCGGCGCCGCTCGTCGTGACCGGGCCGCCGCCCGTGAAGAAGACGCCGGATCCCACGCTCCCACGAGGGCGAGACGGTGGTCGACGACGCCGGGGTCTCGTCGCAGTCGACGCATGTCCGCCGCCTGGTCTACACGGCGAGCGGGAAGCTGCTCTACGACACCACGTGGTACTCGTCATACCGCGCCGAGCCGGAGCTGGTGCGGGTGGGCACGAAGCCCAAGCCGAAGCCGCAGCCGGGGGGCACCACGACGACCGGCACGACCACCACGGGAACGACCGACGGGCCAGACCGGCACGGGCGCGACGACTACGACCGGCGCGACGACTACCACGGGCGCGACGACCGACCGGCCCGGTCGACGGCGGCCCGCCGCCGGTCAAGCCTCGGCGTTAGCGATCGCCTCGGCGAGCCAGGACGGCATGCGCGTGGGGCGCAGCGTCGTCGCGTCGACGCAGGCGTGTGCGGTCCAGCCGTCGGCCACGACCGTGCCGTCTGCGATCCGCTCGAGCACGTACTCGAAGCGGAACCGGGAGCCGCGCTGCTGGGCGATGCGGGCGTGGATCCGCAGCTTGTCGGCAAAGCGCGCCGGAGCCAGGTAGCGGGCATGCACTTCGATCGTGAGCGCCTCCGTCCCGCTCTCCCGGAGCGCCGGATAGCCGCCGCCGAAGCGCGCGAGGTAGTCGACGCGGGCGACCTCGAACCAGACGAGATAGGCGGCGTTGTGAGCGACGGCCTGCGCGTCGGTCTCGGCGAAGCGAACCGAGACCTCGGTCGAGAAGCGGAAGCCGTCCACCGGCGCAACTCTACGATTCCTGCCATGGGCAGACGAAGGGTGAGCGCGCTGCTGTTCGACTTCGACGGAACGATCGTCGACTCGGAGTCGGTCGACCTGCGCGCCTGGCGGGAGGTCTTCGAGGCGCACGGACAGCCGCTTGCCGCTCGACCGCTTCATGCTGCGGGTCGGCACGCTCGGCGGGCCGGACGAGCTCGACGAGCTGGAGGCCGCGCTCGGGCGCCCGGTCGACCGCGCGGCCGTGACGGCGGGTCGGCGGGCGCGCGAGCAGGAGCTGCTCGGGCTCGAGCCGGTGCGGGACGGGATCGGCGCCTATCTCGAGGACGCGGCGGAGCTCGGGCTCGCGGTCGGCGTCGTCTCGAGCAGCTCGCGGCGCTGGGTGGAGCAGGGGCTCGAGCGCCTCGGGATCGTGGACGGCTGGGCCTGCGTCTGCTGCGCGGACGGCGACCGCGAGCGGGCCAAGCCGAGCCCCGCGCTCTATCTCGAGGCGCTCGAGCGTGCTCGGCCTCGGCCCACGAGAGGCGATCGCCGTCGAGGACTCGCCGAACGGCGTCGCGGCGGCCGTCGCGGCGGGGATCTTCTGCGTCGCCGTGCCGAACCCGGTCACGAGCCGGCTCGACCTCGGCGCCGCGGATCTCCTGCTCGGCTCGCTCGCTGATCTGCCGCTCCGCGAGCTGATCGCCCGAGTCGAGACTGTGGGCAAGGTGTCACACAGTCGGCACAAGACAGCCGCCGACGAATGAGGGTCTCGGCGGTATCGTCCCTCCCATGGGGGGCGGGTGATTGGACCTCACCCCCACCCTCGGGTGGGGGTGGGAGTTCGGGCTATGGCTGATCCGGCCATGGCGAATGGGGATGTCGAGCGGCTTGCCGGGCTCATTCGCGAGTCGCAGCCGTGCGTCGTTCTGACCGGCGCCGGCGTCTCGACCGAGAGCGGCATTCCCGACTTCCGCTCGCGGGACGGGCTCTGGGCGGAGTACGACCCGCAGGAGTACGCCACGATCTCGGCCTTCAGGCGCGACCCGGTCAAGGTCTGGGACTTCTACGCCCGGCGCTGCGAGTTCCTCTCGCGGGCCGAGCCGAACGCGGCGCACCTCGCGCTCGCCGCGCTCGAGCGGCGGGGGCTCGTCCAGGCCGTGATCACGCAGAACATCGATCGGCTGCACGAGCTCGCCGGCAGCCGCGACGTGGTCGAGGTGCACGGCTCGATCCGCACGTCGATCTGCCTCGAGTGCGGCGAGCGTGTGCCGCTCGGGGCCGTCCTCGAGCTGCTCCGCACGGCGCCGGCCCCGGCCTGCCCCCGCTGCGGCCGCATCCTCAAGCCGGACGTCGTGATGTTCGGCGAGCTGCTCCCGCCGGAGGCGATCGACCGCGCGTTCGCGCTGGCGCGGGCCGCGGCGCTGCTGCTCGTGGTCGGCTCCTCGCTCGAGGTGTATCCCGTCGCGAGCCTGCCGCAGGAGACGCTCGATGCCGGCGGGCGGCTGGCGATCGTCAACCGCGGCTCGACGCACTACGACAGGGCCGCGACGTTGACGGTCGACGCAGGCGCCGGGGCGGCGCTGGCCGCGGTCGCGACCCTCCTCGAAGCCTAGAAGCCGGGCTCGGCGCCGTTCGGCCCGAGGCGCAGCCGCATCCGCGTCCCTCCGCCCTCCGGCTGCTCGGCCACGACCTCGCCGCCGTGCGACTCGGCCACCTGGCGCACGATCGCGAGACCCAGCCCGGAGCCCGGCCGCCCGCGGGCGTTCGGCGCCCGGTAGAAGCGGTCGAAGACGTGCGGAAGATCGTCGTCGGCGATCCCGGGGCCGTGGTCGCGCACGACGACCTGCGGGCCCTCCACGGCGACCTCCACCGTCCCCCCGTCGGGGCTCCACTTGGCGGCGTTGTCGAGCAGGTTCGAGACCGCGCGGTCGATCGAGCCGGGCACGCCGTGGATGGTCGTTTCCTCGAGCTCGGTCTCGAACGTGACGCCGGGCCGGTTCCGTCGGGCGCGCACCACCGCCTCGTCCACGAGCAGGTCGAGCCGCACCTCCTCCGGGTCCGCCGCGGGCCGCTCCCCGCGTGCGAGCTCGACCAGCTCCGAGACGAGGACCGTCATCTCTCCGAGCTGCTCGACGACGTCCGCGAGCAGCTGCTCGCGGTCGGCCGCCGGCATCTTGCGGTCCAGAGCGAGCACCTCGATGTTGGTGCGCAGGCTCGTCAGCGGCGTGCGCAGCTCGTGCGACGCGTCGGCGATGAGCCGGTGCTGCGACTGCTGGGAGCGGTCGAGCGCCTCGAGCATCGTGTTGAAGCTGGCGGCGAGCCGCGAGAGCTCGTCGTGCCCGTCGACCTCGATACGGCTGCCGAGGTCCTGCGTGGCCGCGACATGCTCGGTCGCGGCCGTCAGCCGCCGTACCGGCCGGAGCGCAGCGCCGGCGACGAGGAGGCCGAGGCCGCCGGCGATTCCGATTCCGCCGAGCGCGACCAGCAGCAGCACGAGCCGGGTCTGTTGCAGCGTATGGTCGACCTCGTTGAGCGGGCGGGCGACCTGGAGGGCGAACCCGTTGCCCAGCGAGACCGTGTAGATGCGGGCGTGGACGCCGTCCACGGTGCCGTCGTGCAGGCGGCTGCCCAGCGTGCCCCGCGCCACGGCGAGGTCGCCGGACGAGATCGGCAGGTTGTAGCCCTGGTTGTCGGGCCGGACGGTCTTGCCGTTGGAGACGATGATCTGGATGGCGCCGCCCCCGCCCAGCGGAGGCTCCGGGATGTGCCCGAAGTAGCGGTTCGGATCCTGCGTCGGCCGGATGGGGATCGTGAGCGGCCCGAACCTCGAGAACGCGTCCTCGATCGAGCTCGGCGCGAGTCCGCAGGGCGTCGTCGACCTGGCCCCGCAGCTGCCGTTCGCACGACGACGTACGCGATCGCCGAGGCGGCGGCGACCGCGACGGCCACCGCGAGGGCGGCGGCCAGGGTGAGCCGAGCCCGGAAGCTCACGACTCGCGCAGGGCGTAACCGACGCCGCGCACCGTCTGGATCAGGCGCGGCCGCCCGCCCGCCTCGGTCTTGCGGCGCAGGTACCCGATGTAGACGTCGAGCGAGTTCGACCCGCCGCCGAAGTCGTAGCCCCAGACCCGCTCGAAGATCACCGACCGGGTCAGCACCTGGCGCGGGTTGAGCAGGAACAGCTCGAGCAGCGCGAACTCCGTGCGCGTCAGCTCCATCGGCTCGCCCGCCCGCCGCACCTCCCGGGTCGCGGGGTCGAGCTCGAGGTCGGCGAAGCGCAGGATCTCGCCGGATCCGGTCCCGGTGCGCCGCAGCAGCGCACGCAGCCGCGCGAGCAGCTCCTCGAGCGCGAACGGCTTCGCCAGGTAGTCGTCGGCGCCGGCGTCGAGCCCGGCGACGCGGTCGTCCACCTCGGTCCGCGCCGTCAGCATCAGCACGGGCAGCCTGCTGCCTGCGAGCCGCAGGCGGCGGCAAACAGCCAGACCGTCGACCTCCGGCATCAGCACATCGAGGATCACGGCGTCCGGCTCGTCGGCATGGCTTCCGAGTTGCTCCAACGCCTCCGCCCCGTTGGAGGCGAGCTCGACCTTGTAGCCCTGCAGCTGGAGAGCTCTGCGCAGCGACTCGCGCACGGCGGGCTCGTCGTCGACGACCAGGATCTTCACGCCTTCATTGTGCAATCTGTCTCTGAGAGGAGCCTAAATCTGCCGGAGGACGCGGCGTGGGAGCCCGGTGCCGGGCTCCCACGCGCTCTGGTGAGGAGGTTCCGGCGGGGCCTAGCTGCACTCCGCCGGGGGGGTGCGCTTGCCGGGCGAGGGACCTGCGCTCGGCTGTAGCCCAAGACTGCCAACCGCAGCTAAGAGTCCCGTGAACGGACGCTAAGAATCCGGTAAGAGCTTCAGTCCCAAGCGGAGGAACGGGCATTCTCGGCCTACAGTGGGTTGACGAGCGCCTCCGACGCCGCGATCGGCAGCGCCGTGAGCACATGTTCTTAGTGACCTCTTAGCCCCGTCTCAGGGGTCTCTTAGCCGCTGCTGGTGAGATCGAGTCGAGCAACCACTACATTGAGGAGCAATCCGATGCACCAGTCGATCCGCCGCCAGCTCGCGTTCGTCATCATCGCCGCAGTGCTCGGCGGCGCCATCGCCGCGGCCGCCGTCGAGACCACCGTCCATTCCAGGACGACCACGGTCGTGCGGGAGGTCGTCGCCGGCAGCCATGTCTCCACGAGCTCGACGACCACGAGCGCGAGCAAGAGCGTGAACGCCGTCTACCGCTCGGCGTCCCCGGGCGTCGTCAAGATCGTCGTGACGACGGGCGGCGGCTCGGACTTCCCGTTCGGCCAGGGCGGCGGGTCGAGCCAGCAGCGGGCGCAGGGCTCAGGCTTCGTGTACGACACCCAGGGCCACATCGTCACCAACCAGCACGTCGTGGCCGGAGCGACGTCCGTGATCGTCTACTTCGCCGACGGGACGACGCACGCCGCACGGGTCGTCGCCAGTGACCCCTCGACGGATCTGGCCGTGATCAAGGTCGACGTGCCCGCCGCGCAGCTCCACCCGCTGCAGCTGGCGAGCTCGGACAGCCTCCAGGTCGGAGACGGCGTCGTCGCGATCGGCACCCCCTTCGGGCTCCAGAACACCGTGACATGGGGCATCGTCAGCGCGCTGCACCGGCAGATGACCTCGCCCAGCGGCTTCTACGAGAACGCGATCCAGACCGACGCGGCCGTGAACCACGGCAACTCCGGCGGCCCGCTGCTCGACATGTCCGGCCGGGTCGTGGGCGTGACCTCGCAGATCGAGAGCGACTCGGGCGGCAACGAGGGCGTCGCCTTCGCCGTGCCCGCGAGCACCGTGCGCTCGGTCGTCTCCCAGATTCTCGCCACCGGCAAGATCTCGCACGCATACCTCGGCGTGTCGATCGACTCGGTTCCGGCGCAGGCCGCGCCGGCGCTCGGGATGCCCGCAGGCGCAGAGGTGACGCAGGTGAGGACCGGCACTCCGGCCGCAGCGGCGGGGCTCAAGGGCTCGACCGGAACGCGCAGCTTCCAGGGCGACCAGTACGCGACAGGCGGCGACGTGATCACCGCGATCGACGGGCAGACGGTCACGAGCGCCAACGAGCTGAGCACCGCGATCGACGCCCACAAGCCCGGCGACACGGTCCACCTGACCGTCGTCCGGAACGGAGCGACGAGGACCGTCACCGTGACGCTCGGCACCCGGCCCGACAAGGCAACTGGTTAGACAGAGAGAGCGATTTCGCCCGGCGGGCCGCCTTGCGCGGCCCGCCGTGTTTTCGACGGCTGTGTCCGGAGCCAAACCCGAAGACAGCCGTCTCGTGAGAGCGGCAGGTGACAGCGGGCGCTTGCGGCCGCGAGGGAAGCCGGTGGTTTCCGCCGGAAGTCGTCATGCCTACGGCGCAGCCGAGGCGGACTTCCGGCGGCTAGGCGGCCGTGCGGCGCAGCGGGCGTTCCGACAGCACGCGTCGGCACGTGGAGCAGACGGTGCGCTCGAACTCGTAGGGCACGCCTGCGCGCCCGCGGAGCACGTGGCTGCGTGACCGGCGTGTGCCGGTGGGGAGCCCGTGGACGCTTGGTCGGCGCTGCTCATCTCGTGCTCAGAGTAGACCCGGGTGCTCCGCTACGATCTGCGACCGGGTGACGAGGGTGTGACAATCGGGGGCACAACTCCAAAGACGCTCGCCCTCGTGGCTTTGTTGGCGAGCGCCGCGATCACCGGAGCGAGCGCAGCCGCCCATCCCATCCGGGCGGCCGCCTGCAGCCCGTCGAAGACGATCCCGCTCGGCAACCGGAGAACCGCCTACGCGGCTGTCGTGGAACGGCCGCTGGTGGCCTTCCGCCGCCCCGGCTCGGGCCCGGTCGCCGACTTCACGCGCTGGAACGCCAACGGCGCCCCGACCGTGCTCAGCGTCCTGGGAGAGCGCGTCGGCCGTCGCTGTCATGCGACCTGGTACCACGTCGAACTGCCGGTGCGGCCGAACATGCTCACCGCGTGGGTGCCGGCCGGCCGGGTGGGGATCGCGGTCGTCCACACGCGCATCGTCATCGACGTCTCGGCCCGGACGGTCACGCTGTACCGCCGTGGCCGCCCCGTCCTGCGCACCCCGGCTGCGGTCGGCAAGCCCGGCACGCCGACGCCGCTCGGCCGCTACTACGTGAAGGAGCGGCTCATCCCGAGTGACCCGGGCGGCGCCTACGGCCCGCGCGCGCTCGGGATCTCCGCGTTCTCGCCCGTTCTCAGCAACTGGGCGCAGGGCGGACCGATCGGGATCCACGGGACGAACGAGCCGTCGTCGATCGGGCGGGCCGTGTCGCACGGCTGCGTGCGCGTGCCGAATTCCGTGATCGTCCGGCTCTTTCACGCGAGCCTGCCGGGCACGCCGGTTCTGATCCACCGCTGACGCACGGCCCGGCTGCGTAGTAGTACGGTTCCGCTGGCTAACCGAACTCGAGAAAGGCGGAGCGATGGCCGATCGGGACGGACAGGATCTTTTCGCAAAGCTCGCCGACCGCGGCGAGGAGGCGCTCAACAAGCTCGGTGACGCACCGGGCGGCACCCGGGTGGCCGAGGCGATCCGGGGCGTGCGCGACCTGGTCGACGAAGTGCAGAAGCGCGCGCGGGGGATCGACCGGCTCGAGCAGAAGGTCGCCGCCCTCGAGCGCCGCGTCGCCGAGCTGGAAGGCTCCAAGGCGGCGAAGCCTGCCAAACCGCGGGCTACTGCGAAGCGGGCGGCGCCGAAGCGCGCGGCGCCGAAGCGCGAGCGCCGAAGCGCCGCCCCCGAAGCCGACGCCGCCCGAGTCGAGTTAGGGCACGCGCAGGGAGAGAGCGAGCGGCACGACCTCGAAGCGCACCGGCGTCGTGCCGGGTTGCTCGCCGTCGAGCTCGCACCGGGAGCGGCTCGGGCGCGTCGATCGTCACCTCGGCGCCGCGCAGGATCTCCGCCTTCGGGTGCGGCAGGTGGCGTCCCCGGTAGGTCTTGGGCAGCGTGAGGACGAGGTCCCGCTTCGTCAGGTCGCCGATCAGGAGCACGTCGAAGAGCCCGTCGTCGGGGCTCGCAGCGGGGCAGATCTTCATCCCGCCGCCGAAGTAGCGGCCGTTCGCGACCACGACGTCGTGCATCCGCCCGGTGCGCCGTTCCCCGTCGACCGTGACCTCGACCTCGGTCGCCCGCCACCCCGCGAACACCGCCAGCGTCGCCCACGCGTACGAGACCTTGCCGCCGAGCGCTTTGGACGTCTCGTTCGTGCGCCGCGCGATCGCCCCGCTCATGCCTGCGCTCGCGATGTTGGCGAACCACGACTCCTCCTCGCCGCCCCCCCACGCGCGGTAGCGGGCCCGGCCGAGGTCGATCCTGCGTGCCGTGCCGTCCCGGGCGACGGCGACGGCGTCCTCGAGCTTGCGCGGGATCCCGTACGTGCGCACGAAGTCCCAGCCCGTGCCCCGCGGGATCACCGCGAGCTCGGCCCCCTCGACGCCGGCGAGGCCCTGCACGATCTCGTTGACGGTGCCGTCGCCGCCCACCGCGACGACGAGGCGGGCGCCGTTCTCGACCGCCTGCCGCGCGAGGCCGCCGAGCTCACCGGGGCCCTGCGAGAGCCGCGCCTCGCCCTCGAGCCCGAGCCCGGCGGCACGGTGTGCGAGCTCGGGCCAGCGGCGCCCCACCGCGCCGTTCTCGGCCGCGGGGTTGACGAGGAAGACGGTCGAGCCTTTCAAGGGCCTGGGCAGGCCTGTCAGTGCTCGTCGGTGGCCGCGGCCAGCGCGATCCGGGTCATGCGGTCCACCGCGGCGCGCAGCTCGTCGTCCGAGATGCGCTTGAACTCACCCTCCACCACGATGTCGCTCACGGTCAGCAGGCACGCCGTCTGGATCTTCCGCAGCGCGCCGAGCGTGAACAGCACGGCCGCCTCCATCTCGACCGCGAGCACGCCGCGTGAGGACCAGCGCTCGTACTGCCCGCCGTCCGGGTTGTAGAAGACGTCGCTGGAGACGATCGGGCCGACGTGCAGCGGCTGTCCGACCTCTTTGGCCGCGTGCACGGCTGCGTGCACCAGCTCCCAGTCGGCCGTCGGGCAGTGCGGCTCGCCGACGTAGGTCTGAACGGTGCCGTCCTGCGGGATCGCGCTGAGCGCGACGATCACGTCGCCGAGCGCGTGGTGCGCCTGGAGCCCGCCGCAGGTGCCGACGCGGACGATCTTCTGCACGCCGAGCTGGACGAGCTCCTCGATCACGATCGCGGCCGACGGGCAGCCCATCCCGCTCGACTGCACCGAGATCGGCCTGCCGTTCCAGGTGCCGGTGTAGCCGAGCATCCCGCGCTCGGAGTTCCGCTGGACGGCGTCCTCGAAGTAGGTCTCGGCGATGTACCTGGCCCGCAGCGGGTCGCCGGGGAGGAGACAGGCTTCGGCGTAGTCGCCGGGCTCGGCGCGGACGTGGATCGGCACGGGGGGACCCTACTCGCCGCAGGCGTCTCCCTGTAGCGCTGTCGTGCGTCCGTCGTGCACGATGGAGCCATGCGTGGATTGGTCGTGCCGACGCTGCCCCAGATCCTCGACTTCTGCGCCGAGGCTCCGGTCGAGCGCGTCTTCCTCGAGGATGTCGCCCGTCGCGGGCTCGGCCAGTTCGTCGGAGTCCAGCGTAGAGGCGATCTCGCTGCCCTCTGCCACGTCGGGGCCAACGTCGTTCCCTCCGGTGAGGGTTGTGGGGCGTTCGCACGCCGCGTCGCGCGCGGCGGGGCGCGGATGCTGATCGGGGAGGAGCGAGCGGTGGCCGAGCTGTGGGACGAGGCCCGCCGCCGTATGCCGCAGCCGCGCGAGGATCGCCCCGGTCAGCCGGTGTACGTGATCGACGAGCCGCCGCGAGGTCGAGGAGACCGGGCTGCGCGCTGCGACGTCCGACGACTTCGACCTCTTGCTGCCGGCCTGCGCTGCTGCGCACGCCGAGGAGCTGGGGATCGACCCGCTTCAGCGCGACCCGGTCGGCTTCCGCTGGCGCACGCGCGTGCAGATCGAGGAAGGGCGCTCGTGGCTGTGGCGCGAGGGGCAGACGATCCTCTTCAAGGCCGAGGCATCGGCCTGGACGCCGTCGGCAGTGCAGATCCAGCAGGTCTGGGTCTCGCCTGAGGTGCGGAACCGCGGCTTCGCCAAGCGTGGAATGCGCGCCCTGTGCCGCAATCTGCTCGAGACGGTGCCGATGGTGTGCCTCTTCGTCCGACCGGAGAACGCGCCCGCGATCGCCGTCTACGAGGCGGTCGGAATGCAGCACACGATCTCGTTCAGGAGCCTGATCTTCGCGTGAGAGACGTGCGACGCCTGCTCCTGCTGGCCGCTACCGCGTGGGTCGTGCGCTGGCTCGCCCGCGAGCTCGCCTCCCGCGCCGGCCACAAGCTGCTCCCGCCGGGCCCGCCTCCGCGTGAGTCGATTCGTCCGCCCGGCTGGATGCCGGGGTCGTTCGAGCGCTGAGGGCCACGATGACGGCGCCGGATAGCGCGCGGGATCGCGTGGAGCAGTTCATTCGTCGACACGACCTGATCGAGCCCGGCGGCGATGTCCTCTGCCTCGTCTCCGGCGGACAGGACTCGACCTGTCTCTGGCACGTTCTGAGGGCGCTCGGCTACCGCACCACGGCGCTCCACGTGAACCACGGCTTGCGCGGAGCCGAGTCGGCCGAGGACGCGCGCCTGTGCGGCGAGCTGATGGGCGCGGAGGTGGTGGAGGCTCCGTTCGCGGCGACGGAGGCCGAGCTACGCGAGCTTCGCTACTCCTTCGCCCGTGACCGGCTGCGAGCGACCGGGCACACGGCCTCCGATCAGGTCGAGACCATCCTCTACCGCCTCGTCTCCCGCGGGCATGCAAGCGGGATCGAGCCGCGTCGTGCGGACGGCGTCGTGCACCCGCTGCTGCCCCTCTGGCGCGAAGAGACCGCGGCCTACTGCGCCGCCGAGGGCCTCCCGTTCCACCGCGATTCCTCGAACCCGGATACCAAGCGGGGCCTGATCCGGGACGAGATCCTGCCTCTCCTGCGCCGCCTGCATCCTGCCGCCGACGAGAACCTGTTGCGAGCGCTCGAGGAGCGCCGCCCGCTCCCGCCTGCGCTCGCGGAGCTGCTCGACTCACCGGCCGGCTCGAAGCGAGTCGATCTGGGCGGCGGCCTTCAGGCCGTGCGGGAGTACGATCGGCTCTGGCTGGAGCACGGCCCCGTGCGGCTCGAGGGGGCTGTCGAGTGGGGCCCGTGGACGATCGAGTCCGACCTGGCGGGTCTCCACGTGCGTTCGTGGCGCGCGGGCGATAGGCTCGCGGGGAGGCGCAAGAAGGTGCAGGACGTGTTCGTCGACGCGAAGGTGCCACGCTCCGAGCGGGAAGCGTGGCCGCTCGTGGTGCGCGGAGACGAGGTGGTCGCAATTCCAGGGCTCGTCGAGGCTCTGGGAGTAAGGGCGGAGCGGAGATGACGGAGCACGTGCACAGAATCGGCACACATCCGGCACAGCCACGTGCGCTTTTCGCCGATATCGTCGCCTCCGAGGGAGGCGGGTTCGGCCCCTCCCCTCTTAACATGAGGGGTGGGGGGTGGCTCCCGGACACGGCTGAAGGGGTCAAGGCCGGATGAGCCAGGCAGAGCTCGAGCGGGGCGTCGGCCAGATCCTCGTCGACGAGGACACGCTCCAGACGCGCATCCGCGAGCTCGGACGGGAGATCTCCGACGACTATGCCGGCCGCGACCTGCTGCTGATCGGCGTGCTCAAGGGCGCCGTCTTCTTCATGGCCGACCTGATGCGCCGGCTGACGGTCGCCTGCGAGGTCGACTTCATGGCGATCTCGAGCTACGGCGGCGCGACCGACACGTCCGGCGTCGTGCGCATCCTCAAGGATCTCGACCTGAACATCGAGGGCCGTCATGTGCTGGTCGTCGAGGACATCATCGACTCCGGACTGACGCTCTCGTACCTCATGCGCAACCTCGAGGCGCGCGAGCCGGCGTCGCTGGAGATCTGCTCGCTGCTCACGAAGCCGGGCCGGCGCCGGATCGACGTGCCGGTGCGCTACGTCGGCTTCGAGATCCCGGATCGCTTCGTGATCGGCTACGGGCTCGACTTCGCCGAGCGCTACCGCAACCTGCCGTACGTCGCCGTGCTGAGCGACGAAATGCTGCCGGAAGGGCTCTAGCCGGGGTGAATTGACTCTCGGTCAGGCTGCTACCCTGCCGATAGAGCTTCCTTGAACCGTTTCTTCCGCTCCGCGCTTTTCCCGCTGCTGGTGATCGTGCTGCTCGCCTATCTGGCGACGCAGACGCTGATCCCGAAATCGAAGAGCGCCGCGAAGCACACGACGTCGCAGTTCCTGCAGCAGGTCAAGAACGCATCCGGGGTCGATCGACAAGGTGGTGTTCAACCCGCCGAAGCAGTCGATCGAGGTCACGCAGAACGGCGGCCTGCCGAAGTACACCGTCCACTACGCCGGCGACCAGTCGCAGGCGCAGATCCAGGACCAGCTCGAGAAGCAGAAGGTCACCTTCGACTCGAAGGGCACGGGCTCGTCGCCGTGGTGGGCGATCTTCACGTCGCTCGTCCCGTTCGTGCTGCTCTTCGTGTTCTGGATCTTCCTGATGAACCAGGTGCAGGGCGGCGGGTCGAAGGTGATGAGCTTCGGCAAGTCGCGCGCGAAGCGCATGGCGCCCGACTCGCCGAAGATCGGCTTCAAGGACGTGGCCGGCGTGGACGAGGCGGTCGAGGAGCTGCAGGAGATCAAGGAGTTCCTCGAGAACCCGAAGAAGTTCCAGGCGCTCGGCGCGCGGATCCCGAAGGGCGTGCTGCTCTACGGCCCGCCCGGCACCGGCAAGACGCTGCTCGCGCGGGCCGTCGCGGGCGAGGCGGGCGTGCCGTTCTTCTCGATCTCCGGCTCGGACTTCGTCGAGATGTTCGTCGGCGTCGGCGCCAGCCGCGTGCGCGACCTCTTCGAGCAGGCGAAGCAGGCCTCGCCGTGCATCGTCTTCATGGACGAGATCGACGCGGTCGGGCGCCATCGCGGCGCCGGCCTCGGCGGCGGGCACGACGAGCGCGAGCAGACCCTGAATCAGCTCCTCGTCGAGATGGACGGGTTCGAGCTGAAGGACAACATCATCCTGATCGCGGCCACGAACCGGCCCGACATCCTCGACCCGGCGCTGCTCCGCCCGGGCCGGTTCGATCGCCAGATCGTCGTCGACCGGCCCGACCGCATCGGCCGTCGCAAGATCCTCGAGGTGCACTCGAAGGGCAAGCCGCTGGCGCCCGAGATCGACCTCGACACGCTGGCCGCCGGCACGCCCGGCTTCACGGGCGCCGATCTCGCGAACCTCGTCAACGAGGCCGCCCTGCTCGCCGCGCGGCGCGGCAAGAAGACGATCGAGCAGGAGGAGCTCGAGGAAGGGATCATGCGCGTGATCGCGGGGCCGGAGAAGAAGACGCGCCTGCTCTCCGAGGAGGAGCGCAAGATCACGGCCTACCACGAGCTCGGTCACGCGCTCGTCGGCTTCTACCTCGAGCACACCGACGAGGTGCACAAGATCTCGATCATCAGCCGCGGCCAGGCGCTCGGCTACACGATCTCGCTGCCGCGGGAGGATCGCTACCTGACGACGAAGTCCGCGCTCATGGACCAGCTCGCGATGACGCTCGGCGGCCGCGCGGCGGAAGAGCTCGTCTTCCAGGAGATCACGACCGGCGCGGCCAACGACATCGAGAAGGTCACGAGCACGGCGAAGCAGATGATCATGCGCTACGGGATGAGCGAGAAGCTCGGCCCGCGCGTGCTCGGACGCAACCACGACATGCCGTTCCTGGGCCGTGAGATGGGTGCCGAGCCCGACTACTCCGAGGAGATCGCGCGCGAGATCGACGACGAGATCCGCCGCGTGATCGAGGAGGCGCACCAGATGGCGCGCAAGGTGCTCTCGGAGCACATCGACGACCTGCACAAGATCTCGGGCCTTCTGATCGAGCGCGAGACCATCGACAAGGACCAGTTCGAGCGCCTGCTCGCGGGCGAGTCGGAGGAGAGCGTCTTCGCGGAGCAGGACGCGGCGGCGGCCGCGGACGAGCCCCGGAAGGAAGAGCGCCGCCGTCGCACCACGCCGCAGCCACGGCCGTTCCCGCTGCCCGGCGCGCTCTCGCAGCCACCCCCGCCTGAGCCTTCTAGCCACCGGAAGTCGGCCCGCCCGGGCGATAGCCGTCCGACGAGAGATCGGCGCGCGATGCGGCAAGCGGCTTCCCGCGGTGCCCGGTGTCAGAATCCGACCTGTCCCTACTGCGAGGCCTGGCAAGCGCTCAACCAGCAGCCCTGGCGCGTTCTCGAGACAGCGTGTCAACGGGGTCTGACCCCGGGGCACGGCCCGGACGGGCGCAAGTGCCCGGGGAATCGCTCTAGCGTTGCGCCTCTGTGCTGCGACAGCCGTTCGTCACGGGCAGGTCATACGAGATGAGCTCGAGCAGCGAGCCGTCCGGGTCGCGGAAGTACAGGCTCGTGCCCCGGCCGCGCGCACCCAAGCGGTCGACCGGGCCTAGCTCGACCTCCACACCGTGCCGCTTCAGGTGCTCCGCCGCATCCTCGAACGGGCCGGCCCACTCGAAGCAGAGATCCGAGTTGCCGGGCCGCACCGGCTCATGCGCCCGCGGGAAGGGCTTCGAGCCGGGGCCGTGGACGTTCAGCTGCCGGCTCCCGATCCGGTACGCCCAGCGGCCGTGCTCGAGCTCGATCAACGCCGCCCCCAGCACGTCGCGGTAGAAGGCGTTCGAGCGCTCCCACTCGGCGACCGCGATCACGACATGGTCAAGACGGATCATGGAGCGATATCGTCGCGGCGGTGACGGCGATTCGCAACATCACCTTCGCCTGCGAAAACCCCGTGGAGCTCGCGGAGTTCTGGGCAGCAGCCACCGGCTATGCGCCGCTCGACGTGCCGCCCGCGGTGCAGGAGGCCGTGGATGCGGCGATCGCCGCCGGCGAGCTCGACCCAACGGGCTGGGCGATGCTGGTGCCGCCGGCGGGGGACGGGCCGCGGCTCCTCTTCCAGCGCCGGGTGAAGACGCCCGCGGACTCGAGCGCGATCCACCTCGATCTCGCCGCCGAAGACCGCGAGGCCGAGGTGAAGCGACTTGCCGCCCTCGGCGCGACGGTAGTCGACACCAGATCCCGCACCATTGGCCCGTACACCGAGACGTGGACGGTGCTGCGCGATCCGGAGGGCAACGGCTTCTGCATCCAGTGAGGATCGAGGCACGGTTCCGGCGGCCGTCCGTGATGGGCGTCGTCAACGTCACTCCGGACTCGTTCTCCGACGGCGGCGTCAACCTGGACCCTGCGGCCGCGGAGCGCGCCGCGCGGCAGATGCTCGCCGACGGCGCGGCGATCGTCGACGTCGGCGGCGAGTCCACGCGGCCGGGCTCCGAGGGTGTGACCGCCGCCGAGGAGCTGCGGCGCGTCGTGCCCGTGCTCGAGCGGCTCGCCGGCCTACCGGTCTCGATCGACACCGCGAAGGCCGAGGTCGCGCGCCGCGCGCTCGCGCTCGGCGCCGAGCTCGTGAACGACGTCACCGCGCTGCGCGGCGACCCGGACGCTGGCGGGCGTCGTCGCCGCCGGCGGCGCGTACCTCTGCCTGATGCACATGCGCGGCGAGCCGCGGACGATGCAGGTCGACCCGCGCTACGACGACGTCGTCTCCGAGGTGGCCGCCTTCCTGGAGGAGCGGCTCGCCTTCGCCGTCCGCGAGGGCGTCCGCGAGGAGCTGATCTGCCTCGATCCCGGGATCGGCTTCGGCAAGACCGTCGAGCACAACTTCGAGCTCGTGCGCAGGCTCGGACGAGCTGACCGCCCTCGGCCGCCCCGTCGTCATCGGCTTCTCGCGCAAGAGCTCGCTCGGACGGCTGCTCGGCGACCCGCAGGCGACCACCGGCTCGACGGCGGCCAGCATCGGCGTGGCGGTGGCCGCCTACGAGCGGGGCGCGACGATCCTGCGGGCCCACGACGTGCGCGAGCACGTCGAGGCGCTGGCCGCCGCCCGGGCGGTGCGCTCGTGACGATCACCGTCGAGCTGCTACGGGCTCGAGCTCTTCGGCCGCCACGGCGTGGAGGAGGAGGAGCGCCGGCGACGGCCAGACGTTCCTCTTCGACGTCTGGCTCGACGTGCCCGAGGCCGCGCTCTCCGACCGGCTCGAGGACGCCGTCGACTACGTGCTCGTCGCCGACTGCGTGCGCGAGGTGTCGGATGCGCGGCGCTACGCGCTGCTGGAGACGCTCGCCCACGCGGTCGCCCGCGAGCTGCTCGGGAGCGCTTCCCGGTCGATCGGGTGCGCGTCCGGGTGCGCAAGCCGGAGGTGCCGCTGCCCGTCGAGTACTCGGCCGCGACGGTCGAGCTGCCCTAGCGCCAGGACGTCTTGAGCGTGTAGCTCACGTTCTTGAGCTGGAGCTTGGAGCCGATCCAGACGTCGACGTACAGGGTCGTGCTCCGCTTGAGCTTGTTCTTGTAGACGATCTTCTCCGTACTCGTTCCCGGCTTTGCGCTGAAGTTCAGGAGGTCGCGCTTGAGCAGCGGCTTCGTGTTCTCGAACACCGTCCTCGTCTGCGGGCCCCAGAGCGCCATCGTGAGATTCGCGCTCGGCTTCATGGTCACCGTGAGCGTCCTGTGCGCCGGCACGACGACCCGGTAGACGTCCTCGGGATCCTCGGTGAAGTCCTCCGTCGCACGGATCGCGGCAGAGCGCGTCGTCCCGTTGATCAGCGGGGGCTTCGCCAGCTTGAAGAGCCCCTTCGCGCGCACCGCCGGGATGTCCTCGTTCGGCTCCTGGGGGTCCACGGGCGGGATCGGTGCGGCGAGTGCGGCGGGAATGTTCAGCAGCCCGAAGCCGGTGTGCGTGTCGAAGCCGGCCGGCGGAATGTCGGTCGCGCTTCCGCGCATGAGCTGGAAGAGCTGGGTGACGTTCATTCCGGGCCGCACGTTCGCCACCCAGGCTGCGGCGCCGGAGACGAGCGGGGCCGCGAAGCTCGTCCCGGCCTCCAGGTCGTAGCCGGTCGGGTTCTCCTCGGTCGTGACCGCGACGGGAATGTCTACACCCGGCGCGGTGAGGTCGACGGCAGAGGAGAAACTGGAGAAGAACGCAGCCTGGCCGGCCTCGGTCGACGCAGCTACGGTCAGCACGTGCGGCAGCACAGCCGGGAACTCCAGAGGGTTGCCCTCGTCCGCGGAGTTTCCGGAGGCCGCGACCACGAGCGAGCCGGCGCCGAACGCCTTGAGCACGGCCTGCGCCTCGAGCGGGTCGCGCGAGTCGGCGCCCAGGCTGAGGTTGATCACCGTCGGCCCGTGTGCGGCGGCGGCGAGGATGCCGCGGACCTCGTCCAGGTCCGTCAGCTCGCCGTTCGGGCTGGCGTCCCACATCCTGTACGCCGCCTGCGGGTACGCGCCCACCAGGCCGATGCCGTTCGCGGATGCCGCTGCGACGGAGCTGACCGCCGTCCCGTGCCACTCGTCCTGCCCGGTCGTCGTCTGGGCGTTGAGCGGCGTCGTGTTCGGCCGGTTGGCGAACTCCGGATGGGTCATGTCGAGACCGGAGTCGACGTCGGTCACGGACCAGATGCCCGGGCCGGGCGGCTCTCCGGCCGCGTCTGCGCCGATCGCCGGGATCCACCATTCCTGCGGGATCAACGGGTCACCCTGGAGGAGATCCGACGGCGGGTCGAGGCGGCCGAAGAACGCGAGCTTGCGTTCGGGCTCGATGACGCTGAGCGCGCCCGTGCGCTCGAGCTGCGGCGTCAGCTCCTGGGCTGTTCCGGTCGGGAGCCGCCAGACGTTCAGCTCCGGGACGGCGAGCAGGCCGCCGTGGCGGCGCAGCAGCGCGGTCGTGGCGGCCGACCGGTCGACCTGGACGAGGCTGGTCGGGTAGCGGCTGAGCGCGAACAGGGCGCGCGAGCCGGCCTGCGGCGTGGTGTACGCGAACGGGCTGCCGGCGTGGCCGGGCAGGCGGGCTCCCTGGGCACTTCCGGCCACGACGGCGACGACGCACGCGCCGACGACCACGACCCCGAGGATCCGTACCCTCACCTTCCGCATGCTAGTCGCGATCTATGAGGATTCTCTAAAAGTGGCACGCCCGCTCACGCATAGGGCCTACATCGGAATCGGCTCGAACCTCGGCGACCGCGCGGCCAACATCAGGCGCGCGGCCCTGCTGATGGACGAGGGCCTGTCGTCGCTGATCATCGCGCTCGGACGACTACGAGACCGACCCGGTCGGCTACGTCGACCAGCCGAGGTTCCTCAACGCGGCCATGCTGATCGGCACGGACGCGACGCCACACGCGCTGCTCGACCGGCTGCTCGCGGTCGAGCGCGAGCTCGGCCGCACGCGCGACGGCCCTCGCTTCGGCCCGCGCCTCATCGACCTCGACCTGCTCCTGTACGACGACCTCGTCCTCGACGAGCCCGGCCTGACGCATCCCGCACCCGCGGATGCACGAGCGCCGCTTCGTGCTCGAGCCGCTGGCGGAGATCTGCGGGCCGGAGCTCGAGATCCCGGGACACGGCCCGATTCGCGACTTGCTCGCAGGGCTAGACTGACCCTCATGTCCCACCTCGACGAGCTCGACGAGTTCGAGGCCGAGCTCGAGCTCGGCCTCAAGCGCGAGTACTCGGCCGTTTTCGGCCTCTTCCGCTACTGCGTGCTGACGCAGGACGCGACCTATCTCTGCAACAAGCTGAACCTCGACTACGCGCCGCAACCGGCCTACCCGTTCTTCCACCTGAAGATGGAGGACGTCTGGGTCTGGGACAAGAACCGGCCGACGCGGATCATCCCGCGCGCCGAGATCTACACATCGAGCGACGTGACCGTCGAGGAGCTGCGCGGCGAGGGCGAGGGCTCGGGGCTGACCGCCGAGACACTCGCCGAGCGCCTCGGCGAGTCGCTGCCCGGCGACGACGCCTGAGCGACCGCGGGCTGGTCCGCGGGCGGCCGCAGCGCGGTAGTCTCGGCGCGTGCTGCTGGCCGTCGACGTAGGGAACACGCAGACCGTTCTCGGGCTCTACTCGGGCGCAGAGCTCCGCGAGCACTGGCGGATCGCCACCGAAGCGCAGCGCACCGGCGACGAGCTCGGCGTGCTCTTCGACCGGCTCGTGGACGTGGAGGAGCTCGAGGGGATCTGCCTCTCCTCGACCGTGCCGGCGCTCGTGCGCGAGTACGAGCAGCTCGCCGCGCGGTGGGCCCACGCGCCGCTGCTCGTGATCGGTCCGGGCGTTCGCCTGGGGATCGAGATCCGCCACGACGCGCCGCGCGAGATCGGCCCCGACCGGCTCGTCAACGCGGTCGCCGCCCGTGAGCGGCACGGCGCGCCCGCCATCGTCGTGGACTTCGGCACGTCCACGAACTTCGACGTCGTCTCGGCCGCGGGCGAGTACGTCGGCGGCGTGCTCGCCCCGGGGATCGAGATCTCGATGGACGCGCTCTTCGCGCGGGCGGCTCGGCTCGTCAAGGTCGACTTCGTCGCGCCGCAGTCGGTGATCGGCAAGACGACGGCGACCGCGCTCCAGTCGGGCCTCGTGTACGGCTTCGCCGGCCAGGTGGACGGCATCGTCGAGCGGATCCGGTCGGAGCTCGGAGCGAACGCGAGGACGATCGGGACCGGCGGGCTCGCCGAGCTGATCGCTCCCCACGCGCGGACGATCGACGTCGTCGATCCGCACCTCACGCTCGAGGGCCTGAGGCTGGTCTGGGAACGCAATCGCGACTGACGCTGCGCCCGCTCGTCGCTGCCGACGCGCCGGCCTATGCGGAGGCGGCGAGCGAGGAGCCGGACGAGTCGGCGGCGCTCAGCGCGGCCGTCTGGCCCTTCGACGCGACGGCCGAGATCGCGCTGTGGGAGCCTGACCCGCTGCGCAACGCGTTCGCGGTCGAGGCCGGAGGCCGGCTGGTCGGCATCGTCTCGCTGCAGGCGAGTGCGCCGAAGGAGGCCGAGGCCGCGTACTGGGTGCGCCGCTCGGAGCGTGGCCGCGGGATCGCGACGCAGGCGCTGCGCCTGCTGACTGCGCTCGCGCTCGAGGAGTTCGACTACGAGCACCTGTGGCTGGAGATCGACGCGTGGCACGAGGCGTCACTACGAGTGGCAGCGAAGGCGGGCTACCGCTTCCACCGGGACGAGGCAGCTCGGCGGATCTACGTCGCACCGTGATCGCCTGCGGGAAAGAGACACACGATCGGCACGGTCCGGTCACGGACACGTGACCACGCAGCCGCTACCGTCCCCTCAAGGGAGGCGGGAGTGAGACCCACCCGGGCGGGGGGAAGCTCGCGGTCGGGCCATGTCCCTTATGGCCAGACTCGAGGTTGGTTGTCGGCGGCAGCGACAGCGTCGGGCCGCGAGCAGAAGCATCACCGAAGAGCAGCAGATGGAAGCGGCGGCTTGCTGTCGCGAAGGAACGCGGTCCGTTCCCGGAGCCTCGGGTCGAAGTCATCATGGCCTCGGCGTAGCCGGGCCGGACTTCGACCCGTTAACCGCCGCCGTAGATCGAGATCGGCAGCTCGAGCGTGACCTCGTCGCCGAGCGGTAGCTCCTCCTCGAGCCGGGCCAGCACGGCTGCCGCACCCGGGGCCGCGGTCAGCAGCCGCCGCTCGACCTCCTCGGTCGTCGCGAGCTGCACGAGCTCCTGCTTGAACGGCCGAGGGAAGCGGCCGCGGCCGAGGTACCAGCTGTAGAACTTCTTGAGGAAGCCGGACGCCCGGTGCTCGCCCAGCTCCCGCACCGCCTCCTGGATGAACAGCAGCAGCTCGGCGACGACCTCGTCGCGCGTCGGCTCGGCCGGATCGGCCTCGACGATCTCCCGCAGCGCCCACGGATTGCCCTGCGCCCCGCGACCGACCATCACCGCGTCGGCCCCGGTCGTGGCCAGCACCCACTGGGCGCGGGCGCGCGAGGTGACGTCGCCGGAGGCGATCACCGGTACGTCGACCCGCTCGACGAGCTCGGCCGTCAGCGCGTGATCCGCCGTGCCCGTGTACATCTGCCGCGCCGACCGCGGATGGAGCGTCAGCGCGGCCGCGCCCGCGTCCACGAGCCGGGGGCCGACGTCGAGACAGGCCCGCGAGCCGTTCTCCAGGCCCCGGCGCATCTTCACCGTCACCGGCACCGGGACGGCGTCTGCGACCGCTGCGACGATGCGGCTCGCCCGGTCGGGCTCGTCGAGCAGCGTCGCGCCGGCGCCCGTCTTCGTGACCTTGCGCACGGGGCAGCCGAAGTTGATGTCGACGATGTCGGCGCCGGCGGCCACGACCATCTGCGCCGCCTCGGCCATGACATCGGGATCGGAGCCGAAGATCTGCACAGCGAGCGGATGCTCGTCGGCGGCGATGCGCAGGTAGCCGAGCGTGCGCTCGTTCCTGTGGTGGATCCCGGCGCAACTCACCATCTCCGAGCACACGAGCCCCGCCCCGAAGCGCCGGCCCTGGCGCCGGAACGCCTGCACGCTCACCCCGGCCATCGGCGCCAGCACGAGGCGCGTCGGAATCTCGACGGGCCCGATGAACCACGTGGAGCGGAGATCGATGCTCACCGACGGAAATCGTACCCTTGCAGGGGTTTGACGACCTCCGACGCCACGGGTAATATGCCCGCCCGCGACGGCCCGGAGGGCCGCGCGCCTTTTTGTGCCAGGTCAGGAGGACCTGCGGTGAAGGAAGTCATTCTCACGCCCGAGGGCTACGAGAAGCTGAAAGAGGAGATCGATTTCCTGCGCAGCGACAGGCGGCGGGAGATCGCCGAGCGGATCCGGGTCGCGCGGGAGTTCGGCGACATCTCCGAGAACGCCGAGTACGACGACGCCAAGAACGAGCAGGCGCTGCTCGAGCATCGGATCGCGACGCTCGAGGAGCGGCTCCTCAATGCCCGCGTGATCGACACCGACGACATCACGACGGACGCGGTGTCGATCGGGACGCGCGTCAAGCTGCAGGACATCGAGGCGAAGAGCACCGTCGAATACCACATCGTGGGCTCGGCCGAGGCGAACCCGTCCCAGAACAAGCTCTCCAACGAGTCGCCCGTCGGCAAGGCGATTCTCGGCCGCAAGAAGGGCGAGACCGTCGAGGTCGTCGCCCCGCGCGGCTCGCTGAAGTTCAAGATCCTGGACATCAAGGCCGCGTAGCACGCGCCTGGTGCGCGAGCGACGGTTCGGCGCCCGCGTCTCTACACTCGATCCCCCATGGCGATGCCCAAGCGCTTTCCGGACCGCGTCGACGTCGCGTCCGTGCGGGCCGAGGCCGAGCCGCTCGAGCCGGGCGGTGAGACCGCCGAGGTGCGGCGCCTGGCCGGACGGGTCATGGCCCGGCGGGATATGGGGAAGACGATGTTCCTCGACCTCGTCGACCGCTCCGGCCGGATCCAGCTCATCGTGCGCAAGGACGCGGTCGGCGACGTCGACCTCGACCTCGGCGACCTGGTCGGCGTCGAGGGCCTGCCCGCGCAGTCGCGCCGCGGGGAGCCGTCGCTCGCCGTCTCGCATCTCGAGCTGCTGGCCAAGATCCGCCGTCCGCTGCCCGACACCTTCCACGGGCTCACCGACGTCGAGACGCGCTACCGCCAGCGCTACCTCGACCTGCTCGTGAACGAGGAGACGCGGCGCGACGCGATCCTGCGCTCGCGGATGGTGACCGAGATCCGGCGCTGGCTGGACGAGCGCGGGTTCGTCGAGGTCGAGACGCCGATCCTGCAGCCGCGCTACGGCGGAGCGTTCGCCGAGCCGTTCGTGACGCACTACAACTCGCTCGACGCCGACTACTACCTACGGATCGCGACCGAGCTGTACCTCAAGCGGCTGATCGTGGGCGGGCTCGAGCGCGTCTACGAGCTAGGCAAGGACTTCCGCAACGAGGGCGTCTCCTTCAAGCACAGCCCCGAGTTCACGATGCTCGAGTGGTACGAGGCGTACGCCGACTACCGCGACACGATGGCGCGGATCGAGGAGCTCGTCGCGCACGTCGCCCGGGCCGTGCTCGGCACGACGAAGGTGAGCTTCCGCGGCCACGAGCTGGAGCTGGCGCCGCCGTGGGCTCGGGTCACGTTCGTCGGCTCGCTGGAGGAGCACGGGCTCTGGATCCGCGACGAGGCCGCGCTGCGCGCCGAGCTGCAAAGGCGCGAGGTCGACACGACGCAGGACCGCGACTGGCCGCAGCTGCTCGACCACGCGTTCACCCACTTCGTCGAGCCGGCGCTGATCCAGCCGACGATCGTGCACGACTACCCGCTCGAGCTCTCGCCGTTCGCGCGGCTCACCGACGACGACCCGACCCTGGTCGAGCGCTTCGAGTACTTCGCCGGCGGGATGGAGCTCGGCAACGCCTTCAGCGAGCTGAACGACTCCGAGGAGCAGGCCGAGCGCTTCGCGGCGCAGGCACAGGTCGCGGGCGGCGAGCAGGGCGATCCGGACTACGTCGAGGCGCTGGCCTACGGCATGCCGCCGACCGGCGGGATCGGGTTCGGCATCGACCGGCTGGCGATGGTGCTGACCGGCCGCGACGCCGTGCGCGACGTGATTCTCTTTCCGGCTCTGCGGTCTAGGGCCTGAACAGCACGGCCGCGAGCCGCCCCGTCAGCCTGCGCACCTCGAGCGCGACCGCGCGCTGGGCGGGATGGTCGAGGCCGAGCGGGTCGGGAAGCTCGGCGATCGGCGCCCGGCGGAAGTCGCGCGGGCGCGAGGCGTGCGCACGCTGGACGGCGGCCCGCGCGCTGACCAGCGGATCGCCGCCGGGGGCCGCCTGCCGCTCCAGGAGTCCCACGAGCTCGGGGAGCGTGAACGTGCGCTCGGCAGGCGCACGCGCGTCGACGACTGCGGCCGCGATGTGCTTGCGCTCGAAGCCGACGACGAGATCGGCGGTCGCGAGGTCGATCCCGCGGAGGCCGCTCGCGCGGTGCTCGGTGAGGTCGACTCCGTGCTCGTGCGCGAGGGCGACCGCCTCGGGCAGCGCCTCGACGTCCCCGAGCTCCAGGGTGCCGAGGGACGTCACGGCCACGGGCAGGTCGGCCGTCGCAGCCTCGAAGAACGCGGCCGCGAGCGGGCTGCGGAACCGGTTCCCCGTACAGACGAAGACGACCGAAAACGTGTCGCCGCTCACGACGGCCGCCGCCCGGATCCGGGGTCAGACCCCGTTGACTGGTTGAGGCTCAGAGGATGTCGTGCAGAAGGATTCAGCCGTTGACAGGGTTCGGAGAATGGCCGCGTCCGACCGTTGACGGTGGTTGTGGGGTCGCGTCCTGCTGGGCCGCTCACCTGACGCTGCCTTCGTCGAAGCCCATGCTGCGTTCGATCCTGAGCTGTCGCGCGCGCACCAGCGGGCCGGTGAGCCGCGGCGCGATCCCCACTGCGCGCGCCTTCCAGACGAGCCGCCGCTCGCTCGGGACGAGCGCGGCCGCCTCGCGGTAGCTGCGCGCAGCGTCCGCGTACCGCCGATCCCGCAGGGCCTCGTCGCCCGCGCGGCCGAGGTCTCGCGGACTGGGTCCGGCGAGACGGCGGTCGAGGTACGAGCGCTCCTCGGGCGTAAGATCTGAGCGTTGCGCCGCGCTGCGCAGGACCGCCGCCACGTGGTCGTCCATCTCCTGCCACCGCGACGAGAGCCCTGTCGAGCTCCAGCGGTAGAGAGCCAGCGGCTCGGGCTGCAGCGAGACGCGGTGCCCGGCATAGATCGCGCGCAGCCAGAAGTCCCAGTCCTCGGCCCACCGCCGCTCCGTCTCGAAGGGGCCGATCTCGTCGACGAGAGCGCGCGGGAACAGGGACATCGTGGAGACGAAGTTGTGCTCGAGGATCGCCAGGCGCTGCTTCTCGTGTGGCGGGAAGCCGCCCTTGTAGCGCTTCCTCGACGGATGGATCCCGCCCTCGAAGAGCCAGTAGCAGTTCGAGGTGGCGATCCCGCGAAAGCGATCCCACACGGCCACGAGCGCCGCCACGTGGCGTGCGAACAGGATGTCGTCGGCGTCGCAGAACGTGACGAGGTCGCCGCGGGCCTCGCCGATCCCCCGGTTGCGGGCGGCCGCGACGCCTGCGTTCTCCTGGCGCACGACCCGCACCCCGGGATGCGCGGCCGCGATCGCTCCGGTGGCGTCGGTCGACCCGTCGTCGACGACGACGAGCTCGAGGTCGGCGTAGGTCTGCCACAGCACGGAAGCCACGGCAGCGCCGATCGAGCGCTCCGCCTGGTAGGCGGGCATGACGACCGAGACGCGAGGGGTCACGAGCTCGTGATCTTCTCGTACAGCGCGAGATAGGACGTGACCATGGCCTCCTCCGAGTTCGCTGCGGCGACTCGCTGTCCCTCCGTCCCGAGTCGCCCGGCGAGGCCGGGGTCCTCGAGCACGCGGCGCAGCGCGGCGGCCAGCGCGTCCGGGTCGTCCGGCGGGACGAGCAGCCCGTCGCGGCCGTCGGTGATCAGCTCGCGCAGGCCCCGAACGGCTGTGGCGACGAGCGGCGTCCCCGCGGCCAGCGCCTCCAGCGCGACGAGCGGGAGCCCTTCGGCGTGGGAGCAGAGCACGACGGCGTCGGCCGCACCGATCACCTCGCGCGCGTCCGTGCGCAGGCCGGCGAGGACGACACGGTCGGCGACGCCGGCGATCCGGGCCTCGTCCGCCAGGGCGTCCCGCAGCGGGCCCTCGCCGAGGATGGCCAGCGCGGCGGCGGGCACGTCTGCGAGCGCACGGATCGCCAGCGCGTGATTCTTCGCGGGCACGAGCCGGCCGGCCGCGACGACGAGCGGCGCGCCCGTGGTCAGACCCCATTCGCGTTCCAGCGCGGCTCGGTCGGCGGGACGGGGGGCCGGGCCGACGCCGTTCGAGATCGTCTCCAGCACCCGGCAGCCCTGCTCGGCGAGCGCAGCCTCGACCCCCGGGCCGCAGGCCACGGCGGGGAGGCCGGCCAGGCGGAGGATGCGGGCCGTCGCGGGCCAGTCGGGCTCGGGCACGCCGTGGACGCTGACGAGGCCGCGCGGGCTGTGCCCGCGGCGGGTGGCGAGCGCCGTCACCGCGCGCCATTCCCGGGTTGTGCGCGTGGACGAGGTCCGGGCGCCACGAGCGTGTCGCGGCGCGCAGCGTCCACGCGTTCCGCGGCACGAGCCAGGGGCGCCGTCGCAGCAGACCGAGCGGGAAGATCTCCGCCGGCAGCCCTTCGGCGAGCGGCCCGGGCGCGGCTGCGACCGCAACGGCATGGCCGGCCGCGTCGGCGCCCCGGACAAGGGACGCGACGACGCGCTCGGCGCCGCCCGTCCGCAGCTCCTGGATCACGTGCAGGATCCGCACAGCCGTCCGTAGAGGGAGAGCATCTGCCGCGCGACGCCGTCCGCGCTGAACCGCTCGGCCACGCGCCGGGCGCCGCCCGCACCGAGGCGGGCGCGCAGCTCCGGGTCGCCGCCCAGCCGGTCGAGCGCCCGCGCCAGGGCCGGGGCATCGTCCGGCTCGACGAGGAGGCCCGTCTCGCCGTCGGCGACGAGCTCGGGAACCCCGCCGACCCGCGTGGCGACGACCGGAAGCCCGCTCGCCATCGCCTCCAGGATCGAGACCGGGAAGTTGTCCGCGCGCGACGGGAGCGCGAAGACGTCGAGGCCGTGCAAGCGCGCGGGGAAGTCGTCGACGAAGCCGTGGAACCGCGCATCGACGTCGGCAGCGCGCGCCCGGCCCTCCAGCTCGCCGCGCAGCGCCCCGTCGCCGTAGATCTCCAGGCGGACCGGCACGTCCGCCGCCGCGCACGCCTCGACCAGCACGTCGATGCCCTTCCAGTACTCGAGGTTGGCCGCCGTCCCCACCGTGAACGGACGATCGGCGTTTCCCGGGCGGGCTCCCCAGGCGGCACGCCGTACGGGATCACGTGCACGCGGCGCTGTGCGACCCCGTGCTCGGTGAGGAAGCCGGCCATCGCCGCGCGACGGGGTGACCACGTCGCCGAGCGCGGTGAGCGCCGCCTCGACACGCGGGTAGCCGTGCAGCAGCCACGCGAGCCGCGCGCGCGAGACGCCGGGCGGTACCGGTGCGCCGTTCCGCCCGAGCCGCGGCGCGATCTCCTCGGGGAGCCCGTGCAGCGTGTGCACCGCCGGCACCGCGGGCGCGGGCCTGGGGGCGGACGAGCAGCCCGGCGCGGCGGTCGTGCGTGTGCACGACGTCGGCGCCCTCGAGCAGCGGCCACACCCGCGCCGCGCCGCGGAGGTCGAGCTTGTGCCCGAGCGGCGCGACGACGGCGTCGACCCCGAGCGCTCCGGAAGCTCTCGGCCACGCTGTCCGTGGCGCAGACGACCTGCACCTCCGCGCCCAGCCCGGCGACCTCGGGCGCGAGCATCCGCAGGTGGGAGAGCGGGCCGCCGCGCTCGAGCGTCGAGACGTAGACGACCTTCACGCGGCCGCAGCCTGCGCGCGGCGCCGGTCCTGCGCCCAGAGCCCCGTCCCGAGGGCGCCGATGAGCCAGAACGGCAGGTAGTACTGCTCCGAGAGGAAGGCCGAGGAGACCATCGCGATCACGAGCGACACGCGGAGCGCCTGGGCGAATCCGGGCAGGCCGATCCCGTTGCGGTTCGCCGCCGTCAGCCGCCTGAAGCTGACGCCGAGGTAGGTGAGGAAGAGCAGCGCGGCGGGAATGCCGAGCTCGGCCGCCACGTCGAGGTAGGCGTCGTGCGCGACGGCGAGGCTGGGCGTCCCCGCCGGATCGCCCGACATCCTGGGGTAGCGGTCACGGAAGTTGCCGGGCCCGATTCCGAGCGCCGGGTGGTCGGCTGCGAGCCGTGCCGGCGATCGACCAGGCCACGAACCGCGTCGTCACGTTCTGCTGGGCGACGTTCTGCTTCAGGGTGAGCGCGTTCTGGAACCGCGCAGGGTTGCTCTGGATCACGAGCACGGCGGCGATCGCCGCCACCGCGCCGCCCACCAGCGCGAGCTGCAGGCGCCGTCGGTCGGTGATGATGAGGAAGACGAACCCGGCTGCGAGGCCGACCAGCGCGCCGCGGGAGAGGCTGAGCAGGATCGCGGCGAAGACGGTGCCGATCATCCCCAGCACGACGGGCACCTGCCAGCGCCGCCGGCCGCCGAGCAGCCAGAACATCAGCGGCAGGGAGGTGGCGAGCATGAACGCGAAGTCGTTCGCCTGCGCGTACGGCAGCGTCGCTATCGGCTGCCGGCCGGTGAAGTACTCGTCCATCCCGAGCACCGCCGAGATCGTCGCCGTGACTCCCAGCACCCAGCGCCACGCGCCGCTGCAGCGTGGTCGTGAGCTCGAGCTGCGAGATCACGAAGTAGAGCGCGACGAAACTCGCGTAGCGGGTCGCCGTCGTGGTCGCGCTGGACAGGTCGTGGGCCTGGGTCGCCGACAGCAGCGCGAGCCCGAGGATGCCGAGCACGACCCCCTGCAGCGGCTCGAAGAGCAGCCGCTTGCGACTGCGCACGACGTAGAACGCGAAGCTGGCGAAGGCGAGCGCGCCGGCGATCTTCGTCACGTTCAGCCCGCCGGTCGGATTGAACGCCGACTCCAGCGGTCCGGTTGCGATCAGCAGGAGCACGGCGATGTCGGTGCGGAAGAGCGTGACGCCGACGACGAGCAGGACGGCGAGCCCGAGCAGCGCCGTGGCCGGCCGGATGGTCGCGACGAGGGCGGCGACCGGGATCGCGGCGGCGAGCCCGAGGAAGAGGGCGACGTGGGCCGGGTCGATCGTCGACGGCCGGAGCCTGACCGCCGACGCAAGGTCGCGAGTGTGCATGCGAACGGCCGGGCTACCGGTCGACGGGGGCGCCCCGGCGCGGATCGCTGCGCTCGAGCTCGCCGTGCTGGACGTAGTACTTCGAGCCGTGCACCGACCGCGAGTGGTTCAGCACGACGGCGGTGGGGCTGCACGTTGATGAGCTCGAGGCGCTCGATCGCGGTGCGCAGCTGGCGGCGCCGGACCGTGCCGGCGCTGGCGACGATCAGGGTCGCGTCGGCGATGCGTGCGATGACGCGGGCGTCGCTGATCGGCACGATCGGCGGCGCGTCGATGACGATCACCTCGTAGCGCTCCTCGAGCTGGGTCAGGATCGCGGGGAACTTGTTGCTGAGCAGCTCGGACGGATCGCCTCCGCGGCGACCGCTCGTAATGACGTCGAGCGTGTCGAGCGCCGTGTGGTGGACGGTCTCGCCGAGCGGGACCTCGCCGAGCAGCGCCTCCATCAGACCGGGCGAGCGCGGGATCCTGAGCATCTCCGGGATGCGGCCGCGGCGGAGGTCGGAGTCGATCAGCAGCGTCCGGGTGCCCGAGCGGGCGAACGTCACCGCGAGGCCGAACGAGACGGTCGTCTTCCCGTGCCTGCCGTCGGGGCTCGTGACGACGACCGAGCGCACGTTGTGCTCGGTGAAGACGAGGTTCGTCCGCAGCTCGCGCAGCGCCTCGGCGACGACCCGGAGGCGTGGATCGCTGGCCAGCGCGTCGGGCGACCTCAGACGCACGACGGCCCTCTCCTCCGGGATCTCCGCGAAGACCGGCACCCCGGCGACCTGCGCGAGCTCGTCGACCGTCGAGATCTTCGTCGAGAGGTTCTCCCGGAGCAGCGCGGCGGCGATGCCGAGGCCCAGCCCGAGCAGCAGCGCGACCGTGTAGGTCAGCTTCTTCCGCGGGTACACGGCTGCGGTGGGCAGGATCGCGGGGCCGATGTCGCGGACCTTCAGGCCGCGGAGGCCGACCTCGCCGCCGGCCACACGCTCGAGCAGGGCATCGGTCAGCGCCTGCGCGCTCTGCTGCGCCAGCCTGGGGTCCGACGACCGGGCCGTGATCTTCATGATCGAGTCGGTCGGGAACGTGGTGACCGTGGTGCCGGCCAGCGGCCGGCCCAGCTTCGTCCGCGCCAGCTCCTGGGTCGAGGGCAGATCGGCTGCGACGGCGTACTGCGGCATGATGTTCGCCAGGCTCGTGATCAGGAAGATCGTGTTGGGGTTGAGCGTGCTCGGGCTGAACAGCAGGGTCGTGGACGACTCGTACTGCGGGGTCACGAGCTTGAGCGCGCCGTAGGTCACGCCGACGACCGCGGCCGTCACCGCCAGGATGAGCAGCTTGCGCCGCCAGAGGATCCGAAGGAAATCGCCGAACGTCATGTGTCTCTCGCTACCTGCCGGTCTCTGGTTCGCAGGCTGACCACAATACCCTTCGGTTATCGGCAGGCCGCTCAACATCCTTATCGCCTCGCAGCCGCTGACCGGCGGGGTGGCGGCCCATGTCGTCGGGCTCGTCGAGGCCCTGCCGCTCGACCGCTTCTCGGTCGACGTCGCCTGCCCTCCCGGATCGCAGGTCTGGGAGCGGCTTTCCGGCCGGGAGGGCGTGCGTCTGCATCGGATCGGCGCGCACCGGAGCCCGGCGGCGGGCGACGCGCGGTCGCTCGCGGCGCTCCTCCCGCTCGTGCGCAAGGCGGACGTCGTGCATGCGCACTCGTCGAAGGCCGGCTTCCTCGCGCGCCTCGCGGCCGCTGCCACGGGGAGGCGCCGCCGCTGTGTCTTCACGCCGCACGGCTGGTCGTTCTGGGCCGCCGACGGCGCCGAGGCCCGCCTCTACGCCGGGCTCGAGCGGCTCGCCGGCGCACTGGTGCCACGCGCTGGTGACGCTTTCCGAGGCGGAGCGCGCGGCCGGTCTCGCCAGGCGCGTGGGCCGGGCCGAGCTCTACCGCGTGATCCCGAACGGCGTCGACCTGGAGCGGTATCGCGCCGCGCCCGCTCCGGTTCCGGGCCGTGTGCTCGTGGTCGGCCGGCTGGCGCCGCCGAAGCGAACCGATCTGATCCTCCGCGCCTTCGCGTCCATCAGCGACGTTCCCGGGGCCGAGCTCCACGTCGCGGGCGACGGACCGGGCCGTGCGGCCGCCGAGGAGCTCGTCGCGAGGCTCGGGATCTCCGGGCACGTGCGCTTCCTCGGCGACCGCGACGACGTACCGGAGCTGCTGGCCGAGGCGTCCGCTCTGGTGCTCGCCAGCGACTACGAGGGCTGCCCGCTCGTCGTGATCGAGGCGATGGCGGCCGGCGTTCCCGTGGCTGCGACGGCGGTGGGCGGCGTGGGCGAGCTGGTGGAGGACGGGCGCAGCGGCATCCTCACCGCGCCGGGCGACGCAGACGGGCTCGCCGCCGCCATGCGGGCGCTGCTGGTAGACCCCGCACGCGCGCGGTCGATGGGCGAGGCGGGACGGAGAGCCGCGGCCGAGCGGCTCTCGCACCGGACGATGATGTCCAGGCTCGTGTCCCTGTACGAGGAGGCGGCGACCTAGCGCGCTTCAGAGGCCGACCCGGCGCGGGTCACGTCAGCGGCCGTTACCCCATTCGAGGGAGTGAGCGGCGCCCGACTCGACCCGATCAGTTTCCTTGTGGGAAGCGCCGCCGCCCGCCGGATCCTCACCGCCGCCGCTCTCGCCGCTGCGCTAAGTGGAGTCACGGTTGCCCGCTCGGCGCAGGCCCTGGGCGGCACGACCTTCTCCACGACCGGAACGCTCCGGATCTGCACGAACTGCCCGCAGACCGGCGGCAATCTCGCGCGTTACGGCTACGTCATCCTCAACTCCTGGGACGCGTCGCTGATCCCCGCGCTCAAGGCCGCGAACCCGGATGTGAAGGTGCTGGTCTACAAGAACCTGAGCTTCAGCCTCGACTACGCCTGCAGCAACGGCGTGGACGGCGCGACGCTGCCCGCGGGCGTCGGCTACTGCGATGCGAGGGCGAACCACCCGGACTGGTTCCTCCAGGACTCCTCGGGCCAGCGGATCACCTCTGCGCAGTACCCGTCCGCATGGATGATGGACGTCGGCAACGTCGACTACCAGAACCGGTGGCTGGCCAACGTCCAGGCAGACGTCAAGGCCCAGGGCTGGGACGGTGTCTTCGCCGACGACACCGACGCCGACATGGGCTGGCACCTCAACGGCCGCACGATCGCCAGGTACCCCTCGACCGCAGCGTGGCAGGCCGCCACCCGCAGCATGCTCGCCCGCGTCGGCCCCGCGCTGACCTCGCAGGGCATCCTCTTCGTTCCGAACCTCTACGCCCCCTGGCTCCCGGACTACGACGCCCAGGCGCTCTGGAAGGACTGGATCCAGTTCACGTCCGGTGCGGCGCAGGAGTACTACTCCAAATGGGGCAGCGCGAGCTCGGGCTGGTTCACCGGCAGCGACTGGACGTTCCGCCAGCAGTTCCAGATCATCACCGAGCAGGCCGGCAAGATCTTCCTCGGCCTCACGTACGCGCCGCGCTCTGACGCGCGCTCGATGGTCTACGCGCGGTCGAACTTCCTCCTCAACACGACCGGCGGACGCTCGGCACTCGTCTTCGAGCCCGGCGACCCGGAGGCCAGCGACCCCTACTCGCCGTCGTGGACCGCTGACATCGGAGCGCCGGCGGGTGCGCGCTACCAGGTGGGCGGAGCCTGGAGGCGTGAGTTCACCGGCGGCACCGTCGTCGTCAACCCCTCGAGCTCCACGGTCACCGTTCCGCTCGGCAGCGGCTATGTCGACGACAGCGGTGCCGCGGTGTCGTCGGTCACGCTGGCGCCGGCGTCGGGAGCGATCCTCCGCGCCGGCGGCTCAGGTCCGCCCGCGCCTCCTCCGGTTCCGCCGCCCCCGCCGCCCCAGATCCAGCCCTCGATCAGCCTGACTGCCACTTTGACGGCCTCCGGCGTGCAACTCGACTGGCGCGGCCCCAGGTCGAGGAACGTCGACATCGTGCGCAACACCGTGCGGATAAGGCGGACGCCGAACGACGGCTCCTACACCGACAGGCTCGACAGCTCCGCCACGGGTACCTTCTCCTACAAGGTCTGCCTGGCCGGCACCGCCGCCTGTTCGAACAGTGCCTCGGTCGTTGTCGCGCCGCCGACGCTCGCCGCCGGCCGGATGCTCGCGGTGAACGGTTCCTCTGCGTCCGCCACGGCCCACGGCCACAGGGTCACCAGGCCGATCGGGGAGCAGCTCAGGCGCCGCACGCGTCACCCGGTGGCTCACGCCTAGGCCGGTGCCTCAGCGCCGGTCGCCGGCCATCCTCCGGTAGAGCTCGACGAGCGGCGCAGTCGCCGGCTCGGGGGCGTAGCGCTCGGCGAACGCCGCCCGCGCCGCCGACCCGCGCTCGCGGCGCAGGGCCCGGTCGCCTAGCAGCTCCGCCGTTGCTTCGGCCAGCGCGTCGGCTCCGGTGCGGACTGCGACGCCCGGTCCGGCCTCGATCCCTTCTGCGCCCGCCGGGGTGGCGACCACCGGCACGCCGCTCGCGATCGCCTCCAGCACCTTCACCTTCATCCCGCTGCCGCGCAGCAGCGGGAAGACCAGGACCGAGAGCTCCCCGAGGAGCTCCCGTGCCGACTCGATCTCCCCGAGCACCGTGACCCCGTTCGTGGTCCGCAGCCCGAGCCGGTCCGTTCCCCGCCCGGCGACGATCAGCCGCGCATCCGGGGCGCGTGCCCGCACGAGGGGCCAGACATTCACGACCAGCTCGTGCATAGCGGCCGCGGTCGGCGGCCAACCCGCCGTGCCGATGATCCCTGCCGTCGGCGGGCCGTCGAGCGGCGCCGCCGCGTAGAGCGACGGGTCGAGCGAGAGCGGGGCCACGACGACATCGGCGCGCGGGGCGGAGCGGCGAAGCGCCTCTGCGACAAGCGGCGAGCTCGCCACGAGGTGCCGGTGCCGGCGGATCGCCGCCCGCTCGGCGGCCGCGATCTCGGCCACGTCCCGGAACTGCTTGTCCCACGGCCGCCCGAGCGGCCGGTCCCGGCGCACGAGGTAATGCATGTGCACGAGCGACGGTGTCTCGACTCCTTCGTCGCACCAGGCGGTCTCGGTCTCCTCCAGGTGCACGACGTCGACGTCCGCTGCAAGCTCCCGGACGCGGGCCGCGAAGGCGCCGCCGGCGAGCTCGCCGCGGGGGCGGCGGAACCGCCCGAGGCGCGCCCGCCAGGGGCCGGGCGGCTGGACGGGGAGGATCTCGACCGGCAGGCCGGCAGGTACCTCGCCCACGAGCGCGAAGTGCTGGCGCGCCGCGACGGCACGCACGTCCACGCCGTGGGCGACGAGTCCGCGCAGCAGCCCGATCGCCGTCTTGCCCGGTGCCCCGCCCTCGGCGAGCGGGGGTTGCGTGAGCACGACCAGGACGCGCACGCGCCGATCGTGACGCACCCGGCGGACGCGAGACGCTCGGCTCGACGCTTCGAGCCCGGCGGCCCGCAGAATCAGCCGTTTCTCTGCCCGGGCCGCACTCCTTGCCAGAATGCGCCGCGGATGCCTGAGCTCGGGAACACTCTCTTCGCCCATTCCCCCGGCGGTCATTCGGGATGCAGGTGATCAGGGCCCCGGGCGGGCCGATCCGCCTGGTCGCCTACACCGACGCGCTCGAGTTCGCAGGAGCCGAGCGCGGGCTGGCGACCGTGCTCGGCTCCCTCAGGTCGAATATCGAGGTGGGTGTGCTCGGAGTCTGTGGCGATGTGGTCGAGGCGATCGCCGCGAGCCGCGCGGGGGCGGTGGCCCGTGTCGTCGCTCCGGTGCGCAACAAGCTCGACCTGGCGGGCATGCGCGAGCACGCACGCGCCGTTCGGGAGCTCGCTCCGGACATCTTCCAGGCCAATCTGCGCACCAGCTGGTCCTGCCAGTACGGAGTCCTCGCCGCACTGCGCTACGGCCGGGCGCGGCTCGTGGCCTCCGAGCGGGCGCCGATCGACGGCGCGACCGCGTTCCAGCTGTGGTCGAAGCGGCGGCTGGCGCCTCGCTTCGCCGCGCATGTGGCAGCGTCCGAGTTCTCGGCGCGCCGCGTGGAGGCGCAGGCCGCGCTCGCCCCGGGGACGGTACGTGTGATCCCCAACGGAGTCGCCGACGATGCGCGTGCGCTGCAGCGCCCGGCTCACAGGACTCCAGGGCTGATAGCAGCGATCGGCAGGCTCTCGCCGGAGAAGGGATTCGACATCGTCGTGCGGACCCTGCCGTCGCTTCCCGAGGTCACCGTCCACCTGGTCGGTGACGGGCCGGAGCGGCAAACGCTGGAGGCGCTCGCCGACGCACAGGGCGTCCGGCATCGCGTCGTCTTCACCGGGTGGCAGACCGACTTCAGAGAGCAGCTCGCCGATTTCGACCTCCTTGTCGCTCCGTCACGGTTCGAAGCGTTCGGCATCGCGATCGTGGAGGCGATGCTCGCCGAGCGGGCTGTCGTTGCGTCGCGCGTGGGAGGCATCCCCGAGGTCGTGGTCGAGGGTGAGACGGCGCTGCTCGTTCCGCCGGACGATCCGGTTGCGCTGGCGGACGCGATCCGCCGACTGCTCGGTGACGACGAGCTGCGCGAGCACATGGGCAAGGCGGGCAGAGCGCACGCGCTCGAACGCTTTTCTCCTGCCACGGCGGCCCGGTCCTTCGAAGCGCTGTACGACGAGATCCTGGCCTAGAAGATCACTCCCCGAGCTTCCGCGCCGCGCGGTACGCGCTCACGGCGTAGGCCCCCGGCCGACTCCGAAGCAACGGCCGCAACGGGCGCATCAGCGGCTCGTGGCGGTTCTGGCGCTTGAGCCACAGACCGGTGATCGTGTCCCTGTTTCCCATGGCCTGACGCGGGAGCAGGAACGGGTCGCTCCAGGAGCCCTCGCCGTTCGTACAGCACGCGGCTCTGAAGCCGGCGGCACGGCACGCGGCCGCCGTCTCCGGGCCGGCGGCGCCGAAGGGATACGCGGCGGACACGACCTGCGCGCCGACCATCTCCTCCAGCTGGGCCTTGCATCCGGCGAGCTCGCCCAGCACCTCTTCCCAGGCGAGAGTGTCGAGGCGCGCGTGGCTGACCGTATGAGCGCCGATCTCGATTCCGGCCTGCGCGAGCGTCGCGACCTCGTCCCGCGTCAGGAGCCTGGCCCCCGGCGCGCTCGGGTGGAGCCCGCCGAGCAAGCCCGAGATCAGGAAGACGGTGGCCGGCGCGTCGAGTTCCTTCAGCAACGGTGCGAGTGTCTCCAGGTTGTCGGCGAGCCCGTCGTCGAAGGTGAGCGCCGCGCAGCCACGCGCCGTACCGGTCCGGGTGAGTTCGGCGAGCTCGCCGAACGTCGTCAGCCGGTAACCCCAAGCGCGCAGCACACGGATCTGCGCCTTCAGGTCGTGCGGTCGTACGAAGAGGCGCAGCGGATCCTGCGAGAGCGGGACGTCGGCGACCCCGTGGTAGGCGAGGATCAGCGGCGGAGGCTCGCGCATGCGGCATGCAGTCTAGGCAACGGCTCCTTGCGGACTGCGCTCGGAAATGTGGCGGAAGGCCCGGCCTGCGGCGCCGCCGAGCCGGCCTCCGATCGTGGCCTCGAGCCACCCGGCGTCGTCTGCCGTCAGCACCCGCACGAGCACCGCCAGACCCGCGTAGACGACGGCGAAGACCGCGATGCCGGCGACCAGGCCGCCGGGCCCGCCCAACGCCCAGAGGACGCCGAAGGCGGCGGCTCCCGCAAAGCCTGCCACGACTGCGCTTCGCGCGAGCATCGGCCAGCAGTAGGGCAGCCGTCCGAGGAGCCGGGCGCTGGCGACGAGCACGTAGAGGGCGTAGACCGACTGCCCACCGGCGTTGGCGATCGCCGCGCCGCTCGCGTCCAGGAGCGGAACGAGCACGAAGGCGAGCCCGAGGTCGACGACGGCGGCTACGGCGCAGGCCGCGAGCGTCACCCGCACGCGGCCGAGTCCGGCGAGGTAAGCGCCCCCGAGCGATGACAGGGCAATGAGCGGGAGCACGGTTGCCAGGATGCGCAGTGGCGATCCGACGCCCGCGTACTGGGCTCCCCAGACAAGACGGATGAGCTGCGGGGCCGAGCGCGATGGTGGCGGCCGTGAGCGGCAGCGAGACCGCGACGAGCAGCCGGAACGCGCGTACGTAACCGGAGCGGATCCGGTCCGATCCGACCCGCTCCGAAGAGCGTCGCGAAGGCGGGCGTGATCGTGCTGCCGAGCGCCGATGGCACGAGCCGCGTCGCGGAGACCGCGGCGAACGCGATCGAGTAGACGCCGATCTGGGCGTCGGTCGAGAAGTGGTTCAGGAAGAAGAACTCGGATCGGGTCGCGACGACGAGCTCGAGGAGCACGCCGATGCCGTAGACGAGCGCGTAGCGCCCGACCTTGCGCCGGAGGTCGCGAGTCGCCTCCCGGGTCCGGGCGCCAGGCGGGCGAGGGCACGCCGGGCGAGCGTGCCCGTCCAGGCGAGGTTCACGGCCGCGATCACGGTCTCGACGGCGAACATGCCGGTGATCCCGCCGCCCTGCCACAGCACGATCACGGTCGCGACCGTGGCCACGAAGCCGGTGGTGAGCCCCACGACCGCCGCCTGCCGGAAGCGCTGCAGCCCGATCAGGATCGACGTCGGGACCGTCTGGAGGATCGCCAGCGCCGAGATGACGCCGGCGAGCGCCCAGGCGCGCCTGCGGGCGCGCGCCGAGCGCGGCCGCAGCGACCGAGCGCCGCCGCAGGCGAGCAGCGCGGCGACCCCCTCCACGCGCCAGGCCCAGGCGAGCAGGCCGCGGATCGCCCCGGCGTGGCCGGCGCCGACGGTCTCGCCGACGTAGCGCATCACCGCGATGTACATCGAGGCTCGACAGCAGCGTCGCGAGCGTGATCGAGATGAACGCGATGTAGCTCTGGCGGCCGAACAGGTCCCTGCGCCGAGGAAGCGCGCCGCTGCGACCGAGATCACGACGCGTGTAGAGCTGCGGCACCGCGTAGCTCGCGACGTACCAGGTGCCGCCGCGCAGCACGGAGCTGCTCGTGGTCATCGTGGCCGCGTCGAGCTCGCGCTCGGGCGGGACGAGCGGTAGATCCTCGGAGGGGCCCATCGGCGGGGCTGTGTCAGCGGCGGGGTCGCCGGTCACGGTGTGCGGGCCGGCACGGCGTCGGCGGCCGCCCGCTGGTGCTCGATGACGTCGGCGAGGATCCGTTCGAGGTCGAGCGTCGGCTGCCAGCCGATCGCCGCGTCGATCTTGCCGGTCGCGGGCTCGCGGTGCAGCGTGTCCTCGATCCCGAGCCCGTAGACCTGCTCGTACGGGCACGAACACGATCTCCGACGCCGACCCGGTCATCTGCCGCACGCGCTCGGCGAGCTCGAGGATCGTGACCCGCTCGGAGGAGCCGACGTTGAAGATCTCGCCCGACAGGCCGGGCGCCTCCAGCAGCCCCTTGAGCGCCCGGATCGTGTCCGAGACGTGGCAGAACGAGCGCGTCTGCGTGCCGTCGCCGTGCACCTCGATCGGCTCGCCCGCCAGCGCGCTGCGCACGAAGCGCGGGATCACCATCCCGTACTGGCCGCTCTGCCGCGGGCCGACGGTGTTGAACAGGCGCGCGATGACGCAGTCGAGGTTGCGCTCCTGGTGGTAGCCCAGCGCGAGGAACTCGTCCATCGCCTTCGAGTCGGCGTACAGCCAGCGCTTCTGCGTCGTCGGCCCGTAGATGCGGCGGTCCTCCTCGGCCAGCGGCCGCTCCTCGCGGTGGTCGCCGTACACCTCCGAGCTGGACGCGATCAGCACGCGCTTGCCGAAGCGGCCGCAGTAGTCGAGCACGGTCTCCGTGCCCTGCACGTTCGTGACCATCGTGTGCACCGGCTGCTCGACGATCAGCCGCACGCCGACCGCGGCGGCCAGGTGGTAGACGACGTCGCACTTGTGCACGAGCTCGCTGACCACCGAGGGCGAGAGCACCGAGTCGACGACCAGGTGATAGCCGGTCCGGTCGCGCAGCCCCTCCACGTTCGCCGCGTTACCGGTCGAGAGGTCGTCCAGCGCGTACACCTCCCAGCCGTCGGCCGAGCAGCAGCTCGCTGAGATGCGAACCGATGAAGCCGGCCCCGCCCGTGACCAAGGCCCGCCCCTTCCCCTCCGATCCGCTCGCCACGCGGGGAGCCTATCCGCCCGCCGCGGACAAACGCGCCAGCGCCTCGGCGATCAGAGGGTCGCGAGGATCGAGCCTCCGGGCCGCGAGCAGCGAGCGCGCGGGCGTCCGCCCGGCGGCCCGCGTTCAGGTACGCCTGAGCGAGCAGGTACTCGAGACCCGACGAGCGGCTCTCCCGCCGGACCGCCCGCTCGAGCGGCGGAATCGCGGCGGCCGGCGTCGTGGCGAGCGTGGACTGCGCGACCAGCGGATCGGTCGACAGCGGGTCGAGGCGGCGGGCCCAGCGCAGGTCGGAGCTCTGGCGCCGACGAGCCGCGCAGTGCCGATGAGGTGAGGCGGGACGAGAGCCAGGGCGGGGCGAGCACGAGCGCAACCAGCGCGATGGCCCCGAGCGCGAGCGCGGTCGAGGCCCGGGGGCCGATCGGACGCGGGACACGGCGTCGATCCGGCCATGCCGAGCAGCAGGAAGACGGGCAGCCCGACGGCCGGGAACGACCACGTCCAGTCCACGGTCGAGTGGGCGACGAAGTAGGCGCCGCTGCCGAGCGCCGCGGTCGCGGTCAGGCCGCGGCGGCGCGTGCCCGCGCCCGGCGACGGTCAGCAGCGCCCCGAGCGCGGCGACGAGCAGGACGAAGCCGACGATGCCCTCCTCGCTGAGCGTGTCGAGCTCGAACGAGTGGGCGCGCGCCGGGGACTCGGTGCTGCGGCCCTCCGTGGCATATGCGGTCTCGAAGCCGCGGGCGCCGATGCCGGCGAGCGGGTGATGGGCGAACTCGGTGACGGCGACGCGCCAGAAGTCGTAGCGGTTCGAGCCGATGGTGAGGAAGTGCGAGCTCACCGTCTCCGTCGTCGGCTGGTGCTTGAACGAGTGCCAGCGAGCGTCGAGCCACGAGCCCGGGTGGTTCACGGCGACGAAGAAGCCGCCGATCGAGCCTGCGACCGCCAGCACGAGGAGCGTCAGGACGCACACCGCAGCCACCCGGCGCGCGCGAGGGCCGACCTCGATTCGCCGGTCGGCGAGCGCGTAGACGACGCCGAGGCCCACGGCGGCCGCGCCCGCGATGAGCAGGGCCCAGCCGGCGTCCCGCGCCGATGCGTGGAACGCCGGCGTCGGAGACATGGTCGTAGGGCGCGACCAGCCGCGTGAACGCGAGCGCCGCCGGCACGCAGGCCAGCGCGGCCGGCACGAGCAGCCGGAGCCGGGCCGGCGAGACGGCGAGCACGACGACGGCGGACACGGCGAGCGCGACGCCGCCGCCCTTGCTCTGCGTGAAGATCCAGCCCGCGAGCAGGGCGGACGCGCAGCCGAGGCTCGCGCTGCGGAGCAGCACGGGACCGTCGCGCCGTGCCGCGAGCAGCACCGCCGGCCAGAAGCCGACCAGGAAGGCCGCCGCCTGGGCGTTGGCGTAGTCGATCGGGAAGTAGAGCCGCCCGTTGGGCAGGGCCGCCTCGAGCTCGTGGCCGCCGATCACGTGGAGGGCCGCTGCGACCGCGAGCAGCGTCGCCGCCGCGGCGACCAGCGCGGTGCCGGCCGCCCGCTCGGAGGCGCGTCTCAGGGTGATCGCGCCCAGCTCCGCAGACGACTCCGTAGAAGACGGTGAGCAGCGCCTCGTCGCGTGCGTCGGCCGGGCGAGGGAGCCCATGCGATCGTCACCGCCTGCCACACGGCGAGCAGGCCGAGCGCGCAGATCCCGGCGGTCGCGAGCGGCTGGGGTCTCGAGCCTGCGCCCGAGCCGAGCACGATCGCGGCGACGAGAGCGATCACGATCGCGTACGGGAGCCAGTCGCCCGCGTCGATGCTTCCGGTCTCGAACCAGGCGAGACCGAACGCCGAGCCCGCGACTATCGCAACGGCCGCGAGTCTGGCCGCCGACTCGGGAGCGACTTGCCGTTCCGCACGCTACGATGCCACAGTTTGTTCACGACGCACAGCTTCACGGTTTGGCCGGAAGGCGTCGTGGGCAAAGCTATCACGCGTGTCACTGAATCACTCGGACGAGGGATTGCGTCATCCCCCCATCGGGGGATGGTTTGAGTAGGCTTCTCGATCCTTCCGTTCCGAGCGGTCTCGGGGCCGGCAGATCGTCAACAGCATCGAAGGGAGTCGACGTGCGGCGTCGAGCAAATTGGCTGAAAAAGGCAGCGTTACTGCTTGCCTGCATGGTTGTCGCGCTCGCTGCGGTATCCGGAGCGCTGGCGGCAAATTCAAACGAGATCTACAAGGACTACGCCGACAACGGCAAGATCGACGGGAACTACTCGCGCGGCGACCTCCAGCGGGCGCTCACCGACGTGCAGATCCAGGGTTACGGGAAGAAGCCGGTCAAGAAGGGCATCAAGCCTGCGATCGAGAAGAAGCTCGGAGCCCAGGGCGCGCTTGCCCAGACGGGCAGCAATACGGGCGGACTTCCGTTCACCGGGTTCGATCTCGCGCTCATGGCACTCGGCGGCGCAGCGCTCCTCACCGTCGGGGCAGGGTTCCGCAAGCTCGGTAAGAGCAAGCCGACCGTCTAGAACGGATCAGTTGAGTGGCTGACGCGCGTGGCATCCTCACCTCGCCGGCTCTGGCCGCCGTTCCGCAGCTCGTCGAGGTTCAGAGCCGCGAGCGGGCGGAGCATGCGGCCGGGCGTACGCGCGCGGCTACGACCTGGGCGCGCACGGCCGTCGCGCTGGACGTCGCGATGCTCGCCGCCGCCAGCACCGCCGCCGAGCTCGGCGCGCGGGCGGCCGGCGTCGGCCCGATGCCGCTCGGGTGGCTCGTGGTGTTCCCGCTCGCGGTGCTGATCGGGATGTACGCGCGGTCGATGTACGACTGGCAGATCCGCCTGCAGGCGCTCGACGATGTCCGCGCAGTGCTCGCGATCACCGCGCTCGCAGCGATGGCCGTGCTCTCGCTGCGCGTGATCGTTGGCGGCGGCACCGACGAGCTCGCGGCGCAGACGCTGCGCCTGTGGGCGTTCGCCGCCTTCTACGTGGCGGCCGGCCGGGTCGCGCTCGACTGGTCGCAGTCCCGGGCCCGCCGGCACGGCGAGACGGCCAAGCCGACGCTGATCGTCGGCGCCGGTCGGATCGGCCGGCTGACCGCGAGACGGCTCCTGGAGCACCCGGAGTTCGGGCTGCGGCCCGTCGGCTTCCTCGACAAGGAGCCGCGCAACGACCCCGACGCGAAGCTGCCCGTCCTCGGCGCGAGCTGGGATCTCGAGCAGGTGATCGCAGATCACGCGGTCGAGCACGTCGTCGATCTCGTTCTCCACCGCACCCAACGAGGTGCTGCTCGACGAGATCAAGCGCTGCGAGGAGCTCGACGTCGGCGTCTCGCTCGTGCCGCGCCTGTTCGAGCAGGTCACCCGCCGGCTCGAGCGTGGAGCACATCGGCGGCCTGCCGCTGCTCACCACGCAGAGGGCGGACCCGAAGGGCTGGCAGTTCGCGGCCAAGTACGTCATCGACCGGCAGCGGCGGCTGTCCTGCTCCTGCTCCTGCTGCCGGTGCTGCTCGTGATCGCGGTGCTCGTGCGGCTCTCCGTCGGCAGCCCGCTCTTCTTCCGACAGCGCCGCGTCGGCCTCGACGGCCGCGAGTTCGAGATGCTGAAGTTCCGTTCGATGCGCTCCGGCGAGCCCTGTCGCGCCCCTGGCCGAGCTGCCCGTGGACACGGCTCCCGGCGGCATCGAGGGCGACGACCGTCGCACCAGGGTCGGTGCTCTGCTCCGGCGCCTCTCGCTGGACGAGCTGCCGCAGCTCCTCAACGTGCTGCGCGGCGAGATGAGCCTCGTCGGCCCGCGGCCCGAGCGCCCCGAGTTCGTGCGCTTGTTCGAGCGCAACGTCTACCGCTACGACGAGCGGCACCGCGTCAAGTCCGGGATCACGGGGTGGTCGCAGGTGAACGGCCTGCGCGGCAAGACGTCGCTGTCGGACCGGGTCGAATGGGACAACTACTACATCGAGAACTGGTCGCTCTGGCTCGATGTAAAGATTTTGCTGCTGACGCTGCTCGCTGTTCCGCGCGCCTTCTCTCAGAGCGAATAGCGCGAACCCCTGCGCTGCGGCTCCTGGAGCCGGATTCACGGCCCGGCGTTCAAGTCGCGGCTCGCGAGGCCGATATCCCTCCAATCAGGGCTCGCCCGCGGGGGCGCCCGAGCGTCTCCGCTACGATTCACTCACCTTCGACGGCGCGGAACCACCGCTCCAGCTTTGTCGGAAAGGAGGGTCGAGGGGGTTGTTCGAACGCTTCACAGAACGGGCCAGGCAGGTCGTCGTCCTCGCACAGGACGAGGCCCGCGCGCTCAAGCACAACTACATCGGCACGGAACACATCCTGCTCGGCCTCCTGCGCGAGGAGGAGGGCCTTGCCGCGCGCGTGCTCGAGTCGCTCGACATCACCGTCGAGGAGGTCCGGGCGCAGGTCGCGCGGATCGTCGGCCAGGGTGACGAGGTCACCACCGGGCAGATCCCGTTCACGCCGCGGGCCAAGAAGGTGCTGGAGCTCGCGCTGCGCGAAGCGCTCTCCCTGGGCCACAACTACATCGGCACCGAGCACATCCTGCTCGGCCTCGTCCGCGAGAACGAGGGGGTCGCGGCGCGCATCCTGCTCGACTTCGACGCGGACGCCGAGAAGATTCGCAACGAGATCATCCGCATGCTCTCCGGTCCGGGCCGCCGCCAGCAGGGCGGCGCCGGCGCCTCCGGCGAGAAGGCGAAGAGCTCGAAGCTCCTCGACCAGTTCGGGCGCAACCTGACCAAGCTCGCCGCCGAGGGCAAGCTCGACCCCGTCGTCGGCCGGCAGACCGAGATCGAGCGCGTGATGCAGATCCTCTCGCGCCGCACGAAGAACAACCCGGTGCTGATCGGAGAGCCCGGCGTCGGCAAGACCGCCGTCGTCGAGGGCCTCGCCTCCCGGATCTCGTCGAACCAGGTGCCGGAGCTCCTGAAGGGCAAGCAGATCTACACGCTCGACCTCGCGGCGCTGGTCGCCGGGTCGAAGTACCGCGGTGAGTTCGAGGAGCGCCTGAAGAAGGTGATGAAGGAGATCACCCAGCGCGGCGACATCATCCTCTTCATCGACGAGCTCCACAATCTCGTCGGCGCCGGCGCGGCCGAGGGCGCGATCGACGCCGCCTCGATCCTGAAGCCCGCTCTGGCCCGCGGCGAGCTGCAGACGATCGGCGCGACCACGCTCGACGAGTACCGCAAGTACCTGGAGCGGGACGCTGCGCTGGAGCGGCGGTTCCAGCAGATCCGCGTGGACGAGCCGTCGGTGGACGACACGGTGCAGATCCTGCGCGGCCTGCGCGACCGCTACGAGGCGCACCACCGCTGCAAGATCACCGACGAGGCCCTCCGTGCCTCGGCCGTGCTCGCCGACCGCTACATCCAGGACCGCCACCTTCCCGACAAGGCGATCGACCTCATCGACGAGGCCGCCTCGCGGATGCGGATCAAGACGATGAGCGCCCCTCCGCGGCACCGCGAGCTCGAGGACGAGATCGACAAGGTGCGCAAGGACAAGGAGGCCGCGATCGAGGCCCAGGAGTTCGAGAAGGCCGCCTCGCTGCGCGACAAGGAGCGCAAGCTGTCGCAGAAGAAGCGGGAGCTCGAGGAGTCCTGGCGCCACGATCAGGGCGAGGAGCAGCCGGAGATCGGCGAGGAGGAGATCGCCGACATCGTCTCGATGTGGACCGGCATCCCCGTCTTCAAGCTCACCGAGGCCGAGTCGCAGAAGCTCATCCGCATGGAGGAGGAGCTGCACAAGCGCGTGATCGGCCAGGAGGAGGCGATCGTCGCCGTCTCCAAGTCGATCCGCCGCGCCCGGGCCGGGATCAAGGATCCCAAGCGGCCCACCGGCTCGTTCATCTTCCTCGGCCCCTCGGGCGTCGGCAAGACCGAGCTCGCCCGCACGCTCGCCGAGTTCCTGTTCGGCGACGAGGACGCGATGATCCAGGTCGACATGTCCGAGTACATGGAGAAGCACTCCGTGTCCCGGCTCGTCGGCTCGCCTCCGGGCTACATCGGCTACGACGAGGGCGGCCAGCTCACCGAGGCGGTGCGCCGCAAGCCGTACTCGGTCGTCCTGCTCGACGAGGTCGAGAAGGCCCACCCGGACGTCTTCAACATCCTGCTCCAGATCCTGGAGGACGGGAAGCTGACCGACGCCCAGGGCCGCAAGGTCGACTTCCGGAACACGATCGTGATCATGACCTCGAACATCGGCGCCGGCACGATCTCGAAGAACCAGACGCTCGGCTTCTCGGTCGGCGACGAGTCCGGCCTGTCGTACGACGACATGAAGAGCCGGATCATGGGCGAGCTCAAGCGGGTCTTCCGCCCGGAGCTGCTGAACCGCATCGACGAGGTGATCGTCTTCCACAAGCTGCTCAAGGAGGAGATCAAGGTCATCGTCGACCTGCAGATGCGCCGCGTGCGCGAGCAGATGGCGGTGCACGAGGTCTCGATCGAGCTCACCGACGAGGCGAAGGATCTGCTCGTCGACAAGGGCTACGACCCGGCGATGGGCGCCCGGCCGCTGCGCCGCGCGATCCAGCGCTACATCGAGGACCCGCTCGCGGACTTCGTCCTCGGGCGCTCGCTGGAGCCCGGCTCCACGATCCTCGTCGCCCGCGGGAAGGACGAGGAGCAGGTCGACATCACGGTCGTCCCCTCGTCGCTCCCGCCGGAGGACAAGGTCACGGTCCCGCCGGACGAGCCGGCGGACGAAGCCGAGGACCAACCGGCGGACGAGTAAGCGCTGAGAGCGGCGGCCTCCGGGCCGCCGCTCTCGTTTGCGCCACGAGAGTCGACGCCGTCCCGTTTGGTCAGCGGCACGGCTCGCGCTACAGGCAGGTGACGAGATCGGCACAGTCGATCGTGCCGGGAATGAACCCCGCCGAGCGGTAGGCGGCGGCCGGCCGTGCGCTGAACATCTGCGCGAGGGGGATGCCGAGCGGCGTGTGGCTGAGGAGCCGGGCGTTTGCGGTCGCGTCGCCGCCCAGCCAGCGATCGAACCAGGCGAGCATGTAGTAGCCGGCGCGGCGTAGCTTCTGCACGCGCGCCGCGTTCGCCGGCGTCTCCGGGAACTGGCCGGTAAAGTCGAGATGCACGAAGTGCCGCATGACCAGCTCCATCGTCGGCAGCCCCGCGGCTTTCCATGTCCGGAACCCGCTGAGCTTGTCGGTCGTCGCCGGGTTGCTCAGACAGGGGACGTCCGAGGCGAAGCCGAGGGCCGGCACGCGCGGCGTGATCGGCCCGGTCGGCGGTGAGGGGCAGGAGAGCGGGATCCCGGGATCGCCCAGCTGGAACCCCATCAGGTTGTCGAGCGCGACGATTGCCTTCACGCCCGGCGTCGCCTGCTGCGCCGAGCTGACCGCCCGCGCTCCGAGCGAGTGGCCGGCGAGACCGAGTCGGGTGGGATCGATGTACGCGTGCCACGGGTTGGCGGGCGACCGGAGATAGGCGGCCGCCTTGCGCACGGCGAGCGTGTGGGCCACGACCTTCTGCTGCATCGTCGGCTCGGTCGTCGCGCGCGTGAAGGTGAGGGTCACGTAGCCGTGTGCGGCCAGCAGGCGGGCGGCCCACGCCAGCGCGCACTGGTTGCCGCCGTTGCCGTGCGCGAGCACGATCGCGGGCCGGTGCCCGGGGTAGGCCGTCGTGTTCGACGGCCGGTAGAGGGTCCCCGGGTAGCCGGGCGGCACTCTTACCGGCAGAAAGACCGACCGGCCCGGTTGCGTGAACGGGTGCTCGAACGGGCACGGCGACGAGGCACTCCGACTCGACCCGGCCGGGCTCGGGAGCGCCGCGGCGCAGAGCACTGCGAGCGCGGACAGCACCGCCGCTCGTCCCACTCCGGCGGGCGGGCGTCTCGGCTGGCGGCTGAGCGCTCTCATCGTGCTCCCTTCCACGTGACGCCGCAGGCCGTTTGTGTCTTCCCTCGGAAGAGATCGTCCCACTTCCGGCACAGAGACCGTCCGCGCACAGTCCTACGATAGGCGGGTGGCGAAGCCTGCGGTCAAGTTTGCGTGTTCGGAGTGTGGCTACACGGCCGGGCGCTGGTTCGGCCGCTGCCCGGGCTGCGGGAGCTTCGGCACGCTGCTCGAGGAGGCGCCGCCGCCCGCCCCCGGAGCCGCGGCGCCGAAGCCGCTGCTCAAGCTCGTCGACGTTCAGAGCGAGGAGGCGGCGAGGATCTCGACCGGGGTGCCCGAGCTCGACCGTGTGCTCGGCGGGGGGCTCGTTCCGGCCTCCGTCGTGCTCGTCGGCGGCGAGCCCGGGGTCGGCAAGTCGACGCTCCTGCTGACCGCGCTGGCTGCGATGTCGCGCGACCGGCGCGCGCTGCTCGTCACCGGCGAGGAGTCGACGGCGCAGGTGAAGCTCCGGGCCGACCGCCTGGGCGGCGCCGGGCAGGTCGAGGTGCTGGCCGAGACCGAGCTGGAAGCGGTCTGCGCGACGCTCGAGCGCGAGCGGCCCGACGTCTGCGTGATCGACTCCGTGCAGACGCTCTACTCGGGTGAGCTCGGCTCCGCGCCCGGCTCGGTTGCGCAGGTGCGCGAAGCCGCGTCCCGCCTCCTGCGCGTGGCGAAGGAGTCCGGGATCGCGACGATCCTCGTCGGCCACGTGACGAAAGACGGCGCCGTCGCCGGGCCGCGGGTGCTCGAGCACCTCGTCGACTGCGTGCTCCAGTTCGAGGGCGACCGCTACCGCGCGCACCGTGTGCTGCGGGCCGCCAAGAACCGGTTCGGCTCGACCAACGAGATCGGAGTCTTCGAGATGACCGGAGCCGGCCTCGTCGGCGTGCCCGACCCCTCCGAGCTCTTCGGCCGCAGCGAGGGTCACGAGGTCGGGGCCGCCGTTGCCTGCGCGCTCGAGGGGACGCGGCCGCTCCTGCTCGAGATCCAGGCGCTCGTCTCGCCCAGCGACCTCGCCATGCCCCGGCGTGTCGCAACCGGGGTCGACCCGAAGCGGCTCGCCATGATCGTCGCGGTGCTCTCCCGTCACGCCGGGCTCGCGCTCGCCGGAGCAGACGTCTTCGTCAACGTCGCCGGCGGACTGCGCATCGACGAGCCGGGCGCCGACCTCGCCGTGGCGCTAGCGATCGCCTCGGCCGCCCGCGGCGTCCCCGCCCGAGCGGCGACGGCCGCGTTCGGTGAGGTGGGACTAACCGGTCGGCTGCGCGCCGCCACACAGGCCGAGCGCAGGCTCGAGGAGTGCACGAAGCTCGGCCTCCGCTCCGCGCTCGTCCCGTCCGGCACGACGGCGCGCGGCACGCTGGAGGTCGTCGAAGCGGAGACCCTGCGCGGCGCGCTCAAGGCCGGCCTGGACGCGGGAGCAACCGCGCTATCTGCCGCCGCGAGCTAGCCCCGTAAGGGCCTCAACCCCCCCGCACTGCCCGTTCGCAGAGCAGCAGATGGGGCGGCAGCTTGCTGCCGCGAAGAAAGCCGGGCTCCTCCCGCCTGAAGTCGTCATGCCTCCGGCGCAGCCGAGGCGGACTTCAGGCGGGTTCGATCGCGGGCCGCCGGGCCTGCTGGAAGATCAGATGCGTCTCGACGCGAACGACCTCGGACTTCGAGGCGATGCGATCGATGAGAAGATCGCGCAGCGCGTCGGTCGTCTCTACGGCCACGTGGACGAGGAAGTCCTCGGCACCGGAGACGTTGAAGACGCTGATGGTCTCGGGGAGCCGGAGCGCGAAGTCGCGGAAGCCGTCGACGAGATCGCGGGAGTGCTGCCGCACGCGGATCCCGATCATCGCCTGGATCGGACGGCCGAGCGCGGCCGGATCGACCTCGGCGTGGTAGCCCGTGATGACGCCGCGCATCCGCAGCGCCCGTACGCGGTCGAGGCAGGTCGAGGGCGCGATGCCGGCCGCCGCAGCCAGTTCCTTGTTCGAGATCCGTGCGTTCTTCTGGAGCTCGGCGACGAGCAGACGATCCGTTCGGTCGAGCGGCGATTGCGGCATCGATTCCGAATCATATTCGATTTGTCGCTCAAGGGCCGAGATATCAGCGAAGATAGCGACATGAGTCCGAACTTCGCGACAACGACGGTGCACGCGGGCCGGAGAGACTTCGCGGAGCTCGGCGTCCACGCGCCGCCGATCGACCTTTCCAGCACCTATCCGATCCCCGACCTCGACGCGGCCGTGCGCGACTTCGACGCGCTGGCCGGCGGGGAGCTGCCGTCCGGCGGCAATCCGATCTACGCACGGCTGCACAACCCGACCGTGCGCCGGCTCGAAGAGGCGGTCGCCGAGCTCGAGGGAACGGAGGACGCGGTGGCGTTCGGCTCGGGCATGGCGGCGCTGACGGCGACGATGCTCGCGGCGTGCGGCGACCGCCGCCACGTCGTCGCGCTTCGCCCGCTGTACGGGGGCACCGACCATCTCCTGGCCTGCGGCCTGCTCGGGCTCGACGTGACCTGGGCGGCTGCCGGCGCGCGTTCACGACGCGATCCGCGCGGATACCGGCCTCGTGTTGCTCGAGACTCCGCAGAACCCGACGCTGGGGCAGATCGACATCGAGCACGTCGTGCGGGCCGCGGGCAGCGTTCCCGTGCTCGTCGACAACACGTTCGCGACGCCGGTGCTGCAGAACCCCTGTCGTCACGGCGCCGCCTTCGCCCTGCACAGCGCGACGAAGTTCCTGGGAGGCCACGGCGACGTGGTGGCCGGAATGGTCGCCACGAGCACCGAGTGGGCAACGCGTCTGAGGCAGGTGCGCATCCTGACGGGGGCACTCCTGCACCCGGTCGCGGCGTATCTCGTGCACCGGAGCCTGCCGACCCTCGAGATCCGCGTCCGCGAGGCGACGGCACGGGCCGGGATCCTCGCCGAGAGGCTCGCGGCGCATCCGGCCGTGACGCGCGTCCTCTACCCGACGCCCGACGGGCGCCAGCTCAAGGGGGCGGGGGCGGTGCTCGCATTCGAGGTCGAAGGCGGGTACGCCACGGCGGCGCGGCTGATGGCGTCGGTGACGCTGGTGACGCCCGCGGTCAGCCTGGGCGCGACCGACACGCTGATCGAGCACCCCGCAGGGCTCACGCACCGTCTCGTCGATCCCGGAGGCGAAGAAGCTCGCCGGGATCACGGACGGTCTGCTGCGCCTCTCGGTCGGTCTCGAGGACGTCGACGACCTCTGGAACGATCTCTCGTCCGCGCTCGCTCGGGCGCAAACGAGCGCCGTCGCCGCCTAGCGGCTGACCCTGACGCGCTCGTTCCGTCCGGCACGAGCGCGCGTGGCACACTTCGAGTGGTGAAGCGGAACCCTCCGCGAGGCGATCAGAGGGGACTCGATGCAGACGGAGCCGAAGCACCAACGAGCGGAACGGAGCCCGGCCGGGCTGGGCTTCACGCACACGCCGTCGGAGGACGACCCGCGCCGGGACGAGAAGCTGCTCCGTGCCATCGCGCGGATCGCCCCCGGCACCGAGCTCCGTCAGGGAATCGACGACATCATCCGCTCCCACGAGGGCGCGCTGATCGTGATCGGCGAGCCGTCCGAGCTGTCGTTCCTCTTCTCCGGAGGCATCCGGCTCGACCAGCCGTTCACACCCCAGCTCCTCTACGAGCTGTCGAAGATGGACGGCGCGATCATCGTCAATGCGGCGGCGACGAAGATCGTGCACGCCAACGTCCAGCTCATGCCCGATCCCTCGATCGAGACGGCCGAGACGGGCACGCGGCACCGCACTGCGGAGCGCGTCGCGAAGCAGACCAGCGCGCTCGTGATCTCGATCTCGCAGCAGCGCGAGACGGTCACGATCTTCGCCGGCCAGTCCCGCTACCAGCTCGATCCGATCGCCGCCGTGCTGGCGAAGACGAACCAGGCCGTGGCCACGCTCGACACGTACCGCCAGCGGCTCGACCAGGTGCTCACCCGGCTGACCGCGCTCGAGTTCCAGAACGCGGTCATGCTCGACGACGTGCTCGTCGTGCTCCAGCGGGCCGAGATGACGACGCGGATGGCCGAGGAGATCGAGCGCGACTGCGTCGAGCTCGGCGCCGAGGGTCGGCTGATCCGCATGCAGCTCGAGGAGTTCGTCACCGACGTGCCCACCGAGAAGGCGGCGGTCGTGCTCGACTACCACGCCGCCGGCGTCGAGTCCGCGGCGCAGACGCTGCAGGAGCTGGCCGACACGCCGTACCACGACCTGCTGGAGTTCGGCCGGCTCACCGAGCTGCTCGCGTTTCCGCGCTCGGCCAACCCGCTGGACCACGCCGTCTCACCGCGCGGCTACCGCGTGCTCTCGCGGATCGCTCGCCTCTCGCCGACCGTCATCGGCCGCGTCGTCCGCGAGCTCGGGGGCCTGGAGTCGATCGTCCGGGCCTCGCAGCGCGAGCTCGAGGCCGTCGACGGCGTGGGGGCGGTCCGGGCGCGCGAGATCCGGGAAGGGCTCCGCCGCCTGCAGGAGCACAACCTGGCCGAGAGGTACCTCCAGATCTGACGCCCGCAGCGCGAGACTCCCGCGTTTCCAGGGCTTTTGTCCTTACGCGGAAAAGTGCTGGAAAAGCCGCCCTTTCCCGACCGTTTCCGCTATACTGAGGAGGTGAAACCGGCGGACTTGTCTCCGCCGGTTGTTTTGGTGGGAGAACACAATCGACACGGGGAGGTCGGCTTGTTCCAGGTCGGCGACAAGGTGGTGTATCCGCACCACGGTGCGGGCACGGTCGTCAAGCGCGAATCGCGCGAGGTCTTGGGGGAGAAGCGCGAGTACCTGACGATCCAGATCCTGCACAACGACATGACCGTCAATGTCCCCTGCGAGAACGCCGACAAGGTCGGGCTGCGCAAGGTGATCGACGAGCAGATGGTGGAAGAGGTCATCGACGCGCTCACGGGCGACGGGACGACGATGCCGAAGAACTGGAACCGCCGGTTCAAGCACAACCGGGACAAGATGAAGACGGGCGACATCTTCGAGCTGGCCGAGGTCGTCCGGAACCTGTCCCTCCGGGACCAGGACAAGGGACTCTCGACGGGCGAGAAGCAGATGTTCGTCAAGGCCAAGAAGATCCTCGCCAGCGAGCTCATGTACGCGAAGGACATGGAGGAAGACGAGGCCGCGGTGTGGCTCGACGAGGTGCTCGCCGGGGTGTCGGCGCCAAGACGGCCGCAGCGACCGTCTAGCGTCCAGCACTTGTCCGTCTGGGCCGTGATCGTCGCAGCCGGACGCGGCGACCGGCTCGGTGCCGACCGGCCGAAGGCGTTCGCGCGTCTGGCCGGCCGGCCGCTGCTCGCCGAGAGCCTCGAGCGGCTCGAGGCCTCCGACTGGGTGGACGCGATCGTCGTGGTCGCGCCGCCCGGCTGGGAGGAGCCGGCGATCCTGCTGGCCGAGGAGCTCGGCGCGGGGAAGGTGTCGGCCTGCGTGACCGGCGGCGAGACGAGGGCCGACTCGGTGCGGGCCGGAGTGGACGAGGCGTCCGCGGACGCCGCCGTGCTGATCGTCCACGACGCCGCCAGGCCGCTGCTCCCCGAGGCAGTGCTCGAGCGCGTGCTCGCGCCGCTGGCGGACGGCTGGGACGGCGTCGTGCCGGCGCTCCCCGTCCCGGACACGGTCAAGCGCGTGCGCGGCACGATGGTCGTCGAGACGTTGCCGCGGGACGAGCTGGCCGCCGTGCAGACGCCGCAGGCATTCATCGCTTCGGTGCTCCGGGCGGCACTGGCACGCAGCACCGCTGCGCAGGGCGCTTCGGACTGCGCCTCGCTCGTGGAGGCCGCGGGCGGCCGGGTCTGCATCGTCGAGGGCGACCGGAGGCTGCTGAAGGTCACCGGGACCGAGGATCTCGAGCTCGTCGAGCGGTGGCTGGGCGGATGATCGTCGACTACCACATGCATCTCCGCGACGAGCAGGAGCGGATCGCGCACTCGGTCGACACCGTCGAGCGCTGGGCCGAGGCCGCCGCCGCCCGCGGGCGTCGACGAGATCGGCTTCACCGAGCACGTCTACTACTTCCGCGAGACCCGCTCGCTGTGGACGAGGCCGTACGAGCTCGAGCGCTGCGTCTACCCGCTGGACCCGTACGTCGAGGCCGTGCTCGAGGGCAAGCGCCGCGGGCTGCCGGTGAAGCTCGGGCTGGAGGTCGACTACCTGCCCGGCCGCGAGGAGGAGACGCGCGCGCTGCTCGAGCCGTATCCGTGGGACTACCTGCTCGGCTCGGTGCACTACGTGGACGAGCTCGCGATCGACGCAGAGCCCAGCCTCGTCGCCGCGATCGGGCCGGAGGAGGCCTACGGGATGCTACACCGAGACGCTCACGGGCGCCGCGCGGTCGGGGCTGTTCGACTCGCTCTCGCACCCCGATCTCGTCAAGTTCTTCGGCCACGTGCTGGCCTGGGACTGGTCACCGCTGCTCGACGCGATGGACGGGCTCTGCCTCGAGGTCTCGACGGCGGGCCTCTACAAGACGCACGGCCGCATGTACCCCGAGCCCGAGCTGCTACGCGCGGCGCGCGAGCGGGGGATCCCGATCACGCTGGCCTCGGACGCCCACGCGCCGCAGCACGTCGGCCGCGATCTCGACCGCGGGATCGAGCATGCGCGCGCGGCCGGCTACGACACGCTCACCGTCTTCGACGGTCGCACCGCCCGCCAGGAGCCGCTGGGATGAGCGAGTACCGCGTGGGCATCGGGTTCGATGTGCACGGGCTCGTGGCCGGTGTGCCGCTCGTGCTCGGCGGCGTCGACATCGAGTTCCCGAGCGGGCTCGCCGGCCACTCCGACGGCGACGTGATCGTGCACGCGCTGATCGACGCCGTTCTCGGCGCGGCCGGGCTCGGCGACATCGGCTCGCTCTTTCCCTCGGACGACGAGCGCTGGCGCGGCGCGTCGTCCCTCGACCTGCTCCGGCTCGCCTACGAGCAGGTGCGGGCCGAGGGGTTCGAGCTCGCGAACGCTGACTGCGTGCTGATCGGCGAGCAGCCGCGGCTGGCCCCGCACCGCAAGGAGATGCGCGCGCGGATCGCCCGGTCGATCGGCGTCGACGCGAGCCGCATCGCCGTCCGGGCGACGACGACCGACCGCCTCGGGTTCACCGGCCGCGGCGAGGGACTGGCCGCGCAGGCCGTCGCACTGCTCGAGAGGCGGCCGACGTGACGGGTGACGAGGGACGGATGGAGTGGCGCGGCCATCAGACCTGGTATCGGGTCGTCGGCGAGCTCGACCCGGGCTCGGCGCAGACGCCCGTCGTCATCTGCCACGGCGGGCCGGGCGCGGCGCACGACTACTGCGAGCCGATCGCCGATCTGAGCCGGTTCGGCCGCGCGTGCGTCCTGTACGACCAGCTCGGCTGCGGCAGGAGCGAGCTGCTGCCGGACGCGCCGGCCGACTTCTGGACGCCAGAGCTCTTCAAGGACGAGCTCGTCGAGCTCACGCGACACCTCGGGATCGCCGGCCGGCACGCGGTCGTCGGCCAGTCGTGGGGCGGGATGCTCGCGATGGAGTACGCGCTCGACCATCCGACGGGGCTGCGGGGGATGGTCGTGGCCGACTCGCCCGCGAGCATGCCGCTGTGGGTCTCGGAGGCGAACCGGCTGCGGGCGGATCTCCCCCCTGACGTGCAGGAGACACTGGCCCTGCACGAGGAGGCGGGCACGACCGCCGATCCCGAGTACGAGGCCGCCGTCGAGGTCTTCAACGGGCGCCACGTCTGCCGGGTGTCGCCGATGCCCGACTGCGTCGCGCGGACCTTCGCGCAGATCGACGCCAACCCGACCGTCTACCACTCCATGAACGGCCCGAGCGAGTTCCACGTCGTCGGGTCGCTGAAGAGCTGGGACATCACCGGCCGGCTGCACGAGATCACCACGCCGACCCTCCTCGTCTCCGGCCGCTACGACGAGGCGACCCCGCTCATCGTCGGGCAGATCCACGAGCGCATCCCGGACGCGGAGTGGGTCATCTTCGAGCAGTCGAGCCACATGCCGCACGTCGAGGAGCCCGGGGCCTTCCTCGACGCGGTCGAGGCATTCCTG
>CAVZAC010000011.1:0-82532 GCA_963773175.1 uncultured Actinomycetes bacterium
TCGGTTCGATTACGTTGGATTTGGGCACTGGGCGGCGGTCAGTGCCCAATGAGTCGGGGACGTACAGACGCAACGCCGCCGGGCCCCGGCGCTGCGCGAGAGTCATGGTTTGATGCAGAGGGTGGCGAGGTCGATGCCGTAGTTGGGCTGGTAGGTCTGGCAGCCGATGCGGGCGGAGATGATGTCGCGAACATTGCGGTTGCCGTAGGCGACCCACGGTGCCGCGTTGGTGGCGAGGTCGATGTCGAGGTTGCCGTACGTGGTGTCGCGCGCGGTGCCCGTGAGCAGAGCGGCCGCCTCGAGCTTGGCGTTGTAGTCGGCGTCGTTGAAGTAGGCAAGGTTGTTGTTGTTGGACGCGTGGATGTTGGTGCCGTCCAGCAAGACGTTCAGGAAGTCGTAGGGGTCGGGGTAGTCGACGTTCCATCCGGCGATGGCGATATCGAAAGGCTCGCCCAGAGTCCCGGCGCGGACGTACATCTCGTAGCCGGCGAACTGGTGGATCTCGGTCTTGAGCCCGATTCGGGCGAGCGCTGTCTTGATCGCGGTGGCGCGTGTCATGCACGTGGCGACGTCGCACGTGTAGAGGATCGCGGTACGGCCGCGGATCCGGCCTGGTTCACGAGCTGGTTGGCGTGCCGAGGAAGCTGGCTCGAGCTGGGGCCGTTGAGCGGATAGATGGCGACGTCCCTGAAGCCGGGGATGCCGGCGGGCAGTACTGATCGGCAGGCGTCTCCCGCCGCAGGGCCGCGGCTGCCCGCGAGCTGCGTGCGGTTGATGACGAGGTTGGCGGCCTGACGTGCGGCAACGGCGGAGAACACTTGCCGGCTGGTGTTGAGCGCCAGGTAGTCGACCTCCTCGTCGGGCTGGCGAAGGGTCTGCTGGGCGCCTTCTTGACCGCCGTGGCCGAGAGGCGTGTTGTCGAGGCCGCTCTGGTAGTCGGCCTGGCCGGCCAGGACCTGGTTGAGACCGCTCGTGGGGTCGACGTGGCCGTGTGCACGATGCGGTCGGGGTTGGTCGTGCGCGCCCGCCGTAGTTCGGGTTGCGGTCGAGCACGATCTCGCTTCCCGGCGTGTACGAGCTGACGTAGTAGGGGCAAATGCAGAGGGATCGGGACGCTGCTGAGTTGGAGCGGCGTGGTGGTGGGGACGGCGCAGAAGAACGGCAGCGCGAGTCGGACGAGGAAGTCGGGGGGCGGCCTCGGTGCAGTGAATCGATCCAGGTGTCGCCGACGGCGACGATCCCGGAGATCGAGTCGGCGTCGCCGTGTATGTAGTCGAGTCGCGCCGACGACGTCCAGTCATGAACCCGCTGCGCCGGGCCGCCGCCCCGGGGCAAGGAGAGGCCGGGGCTGAGCGCCCGCTCGATCGCTGAACTTCAACGTCTCGCGGTGACGTCCTGTCCGGACGGCGGCGAGAACTGGAGCCGGGGCCGAAATCGTGAACGTGTAGGTCTTGCCGTCGTTGGACAGGACGGGCATCGTGGCGGCGCACCTCGGGCTGGAGCGGAGCGTGCCGGCACGCCTCGCTGTCGGGGTAGTTGAGCAACTTCGCGCAGGTGGCGTCTTCCAGTTGCACAGGTGTAGGAGACGGCCAGGATCGATCGAGTCCACGTTCGCGCCGGGGAAGTTGACGCGCAGCAAGAACGGTTCACGGTCAGCGCGGCGCGCTGGTGGACGCCCGCTGGTGTAGTCACCGCGACCGGGCCCGCTGGTCGTGCACGGGCGACGACGGCGGTGATCTTCAGCGCCGAGAACGACGGTGAAGCTCGCCGGGCCGTGCCGCCGAAGGTCACCGCGGTCGCGCCGCCGAAGCCCGTTCCGTTGATCGTCACGGTCGTCGCCCGGGTAGGCGATGGCTGCGGCGAAGCTCGTCACCTTCGGCGGCACGGTGAAGGTGTCGGATGGGGTCGTGCCGCCCGCGTTGGTGACAGTGATCGGGCCGCTACGGCGACGGTGGGGACGGTCGTGGTGAGCTGCGTCGGGGACACGGCCTTGAAGCTGGCGGCTGCTCCGCCGAACATCACAGACTTGGAGCCGGTAAACGTCTTCCCGGTCACCGTCAACACCGTGCCCGCAGCGCCGCTGGTCGCCGACAACGAACTGATCGTGGGCCGCACCCCCAACGTCAACCCGGCACTGGTGCCGCCCGGGGTGACCACTACGAGCGACCCGGTCAGCGCACCGTCGGACAAGTTCGTGGTGGTGATCTGGGTCGCCGAGTCGACGCTCGCGATCGGCACCGGCAGCGCACCCAGCTTCAGCAGACTGGCGCCCAGCAGGTTCGACCCGGACAGGGTCAGCGCGTCACCCGCCTGCGCCGGCGCCGGCACAACCAGCGTCAGCTTCGGCACCGGCTTGAACGAGCCGACGCTCACCGCCGTCCCCGTCCCCGAGTCGTGACGCTGACCGTGCCCACCGGCGCCGCCGCTGGCACCTTCGCGACGACCTTCGTCGCCGCTATCGACACGACCTGCGCGGACACACCGCCAAACGACACATCCGACGCACCCCCCAAACCCGTGCCGCTGACCGACACAGACGTCCCCGCCACACCGGAGGCCGGTGCGAGCGTGGTGACGTGGGGAAGCACATGGAACGTGTCGGATTGGGTCGCGCCGCCCGCGTTGGTGACAGTGATCGGGCCGCTCACCGCTGCCGTGGGGACGGTCGTGGTGAGCTGCGTCGGGGACACGACCTTGAAGCTCGCGGCCGCCCCCCCGAACGTCACAGACTTGGTGCCGGTGAACGTCTTCCCGGTCACCGCCAGCACCGTGCCGGCGACGCCGCTGGTCGCCGAAAGGGAGCTGATCGTGGGCCGCACCCCCAGCGTCAACCCGGCACTGGTGCCACCCGGGGTCACGACCACGAGCGACCCGGTCAGCGCACCGTCGGACAAGTTCGTGGTGGTGATCTGGGTCGCCGAGTCGACGCTCTGGATCGGCACCGGCAGCGTGCCCAGCTTCAACAGGCTGGCGGCGAGCAGGTTCGACCCGGTCACGGTCAGCGTGTCACCCGCCTGCGCCGGCCCCGGGACAGCCCCGGTCAGCTTCGGCACCGGCTTGAACTGAGTCGTGCTGCTAGCGGTACCCCCGGGAGTCGTCACCGCGATAACGCCGACCGGGGCCGAGGCCGGCACTTTCGCCACCACCTTGTCGGCGGCCGCCGACACGATCTGCGCGGACACACCGCCGAACGACACGTCCGTCGCGCCCGCAAGGCCGGTACCGCTGACCGACACGCTCGTCCCCGCCACGCCCGAGGAAGGCGCCACCGACGTCACCTTCGGGAGCACGGTGAAGGTGTCCGTGGAGGCGGTCGTGCCGCCCGCGTTCGTGATCGTGATCGGGCCGCTGACTGCGCCCGTGGGGACGGTCGCGGCGAGCTGCGTGTTGGAGAGCACCTTGAAGGTGCCCGAGGCGCCGCCGAAGGCGACCGTCTTGGTGCCGGTGAACGTCTTCCCCGTCACTGTGACGACGGCTCCTGCGGCGCCGCTGCCCGCCGAGAGCGAGCCGATCGTGGGCCGCACGCCGAGCGTGAGTCCCGCGCTGGTGCCGCCCGGGGTCACCACCGTGAGGGGACCGGTGACGGCGTCGTCGGGCAGTGGGAAGGTGGTGATCTGGGTCGCCGAGTCCACGATCGCGGCGAGCCCCAGGGGGCCGAGCTTCAGGGAGCTCGCGGCGAGCAGGTTCGACCCGGTCAGGGTGACGACATCACCTGCCTGCGCCGGGCCGGGGACGGCGCTGCTCAGCTTGGGAACGGGCTTGAACGCGAAGGTGCTAGTAGCAGGGCCGCCGGGAGTGGTGACTGTGATCGTGCCGACAAGGGCTGCGGCCGGGACCTTCGCCACCACCTTGGTGGCCGTCGCGGAAACGATCTGCGCGGAGACGCCGCCGAACGACACGTCCGTCGGCCCTGCCAGACCGGTGCCGCTGATCGATACCGACGTCCCGGCCACCCCGCTGGACGGCGTGAAGCCGGAGATGTGCGGTTCCGCAGGCAGCGTGCCGGTTGCGGTGAAGGTCATTGCGTCGCCGTCGCCATTGACGGCGGCGCAGAACGACGACACCGGACACGACACAGACGACTTCTTCCAGCTCGGGCTGTCGATTCCGGTCGGCGCGCTCCACGAGGAGCCGTTGAACGCGATCGCGTTCCCGTAGTCGTCCACCGCCACGCAGAACGACGAGGCGGGGCAGGACACGGAGCGGACATAGTTTGCGTCGATGTAGGACGGCGCGGACCACGTGGCGCCGTTGAAACGGTGCGCATTTCCGCTGTCGACTGCGATGCAGAACGACGAGGACGCGCACGACACCGAGGGGAGGGTCGTCCAATCGGCGGCGATGGCGACCGGCGCGCTCCACGAGCTGCCGTTGAACGTAAGCGCGTTCCCACGCCAGTCCACCGCCGCGCAGAACGACGAGGACGGGCAGGACACCGAGGTGAGCCAGGACACCCCGATGGAGGCCGGCGCGCTCCACGAGCTGCCGTCGAACGTCGATGCTCGACCCCAGTCGTCTACGGCGACGCAAAACGACGGCGACGCGCACGAGACCGAGGTGAGACTGTGGTCGTCGATCACTGACCGGCGTGCTCCACGAGCCGCCGTCGAACGTGAGCGCGTTCCCCTGCAGATCCACTGCCGCGCAGAACGACGAGGACGGGCAGGACACGGACGAGAGCTCGTTCGTGCCGTCGACAGGTCCCGGTGCGCTCCATGAGCTGCCGTTGAACGTCAATGCTCGTCCGGTGCGATCCACGGCGGCGCAAGACGACGCGGACGCACACGATACCCCGGTCAATCCGCCGCCGAGGACCGCCGGCGTCGCCCACGCGCTGCCGTCGAACGTCAAGGCGAGACCCCTGTTGTCCACTGCCGCGCAGAACGCCGAGGACGGGCACGACACCCAGTACAGATTTGACGTACCTTCGATGTTCGCCGGCGCACTCCACGAGCTGCCGTCGAAGATCGCCGCCTTGCCTTTGCCCACCGCTACGCAGAACGACGACGACGCGCACGACACCGCCGGCGTGTCTCCCGCGGCGACGCTCTGGGGAAAGCTCCACCAGCTACCGTTGAAGACCATAACGTTGCCCGGCCGATCCACAGCTACGCAGAACGACGACGACGGGCAGGACACCGAGATGAGCCAGTTCGAAAAGTCGATGCTGAGCGGAGCGCTCCATGAGCTGCCGTTGAAGGTCAGCGCATTCCCTCTCTGGTCGACAGCGACGCAAAACGACGCGGACGGGCACGACACCGAGCCGAGAGGGCGCCCGCTGTCGATGTTGAGCGCGGCGCTCCACGAGCTGCCGTCGAACGTGAGCGCGTTCCCTGACCAGTCGACCGCCACGCAGAACGCCGACGACGGACACGACACCGCGACGAGGGAGCGTCCGCTGTCGATGCTGATCGGCGCGCTCCACGAGCTGCCGTTGAACCGCACTGCCCTCCCCGACGAGTCCACGGCGACGCAGAACGACGCCGACGGACACGACACGGATACCAGCGAGTAACCGCCATCGATGCTCGCCGGCAGGCTCCACGAGCTACCGTCGAAGGTCGTCACCTTTCCGAACCGGAGCTCCACAGCGGCGCAGAACGACCCGGACGGGCACGATACAGCCGACGCGATAAACGCCGGATCGACGAGCGCTGGAGCCGACCATCCAGCCGTCGATGCGGACGTCGCCGACGGCCCGCCCAGCAGCAGCAGGCCTACGACTGCCACAAGGAGGACCAGGGCGTGCGCGAGGCGCTCGCTGGCGCGTGAGCGGCTGATGCTCGAGATCCTGTGGTGGTCGGCCATGACTCCTCCAATGCCTTGCGTGAGGGGGGTGTCTGCGCACAGAGACGGGCCGCGGTGCGGCGGTGCCAGCCTGCTCCGTTCGCATCACCCCTTCGCCGCGGCAGGCGCGGCAAGAATTCACCACCGGACTCGCGAAACGGGTACGTCCGGGGAGCACGACACGTCGTGCGCCTTTTTGTCCCGTATCCCAGCGTTCTGTTCCGGGTATCGGGGAATGCGCGGATTCCCTTACGTGGATTCACGGAAAGTCGTTCCCCTCGACGCCGAAGTTGGTGCCTGCCGTAGGGAGGAGCGACGGCTCCTGGGAGCGTGCAGGCGACGCTCTATGAGATCGCCCACCGTCCAGCGTGTCGCGTCCAGTTGCGGGCCGCGGCCCTGGCGCACAACACAACGCGGCCGACAGCCGTCCCGATGCCACGCCTGTACGGCGGCCGACCGCCACTGCCATCGGTAGCCGGCCCGTTCCCGGTCCCGGAGTACCAGGCCAGCGCAGGCCGCGGTCGTCACGGCGGTGGACCTCTTGCTAGGTCGGGACGCCCGGATTCGAACCGGGGACCTCCTGCTCCCAAAGCAGGCGCGCTAACCAGGCTGCGCTACGTCCCGCTGCGGGCAGTCTAGGTGCTCGGGGCGTCAGGCCAACGCGCAACGCCGCACGACCTGCAGGACCTTCCGTCCGCCCCTTGCCGCAAGCTTGTGCTCCATGGGCTCCCGCTCCAGGGGTCGCCGCGTCGCGGTGGGTCTCAGTCTTGTCGTCGCCTGCCTTTCCTTCGCCCCGACCGCCGGGGCTGGCGGCTTTCCCGCTGCCGACCGGCGGCTCGTCGGCCTGATCAACCAGGTCCGGGCCGCGCACCTCGCGCCGCCGCTGCGGCTCAGCTCCACGCTCGAGCGGGCCGCCCAGGCGCACTCGCGCGACATGCTGGATCACGGCTACTTCGGGCACGGCGCATTCGCCGCGCGCCTGTGGAGCTTCGGCGTCCGGACCCGCATGGTCGGCGAGAATCTGGCCTGGAGACCCGGGACCGACACGCAGACGCGCGCGATCGTGACCATGTGGCTGGCCAGCCCGCAACACCGCCGGAACCTGCTCCGCCCCGGCTTCCACCGGATCGGGTTGGGGATGCCGGTGGGGCCGTTCGGGGGCTACCGCTCCGCGGTGGTCGCCACCGCCGACTTCAGCGCCTGAGACTGCGCTCGAAGCGCGCGCGGAGCGTGGCTATCTTCTCGCGCTGCAGCTCGTCCCGACCACCGTGCGCCGCCCGCGCGACGACCCCCTGGATGCATGGAGCGAGCTCCACCGGGTTGAACGGCTTGGTCACGTAGTCGAGCCCTGCGGCGTCGAGACCTGACCCGCCGTCTCCGATCTCCGCCCGGGCCGTCAGGAACACGATCGGGATCGAGGCGGTGCGCTCGTCGTCGAGTAGCTGCTCGGCGACGAGCCAGCCGTCGAGGCCCGGCATCATGACGTCGAGCAGGATCACGTCGGGCTGCTCGGCCCTGGCCGCCTCGAGCCCGGTCACACCGTCCGCCGCCTCGAGCACGGCGAAGCCCTCGGCCTCGAGATTCACCCGGCACAGCAGCCGGATCGGCTCCTCGTCGTCGATCAGCAGTACCTTCAGCATCACCCTCCCCCCACCGCAGTCGCCGCCCTATACCCTCCGGCGCGCGGTTCTAGTCCCGCGTCTCGCCGGCGGCGCGCAGCTCGACGAGGAAGCTCGAGCCGGCGCCCTCGCGCGACGACACCGAGATCCGCCCGCCCATCGCCGTCACCAGGCCCTGGGCGATGAAGAGGCCGAGCCCGGTACCCCCCGGACGCGCGGAAGGGCCGTCGCCGCGCGAGAACTTGGTGAAGATCCTGCGCTGCGCCGCCGCCGGAATCCCGGCGCCCTCGTCGTCGACCCGCAGCTCGACGCTGTCGCCGGCCCGGCACGCCGCCACCGTCACCGTGGCGCCCGAGGGCGAGTAGCGAACGGCGTTGTCGAGCAGGTTGCCCAGGATCTGGGCCAGCTGGTCACGGTCGGCCTCCGCGGCGAGCGGCTCCCGCGGCAGGTCGACCACGAAGCGGTGCCCGTTCGGCCCGCTCCCCGCCATGCGCTCCGCGGTTGCGACCGTCTCCTCGACGACGCCGCGCACGTCGGTCGGCGCGAGTCGGATCTGGAGATCGCCGGTCTCGAGCCGCGCGACGCTCAGCAGCTGCTCGACGATCCGGCTCAGCCGCTCCGACTCGGAGGCGATGTAGCGGAGGAACGTGCGCCGCTGCTCGTCGCCGAAGTGCACGTCCTCGCGCAGCAGCGTCTCGGCGAAGCCGTAGATCGAGGTCAGCGGCGTCCGCAGCTCGTGGGAGACCGTGGAGACGAACGTCGACTTCATGTCGTCCACGATCCGCTCGGCAGAGATGTCGCGGAAGGCGAAGATCCGGCCCGCGACGTCGCCGGCCGGGTCACGCATCACCGCCTCTGTCAGCGAGAGCCACACGTCCTCGTCGCCGCGGCGAATCGCGAGCAGGCGGTCCCCGGCCGGCGCGTCGCCCTCCGAGCGCAGCTCGCGGCGCAGCACATGCTCGGGTGTGTGACCCAGCGCCTCGCCGGTCGCGACGCCGGTGATCCGCTCGGCAGCGGCGTTCCAGAGCACGATCAGCCCATCCCGGCCGACGGCGACGATGCCGTCGGCGATGTTGGCGATGATCGCCACGCTGCGCTCCTTCTCCAGCGCGACGCTCTGGTACAGCTCGGCGCTGGAGAGGGCCGCCGAGGCATTGGAGGCGAGCGCGTCGAGCGCCTCGATCTCCTCCGGGCGCCAGGTGCGCTCGGCCCGGTCGTAGACGGCGAGCACGCCGTGAACGCCGCCCTCGGGCCCGACGAGCGGCACGCCGAGGTAGGCGACGTGGCCCGCCAGCAGCGGGTCGGATTCGCTGCCGCGCCCGTGTCTCGAGACGTCGGCGACCGCGACGGGGAGGCGCGACTGGACGACGTCGCCGGCGAGCAGCCCTCCGATCGTGGCCCGGCTGCCGACGCACGCCGCGGCACCCTCGCCGCTCGCCGCACGCACCACCAGCTCGTCGCCTCGACGAGACGGATCGAGCAGGCGTCGGCGCCCAGCAGCGCGGGCGCCTGGGTGACGACCTCGTCGAGGACCGCGTCGGGGTCGAGCTCGGTGGCGAGCAGGATGCCCGTGCGGGCGAGCTGCTGGGCCAGCGCGCGCGAGGTCCGCTCAGCCTCGAACAGCTCGCTGCGCTCGAGCGCGCCGCGGGCGGCGCCGGCCAGTCGGCGGGCCAGCTCGAGATCGTCGTCTGAGAACCGCCGCTCCGCCTCGAAGAACGCCACGACCAAACCCGCCTCGTCGGTCATCGGCGCCTCGAACGGGACAGCGAGCACCGCGCGGTGTCCGCTGTCCAGGGCCGGCCGCCGCCAGGCCTCGGCGAACCGCTCGTCGTCCTCGAGCACGCCCGCGGCGACGATCTGACGCGCTTCGGCCGCGCCGGTCAGCGCCGAGCCGGCGTCGACGGGCCCGTTGAAGACGTCGGCCAGCCCCGGTGAGAGCTGGTACTCGGCCGCGAGCTCGAGGCGACCCCGCCTCGGCACGAGCACGGCGGCGGCGCTCGCGCCGAGCGCCTCTCCCGCGGCCTGGGCGAGCGCGTCGAAGGTCTGCCGCAGTGAAAGCGGCTCCGCGAGCGCCGAGGCGATGCGATAGAAGCCGCGCTGGATGCGCGCCTGCCGTGCGCTCTGCTCGTAGCTCTCGGCGTTGCGGAGGGCCAGCGAGACGAGGTTGGCGAACGCCTCGAGCAGGTCGGCGTCGACCTGGCCGAAGACGCGCGCGCAGTCGCGGCTGCCGGCACCGACGACGCCGCGCACCTGCCCGCCCCATGTCATCGGTGCGACGATCGCGCCGGCGAAGCCTACGTACGCCTCGTGCGGGAACTCGTCCGCGGCGTAGTCCTCCGAGCGGACGGGACGTCCCTCCGCGATTGCCCGCGCCATGAGGCCCCGGCCGGACGGGAACTCGAAGCCGACGAGCTCGGACGGCAGGCCGTGGACGGCCGCGCAGCGCAGCACGCCGTGCTCCGGAGTCCAGGAGGAAGCAGTCGGCCGCGTCGGCGCCCAGCAGCTCGGCGACCTGCGTCACGAGGCTGTCGAGCACGGGCTTCAGGCGCAGGTCGCTGGTCACCACCTGCGCCGCGCGGAGCAGGGACGCCTGCTCGGCGATCCTGCGCTCGTTCTCGCGCAGCAGGCGCGCCGTGTGGATGGCGAGCCCGAGCTCGCCCGCGACCGCCTCCGCGAGCGTCACCTCGCCCGCCGACCACGGCCCCGGCTCCGGGCGGTGCAGCGTGAGCACGCCGATCCCACGGTCGAAGACGACCACGGGCGTGGCGAGCGCCGCGCGCGCGCCGAGCCCGCGCAGCGCTTCGCGCTCGGGAATGTCCTGGAACTGGATCAGCGGATCCTCCGCGGTGTCGGCGACCACGACGGTGCGCCGCTCCCGGGCCGCGAGATTCGAGACGGGCAGCAGCGTGGCGAGCTCGGGCGGGATCGGCACGAGCCCGGGCTCGTGCCACTCGGCGGCGATCGGCAATCCGCCGGGCGCGTCCAGGCGGATGAAGCACCGGCACGCCTGCAAGGCCTGCCCCGTCTCGGTCACCGCCACGCGGAGGACGGCGTCGACGTCCAGCTCCGAGCGAACCTTGCGGGAGATGGACGCGATCAGCCGCTCGCGTTCGAGCACGCGCGCGAGGGCGGCGGCCGACCGCGTGCGCTCCAGCGCAAGTGCCGCCTCGGCGGCCAGCGCCTCCATCAGCTCCAGCTCCTCGTCGTCGAACGTGCGCACCTCCCGCGTCGTCGCGGCCACGAGGACGCCGATCACGCGCTCCTCGGTGACCAGCGGGATGAAGGCGCGCGCTCTTCGCGCCCAGCCGCTCGGCGAGGCGCTTGCTCACGCGCGTCGACTTGGCTACGTCGGGGACCGAGACGGGCACGGCGCCGAATACCGCGCTCGCGATGCCGGACGGCTCGCCGTGCAGGTCGAGCCGAAGCTCGCGCCACCAGTCGAGCTCCCGGCCGTCGAGCCGGCCCACCAGGCCGCGCGCCTCCGACGCGGCGGTATCGACGACCGCGAGGGCGACGAAATCGACCCGCATCACGGACGTCACGGCGTCGAGGAGCGTCTCGCCGGCGGACTCGGCGTCCCCCGTCCGGGCGAGAGCCTTGGAGAGCCTGGCGACCGCTTCCAGCTCGAGACCTCGCTCGGTGACGCGGGCCTCGGCCTCGCGGAGCCGGAGGGTGCCCTTGGCGAGGAGATGCCAGTCGCGGACGCGGGCGAGCATCAGCAGGGCCGGAACGAGCGCGATCAGGACCCCGAGGAAGACCAGCCACAGGTTGCCGGCGAGCGGCGCGCCGTCGAGCAGGACGAGGATTCCGAGAATCAGCGCCGGAATGCCCACGCACGGGAAGACGAGGGCGAGCGCGATGTCGCCCGCCGACGCGCGCGAGCGCTCCCGCCACAGCGCCGGAACGAGCACCACGGCCACGCGCGAGACAGGCGCCCGCCAGTACAAGCAGCGGGATCGCGTTGAAGAGGACGGCCTGGTCCTGCTGGCTCACAGCCCTCTCAGAGTAAAGGAGTGCCGCTCGGACGACCCCTGCCCGTGCCGCAGAGGCGGGACGTTATCGTCCGATTCGCAGTGAGCATCGACCGCGAGAAGCAGCTGGCCGCCGAGGCGGCCGCGCAGGTCGTCGAGAGCGGTATGACGGTGGGTCTGGGCACCGGGTCGACCGTGGCCCATCTCCTGCCGGCGCTCGCCGCGCGCGGGCTCGACCTGCGCTGCGTGGCCACGTCGCCGGCCACCGAGCACGCCGCGCGGGCGCTGGGGATGCGCGTCGACTCGTTCGGCGGGGCCGATGCGCCGGACAGGCTGGACGTGGCGATCGACGGCGCCGATCAGGTCGCGCCGTCCGGCTGGCTCGTGAAGGGAGGCGGCGCCGCGCACACGCGGGAGAAGGCGGTGGCCGCGGCTGCCGACCGGTTCGTGGTGGTCGTCTCCTCCGACAAGCTCGTCGACAGGCTCACCCCGCCGGTCCCGCTGGAGCTGCTGGAGTTCGGGCTCGGCGGCACGTTGCGGCGCCTCGGCCCCGTGCGGCTGCGCCCGGTGCCGCGCAGCCCGGACGGCGGAGTCATCGCCGACTTCATGGGCGAGTTCGACGACCCGGAGGAGCTGGCGGCCCGGCTGTGCGCGGCGGTCGGCGTCGTCGAGCACGGGCTCTTCCCCGCGTCGATGGTCTCCGAGGTGCTGGTCGCGCGCGGGGAGCTGGTCGAGCGGGTTATCCCTGCGTAGCGGCGTCGGCGATGACGAGCTGATCCGCGGCTGCGACGCGTCCGGCCGGGATCGACCGGTCTCCGGCCTGCAGGCGGCGTAGAGCGTCGGCCTTGTCGGCGCCGGTGACGAGCCAGAGCACCTGCCGGGCGGCGTCGAGCGCCGGATAGGTGAGCGTCATGCGGCGCCGGCCCAGGTACTCGGCGGTCAGAGCGACCGCGCGATCCGTGACGTCGAGCACGGGATCGCCCGGGACGAGCGACGCGGTGTGGCCGTCCGGGCCGAGGCCGAGGTGGACGAGGTCGAAGCGCCCGGGCAGCGACGCGGCGTAGCGCGCCGCCGCCGCCTCGAGATCGTCGTCCTCCACCGGCATCGGATGCACCTCGGCCTCGCCCTGCGCGGGCAGGCTCTGCCGCAGGTGCACGAGGTTGCGGTCGGGGTCGCCGGCCGGCGCCACGCGCTCGTCGACCTGCCAGATCGCCGTCTGCGCCCAGGGCACGTCCTCGTCCACGAGGTGCGCGAACATCGCCCACGGCGTGTGGCCGCCGCTGACGGCGAAGGTGAACCGTCCACGCGCCGTCGACCGCTGCACGCGCCTGCTCGGCGACGAGCTCCGCGCCCCGCCGGGCGACGGCGTCGGCATCGGGCAGGATCTCGATCTCGACCACGACTACGACGCCGGCTTCTCGTCGTGGCCGCCGAACTGCTTGCGCATCGCCGAGAGCGCCTTGTCGGCGAACAGGCCGAGCCCGCGCGAGCTGAAGCGCGAGTACAGCGCGGCGGTGAGCACCGGAGCGGGAACGCCCTCCTCGATCGCGGCGATCGACGTCCAGCGGCCCTCGCCGGAGTCGGAGACCCGCCCCGTGAACTCGTCGAGGTCCGGTGACTCGTAGAGCGCCTGCGCGGTGAGATCGAGCAGCCAGGAGCCGACGACGCTGCCGCGGCGCCATACCTCGGCGACCTCGGTCGTGTCGACGTCGTACCGGTAGTACTCGGGATGCTCGAGCGGGCTCGTCTCGGCGTCCTGCTCCACCGTCTTCTTGCCCGCGTTGGCGTTCTTGATGATGTTCAGCCCCTCGGCGTAGGCCGCCATCAGGCCGTACTCGATCCCGTTGTGCACCATCTTCACGAAGTGGCCGGCGCCGTTCGGGCCGCAGTGGTAGTAGCCCTGCTCCGACGGGCTCGGCGGGCCGGTCCGGCCCGGCGTGCGCGGGGCAGAGTCGAAGCCGGGGCCGATCGACGCGAAGATCGGGCCGAGCCGCTCGACGACCTCGTCCTCGCCGCCGATCATCAGGCAGAACCCGCGCTCGAGCCCCCACACGCCGCCGCTCGTGCCCACGTCGACGTGGTGGATCCCCTTCTCCCGCAGCGCCGCTGCGTGCCGGATGTCGTCGTGGTAGTGGCTGTTGCCGCCGTCGATGATCGCGTCGCCGGGCTCGAGCACCTCGCCGAGCGCCTGGATCGTCCTGTCGGTGATCTCGCCGGCGGGCACCATCACCCAGGCCGTGCGCGGCTTGTCGAGCTTGGCGGCGAAGTCGGCGAGCGACTCGGCCCCGACCGCGCCGTCGGCGGCCAGCGCCTGCACGGCGGCCGGGCTCACGTCGTAGCCGACGCAGCGGTGGCCGTCGCGCATCAGCCGCCGGACCATGCCGGCGCCCATCCTGCCGAGCCCCACCATTCCGAGTTGCATCGGCGTGTCAGTGGCCATGTTTCCCCTCCTGTGACGCTTCCGGACAGTGCAGGCTAGAGCCGGCGAGCGACGGATGCTTCATCCGGTGTGGATGAAGCCTAAGCCGCCGGACGGCGGCCCGGAGATAGTCTCGACGAGGAGGATGGCGTGGCTGACGACAAGGTGAACGACGGCCGATGCGCTGGTGATCTTCGGGATCAGCGGCGATCTGGCCCGGAAGATGACGCTCAACTCGCTCTACCTGCTGGAGCGCCGCGGCCTCCTGCGCTGCCCGGTGGTGGGTGTCGCGTTCGACGACTGGTCGGACGACGACCTGCGCGGTCGGGCGAGGGAGTCGGTCGAGGCGGCCGGCTCGCCACTCGACGAGGAGGTCTTCGCCCGGTTCGCCGCACGGCTCTCGTACGTCCAGGGCGACTTCGCCGAGCCCGCGACCTACGAGCGGCTGAGCCGGGTCCTCGGCGCCGTTCAGGCGCCGGTCTTCTACCTCGAGATCCCGCCGTCCCTGTTCGGCAAGGTGGCCCAGGGGCTGGCCGACGCAGGACTGACGAAGAACGCACGCATCGTGGTCGAGAAGCCGTTCGGCCACGACCTGGCCTCCGCACGGGCGCTCAACGCCGAGCTGCACGCGCTGATCGACGAGTCCCAGCTCTACCGGATCGACCACTTCCTGGGGAAGCTGGCCGTCGAGGACATCCTGTTCCTGCGCTTCGCGAACACGATGCTGGAGCCGCTCTGGAACCGGCAGTTCGTCTCCTCCGTGCAGATCACGATGGCCGAGGACTTCGACGTCGCCGACCGCGGCAGGTTCTACGACCCGGTGGGAGCGATGCGCGACGTCGTCCAGAACCACCTGCTGCAGGTGCTGAGCATGGTCGCCATGGAGCCGCCGTCCGGCCAGGGCCACGAGACGATCAACGACCGCAAGCGCGACGTCTACCTGGCCATGGCGGCGGCCGATCCGGCCCACTACGTGCGCGGCCAGTACCGCGGCTACCTCGACGTCGAGGGCGTGGCCGGCGGCTCGCAGACGGAGACGTTCTGCGCCATGCGACTGGAGATCGACAACTGGCGCTGGGCCGGGGTCCCGTTCTTCATCCGCGCCGGCAAGGCGCTGCCGGTCACCGTCACCGAGGTGCGGATCGTCTTCCGCCAGCCGCCCCGGATCGGGTTCGCGACGGCGCACTCCCGCCGGCCCGAGCAGAACGAGCTCGTGCTCCGGATCGGCCCGCGGCCGGGTGCGCACCTGCGGCTGCAGGCCAAGCAACCGGAGGCTCAAGGGCTGCGCACGATCCACCTGGACATGGACTTCGCCGACGAGGGCGGCGAGGGGCCGACGCCGTACGAGGAGCTGCTGAGCGCGGCGATGCACGGCGACCGCAGCCACTTCGCCCGTCAGGACGCCGTCGAGGAGACCTGGCGCATCGTGCAGCCGCTGCTCGACCACGCCCCGCCGGTCGAGACGTACGAGCCGGGATCGTGGGGACCCGCGGCTGCCGAGAAGCTCGTGCACGGCCACGGCTGGCAGGATCCCTGGCTGCCGTAAAGGGCCTCACGCCTCCCGCGATCCGGCTGCTGCTCGCCGACGTCGACGGCACGCTCGTTACCCAGGACAAGGCGCTCACCGAGCGCACGACCGAGGCCGTGCACCGCCTGTACGCCAAGGGCATCCTCTTCGCGGTCACGAGCGGACGGCCGCCGCGCGGGATGTCGATGCTCGCCGGGCCGCTGCAGCTCAGCACGCCGCTGGCCGCGTTCAACGGCGGGCTCATCGTCGACCGGGAACGCATGGCCGGCCGCACGCGGTTCGTCGACACGCTGCCGGGGCGCGTCCCGGACGGCTCTCGGTTACGAGCGCATGCCGCGGTAGCGGCGGATCAGCGCGTTCGTGGAGCTGTCGTGCTCCAGCTCCGGCTCCTCGGCGCTCTCGAGCTCCGGGATGATCCGCTTCGCGAGCACCTTGCCGAGCTCGACGCCCCACTGGTCGAACGAGTCGATCCCCCAGACGGTGCCCTGCGTGAAGACGCTGTGCTCGTAGAGGGCGACGAGCGCGCCGAGCGTGCGCGGCGTCAGCTGCTCCGCGAGGATCACGTTCGTCGGGCGGTTGCCCTCGAACACCCGGTGCGGGACGACCGCCTCGGCCGTGCCCTCGGCGCGCACCTCCGCCTCGGTCTTCCCGAAGGCGAGCGCCTCGGCCTGCGCGAACACGTTCGACATGAGGATGTCGTGGTGGTCGCGGATCGGGTTCAGCGTCTTGCCGAAGCCGATCAGGTCGACCGGGATCAGCTTCGTCCCCTGGTGGATGAGCTGGTAGAAGCTGTGCTGCCCGTTCGTGCCCGGGCTCGCCCCAGTAGACGGCGCCGGTCTCGTAGTCGACGGGCCGGCCGTCGAGCGTCACGTGCTTGCCGTTCGACTCCATCGTGAGCTGCTGGAGGTAGGCGGGGAAGCGCTTCAGGTACTGGCTGTACGGCATCACGCCGACGGTCTGCGCGCCGAAGAAGTCGCCGTACCAGACGGCGAGCAGGCCCATCAGCACGGGCAGGTTGCGCTCGAACGGGGTCGTGCGGAAGTGCTCGTCCATGGCGTGGAAGCCGGCGAGCAGCTCGCGGAAGCCGTCGGGCCCGACCGCGAGCATCGTGGAGAGGCCGATCGCCGAGTCCATCGAGTAGCGGCCGCCGACCCAGTCCCAGAAGCCGAACATGTTGTCGGTGTCGATACCGAACTGCGCGACGGCCTCGGCGTTGGTCGACACCGCGACGAAGTGCCTGGCGATCGCCGCCTCGTCGCCGAGCGAGGCCAGCGCCCAGTCCCGCGCCGTGCGGGCGTTGGTCATCGTCTCCAGGGTCGTGAACGTCTTCGAGCTGATGACGAACAACGTCTCGTCGGCGGCGAGGTCGCGCGTCGCCTCGGCGAAGTCGGTGGAGTCGACGTTGGAGACGAAGCGGAACGCCAGGTCGCGCTGCGTGTAGTGGCGCAGCGCCTCGTAGGCCATCACCGGGCCGAGGTCGGAGCCGCCGATGCCGACGTTGACGATGTTGCGGATGCGCTTGCCCGTGTGGCCCCTCCACTCGCCCGAGCGCACCCGGTCGGAGAACGCAGCCATGCGGTCGAGCACCTCGTGCACCTGCGGCGACCACGTCGACGCCGTCCACGACGAGCGACGCGGCCCTCGGCATCCGCAGCGCGACGTGCAGCACGGAGCGGTTCTCCGAGACGTTGATCCGGTCGCCGCGGAACATCGCTTCCGTGCGCTCGGCCAGGCCCGACTCCTCGGCGAGCTGGAGCAGCAGCCGCGAGCGTCTCGTCGGTGACGCGGTTCTTCGAGTAGTCGAGGTAGAGCCCGGCACCCTCGGCGGCCAGGCGCTCGCCCCGGGTCGCGTCGGCGGCGAACAGCTGGCGCAGGTGCAGGTCGCGGATCTGCCGGTGGTGGCGCTCCAGTGCCGCCCAGGCGGGGTGCTCGGTCGCCTTCACGTCATCCTCTCCGTGGCCGCGTCCGCCAGGTCATCCGGAGCGAACCTACACCTCTGACCACACCCGCTGCGGGAGGGCTAGCATCCTGATCCTCCCCACGAAACGGAGCGGAGATGGCAGCAGCAGTGACGGTCACGGCCGGCGTCGATCTCGGCGGGACGAAGATCCAGGCGGTCGTCCTGCGCGCTCGCAAGGTCGTGGGCAGCAACCGGGTCCTGACCCCGCAGACCGGAGTCGCGGCCGACGTGATCGAGGCGATCGCCGGCACGGTCCGAGCCGCGCTCGAGCAGGCCGGTGCCGACCGGACCGCGCTGCACGGCCTGGGCATCGGCAGCCCCGGGGCGATCGACTCCGCGGCGGGAGCTGTCCTGGGCGCCGCCAACGTCCCCGGCTTCGGGGAGCGGACGGAACTGGGGCCGCTCCTCTCGCAGACGCTCGACGGGGTGCCTGTGACCGTCGACAACGACGTGAGGGTCGGCGTGCTCGGCGAGTACCGGCGCGGCGCGGGCCGTCCCTACGAGAACCTGCTCGGGGTCTGGGTCGGCACCGGCGTCGGCGGCGGGCTGATCCTCGACGGCAGGCTCCACCAAGGGATGGGAGCCGCCGGCGAGATCGGCCACATGACGGTCAAACCGGGCGGCCTGCGCTGCGGCTGCGGGAAGCGCGGCTGCGTCGAGGCCTACGCCGGGCGCGCCAGCATGGAGCGCCGGGCCCGCCGGTTCGCGAAGCAAGGTCAGAGGACAGACCTCTTCAGGATCATGAAGGACCGCAACCGTGACCACCTCAGCTCGGGCGTCTACGCCCGGGCCCTCGAGGAGGGCGACAAGCTGACGAAGCGGCTGATCGACGAGGCCGCCTGGGCCCTCGGCATCGCGATCGGCTCGGCCCAGAACCTGCTCGACCTGGAGGCGATCATCATCGGCGGAGGGCTCGGCGACCGGCTCGGCCGGCCCTTCCTCGACCAGATCACGGAACGGATGACGCCCCACCTCTTCGCGAGCGACCGGCCGCCGGCCGTGCTCACGACCGAGCTCGGCGACCTCGCCGGCGCCGTCGGCGCGGCGGTGCTCGTCGGTGGCTGAACTGCCGGAAGTCCGCCTCGGCTGCGCCGTGGGCATGACGACTTCCGGCGGGAACCATCCGACTTCCTTCGCAACCGCAAGCGGTCGCTGCCTCCTGCTGCTCCGCCGAACGGCCAGGTCCGGGTCCGACGCGGCCCCATGCGGAGCGTCAGCACTCACGGCCGCCCATCGGGTCGGAGCGCTGCCTGCCGGTGAATCCCGGCTCGGTGAATCCCGGCTGTGAGCGAGGCGCTCACCGCTTTGAAAGATGGGCCGTCCGGCCTATTGTGAGCGTCTGGCGAGGCGGTTAGCGTCATGGCACTGGGCGATGCAAGCCGCGGCGCGCACTGTGCGTCTCTGCGGTGAGCGATCGGGGAGACCCGCCGCGCCGACCCCCCCGAGCGGCGGGTCTTCTCATTCTCTTTTCAACGGGAGAGCGGGAACCGTTCGGCTCCCCGGAAACCGCGGCTATCATCGGCGGGCGAATGGTGAAACGCGTGCTGCTCGCCTCGCCACGCGGGTATTGCGCGGGTGTGGAACGCGCGGTCGAGACCGTCGAACGGGCGCTCGAGCTCCACGGCCCGCCGGTCTACGTGCGACGGCAGATCGTCCACAACGCCCATGTCGTTCGCGATCTCGAGGCCCGTGGGGCCGTCTTCGTCGAGGACGAGGGGGAGGCGCCACAGGGGGCGGTGATCGTCCTCTCCGCGCACGGCGTCGCCCCATCGGTGCACGAGAACGCGGCCCGGCGGGGACTGCGGACGATCGACGCGACCTGCCCGCTCGTGACGAAGGTGCACGCCGAGGCCAGGCGGTACGCGGCCGACGGCTACACGGTTGTGCTCATCGGCCACGCCGGGCACGAGGAAGTCGTCGGCACGATGGGCGAGGCCCCCGGCTCGACCGTCCTGATCGAGTCCGTCGCAGAGGCCGAGACATTGACCGTCGCCGACGGCGAGCGGGTCGCGTACATCACCCAGACGACGCTCTCGGTCGACGAGACCGCCGAGATCGTGGCGGCGCTGCGGCGACGCTTCCCGGCTCTGCACGGGCCGCGCAGGGACGACATCTGCTACGCGACGACGAACCGCCAGCGCGCGGTCAAGGAGCTGGTCGGCGAGGTCGACCTGCTGCTCGTGATCGGGTCGCCGAACAGCTCGAACTCGAACCGCCTCGTCGAGGTCGCACGCGCCGCGGGCGTCGATTCGCACCTCATCGACGACGAGACCGAGATCGACGAGCGCTGGCTGGACAGGAGCGCGACGGTGGGGCTCACCTCGGGCGCCTCCGCGCCGGAGTCGCTCGTGACGCGGGTGTGCGACTGGTTCCGGGCCCGCGGCGTGACGGACATCGCGCCGTTCCGGATCGAGCTGGAAGACGTCACGTTCCGCCTGCCGGCGCAGGTGCAGTAGCCGCCGGAAGTCAGCCTCGGCCGCGCCGAAGGCATGCCATCTTCCGGCGGGATCGGGCTTCCTTCGCGGCCGCAAGCGACCGCTCCCATCTGTCGCTCTCCGGAAGGGCCACGTCCCAGGGTCTGACCCCCAGCTCCTCCCGGGCTTACGATCGCGGGATGTGGGATTACCCAGAGCGGCTCCGGCGGCTGCCGCCGCAGTACTTCGCCACGCTCCTCGGACGCGTCGCCGGCGCGGGCGGCGACGTCGTGGATCTCGGCCGCGGGAATCCCGAGGTTGGCCCACCGCCACACGTGATCGAGGCGCTGCGGAGCGCCGTGGGCCGCCCGACAGCTCACGGCTACGCGCCGTTCCGCGGGCTTCCCGACCTGAAGGAGGCGATCGCTGAGCGCTACCGCACCGTCTACGGCGTCGCGTTGGATCCTGCGAGCGAGGTCGCGGTGATGCCCGGGACGAAGACGGGCCTAACCGTGTTCGCGCAGGCGACCGTGGAGCGCGGCGGCGCGATCCTGCTGCCCGATCCGGGCTACCCCGACTACGAGTCGGCGGTCGCCGCGGTCGCGGCCCGTCAGGAGCGGCTACCCCTCGCCGCCGACGGCCGCCCGGATTGGGACGCGGCATCTACGCGCTCGGCGACGGCGCTCTACCTGAACTACCCGTCGAACCCGGCGGCCGTGGCCGCTCCGGACGGGGTCTTCGCGGAGGCGATCGCCTTCGCGCAGCGCACGGGAGCCTGCATGCTGCACGACTTCGCGTACGGAGACCTCGTCTTCGACAGGCGCAGGCCCGCGAGCTTCCTCGCCGCCGACGGCGCGCGTGAGGTCGGCGTCGAGTTCTTCTCCATGTCGAAGAGCTACGGCATGGCCGGCTGGCGGCTCGGCTTCGCGGTCGGCAACGCCGAGATCGTGCGCCGGATCGAGCTGCTTCAGGATCACCTCTTCGCCGGGATCTTCCGCCCCGTGCAGGAGGCGGGCATCGCCGCGCTGAGCGGCCCGCAGGCCTCGGTCGAGGAGCGGCGCGCGACCTACGAGCGCCGCCGCGACCGCGTCCTCCCCGAGCTCGCCGGTCTCGACGCCCGGTCCGAGGGCACGTTCTTCGTCTGGTTCCGGCTGCCGCCGGAGCTGCCGACCGAGCGGCTGCTCGGCGAGCACGGTCTGGCGGTCGCCCCCGGCGAGGGATTCGGGCCGAGCGGCGCGGGCCGGGCGCGCATCTCGCTGGCGGTCACGGACGAGGTGCTCGACGAAGGCCTCACCCGGCTCCGGGCAGCGCTCGCAGACCTCTGAACCCAGATCCGAACTGCAACACCCGGGGTCAGACCCCGTTGCAGAACACCCGGGGTCAGACCCCGTTGCTCGGTTGGCCCCTGGGGCAGGTCCAGCCGGAGCTTCCTTCGTTGACAGAGCTCGGAGGAGGGCCATGTCTCATCGTTGCCCCGAGTGGCAGGGCATGTCCCGGAGCGATAGCGGCCCGCTATGCCTTCGCGAGCTCGGGCTCGTCGACGTCGGCGAACTCGACGGCGACGGCAAGCGTCTCGTCGCCGATCCGGCCCTCGAACTCACGGAGCTCCTCGTGCCGGCGCGGCAGCCGCAGCCGGATGCGGTCCGTGATCTCCAGGCCCGCCTCGCGCCGCATCAGATTGACCGCCCGCACGAGATCGAGCAGCCGACCCTCGCGCTCCAGCTCCGCGTCCAGCGTCGGATCGAGCGCGACCCGCACCCCGTCCTCCGTGGCGAAGATCCAGCTCCCCTCGACCGGCTCCAGCCCTTCGACGATCACCTCCTCGGGCGCGAGCTCGAGATCGAGCACGCGGACGCTCCCGCCCGGGAGCGGCTCCGCCTCGTGCCGGCGCATCGCCTCCTGTACCTCCCGCAGCCGCTTGCCGAGCCGCGGACCGAGCACCGGCAGGTTGGGCTTCACGCGGGCCCGCGCCTCGGGGAAGCCCGGACGCGCTTCCTTCACGCGCAGCTCGTCCTCGATCTCCGCGAGGTGCAGCGCGGCCAGCGGCGCGCCGTCGAACTGCAGACGCGACAGCGGCTGCCGAAGCTTCACCCCGGCCTGCGCGCGGGCCTGGTGCCCGAGCGCGACGACGCGCCGCACCTCCGCGAACTCCGCGAGCAGCGCCACGTCGGGTGCGGCCGGCTCGGGCCACCCGGCGAGATGGACCGAGTCCGGGGCCCCGTCGACGTCGCGCGCGAGGTTCTGCCACAGATGCTCGGCCAGGAACGGCATCACCGGCGCCGCCACCCTCAGCGCCTGGACGAGCGCGAACCAGAGCGTCCGGAACGCCGCCTCGTCGTATGCGTAGAAGCGCCGCCGCGAGCGGCGGATGTACCAGTTCGACAGATCGTCGACGTAGGCCTCGAAGGCTTCGACGAGACGGTGGGTCAGCTGGCCGTCCAGCGCGCTCGTGCACTGGACGACGAGCTCGCCGGTGCGTGCCACGAGCCACCGGTCCATCGGCAGCAGCTCGCAGTCCGGGCCGCCGTCGAGGTCCGCGTAGCGCGGCCGGAAGCCTTCGATGTTCCCGTAGTCGACGAGGAACCGCACCGAGTTCCACAGCGTGAGGAGCCTGCGCTTGACCTCGTGCGCGGGGCCGTAGCCGAAGAGCAGGTTGCGATCCGGCGGCTGGGCGCAGAACTGCCAGCGCATCACGTCGGCGCCCATCTGCTCGAAAGCCTCCTCGGCCTTGATCAGATTGCCCCACGAGCCGTGCATCTCACGGCCCTCCTGGTCGAGCATCTTCTCGTAGCCGAGCACCGACCTGAACGGCGCGCGGCCCGTGATCGCCACCGACATGAAGAGCTGCGAGTAGAACCAGAGCCTGATCTGCTCGCGCATCTCCGAGACCCAGTCGGCCGGGAACCACTGCTCCCAGTAGCCGTGATCGGGCAAGTCCGCGGGGACAGGTCGCGCGAGGCCCCCGTCGCGTACCCGCCCTCGACCCACGTCTCGTTCTGCCAGCCGAGCGTCGAGAACGGGACGATGCCCGCGTCCAGCCAGACGTCGCCGACCTCCTTCACGCGCTCGACCGCCTCGCCGCAGGACTCGCAGCGGATCGGCACGCGGTCGATCCACGGCCTGCGTAGCTCCTCGAGCTGGTCGAGTCCGCCCAGCGCGCGCCGCTCGAGCTCGGCGCGCGACCCGATCACGTTCAGGTGCCCGCAGGAGCAGGGGTAGAACGGCAGCGGCAGCCCGTAGTAGCGGCGCCGGGAGATGTTCCAGTCGCCCATGTTCACGAGCCAGTCGTCCATGCGCTTGCCGAAGTACTCCGGCGTCCACTGCACGTCGGCGCTCGCGTCCCGCATCGGCTGGCGGATGTCGCGCACGGAGATGAACCAGTCGTCGGCGATCCGGAAGATCAGCGGCGTGTGGCAGCGCCAGCACTCGGGGTAGCTGTGGGTGACGAGACCGGCCTCGACGAGCTTGCCCTTCTCCTCGAGGTTGCCGATGATCTGCTCCGCCGCCTCCACCGTCGAGAGCCCGTGCAGCCACCCGTAGTCGTCGTAGAAGCGGCCCGACTCGTCGACCGGCGTGAGCACCGGCAGGTCGTGAATCTTCGAGAGCTCGAAGTCCTCCTCGCCGCAGCCGGGAGCGATGTGGACGATGCCGGTGCCGGTGTCCAGCGCGACCTCGTCCCACGGGATGACGCGATGCTCGACCGAGCCGCCGGGCCCGAGCTCGTCGAACGGGCCCTCGTAGCGCCAGCCCACGAGCTCCGCGCCGCGCAGGGTCTCGACGAACGCCTCGTCCGGATAGAGCGGCGCCAGGACCCACTCGCCGCCGACGCGCCGCCCGTACTCGGCTTCCGGATTGACCGCCGCGGCGACGTTCGCGGGCAGCGTCCACGGCGTCGTCGTCCAGACGACGATCGCCTCACCCGGCCGGTCGAGCAGCGGGAGGCGCACGTAGAGGGAGGGATCGGAGCGCTCGACGTAGCTGTCGGCCAGCTCGTGCGCCGAGATCGACGTGCCGCAGCGCGGGCACCACTCGGTGGAGCGATGGCCCAGGTAGAGCCAGCCCTTGCCGTGGACGAGCGCGAGGAAGCGCCAGATGTACTCGATGTTCGTGTCGCTGAACGTGAAGTAGTCGTTGCCCCAGTCCATCCACTGGCCGAGCCGCTTGCACCCGCGCCAGATCTCCTGCGCCGACCAGACGACCACCTCGCGGCACTTGTGGGCGAACTCCTCGAGCCCGTACTCCTCGATCTCGCTGCTTCGAGTTCAGGCCCAGCTCGCGCTCGACCCCGACCTCGATCCACAGCCCCTGGCAGTCGAAGCCGTTCTGGTAGCGCTGGTCGAAGCCGCGCAGCCCCTTGTAGCGCTGGAACACGTCCTTCAGCGTCCGCCCCCAGGCCGTGTGCACGCCGAGCGTCTTGTTCGCGGTCACCGGCCCGTCGACGAAGCTGAAGCGCGGCCCGCCGCGGTTCTGGTCGCGCAGCCGCTCGAAGGTCCGCTCGCGATCCCACAGCTCGAGAACCTCGCGCTCGAGCCCGGGATGATCGGGCTTGTCGGGCAGGGAGTGGAAACTGTCTGGCACAGCCGTCAGTCTAGGGAAGGGCCGGCGCGACCAATGCGTTCTCCCAGGAGTAGTTTCCCCAGACGAACCTCCCGTAGCGAAAGGAACACTTGATGGCACTGGATGTGACCGAGGCGACCTGGGACCGCGAGGTCCTGCAGAGCGACAAGCCCGTGCTCGTGGATTTCTGGGCCGAATGGTGCGGTCCGTGCCACGCGGTCTCCCCGGTCCTCGACAAGATCGCCGAGGAGCGCAAGGACGAGCTCAAGCTCGTCAAGGTGAACATCGACCAGGAACAGGGGCTGATGGTGCGCTACGGGATCCAGTCGATCCCGGCGATCGTCCTCTTCAAGGACGGCGAGCCGGCGGCGGCCACGGTCGGAGCACACCCGAAGGGCACACTCGAACGCCAGCTGGGACTTGCAGCGTAGGTAACGGGGAGGGGGTCGGTTCGACCCCCTCCCGGTTACGAGTCGTGCGAGTCGAGGTAGGCCAGGAAGGCAGCGTGCTTCTCGAGGTAGGTCTCGATCGCCGAGATCCCCGTCTCCGTGAAGTCCTCGAGCCAACCTTCGCCAAGGTCTTCCTCGATGCGATGAATCCGTTCTTCAGCCATACCGAAATCTTCGACCTGACACCGGACGCCCGCATGGGCCGAACGGCCCAACTTGCGCGACCGGGAGGCCCACAGACCTGACCGGGTGCGCGGCTAGGAATGCTCGCGCCGCGCCCAGGCTGCGAGCACGTCCGCGATGTGGAAGGCGAGCTCACCGGCGCGGGCAGCTCGTCGGGCGCGAACCAGCGCAGCTCGGAGACGTCGTCGGCAGCCTCGCCGTCGCCGCCGCCGACGACGTGAGCCGTCCAGTAGAGGTTGAGGGTTGCGGGGCCGCCGTCGTCCTCGCTGTACGTGTCCATCCAGGCTCCGAGGAACTCCTCCGGCTCGATCTCGAGGCCGGTCTCCTCCACGCAACTCGCGGCGCAGCGCGTCGAGCGGGTGCTCGCCCTCCTCGAGGAAGCCGCCGGGCAGATCCCACGCTCCGGCGAACGGCGGCCCCGCCCGGCGGGCGAGCAGGATCCGGCCGCGGTCGTCGCGGCAGAGCGCGCACGCGGTCGGCTCGGAGTTCGCATAGAAGACGTGGCCCTGCGGGCAGACGGCTCGACCGGCCGCCACCTCGAGATCGGCAGCGCAGCGCGGACAGTGCCTCCAGCCGTCGAGCCCGGTCACGAGCGGCAACAATAGAGCGGATGCTGCACCAACCGACAGGAGACCGGAGTTGAGCCCCCGCGCGGCGTCGGCCACCCTGCACGAGCTGGCGCGGATCGAGCTGCTGTCGGGACTGCCGGGCGAGGTGCTGGGCAGGCTCGCGGCGCAGATGGAGCGCGAGTACGTCCCCGCCGGAGAGGGCGTCGTGCTGGAGGGCGAGCGCGGCGACCGCTTCTACGTGGTGCTGGCCGGGCTGCTGTCGGTGACGCAGGAGGTCCGCGGCGAGCGGCGCCTGCTCAGGCCCGGCGACTACTTCGGCGAGGTCGCGCTGGTCATGGGCATCCCCCGCACGGCATCGGTCCGCGCGATAACGCAGGCGACGGTCGCGAGCTGCGGGCCGGAGACGTTCGACGAGTTCATCCGCCCGCTGTTCGCCGACGACGAGCCGGGCGCGGAACTGCCTCTCGACTGACTCAGAGCCCCTCGGCAAGCACCGCGTCCGAGAACGCGCGGCCACGCCTCCTTCGCCCACGGGCCGAACTCGAGGTCCGTGAGGCAGCAGCAGGCGAGCCCCGCCTCGGGATCGATCCAGAGGAACGTGCCGCTGCCGCCGAAGTGGCCGAACGTGCGCGCCGAGTTGCGCGTCCCGGTCCAGTGCGGCGACTTGCCGTCGCGGAGCTCGAAGCCGAGCCCCCAGTCGTTGGGGTCGAACCGGCCCAGGTCGGGCACGACGCCGCTCAGCCCCGGGAACTGCACGGTCGTGGCCTCGGCGAGCGTCTCCTCGTGCGACGATCGTCGGCGCGAGGCACTCGCGGGCCAGCGCGACCAGGTCGTCGAGCGTGCCGTGGAGGTCGGCGGCAGGCGATCCGCGCAGCTCCGCGGTCATCCCCAGCGGGTCGAGCACAGCGTGGTGGAGGTACTCGCCGAACGGCATCCCGGCCTGCCCGGCGAGGTGCGCCGCGGCGACCTCGATGCCCGGGTTCGAGTAGATGCGGCGCGTGCCCGGGTGCGCGATCGGCGCGGCCCCGTGGAAGGGCAGCCCGGAGGCGTGGGAGAGCAGGTGGCGCACCGTCGAGCCCGGAGGCCCGGCCGGCTCGTCGAGGTCGATCGTGCCCTCCTCGGCGGCGACGAGCACGGCCAGGGCGGTCACGAGCTTCGTCACCGACGCCCAGCGCAGCACGGTGTCGCGCGGTCCGCGGGCGCCGAGCTCCGCGCCGTGCCGGTCGAGCACGGCGACCGCGACCGTCTCCGCCGGCCACGCATCGACGAGCTTCAGCGCCTCCACGGCGGCGGATACTACGCGCACCCGGCGCCGCATCTTCCACTCGAGGCCGAACCCGGATACCGTCAGGGCACGGACACGAAAGAGACACAGATCTATCCCGGCGACGATCACGGGCACCGCCGCGAGCGCGGGCGGCAGCGTGCTCGACCACCGGTTCGGGCAGTCCGAGCCGTACACCCTCGGCGTCGAGGAGGAGTACATGCTCCTCGACCCGGACAGTTTCGATCTCGTCCAGCACATCGACACGGTGCTGGCCGCGATCCAGGGCCACGAGCTGGAGTCGCAGATCAACGCCGAGCTGATGCAGTCGGTGCTCGAGATCGCCACCCCCGTCTGCCGGACCGCCGCCGACGTCGACCAGCAGCTCCGGCTGCTGCGCGGCTACGTCGGCGGGATCGCCCGCGAGCAGGGCCTGCGCTTCGGCTCGGCCGGCACGCACCCGTTCAGCCTCTTCGAGCGGCAGCGGATCACCGCCCGGACCGCTACCGGCACCTCGTCGACCAGCTCCAGTACGTCGCCCGCCGCGAGCTGATCTTCGGCCTCCACGTCCACGTCGCGGTGGACGACCCGGAGAAGGCGATCCAGATCGTGAACGGGCTGCTCGCGCATCTCTCGTCGCTGCTCGCGCTGTCGGCGAGCTCGCCGTTCTGGCGCGGGGAGCCGACCGGGCTGGCGTCGAGCCGGCAGATGGTCTTCGCCGCCTTCCCGCGCTCCGGACCGCCGCCGCGCTTCCGCGACTACGCCGACTACGCGGAGGTGGTCGGGCAGCTCGAGCGCACGGGCTGCATCGCCGACTACACGCACATCTGGTGGGACATCCGGCCGCATCCGCAGCTGGGGCACCGTCGAGATCCGGATCTGCGACGCCGTCACCCGCGTCGAGCACGCGGTCGCGCTCGCGGCGTTCTGCCAGGCGCTCGTGAAGCTCTACTCGGAGCAGTTCGACGCCGGTCAGGAGATCCCGTCCTACCACCGGATCCTGTCGACCGAGAACAAGTGGCTGGCGGCCCGCTACGGCCTGGAGGCGCCGGTCATGGATCTCGCCACCGGCCGCCGCAACCGCGTCCCGGTCGCACAGCTCGTGCGCCGGACGCTGCGGGACATCGAGCCGCACGCGCGTGAGCTCGGCTGCGAGCGGGAGCTCGACGGGCATCCGCGAGATCCTGAGCCGCGGCAACGGCGCCGACCGCCAGCGCCGCGTCTACAACGCGAATCGCGACATCCGCGAGGTCGTCCGCGAGATCGCGGACGCGACCGAGGTCTCGGCCGCTCGTCGATCCGCACGCCCGTCCGGGTTCCGTAAGCTCGCGCCGTGCTGCAGGCCGGCGACCCGATCCCCGACGTCCGCGTCTGGATCTCGACCCAGGAGGGAGTCTCGCTGCTCGATCTCGCACGGGAGAAGCCGGTGCTGCTGCTCTTCTACCTCTTCGACTGGTCGTCCACCTGAACGAACGAGATGGAGCTCCTGCGTGACAGGAGCCGGGAGTTCGAAGACGGCGGGGGTCGCGGCGATGGGCGTGTCGCGCGACTCGCCGTGGACGCACCTCGCCTGGTCGCAGGCGCTCGATCTGAACTTCCCGCTGCTCTCGGACTTCAACGGCGACGCGACCCGCGCCTTCGGCGTCGCGCACGACTTCCGCGGGCTGCGGGACGTGTCCCGCCGATCGGCGTTCCTGCTGGGCACGGCCGGTACGGTGCTCGGCTCATGGCGCTACGGATCGTCAGACGTGCCGGATTTCGACGAGCTGCTGGCAGCCGCGCAGCGCTTCGTCGCCCTAGCGGTCGCGCTCTACGCAGCGGCCGGGATCTCGGCGACCTGGCCGGCCGTCCGGCACGCGGGCCACAGCTTCCTCGCCGGCGGCGCGCCCGGCTACGGCGAGGCGGCGCCGGGCGACCACCTGCAGACGGCCTATCGGCTCTGGCTCCCCGGCAACCAGCTCGAGCACGGCCACGCGCCGTGGCTCGATCCCTATTCCTTCCGGCCCGAGTCGTCGCCCCGCGTGAACTTCGAGGCATGGCCGTTCTCCATCCCCTACTGGCCGCTCGCCGCGGCGCTCGGGGCCGTTCGCGCGTGGAACGCGTTCGTGCTGCTGACCTTCATCGGCGCCGGGCTGCTCGCGTGCTGGTGGCTGCGCGAGCTGGAGCTTCCGCGCGGCGCGGCGCTCGCCGGCGGCCTGGCCTTCGCGCATCGCTCCGTACCGGACGATCCAGAGCGCGGGGCACCTGCTCGGGCCGATCTCGCTGATGCTCCCGCTGGCGCTCGCGGCCTTCGAGCGCTCGCGGCGCGGAAGCGCCTGGTGGCTCGCGCTGTCCGGCGCGGCGCTCGCCTCGATCCCGCTCTCCGGGCAGGTGCACCTGGCGCTCGGCGCGATCCCCTTCTTCTGCTTCTACGTTCTGTGCCGCACACGCAACACGCGGTTGATCCTGGGAGTCGCCGGCGGAGTCCTGGCCGCGGTAGTGGCGGGGCTGCTCGTGCGGCAGGAGTCGATCGTCGGCTCGACCGGCGCCGGGGGGCGGTCGCTGGGCTCGGTCTCGTTCTACTCGGCCGACGGGCTCGACCTCGTGACGCGCCACCTGCGACACGGGAGCGAGAGCTTCGTCTTCCTCGGCTGGCTCCTCCCGGTGCTGGCCGTCGCCGGGCTCGTCGTGCTCGCCCGGGAGCGGCACTACGGGCTGCTGGCCGCGCTCGGACTCGGCGCGCTCGTGCCGATCCTGCTCGCCCTCGGGACGCACCTCCCGCTCTACACCGTGCTCTGGCATGCGTTTCCACCCTTCCGCTACCCGCGGGTTCCGGAGCGGCTGATGCCGATCGCGTGCCTCGCGCTGGCCGGCCTGGCGGCGTTTGCGATCGGACGCCTGCGCTGGCGGATCGTGGCGCCGCTCGCCGTCCTCCTGCTCTTCGTCGACCTGCACGTCCACGTCTACGGCGCATCCGCGGCCGACCGCTCCAACGCCGCCTACACGGCGCTCCGGTCCGAGCCGCCGGGCCGTCTGCTCGAGCTGCCCTTCTTCCTGCCCGACCTCCATTACGGCAGCGTCTATCTCTACTACGACGAGATCGCCCGCCGCGAGCGGCCCGCGGGCTACTCGACGACGGCGCCCATCGCCGCGGACGCGCTCGCACGCCGGCTCCAGCGGCTGAACTGCGGCGACTGGACAGGCGGCATGAAGGAGACGCTCGAGCAGCTCGGCGTGCGCTACGTCGCCTTCCACCGCGGCCTCTTCGACCAGAACGTCGCGCTGCCCGATCGCTCGTGGTTCGCATGGCGCGGGCTGGAGCGCCTCGGCTTCTACCCCCGCGACACCGACGGACAGGTGACGCTCTTCGTCGCCGGCGCCAAAGGGCCGGAGCGGCTGCCGCCGATGCTGGCTCCCCACAAGCCGCCGCCGATCTACTGCGGCGGCTGGTACCCACCGGCGAAGACGCACAAGAAGATCCGGACGATGAGCGCGGGGCATGCGCCGGTGTGGGTCAACGGCGGCGGCACCGTGCTCGTGCTCGCATCGGCGGCCGCGCCGCTCGACGCCCGGTTCTCGGTGGACGGCAAGCTGCTCGCGAAGCGGCGCATCGCGGATGTCCAGGTCATCAGCGTGCCGCTGCGTGGAACGGGGTGGCACCTCATCACCATCGACGTGCCGCATCTCCTGCGGATCGACGGCCGCCCGATCGGGCTCGACGTCGTGTTCGTCCACCGCCGCGTGAAGATCGTCCCGTAACCGCCGGAAGTCCGCCTCGGCTTCGCCGTCGGCTGGACGACTTCCGGCGGGAACCAGACCCTCTTCGCGGCCGCGAGCGGCCACTGCCATCTGCCGCTCTACGAAACTGCCATGTGGCGGGTCAGAGTAGGCTCCCGCTAGCTCTTCGCAGAGGCGGGGGTGGCTCTGCCTCGGCCTGGCCGGCCTTCTGCACCCTCCCGGGTGTGGCCGGTCCGCTGCCGCGGAGCTGCGCGACCTTGCCGAGCAGGTCGAACCAGAACGGCGCTCCGAGGGTGAGCGCGAAGGCCGTGATCAGGAGGCCGATCAGCTTGCCCGGATACCCCCAGCCGTGCGGGAGCGCCGGACCAGCCGATCGGCAGCTTCAGCTGGCGGACCTGGTCGACGCAGGCGGCGGCGCGGTCGACGGGCGACCGGCTACCACCCTGATCGGCACACGCGGCCGTCTGGCCCTTGTTCACCTGCGCGACGACGGCGGTACGCAGCGCATCGTCCTTCCACAGCCGCTGCCCGATGGCGAACGTGTCGGCGTTGACCGCGACCGCGAGCACGAGCGCGATGCAGAACATGATGATCTGGACGCGGCGCTTGTACCAGCCGCTCGCACGGTCCATCACCTCGTCGAACGGCCGCTCGAGCGCCTGCCGGAAGCGGGCGACGTCGCCCTGCGCGTGGCTCAGCGCGTCGACGATGAAGCCCCGGACGGGCTGCGGCGAGTCCTTGCTCGCGAGCGCCCTCCGCGCCTGTGCGAGCAGGTCGTGGCTCTTCGCATCGTCGTCCGGCGGCGCGAAGGTGTCGAGGAGCGTGAGCGCGAAGACCCGGGAGGGCATGTACGACGGCTTGCGATCCGCCAGCTTGCGCTCGAGCTGCTTGCTGAGCTTCCCCGGCTCGCTTCTCGATCGCCTTCTTCAGACGTCCCGTCGGCGGCTTCATCAGCGCCTGCACGCGCCAGTGGCTGTAGAAGTCGATCGCGTGCTGGTCCGCCTCCCGGTCGCCCCCGAGCAGGCTGCGGATCCCGTGCTCGAGCGTCTTCGCACGGAGCTTCAGCACGACGGCGATCCCCTCGTTTGTCGACGAGCAGACGATGCTCAGCAGGAAATAGACGAACGACAGGCCGAGCAGGACGTCGAGCGCGGGAAGCCCGCTGAGATTCGGCACCCGGCGAAGCTACCACTCGCGGTCGCGAAGGATCAACCGCCACGAGTCGGCAGCGGCTGCAACGCCGGACGGCGCCCTTACATCCCCATCGCGTGGTACCCCGAGTCGACGTAGAGCGTCGTCCCGGTCACGTTGCGGGCCGCATCGGAGAGCAGGTAGGCGGCCGCGCCGCCCACGTCCTCGGCGGTGACGTGGCGATGCAGCGGCGAGCGCTCCTCGACGATCGCCTCCATCGTCGGGAAGCCGGCGATCGAGCGGGCGGCCAGCGTGCGCACCGGGCCTGCCGAGACCGCGTTGATGCGGATGTTCTTCTGCCCGAGATCCCAGGCGAGGTAGCGCAGCGAGGAGTCGAGCGTGGCCTTCGCGACGCCCATCACGTTGTAGTGCGGCACCGCCCGCTCGCCGCCCAGGTACGTCATCGTCAGGATCGAGCCGCCGCCGGCGGCCTCCAGCAGCGGCTCCGCCGCGCGGGCGCAGGCGACGAGCGAGTAGGCCGAGACGTCGAGCGCCATCCAGAAGCGGTCGCGCGGCGTGTCCGTGAACCGGCCCTCGAGATCCTCCGCGGCCGCGAACGCGACGGAGTGCACGAGCAGGTCGAGCTCGCCGCCGAACGTCTCGCCCACCTCGCCGAAGACGCGCGCCACGTCCTCGTCGGAGCGCACGTCGCAGGCGGTGACGAGCGGGCTGGAGACGGTCGCGGCCAGGTCGCGCACCGACTTCTCGATGCGCTCGCCCTGGAACGTGAACGCGAGCTCGGCCCCTCCCGCGGCGAGCTGCTGCGCGATCGCCCACGCGATCGAGCGCCGGTTGGCGACGCCGAGCACGAGCCCTCGCTTGCCGTCGAAGCTGCCCACAGCGGGCCGAGTCTAATGGGCGGGGGCCGAGTCCAGTAGCCTGGCGGATTCTGAGGTACTCTCATTGGCCCTTGGGGTCGCTGAATCGCCTTGTGCCCGTCGTCTGCGCTGCTGCGGCGCTCACTGCCACTACGGCCGGTGCCGCCGTGGTCCCGAAAGGCTTTCAGCCGGTTCGCAGAGGTTCGGGTGAGCTGACGCAGCCGCGACTCCGCGCGGGGACGATCACGATCCCGGCGGCGCACACCCGCGGACGGGTCCGCGTGATCGTGCGGCTCGCGCTGCCGCCGCTCGCCCGCTACGCCTTCAACACCAACGCCCTCGGCGCGTCGCGCCGGCTCAACGTCTTCTCGGCATCCTCGCAGGCGTACCTCGCCCGAGAGGCCCGCGCCCAGACGGTCGCGGTGGCGCGAGCTGCGCAGGGCGATCCCGCAGGCGCGGGTCCAGGAGCGCTTCGGCACCCTGCTCGACGGAATCACGGTCGAGCTGCCGGCCAGGTCTCTGCCCGAAGCTCGTCAAGCTGCCGTTCGCGACCCGCGTCTACCCGAGCGTCGCGTACCACCTGGACTCGAACCGGAGCCCGGAGGTGATCGGCGCCGACCAGCTCTGGAAGGGCAGCGGCACGATGGGTCAGGGCATGAAGATCGGCGTCGTCGACGACGGCATCGATCCCACGAACCCGTACCTCTCGCCGAACGGCTTCACCTATCCGGCCGGCTTCCCGAAGGGCGAGGCGAAGTGGGTGACGCCCAAGATCATCGTGGCCCGCGCCTTCCCCGCACCCGGCGCGGGCGCGCAGGCGGCCCAGGCGCTCTACCGCGCCGAATCGTTCCACGGCACCCACGTCTCCGGGATCGCGGCCGGCGACGCGAACACGACGGCACCGGCAGGGCCCGACCACCCGAGGGTCACGGGCCTCTCGGGCGTCGCTCCGCTGGCGCAGCTCGGCAACTACCGGGTCTTCAGCCGTCCGACGCCCGGCGGCTACGACGCGTTCACGCCGGAGATCGTCGAGGCCTTCGAGGCGGTCGTCCGCGATCACATGGACGTGCTCAACTTCTCCGGCGGCGGGCCCGCCATCGACCCGGCCAACGACGGCCTGCTCGAGGCGACCGACAACGTCGCTGCTGCCGGCGTCGTCCCGGTGATCTCGGCCGGCAACGACCGCGACGAGTTCGGGCTCGGCTCCGTCGGCACGCCGAGCACCGCCCCCGACGCTATCTCCGTGGCCGCGGTGTCCAACTCGCACATGTTCGCGCCGGCGCTCACGGTCACCTCGCCCTCCGCACCGGCGAATCTGAAGCAGGTGCCGTTCGAGGGCGCAGCCGGCCTGCAGGCTCCCGCAGCCTGGGGCTCGAGCGATCAGGCGCTCGTCGACCCGGGGACGATCGTCGGTACCGACGGACTGCCTGTCGACCGGCAGCTCTGCGGCAAGGGCGCGGGGATCAATGATCCGATCAGCACGACGCTCCGAGCCGGGGCTCTGCAGGGCGCGATCGCTCTCGTCTTCCGCGGCAGGTGCACGTTCGACTCGAAGGCGCGGCGCGCCCGGGCGGCCGGCGCGGTCGGCCTGATCGTCGTCGACAACCGGCCCGGCGAGGCGACGATCATCCCGCAGGAACTCGTGCTGCCCGCCGGATCGGTCGCCGACCTCGACGGCGCCCGGCTCCGCGACTACCTCGACTCGACCGGCGGGCGCAGCGCGATCAGGGTCGGCCGCGCGATCCAGGAGATCGGCACCAACCGCAGCGGGATCGTCATGTACTTCTCCTCCGCCGGACCGACCGCGTTCGGGCACCAGATCAAGCCCGACCTCGCGGCTCCCGGCGGTCAGATCCTCAGCTCCACGCTGCCCGAGTACGCACACTCGCCCTTCGCGGTCTTCGACGGGACGAGCATGGCTGCGCCGCACGTGACCGGCGCGGCAGCGCTGCTGCTCGAGCTGCACCCGGGCTGGACGCCCCAGCAGGTGAAGTCCGCGCTGGTGACGACGGCGGGCCCGGCCTGGGCCGACACCGCGCGCACCCAGGAGGCGCCGATCCAGCTCGAGGGCGGCGGCCTCATCAACGTGGCGCGGGCCAGCGATCCGAAGCTCTTCACGAACCCGGTCTCGCTCTCCTTCGACGACCTCGACGTCACCCGCGGCTTCAAGCTCGAGTCTCTGCTCGTCACGCTGACCGACGCAGGCGGCGGCGGGGGCACCTGGCAGGTCGAGCTGCACCCGCAGTCGGCCACGGCCGGCGCGTCGGTGAACATCCCGGGCACGATCGACCTCCCGCCCGGCGGCCTCGCCTTCCTGCCGGTCGGTGTGGCCGCCTCGGCCGGTGCGACGGCCGGCGACGATTCCGGCTTCATCGTGCTGCGCCAGGGCACCGAGACGCGGCGCATCCCGTACGAGTTCTCGGTGACGCGGCCGGGCCTCGAGCTCCAGCCGCAGCTCAAGCTCGGGAAGTTCCAGGTCGGCGACACGTCCACGGCGTCGGGCCGCTCGCGCGCCTCGACGTACCGCTACCCGGCCGGCCCGTACGCGCAGGCGTTCAGCGGGCTGACCACGCCGCAGCGCGAGGACGGGGCCGAGAAGCTCTACGTCTTCCACCTCAACGACGCGGCCGTCAACTTCGGCGTGTCGGTGCTGGCGCAGAACGGCGGCGTGATCGACCCGTTCATCCTCGGCGCTCCCGACGAGAACACCGTCCAGGGCTACGCGGGGACGCCGTTCGACGTCAACGGCTTCACCTTCGACTACCTCACGCCCGTCGAGTCTGCGGGCGCCGATTTCCCGCGCCAGAAGGCGTACTACGTCGCCGTCGACTCCGCCAGGGACACGTTCACCGGCCAGCTCCTGACCGGCAAGTACCTGCTCAACGCCTGGGTCAACGACGTCACGCCGCCGAGCGTCAAGGTGCTGACGACCCGCGTCGCGGCCGGCCGGCCGACGCTCGCGGTGCGGGCGCTCGACGGCGGCTCCGGCGTCGACCCCGCCTCGCTCGTGATCGCCTATCGCCGCGTGCTCCTGGGGGCGGCCTTCTACGACCCGAGCAGCGGCGTCGCGCTCTTCCCGATCCCGCCCAATGCACCGACGATCCCTGCCGGCAAGACGCCGAACATCGCGGTGGCGTACGACTACCAGGAGACGAAGAACGTCGACCAGGCCGGCGACAACGTCCTCCCCAACTCGACGTACCTCGGCAACACCATCAAGGGCGTGAACGGCCCGGTCGTCAACTGGGTCTTCCCGGAGGGCCGGGCGTGCGTGGCGACGGCGCAGGACCGGCTGGTGGTGCTCGCGAGCTCCACGAGCAAGGTGCAGCAGGTCCGGTTCTTCGACGGATCGAAGCTCATCGCCACCGCGAAGAGCGGAACGGCGGACATCTTCGCCGCACCGTGGAAGACGGCCGGAGCCGCGCGCGGCAAGCATCAGTTGCGGGCCGTGGCGATCGACGCCAAGGGCCGGAAGGCCCAGGCCTTCCGCACCGTCCGCGTCTGCAAGCCGTAGTCCGATTCGCGTCGCGGTCGTCACCGGCGCGTCGAGCGGAATCGGCGCGGCGACGGCCCGCCTCCTGAGCCGGCGGGGCTGGTACTGCGTGCTGCTGGCCCGCCGCGAGGAGCGGCTGCGCACGCTGGCCGAGGCGATCGGCGGCGAGTTCGAGGTGTGCGACGTGGGCGACCGCGCCGCCGTCGAGCGTGCCGCCGCCACGATCATCGGGCGTCACCCGGAGGTCGGTCTGCTCGTCAACAACGCCGGAATCTCCGGTCGCACGGACTTCCTGAGCGCCGAGCCCGAGGCCATCGAGGCGGTGCTCCGCGTCAACTACCTCGGCTCGGTGTGGTGCCTGCGCGCATTTCTGCCCGCACTGGAGAAGGCGGCGCCCTCGCACGTCGTGAACGTCGTCTCCGTGGCGGGCTCGGTGGCCCACCCGGGCTCCGGGCCGTACAGCGCCTCGAAGCATGCCCAGCTCGCGTTCTCCCGCGGCGTCTCCGCGCAGCTGGCGTCGAGGGACATCCACGTGCATTCGATCCTGCCCGGCCTCATCGAGACCGAGGGCTTCCCGCAGCGCCGCCGATTCTCCAGCCCGCTGACCCGCCGCCTGGTCGTCGAGCCCACGCTGGTGGCGGAACGGATCCTGGACGCGATCGAGCGCGGCCGCGGTGAGATCTACGTCCCGAGGTGGTACCGGAGCGGCCGCGCTGCTGCAGGCACTGGCCCCGTCGCTGATCGCACACGCCGTCCGGAGGCCCCGAGAGCGGCGGACCACGAAGTAAGATGACGCGATGAACTCCCGGCTCGGGACCCAGGATGTCGTCCACGTTGCGGAGTTTCGCGCGGCTCTGCGGGCGTTTCTGCGCAAGAGCGAGCGCATCGCGCGCGACTCGGGACTGACCCCGCAGCGGCACCTGCTGCTGCTGATGATCAAGGGCGCCCCCGACGGCACGGGACGCTCGACCGTCACCGATCTCGCGGAGCGCCTTCAGCTCGCGCAGAGCACGGTCACCGAGCTCGTGCGCCGCGCCGAGGAGGCGGGTCTCGTGGAGCGTGAGCGCTCGACCAGCGACGGGCGCGTCGCGTTCCTCAGCCTCACACCCGAGGGCGACCGGCGCCTCGTCCGTGCCTTCACGAACCTCGACGACGAGCGCCAGCAGCTCGCCGAGGCGTTCGCGCACCTCGAAGGCGCGAGCGGAAAGTAGTCCGGCGACCCGCCGCGGGAACGGAAGGGCGGACACGATCGTTCGAACCCGCGTGAGGATCGAGCTCCTGCACTGGAGCGGCTGCCCGTCGACCGACGAGGCGCGCGAGCTGCTCGACCGTGTGCTCGCCGAGCGCGGCGCCGACGGCGGACGTGATCGTCCGCGAGGTGCGGACGCAGGAGGAGGCCGAGGCTCTCGGCTTCCCGGGCTCGCCGACGATCCGCATCGACGGTGTCGACGTCGACCCCGCCGGATCCGGAGCCCGCGCGCGCCTGGCGTGCAGGATCTACCACGTGGACGGCCGGCCTTCGCCCGTGCCCTCGCGGGAGCAGCTCGAGGCGGCGCTGCGATGAGCCTCGCGCTCGGCTCACCCGCCCCCGGGTTCGACCTGCCGGGCGTCGACGGCAGCAACCACGCGCTCGCCGACTACGCGGGCGCCGATCTGCTCGTGCTGATCCAGTCGTGCAACCACTGCCCGTACGTCCAGGCGTGGGAGGGGCGGATGAGCGCGATCCAGGACGAGTTCGGCGGCCGGGGCGTACGGCTCGTCGCCGTCAGCTCGAACGACGCGCGCGGCTATCCCGAGGACTCGTTCCCGGAGATGAAGGCGCGGGCCGCGCGGGAGGGCTTCACCTTCGACTACCTCTACGACGAGACCCAGGATCTGGCGCAGGCGCTCGGCGCGGAGCGGACGCCGGAGGTATTCGTCTTCGACCGCGACCGGCGGCTGCGCTACCACGGCGCGATCGACGACAACCGAGACGACCGGCTGGCCGAGCAGCACTACCTGCGCGACGCGCTGACGGCGCTGCTCGACGGCCGGCGACCCGCCGGTCGCGGAGACGCCGGCCGTCGGCTGCTCGGTCAAGTACCGCCACAGCCGCCGCAAGTCCGCCTCGGCTGCGCCTTCGGCATGACGACTTGCGGCGGGGAACTGCCCTTCGCTCGCGGCAGCAAGCTGCCGCTGCCATCTGCCGCTCTCGAAGACGCATTGTCCGGGTCCGAAACCGGCACAGGTCTCTCAGCGCCGCGCCAGGCGGCTAGAGGAGCGGTCGGCGTAGCAGGTACCAGCCGATCTCGGCGCGGTACCGGCTCGGGGCCAGCTCCTCCGCACGCTGCCTCGCCTCGCCCTCGCAGGCCGCCAGATCGAGGTAGGGGCCGAGCTCACGCTGCTCCGTCACGGTCTCCGAGCGGAGCAGCACGAGATCGTTCGAATCGAAGAGTCCGCGCATGTCGACGTCGGCGAGCGCGCGCGTGTGCGACGGGTCGCGTCCGCGCTCGAAGCGGTTCAGCTCGAACGCGGCGAGCGGGTCCATGGGCGCGATCTGGTCGACGACCAGCAGACGGCCGCCCGGCCTCGTGACGCGCACGAGCTCCGCCACCGTGAGCTCGGGCCGCTCGATGTGATGCAGCGTCCTCAGCGTCCCGGCGAGGTCGAACGACCAGTCCGGGAAGGGGAGCGCGTTGGCGTCCCCTTCGACGAAGCTCACGTTGGGGACGGACGCCGCCCGGGCCCGCGCCTGCTCCAGCAGCTCCGGCACCTGATCGATGCCGACGACCTCGCGGACGAGCGGAGCGAGCGCGAAGGCGAGCGCACCGGCCCCGCAGCCCGAGTCGAGCGCCCGCTCGTCGGCCGGCGCCCCCAGGAAGTCCCGGACCCGCGCGGCAAGCGCGTCGGCGCGCTCGTCCTGGTGCCGGGCCATCCGTTCAGCCGTTCGCGCGAACCGCTCCTGCGCTGCGTCTGACATGCGCCATCGCCTCCTCTCGTGTCGTGATCGTGCCCGCCGCCCGCTCCTCGGCGATCTCAGCCAGCATCCTGCCGATCTCCGGGCCGGGCGGGAGACCGAGCTCGTCGCCCCGGAGCGAGCGGCTCCGCCGGCTCGGCGGCGCGCGCGTCCTCGACCGCGGCGACCGAGCTCCTGCCGCCCCCACGAACGCAAGCGCGTCGAGCGCCCACGGCTCGGTCGCGCGCCGGAAGCGATGAATCGCCCTCGGCGAGCCGTCCGCGGGTGGCTCGGCCCGCAGCAGCGCGGCGGCGTAGCGGCGCAGCTCGTTGGAGATCGGAAGTCGCCGGAGCCCGACCCCCAGGACACGCGACGAGCCGGTAGTCGGGCGAGTCGACCCGGTCGAGACGTGCGTCGACGGCGCCGCCCAGCGGCTCGAGCAGCCCGAGCTCGTCGAGCCGCCGGTAGCCGGCCGCCGAGAGCCGCCGCAGCTCCGCGAGGATCCGCTCCCCGGCAGGGCCGGACGACGAGCGAGACGTGGCGGCGGACGAGCGTCTCCGTCTTGCCGTCGAGCCGGAAACCCAGCTCGTCCTCGAGGCGCACCGCCCGCAGCAGGCGGAGCGGATCGTCCTCGAAGATCTCGTCGGTGACCGCGCGCAGCCTGCGGCGCGCGAGGTCGGAGCGGCCGTCGAACAGGTCGACCACCTCGCCGCCCGCCAGGCCGACGGCGATCGCGTTGATCGTGAAGTCGCGCGTGGCGAGGTCGGCGTCGAGCCCGTGCGGGAGCGGCGTGAAGTCGACCGTCTCCGCCGCCAGCGCGACCCGCCAGGCGCCGTGCCGCTCGGAGAGCGGGAACGACCGCGCCACCGGAGCGCCGCGCGAACGCCCGGGCCGCCCGCTCCGGCTCGGTGCAGGCGATGTCGAGGTCGAGCACGGGCCGCCGCAGGAACTCGTCGCGGACCGCGCCGCCGACCACCCACGCGTCCTCGCCGGCGAGCAGCTCGCGGAGAAGCTCAGCGTGTCGACAACGGTCCTCCGGGCGCGCTCCGGGCCGGACTCGATACGGCTCACCAGCTCGTAGTTGATGGTGCCCGCGACCCGCGCGTGAGCCTCCATGAGCACGCCGTGCCCGACGAGCACGACGGGTGCGCCGAGCTCGGCACCCGCTCCTCGAGCTCGACCGCGAACGCGTCCATCGAGACGGTGCCGACGACCCGGCGCAGCTCGCCGTCGACGCGCACCTCGGTCCCGGTCAGGTCGCGGCGGAAGCCGTCCGCGTAGCCGACCGGAACGATGCCGATCCAGGTGTCGCGGTCGGCCGATGAAGCGGCGGCCGTAGCCCGTGCTCTCGCCCGGCCGCAGCCGCAGCACCCGCGCGATGTGGCTGCGCCAGGTCAGCACGGGCTCGAGCCCGTCATCGGCAGGATCGGTGCCGAACGGGGAGAGCCCGTAGAGCGCGATGCCGCAGCGTGCGGCGTCGAAGCGGGACTCGGGGATCCGCAGCGCCGCAGCACTGTTCGCGGCATGTCGCGGGAAGGGGAGCCCGGCGGTCGCCTCCTCGAAGCGGCGCAGCTGCTCGCGGGCGAAGTCCGGGTCGCTGTCGGCGGTCGCCAGATGGGTCATCAGCCCGACGACCTCGTGCCGGCGGCGACGGCAGCTCGGACAGGCCCCACCGGCCCATGCCGGTGTCGAGCTTGAGGTGGATCGGAACCCCCTCGGGAATCTCGCCCGCGCCGACGCACAGCTCGAGGCCCGCGTCGCGCGCGTCCGCGATGTCCCGGCCGGAGGCGGGGCCCATGACGAGGATGCGCGCGAGCCCCGAGCTCCGCGCGCAGCGCGAGCCCCTCGGGCACCGTGGCGACGCAGAGCGCCTCCGCTCCGGCGCCGAGCGCAGCGCCCGCCGACGTCGACGGCGCCGTGCCCGTAGCCGTCGGCCTTGACCACGGCCCAGAGCGCCGTGCCGCCGAGCGCGCGCCGCAGGGTCGCGACGTTGCGCCGGACGGCGCCGAGATCGATCGTGATTTCAGAGCGGTGCATGCCTGTAGTTCCGCGCCAGCTCGGAGACGTAGGTGCGCCCGAGCACAGCGCCATTGTCGACGAGCCAGCGCCGCGAACGTCCGCTCACCGCGCGGCGGCTCGGCGGAGACGAGCAGATCGGCCTGCAGGCCCGCCAGCTCCTCGCGGGTGAGGACGACGTCGCGGACGACGAGGCCGATCGCGCGCGACAGGCCGAGCGCGATCCGCGGCGGCAGCCGCACGATGCGCGACCGCGGCTCCCGATCGCGTCGCGCACGACCGCGACGAGCTCCGCGAACGGGAGCGTCTCCGGCCCCGCGGCGTCCAGCGTCTCGTCGCCGTCGCGCAGCCCCGGCCGCGACGCAGAGCCCGGCCACGTCCTCGATCGCGACCGGCTGGACGCGGGCCTCGGCCGCCGCCGGGGAGCACGAACAGCGGGAGCCGGCGCAGGATCCAGGCGATGTTGTTGACGAGCACGTCGCCGGCGCCGAAGACGAGCGTCGGCCGCACGATCGCGTGGGAGAGCCCCGACTCGCGGACGGCGCGCTCCGTCTCGGCCTTGCCGCGGTAGTACCCGAGCGGCGAGTCGTCGCTCGGGTTCGAGACGCTGACGTGCACGACCCGGCGCACGCCCGCCGCGCGGGCGGCTGCGAGCAGCGCGCGCGTGTTCTCGACGGCGCGCTCGAAGGTCGACCCGCCGCGCGGGAAGCGGATCCAGTACGTGTTGTAGAGCGTGTCCGCGCCCTCGAGGCTCGCGGCGAGCGCGGCCGGGTCGGCGAACTGGAGCGGCGCCCACGCGATCGCGCGAGCCCGTCGGGACGCCGGAGCGCGCGACAGCGTGCGCACGCGCCGGCCTTCGTTGCGCGAGCCGCTCCGCGATCGCGCGGCCCGTGTACGAGAACGCCCCGGTGACGACGTCAAGCGGAGGCGAGGACATGCGGCAGCGAGTCGAGGAGGTCGCCCGCGACGAGACCGGGCCGCGGGAGCCGCGCGGCGGCGAGCCCGTGGCGGCCGCGGCGGCGGCCGCGGCGCGGCGCGCGTCGAGTCCCTTGGCGAGGAACGCCCCGACGATCCCCGTGAGCACGTCGCCGGTGCCGGCGGTGGCCAGCGACGGCGGCCCGAGCGCGACGACGAGCGTCCGCTCCTCCGGGCGCGGCGACGATCGTGTCCGCGCCCTTCAGCAGCACCGTGCAGCCGAACCGCTCGACGGCGCGCCGCACCGCCTCGAGCCGGTGCGCGTCGACCCAGGCGGACTCCTCGCCGAGCAGCCGGCCGAGCTCGCCCGAGTGCGGCGTCAGCACCGTCGGCGCGGCGCGCTCGAACGGCTCGAGCCCGTACAGGGCGTCGGCGTCGACGACGGCCGGCAGGTCGGTCTCGACGAGCAGCCGGCGGACGAGCGTCCGCTGCTCCGCTCCGCGGCCGAGGCCCGGCCCGATCGCGAGCGCCCGGGCCCGCCCGACCGCGTCCCAGACCTCCTCCAGCGGCCGCTTGACGGCCTCGAGCAGCCGCGTCTCGATCAGCGCCAGCGAATCGCGGGGCGCAGCGACGGTGACGTAGCCCGCATCCGCCCGCAAGCGCGGCCCCGGCGGCGAGGCAGACGGCGCCCGTCATCCCGGGCGAGCCGCCGACGACGAGCACCGAGCCGCGGTGTACTTCGTGTCGCCCGCACGGCGCAGCGGAACGAGCCGCAGGATCTCGGGGCCGACGAGGGCATGTGCGGTGGCGACCGGCTCGAGCCCGATGTCGACGACCTCGATCTCGCCCGCGCGAAAGCGGCCCGGCGCGACATGGAGGCCGACCTTGCCGCCGTGGAACGTGACCGTGCGTGCGCGCCCTGATCGCGGCGCCCGGCGATCTCGCCCGTCGACGCGTCGACCCCGGACGGCACGTCGACGGCGACGACCGGCACGCCCAGCGCGTCGATCGCCTCGATCAGCCGCGCCGCGCCCGGCCTGCGGCTCGCCGGCGAACCCGGTGCCGAAGATCGCGTCGATCACGACGTCCGGCGCGCCGAGATCCTTCTCCTCGTCCTCCGGCTTCACGTCCACGACCGTGACCTCGCGCCCGGCCTGCTCGAGGCAGCGCGCCGCGACCCTGCCGTCGCCGCCGTTGTTCCCGGAGCCGCAGACGACGGTGATCCGGCGCGCATCGGGAAAGCCGGCGAGCACGAGGTCGGCGACCGCCTCGCCCGCCCGCTCCATCAGCTCGGGACCGTCTCCGGGTAGCCCGGGTACGCCTCCTCGGCCCGGCGCGTCTCCTCGGCCGTGTAGAGCGGCTCAGGCATCGGTCGACGGCGCAGACCGCCACGGCGAGGCCGCGCGAGTGCGACATCGAGAGGTCGATCGAGCCCACGCCGCGCCGCGCCGCCCCGGCCTGCGCCCGGCCGGAGAGCGTCACGCTCGGCTTCGGGCGGCCGGCGATCTCGACGTCCCGCCACGCGAAGGCGCGCGCGACGCCGAAGCCGAACGCCTTGCCGACGGCCTCCTTGCCCGCGAACCGCGCCGCGTAGTGCTGAGCCGGGTTCGGGCGCGAGTCGCAGTAGGCGCGCTCGGCCTCGGTGAAGCAGCGCAGCCGGAACGACGGGTAGCGCTCGAGCGCGCGCCGGATCCGCTCGATCTCGATCAGGTCGACGCCGACGGAGGTCAGTGCTGGTGCTCCTCGAGCCAGTACGGGAGATCGGCGATCGAGTCGAGCACGACGTCGGGCTCGATCGGCGACTGGTCGAGGTCGCGCTGCCTGAACTTGCCCGTGCGCACGAGCGCCGTGTGCAGGCCGTGCGCCCGCGCGCCCCCGATGTCGGACTCGAGGTCGTCGCCGACCATCCACGCGAGGGCCGCATCGGCGTCGAGCTCCTCGAGCGCGGCGGCGAAGTACGGCGGCGCTCGGCTTGCCGAGCACGGTCGCCTCGAGTCTGCGACGCGTACTCGAGGGCGGCGACGAGCGCGCCCGTGTCGAGCAGCGGGCCGCGGTCGCTCGGCCACCAGCGGTTCTTGTGCAGGCAGTAGAGCTCGGCGCCCGCGTCGAGCTCGGCGAACGCGCGGGCGAGGTTCATGTACGAGAAGACGCGGTTCGTCTCGTCGGTCTCGCCGGCGCCGCCGATCAGCACCGCGTCGGCGTCGTCGCCGACGAGCTCGATCTCGTCCAGGTCGTCGATGATGGCGGACATCGTGAGCGCCAGCACGCGCCGGCCCCTGAGCGCGTGGACGGCGGCCAGCGCGGTCGTGTGCAGCTCGAAGTCGTCCAGCTCGATCCCCTGCTCGCGGAGGCTCTCGCAGAGCTGCCCGTGCGAGTGCATCGTCGTGTTCGTGACGAAGCGGAGCCGGTGCCCGGACTCGCGCAGCCGCGCCGACGGCCCGCGGCGCGCCGTCGATCGGGCGGCCGGCGACGTGCAGCACGCCCTCCACGTCGATCAGAATCGCGGCCATGGAGCACGAGTCTATTCGCGTGACCCGATCCGTCGCCATTCCGCGCTCCGAGATCGAGCTGCGCTTCTCGCGGTCGAGCGGGCCGGGCGGCCAGCACGCGCAGACGCACGGAGAGCCGCGTGGAGGCCGTCTTCGACGTGGAGGCCTCGTCCGCGCTGTCCGATGCGCAGAAGCGGCGGGTCGTCGCGCAGGCCGGGCCCGTGCTGCGGGCGATCGCGCAGGACGAGCGCAGCCAGTGGCGCAACCGGGAGCTCGCGGTCGAGCGGCTCGTCGAGGCGCTGCGGGCGGCGCTGTTCGTGCCCCGCAAGCGCCGGCCGACGACCCCGACCCGCGCCTCGCGCGAGCGCCGACTGGAAGGGAAAGCGACTGCGGTCCCAGACGAAGCGCCTGCGCCGGCCGCCGCCCGACGCCGAGTAACGCGGGTTAGGGTCGAGCCATCGCTGTCTTCGGCCTCGTGCACGGAGCCTGGCACGGGGCGTGGTGCTGGGAGTTGCTCGTTCCCGAGCTCGAGGCGCGCGGCCACAGCGCCGTCGCGCCCGATCTGCCGTGCGAGGACGTCGAGGCGGGCGCCTCCGCGTATGCAGAGGTCGTGGTCGAGGCGCTCGGGGATGCCGGCGACGACGTCGTCCTGGTGGGGCACTCGCTGGGCGGGATCACGATCCCGCTCGTCGCGGCCCGGCGGCCCGTGCGCCGGCTCGTGTACCTGTGCGCACTGGTGGCGCGACCGGGCCGGCCTGTCTCGGACGTCTTCACGGAGCAGCCTCCGGTGTTCTCGCCCGGTTTCGGGGCATCGAATGTCCGCGACGAGCTCGGCCGCTCCTCGTGGACGGATCGTGAGGAGGCGATCGAGCAGCTCTACGGCGATGCGCCGCGCCACCTCGCCGAGGCCGCGTACGCCCGCCTCCGCCGCCAGTCGCGCGCGCCCAGCGCGGAGCCGTGCCCGCTCGACCGCCTGCCCGACGTCCCGTGCACGTACATCCTGGCCGCCGAGGACCGGGCGATCTCACCGCGGTGGTCGCGCCACGCCGCCCGCGAGTGGCTCGGCGTCGAGCCGATCGAGCTCCCGGGCAGCCACTCGCCGTTCCTGAGCCACCCGGCCGAGCTGGCCAGCCTGCTCGATTCCGTGTAGACCGATCCTCTTCGGCCATGTCCAGGGGTCTGACCCCGTACATGCAGGTTCGAAGCGCGGCTCAAAACTGAATGGTGATGCCGGCCGCGGCACTCACGGTCGGCGCCATGAAGAACTGCGGGTTGGCGCCCGGCGACGTCGTAGCCGCAGCGCCTCCGGTGACCTGCAGCCAGAGCTGAATAGGCCCGTGCACGAGCGCCGCCTGCCCGCCCACCTGCAGCGACCCTGCCGGATGGCTCTGGCTGCTGCCGCTCGCGTCCGGCGCGTCGAAGTTCTGACCGGCCGACCCCTGCACGAACCCCTGCAACTGGGCCTTCCAGTGCTCGCCGTCGTCGCCGGTCAGGATCGTGTCCATCGCGGCGGAGACGATCGCGAGCTGCGCGTTGCCCTGCCAGCCCGTGACGTGGCCGTTGCTGTCGAGGTTGACCTGCGCCTGGAGCGGCGTCAGCTCGATCCCCCAGTGGGCGTCGTCGTGGAACTGGAGCACCACGCCGGCGACGACCTGGGTCTGCGCCGAGGTCTGCGTCCCGGGTGCCGCCGCCTGCGCCGCCCGCGCGCCCGGGCCGACGGCGGCCTGGTTGAATTGCGCGTTCGCCGCCTGGCCCGCCTGGACCTGAGCATGCACCTCGAAGTGCGGCTTGTTGTCGTCGTCGTGCGCCGCGGCTGCCCCACCCTGCGCGGCGCCCGTCGTCGAGCTCGAGGTCGGTGTCGTCGGCGAGTGGTCTGCCGGGGAGCGCCCCGTCAGCGATGCATAAAGCTGCGGGTTCATGCCGCGCGTGTAGACGTCGAACGTCAGCCGGGGTCGACGTGCCTCCTCGTCGGCGAGCATCTGCCGGATGAAGGCCTGGCTCGGATGGAGATCCGGAGGAAGCTCCGGGCCGCCGAACAGCCCTCCACCGCCGCCTGGAACGACGGTGACGGGCGGGCGCATCGTCAGCGACGAGGGGGCGGGCGGGTCGCGCTGCACCGCAAGCGCCGAGGCGACGGCGCGGTTCCCGGCCGCGTGCTGGAGCGACAACGCCGTCGCTTCCCGGGACAGCGGCCAGCCACCACCCTCGGCCCGCGCTTCCGTGCGCCGTCGTTCCGCCTGCTCCGCCTCCGCGCCGTCCGATGACCTGTATGTGCCGGTCACGCGCGTCTGTCAGCACCAGGGTAGCAGACGCGGCCGCGCCGCGTCCATGAACCTTCGGGCAGCCCTTCGAGCTACTCGACCGTGACGGTCTTCGCCAGGTTCCGCGGCTGATCGACGTTCAGCCCGCGCAGCCGCGCGATCCGGTACGCGAGCAGCTGCAGCGGCAGGACGGCGAGCACCGCCTGCAGGAACGCCGGCGTGCGCGGGACGTAGATGACGTCGTCGGCGTGGTGCTGGATGTCCTCGTTGCCGTCCGTCGCGATCGCAATCACGTGCGCGCCGCGGGCCCGCGTCTCCTGGATGTTCGAGACCACCTTCTCGTAGATCACCTTCTGGTCCGTGGCCACGACGACGACCGGCGTCCCCTCGTCCAGCAGCGCGATCGGCCCATGCTTCATCTCGCCTGCCGAGTACGCATCCGTCGGGATGTACGAGATCTCCTTCAGCTTGAGCGCGCCCTCGAGCGCGACCGGCAGGCCGATGTGGCGGCCGAGATAGAGGAAGAAGGGGCGGTCGTAGAACCGTTGGGCAATGTCCTCCACCGGGTGGTCGCCCTCGAGGAACTCGTTGATCTTCTCGGGCAGCTCGTAGAGCCGATCGAGGATGAACTCGATCTCGTCGGCGGGCAGCGTCCGCCGCACCTGGGCGAGCTTCAGCGCGATGAGGCAGAGCAGTGCGACCTGGGCCGTGAAGGTCTTGGACGCGGCGACCCCGACCTCGAGGCCGCAACGCGTGTAGAGCACCGCGTCCGCCTCCCGTGTGAGCTGGGTGCCCATCAGGTTGGTGATCCCCAGCGTGCGTGCGTCGAGATCGCGCGCGAGCTTCATCGCATTGACCGTGTCGCGCGTCTCGCCGGACTGCGAGATCCCGATCACCAGCGTGTCCTTCGAGAGCACCGGGTTGCGGTAGATCCACTCGCTGGCGATGTCGGGCTCGACGGGGATCCGGGCCCACTCCTCCAGCACGTAGCGACCGACGACGCCGGCGTGGTAGGCGGTGCCGCAGGCGACGATCACGATCCGCCGCAGATTCTTGATCTGCTTCTCGGTGAGCCCGATGCTCTCCAGCAGGAGCGCACCGTGCCGGACCCGGTCGCCGATCGTCTCGCGCACGGCCTCGGCCTGCTCGTAGATCTCCTTCAGCATGAACGTCTCGTAGCCGCCCTTCTCGGCGCTCTCGTCATCCCAGTCGACCTCGATCACGTCGGCGTCGCGGACGGAGCCGTCGGTCTGCAGGAACGTTGCGCCCCCGGGCGTGATCGCGACGATCTCGCCGTCCTCGATGATCTGGATGCGGCGCGTCTCGCGCAGGAAGGCCGCGACCGAGGACGCGAGGAACATCTCGCCCTCGCCGACGCCGACGACGAGCGGGGTCTGGCAGCGCGCAGCGACCAGCAGGTCGGGATGGTCGTGGTGGATCACGACGATCGAGAAGTGCCCCTCGAGCTGCGCGTAGGCCTGCTGCATGGCCTCGGCCAGGTCGCCCTCGTAGTAGCGCTCGATGAGGTGGACGACCACTTCGGCGTCGGTCTCCGACCGGAACGTGTGGCCCTGCGCCAGCAGCGATTCCTTGAGCTCGCGGTAGTTCTCGACGATCCCGTTCAGGACGATGGAGAGCCGCTCGCCGTCGCAGCCGACCAGCGGGTGCGCGTTCTGCTCGGTGACGGCGCCGTGGGTGGCCCAGCGGGTGTGGCCCAGCCCGTGATGCGAGACCGACTCGTTGGGGCCGACTGCCGCCTTGAGGTTGGCGAGATTGCCGACCGCGCGGACGTACTCGAGGCCGCCTTCCTCGCGGAGCACGATGCCGGCCGAGTCGTAGCCCCGGTACTCGAGGCGCTCGAGACCGCGCAGCAGGAGCGGTTTCGCCTCACGGGGCCCGACGTATCCGATGATCCCGCACATTCGAAGCTCCTTCCGTCGCCCGCGACCGCGGAAGACTCCGTGAAACACAAAAGCCCGGCGTTCTCGACACCGGTTCCAGCGTCGGGACCGGGCCTAGCCGAGCTCTCTGCGGACGAGAGCGGCAACTCTAGCACAGAGCTCTTGTGCCTCCTCCTCGCCGGACGCCTCCGCCAGCACGCGGATCACAGGCTCCGTTCCGGAGGGCCGGACGAGCACCCGCCCGTCGCCGCCGAACGCGTCGTTCAGCCGCTCGACCTCCGCCTCGATCGCAGGAGTGAGCTCGCGGCTGGCGACCGCGACGTTCTCCTTCACCTGCGGAAAGTGGGGCATCACCGCTGCGGCCTCGTGCAGCGTGCGCCCGCGCAGTGCAGCGCAGAGCAGGAGCGCGGCGGCGAGCCCGTCGCCCGTGACGTGGTCCTTGAGGTAGATCAGGTGACCGGACTGCTCGCCGCCCAGCAGTCCACCCTCCCGCCCCAGCGCCTCGAGCACGTAGCGGTCGCCGACGGGCGTCGTGACCACGTGGATTCCGTGCTCGGCCATCAGCCTGTGGAAGCCGAGGTTGGTCATCACCGTCACCGCCACGAGCTCGACCCCGAGGTCGAGCGCGAGGATCGAGAGGATCTGGTCGCCGTCGAGGGGCCGCCCTTGGGCGTCGACCGCCAGCATGCGGTCGCCGTCCCCGTCGAAGGCGACTCCCAGGTCGCAGCCCGACTCGACGACGGTGTGGCTCAGAGCGCCCAGGTCGGTCGCCCCGCAGCCGGCGTTGATGTTGGCGCCGTCGGGATCGCAGCCGATCGTGGTCACGCTCGCCCCGAGCTCGACGAACGCACCCGGCGCGATCGCGGAATACGCGCCGTTCGCGCAGTCCACGGCAATCCGCAGGCCGGTGAGGTCGGACCCGAACCGCTCGATGACGTGCTCCAGGTAGCTGTCGGGCGCGACCTCGACGCGGTCGAGCTCGCCGCCTCCCCGCTCGGGTGCGTCGAGGAGAGCCTCGATCTCCTCCTCCGCATCGTCGGTCAGCTTGCGGCCGTTGCGGTCGAAGAGCTTCACGCCGTTGTACTCGGGCGGGTTGTGGGACGCGGAGATCACGGCGCCGAGGTCGAGCGAGAGCAGCGCGACCGCCGGCGTGGGCAGAACCCCCGCGAGCACGGCATTGCCGCCGGCGCCCACGATGCCGCGGGCGAACGCCTCCTCCAGCTCGGGGCCCGACGCGCGCGTGTCGCGGCCGACGAAGACGCGCCCGCGGCCGGCCCACAGCGTGGCCGCCTTGCCGAGGCGCTCGACGAGCTGCGGGGTCAGGTCCTCTCCGACGACGCCGCGCACGCCGTCGGTACCGAAGTACCGCCGCGGCAACGGCGCTATCGCTTGGAGAACTGAGGCGCCTTGCGGGCTTTGTGGAGGCCGGCCTTCTTGCGCTCCACCTGCCGCGCGTCGCGGGTGAGGTAGCCCTCGCGCTTGAGCGGGATCCGGAGCTCCGGATCGGCCTCGACGAGCGCCCGGGCGACCCCGTGGCGGACCGCGCCGGCCTGGCCGCTGGGCCCGCCGCCGTGGACGCGGACGCGGATGTCGAACTTGCCCTCGAGCCCGGCCGCCTTGAACGGTGCCAGCACCAGCTGCCGGTGCGTCAGGCGCGGGAAGTACTCCTCGATCGTGCGCCCGTTGAACCAGGTGCCGCCGTCGCCCGGGCGGAGGATCACGCGGGCCACGGAGGTCTTGCGCTTGCCGGTGCCACGGTACTGGGCCTGCTCCATCAACTCACCTTCAGCTCTTCGGGGGCCTGGGCGCCGTGCGGATGATCCGGGCCGGCGTAGATCTTGAGCTTGTTGATCTGGGCACGGCCGAGGCGCGTGCGGGGGAGCATCCCCTTGACCGCCTTGCGCAGCACCTCGGTCGGGCGCCGCTCCAGCTCGTCACGCAGCGGCCGGCTCCGCAAACCGCCCGGATAGCCGGAGTGCCGGTGGTACATCTTCTCGTCGAGCTTCTTGCCGGTGACCGCGATCTTCTCGCAGTTGACGACGACGACGAAGTCGCCGGTGTCGACGTGCGGGGTGTACTGCGGCTTGCCCTTCCCGCGCAGGGTCTCGGCGATGCTGCGTGGCGAGGCGCCCGAGGATCTGGCCGTCGGCATCGACGACGTACCAGCGGCGCTCGACCTCGCCCGGCTTTGCGTTGTAAGTCTTCATGCGAAGGAAAGGCGCACGTCGGTGCACCGGCGGCGGATTCTAGCAGCGGATGACGAGCCGCTCCGTCTCGATCCGGTACGGCGGGGGCGCTACTCCCACTCGATGGTCGACGGGCGGCTTCGACGAGATGTCGAGCGCCACCCGGTTCACGCCGGGAAGCTCGTTGATGATGCGGCTGGAGATCGTCTCCAGCAGGTCGTACGGCAGCCGTGCCCAGTCCGCGGTCATCGCGTCCTCCGAGGTGACCGCCCGGATGATGATCGGGTAGGCGTACGTCCGCTCGTCGCCCTGCACGCCGACCGAGCGGATCGCCGGCAGCACCGCGAAGCACTGCCACAGCTCGCGGTAGAGCCCGGCACGGCGGATCTCCTCGAGCAGGATCGAGTCCGCCTCGCGCAACAGGTCGAGCCGCTCGGGCGTGACGTCGCCGATGATCCGGATCGCGAGCCCCGGCCCGGGGAACGGGTGCCGCCAGACCATCCGCTCGGGCAGGCCGAGCTCGGCGCCGACGCGCCGCACCTCGTCCTTGAACAGCAGGCGCAGCGGCTCGACGAGCTCCATCTCCATGTCCTCGGGCAGCCCGCCGACGTTGTGGTGCGACTTGATCATCGCGGCCACGCCCGCCTCGCCGCCGCCCGACTCGATCACGTCCGAGTAGAGCGTGCCCTGGACGAGGTGCCGCACGGCCCCGAGCTTTCCGGCCTCTTCCTCGAAGACGCGGATGAACTCCTCGCCGATGATCTTGCGCTTGCGCTCGGGGTCGGTGACGCCGGCGAGCCGGTCGAGGAACCGCTCCTCGGCGCGCACGTGGACGAGCGGTACGTGGAAGTGCCCGCCGAAGGTCGCGACGACCTGCTCGGCCTCGTCCTTGCGCAGCAGCCCGTGGTCGACGAAGACGCACGTGAGCTGGTCGCCGACGGCCTTGTGCACCAGCAGCGCCGCCACCGCGGAGTCGACCCCGCCGGAGAGCCCGCAGATGACGCGTTCGCGGCCGACCTGCGCGCGGATGCGCTCGACCTGCTCCTCGATCACGGCGGCGGGCGTCCAGGCCGGCGGCGCGCCTGCGACCTCGTAGAGGAAGTTCTTCAGCAGGTCGGTGCCGTGCGGCGTGTGCAGCACCTCGGGGTGGAACTGGACGCCGTAGAGGCGGCGGCGCGCGTCCTCGAAGGCGGCGATCGGGGTCGACGGCGAGCCGGCGACGACGCGCGCGCCCTCCGGCGGGGCGACGACCGAGTCGCGATGGCTCATCCACACCGTCTGCTCGGCCGGCAGGTCGCGGAACAGCGCGCCCTCTCTCGCCGTGAGCTCCGTCTTGCCGAACTCGGAGACGCCCGTGCGGTCGACGCGGCCGCCGAGGTCGAGCGCCATGAGCTGCATCCCGTAGCAGATGCCGAGCGTCGGGATCCCCAGCTCGAAGAGCGCCGGATCGACCCGCGGCGCACCGTCCGCGTACACCGAGGCAGGGCCGCCGGAGAGCACGAGCGCGAACGGCCGCCGCGCGCGCACGGCCTCGGGCGAGATCGTGTGCGGGACGAGCTCGGAGTAGACGCGGCACTCGCGGATGCGGCGCGCGATCAGCTGCGAGTACTGGCCACCGAGGTCGACGACCAGCACGGGCCGCTCGTTGTCGGCTGGGGGAACCTCCGGGTTCCCCCAGACCCCCTCCCCTGGTCCGCTGTCGCGGACAGGCAGCTGCGCTGCCGCCTCAGCGCCGATAGTTCGGCGCCTCCTTCGTGATCGTCATGTCGTGCGGATGGCTCTCGCGCAGGCCTGCGCCGAGGTGATGCGGACGAACTGCGCGCCCTTCATCTCCTCGATCGTCGGCGCGCCGCAGTAGCCCATCGCCTGGCGCACGCCGCCGACGAGCTGGTGCACGATCGGCGCGAGCGGCCCCTTGTACGGCACGCGGCCCTCGATCCCCTCCGGGATGAGCTTCTCGACGTCCTCGACGTCGCCCTGGAAGTAGCGGTCCTTCGAGAACCCGCGCGCCTTCATCGCGCCCAGCGAGCCCATGCCGCGGTACTCCTTGAAGCGCTCGCCCTGGTGCGACGACGACCTCGCCGGGCGCCTCGTCGACGCCGGCGAGGATCGAGCCCGTCATCACGCAGTCGGCTCCGGCGGCGATCGCCTTGGCGATGTCGCCGGAGGAGGTCAGGCCGCCGTCGGCGATCACCGGAACGCCGTGCGCGTGCGCAACCTGGGCGCAGTCGAAGATCGCGGTCACCTGGGGGACGCCGACGCCGGCGACGACGCGGGTCGTGCAGGTGGCCCCCGGGCCGATGCCGACCTTGACCGCGTCCGCGCCCGCCTCGATCAGCGCCTCGGCCGCCTCGGCGGTGGCGATGTTGCCGGCGACGAGCTGCACGTCGAGCCGGTCGCGCAGACGCCGCACCATCTCGATCACCGCCAGCGAGTGACCGTGCGCGGTGTCGACGACGAGGACGTCGACCTCGGCCGCCGCGAGCGCCTCGGCCCGCTCCACCGCGTCCGGCCCGACGCCGACCGCCGCGCCGACGCGCAGCCGTCCGCCTTCGTCCTTCGTCGCGTGGGGGAACTGAACACGCTTCGAGATGTCCTTGACCGTGATCAGCCCTTGCAGCCGGCCCTCGGCGTCGACGACGGGCAGCTTCTCGACCTTGTGCCGGTGCAGGATCTCCTCGGCCTCGGCGAGCGTCGTGCCCACCGGCGCCGTGACGAGGTTGCGGCTCGTCATCAGCGCGGACACGGGCTGCGTCGATGTCGTCTTCGAAGCGGAGATCGCGGTTCGTGAGGATGCCGACGAGGCGGCCGTCCGCGTCGGTGATCGGCACGCCCGAGATGTGGTAGCGGCTCATCAGCTCGAGCGCGTCCGAGACGAGCGCCTCCGGGCGCAGCGTCACCGGCTCCGCGATCATCCCGGCCTCCGAGCGCTTGACCCTGTCCACCTCGGCCACCTGCTGCTCGATCGAGAGGTTGCGGTGCAGGATCCCGATCCCGCCCTCGCGGGCGAGGGCGATCGCCAGCCGCGCCTCGGTGACCGTGTCCATCGCGGCCGAGACGATCGGGATCTCGAGCTCGATCGTGCGGGTCAGCCGGGTCGCCGTCGAGACGTCGTTCGGGAGCACCGCGGACTCGGCCGGGACGAGCAGGACGTCGTCGAAGGTGAGGCCTTCGCGGGCGAACTTGCGGTCGAGCGTCAGCAGGCGCTCGAGCTCCTCCGGCCGCAGCTCGACGCTCATCTGCACCCCCTGGATGCACAAAGCCCAGGCGCCTGATGGTCGCCTGGGCGGGGAACTGCCGTGCGCGCTTGCTCTCTCAAGGTGGGCAGCGATCGTACCAGCCGGGCCCGACGGCCCACGGCCTTACGCGGTGCGCAGGGCGCGGCGTGCGGAATGGCGCTGAGCGAGTGTCCACGCCCAGGCGACGAGCAATGCGACCACGCCGGCGAGGATCACGAGCACCTGTGCTGCGACGGCGAACTCGACCGCCCGGTGGGCGGTCACGCCTGCGGCGACGAGCGCTCCGGCGCCGGCTCCCGTCTGGGTCGCAGCGCCGGCCGGTGCGACCGGGAGGGCGGCCGAGGCGGCGCCGGCGCAGATGAAGACGACGGCGAGCGGCACCGAGAGCCCGAGCCCGAGCGCTCCGAGCAGCAGGAACGCGCCCAGAATCCGCAGCAGCCAGGACGCGGCCACGAAGCCGAGCGCCGCCCCGGTCGCACGCCGGCCGGGAGCCTGCTCGCAGAACCAGCGAACGGCGCGAAAGCGGATCAGGCGCGGACGGCGGCCGATGCGTGGGAGGGCGATCATGGCGAGCGCGGCGAGGATGCCCGCTCCCGCCACCACTGCAAACCCGACCCTGAGCATCGTGGGCACACCTTCGAGCGCGGCCGCCGACGACGCGAACGGCGTCAGGGCAATCGTGTCGACGAGGGCGAGCGTGACGAGCGAGAGCATCACGGCCTTCACCCCGGCCGGGCACCCGCGGTGACGCCGCACGACCGCGATCCGGACCGCGTCGTCGAAGCGGCCGGGCAGCGCGATCCCGGTGATCGAGGCCATGCCGCCCGCAGCCGCCAGCGACGCGGCTCCCGGGCGCTGTCCCGGGACGAACAGAAGCTTCCAGCCGTACGCCTTCACGCCGTAGCCGACGAGGAAGACGAGGCCGGCCGCGGCCGCCAGGTCGACGTCGGCGTGCGCGAGCGGCCAGCCCACGCTGGCGAAATGCCGACCCGCGAGGACGGTCACGACGCCGCCGAAGAGGATCACGAAGCCGTTGAGGGCGACGCGATAGTTGCAGGCGGAGCCAATTCGACGGGCCGCAGTCATGTCTAGTGAGTCATCGCTGGAGACGGGCGCCGGGCAGAGCCCTCTATCGAGTGTTTCTCGTACCCGGAAATGGGATCCCGGGTCTTGAAGCTAGCGCTGGGCGGGTTGCCTCAGGACTCGGGTGCGGAGTCGAGCTCGACCAGCTCGACGCCTGCCAGCAGCCTACCCACCTCGCGCGGTTCGAAACGCCCGGCACCGAGCTCGAGCGTCGAGGCGGCGCCCGCAGCGACCGCCTGGCGCAACGAATCGGCGAGCGACTTGCCGTCGAGCCGGGCGGCGAGGAATCCCGCGAGCAGCGCGTCGCCGGCACCGACCGCCGAGACCCGTTCGAGCGGCGGAGGCGTCACGCGGAAGCGGTGCGCCGTCCGATCCTCGCGCAGCCGCGCGAAGCAGCCCTCGTCGCGCGTGATCAGCACGTTGCGGGCCCCCTTCTCGGCGATCGCGTCGAGCCCGAGCACGAAGTCCTCGTCGTCGTCGAACTCCTGGCCGACGAGCGCCTCCGCGTCGTGCTCGTTGGGGGCGACCAGGAACGGCTCGGCCTCGACCCCGCGGCGCAGCGGCTCGCCCTCGGCGACGAGCACGGTCTGCACGCCGCGGCGCTGCAGATCCCGGATCGCCTCGCCGTAGAAGTCCTCCGAGACGGCACGGGGCAGCGAGCCGGCGAAGACGACGAAGTCGGCGCCGCGGGAGAGGTAGTGGAGCTTCTCGAACAGGATCTCGAGCTCCTCCGGCCGCACCTGCGGGCCCCACTCGTTGATCTCGGTGTACGTGTCCGAGGTCGGGTCGACGACGGCCGTGGACGTGCGCGACTCGTCCGCGATCCGGACGAGATCGTTGAGGATCCCCTCCGTGGTCAGCTCCTCGACCAGCCGCGTCCCGGTCCGGCCGCCGGCAAGGCCGGTCGCGATCACGGGCACGTCGAGCCGCTTCAGCGCGCGCGCCACGTTGATTCCCTTGCCGCCCGCGATCGTCAGGCCCTGGCTCGCGCGGTGCCGGTGGCCGAGCTGGACGTTCGGCACCGTGAGCGTGCGGTCGACGGCCGCGTTGAGGGTGACGGTCACGATCACGAGAAGAACCCCCAGAGGTGGTGGACGGTCTGGCCCGCGTACCAGCGGAGCCGGGCGGCGAGACCCGGGCGCGCGACCGCCCGCGCGGCGACGAGCGGGCGCCTGCCGAGCAGCCGGTCGTGCGCGTACACGCGCACCTCGCCCAGCGTCTGTCCCTGCCGCACGGGCAGCGACGCGACCGGCGGCGCGGTGACGATCTCGACGAGCGGCCGGCCCACGCGCACGACGTGGAGCAGCGCCTTCGGCGCCACGAGCGCGACCGGCCGCAGCCCGTACCCGACCTCGGCCCGCGCGTAGACACGGTCGGTGCGGATCACCTTGACGACCTCGTACTGCGAGAGCCCGTACCCGAGCAGCCGCTCCAGGTCGGCATTCCGCTGGGCCCGCGACGGGCTGCCGAGAATCGTCGCGTAGACGGTCAGCCCTCTGCCGCGCACCGCTGCGACCTGCGACCACCCTGCCGCCGACGTGTGGCCCGTCTTCACGCCGATGACGCCGGGGTACACGCCGAGCAGGTCGTTCCACGTGTGCATCACCCGGCCGCGCGAGATCACCGCGCTCTGCTGCCGCACGATCTCGCGCACGATGGGCTTCCGCATCGCGACACGGGCGAGCAGCGTCACGTCCCGCGCGCTCGAGACGTGACCGGGCGCGTCGAGCCCGTCGGGGCGGACGAAGTGCGTGTCGTGCAGACCCATGCTGCGGGCACGCGCGTTCATCATCGCCACGAAGCGCGACTCGCTGCCCCGCCCGACGTAGTAGGCGAGCGCGTCGGCGGCGTCGTTCGCGCTCTGGATCAGGGCAGCTTCCAGCAGGTCGTGGACCGTGATGCGCTCGCCCGCGATGAGGCCCGCCGACGACTCGCCGACGGCCGCCGCCTGCGGGGCGACGGTCACGACGTCGGACGGCTGCACGTGGTCGAGCGTGACGAGCACGGTCATCAGCTTCGTGATGGAGGCGATCGGGAGGCGCTCGTGCGCATCGTGCGCCGTCAGGACGCTCGCCGGTCGTGCCGTTCTCGACCAGCCACGCACGGGCATCGACCTGCGGGGTCGCTGCGGCGGCCGGCGCTCCGAGAGCAAGGGCCGCCACCACGACGAGCAGCCGCCGTCTCACGGTAGGTGAGAGTACCGCGTCACCCGACCCGGATCTTCTGGCCGATGCTGAGCGCGCTCGAGTCCGCGTTGGGGTTGAGCTGGACGAGCTTCTCGACGGTGATGCCCTCCTTCGCGGCGATGCTGCCGAACGTGTCTCCCGCCACGACGATGTAGAACCGCGCCGGTCGGCCCGTGTGGCGCTTCCTGGTCGTGGTCTGCTGGGTCGTGGTCTGCTCCGTCGTCGTCGTCACGTGGTGGCGGCGCTTGACGGTCGTGGTCGCGGCGCCTCGGCTGCCCGACAGGGCGGAGTGGATCAGCAGAACCAGGATCGTGACGGCAGCCAGGAACGCCAGCGGCGCCATGATGCGGGTGATCTCCTGGCGCGGGAAACGCGAAGGCACCGTCTACGAGCTCCTTCCAGAATGACGCTTCGGCACAAGGCTTCGTTCTGAAAGGAGCTCCAAGAGCCTGCTACCAGCCGGAGACCGACCAGACCGCCGCCTTCAACCGTGCGGCCTCGGCCCCAGCCGAGCTCCGCCAGTCGCCGTCGAGCGCGCGGTAGGCGTAGATGACGGAGCGTGAGGCGCTCACGAGCGCGCTCGCCGGACCGCTCGTGAAGGCTCGGGCGACATCCGCCGGGCCGGCTCCCTGCGCGCCGATCCCGGGAAGGAGCAGGATCGACTGGGGAAGGAGCCGGCGCGCCTCGCCGATCGCACGCGGATGCGTGGCGCCGACGACGGCGCCGACGCTCGACATGCCGCCCTCGCCGACGAGGTCCTCGCCCCATTCGGCCACCAGCCGCGCGACGTGGTGCCAGAGCGGCTGCCCGTCCGAGAGCGTCAGGTCCTGGACGTCCGCGCTGCCGGTGTTCGACGTCTTCACGAGGCAGAACAGGCCGCCGCCGTGGCGCCGGCACGCGGCGAGAAACGGGTCGAGCGCGTCACGGCCGACGTACGGGTTGACCGTCAGCGCGTCCGCCAGCGGCGGCTCGGCGTCGCTCGGCGGCTCGAGGAACGCGGCGGCGTAGGCTCGAGAGGTCGAGCCGATGTCCCCGCGCTTGGCGTCGGCGATCACGAGCAGCCCGGCGGCCCGCGCGTACGCGCAGGTCTGCTCGAAGGCGCGAATGCCCTCGTGCCCGAGCGCCTCGAAGAAGGCGATCTGGGGCTTGACTCCGACGACGTGAGGTGCGACTGCGTCGATGATCCCGCAGCAGAAGCGCAGGCATGCCTGGGCCGCCTCGCCGCGGCCGAGGTGCGCGTCGCCGCGCAGCTCCACCGGAAGCAGCTCGGGCCGGGGGTCGAGCCCCACGACGAGCTGGCTCCGGCGCCGCTCGACGGCCGAGGCGACGCGGTCGGAGAACGGAGTGGTCGAGACCGCGGTGCCCGCTTCCACGATCAGAAGGCTACAACCCGAACCGGAACGCACAGGGGGCCGCTCGCGCGACCCCCTGCCGAACCTTCGAGACAGGCCTCCAGACCTACTGGCGAACCGCCTGCTTGAGCGTGCTTCCCGCCGAGAACTTCGGCACGCGCGCCGCCGGAATGGTCACCTTCTGCGACGGGTTGCGCGGATTCACGCCCTGGCGCGCCGCGCGGTGCTGCGTCGAGAACTTCCCGAACCCGGTGAAGCTCACCTGGTCGCCGGCCTTCAGCGCGTCGGTTACCGACGTCAGAAACGCATCGACCGCGGAGGCAGCGTCCCGCTTGCTGAGGCCGCTCTTCCCGGCCACCTGATCGACGAACTCTTGCTTTGTCACGTCCTCTCCTCCTGTCGACAACCATCTACACGGCGGGCCACGTTAACACCCTCAGGCTTTCGGCTCAACCATGCGGTTGGAAGTATTCACCCCGCATCGGACGGATCCTCTACGAGATCTTGGGCCAAAAACAGCGGCCGCAGGCGCACCCCGAGCCGGGCCAGCGCGTCGGCTCCGCCCTCCTCGCGATCGACCACGCAGACAGCCGTCCTGCATACGAGGCCGGCCTCTCGCAGCGCCTGCACGGCATCCGCGGCCGCGCCGCCCGACGTGACGACGTCCTCGACGAGGCAGACGTGATCGCCCTCGTGGAACGCGCCTTCCAGGCGCCGCTCGGTGCCGTAGCCCTTCGCCTCCTTGCGCACGATCAGGAACGGGAGACCCGACGCCAGCGAGGCGGCGGCGGCCAGCGCCACGGCCCCGAGCTCCGGCCCGCCGAGCCGCACGGCGCCCGGCTCGTACTCCCGCACGGCGGCCGCGATCCGCCCGCCGAGAGCGGCCAGCAGCTCGGGCCGTGTCTCGAAGCGGTACTTGTCCAGGTAGTAGCTCGAGCGGCGCCCGGAGCGGAGGACGAAGTCGCCCCGGAGAAGCGCGTGCTCGCGGATCGCCGCCGCGAGCTCGGCGTCGGTCAAAGCGACGGGCGGGCGGCCGAGAGCGCCTCGCGCGCCAGCGCCAGCAGCCGCTCGGATCCGGGCGCGCCGGCGTCGACCGTGCTCAACGTGCCGTCCTCGAAGTAGAGCTCGACGCGGGCCTGAGGGCGGGCCGCGCGGCGGCGCAGGACGACCGCGCACGGCGGCCGTGCCGGCCGCGACGAGCACACCGGTGATCAACCTAGGCCGTGCCGTCGTCCTCCCCCTCCTTCTTCCGCCGGCGAGGTCGCTTCGGGGGCGGGGACGGCTTGACGGCCTTCGGCGCCTCGGCCTGCGGCTCCTCGGTCGGAGGCTCGGCGGCCGGCGCCGGCTCGGCCGGCTGCTGACCGGCCGGCTCGTCGTGGGCTGCGGGTTCGCTGCCGCCGTCCGGCCTCGTCGCGCCGCCGGCGCTGCGCAGGCAGCTCTTGAGGTCGTAGAAGACGAGGCCGACGGTGGGATCAGGGCTGGTGACGGCGGCGATCAGGCGGTCGCCCTCGGGGACGACGAACACGCTCGCGTCCCCGAGCACGGCCTCGAGCTGGACGAGCGCGCCCTGCTCGGCGGAGCCCTCGGCCGCCGCGAGCAGGTCGGCTGCGGCGCGCGCGAAGCGGCCTGCGCGCTCCTCGTTCGCGATCGTCGCGCCCACTACGGCGCCCGAGCGATCGGCGATCACGGCCGCCTCGATCTGGGCCGAGATCTCCGTCAGGTCAGCGAGCGCTTGCGAGACATCCATCGGGGCCGGAAGCTAACACAGCCATACTCCCTCACCATGCGCGAGCCGTTCGCGAAGTTCTTCGCCGACCGCGGCACGCACCTTGCCGCGATGATCGCGTACTTCGCGCTCCTGTCGTTCCTGCCGCTTGTATTCCTGGCGCTGGCGCTGCTCGGCTTCTCGCACCGGGCCGACGCCTCGGACTTCTTCGTGCGCGAGCTGAACGACGCGTTTCCGCCCAGCTCGGTCGACACGATCCTGAAGGTGGTGCACGGGATCCAGGACAACGCGGCCACGCTCGGGATCCTCGGCGGCCTGTTCCTGCGTGTGGTCGTCGCTGTCTCTCTTCAGCGCGCTCGAGTCGGCCCTGAACATCGTCTACGGCGAGCCGAACCGCGGCTTCCTCCACGGCAAGGCGATCGCGGCGGTGCTCATGGTCGGCTCGCTCGTGACGCTGTTCGCAGCCCTGGTCGTCGGGGCACTCGGGGCCAAGGTGCTGAGCGACTACGCGCCGATTCTCACCAGCTATCCCGCCGCGTACGCGGTGTCGGTCCTGGCCTCGCTGCTCGGCATCTTCCTGTTCCTCCTGGCGTCCTACTCGCTGCTCACGAACGCCGCACGTAACCGCCCGCCAGGCGCTCCCGGGGGCGATCGTGGCAGCGCTGGTGCTGGAGGTGTCGTTCCAGGTGCTCCCGGTGTTCGTGCGCTACGCGAACCTGAACGTGACGCTGCGCGCCTTCGGCGGCCCGGTGCTGCTGTTGCTCTGGCTCTACCTGATGGCGAACGTGATCGTGTTCGGGGCCGAGCTGAACTGGTGGCGTGCCAACGGCAGCCACCGCGAACCCGAGGACGTGCCCGGCCTCGCTTGACCGCCGGAAGTCCGCCTCGGCTGCGCCGTAGGCATGACGACTTCCGGCGGGAAGGGCCTCCTTCGCGGCCGCACGCGGCCGCTTCCATCTGCCGCTCCTTCGAAGATACGCCGCCCGGGTCCGTCACACTTCCGTGACGGTGTCTGACACCGGGACACGGCCCGTCGAGCGACGGCTGTCAGCCCGCGAGGGGGAGCGCCGCGGCGAGCGCTCGGGCGGCTCGGGCCCGGTGCGAGTTCGTCCGCTTCCACTCGTTCCCGAGCTCGGCGACGGTGCTCGCTCTCGCCTTCGGGCACGAAGATCGGGTCGTAGCCGAACCCCTCGTCACCTCGCGACTTCGCCGGCGATCCTGCCCTCGAGCACACCGGTGCCGCGGAGCTCCTCGCCCTCCGGCGACAGGCAGACCAGCTCGCAGCGGTAGCGGGCCCGACGGTCCTCGCCCTCCAGGCCGTCGAGGCGCCGCAGCAGGGCCTGCACCGGATCATCCTCGCCCGCCCAGCGCGCCGAGTGCAGCCCCGGCTCGCCGCCCAGGCCGTCGACCTCGATCCCCGAGTCCTCGCCGAGCAGCCAGGCGTCACGGCCGGCGACGGTACGGCCGAAGAGCGCCTTGGCACGCGCGTTCTCGTAGTAGGAGTGTCCCGTCTCCGGCGGCAGCGCGTCGCGCCAGCAGCTCCAGCTCGAAGGCAGGCAGCGCCGCCTGCAGCTCGCGCAGCTTGTGGGCGTTGCCGGAGGCCAGGACGGCCTTCACTCGGCCCAGCGCACGTCCAGCACGTGGTCGATGTCGGCAAGCGCCGAGACGATCCGGGCCGGCTCCCGGTGCGGCGGCAGCACGACGTCGAGCTCGACGACGCGCCGGTCACCGTCCTGGCTGATCTCCACCGACTCGATCCGGCCGCCGACGGACTCGACCTCGGTGATCAGCGGCCCCGGGCTCGTGCCCGTCGTCAGCGCGACGAGCAGCCGCGCCGTGCCCGGCCGGAAGCGACCGAGCGCCCGTAGGCCACGAACCGCAGCGGCCAGAGCGCGACGAGCACGAGCGCGGTCGCGATCACGGCGGCGCTGTAGTAGCCGGCGCCGGCGGCGAGCCCGATCGCGGCGACGACCCAGAGCGTGCCGGCGGTCGTGAGCCCGCGCACGGAACGCCCTGCCGGATGATCGCCCGGCGCCGAGGAAGCCGATCCCGGTGACGACCTGGGCGGCGACCCGCGTCGGATCGATGCGCACGATGTTCCCCGGCACCGTAGAAGTCGGCGAAGCCGTAGGCGCCGGCGACGGTGAAGAGAGCGGCGCCCAGCGAGACCATCATGTGCGTGCGGAGCCCCGCCCCACGCTCGCGGAGCTCCCGCTCGATCCCGATCGCACCGCCCAGCACGGCCGCGACGGCGAGCCGGAGCAGCAGCGCTCCCCAGGACAGGGTCGGAACGCTAGCCGCGAGGAACGTCGGCGGCCTCCTGCTGGGCGATCGCGATCTCCTCGATCCCGGCGGTCCCCAGGTCGAGCAGCTCCTGCAGCTCGTCGCGCGTGAAGGGATCCCGCTCGGCCGTCGCCTGCACCTCGACGAGACGGCCGTCGCCGGTCAGCACGATGTTGAGGTCGACGTCCGCGCTCGAGTCCTCGGAGTAGTCGAGGTCGAGCAGCGGCTCGCCGCCGACGATGCCGACCGAGACCGCCGCGATCGAGTCGCGGAACGTCTTGCCGAGCCCGAAGCGGTCGAGTGCACGGCGCGCGGCCACGTATGCGCCCGAGATCGCCGCGCAGCGCGTCCCGCCGTCGGCCTGGAGGACGTCGCAGTCGAGCCAGAGCGTGCGCTCGCCGAGCGCCTCGAAGTCGGCGACGGCGCGTACGGCCCGCCCGATGAGCCGCTGGATCTCGACCGTCCGTCCACCCTGGCGGCCCCGGCTCGCCTCGCGGTCGGTACGGTCGCCGGTCGAGGCGGGGAGCAGCGAGTACTCGGCGGTGATCCAGCCCCGTCCGCTCCTCTGCAGCCAGCGCGGCACGGTGTCCTGGACGGAGGCCGTGCAGAGCACGATCGTCCTGCCCTGCGTGTAGAGCACCGAGCCGTGCGGCTGCTCGAGGAAGTCGGGTCGGATCTCGAGCGGCCGGAGCTGATCGGCGCGGCGCCCGCCGTCACGGCTCACAGGGACCAGCCTCCCACGCACATGGCCCGGGAGGACAAGGCGTCCGGACACGACCCACCCTTCTTTGGAGGGGTGGGGTTGAACCCACCTCCCTCGGGGTGAGAGTACCGGGTGAAGCGCACGGGACCGTGCCGGCTTCGTGCCGATTCTTCCTCACGTGCCGATTCTTCCTCACGCGAGCGCCGCCTCGAGCGTTGCGAGCTCGACCCGCTCGATCCCGTCCAGCGGGAGCTGGAGAAACCGCTCGCCGAGCGCACGGAAGAGCTCGGGCGGGCCGGTCGTCAGGAAGCGGTAGCTCCCCGTCCGGCCGGGGTCGTTCTCGATCCCCTTGCGGGCCAGCGTCTCCGCCACCTCGCGCGCGGTCTCCTCGGCCGAGAAGACGAGCGTCACGCCGCGGCCGAACTCGCGCTGCAGGATCGGGCGGATCAGCGGGTAGTGCGTGCAGCCGAGAATGACCGTGTCGACGCCTGCCTCCTTCAGCGGCTCGGCATAGCCGTGTACGGCCTGGATGGTTCCCGGGCCGAACGGCGTCTCGCTCTCGATCAGCGGCACGAGCCGCGGGCAGGCCACCGGGACGAGCTCCGCGCCCGCGTCCAGCACGTGCACGAGCTCGGCGTACCGGCCGGCCGTGACCGTCGCCTCCGTGGCGAGCAGGCCGATCCTGCGGTTCCGCGTCGCCTGCACGGCCGCATGCGCCTCCGGGGCGATCACGCCGACGACGGGCACCGTCAGCTCCTCCTGGAGCTGGGGCAGCGCCGCGGAGGTCGCGGTGTTGCAGGCGACGACGACGAGCTTCACGTCGAGCCCCGCCAGGAACGCACCGATCTCGCGGGCGAAACGGCGGATGTCGGCGAGCGGGCGCGGGCCGTACGGCAGGCGTGCGTGGTCGCCGAGATAGACGAAGTCCTCGTGCGGAAGGGTGACCAGGCACTCGTGCAGCACCGTGAGGCCGCCCACGCCCGAATCGAAAACGCCTACAGGTCGCGGGTCCACCGACCGATTGTAGAAGGGAGATCGGTTCTCTACCCTCTAGCGTGGCTCCCTTGCGTCGCATCATCACCTCCGCGCTCTGCACGACGGCCGCCCTGCTCATCTGGGCCGGTCCGGCTGCGGCACAGGGCTTCAACAAGGTCGACACGGCCGTGCGGATGGACGACGGCGTCGAGATCGCGACGACGCTCTACACACCGACGGGCGCGACTCCCCCCGGCGGCTGGCCCACGGTCATGCTCTTCGCCGGCCTCGGCGAGACGCGCGAGCCGATGAACATGCTCGCCGAGACGTACTTCGTCACCGACGGCTACGCCGTGTGCACCTTCGACGCGCGCGGCAGCGGAGAGTCCGGCGGGCTCGTGTCGCTGGACGGGCCACGGGAGATCCAGGACGTGCGCGCCCTCTTCGACTGGCTGGCCGGGCATCACGGGATCGCGCGCACCCGGATCGGCGCACTCGGGTTCTCCTACGGCGGCGGCGCCGTCTGGCGGGCGACGGCCGAGGGGGTCCCGTTCGCGGCGATCGTCCCGGTGTCGACCTGGACCGACTTCTACGGCGCGCTCTTCCCCCAGAACCTCGCCAAGGGCGGCGCGTTCGCGTCCCTGCTCGCGCCCGTGCCCGCAGCGCGCCAGTCCGGACCTCCTGCTCGCGTCGACGCGCCGACATCTACGCGAGCACGAACCTGCCGGCGATCAGATCGCTGGCGAACGACCGCTCGAGCGTGGCCGCGCTGGCCCGTCTCAGGACTCCGGTGTTCATGGTTCAGGGCCGCCGCGACTTCGCGTTCGGCATGGAGCAGGCGACCGACGCGTACGTCCGACTGCGCGGGCCGAAGCGCCTGTACATCGGCGACCTCGGAAATGCGCCCGCGACGAACCCCGCCGCCGAGCGCGGCGTCTACCTCACCGAGGCCCGGCTGTGGTTCGACCGATACCTCCGCGCGACCCCGAACGGGATCGAGTACGCACAGCCGATCGAGGTCGCACCCGATCCGTGGACCGGGAGGACGGCGAAGTTCTGGACGTTCCCCGCACGCAGGACCCTCCGGATCGTCGCTGCCCGGCAGCGCCACGATCGGCGCCGCGGGCAAGGTCGTGCGCACGGCCCGGGCGCCGCTCCCGAGAAACGTCGAGGAGTTCGGCGCGCCGTCCGTCCGGTTGACGGCAGCGAGCCCCGGAGGCTGGCCCCATCTCGTCGCCGTGCTCACCGCGCGCACGCCGGGACGGCGGTCAATTCGTGGTCAGCGAGGGCGGCATCCAGACTCCGATCGGGCCGGTGGCGCGCACGCTCACGATCCGGCTCGTCAACGATGCGACGCTCATCCCGCGCGGGTCGCGCCTCCAGCTCACGATCGGAGCGACATCGACGGCGCAGAGTCCGGCCAACACGCTCTACGTGGCCGGGGTTCCCGGCGACGCCCAGGTCACGATCGGCCGCGTGGATCTGACGATCCCGACCCTCCGCAAGCCGATCTCGCACTAGATGGTTGATCGGGTAATTCAGATGCTTCCGGGGATGGCCGAGACCAGGGGGATTGCCGATCAACCATCTAGCCCGCAGGCTCCGGACCTGCTGGAGTACCGATCGTGCATGCGCCCAGCGTGAAGACGGGAGCGGGAGTGCTCGCCGCGGCGTGCGCTCGCGGCGCTGGCGCTGAGCGGCAACGCCTTCGCGTCCTACGCACCGCGCCTCGTCGTCGATCCGGCTTCGCCCGTGATCCGGGGTGCCGGTGCGCTGACGGTCTCGCTGGCACAGACCAGCCGCGACCAGTCCACGGCCGGCGTGACGATCTACGCGCCCCGCGGCTACCGCGCGGCCCTGGGCCAGGCTGCCGGGAAAGGTCCTCGGGACGGCCGCGGCGACCGCCGTCGTCCGGGGGAGCCCAGGCCCTCCGCTCAACCTTGCGGGGAAGATCACCGCAGCCGCGCCGGCCAATTACGCGTCGGGCACGTGTGCGCCGGGGCTCCACCGGGCCGTCTGGCTGGTGGCGCTACGCGGCCCGGGCCGCTCGTTGATCGTGCCGATCTACGTCGACCCGGTGACGCAGGGCCCCGAGGCGTCGTTCGCAGCTCTGAAGCTGCAGCTCTGCCTCGACTCGCCCGACGCGCCGCGCGCCCGGCACGAGCCCTGGAATCGTCACTCTCGACCTCCACTTCGCAGCCGGGACGTGGACGAACCCCGTCACCACGGGCACGCTCGTCTGGCGCGCGTTCCTCACTCCGTACGCGGCCGGCGACGGCTACCGCCGACCCGGCGGCGACGGTCGAGAGCCGCGCGCTGCTCCGCCAACCGACGCGGCTCACGCTGCTCGGGAAGCTCGCCGCCGGAGCCACGATCGTGCTGTACGGCCGCCTGCTCGCGGGCGCGAGACCGCTGGCGAACGCCGCCGTCACGCTCCTCGCCGGGCGGACTGCGTCGCTCGCAAGAAGGCGGTGGCCTCGCGAGCAGAGACGACGACCGTAGGCGCCTACATCCGTTCAAGCGCAAGCTGACGGAGACGTCCGTCTACCGCTCGCGCGTCGACGTTCCGGCTCAGGACGCGCACGACATCCGGATGCCTGGCGGCATCGACCGCGCCGGGCGGCTGCGTCACGGCGACGCTGCAGCCGTTCCATGCTGCTGAGCGACGCGGCGGTCAAGGTCATCGTCCGCGCCGTAGCACGGCGCAGCCACCGATCCTGCATGGAACCGGTCCGCATCGGCGTCTGCTCCTGGGCGGACAAGGGCCTGCTGGAGCGCTGGTACCCGCGCGGCGTCTCGACAGCCGGCCGCCCGGCTCGGCTACTACGCCGCACGTTTCGACGTCGTCGAGGTCGATTCGCCGTTCTACCGGCTACCCGCCCCCGAGACCGCCGCACGCTGGGCCGAGCGGACGCCGCCGGGCTTCCTCTTCCATGCGAAGGCGACCGGGGAGATGACCGGTCACCGCGAGCGGCCCGGCTCGCTCGAGGACGCGTTCCGCGAGTTCCGCGACGCGCTCGGGCCGCTGGAGGCGGCCGGCAAGCTGCGCGGCGTCCTGCTCCAGTACCCGCCGGGCTGCAAGAAGACCGCGGACGCGCTCGCCGAGCTGGCCTGCGTGCGGCCCCTGCTCGAGCCGCTCGTCCCGCTCGTCGAGTTCCGCCACCGCTCGTGGATGACCGAGGACGAGCGCGCCTCGACGCTGTCGTTCCTCGAGCAGCACGGACTCGCGTACGTCTCGGTCGACTCGCCGCGCACGCGCGCCTCCAACGTCATGCCGCGCATCGCGGCCGCCACGCACGACGTCGCCTATCTCCGCTTCCACGGACGGAACTGGAAGACGTGGAACATCCGCGGCGCGCAGGGATTCGGGGGAGCGCTTCGACTGGCTGTACTCGCGTGACGAGCTCGAGGAGTGGCGGGAGCCGATCGACCGGCTGGCGCGCGAGGGCCACGAGGTCTACGCACTGTTCAACAACAACCGTCACGACTATGCGCCGCGCAGCGCGACCGAGCTGCGGCGCGTGCTCGACGAGGCGGGCGTGCCGGCAACGGGCGGGATCGATCCGGAGCCGAGGCTGTTCTAGCCGGCGCGGATTACTAGAGTCTGACCATGGACGTTCTGGCGCTCATTCACGGCGAAGCGGTGCGCGCCGGGGTCTTCGCCGACGCGGCCGCAGCGCACGGGCACAGCGATCGAGGAGTGGAGCCTCGCCTGGGGCACGCCGCCTCCCCGGCCGCTCGACGCCTACGACGCGGTGCTCGTGTTCGGAGGCGCCATGCACGCCGACCAGGACCATCTGCACCCGTGGCTGCACGAGGAGAGCATGCTCCTGCAACGGCTGCTCGACCTGCGAGTGCCGCTGCTCGGCGTCTGTCTCGGCGCGCAGCTCATCGCCCGCGCGGCGGGCGCTCCGGTCGGGCCTTCGTCGGAACCGGAGGTCGGCTGGCACGCGGTCGAGCTGACCGCGGCGGCGCGGGACGATCCGCTGTTCGGCGGCCTGCCCGCCCGCTTCGACGCATTCCAGTGGCACTTCTACACGCACGGCATTCCCGCCGGCGGCATCGAGCTCGCGCGGAGCCGGGTCTGCACGCAGGCGTTCCGCCTGGGCGAGGCGGCGTGGGGCGTCCAGTTCCACCCGGAGGTCACCGCGGAGCAGATCGAGAGCTGGACGCGCGAGTCGCCGGAGGAGCTGTCGGTTCCGGCCGAGGAGCTGATGACGGAGAGCCGGACGCGGATCGACGAGTGGAACGACTTCGGCCGCACGCTCTGCTCGAACTTCCTGACGTTCGCCGAGGGTCTCCGGGCCGCTGCCTGAGACCGGCTCGCCTTCGCCCAGCGACGGCTCATAGGAAGTTCTTAGCGCCGTCATAGGCGCTTCTCACGATCGCCGGCTTTGCTGGGGCATGAGCCCGATCGCAGCCACGCAGATCGACGAGCGCAGTATGGGCCGGCAGCTCGGTCGGTTCGTGGTCGTGGGCGCCGGCAACACGCTCGTCAGCTACCTGAGCTACGCGGCGTATCTTGCGGTCGGAGTTCCGTACGTCGTTGCCGCGGCGCTCGCGTTTGCGGCCGGCGCCGTGAACGGCTACATCCTGAACGTCCGCTGGACGTTCGACGCAGCGACTCCTGGAAGGCTCGCGGCGTCTACCTCGCGATCCAGGCGACCGCGCTCGTCCTCAGCACAGCCCTCGTCTGGGCCGCCGTCCGCGGGCTCGGAGTCCCGCAGCTCGCCGCCTACGCGGTCGCGCTGCCGCCGGTGACCGTGCTGACCTTCCTCGCGAGCCGCTCGCTAGCCTTCCCGCCGCGCCGGTCCGCGCTCAGCGGCCCATCAGCCGCCGCAGCGGGCTCCTAGGCGCGGCGCCCTCGGCGGGCAGCTCGTCGTGGCGCGACCACTCGTGCCACGAGCCCGGGTAGTTCCGCGCGCGGTACCCCGCGCAGCGCAGCGCGAGCGCCGCGAGCGCCGAGCGCGAGCCCGAGTGGCAGTACGTCGACGACCTCCGCGCCCTCCGGCAGGCCGACGACCGCGCGCACCTGCTCGGCCGGCAGCGGCTCCCCGGGCCCGGCGAACAGCTCCTGAAGCGGGACGTGCCGCGCGCCCGGAATGTGACCCTGCCGCGGATCGCACGGGTAGCCGCCGGCGCCCGAGAACTCTTCCTCGCTGCGCACGTCGAGCAGCGCGAGCTCGCCGTGCCGGCGGACGAGCTCGTCGCGGGTGGGCACGGCGTCGAGCCGCGGCTCGAACGTCGCCTTCGTCTTCTGCAGCTCGACCTGGCCGGTCTCCAGCTCCCCGGGCCAGCCGGCGATCCCGCCGAGCAGGACGGCGACCCGCGGATGTCCGGCCAGCTCGGCCATCTGGGCCGCGGGCATGGCCCCGACCCCGTCGCCGCGATCGACGAGCACGAGCCGCTCGTCGCCCGTCACTCCGTGGCGGCGCAGGCGCAGCCCGACCTCGCGCGCCAGCTCGGCGAGCACCGCCTCGTCGCTGACCGGCGGCGGCGAGCCGAGCACGAGCGGCTTCGAGCCCGCGATGTGCCCGCGGGCGTGCGCGTTCGGGCCCGCGCACGTCGCCGACGAAGAGATCGGGCTCCCCGAGGTGCTGCTCGAGCCAGGCGGCGTCGACGACGAACGGCAGTCCGCTCACCGGCACCGCTCCAGGAAGACGTCGAGCACGGCGGCGAACTCGTCGGGGCGCTCCAGCGCGGGCAGATGGCCGCAGCCGGTGAAGACGTGGCAGCTCGGCATCGGCGGCCGCGGCGGCGATCGACCTGCGCGTCCGCCTCGGGAACGAACGGATCCTCGTCGCCCACGGCGACCAGGGTCGGCACCGCGAGCGAGCGCCAGACGTCCGTCGAGTCGGGGCGGTCGCGGATCGCCTCCACCGCGGAGACGAGATCCTCGGGCTGCTGCTCGAGCGCCAGCGCGCGGGCCTGTTCGACGACGGCGTCATCCGCGTGCTCCGGTGAAGAGCTTCGGCCGCATCGCCTCCCAGAGCCCGGCGGCGCCCTCGGCGCGGATCGTCTCGATCGTCGCCGCGCGACCGGCGTACCGCTCCGGCGTGTCGGCCTCCGGCCGCGAGCCGACGAGGGCCAGCCCGCGAACTGCGCTCGGGCGCAAGCCGAGCCATGGCCAGCGCGCAGTAGCCGCCCATCGAGGCGCCGACGAGCACGAGGCTCTCCCTCGAGCTCGGCGAGCACGGACTCGCCCCAGGCGTCCATCGAGCGGCCGCGCCCGTACAGACGCGGCGCGGCTCCGTCGAAGCCGGCCCACATCCGCTCGTCCAGCGGCAGCGCGTGGAGCAGGACGACGTTCACCGCACCGCCGCCAGCTCGAGCTCGGAAGCCACGGACGGCCGCTCGCAGAGCAGCGCGACCCAGGCGGCCAGCGCCGGGAACGGATCGAGCGAGATCCCGAGCCGCTCCCGCACGCGGAGCACCCACGGCACGTACGCGATGTCGGCCAGCCCGAAGCTCGCGCCCGCCCAGGAACGGTACGGGCCTCCAGCTCTGCATCGAGCCCGGCGAGGCGCGCGTCGAGCCGCGCCCGGGCCCCGGGCTCGTCCCGGCGCACGGCGTAGTAGTCGCTGCCGAGCCGTTCGTCGAAGCGGAGGATCGCGAGCCGCGCGAAGGCCCGCTCGGCCGGGTCGGCAGGCAGCAGCGGCGGGTCGGGCCAGCGCTCCTCGAGGTACTCCATGATCACCTCGGACTCCGGAAGGCAGAACGCGTCCTCTTCCCACACGGGCACCTTGCCGAGCAGGTTCTTCTCGTAGATCCAGGCCGGGCGGTGCGTCGAGGTCGATCACGGCCGTGTCGTAGGGGATGCGCTTCTCCGCGAGCACGATCCGGACGCGGGCGCAGTACGGGCAGCGATCGGCGTCGTAGAGCGTCGGCACTGCTCGAACCTACCCTTGCTCGACGAGCGTCACGTCGGGCTGCCCCGATCGCTTCCGCGTAGCCGTACGTCGGCGCCCTCGAGGCCGAGCGCCTCCGCGAGATCCGAGAGCAGCTCCGCCGCGGGCGGCAGCTCGTCGGGCGTGCGCGCGGTCCGCGCGACCCGGCGCAGCACGGCGGGGTCGGCTCCGGTGAGCCGCGCGACGGCCGTCGGATTCGAGCCCATCGCGACGACGTCGCCGGGGGGCAGCGGCCCGTAGTGCTCGGGCAGCGAGAGGTACTCGTCGACGACGCTGCCGCGCTCGAGCAGCAGGTAGCGGACGACGGCGCCCTCCTCCAGCGAGAGGGCGAGCGTGACGGTGGCCGTCACGACCGAGATCTGGCGCGCGAGCCGCCTCAGCGCCGCGGGGTCCCGGTCGCAGAGGTCGTCGTAGACCGCGATCCAGCCGTTCCGCGGCGGCGAGATCGCCGTCCCGGCCGAGGGGGCACGCGGAACGTACCGACGCACGGCGCGCTCGACCGCGCCCACGTCGTCGGTCTGCACGTGGATCGACGCGAACGACGGCCCCTTGTCCACGTCGCTCGGCGAGCCGGCTCTCGCAGCGTTTGCAGCGGCGTCTCCAGCTTCAGCGCGAAGTCGGTGAATCCGAGGCTGCGCCAGATCTCCAGCGCGCCGCCGTTGGAGACGTCGACCGAGAGCGTCACGTGCTCCGCGCCGGCTGCGCGGAACCGCTCCGCCGTCTCGCGGAGGAGCGCCCGCGCCACGCCCTGACGGCGCCGCTCCGGCCGCACGTAGACGAGGTGGACGTGGCCGACGGCGCCCGGGATGACCGCCGCGACCAGGCCGCCGACGACGGCGCCCTCGTCCTCGGCAAGCAGCAGCAGCTTGTCGCCGAGCCAGTCGTCGCTCGGCGGCGCGGCCGGCCACGGCCGCTGCCAGAGCTCGGCGAAGTACGCGTCGAAGATGTCTCTGACCGCGCGGTAGTCGGAGGCGGTTCCCTCGCGAATCGTCATGCCGCCACCGTACGTGCGCCGGTCAGCAGGTAGTGCGCGGTCAGATTCTGGAACGGGTCGAACCGGGCAGCCATGTCTCGCACCTCCGCCGTGGTGAGCTGTCGACCGGGAGCGTAGAAGGCGGAGACCGCCTTGCGCAGCGCGAGGTCGCCGGCAGGCCAGGCGCGCGGCCGCGCGAGATGGCGGGCGAGGAACCAGTCGGCCGTCCATTCGCCGAGCCCGCGCAGTGCCACGAGCGCAGCCTTCACCTGGTCGTCGGCGAGCGTGGCGAGCCGCGGCGAGATCGAGCCCGGCGCGCGCGAGGCCAACGACGTACTCGGCCTTGCGTCGCGAGAAGCCGACGGCCACGAGCTCCGACTCCTCGGCCGCGGCGAGCCGCTCGGGCGGTCGGGAACGCGTAGGCGCGCCCGGCCCGCTCGCCGAAGCGCTCGATCAGCCGGTTGCGGATCGCGAAGGCGGAGAAGAGCGAGACCTGCTGCGCCGTGATCGAGGTGACGAGCGACTCGAACGGATCGGGCGCGAGCGGCGGCCGGAAGCCGCGCAGCTCGCGGACGAGCCGCGCCAGGGTCGGCTCCGGCGCCCAGGCCTCGAAGGCGGCGAGGTCGAACTCGGCGCCCGAGCAGCTTGCGCACGACCGGCTCGATCTCGGCGTCGAGCGGCTCGACCCGCACGCCGCCGCGCGCCTGCCTCGATCCGCACCTCACGCCCGCCGACGACGCGGTGCAGCCCGCCCTCGTGCCAGAGGTTGGCGAGATCGGGGCCGAAGGCGCGGAAGCGCTCGGTGGAGAGCGCGAAGTCGTACGGCTGCGGCAGCGCGAGGAAACCCATCACAGCGAGGCTACGCGTCCGCCGGAAGTCCCGCACCGCTAGGCCGGTGCATGCCGACTTGCGGCGCTAGCGCACGATGCGCACGCGGTCGATCAGGCCCTGCTCGTCGAGATGGTAGATCGCCACGCCGCGCTGCGGCTCGGCGCCGAGCCCGGTCACGACCTCGACGTCGACGACGTACTCGCCGAACCGCTCGCGCCAGCACAACTCGGCGCTCAGCTCGGCGCGGTCGCGGAACAGCGGCCCGTACATCTGCCGCAGCTCGGCGACGCCTCGCGCGACGAGCTGCCCGCCCGCAGTCTCGAAGACCACGCGGTCGTCGAAGCAGGCCAGGAACGCGTCGATGTCGCGCGCGTTGTACGCCGCGAGCTGCCGCTCGACGGCGTCCACGCCTCAGAAGTGCGACGTGACGCCGGCCGGATCCTCGTCCGTGTCGGTCGCCTCGCGTGCGTAGTCGGGCGCCTCGTACCAGGAGTAGGCGTAGCGCCCGTCGTCCAGCTCCGCGCGCCAGCTCGGTCAGCCGCAGCGGGTGGAAGGTGTCGCACATGACGGCCAGCTCGTGCGTCTCCGTCATCCCGATCGACTTCTCCGCGAGCCCCGGCTGCGGCCCGTGCGGGATCCCCGACGGGTGCAGCGTCACGGAGCCGATCTCGATCCCCTTCCGCGACGAGAAGGTGCCGTCGACGTAATAGAGCATCTCCTCGGAGTTGAGATTCGAGTGGTGGTACGGGATCGGGATCGCGTTCTCGTCGAAGTCGAGCTTGCGCGGGCAGAACGAGCAGATGACGAAGTTCTGCCCCTGGAAGGTCTGGTGCGAGGGCGGCGGCTGGTGGATGCGGCCCGTGACCGGCTCGAAGTCGTGGATCGCGAACGTCCACGGATAGACGTAGCCGTCCCAGCCCACGACGTCGAAGGGGTGGTAGTCGAGGACGTACGTCTGGTAGCCGTCGCGGACTCGCACCTTGACGACGAAGTCGCCGCGCTCGCGGTGGGTGTGCAGCTCGGTCGGCGGGTGGATGTCGCGGTGGTAGTAGGGCGCGTGCTCGAGGAGCTGCCCGTACTGGTTGCGGTAGCGGCGCGGGATCTCGATCAGCCCCGGCGACTCGAAGACGAGGTGGCGCTGCGGCCCCTCGGCGGCGAAGCGATACGTCGTGCCGCGCGGGATCACGACGTAGTCGCCGGGCGTGTACGGCAGGTCGCCGTAGATCGTCTCCAGCGTGCCCGAGCCCTCGTGCACGAAGACGACCTCGTCGCCCTCGCCGTTGCGGTAGAAGCCCTCCATCGCGCGCGGACGGGCGGCAGAGCGAGATCTCGACGTCGGCGTTCCACATCAGCAGCCGGCGGCCGGTGATCTCGTCGCCCTCCGGGCTCGATCCCCATCGTCGTGAAGTGCCGGTGCGCGTGCGCGTCGGGCACCCACTCCGTCGCGCACGATCGGCTCGAACGGACCCAGCTCCTTGATGCGGCACGGCGAGGTGAGGTGGTACAGGATCGACTCGTTCCCGGAGAAGCCCTCGAGGCCCATGACCTCCTCGGTGAGGAGGGTGCCGTTGTCGCGGAACTGGACGTGGCGCTTGCGGGGAACCTCGCCGCGGATCTGGTAGGTCGGCATCGAGGTCAGCCTAACGCCTGGAGCGCGAGATCGGCCAGCCGCTCGCCGATCGCGGGCGCGAACTTGAACCCGTGCCCGCTGCACGCCGAGCCGACGACGATCCGGCCGTGGCGCTCCAGCAGGAACCGCTCGTCGTCGGTGCTCGTGTAGAAGCACGTGTCGGTTCCGACCGGCTCGGGATCGGCGTCCGGGAAGCGGTCGCGCGCCCACTCGACGACGCTGCGGATGATCGTCGGCGTCGGGCCCGGCCTCCTCGTCGGGATCGGCCACGGGGCCCGAGCGGTGGCAGCCGGCCTTGAGCCCGTACCGGGGATCGATGAGCGCGTACATGTGGAAGGCGCGGTCGGAGCGCGGGATCTCCAGCACCGACGGCACCGGGCGCGGCGATGCCGGAAGTAGGCGACAGCCTCGCGCGTCGGCACGACCGGGAGGTCGATCCCTTCCGGGGCCAGGAGCTTCGGCGCCCACGCGCCGGCCGTGACGACGACGGCGTCGGCGTCGAGACCGGCGAGCTCCGAGATGCGGTGGCCGTACTCGATCTGCGCTCCGCGACGCGCCGCCCCGGCGAGGAACGCCTCGAGGGCCCGGTCGGCGAGCACGTAGCCTGCCTCGGGCTGGAACAGACAGGTCCAGCCGTCAGGGACGGTGAGCCCGAAGCGCCGGGTCAGCTCGGCCGGCGGGAGCGCCTCGCAGCGGATACCGGCCGCGTCGAGCGCGTCGCGAGAGCTCTGCGCACGGTCGGCAGAAAGCTCGAGCAGCCCCGTGGACACGAGGAGGGGCTGTCCCGTTTCGCGCTCCAGCTCCCGCCAGCCCTCGAGGCCCTCCTGCGCCAGCGCGCACCCAGCCCGGGTCCGGGTACGCGAGCCGCCAGATCCGGGAGCGCCCGTGGCTCGAGCCGCGCGTGTGACCGGGCTCGAACTGCTCGTAGACCGTGACGTCGACGCCGCGCCGCGCCAGCGCCCAGGCCGTGGCCGCACCGGCGATCCCGGCCCCCACGATCGCAACACGGCCGCCGGGCATGGCGCAAGACTAGTGGCCGTTGAGGGAGAAATGGCCACGGACGTGACGACCCCGTGATCGCAGCGCTGCTCGCACTCGCGTCCTCGGTCGTCTGGGGGCTGGCCGACTTCGGCGGCGGCGTGGCGACGCCGGCGGCTGCCGTTGCTGAGCGTGACGCTTCGTCGTCGCAGACCGCCGGATTCGTCGCGCTCCTCGTGGCGGTGGCGGTCGGCGGGCGGAGGGCTCGACCGCCATGCCTTCGAGCTCGGGCTGATCGCCGGTGTCGGCGGCGCGGTGGGGCTCGCGTGCTTCTACCTGGCGCTCTCGCTGGGGACGATGAGCGTCGTCTCGCCGATCGTGGCGTGCAGCGCGGTCGTTCCGCTCGCGGTCGCGCTGGCGAGCGGCGAGCACCCACGCCCGATCGCACTCGGCGGAAGCGTGGTCGCGCTCGCGGGCGCCGTTCTCGCGTCGGTGGACGAACGCGCGTCGGGCTCCGGCGATCGCCGGCGCTCGCTCGTAGCGGCGGTGACAGCGATGCTCGGCGATCGGGCTGTTCGTCACGTTTCTCGGGCGAGCGGCCCACGGCGGCGAGACGCTGTCGGCGCTCTCGGGGGCACGCGTCGGGATCGCTGTCGCTGCTCCTGGCCGCGGCGCTCGTCTGGCGGGCGCCGCTGCGACTGCCCCGGCGCGCGCTCGGGATCGTCGCGCTCATCGGGCTGCTCGACGTGGCCGCAAACGCGCTGTTCGCGGCAGCGAGCGCGCAGAGGCCTGCTCTCCGTCGTCTCGGTGCTGGGCTCGCTCTACCCGGTGACGACGGTGCTCCTGGCGCACGTGCTGCTCCACGAGCGGCTGAGCCGGCTCCAGCAGGTCGGAGTCGCCGCGGCAATCGCGGGCGCTGCACTGGCGAGCACGGGCTGAGTACGAAGCCATGTCGCGGTGTCAGACACCGTCACGAAAGTGACACTGATCCTCCGGAAGGGCACGCATCGAAGAGCGCCTGGTGTCCAGCGGTCTCTGCCGCTCGTCAACGGGAGTCGTGACCCCGGCCGGAAGTCGCATGCACGGCGCCACGTCCGAAGACGGTCTAGTCCGTCAGGCCGCGGGACTGGCCCACACGGTTGCGGAGCACGCCGATCCCTTCGACCTCAAGCTCCACGACGTCGCCCGGCTGCAGCCAGCGTCCGTCCCCGTGCTCCAGGATGCACCCGGTGCCGACGGTTCCCGAGCCGAGCACGTCGCCGGGCAGCAGCCGCGTGTTCCGGGCCGCGTGCTCGACGATCCGCTCCCACGAGAAGTGCATCTCCGCCAGCTCGCCGCGCGAGCGCTCCTCCCCGTTCACCCTCGCCACCATCGCTCCGCCCGACCCGTCGAACTCGTCCGGCGTGACGACGACGGGCCCGAGGCTCGTCGCGAAGTCCTTCCCCTTCGCCGGCCCCAGCCCGACCCGCATCTCCGCCCGCTGGAGGTCGCGCGCCGACCAGTCGTTCAGCACCGTGAACCCGCCGATTCGCCCCTCCGCCCCGATCACGGCAGCGACCTCCAGCTCGTAGTCGAGCTCGTCCGTGCCGTCGGGATACGGGATCTCGACCTCGGGCCCGTAGATGGCCGCCGGGTTCGAGAAGTAGAAGACCGGGATCTCGTACCACTCCGCCGGCACCTCCCTTCCCCGCCGGGCGGCCGCCGCCGCGACATGGCGCTCGAAGGCGTAGAAGTCCCGTACCGACGGCGGCTGGAACACCGGCGGCCGCAGCTCGACCTCGGAGAGCGGGTACTCGGCGTGCTCCCGCGCCGTCCCTCCGCCGGAGAAGAACGCCTGCAGCGTCTGCGCCGCGACCTGGATCACGCGGTCGCCCTCGATCTTTCCGGGCCAGCCCCGGGGCAGATCCTGCCCCTTCGGACTGAACATGCACAGCTTCACGAAGGGATCCTTTCATCAGCGCAGCAGGGCTCGGCTCCGCGGCGCCAAGCGAGGGCGTCCGTGGGGAGAACCGGGTTCGGCGCGTCACGGCTCGGTATGGACTATCACGTCGGTGATCTCCGGCCGCTCGTCCCGGACCCGCTGCTCGATCTCGCTCGCCAGCGCATGCGCCCTGGCCAGTGGCGCCCGCGGGTCGAGGCCGATGGTGAGGTAGGCGACGAGGCCGTCCGGAGTGTCGAGGAAGCGCAGCTCGCGCGGCGGCCCGCCCGTCGCCTCCCGCACGACGCGCCGGATCGCGTCGCTCCCGGCGGCGACCGCCTCCGCCTCGGGGCGGTGGCCCGCGGCCTCCTCCGTCAGCGGTTCCAGGTGCGTCTGCACCGAGTCGATCTCCGGCAGCTCCTCCTCGATCGCGTGCTCCACCTCGGTCGCGACCTCGTGGGCCTGCTCCAGCGGCAGCTCGCCCGGCAGCTTCAGGTGGAGCGAGACCTCGGTGCGGCCGTCCACCGAGACGACGTTCAGGTTGTGGATCTCACGCACCCGGGGCACCCTCAGCGCCGCCGCGGTGGCCCGCTCCCGAACGGCCGCCTCCGCGCCGCTCGGCTCGACGTGGACGACGACGTCGGCCTCCGGCAGCGCCCGCTGTACCGCCGCCTCGACCGCATCCGCGGTGGCGTGGCCCTGGCCGACGGCGGCCGCCGGCGACACGGCGATCACGACGTCGGCGAAGTACCGGCCCGCGGCCTGGCGCATCCGCAGGCGCCGCACCTCGACCTTGGGGTCGAGCGCGGCAATCGCCTGCAGCGCGGCCGCCTGCGCATCGGCCGGCGCGCGGTCCATCAGCACGTCGATGTTCCGCCGCATCAGACGGCCCGCCGCCACGAGCACGAGGGCGGCGACGAACAGGGCGGCGATCGAGTCGCCGCCCGGATAGCCCGCACGGGCGACGAGGAGGCCGACCAGCACGGCGCTCGAGCCCACGAGGTCGCTTCCGAAGTGGAGCGCGTTCGCCGCGATCGCAGGGCTCGCGTAGCGGCGCGAGACCCGCACGGAGACGATCGTCCGCCCCAGGTCGATGAGGATCACCGCGGCCAGGACTGCGAGCGCGTACCAGGTCGGATTCACCTCCGAGGCGCTGTGCCCGAGCAGCCGGGCGAGAGCACGCCAGGAGATGATCAGGCTCGCGAGCACGAGCACGGCGGCCTCGCCCAGCGCGGCGAGGTGCTCGGCCTTGCCGTGCCCGTAGTTGTGGCCCGGGTCGGCCGGCCGGCTGGACACGCCGACGGCGAAGAAGGTGAGCAGCGCCGCGACGAGGTCGGTGCCCGAGTGCAGCGCCTCCGACAGCAGGCCGAGGCTCCCCGTGGCGAGCCCGGTCACGAGCTTGATCGTGAGCAGGCAGGCGGCGGCGAGCACCGATCCGAGCGCCGTCTTTCGCTGCGGACTCACGAGCGCAAGGATCGCGCAAACGGGCGGGCCGCGCGCCCGCGCCGGCCGGAGCGGGATCAGGGAGAGGCGGCGGGAAGCTCGCGCAGGAAGAACACCGTGTAGGCCCCGCCGACGAGCGGGAACCACGGCGGCTGCATGTAGAACAGCACGTCGTCGTACTTGTAGGTACGGGCGGCGAACATCGACATCTGGCCGCCCTGGTTGGTCGCCGTCGAGCCGATGAAGGTCATCTGGGAATGACTGCCGTCGCTGCTGTACGAGTGCCACTGTCCGTTCTGCGCGATCGTGGCGGCACACCAGAGGAGCGTCGAGGGCGCGTACTGGGCGACGGTGACGTTGTTCTGCGCGTCCAGACCGAGGATGTCGTCCACCGTGCCCGGCGAGCCCGACGCCGTACAGCCGTCGTGCTTGTCGGTGTAGTAGAGGTTGTCCGCGATCACGATGTCGTTGTTCGAGGCGACCGTGACCCGCCCGTTCACCGTCCCCGACACGATCGCCGTCTGGCCGGTGTAGATCGCGCCGTTGGCCGGGACGTTGTACGTCGTCGAGCTGCCGCAGGTCGCGGCGACCTTGGCGACGTCGTTCCCGCTGGTCTGCTGGCAGGACTGCGCGCCGAACGTGCCGTCCGTATTGAAGGTGAGCCTCCAGGCGGCCTTGGTCGCGTCGTTCAGGTAGACGCCGCCGTTCTGCGCCGCGTGCTGGACGTCGACGATCGAGCTGAGGAACGCCGCGAAGTTGACGGGGCTCTTGATGACGGTGCGGATGCCCGGATTCGAGATCGAGTCGTACTTCCCGGCGGGGCTGTGCATCGTCACCGAGCCGGTGACCCTGCCCTCGGCGTAGATGTCGCCGTACGCGTTGCCGCTGTGCGAGACGTTGTGGTTCACGCCGCTGGAGTCCCTGAGCGCGTAGATCTTCCCGTAGGTCGTCGCGGTCGAGCCGTACGAGATGTCCGCGTTGGCCATCATCTGGAAGTCGGAGACCGCCGACGGGCGGATCTGCGCCTGGATCACGCGCCAGTCGCGGGTCGCCGTGTCGTTCACCGGGCGGCCGGTCGAGACGATCGAGACGGAGCCGTTGCCGGCCGTCGGCGCGGTGACCTCGATGTTGTACTCGTAGCCGTTGCCGAGCTTGGCGCCCGACCACTTGTTCTTGCCGTTGGGATAGGTCCAGGTCAGGCCGTACACCCAGCTGCCGCCTGCGGCGACGACGGTGCCGCCGCTCGACCGCCGCGTCGACTCGTACGGGTGGACGACGTGCCCGTAGTAGCCCGAGTCCGAGAGCAGCTTGGCGACGTAGTCGTCGATGCCGGCCTCGGCGGCCTGGTACGACGAATCCCTGGTGACCGCCTGCCGGCTGCGCGTTGCCTCGTTCTGGACGCCGGTGAGCAACGCGCCCGCGAGCACGGTCATCACCGCGGTGATCCCGATCACGAGCACGAGCGCCTGGCCCTCTTCACGGAGGCCCCGAGAGAGGAAGCGCCTCACGACTGCGTCTCCCGCATCGTGATCGTCGTCTTGTAGGTGAACAGCCGGGCCTTGCTCGTCGTGGTCTTCACGGTGATCGACACGTCGACCGTGCGCACCGCGGACGCGGTGGCGGTCACGGCGCCGTTCGCGTCGCGGAAGGTGAACGAGCCGGCGGCTCACGGAGCCGACCTGCTTGATCCAGACGGCCGCCGTGTTCGGGAAGGTCCAGGGCGGGCCGTTGGTGTTCGTGCTCGTCCAGACGGCGCGCTCGAGATTCGTTCCGTTGAACCGGTACTCGATCCGCCGCAGGTGGAACGTCGGCTGGCGATCGGGCGAGTCGAACGTGAACGGAGACGCGATCGACTCGACCGGGCTCATCGTGTTGTCGCCCGTGTACGCCTGGCGGAAGTCCGAGTCCAGCGTGTCCATCGCCGCCCGCACCTGCGTCTGGAGCGCGGCGTCCGTCTGCTCCTCCTTGCCCCAGTGCGCACCGGTGGTCACGAGCGCTCCGATGGCCGGGACCATGATCCCCATGAGCGCCATCGCGATGACCATCTCGATCAGGCTGTAGGCCCGCTCGCCACGCAGTCGACGTGTCAGCGCAGCCATGTCAGCTCACCGTGACGTTGCCGGTCGTGGTCGACGTGACGTTGTGCACGCCCCAGGTGCCGGTCAGTCCGCTGCTGGACGTCGCGGTCGCGTTGTAGCTGTTGCCGGAAGGGACGCTGAAGACGACGACGCCGCTGCTGTTGGTGATGCCGGTGAGGATCGACCGGAAGCGGCCCGTTCGTCACGTCGACGCGGGCCCCGCTGACGACGCCCCCGGCCCCGTTCTTCACGGTCAGGGTCAGCGACTGCATGGTGGAGGCGCTCGCGCCGAGCGTGTCCGTGAAGCTCTGCGTCAGCACGCTCGGGTAGTTGCTCGGCACGACCTTGGCGACCGCCGGCGCGAAGACGTTCGCCGCAGTCTGGGCGCCGACGGTGTACGTGAGGTTGGGCACGATCGCCTCGCCGCTCAGGGAGCTGATGGTCAGCGTGCTGCCCGAGTACGCGAAGGTCTGTGCCTTGCGCGGGGACGAAACGGTGACGGTGGCCGCCCCGGTGTACGCCGTGCCGTTGTTGTTGTTGAGCGTGACGAAGATCGTCGCCGGCTTGAAGACGCGGAGCACGGTGTTGAAGGTCTGGCCGGACGTCAGCGCGACGTGTGCCGTGCCCGACGGAGAGACGTCGTCCGGCAGCGTCTGGTAGCCGCTCAACGTCGCCGCCAGGTCGTAGTAGGCCTGGCTGCCGCTCACGGGGTTGATCGCGAGGTCGGGGAAGGTCGCCGTGCCGCTCGCATCGGTCACGTCGCTGCGCGGTGCGCTCGGCCCGGTGGTCAGGTTCACCGTCGCGCCCTGGAGCGCCGTGTTCAGCGCGTAGTCGACGACCTGCGCGACGATGATCGCCCGGCCGGCAGGCGCATAGGATCCGTCGCCGGGGGGAGCGATGTACGTCACTTCCCGGGCGAGCTGCTTGGAGTCCTTCGTGCGGAGGACGGTGACGACGATCTTCTTGTAGTCGGCCTTGGTGACGTAGCCGTTCGGCGTCGGATCGCTGACGTACGTGATCGACGTCAGCAGCGTGCCCTGGGTGCCCCGCAGCGAGATGGTGCTGCTGGCGGGAACGGTCCCGTTCGGGTTGCCGTTGGGCGTACCCACCAGCGTGGGGTCCTCTCCGCGCGGATCGTCTCGATCTGGGTCATCGCAGCCTGCTCGGCCATCGTGCGCTCGCGGGAGTAGCGCTGCGCCACGACCGAGGTCGAGAGCACCGTGACGAACGGTGTCGCGACGATGAAGAGCAGCGCCATCGCGATGACGAACTCGATCAGCGAGAACCCTTCCTCCGAGCCTGGGCGCGACCTCAGGGCGCGCGGAAGGCGCGCAGGTGCAGCGCAGACAAGAGCCTCGGGTTCGAGAGTTCGCCTCAGGGTGTGGTCTCCGGGTCACAGGCGGGACGAAGGCCGCCGCCGCCAATGTGCACACCGTGTGCGCAGGACCGGATCCGGGCACCCCCCCAAAGGGTGATTGATGCAGCGTCGTGTTCGGCGAGGCCCGGCTAGAGGTTGCCGCGTAGCGCCTGCTCGCGCTCGATCGCCTCGAACAGCGCCTTGAAGTTGCCGTCGCCGAAGCCGCG
>CAVZAC010000012.1:0-17063 GCA_963773175.1 uncultured Actinomycetes bacterium
GGTTGGTCGTGCTCGACGGCCGCCCCTCGCTCCGCCATCCGGGCGGCGAGGACGAGCTCGCGGCCGGCGACGTCGTCTGCTTCCCCGCGGGGCCCGGCGGAGCGCACAAGGTGCTCAACCACTCGGACGCGACCGTTCGCATCCTCATGATCTCGACCCAGCAGGAGCCGGCGGTTGCCGTCTATCCGGACAGCAACAAGATCGGTGTCTGGCCCGGTGACGCGCGCGACAACCTGCTCGTGCGGCGGGAGAGCAAGGTCGACTACTGGGACCGCGAGCCCTGACGACGACGAGGGCGGTTAGCCGGGCGTGAACACGTCCAGCGGGCGGCGCGCGTGCCGCAGGAGTCCAAGTAGCGGTTGCCTGCCGGGTAGAGGCCGAGCGGCTGGCCGTCCGTGTGGTGGGCGAGCCAGAACGGATGGTCGGTCAGATCAGCGTTCTCACGCGATCTCCAGCCGCTCAGGCGGCGCGGCGTGCGGGCCAGGCTGCCGAGCCGCTCGGCGCGGGCAGGATCAGGTGCAGGTCGCCGAACTCGTGCCACAGGTAGCGGGCCGCGAGGGCCGCCCGGTAGGCGGCGGCGAGCCGGCGGGGATCGGAGACGGCTTCGAGCAGCCGCAGGTGCGACGCCCGCGGCTCGTGCAGGCCCGTGAGCAGCGCGTCGACCGCGTGTACGCCCCGCTTCGGGGTGACGATCAGCGCGGTCCAGCCCTCTCGCGCGTGCACCCGGCCGTCCTCGCCGACGGCGCTCTCGAGCGCCCGTACGACGGTCGTGCCCACGGCCACGACGCGACCTCCTGCCGCACGCGTCTCGTTGACGAGCCGCGCGGTCGTCCCGGGCACGGAGAACCGCTCCTCGTACGGCGCCTCGTGCGCTTCCGGCGACGAGACTCCCGTGTGCAGCGTCAGCGGCGCGACCCCGATGCCGCGCGCCACGAGGGCGGTGACGAGCTCGGGCGAGAAGGCCCGGCCGGCGCTCGGCATCTCTGCGCTCCCCGGCTTGACCGCGAACACCGTCTGATAGCTCTCGAGCGGCCAGGAGCGCGCCACGTATCCGTACCGGATCGGCTCGCCGTGGCGGGCAAGGTAGGCGTGCACATCCCCGCCCGGCACGACCAGACGCGCCTCCCACAGGCGCCCGGCCTCGACGTGGACGCGAACCAGCTCTACGGTTCCCCCGCCCGGGAGTCCCACGAGCTCGCCGGCCCGGGCCGTGCGCAGCGGCTCGTGGCCCGCCGCCAGCGGGCGGCGCAGCTCGACGATCCAGCGGTCGCCCGCGAGCCGCGTCGAGAGGTGCACCCGCACGTGCTGACACCCGGCGGACACACCGCGGAGCGCCGCGGGCAGGGTGGCCGAGTTGTTCACGACGAGCAGGTCGCCCGGGCGCAGGATGCCGGGCAGCTCGTCGAAGCGCGCGTGGCGCAGAGGCAGGCCGTCCTCGTCGACGAGCAGACGCACCTGATCGCGGCGCAGGCCGCGCGCCTCCGGCGGCCGGTCCGCCTCGAGCGCGGCGGGCAGCTCGAACGGCGGGATCACCGCGCGACCCCGGCCAGCAGCTCCTCCACGGTGTAGCGCCTGCTGGGCGGCAGCGTCTCGATGAGCCGGAGCAGCCCCGGAACCCGCTCGGACGGCAGCGCGCGGTCGGAGATGTCCTCGCCGGGAAAGGCGTCCTGGTGCATGGCCGTGTTCATGTCGCCGGGATCGACCGCGTACACGTGCACGTCCGGCCGCTCGGCCGCGAGCACGCGCGACAGCTGATCGAGCGCCGCCTTCGACGCGCCGTAGCCGCCCCAGCCCTCGTACGCCTCGACTCCCGCGTCGGAGCTGACGTTCACGATGACCCCACCAGGCCCGAGCAGCGGAAGCGCCAGCTGCACGAGCGCGAGCGGGGCGACCGCGTTCACGGCGAAGACGCGCTCCAGATCGCCGAGCGGGTAGCGCTCCAGCGGCGGCAGCGGGCTCGTCCCCAGCGTGCTCGCATTGTTGACGAGCAGGTCGAGCCGCGGCCCGGCGGCGGCGATCAGCGCGCGCCGGTGCCCGTCGTCGGTGACGTCGCCCGGAATCCCGGACACTCCCGCCAGGCCGCCGACCGCAGCTTCCAGACCGTCCGCCCCGCGCGCATCCGCGACGACCCGCCAGCCCCGCTCGGAGAGCGACCGCACGAGCTCGAGCCCGAGTCCGCGCGACGCTCCGGTGACGACCGCAACCTGCATGTCTCGAATCTAGGCCCGCGCGCCGCCGGCCACCATCGGCAATTGGTCCTAGGACCGCCGCGGGCATGATGCGCCCCGGTGAGGGGACCTTTCGGCGAGCGCGAATTCCGCCTGCTCTTCCTCGGGCAGACGACGTCGTTCGTCGGGAGCGCGTTCGCCAACGTCGCGCTCGCGTTCGCCGTGCTCGATCTGACGGGCTCGAAGGCGGACGTCGGCTACGTCCTCGCCGCCCGGGCGCTGCCACAGCTCGTGTTCGTGCTCGTCGGCGGGATCTGGTCCGACCGCCTGCCGCGCCATCACGTGATGGTCGCCTCGAACATCGTGAGCGGCATCGCGCAGGCCGCCGTCGCGACGCTGCTCTTCACGGGGAACGCCCGGCTGTGGCAACTCGTCGCGCTCGCCGCGGTCGGGGGCACGAGCGCGGCCTTCTTCTATCCCGCCTCGGCCGGAGTCGTTCCGCAGACGGTTCCCGCGGCGCTGCTGCAGCGCGCCAACGCCGTGCTGCGCCTCGGCCTGAACGCGAGCTGGATCGGCGGCTCCGCGCTCGGCGGGATCGTCGTCGCCGCGACGAGCCCCGCGGCCGGAATCGCCTGCGACGCGGCCAGCTTCATCATCGCAGCCGTCTTCATCGGGCTCATGCACCTGCCCGCGACGCTGCGGCTCGAGGGCTCGCACTTCCTCGGCGAGCTGGCCGACGGCTGGCACGAGTTCCGCTCGCGGGCCTGGCTGTGGGCGATCGTGCTCCAGTTCGGCTTCGTCAACGCGGTCGAGCAGGGCAGCATCAACGTGCTCGGGCCTGCCGTCGCGAAGGAGAGCCTGGGCGGGCCGGCGGCCTGGGGGCTGATCGTAACGGGGCTGGGCGCCGGACTGCTCGTCGGAGGGATGGTCCTGCTCCGTGCGCGGCCGCGCCGGATCCTGCTCGTCGCCACTGTGGGCGTGCTGCTCTCGATCCCGCTCCCGCTCGGGCTCGCCGTGCCGCTGCCGCTCGCCGTCCTCGTGGCGATCGCCCTGGTCGCCGGCATCGGCATCGAGACCTTCGGAATCCTTTGGGACACCGCGCTGCAGCAGGAGATCCCGCAGGACCGGCTCTCGCGGGTCGCGTCCTACGACTCGCTCGGCTCGATCGCCCTCGTCCCGCTCGGCCTCGCCGTCGCGGGCCCGCTGGCCGAGGCGATCGGCACCGATGCCGCCCTCGTCGGCGCGGCGCTCACGAGCCTCGTCGCGACGCTGGCGGTGCTGCTCGTGCCGGACGTGCGGCGCCTCGAACGTCAGACCAGGCCGACGCGCACCGCGTAGAGCGCCGCCTGGGTGCGGTCGTCGACGCCGAGCTTGGCCAGGATGTTGCTCACGTGGGTCTTGACCGTCTTCTCCGAGACCGCGAGCTCCCGGGCGATCTGCTTGTTCGGGAGCCCGCGCGCGACGAGGCCCAGCACCTCGAGCTCCCGCGCGGTGAGCGGCTGCTTGACGGGCTCGGCGCTCGCCACCTGCTCCAGCAGCCGCGCGGTCACCGCCGGGCTGAGCAGCGCATCGCCCGCGTGCACCGTCCGGATCGCGCGCACCAGCTCCTGCGGCTGCACGTCCTTCAACAGGTAGCCGGCCGCACCCGCGCGCACCGCCGGGAGCAGCGATTCCTCGTCGAGAAAGCTCGTGAGCACGATCGCCCGTGTGGCGGGGCTGACCTCGCGCAGTCGTACGATCGTGCCGACCCCGTCCAGCCGCGGCATGACGAGGTCGACGAGCGCGACGTCCGGCCGCAGCTCGGCCGCCCGCGCGACCGCCTCCTCCCCGTCGGCCGCCTCGCCGACGACGTCGATGTCCTCCTGCAGCTCGAGCAGCGTGCGCAGCCCCTGACGCACGACGGCGTGGTCGTCGGCCACCAGGACGCGGATCACCGCGGCACCTCCAGCACGATCGCCGTCCCCTCCCCGGGACCGGAGCGGATCTCCAGCGTGCCTCCGGCCGCGCGCGCCCGCTCCTCCATCGAGGTCAGCCCGAGCCGGCGCGACCGCAACGCGGCCGAGCCGGGGTCGAAGCCCGCCCCGTCGTCGGCGACCGTGAGCCGCAGCATTTCGTCGACCGTCTCCACCCGCACGTCGATGTGCTCCGCCCCGGAGTGGGACAGCGCGTTGTTCAGCGCCTCCTGCGCGATGCGAAAGACCTCGCGGTCGCGCTCGGGCAGCGGCAGATGCTCGCCGGCGACGCGGAACGAGATCTCCCGCCCGCGCACGCGCCGCAGCACCTCGACGTGCTTGCGCAGGGCGGGCACGAGCCCTTCCCGCTCCAGCTCGGGCGGGCGCAGCTCGAAGACGAGCGACCGCAGCTCGTCCATCGCCTCCCGCGCCAGCTCCTGCACCTTGGCGAGCTGCATGCGCGCCGCCGCCGGGTCGCGGTCGAGCAGCGTCGCAGCCGCCTCCGCGGTGAGCACGACCCCGAAGAGCCGCTGCACGACCGCGTCGTGCAGGTCGCGCGCGAGCCGGTTCCGCTCCTCGACGACGCTCAGCTCCCGGCTGCGCTCGTACAGCCGGGCGTTCTCGATCGCGATCGCCGCGTGCGCGGCCAGCACCTCGATAACGCGACGGTCGTCCTCGGAGAACTCGGGCGCATCGACCTTGTCGGTGAGGTAGAAGGCGCCGATCACGCCCTCGCGGGAGACGATCGGGACGCCGAGGAACGTGTGCATGTCAGGGTGTCCTTTCGGCCACCAGCCGGTGAACCGTGGGTCGAGCTGGATGTCCGGCGTCCGGTACGGCTCGGCCGACTCGAGCATCGCGCCGAGCAGCCCGTGCGTGCGCGGCAGCGGCCCGAGCCGGTCGATCAGCGCGTCGCTCATCCCCGAGGTGAGGAACCGCGCGAAGGCGCCCGTTCCGTCGGGCACGCCGAGCGCGGCGTACCGGGCGCCGGCGAGCTCGCGGGCGGAGTCGACGAGCCGCTGCAGCACGGGCACCACGGAGAGCTCGGCGGTGATCGCGAGCACCGCGTCGCTGATCGCGCGGAAGGCGGGGCTCGCGGTGTCGCTCATCGCTTCGAGGGTAGACCCACGGCGGGCCGGCGGTCGGCGCGGCGCGCCCGCCGGCAGCGCTCCGTCAGCTCCTGCAAAGCCCGATCCGCCTCGGCCTCGCCCCGGTCGCGGATCGCCGCATGGACGCTTCGCCCGGCGACGTCGAGATGCACTGTCGCGAGCCGAAGGCGGCGCTGGGCCGGGCCCTGGACGTGGCGCAGGCTCTGCACCTTCGCCAGCGGGACCCAGGCTGTCGTACGGGCGACCCGCCCGCTGGTCGTGACCGCGCACGTGTCGGTGCAGGCCCAGGCCAGATGGCGGTAGCGCAGCGGCGTCTTCAGACGCGCGCGGGCCGGCGGGGGGAGCCGCTCCTCGGGCGCGTCGGGGAGGATCCGCCGGAGCAACCCACGAGCCTGAGCGCGGGTGCCGACGGGAAGCACCGCCCGTAGCGGCCGGCCCTCCGCGGAGCTCTCGCGCTTCCTGTGCTGGCGGCCTGCGACATCGACCTCGAGCCGGCACCACCCGAGCGGGCGCCACAGCAGCGGCTCGGTCATCCGCACCGCCTGCACGCGACCCCGCGGGATCGTCTCGGCGGTCGTCGCCAGCAGCCCGGAGCGGAGGCGGAGCCCGTCGGGTGCCTGGGCGACCGTGAGCCTGTACTCGCCGTTGAAGCGCTGCCAGATGACGCTCGACAGGGCGATGATCGGCACGGCGCCGGCCCCGATCACCGCACCGACCGCGTCCGGGGCGAGGAAGGCACCGACGATCATCGCCAGGGCCAGCGCCTCGGCTACAAGGCCCAGCCGGCTGAGCAGGATCGACGCGACCAGGCGGCCGACGGGCACCGACACGAGCACCTCTTCCGGCGGCGCCGCCACATCAGCCGGAGCTCCGTGCGCGAGAGCGAGCAGCCTGGCCCGCAGCACCTCGGCCTCGTGCGCGGGGAGGTAGGCGAGCCGGCCGTTCGCGCCCGTGGAGCCGCCCATCCGCAGACGCAGCTCGGCGAGCCCGAACAGACGGGCGAGCAGCGGCCGCACGGTGTCGATCGCCTGGATCTGGGTGAGCGGGAAGCGCAGCGAGCTGCGGCGCAGCAGGCCGGTCTCGATCCGCAGATCCCCTCCCTCGATCCGCCACCGGGTCACGAGCCACGAGACGACGCCGAGCACCACCAGCAGCGCCGGCGCGAACGCGTGGGCGAATGAGCCCCAGATGTCTCCCCCGCTCCTCAGCACGTACGTCGTCACGAGGACGACGAGGATCCCGCTCACGATCGGCCCCGCCCGGACGAGCGGTGAGAGCGGGTGCAGCCGGTGCCAGCCGCCCGCCTCCTCTGCGACCTCGTCACTGCTCACAGGCCGGCGGCCCGCGACTCGCCCAGCGTCGCGAGCTGGTCGCGCAGGCGGGCCGCGACGTCCCGGCCGAGCCCCGGGATCCGCGCGTCGCTGGCCGCGGCCGCGGTGTGCATGCGTACCGTGGCGAGCTCGAACGACCGCTCGACCGGCCCGGCCGTCACGTCGACGAACTGCATCCGCCCGTACGGCACGACCGAGAGCCGCCGGACGAGCACTCCCCGGCGCACGAGGAGGTCGTCCTCGCGCTCGCAGTAGCCCCAGGCCCGCACCCGGCCCTGCACGAAGAGATCGACGACCGCGCCCGCAACGAGCACGATCGCCGCCGCAGCGGCGCCGATTGCCGCCGTCCACCCGATCCCGCCGAGAACCCCGGCGGCCGCCGCGATAGCGAGCGTGGTCGCGGCCACCTGGGCGTGGCGCATCACACGCAGCCGGGGCGACGGCCGGAGCCAGGTCTCGCCGATCTCGGCAGGCGGATCCGTCGCTGTTCCGGGCATCTCCCGAGTATGCCCGGACACCTCGCCCCGGCTCAGAGCGCCTGCAGGCCGACGCGGACGGAGAGCGTCTCGCTGGCGGTGCCCTTGAAGACTCCATGCGTCGGCGGCACGTCGGCATAGTCTCTCCCCACGGCGACCCGGACGTACGCCTCGGTCTGCTCGCGGTCGTGCGTCGGATCGAGCGCGAGCCAGCCGCCGGCCTCGTCCCAGACGTCGACCCATGCGTGCGACGCCGCGTTGTCGCCGACGAGGGTCGGGTCATAGAGGTAGCCGCTGACGTAGCGGGCCGGGATGCCGACGCAGCGACACGCGGCGAGCAGCACGTGCGCGAAGTCCTGGCAGACACCGCGGCCGAGCGTCAGCACCTCGTCGGCTCGCGTCTGGACGTCGGTGGCGCCCGTCTCGTAGACGAGCTCCGCGCAGACCGCCCTCATCAGCTCACGAGCCCGGGCGGCGCCGCTCTCACCCCCCGCGCGGCCGGCGGCGAGATCGCGGACCGCACCGGCGAAGGGTGCGTACCCCGTGGGACCGAGGTAGTCGTGCAGCTCGAGCGGCGTCGGCGCGTCCCGGCCGCCCGCGAACGATGTCGGCGTCATCACCTCGCTCACCGCGGTCACGGCGAGCCGATCGTGCGACTCGAGCACGTCGAAATGGTGGACGTCGTTGCCGAAGGGGTCGCGGTACTCGCGCACGCGCACGCCCGGCGGCTCGGTGGCGAGCCGGAACGAGGAACAGTGCTGGCCGCCGCTTTCGAGCGGACGCATGCGGAGCTCCGTGTAGGCCTCGGCGATCGGGGCGTCGTAGCCGAACTCCGTCGTGTGCTCGACGCGCAGGATCATCGCTATTGCTGCTGCTGCTGGGCGTAGGGGCCGGGCGGGATGACGCGTGTCGTGAAGTAGCCGGCCGCGATCTCGTCCGCGGCGTCCGCGATGCCTCCCATCACGCGCCCGAGCAGGAGCTCGGTCGTCTCGTCCAGGGTATGCAGCTCGGTGAAGGCGAGCTCGGCAAAGACGCGACCGATCGCCCGCTCCGGTCTCACGGCCTCGCCCGAGATCGCCCGGATCGCGCTCAGGCACAGCTCGAGGCAGAAGCACACGGCCCGAGGCACGCGCCGCTCGAGCAGCAGATACGAGACCACACGGGCGGCACGCAGCTCATCGCTCTCCTGCTTGCGGAACGCCTCGAAGGCGCCGCAGGACTTCAGCAGGCTCGTGAGCCATGCCTGCGTCACGGGCGCTCCCTCCACCGCCGTCAGCCCGGGCACCTTCACCGCGAGCAGGCGCGCCGTCGTGTCGGCCCGCTCGAGGTGCGCCCCGAGCTCGAGGAACTCGTATGCCTCGCCGCGCGGCAGCGTCGCCTTCATCACGCCCTGGAAGGCATGCGACGCCTCGCGGATGCGGACGAAGAAGTCGTGCGGCGAGGCGAGGACGGTCTTCGGCCGTCGGCGCGAGACGAGCAGGTGCAGCCGGTTCAGGTGCTCCCACATCTCGGTCGAGATCTGGTCGCGCACGCCGCGCGCGTTCTCCCGTGCGCGGGCCACGCAGGCCGTGACCGCGTCCGGGTTCGCGGGGTGCGAGACCATGAACTCCGTGACGGCCTGCGCGGTGTAGTCGGAGAAGTGCTCCTGGAAGACGTCCTCCCGGCCGAGCAGCAGGACGAGATCGCGCCAGGCCCGCCCCCGGACCGGCAGGTCGGCGTCGAGCAGCCCGTGGAAGTTCACGTGGAGCAGCCGGCTCGTGTCCTCGGCCCGCTCGATGTAGCGGCCCGTCCAGTAGAGCGACTCTGCGACGCGGCTCAGCATCAGGAACGCAGCACCCAGGTGTCCTTGCTGCCACCGCCCTGCGACGAGTTCACGACCAGCGAGCCCTCGCGCAGCGCAGCGCGCGTGAGCCCGCCCGGAACGATGGTCGTGATCCGGCCGGAGAGAACGAAAGGACGCAGGTCGACGTGCGCCGGGCGGAGCTCCTCGGCGTAGATCGGCATGCGGCTCAGTGCGATCGTCGGCTGCGCTATGAACTCCCGCGGGTCCGACTTGACCTTGCGACCGAACCGGGCGCGCTCTTCGGCGCTCGCGACGGGCCCGATCAGCATCCCGTAGCCGCCGCTGCCGTCCACGGTCTTGACGACGAGCTCGTCGAGGTGCTGGAGGATGTGGCGGCGATCGGCCTCGTCGCTGCCGAGGTAGGTCGGGACGTTCTCCAGCACCGGCTCCTCGCCGAGGTAGTAGCGGATCATCTCCGGCACGAAGCGGTAGACCGCCTTGTCGTCGGCAACCCCGGTCCCCGGTGCGTTCGCGATCGTGACGTTGCCGGCCCGGTAGGCATTGAGCAGTCCGGGCGCGCCCAGCATCGAGTCCTGACGGAAGATCAGCGGGTCGAGGAACTCGTCGTCGACCCTCCGGTAGATGACGTCGACCCGCTGCAGGCCCTGCGTCGTGCGCATGTAGACGACGTCGTCGTGACACAGCAGGTCGCCGCCCTCGACGAGCTCGATGCCCATGTGCCTGGCGAGGAACGAGTGCTCGAAGTACGCAGAGTTGTGCACGCCCGGGGTCAGGAGCACGACTGTCGGCATCGCGGCGGCCGGAGGAGCCACGGCGCGCAGGGCGGCGAGCAGCTCCTGCGGGTAGTGGTCGATGCCGAGGACGCCGTAGCGCTCGAAGAGCGGCGCGAACTCGCGCTTCATCGCGGCGCGGTTCTCGAGCATGTAGCTGGTGCCGGAGGGCGAGCGCAGGTTGTCCTCGAGCACGAGGTACTCGCCGTTCTCGTCCCGCACGATGTCGATGCCCGCGACGTGCGCGTACACGCCGCCGGGCGGGTCGACGCCGATCATCTCGCGCCGGAAGTGGCGCGCGCCGAAGACGAGCTCGGCCGGAATCCGGCCGTCGCGCAGAATCCGCTGGCCGTGGTAGACGTCGCTCAGGAAGAGGTTGAGCGCGCGCACGCGCTGCACCAGACCGCGCTCGATGTGGTCCCACTCCGCTCGCGGGATCACCCGCGGGATCAGGTCAAAGGGGAAGATGCGCTCGAGCCCCTCCTCCTGGCCGTAGACGGTGAAGCCGATGCCCTGGTTGAGGAACGACGCGTCGACCGCCTGCCGCCGCGCCTCGAACTCCTCGACGCTGAGCGCCGCGAGCTGCTCCGCGAGCACACGGTAGTGCGGCCGCGGCCGGTCCGGCGCCTCGAACATCTCGTCGAAGAACCCGCCGAGCTCGTAGCGACCACGGAGGGCGAGGACGGATGTCTGGGCGGACGTTGGCATCGGCTGGTCGTCGTCAGTTCGTTCGGCGTCGGGAGCCTGCGCCGTGCGGCGCTCCCCGAGCTTCTCCATATCGGGGCCATCCTCGGTCAATGCGGTGGCAGAGGCAAATGGCGGCCCGGAACATGAGCTCGACCGACCGACCGACCGACCAGGCGCCGCCCGCTCCGTAGCCCGAAGATCGCCGGCTACGTGAATTTCCGCAGTGCGATCAGTGGAATCCTCGTTTCCACGGAGCGGCGTCGGCTCTAGCGTCATCGATGGGCCGCCACGAAGGACACCTGCGCAGGAGCAGGATCCAGGACGCGTAGCCAGAGCGTCATCACATAGTCTCGACCTCGAGACGGAGCGATCGCGATCATGAGCCGCGACCGAGCAAGAACGCAAGACCCGGGCGTAGCACCCGCCATGCCCAGCCCCACGAAAGGAGAGCACGTGCCAGAGACAACCGAAACCCCGGTCCTCGATCTGCTTGCGAGCATGACCGAGGCGTCGATCGAGGCGTCCAGCCTCGACCCGGAGACACTGATGCTGGTGCGCATCGCCGCGCTCGTCGCGGTCGATGCCCCGCCGGTGTCGTATCTCATGAACCTCGGCGTCGCGGGCGAGCTCGACATCGACCCCGACCGGGTTCGAGGCGTCCTCGCCGCTGTCGCCCCGATCGTCGGCACGGCGCGCGTCGCTTCGGCGACCACCAAGATCATCCGGGCGCTCGCGCTCGAGATCGAGGCGGCCGAGCTCGACGCAGCGGCCGACGAAGAGGCCTGAGGCCGTCCGAGAGGAGGGCCGGGCTTCGGTCCGGCCCTCCCCTCGCAACCCACGACGAGATGTCACGCCAACCCTCTGTCGTGCTCGGCCCGCGCGGCCCTCGACCCGTGACAGCCCGGTTCGGGCTGCTCGTCCTCCACGACGACGGGGAGCGGGAGTTCGCCTACGACGCCGGCGCGGAGAAGGCGCTCGCGGCCGCGAGTACGCACGGCTGGGCGGTCGCGAGCATGAGAGACGACTTCGGTACGGTGTTCTGACGTGTCGACGAGCACCGAGCCGCGGGCCGCCGATTCGGTACTGACGGTGCCGGACGCGCCGCGGCCTTTTCATCTGCTGGCGAAGCCGACGGGGGCGGTGTGCAACCTCGACTGTGCGTACTGCTTCTTCCTGTCCAAGGAGATGCTGTATCCGGGCTCGCGGTTTCGGATGGCGGACGAGCTGCTGGAGGCGTACGTCCGACAGTTGATCGAGGCGCATGCGGGGGTGCCCGAGGTTCAGGTCGCGTGGCAGGGTGGCGAGCCGACGATGATGGGGGTCGACTTCTTCCGCCGCTCGGTCGAGCTGGCGAACCGGTACCTGCAGCCCGGGCAGCGGGCGGCGTACACGATCCAGACCAACGGCACGCTGCTGGACGCGGAGTGGGCCGGGTTCTTCTCCGAGCACGAGTTCCTGGTCGGGATCTCGATCGACGGGCCGCGCGAGCTGCACGACGCGTACCGCGTGAACAAGGGCGGCAAGGGCTCCTTCGAGCAGGTGATGCGCGGGCTCGGGTTCCTGCAGGCGGCGGGTGTGGACTGGAACGCGCTGACCACGATCCATGCCGCGAACGCCGACCACGGCCGCGAGGTCTACTGCTTCCTGCGCGACGGGTGCGGCGCCGGCTTCGTGCAGTTCATCCCGATCATCGAGCGCGTCGCCGAGGCCGCCGAGGACGGCACGGTGCCGTGGACGTCGTGGCGCGACCGTCCTCTGTACGTGCAGGAGGGTGATCGTGTCACCGGCCGCTCGGTGACGGCGGAGCAGTACGGCCGTTTCCTGATCGACGTGTTCGAGGAGTGGGTGCGCCGCGACATCGGCGAGGTCTACGTGCAGATGTTCGACGTAGCGCTCGCGAACTGGGTCGGCGAGCCGCCGGGCCTCTGCATCCACTCGGAGACCTGCGGGCGCGCGCTCGCGCTGGAGCACACCGGCGACGTCTACTCCTGCGACCACTTCGTGGAGCCGCGCTACAAGCTCGGGAACATCAAGGAGCTGCCGCTCGTCGAGCTCGTCGCGCTTCCCCAACAGCGGCGGTTCGGGCTCGACAAGCGCGACACCCTCCCCCAGTACTGCCTCGACTGCGACGTCCGCTTCGCCTGCCACGGCGGCTGCCCCAAGGACCGCTTCATCACCACCCCCGACGGCGACCCGGGCCTCAACTACCTCTGTGCAGGCTTCAAGGAGTTCTTCCACCACATCGACCGGCCGATGCGCACGATGGGCACCCTGCTCGCGCAGGGCCGTGCGCCCTCCGAGCTCGTCGGGCTCTACGCAGCCGAAGACGCCAGGCGCGGCCGCAACGACCCCTGCACCTGCGGCTCCGGCCGCAAGTGGAAGCACTGTCACGGCGCAGACCGGACGCCTTCCGGCCCCCATTCGATCGACGACGCTAGGAGGTCGCACGATGAGCACGGAGCGAACTGATCGACGCGGTGCCCGTGGAGCGGGCAGCCGAGCCACCGGAGCAGTGATTGGACTGACGCTGCTCGTTGCCGTCCTGACGCTGGTGGCCGCCGGCTGCGGGAGCAGCAACAGCTCCGACAAGAAGGCGAGCGAGGCGTACGCCAACAGCGTCTGCAGCGCGATCGGCAGCTGGGAGCAGCAGATCAAGAGCATCGCCACCAACTTCAGCGGCGGCATCTCGCAGGCCTCGCTGCAGGCGAAGGTGACGCAGGCCCAGGCCGCCACGAAGACGCTCGCGAACGAGATCAAGGCCGTCCCGCCCCCCAATACCTCGCAAGGGCAGGCGGCGAAGCAGCAACTCGATCAGCTCTCGACCGACGCCACGAACACGGTCACCGCCGCGCAGTCCGCGGTCACGCAGCTGCAGGGCAACGCCTCGGCCGCGACCATCACGTCGGCGGTGATCGCGCTCGCGCCGCAGGTGCAGAACCTCGTGAGCGCGGCCCAGTCGGCGGTGAAGTCGCTGCAGAGCGCGGGCGGAACCCTCGCCTCGGCGTTCAAGAGCGCCGATTCCTGCAAGAGCCTCGGCTAGTCGTGGAGTGCTGACCCGGGCGGGCCGGCATGCGCCGGCCCGCTGGGTCACGCGCCGGGCTCTCGGCGGTCAGCGGCCGGGGCGAGTAGCGCTGAGGGCGCGGAGGTGTCGCCGCGTTGGATCAGGCGCGTGGGCCCGCCGCCTCGTGCCGCGCTGGGGCTTCGTGCTTGCCGAACTCGTCGAGCAGCATGTGGACGTGGCCGACGGGCTCGAAGCCGAGCCGCAGGAGTATCGGTCGGGACATCGTGCCGCCCTGCGTGATCAGCGCTGGCGTCCCGCGGGCGGCCGCCTCGTCCCACCGCGCGCTCAGCAGCGCCCGGTAGGCACCTCGGCCACGGCTGCGCGCCACTGTTGCGCCGCCGTACAGCAGCAGGCCGTGCGGGGTCGGTGCGCACGTCCCGGCACAGACGATCTCGCCGTCGAGCCACGCGGCGTGCATGATGCTCGGCGTCTCGCGCCATCGTTGCGGGAGCAGCGCGAGCGACTCGGCGACCTGGTCCGCCGGCATCTCGAACGCCTGCCACTGCACCTCGTTCGCGGCCGCGAACTCCTCGAACGTCTCCACCCGCCGCGCGACGATTCCCGGCGCCGGGGTCGGCGGCGCCTCCGTCAGGACGACCGCGACGGCGTACGGATCCTTGTCACGGACCAGCCCCCGCTCGAGCAGGAGATCGACGAGGTTCTGCGGCTCCGCCGAGCTGCCGACCTCCCATTGCGTCGAGTCGCGCCCGCGCGCACGGAGCAGCGAGCGAACCTGGTCGACGACATCGTCCACTTCCTCCGCGCGCAGGCGCTGTCTCTGAACGGTGTTCCACGTCCGTCCAGGCCCCATGCACAACGTGTAGCGGGCGGTCTCGATCCGCTCGTCCGACGGCCCGAGCGGCCCGAACGAGTTCGGGTATTCCGCAATCTCGCGCAGCACGTGACGGAGGGTAACCGTGTTCCTCGGGCGCCTGCGCCGATGCACGGCCGACAACCGCCCGCATAGGATTCGAGGATGGCCGCGGACGACATGGAGATCGCGAACCGGTTCCGCGCGGCGCTCGAGTCGGCAGTGGAGACCGGGGACCTCGAGGCGGTGTACCCGCTGCTGGCTCCCGACGTGGACTGGGTCACCCCGCAGCGCATGCTGCACGGGATCGACGAGGTCAAGAGCCAGCTGAACTGGATCTCGACGCCGGCGAACTTCGTTGTCGAGTTCACGGTCGGAGACTGGGTCGACCAGGGGGACGGCCGCCTCGCCTGCGATGTGCACCAGGTCTACCGGCTCAAGGCGACCGGCGACTTCGGCTACGAGCGCGACCGGCGCATCGAGCTGGCGATCCGCGACGGGAAGGTCGCCCGCTACGAGATGACCATCGTCGGCTGAGCCGCCGGAAGCCCGCCTCGGCTACGCCGCAGGCATCTGACACCAGGTTGCTCGTACGCAGGGGAGCCATTCTCGTGACGGTGTCTGGACACCGGACCCAGCGGCCGAGCCGCCCGATTCGGCGGGTGACCAGCCCGCAACAAAACGGGCTGACGCGCCAGCGCACGTCAGGCCCCGTTCATCCCGGAGGAGGGAGTGCCAGCATGCTTCGCGGAGTCGTCTTCAGCAGACGGCCCGCGGGGGCAGGTCGTCGGGGACAGCGGCAAGGTCGACGAACTCGCGCGCGAAGGCGTCGAAGCGATACGTTGTCCGCGAAGTTCGAGGCGAGACCGAGCGAGGCGCGAACGGCCCCGCCGGAGGGGAGGCCGATGGCGTCGACGTAGTCGTCGAGTGTCATGCCCTCGCCGAACTCGCCGCCCACGAGAGTCTCGCGCGAGATGGTGAAGGCGACCTCGCCTGCGCCGGGATTGCAGAAGCAGCCTGTACGCAGGGAGATGTTGTGTCGGCGCGCGACGCGGTCGACGTAGCGCTCGTCGACGACGTGCCCGTCCGGGTGGAGGAAGTTGAAGGCGATAGTCGCGCCGTGCCGGTCGAGGTCGCGAGGCCCGTAGATCGTGGCCGCCGGTGAGCCGTCGCTGTGGCAGAGCGACCCGAGCGTCTCGAGCAGGCGCAGACCGAGCATCTGGACGCGGGCGTGGATCCTGTCGAGTCCGATGCGGTCGAGGTAGCGCAGGCCGATCTCGACCGCGGGCAGGTTGAGGAAGTTGACGGTCCCGTCCTCGAAATGGGCTGCGCCGGGTGCGGACTGGTACCACTCGCGTTGGACGAAGGCGGCGACAATAGTGCCGCCGGAGAACCAGGGCCGTTCGAGCCTGGCGAGCGCGTCGCGGCGGGCGAGCAGGCAGCCGACGCCGGTCGGCCAGCCGAACATCTTGTAGAAGGAGAGCGCCACGAAGTCCGGGTGCCAGCGCGAGAGGTCGAGCCGGTTCGCGGGCACGTAGGCGGCGGCGTCGAGGAGCACGTCCCAGCCGTGCTCGTGGGCCTGTTCGATCCAGGCGAGCGGATGCTGGACGCCGGAGAAGTTCGACTGGGCCGGGTAGGCGAACAGGTTGTGGCGCTCGCCGCCGACCTCGGTCAGATAGCGCCGCAGCAGGCTCTCGTCGACGCGCAGATCGGATGCCCGGCTCGGGACGTAGGTCGTCTCCGCACCCCGCGCGCGGGCGAACTCGCGTATCCCGTTGACCGAGTTGTGGTTGTCGAACGTGAGGAGGAAGCGGTCGCCCGTGTGGAAGGGGTAGGCCTCGCCGACGAGCCGCAGCGCGCCGGTCGCGTTCGGCGTGAAGATGGCGACGTATTCGTCCCGGGACGCTCGGAAGAACTCGAGCACGGCCGCTCGCGGCACGCTCGACGAGCTCGGTCATCGCGGCGGCGGTCGGGTTGACCGAGTGGGGGTTGCCGAAGACGTTGCTGCGCAGGAGCTCGAGGTGCTCGCGAAGCTGCGAGTCGCCGTAGAGGCCCGCGCCCGTGTAGTCGAGATAGACCTGGCCGCAGGCATCGAGACGGGCGAAGTCGCTGCGGCGCAGCTCGTCGAGGACGTCGGTGTCCTCGTAGCTCGGGTGCGCCCGACGGAACGCCGCCTCCGCCTCTTGCAGGGAGGCTGACGGCCTGGTGCCGCTCACCGACGAGCTCGCCGGTGGAGACGGCACCGACCCGGATACAGCGCCGGAGCTATCGTCGCCTCACCTCGATCACCGTCTCGATCGGCACGTCGAGCGAGGCGGCAACGAGACAGGTTCCCTCGGCCTTCTCGGCAAGACGATTCGCCTCCGCCTCGTCGGCGGGATCAGTTTCGACCTCGAGCCGCAGGAACAGCCGCGTGAAGCCGAAGCGGCCGTCGGGACGCGTCCCGGCCACCCCGTCGCCGTCCACCCGCAGGCTGGTGTACGCGAGCCCTGAACGGGCGGCCAGCCCGGTGAAGGTCACGGCCAGACACGAGGCCGCCGCGGCGACGAAGAAGTCCTCGGGGCTCCAGGTCGAGGGGTCGGTGCCCCGGAAGACCGGCGGCGCCGTGATCTCTATCGGCAGCTTGCCCTCGACGCGGGCGGCGACGCGCCGCCCGCCGATCCAGTCGACCGCAACCGGAAAGTGGAACTCCTTGGGCCGAACCGTTGTCGTCGTGCCGGCGCTCGTGGCCATCAGTAGAGGGAGGCGGCCAGCTGCCGCCGGTAGCGCATCGTCAGCGGATGCTCGTGGCCGAGGTCGCCGAACAAGACGACCGCGAGATTGATGAGGCGCTCGCGGCGCTCCCCGTCGGAGGTGGCGATCTCCTGGAGCAGCAGCTCGAGGGCGCCCTCGTG
>CAVZAC010000013.1:0-151601 GCA_963773175.1 uncultured Actinomycetes bacterium
GCGGTGGTCGCTGCTGCCCACTCGCGTCGCGGCCCAGGCATATCCTCGAGCCCGAGATTGCGGGCCTAACACGATGCGACGACGATCGCCCGACCTGTACGACAGCGTGATCGGAGCCGACCTGGGCGATCCGCCAGCCGCTTGGCTAGACGGCGTGTAAAGCGGCGAGTCGTGCGAGCGTCACGCGAGCCTCTTTGGGGGCACGCACCGCGGGCAGGGGTCTGGTCTCGTACGACATATCCGGCTGGAACGAGTCGCGGCCGACGATTTGCCCGTCGTTCACCGCGAGCACGGAACCCTCACGTACCTCGCGCTTGCGGAGGTTGAGAGACGAATAGTCCTCGACCAGCTCCAGCGCTGCGCGTGTCGACGCGAAGAAGAGCTCTTGCTCCGCGGTGCCGATCCACAGGGGCCGGCCCATCCCGCGGGCGACCAGCAGCTCGTCGCGGCCTTCGTCGAGCCAGGCCGTCGCCATCGAGCCGACGAGTTGCTCGAGCGCGCAGGCGGTGAATCCTCGAGACTGCTCGGCGAGGGCGAAGATCAGCTCGGAGTCGACGGTCATGCTGGGCTCCGCGCGCTCGATGCCATGCGCTTCGAACAGCTCGTCGTCGTTCACGATCGTGCCGTTGTGGATACCGACAACCGCTCCGTGGCGGATCGGATGGTTGTTCGCCAGCACACGCGGGTGGCCCTTCGTGTAGTCCCGGACATGGACGAGGAGCTGTGCGGTGGCCTCGGGGACGTCGATGCGGTGGAGGAGCTCGCTTGCGCCGGTGCGCTGTTTATGCACGGTGACGTTCGAGTCTTTGTCGCGGTAGGCGAAGCCCGCTGCGTCCGCCCCGCGCTCGGCAATGCCTGCGAGCAGCGCGCGGGCCGTCACCGTTCGATCGACGGTGCTCTCGAGAGCGAGGCTGTATCCCGCGATTCCGCACATGACCGGCAGCGAGCCTACGACGCGCGCTTAGCAGCGGCAGGCGCAAGAGCGGAGTCCGACGTTCCGTGGTTCGCTGCGCTCAGGCGTCGACGTGTGTCCCGTTTGGGTCTCGGAAACGCCACGCCCCAGGAGACGACCTCCCCGGAGCCGAGCGTGACGGGATTGAGCGTCGCGTCAAGCGAGGAGTCCGCCCTGTGGGGGACTGCGGTCATTGTGGTCGATTTCATAAGAGATGCCTTTCTGCCGTTGACGGTAAATGTCGGGAAGCGCAGGAGAGGGCCCAGTTACGGGCCCTCTCCGTGGCTGGTGGGGTGGGTTAGACCCTGACGCCGTTCTTGTACGTGACGACCTTGCCGCTCGTGATCTTGGGGGCGTTCGGGAACGCCTTCTCGAGCTTCTCGTCGCGGATCCACGAGGCGCTGATCTTGGTCGACTCCTCGGCCTGCTCAGCAGTCTCGAAGAGACCGAGCGAGCTCATGACGCCGTTGCCGGCCTCGATCAGGTAGTAGCCCTTGAAGCCCGGCAGCTTGCTCAGCTTGGGGGTGAGGGTCTCGTTGACCTTGGTCACGACCTCGTCGGTACGAGCCTGGTCCATGCCGTCAAAGCGGCGGATGGTTGCATACATGTGCTGCTCCTCAAGTTCGATCAGTCAGGGGAACCCGATTGAGCCTCCCTGGAGCACAGGCCGGTGGTAACGACCGAAGATGGACATCCGGTCCCAGCGCTAGACCATGTGCTGACCTGGACCATAGCTACCAACCGGCGGCAGTGACATCCGGAGAAAGTACTGGCCGCGTACCGGTGAGGAAGCCGCAGAGAAGACCCTCTGGTGCGAGCATGGGTAGTTTGCCGAAGCCCTCCAGTGCCTCTCCCCGATGGCTTGGCGTCCTCGGTGAGTCAGCGTGGATACAGGTCCGGCCCGCAAGACACCCTTACTTACTGATCGCAGGTCGGCGACTACAGAAGGGAACTCCGTGAAACGATTCATCAGCCTTGGCGTTGCGGCGCTCGCCACGCTTGCGTTCGTCGCAGCGGCGACAGGCGCGAGCTCGACGACCCCGCCAACGCCGGCAACCTACGGTCCATACCCAGTCGCGACGACCGACGGCGGGTGTGGCGGCAACCAGTGGGCGAACGACACGATCAGCCGGACGTTCGTTGTTACGAAGGTCCCGGGCAGCAACCCGACGACGACGTGGCGCCTGGTTCGCCAGGACCCCGGCACGTTCATCACGATGGCGGGCCTGAGCCCCGGTAACTGTGCCTCGAACGCGACGGCGCACGACTCGACTGTGCTTGCGGGCGTCACCGGCAACATCTTCGGCAAGCTGGACGGCGTGGTTACAGGCGGCACGTACGACCCGGCCGCGACCTGCACGGGCGACTGCGGCAGCACGACGACGTTCGTGTCGACGTACTTCGGCCCGTCCGCGCAGTACTCGTGCCTCGGCGGCCCCGGCGACTGCACGTTCGTCTACAAGTACCAGGCGACCAGCGGGCAGCACCTCACGTACAAGGCCTGGGTCGACCAGGGCAGCAACGCCGGCGAGACGTTCACGGGTGACATCTCCAACTAGGCGACCACCCACAATCGGCTCTGAAGGCCGCTACACCGCCCTGCTGCCTCAACGGGCATAGATGCTTGACGGTCGGGATCGGCCCGAGCAATCTCTGGGTCGGTCGAGTGAGCAAGCAGCATCTTGGGCAGGCCGAGCGCGCGCCTCGCCGCCGAGCGAAGGGTCGGGTGACTGCTGGCGACGATCACGCGCGCGATGGCCACCCCGTGCTTGCGCTCCAGCGTGCGGCAGGGAACACGGCGGTCTCGTCCGCGCTCGCCGTGCAGCGCGACGCTGCAAACGCCGTCAAGGAAAAGGGTATGACCGGGATCGGCGCCGATTTCGCCGTCGGGCAGTACGTCGGAGTCGCGAAGAAGGTGGGTGAGCGTTGGGGCGAGATGACACCGTATGCCCGCGCCCAGGCGCTCGTCACCGCCGTGAACTTCGAACTTTCGCACTTCGACGTCCCCAAGGTCGCCTTCGTTCTGAAGGATCTCGGAGACGACAACGGCCAACTGGACTTCGCTACCTGGACCCTCGAGCTCAACAGCGAGCGTTTCAAGAAGGGAACGCCCGAGGCCGCCGACCTCCCCGGCGTCGCTCGCACCGTCTACCACGAGTCCCGCCACGCCGATCAGTGGTTCCGGATGGCGCGACTCCAGGCAGGGCTCAAGATGAAGGCCGACGACATCGAGGACAAACTCGGGATCCCGTCCTCGGTCGTGAAGGAGGCGGTCAAGAACCCGCTGAAGGGCGACGGTCCTGAGGCGCAGGAAGCGAAGGCGTGGTTCGAGAGCGTCTACGGCTCCAAGGCCGACGATCGAAACAAGACTCTCACCGACCTCGACGACTTCGGCACGAAGTACCGGGATGCGCTCGCGGCGAAGGCGAAGGTTGACAGCGACCCGAGCGCGACCGACGACGACAAGAAGAAGGCGGCCGACCTCGTCGCCGCGACCAAGAAGCGCTACGACGAGATCTACGCGAAGTATCGCGCGCTACCCGAGGAGGCGGACGCCTGGAAGCTTGGGCTGAAGGTGGAGTCCGGGATCGCGGGGAAATAGCGGCATGAACGGCTCGATCGCCGCAATCCAGCGCCTCACGAGAGAGCTTGCGGGGACGGACCAGCCCCTGGAAGAGCTGGCGGCCGCGCTCGGGACTGTCGAGGCGGACGACGGCGCGAGCGTCCGGGTTCGTCCGGCAGATCCGTCATTCACCCGGGCGGCCCTCATCCGTTCCCCCGAGGGCGACCTGAACCACGTCGAGCTCGCACTCGCGGACCCGCTGCCGGTGGACGCCCTGCGAGAAGCGTTCGGGCACTATTCGACGCTCCCGAAGCTCCACTGGAACAGCCCGAGCCGCATCGTCTTCCGGATCGACGAGCTTGAGCTACCGTACAGGTGCGCACTGATAGCCACGGTGGAGGACGGGCTCGTCAGTCGAGGTCACGGTCCGCCGAGACGTGCGGCACGACTGACACCACTGAATGTCGGTCTTCGACGTGTCGCAGTCTCGGCCCGGGCTTTGCCGAATGTGCTGTTTAGCAGGCGATTCCTGTTCCCACGGCTGCCGGCGAAGTCGTGCGGGTGGGGTCGGGGACGTCCCACGAAAGCGGTGCCGCCTCGTCGACGATGACGCGAGCCGCACCGCTTACTGGACTAGGCAGGGCCCGGGCGAACGCGATACGGCCCCGCGGGCTGGCGCACCCGCGAGCGGGCGAACGTTCAGGCGTTTCAGGCGCTCGCCGCTGGGGCGGCCGCGGTCTTATCTCCGGCTTGGCTCTGCGCTTGGCGTCGGTAGAGAGCGATGCTCGTGAACAGCACCCAGAGTCCCGTCGCGGCGAAAGCGAGTGTGGTGATCCAGGGAAAGAGGGCGACCGCGGCGAAGGGGAGGGTCCCCCAGCCCAGCCAGCTTGGCAGCAGGCCGCTCTTGATGGTTGCCATCCCGTAAGCGAAGAGCAGGATGGCCAGGCCGGCGCAGTCGAGCCCGGTCACGACGTTGGTCTCGATCAGGTTCAGCATCTGTGCCACCGATGGGTCGAGGTTGCTGGTGTTGGCGGTGAGAGCCAGGAGCGCGCCGGCGGAGAGCGCACCTGAGGCGGCGAAGAGGATTACGCCGCCGAAAGCAGTCGCAGTCAGACCGCGGACGCCCTCGCCCTGGCGCAGGTAGTCGCGCAGGCCGCCGAAGTAGATGACGCCGATGAAGACGGCGAGGATCGTCAGGATCATCGAGGCGACCAGCTTGTCGTGGTGCGCCGTCGCGTAGCTGAGCACCTTGGCCCCGCTCGTGTCGGGGTTCTGGTTGCTGCCGGTCAGCACCGAGCCGAGCAGCAGTGCGAAGAAGAGGATGCCGGCGAGGGGCGTGAGCTTCTGGTTCATGCGTTCGCTCCTTTCCCGACGGGGCACGCCGGTGCGCCCAGCCTACGCCAGCGCGTCAAAGGCGGGGTCACGAGCCCGCCTCGGCCGCTGACCGCGGCTTTGAACAGCTTGACGTTGTAGACGCGCAGCACTCGCTCGCACTCCTCGACGCGGGCGACCCCGAACACTCCGCCTGGAGCTTCTCTCGTCCCTCCCTGCGATCCCCTAAACGAATCGCGATGGCCCGAACTCTCGCTCAGCGCACGCGGAGCAGTTGAACGCCGTGCACGCGGGTTTGTCGTCCCTGGGGTCGTCGGCGATGCACGCGCGCCAGCCGCGGGCGCGGTGGGAGTCCCCGGCCGAGGGATCGCAGCCTCAGACGGCTCGCTGCATCTCCTCCATGTTTCGCATCATCGTGTCGCTCACGACCTGCAACTGGTCGGTTGGACTGAACTGAAGGTATTCGGTGCCAGGCTCGGAGCTCGTCGGAACGTGCCCGGCCTCGATGTAGAAGGCGTCTCCGGCCTCGATACCTCCTCGTGGTCCCCGCACTAGTCCGAATGCTGGCTGGCCGGAGGTCCGTGCGCTGGCGGCCTTGGGACGTGGACGGGCCCGCCGCTCTTCGCAGTGGCATCCTCTAGCCCCTCGACCGTGGGTGCGATCCGCCTCCTGCTCTGTACAGGGCGCGATCGATCTTGTATTGGCGCGCGATCGATCTTGTATTGGTGGCTGTTTTCGCCCCACTTCCCCCACGCGCTACGTAACTTTCGTAACAAGACGAGCTACAGCCTAGTCTCGCACGCCGAGAGCGTTTCGCCAAACCCTCCTAGTAGCCGCAAGCGAGCGGATGCTCGCAACGCGGAGCGCTCGTTGCCACTTGCTTACCACCCCCGGCCGCTCAGACGTCGCCCACGCCACGCACGAGCAGTGAAAAGCCCCGCTTAGCAGGGCTTTCCTGTAGTGCCGAAGGTGGGAATCGAACCCACACTCCCCGGAGGGAACCGGATTTTGAGTCCGGCGCGTCTGCCAATTCCGCCACTTCGGCAATGGGGTGAACCTCATTGGCGCATCGCTGCGCGCGTCTACAGAATAGGGCCCGATGGCGAAGCGGATCGGAATGCTCACCGGCGGGGGCGACTGCCCCGGGCTGAACGCGGTCATCCGCGCGGTGACGCGCCGCTCGCTTGATCGCGGCTACGAGGCGATCGCCGTGCGCGAGGGCTGGCGCGGGCTCGTCGATGGGCTCTTCGCGGAGCTCGGCCCGCAGCAGATCTCCGGGATCCTCCCGCGGGGCGGCACGATCATCGGCACGACGCGCACGAACCCGTACAAGATGGAAGGCGGAGTCGAGGCCGTCCTGCGCAACTTCGAGGAGCAGTCGCTGGACGCGCTGGTCGCGATCGGCGGCGAGGACACGCTCGGCGTCGCCGCCCGGCTCCACCGGGAGCACGGCTTCCCGGTCGTCGGTGTGCCGAAGACGATCGACAACGACCTCTCCGGGACGGACTACACGTTCGGCTTCGACACCGCGGTCTCGATCGCCACCGAGGCGATCGACCGGCTGCACACGACCGCCGAGTCGCACAACCGCGTCATGGTGGTCGAGGTCATGGGCCGGCACACCGGCTGGATCGCCGTGCACAGCGGGATCGCCGGCGGCGCCGACGTGATCCTGATCCCGGAGCAGCCGATGACCGTCGAGCAGTGCTGCGACGAGATCGGGCGCCGCCACGCGCGCGGCAAGACGTTCTCGATCGTCGTGGTCAGCGAGGGCTACGAGCTGAGCTACGAGTCGGGCGAGCGGCGGGTGGTGGCGCAGGAGGCCCGCGCGAGCGACCAGTTCGGCCACGTCCAATTTGGCGGTGTCGGCGCCGAGCTGGGGGCGGAGATCGAGCAGCGCACCGGCTACGAGACGAGGGTCACGGTGCTCGGGCACGTGCAGCGCGGCGGCACGCCCACGCCGCGCGACCGCGTGCTGGCGACGCGGTACGGGCTGAAGGCCGCCGATCTCGTGCACGACGGCAACTTCGGCCGCATGGCGGCCCTGCACGGGGACGAGATCGTCGACATCTCGCTCGACGAGGCGACCGCGGAGCTCAAGACGGTGCCCGAGGAGTGGTACGCCGTGGCGAGAGCGTTCTTCGGCTAGTAGCCGCCGGAAGTTCGCCTCGGCCCGCCTCCCGGCGGCTAGCTCTGCAGCTCTGCGAGCGGAAACGACCGGTGCCGCCGCGGCGGGACGAGGAAGTTCTGACGGTGCGTGGTGCGCAGGACCGTGTTGAAGCCCTGGCCGCGGTCGCCGGAGGCGAACTGCAGCCGCGTGCCGTCCGGGAGGACGCCGTCCATCGCGAGCCGGTTGCGCTCGAAGTCGTCGCTCGTGGGGTTGAAGACGACGAAGTGGATCCCGGCCGCCGCCGCCCGCTCGACACTGTCGCGATGCGGGTCCGAGCTCCAGAAGAACGGGTTGTCCAGCGTGTTGAAGTCGGCCCGCTGCGGTACTGCGGTCCCCTTCGGGTAGAGCGTCGCCGTCCGTCCCCACGACGTCCTGCTCGAGGCGCGAGGTCGACTGGATCGACGACGAGTGCCCGATCGCGCCGTAGCGGCGGTAGTCGCGGCCGACCTGCCGCGCGTCCGTGGCCCGGGCCGGCGGCTGAGGCACGGTCTGCGTCCCGTGGCGCACCTTCTGGTTCGGCCTGAACGTGGTGTCGACGCGCTCGCGGTAGTCGAAGTTGAGGTACCAGTTCTCGAGGTCCTCGAAGATGTGCGAGACGTGCATGTGGGTGCCCTGCCGGAAGTAGCCCGGATCGGTGTAGCCGAGCGTCTCGAGGTTCGCGATCCGGGTCGGGCCGAGGCCTGCGCGCTGGGTCGACGTGAAGCCGAGGAAGAGCTCCGACGTCTCCGGGATCAGCTCGTGCTCCTGCCACACCCGCCTTCATCGCCATCTGCTTGGGCAGGCTCGTGCCGCCGTCGAAGCCGCCGCCCGCGAAGCCGTTGCGGATGCTCGTCACCTCGAAGAGGCCGAGCTCGCCGAAGATGGCGTGCGCGCCGTCGGCGATGTGCGCGCGGTCGTCGCTGCGCAGCAGCACCGCGACGTCGTTCGACTCCAGGATCGTGTCGGCAGGATCGCTGGGGAACCGGATCGCGTCGGTCAGCGCCCGCACGGGCTCGTTCTTCGCGCGCGAGGCGCGGTGGTCGAGCGGGATGTGCCGGGCGGCGAGCCGCGGGACGTAGCGGTTGAAGTACGGCAGCCCCCAGGCGACGGTGAACGCCGAGGCCGGCCGGGCTCGGCTCGTACCGGGCCTCCAGCTGCTTCAGCGCGTGCTCGAGCTGGGACTGTGCGTCGCGCAGCGCCTTCCGTGGTCGGCTTGACGTTCACGCGTGCGGTCACGATCTGGTGGTGAAGGGGCGGGACGACGACCTCGACGCCGTTGTCCCTCACGACGCCCTGCCCGAGCAGGATGTGCTGCTCGGGCGGGAGCACGGCGCCCGAAGCGCGCTCCGGGGCCGTCGTCAGGCGGTCGACGACCTCGTAGATCCCGGCGGCCCCGAGCGCGCCGGCCGCCGCTCCGGCGAGCAGCTCCTTCCGGGTCAGCTGGCGCATCGAGCTCAGGCGTTCGGCTCGATGACGGTGAGGCTGTGCATCATCCGGTTCAGGTTGGCGACCACCTTGGCGTAGGTGAGCGGCGCCGTGACGTGCTGGCTCAGCGTGTAGAGCCCGCCGTGCGCGTGCCACGCGTAGAGGATGTGCCAGAGGTCGGCGTCCTGGTTGCGCGTGTAGACCGTTGCCCGGATGTCCCCGAACCGCTTCGTCCCCGCGCGGTCCTGGAAGCACGGCACCTTCGTGTTGGTCGTCTTGCCGCCGGTGATCTCGGAGTCGATGCAGGTCGGGATCCTCTTGCGGCCGGGGTAGCCGCGGAGGTTGACGTGCAGCTCGCCGCTGCCGGCCTCGAGCCAGATGAAGCCCATCAGGTAGCTGCGGTCGTGGCTGACCGAGTAGATCGTGTTCCACTTCTGGTCGTGCAGCCGGCCCGTGAACGGGTCCGGCATCCAGGCCGGGCAGTAGACGGCGGCATGGATCCGGTTCGCGAGCTGCTGCCAGCCGGCGCGTACCGCTCCCGTGCAGCCGGCGGCCGGCGTCGCGGAGCGCTCGGCCGGGCTCACCTGTGCGGTCGTGTGGCCGCCTCCGCCTCCGCCGCAGCCGGCGGCTGCGAGCGCGAGCGCGGCGACGATTCCCGCAGCGGCGACCCCGATCCTCACGCTCTCAAGGGTACAAGCGATAGAGCGCGACCCACGGCCCTGCGTAGCGCGTGCCGGGATCGAGCCGGTAGACCGTGCGCTGGCTGTTGAGCGGTGCGTAGAACCGCGTCTCGAGGGGATAGCGGCCGGGCACGGCCAGGACGCGGTCGGCGATCGCGCCGGTCACGAGCACGTAGCGCACGCCCTGGGCGCGCAGGCGCGCGACGCTCCGGTTCGGGTCGGGCGTCCGCCCGGGCCCGGGCAGCGCCAGCGGCGAGCACGCGCAGCCCGGGCAGCGGCGGCGTCGAGGACTCGGCGGCCACGCGCGAGCCCTGCGGGACGTGCGACTCGATCCAGCGCTGCGCGACGACGCGCGTGTCGGTCCGCGTCAGCCGGTGGTCGGCGCGGATGTCCCAGACGAGCGGGACGACGAGGAGCAGCAGCGTGACCGGCGCGAGCGCCCGCATGCGACCGGCGAGCGCGCCGAGCGGCGCGACGAGGGGGAGCGTGTAGCGGTCGAAATGCGCCCTCAGGGTCAGCAGGTCGAGGAAGTAGACGAGCACGAACGAGGCGAGCACGAGGTCGGCGCGCGTGCGCCGCGCCAGGCGCGTAGGCGAGCCCGATCCCGGCCACGATCAGCACCGGCCCGAGCCCTTCCCAGAGCCGGTCGACGAATGCGATCGGCGCCGCGTGGTCGCGCTCGAACCCGAGCCAGCCCAGTCGCGCGAGCCGCTGGACGCGCGCAAAGTCGTTCCAGGCCTGGCCCGGATGGACGAGGACGTACGGGCTCGTGGCGAAGAAGGCCACAGCGGCGACGCCCGAGCGCGGCCACGAGCCGGCGCGGCGTGCGCCAGCCGACGAGCACGAGCGGGACGAGGAGGAACGCTCCCGGATACTTCGCGCTCGCGGCGAGCCCGGCCGCCAGCCCGGCAAGCTCGAGCTGACCGCCGATCGTCAGCGCGAGCGAGACCGTGACACCGAGCGTGAGCGGGATGTCGGTCACCGCCATCCGGGAGTAGGCGACGGTTGTCGCGTCGACGGCGACGACCGCCGCGGCAACTGCGCCGGCGACGCGTGCCGTAGGCGCGGCGGCCGAGCCACCAGGCCGCCGCAACGGCCGCGAGCGCGAGCACGAGCACGACGATCCTCCCGGTGAGGAGGGAGGGCGAGTGCTGCCAGGCCTGGAACGGAGCCATCAGCTCGGGCACGAGCGTCGGGTAGTCGAAGAAGCCGTGCGGGTTCGGCGAGTGCGTGCGCCCGATCCGCCACGCGAGCGGGACGATGCTCTGCTCGTCCGGGTTCAGGAGCGCGAACGGCAGCCCGTACTGGATCCCGACCGCACGCAGCGCGGCGGCCAGCGCGAGGATCGCGATCAGCGCGCCCGCCGGGCCGCCCCAGCGGTTCGGGACGGACGGGCCGGCCGGCTCAGACCTCGGGGTGCGGGCCACCGACGAGGTGGGCGACGTGGCCGGGGCCGACGAGCACGGCGTCGACTCCCGCCCGCTCCAGCGCGACGACGTCGTCCCGCCCGTGCACGTCCAGATCGGCGATCGCCAGCTTCCCGGCAGGCACGTCCGGCAGCAGCCCGAGCACGTGATCGAGCGGATCCTCGTCCTCGTCGACCTCGCGTCCGGAGAGCAGGAAGATCTCCGGATCGACGCGGGCGAGCGCCAGCTCGAGCTCCTCCTCGTCGCAGACGTCCAGCACGCAGTCGAGGCCCAGGCTCTCCGCCTGCGCGCAGAGCCGCTCGAGCCGGTCGCCCGGAATCGGCGTGCCGCCCCACGACGACGACGCACGCGTCGGCGCCGACCGCCGCCGCCTCCTCGAGCGAGCCGAGCGACCGCCAGAGCACCGGCAGCCCCGTCGCCTCGCGGACACCGTCGACCGCGCGGCCCAGGACGACCGCCTCCGCTCCCTCCTCCTCCGCAGCCCGTGCATCGTGGGCGTCGCCGACCGGCACGATCACGGAGATCCCGTCCCCCTCGGAGATCGCCTGGCTGAACCGCCGTGAGCCGGGCATCAGCGCCGGATCGTATCCGACGCACTCCGGGCGCGCCGGACGTGCGCGGACCGACGTCGGCTGAAAAGATCCGCTATCCCTTGACAGACGTACCCGGCGGTGTGAGGTTGAGGTCTGAGGAGATGCGGGAACCACCCGCACTTTGATCGGGAAGAGGATTGAGGGTCAGCTACGTGAACTCGATTGCGGGTGCCTTCGGCGATCCGACGCGGCACGGATTCGACTGAGAGGGGAGTTGCCGGTGAAAGCACGCGCGAGGTTCGTCGCGGCGGCGGCAGTCGCTGCGGCTCTCTTGGGCACAGGCTTCGGGGCGGCGATGCTCGCCGGCCCGTCGTCCGCATCGTCGAACAAGCCGACGGTGCCGCAACACACCACCGGCTCGTTCACGCTGGCCTACAGCGCCAACACCTGCGAGTCGCAGATCAACCAGTCGCTGCCGGCCTGCTGGAACTGCACGTACCCGGTCGACCTCGACCAGGTCGACATCACGGTCGACCCCACCCTCGCCACCGACCCGAACGCGATCACCGAGGGCGTCCGGCTCGGCCCCGGCTGTACCGGCCGGATCGGGCTGCTCACGGTGCACACCAAGGGCGGCGACGGCATCAAGGTGGTGAAGGGCGCGCACGACCTCGTCGTGGGTTACGGATCGGTGACATGCCAGGCGCCTCCAACGGGGCTCACGACTGATCAGTACGGCATCCGCGTGTTCGGAGGGCACCGGGTCACGCTCGCGGGCATGTACGTGAACTGCCAGTCGACGAACAGCAGGATCGAGTACTTCGTCAACCAGGTTCCCGCGCAGAACACGGGCGCTCCGCTGGCCAATCGTCCTTCCGACGTCCTCCTGGCGCAGAGCTGCCTGGCCTCGGGCCCGAGGCAGACGGCGCTCATCGGAGGCAGCAAGTACACGGGCGCCCTCTCGAGCGTGCTGCACCCGTTCGTCCCCGGCCCTGCCAACGGGCCGACGTTCGACGTCCCGGGCGTCACCGAACCCACAGGACCGGGCGGCGGGAATGCTCCGGCCTCCAACTGGCTCGACTTCGCCAACGACTACCCGGCGGGCCAGAGCAGCTGCGTGAACGCCAATGGGTGACAGGCGCGTGGCCAGAGAGGAGCGGCCGATGCGGCCCAGGGCGAGACAGCTTGCGATCGCCGTGGTCGTGGTCGCGTTGCTGGGCATCGGCGCGTTCGCCGCCGTCGTGAGCACGTCGTCGGGAGCTCCGCCCGTGGTGCCGCAGCACGCGAGCGGCACCTTCACGCTCGACTACAGCAGCACGAACCCGTCGACGGAGTGCGATACGTCGTACGACCCGACGCTGCCGGCCTGCTGGACGTGCACGTACAACCTGAACGTCGACCGGGCGACGATCCTCGTCAACCAGGACACGGTCACGGAGGGCGTGAGGTTCGCGCCCCGGCTGCACCGGCCGGATCGGCAAGCTCACCGTCGTCACTCAGGGCGGGGACGGCATCAAGTCGGTGAAGGGGGCGCACGACATCGTCGTCGGTGGCGGCTCCGTCACCTGCAACAACCCGAGCGGGGCGTTCACCACGAACCAGTACGGGATCCGGGCCTTCGGCGGCCAGCGGATCACGTACGCGGGGATGTTCGTGAACTGCCTGGCGGCGAACAGCAAGTTCGCGTTCTTCGTCAACCAGGTGCCGACCACGGACTCGGGAGCCTCGCCGGCGGACAGGCCGGATCGGATCCAGTTCGTGCAGGGCTGTCTCGCCTCGGGGCCGATCAGCACGGTGCTGATCGGCGACAGCGACCATTCGGGCGTCGCGACGAGCAAGGTCTATCCGTACGACCCGGCACCTCCCGGGCCGGGCGGCGGGCCGACGTTCGACATTCCGACGAACCCGAGCGGCAACACGGGGTACCCCGCGGTGAGCCCGCTCAACTTCGACAACAGCTTCCCGTCGGGGCAAGGGGTGTGCACGAGCCCCAACGGGTAGCGAGCGCCGCCTGGCACCGCGCGCGACACGGTTCAGAGCCCGTGGGAGGCGGCGCCTCCTACGGGCTCCTTCCTAGACGCCGATCGGGTGCCAGACCGTCTTGAGCTCGAGAAACGCGGCGGCTTCCCACGGGCTCTGCCCGTCCGGGCTTCCGCGCACGATGCGCTTCACGTTCTCGGCGGCCAGCTGCTCGAGCTCGGCGCCGTCGCCGTCTGCCCCCGTCAGGTCGACCGCGTTCACGTCCATGTGACCGGCCAGCCAGGGCGCGAGCTCGGCCCTGAAGCCGGTCAGCAGGTTGACGGCGCCTCCCGGGACATCCGAGGTCGCCAGTACCTCGGCCAGCTCGACGGCCGCCAGCGGCGACGCCTCGGACGCGACGACGACGACCGTGTTGCCGCCGACGATCGCGGGCGCGATCCGCGAGACGAGTCCCTCGAGCGCCGGCTCGTCGGGCGCGAGGATCCCGACGACGCCCGTCGCCTCGGGGACGGTGAAGTTGAAGTACGGCCCCGCCACGGGGTTCGAGGAGCCGAGCACCTGCGCGAGCTTGTCCGCCCACCCCGCGTACCAGACCATGCGGTCGGTGGCGCGCTCGACCTCGGCCGCCCCCGAGCAGAAGCCGGCCAGCTCGCCGCTGCGCGCCTCCATCATCTCGGCGATCCGGTACAGCACCTGGCCCCGGTTGTAGGCGGTGGCGGCCGCCCACTTCGGCTGCGCGGAGCGCGCGGCACGAACGGCGTCGCGGAGGTCCTTGCGCGACGCGCGCGCGACGTTGGCGCCCTGCGCCTCGTAGGTGCGCCCCGACTCGCTGCGCGGGAACGCGCCGCCGACATAGAGCTTGTAGGTCTTCTTGACAGGGAGCCGGGTCACGTGCCCCTCCCCGGGGTGGGGAGCGCGCGTGCGTGCGAGCCTCCCGGTGGGCCACCGGCGATCACTCGAACTCCAGATACGGCTCCAGCCCGTGGCGGCCGCCCTCGCGGCCGAAGCCGGACTCGCGGTAGCCGCCGAACGGCGACGTCGGGTCGAACCGGTTGTACGTGTTGGCCCAGATCACCCCGGCGCGCAGACGCTGGGCCATCGAGAGGATCCGCGACCCTTTCTCGGTCCACACGCCCGCAGACAGGCCGTACGGCGTGTTGTTCGCCTTCTCCACCGCCTCGTCGGGGGTGCGGAACGTGAGCACCGAGAGCACGGGCCCGAAGATCTCCTCCTGGGCGATCCGGTAGCTCTGCGCCACGCCCGTGAAGACGGTCGGCACGAACCAGTAGCCCCGCTCGGGCAGGCTGCACGGCGGCTGGTAGATCTCGGCCCCCTCGTCCTCCCCGCTCCGCACGAGCGCCTCGATCTTGTCGAGCTGCGCGCGCGAGTTGATCGCCCCGACGTCGGTGTTCTTGTCCAGCGGGTCGCCGACCCGGAGCGTCGCCATGCGCCGCTTCAGCTTCCGCACGACATCCTCGTAGACCGACTCCTGCACGAGGAGCCGCGAGCCGGCGCAGCACACGTGGCCCTGGTTGAAGTAGATCCCGTTGACGATGCCCTCGACGGCCTGGTCGAGGGCGGCGTCGTCGAAGATCACGTTCGCGGCCTTGCCGCCGAGCTCGAGCGTGAGCCGCTTGCCCGTACCGGCCAGGCGGCGCTGGATCGCCTTGCCGACCTCGGTCGAGCCGGTGAACGCGATCTTGTCGACGCCCGGGATGCTCGACGAGCGCGGCGCCCGTGCGTCCGTCGCCGGTGACGATGTTGACGACGCCCGGCGGCAGCTCGGCCTGGCGCAGCACGTCGCAGAAGAGCAGGGCCGTGAGCGGCGTCGTCTCCGCGGGTTTGAGCACGACGGTGTTCCCCGCGGCCAGCGCGGGCGCGATCTTCCAGGCCAGCATCAGCAGCGGGAAGTTCCACGGGATGATCTGGCCGGCGACGCCGATCGGCCGCGGCCGCCGGTTCGGGAACGCGTACTCGAGCTTGTCGGCCCAGCCCGCGTAGTAGAAGAAGTGCGCCGCGGCGAGCGGGAGGTCGACGTCACGCGACTCCCGGATCGGCTTGCCGCCGTTCAGCGACTCCAGCACGGCGAGCTCGCGCGAGCGCTCCTGCAGGATGCGCGCGATGCGGAACAGGTACTTCGCCCGCTCGGACGGGGCAAGACCGGACCAGCCGTTCTCGAACGCGTCCCGGGCGGCATCGACGGCGGCGCCGACCTCGGCGGGTCCGGCCTGGCCCACCTCGGCGAGCGGCTCCTCGTGCGCGGGGTCGATCGTCGTGTACGTCTCGGCGGGCTCGACCCACCGGCCGCCGACGAAGAGCCCGTAGCGCTCGCGCAGCGAGACGATCTCGCGCGCCTCGGGCGCCGATGCGTACTCCCATCCGGCCGGGATCGGGAGCGCTCCCACGCTTCCGCTCGAGGTCGCTCATCGCGACATGTCCTCTCCGGCCATGGCCCCGGGACACCCCCCACCCTTCTTTTGAAGGGCGGGGCTCAACCCACCTCCCTCGGCGTTGACGCTATCCGCCCAGAGCGCACGTGTCTGTGCCGGATGCGTGCCGATTCGGTCACGATCAGTCAACGGTGAAGTAGTCGGGCGACTGGTAGCGCCCCGTGCGCTGCGTGCGGAGCTGCATGAGGATGTCGTTGAGGAGCGACGACGCGCCGAGTCGGTACAGATCGGGCGTGAGCCACTCCGTGCCCAGCGTCTCGTGGAGCTGCACGAGGTACTGGACGGCCTGCTTCGCCTGGCGGATTCCACCTGCGGGCTTCATCCCGACGCGCCGCCCGGTCTCGTCGTGCACGTCGCGAATCGCCTCCAGCATGCAGAGCGTGACCGGCAGCGTCGCCGCGCCCGGGAGCTTGCCCGTCGACGTCTTGATGAAGTCGGCCCCCGCGGCCATGGCCAGCAACGACGCGCGGCGGACGTTGTCGTACGTGCCGAGCTCGGAGACCTCGAGGATCACCTTCAGGTGCGCGCCCGCGCAGGCCTCTTTCGTGCGGACGATCTCGTCGTAGACCTTCGCGTGTCGGCCCGACAGGAAGGCGCCGCGGTCGATGACCATGTCGACCTCGTCTGCGCCCTGCTCGACGACCCAGCGCACCTCGGCGAGCTTCGACTCCAGCGGCGACTGGCCCGACGGGAAACGCGGTCGCGACCGATGCGACCCGCACCGTGGTGTCCCGCAACCGCGCGACCGCGGCCGGGACGAGGTTCGGATAGACGCAGAGCGCGGCGACCGAGGGGACGGCCGGATCCGAGGGATCCGGCCTGACGGCCTTCGACGCCAGCGCGGCGACCTTCCCCGGCGTGTCCGCGCCCTCGAGTGTCGTGAGGTCGATCATCCGCACCGCCAGCTCGAGCGCGAACATCTTCGCCTCCCGCTTGACAGAGCGCTTGGCAAGCGTCGCGGCGCGCTCTTCGAGGCCCGACCGCGTCCACCGATCCGACCCGCGGGATGCGCGGCTCCAGCGGGAGCTCGAAGCCGGCGGCCAGCGCAGGCGCCTTCGCCATGAGCAAGAGTGTAGCCCTGTGAAGACGACACTCCTCCGCTTGCTCGATCGAGTCGGCCTGCTCCGGCCGGCCTACGGCGCCTACGAGCGACTGCAGGCGCTCTCCGCCCGGACGCGGCGCACGGACGCGCAGCCGACCGACGGGCTGCCCCTGCCCCCGGTGGAGCTGATCGTCCGCGTCGCAGGTACGGCCGACACGGGCTGGTTCCTCGAGGGCGGGCAGCTCGCCGCCGAGAGCGTCCAGGCCGCGCTCGAGCGGGCAGGACGCCCCATCGCGGAGCTCGGCTCCGTGCTCGACTTCGGTTGTGGCTGCGGTCGCGTGGCCCGCCGTTGGCGCGCGCTGCGCGGCGTGGCCGTACACGGCAGCGACGCCAACGCGGAGGCGATCGACTGGTGCCGGGTCAATCTTCCGTTCGGCGAGTTCGAGATGAACGGGCTGGAGCCGCCGCTCGTCTATGCGGACGACTCCTTCGACGCGATCTACGCGCTCTCGGTGCTCACCCACCTGCCCGAGAGGCTGGGCCTCGCCTGGCGCGACGAGCTCCGGCGCGTACTCCGTCCGAACGGGCTGCTGATCGTCACCACGCACGGCGCCGTCTACCGCGAGAAGCTGACCGAGGCGGAGCGGGCGCGCTTCGATCGCGGGCAGCTGGTCGTGCGGTGGGAGAGCGCCGCCGGCACCAACCTGTGCGCCGCGTACCACCCCGAGTCCTACCTCAGGACGCGGGTGGCGGAGGGATTCGAGCTGGTCGAGCACGTGCCGCGCGGCGCCGCCGGGAACCCGCATCAGGATCTCACGGTGCTCTGGAAGGCGTAGAGCCGGAGCCCGCGCCCCTGGAAGTGGGGACGCGGGCTCCGTTGGCGCGAGCGGGGGAACCGGAGCGTCTAGGCAGCGCGCTCCAGGGCCGGCACCGCGGCGGGGACGGTCTCCGTCTCCGGCTGCTCGTGCTCGAGCCTGGGCAGCCACTCGAGCCACTTCGGCAGGTACCAGTTCCAGTCGCCGAGCAGCTTCATCGTCGCGGGCAGCAGCACCGCCCGGACGATCGTGGCGTCGATCAGGACGGCGGCCGCGAGGCCGATGCCCATCTCCTTCATGTCGATGATCGGGAGCGTCGCGAAGATCGCGAACACGCCGACCATCACGATCGCGGCGCTGGTGACGACGCCGGCCGTGGTCTTGATCCCGTGCGCGACGGCGTCCTCGGTCTTCATGCCGCGGTCGTAGGCCTCGCGGACGCGGCTGAGGATGAACACGTGGTAGTCCATCGAGAGCCCGAACAGGATCACGAACATGAAGATCGGCAGCCAGAACGCGATGCCGCCGTTGGACTGGAAGTTCAGGAGGTTCTCGCCCCAGCCGCACTGGAAGGTGGCGACCAGCACGCCGTAGGCGGCGCCGACCGAGAGCAGGTTGAGCACGATCGCCTTCGCCGCGATCACGATCGAGCGGAAGGAGACCAGCAGCAGCAGGAACGCGAAGACGAGCACGAAGCCGAAGACGAGCGGCGCCGAGCGCTTCAGCAGCGCGTTGGCGTCGGCCGAGGCCGCCGTGCCGCCGGTGACGCGCGTACGTCGCGCCCGGCACGCTTGCCGATCGTGGCCGGGCAGGATCTCGTTGCGGAGCGTGTTCGAGCGCCGTGTTCGACGACCGCGTCGGTGCCCTTGCCGGCGAGCGGGATCGCGACCCGCGCGGCGGTGTGGTCGGCGTTGACGTCGACCTCGATCGGGCCGTGCATCTGCCCGATCGCGAGCGCCTGCGCCCGCAGCTCGTCGATCGCGTTCTTCGTCGCGGTCGAGTCGGCGTCGGCCTTGATCGCGACGAGCGCCGGCTCGACGCCGCCCGGGAACGCGTCCTGGATCCGGTCGATCGTCTCGACGGTCGGGGCGCTGCGCGGGCAGCGAGTCGAGCCCGGACTGCGCGGTGTGGATCTGCAGCACCGGGATCGCCATGACGAGCAGCACCGCGGCGGCGGCGATGGCCGAGATGACCGGGTGCCGCAGCACCGGGGTGAGGATCGCGCGACCAGACGCGGTTCTCGCCGCCGCTGCGCGCCGGAGCCGGTGCAGGAACGGGATGCGGCCCTTCTCGATGCTGGTCGCCGAGCCTCGAGAGCAGCGCCGGCAGCACGGTCAGCGAGCCGATCATGGCGACGCCGACGACGATCATCGTGGCGATCCCGAAGGACAGGTACGTCTTGTCGCCGGAGAACAGCATCCCGGCCATCGCGATCATCACGGTCACGCCCGAGATGAGCACCGAGCGGCCGGACGTGGCCGCGGCGGCCTCGAGCGCGGCGCGGTGGCCGCGGCCGGCGGCGCGCTCCTCACGCTCGCGCTTGAGGTAGAAGAGCGAGTAGTCGACGCCGACGGCGAGCCCGACGAGCAGGACGCACGGCGCTGACGTTCGGAGTCCATCGGGACGAGGTGGCTCGGCAGCGCGACGAGGCCGATCGTCGCCGATCACGGCGGTCAGCGCGAGCAGCAGCGGCACGCCCGCGGCGACGAGCGCGCCGAAGACGATCAGCAGGATGAGCAGCGTCAGCGGCACCGACCGCTCGCCGGCCTGCGCGAGCTGCTGGTTGAACATCTTGTCGAGCGCCTTGCCGGAGCTGATCGAGCCGGCCTCGCCGACGTAGAAGTCCGGATGCGCCTTGGCGACGGCGGCCGTGGCCGCCGTGATCGCGTCGATGTTCTTCGTCGCGACCGTGTTGTCGCCCTTCATGTCCCACTCGACGAGCGCGGTGTGACCGTCCTTCGAGACCTGGTCGGCGTGGCCGGGGTCGAGCGGCGAGCGGAGGTTCTTGATCGTGTGGAACGGCTGCGACCGCCGCGACGACGTCGTTGATCGTCGCCCGGAACGCCGGGTCGCGCGACCGTGAGCTTCTTGCTCTGGATGAGCACGATCTCGGTCTGCGGGTCGGCCTGGAAGCCGGCGTCGCGCAGGATGTGGTCGGCCCGGTGCGACTGGCCGACGTTGGCGTCGTTCTGGTCGATGTTCTTGGTGCCGACGGCCATGCCGATGGCGACGGCGGCGACGACGAATGCGAGCCAGCCGAAGACGGCTGTCTTCCAGTGACTCGCACTCCAGCGACCCATCCGGGCCGCGATGTTGTTCGAGCGCTTCAGGGGTGACATTCGTTTCTCCTTCAAGGGGTATTTGCGTATCGGGTCTTGCAGATCAGAGGCTCGCAGCGGGCTCCGGCTGCGGGAATGCGGCTGACAGGCGTGTGGGGGTGCGGCTGGCACCCGGGCCGCCGGGGTGGAGCCCGCTCTGCGTTGACACCCGGCACTCCAGCCGCGACGATCCCGCGACATGGCGAGCGGCGACGAGATCATCCAGCTCGCGCCCGAGGTCTGGTGCCTGGGCCAGCACACGGGCGGCCGCGTGCACGCGTTCCTCCTCGATGCGGGCGGCGAGCTGACGCTCGTCGACACGCTCTTCGACACCGACGGCGCGAAGATCCTCGGTCAGATCGCGGCGATCGGCCGCAAGCCGGAGGATCTGAAGCACATCGTGATCACCCACGGCCACCGCTCCCACGTGGGCGGCATGGCCGCGCTGCACGCCGCCACCGGCGCTGCCGTCTACTCGCACGAGTGGGAGGCGGACATCCTCAGCGGCGACCGCGAGGCGCAGCGGATCAGCATGCTCCCCCACAGGCCGTACCGCACGTGGTTTCCGATCCAGATCGGGCTCGCGACCGGGCAAGGGCCGGCAGCCGCCGTGCGAGGTCGACCACTTCATCGCCGCCGGCGACCGGGTCGGCCCGCTCCACGTCATCGACGCGTCGGGGCACTCACCGGGCCATCTCGCGTTCCTCTGGCCCGAGCAGAACCTCCTCATAGCCGGCGACACGATCTGCACGTGGCCGTCGTTCGCGCCGGGATGGCCGGCGTTGAACCTGAACGTGCGCAAGCACCACGCGGCGTTGCGCCGCCTCGCGGAGACCGAGGCGGACGTCCTCGGCGTCGGGCACGGGTCGCCGATCCGGAGCGGCGGCCACGCCCGCGTGCGCAGCCTCGTCGACGCACTCGGACGGTAGCGCCCGGCGCCGCACGCGTGGGTCGCGGAAGCGTCGGGAATCCGTCACAACCGCCGGCCCGGCGGTGCGAGGTCAGCTGCGGAGGAACGCGAGAACGGCCAGCACGCGCCGGTGATCCTCGGACGCGGGGGCCAGGCGGAGCTTCGAGAAGATGCTGGTCACGTGCTTCTCGACGGCACGCTCGGTGACGACCATCCGCTGGGCGATGGCTCCGTTCGAGCGGCCCTCCGCCATGAGCTCGAGCACCTCTCGCTCCCGCGGCGTCAGGGCGGCCAGCGGATCGTCGCTGCGCCGGCGGCCGACGAGCTGCGAGACGACGGTCGGATCGAGCGCCGAGCCGCCTTCCGCCACGCGGCGCACGGCAGAGCGGAAGTCGTCGATGTCGGACACGCGGTCCTTGAGCAGGTAGCCGACACCCTCGGCGCTGTCCGCCAGCAGCTCGAGCGCGTACCCGGTCTCGACGTACTGCGAGAGCACGAGCACGCCGGTTGCCGGGTGTTTCTCGCGGATCTCCTTGGCGGCCCGGAGACCCTCGTCGGTGTGCGTGGGCGGCATCCGGATGTCCACGATCGCAACATCGGGCGAGTACGAGCGCACCTTCAGCAGCAGATCCTCGGCATTCCCGGACTGGCCGACGACGTCGAAACCCCCGTCCTCGAGCAGACTCGCGATGCCCTCGCGGAGCAGCACCGAATCCTCTGCCAGCACGACGCGCACGCCCATCGGCTCGACCTCCAGGACTGTTTCCGCTGCCGCGTCACGATCGACGCGGAGGGCGGGGAAGTCAAGCGTCAAGCCCCGGGCCGACAAGCTGCAGGATCCGCTCCGGGCGCGGCAGCCCACGCAGATCGTGCTCGCCCAGGTCTCGCAGCTCTGCAGGCTCCCCGAGTGCGCCGGCCGCGTCCGCCGAGAGCAGGATCTGACCGCCGTGACCCGCCGAGCAGATGCGTGCCGCGCGGTGCACGTCGACGCCGAAGTACGTCCCTTCCACGATCGCCGGCTCGCCGGTGTGAATCCCGATCCGCACCCGGAGCCGAACGCCCTCGGGCCAGGATGCTGCAGCCAGCGCATGCTGGGCGGCGACCGCGGCCGCGACCGCGCCGTCGGAGCGTGTGAACGCCACGAACAGCTCGTCTCCACGGCAGTCGACCTCGTATCCGTCCTCGGCCGCCGTGGCCGCCCGCAGCACGGTGCGTACTTGCTCGATGACCGGCACATACCCCTCGCCGAGCCGATGCACGAGCGCCGTCGAGCCCTCGACGTCCGCAAACAGCAGCGTGACGGTTCCGGCGGGCAACGTGGACGGAGACACGCCGCGAGTCTAAGACGGGCCGCCGCCGCCGGCCACGCGCCAACGGCTGCCCCTTCGGTCCTTGACGTGGACCGCGCCCTGGACGATTCTGACACCCGGGCTCACGTGACCGAGCGTACGCAGATCACCGAACGCGACGGCAGGGTCGAGCCCGGGGCCTGAAGCGGACCGCACGACTCCGCCGGCTCGGCGTCCGCTCGGATCCTCGCGCTCCAGCGCAGCGCCGGAAACAGCGCGGTCGCGGAGCACATCGCGAGCCGGTCCGGCGCCAAAACGCCCGACGTGCAGCGAGCGCCCGACACCCCCGCGGCCGCCGAGACCACCTCGGCCAACGTGTTCCGGGCGGGGTTCTTCTCCAACATGTGGAAGAAGATCAAGGGTTTCTTCACGGGCAAGCCGAAGACAGGCGATCCCGTCGGCGGGGAGGGCGCGCCTGCGACCGCGGTTCCCGGACATGGAGAACATGCCGGAGTCCAGCTCGAGCGAGGTGGAGGGCGGAGCGGAAGAAGCCGAGGGAGGCGCAGAATCCGCCCAGAGCGGAGGCGCGGAAGGCGCCGAATCCGCCGCAGAGCGGAGCAGAAGAGGCCACGGGTGGCGCCGAATCCGCGCCAAGCGGAGGCGCCAAGGCCACAGAGGACGCTGGGGCAGCCGACAGCCGGCCCGATCGCGCCCGACACCGACGAAGAAGGAGCCCGAGCACCCGTCACCGCCGCCGCTCGCGATGGACCTCGCCTCGGGCGAGGCCGTGCTCAAGAACGCGTTCGGCTCGATGAAGACGATCGTCCCCGGCAAGATCCAGATCCTCGCCCCGGCCGCCTTCCAGGAGGCCTACGACAAGATCTACGGGGCCGGCGACTACTCCTGGGACAAGTACGTCAAGCCGAAGTACGGCAGCCTCAACGGCTTCGCCCACGACGGCATGAACTACATCAACACCGGCAGCGCCGGCCTGCACACCGTCGTCCACGAGATGCTGCACAACAACTGCGCGTCGGACTGGATCCCGGCCGTCGGCTCGCGCTTCAACGAGGGCACGACGGAGATCCTCACCCAGGTCGCGTGCGCGAAGCTCAACGTCGAGGCGCCGGTGTGCTACCCGGGCGAGAGCCCCTGCGTGCAGGCCGCGCTCGACGCCGGGCTCCCGCTCGCCGACCTCGAGGCCGCATACTTGAACGGCGGCGCGAAGGAGAAGGTGGCCGACTGGGTGGACAAGAACTGCAAGGAGAACTGGGCTGCTGTGAAGGGGTACATGGAAGCCAACGACTGGGCCGCAGCGAAGGCGGCCCTCGCGAAGAAATGAGCATCGACCGGCAGCAGGTCATCGACGAGCTCGCCACCGAGTGGCTCGACGGTCTCGACGGCGCGGAGCTCGAGGAGGGGCGCCGGCTGCTCGGCGAGGTTGTCGACGACTGGGCGCGCGAGGCCGACTCCACCCCCGATCCGGGCGCGGTGCTCGCCATCCAGCGTGACGAGCTCGCAGCGCGGGGCCGTGGACAGGACGCAGCCGGCCGCCTGCACGTCCTGCGCTCGCGCGTGGTCGAGCGCAGGGTCGATCGCCTGAGCGCCGCGACGTACGCCCTCGGCAAGGCGATCCTCGACGGGTCTGCCGACGACGAAGCGGCGCGGACGCAGGGCAAGGCCTACCTGCACGAGGCGGAGGAGCTCGCGGGCGAGCTGGACGCGCTCGGCGTCGCGCCCGGCGACCCTGTGCCGCCGCGAGCTCGGCGACGCGGTCATGGACGCGCTCTACGCGGTCGAGCGCAAGGCCATGAGCATCCGTCTCGCGCGCGACGCAGGGGGCGCTCCCTCGATCCGGCCCTGAGCGCCGGGGCACCGCTGAGGGCTTGCGGGAGCACCGAGATCTGCCCGTTCGGCCCTTGACGGCGATGCGCATCGGATAGCACGCTGGCTCCAACGACTGCATGAGCAATCACGCTCACACGGCAGGGCGCGACGGAACGGTCGAGGCTGCGGCACCCAGGTCGGCTCGCGAACCCGTCGCCCCGGTACAGGACGCGACTCTCCTCCGCTCCGAGGGCGGAACCGCGCTGCTCACGCATGGCCAGGCGCTCTCGCTGCAGCGCAGCGCCGGCAACCACGCCGTCAGCAGCCGCCTGTACAGGCCGGCCGCCAGGGCGGCGACCGCAACGCTGTTCCGCGACGACAGGACCATGACGTCCAGCGAGGACGACGTCAATCAGTCCTCGCAGGAGACCACGCCGAACTCGTCCCAGGACACGAGCTCTTCGAGCCAGAACACGAGCTCCGCGGAGGACTCGTCCCAGATGTCCACCGAGCAGAACCACTCGGAGGAGCCGAACCAGTCCACGATGGCGCCGGAGACCAAGAAGGCCACTCCGGACCACCCCGCGACGCCGAAGCTGCAGATGGATCTCGCCTCCGGGGAATCGGTCCTCAAGAACGCCTTCGGGTCGATCAAGACCATCGTCCCCGGGTCGATCCAGATCCTCGATCAGGCTGCGTTCCAGGTGGCCTACGACAAGATCTACGGAACCGGCCCGTACTCCTGGGACAAGTACGTCAAGCCGACGTACGGCAATCTCAACGGGTTCGCGGACACTCCCAACAAGGTCAACTACATCAACAAGGACGCCGCCGGCCTGCACACGGTCGTGCACGAGATGCTGCACAACAACACCGCGTCCGACTGGCGCGGAGTCGTCGGCGACCGGTGGGACGAGGGCACGACCGAGATCCTCACCCAGGTCGCATGCAAGAAGCTGAACGTCGACGCGCCGACCTGCTACCCGGGCGAGAGCCCCTGCGTGCAGGCCGCGCTCGACGCCGGACTTCCACTCGCCGACCTCGAGGTGGCGTATCTGAGCGGCGGCGCGAAGGCGAAGGTGGCCGACTGGGTGGACAAGAACTGCAAGGAGAACTGGGCAGCCGTGAAGGGCTACATGCAGGCGAAGAACTGGGCCGCGGCCAAGGCGGCCCTGGCGAAGAAGTAACAGGTAGGCGCTCTATGCGGCGGAGCGCCGGGCGGTAAGCGTCCGGTTCGGCCGGTACGGGCCGGGCGCGCTACCGCCGTTCCCGTTCGGCGGCCAGCCGGACCGGCTCGGTCGCGCCTGTCGGCGCCAGCGGAATCACCGCCCGCACGACGGTGCCGCGCCCGACCGGGCTCTCGACGGAGAGGCGACCATCCAGCGCCTCGAGCCGATCGGCGAGCCCGCGCAGGCCGGATCCACGGGACTCGTCGGCGCCGCCCAGGCCGTCGTCGGAGACCTCGACCACGGCCTCCCCGTCTGCGCACACGACTCGCACCCGGGCGACCGACGCGTGGGCGTACTTGGCCACGTTGGCGAGGGATTCGGAGACGACGTAGAACGCGGCGGCCTCGACCGGCCCGGGCAGGCGATCCTCCGGCACGGCTTCGAGCTCGACGGGCAGCGTGGCGCGCTGCGCCAGGGCCTCGAGCGCCGCCGCGAGTCCGCGGTCGGTCAGCACCGCCGGGTGGATCCCGCGCGCCAGCTCGCGCAGCTCCTCCAGCGCCAGGGCCAGCTCGGTGCTGGCACCGGCCATGAGCCGGGCGGCGCCGTCCGGATCCGAGGACAGCTTGGCCTGGGCCAGCCGGAGCGCCAGCGACAGCGACACGAGCCGCTGCTGTGCGCCGTCGTGGAGGTTCCGCTCGAGCCGCCGCCGCTCGGCCGCCTGGGCCTCGACGATCCGCGTACGCGAGCGTCGAAGCTCGGCCTGCTGGCGCTTCTGGTCGGTCACGTCCACGCCGGAGACGAGGTACGAGCGGCGGCCCCTGAGCTCGCCGAGCGGCCGGATCGACCACGCGACCGAGATCGGCCGGCCGTCCCGGGCCGTCCACACGCTCTCGCGCTCGACGATCGAGCCCGACACGACCGCCTCGGCGATCGCGATCTGCGCGGACTCGTCGCCGGGAGCGACCAGCTCGGCGCACGGGCGTCCGACGGCCTCGTCGTCGCCCCAGCCGAGCGTCTGCTCGAAGCTGGTGTTGACCCCGTCCGGGCCGATCCGTCCGTCTGCCTCGATGACGGCCAGCATGCTCGGTGTCGCGCGGGCGATCGTCGTGAGAAAGGTGTAGCGCTCCCGGAGCTCCTCCTCCTGGCGCTCGCGTTCGGTCACGTCCACCCCGTGGATGAGGCGCCGCGACTCGCCCTCGTCGTCGACGAGCGGGGTGCTCGACCACTCGATCAGCAGCCGTTCCCCCGAGATCGCGGCCCAACGGTGCTCGAACACGACCCCGGCCCGCTCGCTCTCGAAGGCGTTGCGCATCGATTCGGCCTCGTCCGGCGGCGCGAACACCTCCCAGAAGAGCCGGCCCCGGACCGTGTCGTCGTCGATGCGCCCCGTCAGCTCGGTGCACGCCTCGTTGAAGCGGACGATCCGCCCCTCGGTCGTCACCACGCAGAAGATGCTGGATGCCGTGTTCACGACGGTGCGCAGGAAGTCGCGCTGGCGCACGATCGCGTCCTCGGCCTCTTTGCGATCGGTGACGTCGCGAAGCATGGCGATCACCTCGTCCTCGCCGCTCCGCACAAGGCGCGCCTCCATCCAGCGCATTCCGGCCCGTCGCTGGAGCTGGAGCTCTGTCGTCTCGCTCTCGCCGGTTGCGACGACGCGCTCGATGATCCCCATGACCTCTTCCGCGAGCTCGTGGTCGGGCATCAGCTCCCGGACGTTCGCGCCCACGATGCGCTCGACCTGAACCTGGAGGTTGTCCGGCGCATGCGAGTGGAAGTCGAGGTACGTGCCGTCGACGCGGATGCGGAACATGTCGTCGGGCACGGCATCGAGCAGGGCGCGGTTGCGCTGCTCGCTGGCCCGGTGGGCCTCGATGCTGCGGTTCTGCACGAGCGTCAGCCGGGCGGCTGCGAGCACGTCGTTGAGCAGCTCGGGCTCGGCGCGGAGCGACGGATCGTGGACGACGGCGGCCAGCGGGCGACCGTCGTGCACGAGCTTCGACACGGCTGTGTCGGCGGTCTCGGACGGGCACGCGGCGGGCTCGCAGGCCGTATCCATGTACCCGGCTCCGTCCTCTCGCCAGACCAGCAGGCGCAGGCTCGAATCGTTCAGCGCCCCGCGCAGCCCGGCTTCGGCCTCGGCCGCCGACCGCGCGTCGGCGCCCTCGATTAGGCGTACCGCGCCGGTGCGTGCGAGCTGCGTGCGGAGCAGGCCGGCCAGGAAGAGGAAGGGGACGGTGGCGAACGCGAGGATGCCGAGGAAGGTGATGCCCTGTCCCACCGAGGTCAGCGGCTCGAGCGCGAACCCGGCGGCGACCAGCAGCACGCTCACCATGCCGCCGACGTAGACGGGCGTGAGCACGCGCCGCCCCGGGGCGGTCGCGGCCCGCCAACGGCTGACGAGCACTATCGCCACCGCGAGCATGAACGCGAGACCGACGATGTCCCAGAAGGTGCTGAGCACGGTCGCCGCCCTGTGGCTGTCGACGATCAGCAGCCGGTTGGCCGGACAGTCCTTGCAGTTGTTCATCGGGGACGAGTCGACGAAAAGGCTGCTGAGATTGGCCAGCAGCGCGGCCGCGTACCCCAGACCGACGAGCCAGCGCTCTCTCGTCGTTCGCATGCGCCCGTCCGGGAACGTGATGAGCAGATGAACGAGCCCGGCCAGGGGCAGTGCTCCCACCAGCATCCCGGTCGTGAAGACGTCCGGCCAGTTCGAGTCGGCGAAGGCGTTGGCGAGCCAGAGGAAGCCGACCCACACCATCAGCTGTCCGCTGCGGGTGTCGGGCCGTCTGGCCCAGGCGATCAGGCCGCTGACGATGAACGACCAGCCGAGCAGGAGCGTCAGCGCGATGCTGACCGCCGTGTTGCTGTCGTGGTTGCTGGTGAGCGCGAGCGCAACATCCAGCACGCCGAAGGCGAGCCCGATCGGCCAGAGCGCGATCCAGAGCTTGCCGGGTGACTTCATTCCAGCAGGTCGTTCAGGGCCGCCCCGGACAGCTCCGCCTTGGGCACGAAGCCGCGCGCGCCGCTGCGCTCCACCAGGGGGCCGAAGTCGGACCCGTCCCGGCTGGAGGTGAGCACGACGCTGGGCGAGCTCCCGTTCGCCGTAAGCTGCCGCGCGACCTCGAAGCCGTCGATGTCGGGCAGCTGCACGTCGAGCAGGACGACCTCGGGCCGGAGCCGCCGCGCCGCCGCGAGAGCCGAGCGACCGTCCTCCGCCTCGCCGACGACCTCGAACCCCTCGGTCTCGAGCAGGGCCCGGGCGGTGATGCGAAAGCTCGGGTGGTCGTCGACGATGAGCAGCGTGGGTGACATGTCGGCCAATCGTGGCACGGAGTCGCCGAGCGCGCCATACGGGTAACCCCACGGTCGATGCGCGGAAACGTCGCGGGCGAGGGGATGGCATCGCGTCGAACGTGTCCGTTTCCGACAGCCTTGCGGGCGCAACGGCTAGGGGCCGACCGCTAACCACCCACCGGTTCAGACCATACCGGGGCAAAGCGCGCGTGTCTGTGACCGAAGCGTGCCGGAAGTGGAACAACGACGGCTCGGCGCGTCCGCCCCCCGGCGGCGCGTGATCAAATCCCGAAGCGCGTGAGCATCGTCTCGTTGCGCCGCCAGTGCGGGCGGGACTTCACGCGCAGCTCGAGGTAGATCGCGTGGCCGAGCAGCGCCTCGATCTCGGGCCGGGCACGGACGCCGATCTCCTTCACCATCTTGCCGCCGCGGCCGATCAGAATCTGCTTCTGGGAGTCGGTCTCGACGAAGATCGTGACCTCGACGCGCCGCTCGTCGAGCTCGCCGACCTCAGCACTCAGTGCGTGCGGGATCTCGTCCTTAGTCAGGTGCAGCGCCTTCTCGCGCACGAGCTCGGAGATCTGCTCCTCGATCGTGAGGTCGCTGCGCTGCTCGACCGGGAAATAGAGCGGCCCCTCGGCCAGCAGCCCGACGAGTTCGTCACGCAGCTCACCGACGCCGTCGCCGGTCTTGGCGCTGACCGGATGGAGCGCATGGAACTGCCCCAGGCGCGAGGCGGTCTCCATCTGAGTGAAGACGTGCCCCGGCTTGAGGCGGTCGATCTTGTTGACCGCGATCACGACCGGGACGCCGAGGGCGAAGACCCGGCCGGCGATGAAGCGGTCGCCGGAGCCGATCCGCTCGCGTGCGTCGACGACGAGCAGAACTGCGTCTATGCCCTCGAAGGAGCGGTCGACCGTATGCTGCATCCGCTCGGTCAGCGCGTCCCGCGGGCGCTGGAAACCGGGCAGGTCGGCCAGCACCAGCTGGTAGTCGTCTCCGTTGGCGATCCCCAGCACGCGTCGTCGGGTGGTCTGCGGCTTGTCCGAGACGATCGCGACCTTTCCCCCGCAGAGAGCGTTGACGAGCGTGGACTTGCCGACGTTGGGCCGCCCGGCGACGGCGACGAATCCCGTCTTCACGCGCGCACTCCCCCACCCTGGGAGGGGGTCCGCGCCCACAACCCACGATGTGGCGGATCGTACCGGTGAACGGCGCATGGAACCGTCACGGAATTGTGGCGAGTCTGCAACGTCCTCACTCTGGCAGCTCCCACGTCTCCGGGAGAAGATCCGCCGCCGCGTACGTGACGAGCTCGCCCTCGCGGCTCGGGAACGTCACGCTCTCCAGCCGGAACTCGTAGAGCCACTGCCGGCAGCCTCCACACGGGGACGCGGTGATTCCGATCGCCTCGAGGTCGCCGGGCCGGCACCCGGCCGCGACCGCCGCGGCGATCGCCGACTTCTCGGCACAGATCCCCAGCGGATAGGCCGCGTTCTCGACGTTCACGCCGTCGAAGACGCGTCCGTCGCGGGCCCGCACAGCGGCACCCACCAGATACTGCGAGTACGGCGCGTACGCCCGCTCCGCCGCTGCCACCGCCCGGTCGTAGAGATCCCGGCTCATGAGAACAGCTGGAAGAGGACGAGGGCGACGAGCCCGCCGAGCAGCCCGCCGTAGGTGACCTCGAGCGTCGAGTGCACGCCGGCCTCGACGCGCGTCTGGGCGACGAGCAGCGCCATGATCAGCGCCAGCGCGGAGACGAGGAACCGGTGCTGCGAATCGGCCACGAGGTATGTCGCCGCGACCCAGGCGGCGAAGGCGACCGCGGCATGGCCGGACGGGAGCCCGCCCCGCAGCGGCGTGCCGCGGCCGGTGAGCGCCTTCGTCCCGATCACGACGAGGATCGTGACGACGAGCGCGATCAAGGTCCTGTCGACAGGCGCGTCGCGGACCCGGTCGATGACGCGCACTCCCGTCTCCCCCGCCTTGCCCGAGAAGACGAGATAGCCGATGGCGACCGCGTTCACGGTCGCGATCAGCACAGCCCCTGCGGCCATGTCCTTCGCGAGCTTGGCCAGCGGGTCGAACGACGTGGTCGCGACGTCGATCGCCTGCTCGAGGGCCGAGTTGATCATCTCGGCGATCAGCACGAACGAGATCGCGAGCAGCAGCGCGATCAGCTCGAGCCGCGAGACACCGACCGCGACCGCCGCCACGAGCACCGCGACGGCGACCGCGAAGTGAATGCGCAGGTTCCGCTGGGTTCGAAGCACGTGGATGATGCCCTCCAGCGCGTAGTTGAAGCTCTCGAGCAGGGTCGGTGCCCGGCGCGGTCTCATGCCGGCTCTCCGTACGCCCGCTCCCGGGTCTCCATCGCAGGGCCGTGGTCGTACCCGAGCAGGTGCAGCAGCCCGTGCACGAGCGGCTCGCGCCACGCGTCGCCGACGACCTGAGGGCATAGCACGGCGTCGCCGAGCTGCCGCGGCACGCCCTCCGGAACGTCGTCGCGGCCGTCGATCGGGAACGAGAGGACGTCCGTCGCCTCGTCGATCCCGAGATGCTCGCGCTTCAGCGCGCGCATCTCGTCCGGGCCGACGAAGAGCAGCCCGAGCTCACCGGAGTCCACGCCCTCGCGGCCGAGCACGATGCGGGCCAGCGCGACCGCGGCGACCTCGTCTACCTCGATGCCGCTCCGGTTGGCCACTTCCACCTCGACCATCAGCATCGTCTAGCGGCGGCGCTGCGTGCCGGTCTCCTCCGCATGCAACCGGTACGCCTCCACGATCCGCTGCACGAGCCGGTGCCGGACGACGTCCTCGTTGCCGAAGCGGATGAATGCGATCCCGTCGATCGAGCCCAGGATGCCCTCCACCTGGATCAGCCCGGAGGCCTGCTCCCGCGGGAGGTCGATCTGCGTCACGTCGCCGGTGACGACCATCCTGGAACCGAAACCGAGCCGCGTGAGGAACATCTGCATCTGCTCCGGACTCGTATTCTGCGCCTCGTCCAGGATGATGAAGCTGTCGTTGAGCGTGCGGCCGCGCATGAACGCGAGCGGCGCGACCTCGACGATGCCCTTCTCCATGTACGACGTGAGCTTGTCCGCGTCGAGCATGTCGTAGAGGGCGTCGAAGAGCGGTCGCAGGTAGGGGTCGACCTTCTCGAGCAGCGTGCCCGGCAGGAAGCCGAGCCGCTCGCCGGCCTCCACCGCGGGCCGCGTGAGGATGATCCGGTTGACGAGCCGCTCCTGCAGCGCGGCGACCGCGAGCGCCATCGCCAGGTAGGTCTTGCCGGTTCCGGCAGGGCCGATGCCGAAGGTGACCGTGTAGCGGCGGATCGCATCGGTGTAGCGCTTCTGGTTCACCGTCTTCGGCGAGATCCGCTTGCCGCGGTGGCGCCAGATGATGTCTTCGAAGACGTCGCGGATGTCCTGCGCCTGGTCGAGCGCCTGGAGAACGGCGTCGACGGTGCCGGGCTCGATCTGGTGGCCGCCCACCACGAGATCGACGATCTCGTCCACGACGGCGCGGGCTTCCGCCACCTCGGGCTCCTCGCCTTCGATCGTCAGCTGGTTGCCGCGCAGCCGGATGGTGCAGGTCAGCCGCTGGCGCAGCGCGGCGAGGATCCCGTCGCCGATGCCGGCCAGCTCGGCAGCGACCTCGTTCGGAACGGAGACGACTTCCCGCACGCGGCCCAGTGTAGGCGGTGGTCAGGCCGAGGCCGCTCCCGCCGCGGCCCGGCGAGGCCCGCCCGGCCGATACGTTGGCCTCGATGACTCGAATTCGACGGGGGGCTGGGGCGGGAGCGTTCGCCGCCGCCGTATGGATGGCTGCCGAGCCCGCGCTGCAGCGCGCGTTCGAGACGTCGTACTCGGACGCGCAGCTGGCGGCGGGCTTCGTCACCCGCGGGCGGCTCCGGCCCGTCGTCGGAGCCGTGCTCCACTGCTCCGCGGGCGCGGTGTTCGGGGCGGTCTTCGTGCGCGCGGGAGGCCGGGGGTGGCGGCGGGGCGTCGCCGCGGCGCTGGTCGAGAACGCGGTGCTCTGGCCGGGGTTGGCGGTCGTCGGCCGAGTGCATCCGGACGTCCTCGACGGAGAATGGACGCCGCCGTTTCGCGACCCGCGGGCGTTTGCGGCGGCGACGTGTGGGCACGCGCTCTTCGGCGCGGTGCTCGGCGCGTGTACGCGGAAGGAATAGCCGGTCACCGACGGTGTCTGCGGGCCGCCGCAGGCGATCGCGCGCCGCACACCTCTGCAGTGTGGCGGGCCGGCCGCGGTCGGTCAGGCCAGCTTCTCGCGGACGATCTGGCTGACGGCCGACCCGTCCGCGCGGCCGGCGACCTGCGGCATCACGTCGGCCATCACGCGCCCGAGGTCGCGCAGGCTCGTGGCCCCGACCTCCGCGATGGCGTCGTCCACGATCTCCTCCAGCTCGTCCTCGGACAGAGGGTCGGGCATGAACTCCTCGAGCACCTCGACCTCGCGCTCCTCCGCGTCGGCCTGCGCCTCCCGGCCTCCGGCGCGGAACGCCTCGGCGGCCTCGATGCGCTTCTTGCGCTCGCGCTGGAGCACCTGCAGCTCCTCGTCGTCGTGAAGCGGGCGCAGGAGGTCCTTCTCCGCCTTGCGGAGCTCCGAGAGGATCAGCCTCAGAGCGTCGCGCCGCTCGACGTCGCGGTCGAGCGTCGCCTGCTTCAGCTCGCCCTCGAGCGCGGCGATCAGACTCATCCGGCCATGCCCCTTCCAGTCATGTCCCCGGGGCGCCCCCGGCCCAGGGTGGGGCTCAGGACCAGCCCCCTCGGGGGTGACGATACCTGCGAAAGGCGCACGGGACTGTGCCATCTGTGCGCCAATTGTGTGCCGGCGCGTCATGCCGGCGTCCCGCGGAGCCGTCCGCCGAGTACGTGCCAGTGGAGGTGGAAGACCGTCTGGCCCGCACCGGCGCCGACGAACACCATCAGCCGATACTCGTCGAGGCCGGCCACCCGCGCCGTATCGGCGACGAAGTCGAGCATCTGCTTCGCCTCGTCGGCAGTGAGCGACGGAACATCGCGGAACGAGTCGAGGTGCCGCTCCGGAAGGACGAGCAGGTGCGTGTCCGCCTTCGGCGCGACGTCCTCGACCGCGACGAAGCCGTCGGCACGGTGCACGACGGTCGCGGGGGCGTCGCCGCGGACGATCTGGCAGAAGATGCAGTCGGCGACCGAGCTGTCAGGCAGCGAGGATCCCCTCCTCGGTGACCGCCGCGGCCCGCACGCGCACGAGCTCGCCGACCGTGCCCTCGACGAGCCACGGCGAGTAGTCGTTGCCGTAGCCGCGGCCGGGCCGGTCGACCAGAACATCGTCCTCGCCGCCGACCTTGCCCTCCCAGCGCGCGACGCAGGCGGCGTGCGACAGCGACCGCAGGCGCGCACTCCGCTCCTTCTTCTCGGCGGCCGGCACCGGGTCGCTCTGCTCGGTCGCGGTGCCCGGCCGGGGCGAGTACGGGAACACGTGAACCTTCGTCAGGCCGGCCCGCCGGACGACGCGCAGCGTGGCCGAGAACGCCCGCTCGTCCTCGCCCGGGAAGCCGACGATCGCGTCGCTCGTGAGGTTGAAGTCCTCGAGCCCCTCGAGTCGGCGCAGGTACGTGTCGGCCGTGTAGCGGCGGGCCATCGCGCGCAGGATCCCGTCGTCGCCGGACTGCAGCGGGACGTGCAGGTGCCGTGCCAGCGTGGGGGTCTCGCGGAGCGCTCGCACGAGCTCGGGCGTGACGTGGTTGACCTCGATCGAGGAGAGCCGCAGGCGGGCAAGGCCGGGCGTCGCGCCCGCGGCGCGTACGAGCCGTGCGAGGTCGTAGCCGGCCTCGCGGTCGCGGTAGCAGCCGAGGTTGATCCCGGTCAGGACGACCTCACGGTGCCCTTGCGCGACGCGCCGGCGGATCTCGCCGAGCACCGCAGCCGCACCGCGGCTCCGCGACGGTCCGCGGACGAGCGGGACGACACAGAACGCGCACGAGAACGAGCAGCCGTCCTGGACCTTGACGAAAGCGCGCACGCGATCGAGCCTCGGCTCGCCCTGGACGCAGCCGATCGCACCGACGTCGCCGGCGATATGGGCCGGGGTCTCCTCGCTCCGGCGGGCGATCACGACGACGTTCTCGGGGAGACCGGCGAAGGCGTCCTCCAGATTCGCGCCGCAGCCGGTGACGTAGACGCGGCGGTGCGTGCGCGCGGCGCGCGATGCGGCATGGCGCGACTTGCGCACCGCCTCGTGCGTGACGCAGCAGGTATTCACGACCGCAACGTCGGCAGCGTCGGCGCTCTCCTCGTGCCCGGTCGCGACGAGCGACTCGCGCACCGCCTGCGCGTCAGTGTGCGACACCTTGCAGCCCAGGAAGCGGATCGAGAAGGTCGCCATCGGGGCTCGAACTCTACTCCCGCTCGTACAGATCGGCCGCCCAGCCCTCGGCCGTCCGGCGCGCGCGACGCCGCCACCCGGGGAGCTGCCGGATCGTCGGTCTCGAGATAGCCGGACGCGACGAGGAACTCCGCACGGAGCCGCCGAGCGAGCTCCTCGACGGGGCGAGCGCGATGTTGGCCACGGCCGCGGCCACGTCGGGGAGCGGGTCGCGCGAGCGCGTCGGCGAGCACGATCTCGATCTCGACCCCGTTTGCCGCCGCGTTCCCCCGAGCCGCCTCGACTGCAGCGGATCGTTGTCGAGGGCGACCACGGGCGCGAATCCGAGCCTCGCCGCCGCGATCGCGAGCACGCCCGATCCGCAGCCGACGTCGAGCAGCGAACCCGCGGTCGAGCGGCAGCAGAAGCTCGAGGCAGAGCCGCGTCGTGGCGTGCGCGCCGGTGCCGAAGGCGCGGCCCGGATCGATCACGACCGCGAGCGCGTCCGCGGGCGAGGCCTCCCACGGCGGCCCCAGCCAGAGCGGCCCGACCCGCACCGGCCGGTGGAAGCTCCGCCACCGATCCTCCCAGCCGGCCTCGACCTCGTCGACCATCGCGCCCTCGAGTCCAGGCGGCAACGCGCTCGACGTAGGCGGCCAGCTCGAGCTCATCTCCGAGCTCACGCTCCTCGAACCCCTCGGGGAACCGCTCGATCCAGGCCGCCCGAGCCTCTTCGGCCCGCCCTGCGGGCACCCGAATCGAGACCCGCTTCAGACCGGCCACGCCCGCCCAGGCCATGTCCGGGTGTCAGAAACCGTCACGAGGGTTGGCATGCCTGCTCACCTACGAAGGTGGCAGCCCGCCTTGGCCCACGTAGACCATCAAGCCGAATAGGGCGAGCGCAGCCGTCATCGTGAGGGGCAGGAGGATAGGCGTGAAAGCCCAGAACTGGCCTTGGATAGTCGCTGGCCGCTTCGCGATCGCAGGCCAGATGCTTAGCACGCCCAACAGATCCGCCAACGCCAGCGCGAACACCCATCCCGCGCTGGAGGGGTCGGCGGCGAACAGCACTAACGTGGCAAGTGAGAAGGACCGAGAGCCGGATCCACGCCCGAACGGCGATCATCGAACCGCGTCGCGGACACGTCTTGGCGTCGAGACACCGTCCCGTGAGTGTGACGCACAGAGGACGAGCACCATCGAAGAGCAGCAGATGGTGTGGCCGCTTGCGGCCGCGAAGGAAGCCCGCCGGAAGTCGTCATGCCTACGGCGCAGCCGAGGCGGACTTCGGGCGGCTACTGTGAATGCGCTCTTGAGCTTGTTCAGGAACCCCTCTTCGGCACGGTAGGTCTCGCCGTCGGACGTGCGCTCGAACTCCTCGAGCAGCGCCCGCTGCTCGCCGGTCAGCCGGTGCGGCACCTGCACGTTGACGAGCACACGGTGGTCACCCCGGCCGAATCCCTGCAGGACCGGCATCCCGCGGCCCTTCAGCACGCGCGCGTCGCCGGGCTGGGTGCCGGGCGGGAACTCGAGCTCGGTCTCACCCTCGAGCGTGTCCACGCGCATCGTCGTGCCGAGCGCGGCCTGGATCATCGTCAACTCGACGGTCGAGAATATGTCGTTGCCCTCGCGCACGAGATCGGGGTGAGAGGCGATCCGGATCGCGACGTAGACGTCCCCGGCGCGGCCCCCGAGCGATCCGGCATGGCCCTCGCCCGAGATGCGGATCTGCTGCCCGTCATGGATCCCGGCGGGGATCTCGACCTCCAGCGTGCGCTGCTGGAGCGTGCGGCCGGCACCGTCGCAGGCCGTGCAGGGATGCTCGATGATCTGGCCCGCACCGCGGCACGCCGGACACGTCTGGGTGCGGATGAACTCGCCGAACGGGCTCCGCGATATCTGCTGCAGCCTGCCGGCGCCGCCGCACGTGTCGCAGCGCCTGGGCTGCGTTCCCGGCTGCACGCCGCTGCCCCGGCACTCGGTGCAGGGTACGGCGATCTGGACCCGGACCTCGCGTTTCGTCCCGTGGGCGGCGGCGATGAGGTCGATCTCGACCTCGGCGAGCACGTCGTCGCCGCGCCCACGGCGCGTGCCCGCCCGACCGGTCGTGCCGAAGAGGTCGTCGCCGAAGAAGGCCGAGAAGAGGTCGCTCAGGCTCCCGAGGTCGACCGACGAGGGCTGGAAGCCGCCGCTGCGCAGGCCCGCGTGGCCGAAGCGGTCGTACAGCTGTCTCGCCTCGGGCTTCGACAGCACCTCGTAGGCCTCGACGACCTCCTTGAACCGCGCCTCGGCGTCGGGCTCCTCGGACACGTCAGGGTGGAGCTTGCGCGCGAGCGCGCGGAACGCCTTCTTGATCTCGACGTCGTCGGCGTCGCGCCGGATGCCGAGGATCTCGTAGTAGTCGCGTTCGGTTGCCATGCCCCGGCAAATGTAGCGGCGAGCCGCGACGCTCCCGCGCCGGCGGTCACCCGGCCGGGCGCTCGGCGACGAGGTTCAGGCTCTGCTCGACCGTGAGTCCGCGTCATTCGACGGGCTGCCCGAGGTTCGTTCCGACCCGCTGTGGTAGGTGTGTCTACCGTGCGGTGGACACAGGAGTCCAGCGGAGCGAGGGGAGATCCATGACCACACTCGAGAACCGGCCGAACACCGCACTCCTCGTCGTCGACGTGCAGAACGGCGTCGTCGAGGGGGCTCACGAGCGCGACGCGGTCGTCGCGAACGTCGGCAGCCTTGTCGAGAAGGCGCGGCGGGAACGGGTCCCCGTCGTCTGGGTCCAGCACTCCGACGAGCAGCTTGCGAGGGGGAGCGACGACTGGCGGATCGTCCCCGAGCTGACTCCGGGCGACGCCGAGCCGCTCGTCGAGAAGACCTACGGCGACTCCTTCGAGGACACCACCCTCGAGACCGTGCTGTCGGGCCTCGGAGTCGGGCGACTCGTCGTCGTCGGCGCACAGACCGATGCGTGCATCCGCTCGACGCTCCACGGCGCGTTCGTCAGGGGGTACGACGCGACCCTCGTCAGCGACGCCCACACGACGGAGGACCAGACGGCATGGGGGGCGCCGCCGCCGGACCAGGTCATCGCGCACACGAACCTGTACTGGACATACCAGACGGCGCCGGGGCGGACGGCCGGGACGGTCGAGACCAAGGACGTCGACTTCGGCGGCACGTCCTGAGCCTGCGACGCGGACGTTTCCTGGGGGCCGCCGAGCAGCGCGACCGTGCCTTCAGTTGTCCTCGTACAGCTCCTCGACGAAGCGCGAGAGCTCGTGGGCGGCGCCGCGCACGGAGTGGATCGCGCTGGCGTAGTCCATCCGCACCGGCCCGATCAGGCCCACTGCCCCCAGCGTGCGGTGCGAGACACCGTAGGTGGCGCCGACGAACGCGAGGCGGTGGAAGGCAGGGTGGTCGAGCTCCTGGCCGACGCGGACGAACGGCCGCCGGGGGTCGAGCGCCTCCCCGAGGATCTCGAGCAGCGACACGCGTTTCTCGAGCACGCTCAGCACGCGCTCGATGTCCTCGGTCCCGCCCGCGCGGGCCTCGCCGAGCAGGCTCGCGGTGCCGCCGACGTACAGGCGCTGGTCCTCGGCGGCAGCCTCGACGAAGGCCGGCCTGAGCGCCGAGAGAAAGCCGAGCTCACGCGGACTCAGCTGCGGATCGTCGAGCCGGCGCCTGAGGAGGTTCGACCCCAACGCCAGGCCCACGATGCGCTCGCTCAGGTACTGGCTCGCCCAGTTCAGAAGCCCCGGATCGATCGGCTCGGAGAAGGCCGCCGCACGCTTCGTGACGCCGCCCGTCGAGGTGATCACGACCACGATCACGACCTGCGGCTGGAGCAGCAGCACCTCGACGTGCCGCACGGTGGCGGACTCGAGCGGCGGCGCCGAGACGAGCGCAAGCAGCCGCGACACCTGCGCAAGCGCCTCGGTCGTCGCCTGCAACGCGGCCTCGACTTCGCTGCGGGCACGGAGATCGAGCGCCAGCGGCCGCGGCCGCGGCTCCAGCCGTTCGAGCAGCCGGTCGACGTAGATGCGGTAGCCGCGATCGGTCGGCAGTCGACCGGCCGAGGTATGCGGGTGCGTCAGCAGCCCCATCGTCTCGAGCTCGGCGAGCTCGGCGCGCACCGTCGAGGGCGAGATCTGCATTCCGCTCGACTCCACGAGGTGCCGGGACCCGACAGGCTGTCCCGTCGCCACGTACTCCTCGACGACGAGGCGCAGGATCTCGCGCTGGCGCTCGGTCAGGCCGATCGGCTCGGGGGTGGCCATACCTCCAGTGTAGGACGGGTCCAAGCCGGGGCGGGCTCAGGCCAGGAGCTCGGCCGTAACCCCTCCGCCGAGGAAGCGGCCCCGCTCGGTCAGGGTCAGCGCCCGGCGGTCGGGAGAGACCTCGACGACTCCAAGGCGCTCGAGACGGTCGAGCGCGGCCGGGTCGAGCGCGGACTCGACAGCGTCGCAGGCCGAGCGGCTCGTCGAGCCGGAGCCCGAGCATGACGCGTTCGCGCAGCTGCACCTCGGCCGGGAGCAGCTCGACCTCTCGCGGCGGCGGCTCCCCGTGGGCGAGCGCGGCGACGTACCGCGCGAGGTGCGGAGCGTTCCGGCGACGCGTGCCGTGGACGGTGGATACGGCGCCGATCCCGAGCCCGAGGTAGTCGCGGCCGAGCCAGTACCCGAGGTTGTGCCGCGAGCGCAGATCGCGCCGCGCCTCCGCGCGGCAGAAATTCGCCGTCTCGTACCAGCGGTAGCCCGCCTCGGTGAGGCGGGTGACGACACGCTCGAAGTACGCTTCCATCGCATCGGCCTGGCGGGCGAGCTCGCCGCCGTGCGCGTGGGTGAAGCGCGTCCCCGGCTTCGCCTCCAGCTCGTAGCAGGACAGGTGCTCGGGCCCGAGCGCGAGCGCGTCGTCGAGATCGGCCTCCAGATCGGCCGCGCTCTGGCCTGGGATCCCGTAGATCAGGTCGAGCGAGAGGTTGTCGAAGCCGGCGGTCCGCAGCGCCGCGAACGCGCGCCGGACGTCCTCGGGCGTGGCGCCGCGCTCCAGCGTCCGCAGGAGGTGCGGCCGGAAGCTCTGCGCCCCCAGCGACACGCGCGTGACGCCACTGCCGCGAAGCAACGACGCGAGCTCGGCGGTGATCGTCTCGGGGTTGGCCTCGACGGTGACATCCGCCGCGGGCGGCAGCGCTCGCAGCAGCCGCTCGAGCGCGTCCGGCTGCGTAAAGGTCGGCGTGCCCCCACCGAGGAAGACGGTCTCGAGCTCGGGCGCGAGCACGGCGCCGCTCCAGCTCGAGCTCCGCGAGCAGCGCGTCGACGTAGGCGCCGTGCGAGTCGGGCCGCCCGACGAGCGTGACGAAGTCGCAGTACCCGCACCGATGTGCGCAGAACGGCAGGTGCACGTAGAGGTGGCGCACGCCGCCGACGCGGGCTGTCGGCCCGGCTGCCCGCCGACCGCTCCGAGCGCCGCCGATCGTCTGCGCCGACGGAGACGACCCCGCCGCCCTCGCTCCGGCGGAACCCGCCGGGAGGCCACCACTCCTCCTCCCCGGCTCGAGCGTATCCGTGGAAATGTCACGTGTCTGTGCCCGGACCGTGCCGGTTCTGTGACGTCCGGGGGTCGGCCGCTCGTCGATACGCGTCACTTCCGCCCGCTGTCCTGGCCGATATTGAGCACCGCGAGGAACGCCTCCTGCGGCACCTCCACGGCACCGACCTGCTTCATGCGCTTCTTGCCGGCCTTCTGCTTCTCGATCAGCTTGCGCTTGCGGGTGATATCGCCGCCGTAGCACTTCGCGAGCACGTCCTTCCGCTTCGCCTTGATCGTCTCGCGCGCGATCACCCTCGATCCGATCGCCGCCTGCACCGCGACGTCGAACATCTGCCGCGGGATCTCCTTGCGGAGCTGCTCGACCAGCTGCTTGCCCCGCGAGTACGCGCCCTCGCGGTGAACGATCATCGAGAGCGCGTCCACGACCTCGCCGCCGATGAGGATGTCGACCCGCTCGAGCTTGCCCTCGCGGAAGCCGACGATGTCGTAGTCGAAGCTGGCGTAGCCGCGCGTTCGCGACTTGAGCTGGTCGTAGAAGTCGAGCACGATCTCGGCCAGCGGCAGCTCGTAGAGCAGGTGGACACGCGCCTCGGACAGGTACTCGAGGTGATCGAAACGCCCACGGCGCTCGTTGCACAGCTCCATCACGACCCCGACGTACTCCTTGGGCACGATCACGGACGCCTTGATGTACGGCTCCTGCACGTCCTCGATCTCGTTCGGCATCTCGGACGGGTTGTGCACCTCGATCTCCCGGCCGTTCTTCGTCAGCACCCGGTAGGCAACGTTGGGCGCCGTCACCAACAGGTCGAGGTCGAACTCGCGCTCGAGCCGCTCGCGCACGATCTCCATGTGGAGGAGGCCGAGGAAGCCGCAGCGGAAACCGAACCCGAGCGCCTGCGAGGTCTCCGGCTCGTAGAACAGCGCACCGTCGTTCAGCTTCAGCTTCTCCAGCGCGTCACGCAGATCGGGGTAGTCGTCGGAGTCGGTCGGGAAGAGCCCGGCAAACACCATCGGCTTCACGTCCTTGTAGCCGGGTACGGGCTCCGCCGCGGGGCGCGCGTCGGTGGTGAGCGTGTCGCCGACCCGCAGGCGCGACACGTCCTTGAGGCCGGTGATCACGTAGCCGACCTCGCCGGCCCGCAGCTCCTGCACCGGCCGCATCGCGGGCTCGAAGTAGCCGAGCTCCTCGGCCTCGAAGCGTGTGCCGAGCGCCATCGCCCGCACCCCCTCCCGTGACCTGAAGATCCCGTCGACCACGCGGACGAACGCGACGACCCCGCGGTACTGGTCGTACGAGGAGTCGAAGATGAGCGCGCGCGGGGGGGCGTCCGGGTCGCCGGCCGGCGGCGGCACGTGTTCGACGACGGCGTCCAGAACGGCCTCGATGCCCTCCCCGGTCTTCGCCGAGATGCGAAGGACGTCGTCGGGACTGCCCCCGATGAGATCGGCGACCTCGGCGGCAGCCCCCGCCGGATCGGCGGACGGCAGGTCGATCTTGTTGGCGACGGGCACGATCTCCAGGTTGTTCTCGATCGCGAGATACGCGTTCGCGACCGTCTGCGCCTCGATGCCCTGCGCCGCGTCGACGACGAGCAGCGCCCCCTCGCAGGCTTGCAGCGAGCGCGAGACCTCGTACGTGAAATCGACATGTCCCGGCGTGTCGATGAGGTTGAGCTGATGGCCCTTCCAGTTGACGCGCACAGCCTGCGCCTTGATCGTGATCCCGCGCTCGCGCTCCAGCTCCATCGAGTCGAGCAACTGCTCCCGCATCTCGCGGCCCGTTACCGTGTTCGTCACCTCGAGGATGCGGTCGGCGAGCGTCGACTTGCCGTGGTCGATGTGCGCGATGATCGAGAAGTTGCGGATGTGGTTCTGGTCCATGGGTGCTCAGGCGCGGCGGAGGCGTCCCCGCAGTGAGAGTAGCGAGTCGAGCTCGCGAACCCGCAGCAAACGGCAGCAAACGAGGTAGACGACGGCGCCGGCCGCAATGCCGCACGCGAGCGCGATCGCCTGCACGACGAAGCGCCCGCCCACGATCGAGTCGACCCCGCGCCACGCGAAGTACGTGGCCACGCCCATGACGGCGGCTGCCACGAGAATGCGGCCCACGGCACTGAAGATCGGTGCGAGCCGCAGCCCACCGAGCCGCTTGCGCAGGAGCCACACCAGGACGACCGTGCAGGCGATGTTGCCGAGCGACGTCGAGAGCGGGATCCCCCAGACACCGACGCGGTAGAGAGCCCAGTCGAGCAGCGCGTTGAGCCCGAGGTTTCCGACCGCGACGACGGTCGGTATCCAGTTCTCCTGCAGGCTGAAGAACGCGCGGTTCAGCATGAGCATCGCACCGTTGAACGAGAGGCCGAGCGCGAACGCGGCCAGCGCGCCGGCGACGACCGTCGTCTGCTGTGCCGTGAATGCGCCGCGCTGGTAGAGCAGCCGCACGATCGGCGTCGCGAGCACGGCCACGGCGACGCTCGCCGGTACGAGCAGGAACGCCATCTGCCGCAGCCCCAGTCCGACGGTGTTCCGGAAGCCGTCCCATTCCTCGCGCACCGCGAGGCGAGACAGCGTCGGAAACAGCACCGTCGCGATCGCCACGGAGAAGATCCCCTGGGGGAGCATGTAGACGCGAAACGCCTTGTCGATGGCACTCGGCGCAAGCGTCGGATCGAGCAAGCGCGAGGCGAACAGCGTGTCCACCACCGCGTTGAAGTTGATCAGGCCGAGGCCGAGGGTCACCGGAACCATCAGCGTGAAGACGCGCCGCACTGCCGGATCGCGCCAGTCGCACACGACGTGCAGGCGGCCGTCGAGGCGGGCCAGCCACGGCAGCGGCAGCAGCACCTGGATCACCGTCCCGATCAGGATCGAGAATGCGTAGACGTAGAGCTTCCCGTTCATCGTGTGCGCCTGGGGCACGCCGAGAACGAGTCCCAGGATGATCGCGAGGTTCCAGAAGACCGGCGTGATCGCCGGAATCGAGAACTCCTCGTAGCTGTTGAGGATCCCGACGATGACCCCGGAGAGACCGAGCAGGAGCACCACCGGGAAGAGCACGCGCGTCAGCCCGACCGCGAGCTGCACGTCGCCGCCCGGGTCGCCGAACGGCTTGATGATGAGGGGCGCGAAGATGATCCCGAGCGCGGTCACGCCGCCGAGTCCGAGCAGCATCAGCCAGAAGATGCTGGAGGCGACGCGCCAGGCCCGCTTCCGGTCTCCTTTGACGAGCAGCTCGCTGAATACCGGCACGAACGCCGACGAGAGCGCCTGGTCGGCCACGAGCGACCGCAGCAGGTTCGGTATCTGGAAGGCCACCGTGAAGGCGTTGATCTTGCCGCTGACGCCGAAGTAGTAGGCCGCGACCATCTCGCGGACGAGGCCGAGAATCCGCGACAGGCCGGTGGCGAGCGAGAAGATCGCCGTCGACCGGGCAAGCCGGCGGCGATGGGCGCCCTCGTCCACGGGCGCGAGCATAGCGGGGGGCCCTTCGTGCTCTGCTACCATCGCCGGGCCCGCCATGCGGGCGTTTTCACGCCATGCCGAATATCAGACAGCAAGAGAAGCGAGTCCGCATCGCCGCCGAGGAGCGGCTCGAGAACCTCCGCTTCCGCTCGACCGTGAAGACGCTGCAGCGCCGGCTCCGCGTCGCCGTCGAGGACGGCGACTCCGAGCGCACCGCAGCGGAGCATCGCGAGCTCGTGCGCTGCGTCGACCGCGCCGCGTCGAAGGGTGCGATCCACCAGAACACGGCTGCCCGCAAGAAGGCGCAGGCGGCCCGCCTCATCCGCCAGTAGTCCGCCTCGGCTGCGCCGTGGGCATGACGACTTCTGGCGGGTAACCGCGCTCCGTTCGCGGCCGCGAGGGGCCGCGCCCATCTGCTGCCCTTCGACCGTGCGCCGGCTGCGTTCGTGACGGTCTCGTGACCGGCACCGTGGCCGAGCTTTGCGCGCCGAGGCGCTCCCTCACATCAGGCCACTGGTCTCCGGGCAGGCTCTGCATGCGGCGCGGGAGGTGTGATCTCGATAAGCGCCCGCTCCAGCTCGAGCTCGCCGGAGAGACGGCTTCCTCCCTTCAGCGCGACGTCGACGGCTGCGAGCCGGACGGTCGCCGCGCGCAGCTCCTCCTCCGAATAGTTGCGCGCCTGCTCGTAGGCTTTCCCGGCCGCGTACGGATGCATCCTCAGGCGCCCAGCGGCGTCCCGGGAGTTTACTCCCGCCTCGTCGAGGGCCCGGCAGGCGCGAACCTTGGCGACGTGGTTCGCGAGCTGCGCGAGCAGACGGTTCGGGTCGTTCGCGTGCTCGAGTAACGACTCGGCCGCCTCGAGCGCGCCGGCAACGTCCCGTCTCCCCCACGCGTCGGTGAGCGCGAACGGTGGCGAGTCGGCCCGTCCTGCCGCCAGCCGCAACACGTCGGCGGAGTGGATCGGCTCGCCCCCCGCCCAGGCGGCGAGCTTGTGAACCTCGCTGGTGAGCTCGTCCAGATCCGCGCCGACGATGGCGACCAGCGTGCGGCACGCGTCGCGGTCGGCCTGCACGCCGAGCAGCTCGAACTGACCGGCGACCCAGGCCGGGAGGTTGCGCTTTGGAATGTTCCAGACCCAGACCTGTCCGTGGCCGGCGACGGCCTTCGCGAGCGGTGATTCGTCCTTGCTCTCGCCGCCGACGAGCGCCAGCACCGTGCCGGGAGCAGGGCTCTTCGCATACGAGCCGACCGCCTTCGCGTCGGCGGCCTTCCACCGGTGCACTCCTTCGACGAGGACGACCCTGGCCGCGCCCGAGAACAGCCCCAGCGCGTTGCAGGCAGCCACAGCGTCTTCGCCGTTCGTCTCCGCTGCATCGAGCCGTTCAACGGCGTCTGCGCCGACACGGGCGAGCAGGCGGCGGACGGCGCGCGTGATCTTCGGCGTGTCCGTGCCGACCATCAGGTAGATGGGCTCGAGCTCGCTCATTGCCGCAGAGCATAGGCGGCGGCAAGGGCGGCGCTCGCAGCAAGCAGGGCGAGCGCAACACCGGAGCGGACTTGCGCGAACGGGAGGCCGCCTACGAGCCTGGCGCAGGCGGCGACGTAGGCAGCGCACCAGCCGTTCAGCCAGGCCACGGCGCCGGCCGCGCCGGGCGAGATCGGAGCCAGGGCGGCGGTCGCGAAGGCCATTCCGAGGAGCGGAAGTATGGCCGGCGCCGCCAGCGCGTTCGCGGGAATCGTCAGCAGCGGCACGGCGTGGAACTGAACCCACAGAATCGGCGCCGTCGCCGCCCCGCAGGCAATCGAGACCGCGAGCACCGTCCGGAGCGCGCGCGGCAGCGGGTAGCCCTCCAGCCGGCGGTTGAGCCGCGGCACGAGCACGAAGATCGCGATCACGGCCGAGAACGAGAGCTGGAACCCGGCGTCGAGCAGGGTGTACGGGTTCCAGGCGAGCAAAGCGATTCCACCGAGCAACAGAAAGTGCCATCTGTCCCGTTCGCGCGCGGCGAGCCAGGCAAGCGATCCGAGCGCGCCTGCGATTCCGGCTCGGACGACGGACGGCTGAGCGCCGACGGCGAGCACGTACCCGCCGATTGCGAGGAGCGCCGCGATCTCGCCGAGCCAGCGCGGGAGGCCGGCGAGCCACGCGAGCGCCAGGGCGAAGCCGGCGACGAGAGCCACGTTCTCACCGGAGACGGCGAGCAGGTGATAGAGCCCCGACGCGCGGAAGCGGTCGCGGAGAGTCTGTGACAACTCCTGGTCGTCGCCGAGCACGATCCCTTCGACGAGCGCGCGCCGCTCGCCGTGCAGTCCGGTTCCGATCGAGCGCGCCAGTTGCGCCCGAAGGCGGTCGGCGAGCCCGCCGACTCCACCGCGGCGCCCGACGATCCGCCAGCGGCTCGCCTTCAGCACGACGTGCATCCCGTGGTGCCGGAGCCAGGCTCGCTCGTCGAACCCTCCCTGTGAACCATGCGGCAACCTGACCGTGACCACCGCGGCGAGAAGGGCTCCCTGCGGCGGCGAGCGGCCGATGGGCAGCTCGAGCAGCGCCCGCTCGCCCGACCGCAGGCGGCCAAAACGCCGCACCTGAACGGGAACGCGGAGATCGAATGGTGAAGGTCGCGCCGGCGCAGTGACGACGAGGAGTCCGCGCTCTGCGGTTCCGGCCCTGGCCGCGAGCGCACTTCGGTCGAGCTCCGCCAGCCGGAGGCTGCCCCACGACCAGCACGCCAGCAGCACCACAACGGCGAGCCCCGCCACCGGCGGGATCGCCTGCCCCGCGACAAGCACCGACGCGCAAGCAAGGCCGACAAGCCCGACCGCCAGCGGGATCCGGATCCCGTTCGCGGCCGCGAGCCCCATGCAGGCCACCGCCGCGAGGCAGTGGCGCGGGTCGAGCCGGCTCACGGAGCCACCAGGTCGCGGAGCGTGTCCATCCGCGCAGGGCCGATGCCCGGCACGGCGTCGAGCTCGTCGACGGACGAGAACGCACCGTGCTTCGAGCGGTAATCCAGGATCTTCTGCGCGGTGACAGGCCCGACGCCCGGCAACGCATCGAGCTGATCCGCCGTTGCCGTGTTGAGGTGCACCGGCCCTGGGGTCGAGCCGCCTACCGCGGACGCGGCGGCGCCGACGGCTCCCTGGCCGCCGCGCCGGGGAACCACCACCTGCTCGCCGTCGGCCAGAGGAGCGGCGAGGTTCACGGCGGAGAGATCGGCTCTGCGGCCTGCTCCTCCCGCACGGGCTAGTGCGTCCGCGATCCGGTCGCCCTGGTGCAGCCGGTACAGGCCGGGCCGGTGAACGGCGCCCACGACGTCGACGACCACCGCGGACGCCACCGGGGCCGACGCTGCTCGCGCGGGCACGATCGGCGCAGGTATCGCCACCGGCTTCCCGTGGTGCAAGAGACGCGCGCCGAGCAGCAGCCCGACGAGAGCAACCGCGACGAGGGCGAGTGCGCGCGTGCGCGTGAGCTGGAACTCGGCCATGCCCCGAGTCTCGCGACGAAAGTGTCACACGTGTGAGACGCGACTGTGCCGATTGTGTGCCTGTTGCAGCCGCCGTTCGTATCGGCCGCAGAGGCTCCCTCGTCCGAGTTCGGCCGTTACTCGAGGACGCCCTCCGTGAATCCCGACAGCTCGGCAATGCATTCAGTGAGTGCCAGGCTGTGGAGGGCGAATTGAGCGCGGGACCCGTCGGCCAGTGGGAACACTATTGCGAGGAGTTCGAAGCCCTCGTCCTGCGAGTGGAAGGCCCCGCGTTCGCCCGGGCGCGCGCGGATGGCAACCTGCTGTCGGTCGCCGAGGCCGCCGGCCTCGAGACGGCCCCGACCGGTTAGCCGGTCCCGAGCCGCGTCGACGCCACCCACGGCCTCAGGACAGGGTCCGGGCCCTGAACCGCGTGGACCTGATCTGGCCCGACCCGCGGGCCTTCCGGCGCGCGGCCCTCAGCCGGCGACGAAGTTCACGAGCTTGCCCGGGACGACGATCGCGCGCCGGATCTCCTTGCCGTCGAGGTGCGCCTGCACGCGCGGCGATGCCTTCGCCCGGGCCACGAGCTCGTCCTCGGGGGCGCCCGCCTCGGCCTCCAGCCGATCCCGCACCCTGCCGTTCACCTGGACGACCAGCTCGAACGTCTCGCGCTTCAGCAGCGCCTCGTCCGCCACCGGCCACGGCTGCTCCCACAGGCGCTCGTGGCCCAGCCGCTCCCACAGCTCCTCGGCGATGTGGGGCGCGTACGGCTGGATCAGCGAGACGGCGGTCTCGGCCGCGAACCGCGCAGCCGGCCCATCGGGATCGTCGGAGAGCTCGTTGACGAGCTCCATCACTGCGGAGATCGGGGTGTGGAACTGGAAACGCCGCACGACGTCGTCGCTCACCTTCGCGATCGTCTGCGTGCGCCTTCCGCACGAGCGGGCCCTGGGCCGCGCCGCCCTCGGGCGCGCGCTCGACGACGTCGTGCACGACGCGCCACAGCCGGCGCAGGAAGCGGACGATCCCCTCGACGCCGGCGTCCGTCCACTCCATGTCCTGATCGGCAGGGCCGAGGAAGAGGATGGCTGAGCCGCATCGCGTCGGCGCCGTACTCGGCGACGAGCTCGTCCGGGCCCATCACGTTCCCCTTCGTCTTCGACATCTTCGTGCCGCCCATCTGCACCCAGCCCTGGTGGAACAGGCGCGTGAACGGCTCGCGGAAGCCGAGCATCCCGAAGTCGTTCAGCGCCTTGACGAAGAAGCGCGAGTAGAGCAGGTGCCCGGTCGCGTGATCGATGCCGCCGATGTACTGCGAGACCGGCAGCCAGTAGTCGACGATACGGCGGTCGAACGGCGCGCGGTCGTTGTGCGGATCGACGTAGCGCAGGAAGTACCAGGACGAGTCGACGAACGTGTCCATCGTGTCCGGGTCGCGCAGCGCCTCGCCGCCGCAGCGCGGACACGTCGACGCGCATCCACTCCTCGTTCGAGGCGAGCGGCGGCTTGCCCTTCGGCAGCGTAGTCCTCGACCTCGGGGAGCAGCACCGGCAGCTCGTCCTCGGGCACCGGAACGACGCCGCAGCGCTCGCAGTGGATGACCGGGATCGGGCAGCCCCAGTAGCGCTGGCGCGAGACACTCCAGTCGCGCAGGCGGTAGCGAGACGGTCGGCCTGCCGCGGCCCTGCTCCTCGAGCGACGCGACGATCGCGCGCGCTCCCTCGGCGGCGGGCAGACCGTCGAACCGCTCGGAGTTGACGAGGCGCCCGTCCTCGTCGATCACCTCGACGACCGGCAGCCCGAACGTCTCCGCGAACTCGACGTCGCGCTCGTCGTGGGCCGGGACCGCCATGATCGCGCCCGTGCCGTAGTCCATCAGCACGTAGTCGGCGACCCAGATCGGGAGCGCGCTCGCCGTTGACCGGGTTCGTGCGCGTGGCGGCCGGTGAAGACGCCTGTCTTCTCCGTCTCGGCTGCCCTCTCGCTCGACGCGGCGGGCGCCCGCGTGCCGCGCGTACGCGCCGCGCCTCCTCGCTCGCGTGCGCCTCGACGAACGGGTGCTCGGGCGCGACGACGAAGAACGTGGCGCCGAAGAGCGTGTCGGCGCGCGTCGTGAAGACCGGGATGTCGAGGTCGAGCTCGTCGACGCGGAAGAGGATGTCGGCGCCCTCGGAGCGGCCGATCCAGTTGCGCTGGATCGTCTTCGTCCGCTCGGGCCAGTCGCCGCCCTCGGGCAGGTCGTACTCGAGCAGCTCGTCGGCGTACGCGGTCGTCTTGAAGAACCACTGCGTCATGTTCCGCAGCTCGACCTCGGCGCCGCAGCGCTCGCAGCGGCCGTCGACGACGTACTCGTTCGCGAGCACGGTCTGGTCGTTCGGACACCAGTTGACCGGCGCCTCCTTGCGGTACGCGAGGCCGTGCGCGACAGAACTGCAGGAACAGCCACTGCGTCCAGCGGTAGTAGGTCGGCTCGTGCGCGGAGACCTCGCGGTCCCAGTCGATCGCCCAGCCGAGCCGCTTCATCTGCGGCGCGCATCGTTGTCGATGTTGCGCTCGATGATCTCGCGCGGATGCCGCCCTCCGGATCGCGGCGTTCTCGGCCGGCAGCCCGAACGCGTCCCAGCCCATCGGGCGCACGACCGTCCAGCCGTTGCGCCGCCGGAAGTGCGTGATGCACGTCGCCCATCGTGTAGTTGAGGACGTGCCCCATGTGCAGGCTCGGGCCGGACGGGTACGGCAGCATCTCGAGCTGGTACCAGTGCCGCTCGTCAGCGGCGGCGCCGGGTGCCGGATTCGGGACGTGGAACGCCTGCGCGTCGTCCCAGACGCGCTGCCATCTCGCCTCGATCGCCTGCGGGTCGTACCGGTCCAGCTTTTCCGCCTCCTCGAAACGAAAAAGCCTCTCGTAAGAGAGGCCGTGGGAACCCGACGCGGCCGAGCCGCGGAGGTCCCTGCGCTAGGGAAGAAGACCCTTTGCCATTGCCCGGACTCTAGCAAGCAAGTACCTTCGAAGCGACATCCGGAAAAGGAGCGAGATGGCCGGCTACACGGTGGTGAACCTCAAGGAAGTCGACAACCAGGGAGTGCATTTCGGGCTCGACGAAAACGACATGCAGCTGCGCATGGCCCGGGTTCCGCTCGACTGCACCGACTGCGGCGTGACCTACCTTCGCTTCGGGCCGAACTTCCGGTCGCCGATCGGTCACCGGCACAAGCGGCAGGAGGAGATCTACGTGCTCGTCAGCGGGAGCCTGCGCATGAAGCTCGAGGACGACGTCGTCGAGCTCACACCGTGGACCGCGGTGCGCGTCGCGCCCGAGACGATGCGCGGCATCGAGTCCGGCCCCGAGGGCGCCGACGTGATCGCCATCGGCGCGCCGAACACAGGCCCCGGGCGACGGCGATCATCACCCCCGGATGGTGGTCGGACTGACGCTGCGGCACACGCTCCCGGCAGCGGCCGCGCTGCACCCTGGCGCTCGCCGGCGCGGCGCTGCGCCGGAACGGCCGCGCAGGCACGCCCGCGCTCCGGGCGGGATCATCGTGCCGCAGCGCGGAATCGTCCGGCGTCACGCTCGGCATGTCGCAGATCCCGCGTGCGCTCGGTCCTGGGCACGCCGGTCAAGGTCCGCCGCGCCGCGCAACGAGTTCGGGCGCTACACGGTCTACCGCTACAAGGGGCTCTCGATCACCTTCCAGGGCAATGTGAAGGCGACCGCGATCTCGACGCAGAGCAGGCGGCAGCGGACGCTTTCCGGCGTCGGCGTCGGCTCCACCGAGAGCGCCGTGCGCGCAGGCGTGCCCGGCGTGCACTGCCGGACGGAGTCGGGGTTCCGCCACTGCCTGCTCGGCAAGCAGACGCCCGGCCGGCGGGTGACGGACTTCAGCATCAAGAAGGGACTCGTCGTCCGGGTCCTCGATCGGCTTCGTGATCGACTGAGCCGCCCGGCCGATGCTCGAGCTCTTCCCCGGCAGCGCCTCCGTGACGGACGGCGAGCTGACGCTCGGCGGCCTCCGCGTCTCCGCGCTCGCGAACGAGTTCGGCACGCCGCTCGTCGTCTACTGCGAGGCGACGATCCGGGCCGCGGCGCAGGCGTATCGCAGAGCCGCCCCGGACGCGCTCGTCGTCTACGGGACGAAGGCGTTCCCGAACGTCGCGCTGCTCCGGCTGCTCGCGCGACGAAGGGCTCGGCGCCGACGTCTCCACGCTCGGCGAGCTGGCCTTCGCCCGCGCCGCGGGAATCCCGGGCGAGCGGCTCGTCGTGCACGGCAACAACAAGAGCGACGAGGAGCTGCAGGCCGCTGCGGCCGCGGGCGCAGGGCTCGTCGTGCTGGACAGCGCGGAGGAGGTCGATCGGGCGGCCGCGGCGGGCGTGCGCCGCGTCCTCGTGCGGGTGACGCCGGGCATCGAGGCCGAGACGCACGAGGCGATCCGCACCGCACACCACGGCTCGAAGTTCGGCCTGCCGCCGGACGCGGCGCTGCAGGCGATCGGCCATGCCCGCAAGGCCGGGCTCGACGTGGCGGGCCTGCACACGCACATCGGCTCCCAGCTGATGGACGTGGGCGCCGCCGCGGCGACCGTCGACTGGCTCGGCGCCTTCGCCGCTTCGTGCCGGGCGGAGCTCGGCTGGACGCCTGCCGTCGTCGACATCGGCGGCGGGCTGGGCGTGCGGCACGTGCTGGAGGAGGAGCCGCCGTCGATCGCCGATTTCGCCGGAACGCTGCTACGCCGGCTGGAGGCGGCCTGGGGCCTGCACGGGCTGCCGCGGCCGCAGGTGGTGCTCGAGCCGGGCCGCTCGCTCGTCGGGCGCGCGGGCGTGACGCTCTACCGGGTCGGCGCGGTGAAGCGGGCGGGCGACGCGACGACGTGGGTCGCGATCGACGGCGGCATCTCGGACAACCCGCGCCCCGGCTACTACGGCGCGCGCTACACGGCCGTCGTCGCCGGCCGGGCCGACGCGGAGCCGGACGGCGCCTACGCCGTCGCCGGCAAGCACTGCGAGTCCGGCGACGTGCTCATCGACCGCGTCGAGCTGGCCGCCCCGCGCCGCGGCGACGTTCTCGCGGTTCCCGCGACGGGCGCCTACACGCTGGCGATGGGCTCGAACTACAACGGCGTCCCGCGGCCGGCCGCAGTGCTGGTCGCCGACGGCGAGGCGCGGGTGATCAGGCGGCGAGAGACGATCGAGGATCTGTTCGGCCCGGAGCTCTAGCGAGCGACGGCAAACCCCGGTCGCACCAGCCGCGGCGGGGCGGCCAGGCCCGCGTCGCTCACGTGCGGGTTCACCGGCTCCGAGAGCGGGGCGGCTCCGAACGCGGCACGGCGACGCTCCTCGGGGGCGTCGCCGTACAGCGTCGTCCGCATCCGCGGGACCCGGCCGACTGCGCGGATCGCCTCCTCCATCGCCTCCGGCGGGAACTCCTGGCCGTGCTCCGCGCCGGCGGCGCGGGAGATCGACTCGTTCATGAGCGTGCCGCCGAGATCGTTCCCTCCGGCGCGGAGCACCTCCTGCGCGCCCTCGACGCCGAGCTTCACCCACGAGGCCTGCACGTTCTCGATCCACGGATGGAGCACGAGCCGGGCGGCGGCGTGGACGAGCAGCGCCTCGCGGAACGTCGGCCCGCGGCGGGCCAGGCCCTTGCAGGTAGATCGGCGCCTCCATGTGCACGAACGGGAGCGGCACGAGCTCGGTGAAGCCGCCCGTGCGCCGCTGCAGGTCGCGGATGTGCAGCAGGTGGCGCGCCCAGCTGCGCGGCGTGTCGACGTGGCCGAACATGATCGTCGCCGTCGAGCGCAGCCCGGCGCGGTGCGCCGTCTCGTGCACTTCCAGCCACTGCGCGGTCGTCACCTTGTCGGGGCAGAGCACGCGGCGCACCTCGTCGTCGAGGATCTCGGCCGCGGTGCCCGGCAGCGAGGCGAGGCCGGCGTCGCGCAGCAGCGGCAGGTACTCGTCGAGCGGCAGCCCGAGCGTGGCCGCGCCCTGCCATACCTCGAGGGCCGAGAACGCGTGGACGTGCAGGCCCGGCGCGGCGTCCTTGACCGCCCGGCAGATCTCGAGGTACGTCTCGCCGGTGAAGGCCGGGTGGATGCCGCCCTGCAGGCAGATCTCGACGGCGCCGCGCTCCCAGGCCTCGCGGGCCCGGCGGGCGATCTCGTCGACGGGAACGAGGTAGGGCCTGCCCCGCAGGCTGGCGGCGAGGCGGCCCTTCGAGAAGGCGCAGAAGCCGCAGCGGAAGTAGCAGACGTTGGTGTAGTTCACGTTGCGGGTGACGACGTAGGAGACGGTCTCGCCGCAGACCTCCGCGCGGAGCCGGTCGGCGGCCGCAAGCACTGCGGACGCGTCGGGCCCGCGGGCCGAGAGGAGCGCGACCGTCGCCGGCCTCGTCGAGCTCGCCGCGTGCGCGCCAGGTGCAACGCCTCGGCGACGGCCGTATCCCGAACCGGACCGCCGCCGTTTGCCACCGGAGCGACAGGGGCTGCGACGCCGGCGGCCCACGTGTCTTCTCGTGCAAGGCCGCCGGCGTCGGTCGCTCGCCGCACAGCCGTGGCGACCGCGGGCGAGCACCAGCGCTCGACCTCGGCCACGACCTCCGGATACACGGCGAGTCGCGGCGCGAGCACGAGCCCGCGCTCCTCGGTCGCAGCGCGCAGCCGATCCAGGTCGGGCCACGGCGCCTCGGGGTTGACGTGGTCGATGGTGACCGGCGAGACGCCGCCCCAGTCGTCGATACCGGCGTCGAGCAGGCGCGGGAAGTCGCCGTACGAGAGGTTCGGCGGGCACTGGATGTGCCACCGCGGGCCGAGCAGAACGCGGGCCGCGGCGGCCGTCCACAGCAGCTCGTCGAGCGGCGGCTCCGGGTGGGCGGCCATGCGCGTGCCGGGCTTGGCGCGAAAGTTCTGGACGATCACCTCCTGCACGTGACCGTGGCGCTCGCCGAGCTCCCGGATCGCGAGCAGCGCGTCGATCCGCTCCGCCCGCGTCTCGCCGATTCCGATCAGGATCCCGGTCGTGAACGGCACCGCCTCGAGTCCCGGCCGCCTCGATGGTGGCGAGCCGGCGAACGGGGAGCTTGTCGGGCGACCCGAAGTGCGGGCCGCCGCGCTCGGCAAGGCGGGCGGCCGTGGTCTCCAGCATCAGCCCCTGCGACGCGCTCACCTCGCGCAGGGCGCGGATGTCCTCACGGGACATGACCCCGGGGTTCACGTGCGGGAGCAAGCCCGTCTCGCGCAGCACGAGCCCGGCGCAGCGGGCGAGGTACTCGAGCGTCGTCTCGCAGCCGAGCGCCGCGAGCTCGTCGCGCGCGGCCCGGTAGCGGAGCTCGGGCTTGTCGCCGAGCGTGAAGAGCGCCTCGCGGCAGCCGGCCTCGGCGCCCGCGCGGGCGATCGCGAGCACCTCGTCCTCGCTCAGGTAGGCGCGCTCACCGCGCCGCGGAGGCCGGGCGAACGTGCAGTAGTGGCAGACGTCGCGGCAGAGCTTCGTGAGCGGCACGAAGACCTTGGGCGAGAACGTGACGACCGTGCCGGTCCCGAGCGCTCTGAGCGCGGCGGGCCTCCGCGCACAGCTCCGGGAGGGCCGTCTCGATCAGTGCGTTCGCGTCCTCCCGCAGCACGCGTGAGAGCTTACGCCCTGCACCCTGCGTCCCGGCCGGTCGCCCGCGGGCTATCCGGTCAGCAGCGGCCCGAACTCGACCCAGCGCCCGTTTTGCCACCGCTGGAGCCTCGCCTGGTTGACCGGAAACCGGTCCCTGACGCTGGTGCGGACGGCGACGCCGGCCAGCAGGAACGGGTTGGCCTGCTCGTCGAGCTTCGTCGTGGCGCGCATCAGGCCGCGGCGCGTCACGTTCCGGCCGGTCGCGCCGCAGCGCATCGACCATCGTGTACGCCGCCGCCATGCCGTACAGCGCGTAGCCGTCGTTCGTTCGCACGCTGCGGTCGTACCGGGCGACGATCGACTTGAAGAGCTGGAAGCCGAGATCGGCGGCGATCGTCGGACTCGCCGGGTCCTTCGAGAAGACGATCGAGACCGTCCCGTCCGTTGCGGCCCGGCCGGCGGTGTTGGCCGCGATCTTCAGCACCGAGCCGGTGCCCGCCGTGGAGCTGATGTACGTCTGCGGGCGCCAGCCGAGCTGGGCGGCGAGCACGTACGCGTCGATGGCGAACTTGCCGAACGCGAAGTTGACGAAGGTCGTCGCCTTCGACGCCTTCAGCCGCTGCATCTGGGCCCGGACGTCCGGCTGGGCCGGGTCGTAGGGCTGCGCCGAGACGATCGTCGACGGCCGCGCGCCGAGCCCGTGACGGAGGCCGCTGAGCAGCCCCCGGCCGAACTCGTCGTTCTCGTACAGGACGCCGATCCGCGGTCTCCCCGGCAGCCCGAGGATGTGGCGCGCGAGCAGCCTGCCCTCGGCCGCGAAGCTCACCGGGTAGCCGATCGTCCACGGGTAGCGCTTGGCCTCGCTGCCGAGCTCGGTCGCGCCGCTCGAGACGAAGACCTGCGGCACGCCCAGCTGGTTGAGCAGCGGGCGCACGGCCAGATTCTGCTCGGTGCCGTAGCTGCCGAAGATCGCAAAGACCTGATCCTGGGTGACGAGCTGCTGCGTCGCGGTCACCGTCCTGGTCGGGTCGAAACCGTCGTTCCGGTAGACGAAGTCGATCTTCCGCCCGAACAGACCGCCCTGCGCGTTCACGTAGCGGAAGTAGGCGCGGGCACCGCGTGCGATGGCGGCCGCAGCCGACGCCTCGCCCGTGAGCGGAAAGGTGCCCCCGAGCCGGATCGAGGTGGCGGTCACTCCCGGAACGGGAGCGGCGCCGTCCGCGCCGGCCGAGGCCGCCGTGAGAGCCAGGCTCGCGACCACGCACGCGAGCCCCAGCCTGCTGCTCATCCGTATCACCGCCGTCCTAGCTTACGCACGGGTCCGGAGCCGACCGGAAGCGTGCTGTGACCCTGACGTGGGATTTCTCGGCCGCTTCGGCCGCAGCTTGATCGGCGCCCGTGTTGAATGGGCGCCGTGGTCTCCTCGGCCGACGTGGTGGTGATCGGCGGCGGCGCTCTGGGTGCCAGCACGGCGTGGCATCTGCGCGAGCTGGGAATCGACGACGTCGTGCTCGTCGAGCGCGACACGCTGGCCTCCGGGTCGACGAGCAAGTCCGCGGGCGGGATCCGTGCGCAGTTCGCGGACGAGCTCAACATCCGCATCGCGCTGCGCTCGATGGCGGAGTTCGAGCAGATGGACTCGATCGCCTGGCGCCGCGCCGGGTACCTCTTCCTGCTCGACAACGCGGGTGACCTCTTGCGGTTCCGCGAGGCGCTCGCGCTGCAGGCGAGGCTCGGCGTGCCGTCGCGGGAGCTGACCGTCGCCGAGGCGCTGGAGCTCGTGCCGCAGCTCGATCCCGCGGGGCTCGTCGGGGCGACCTTCTGCCCGCTGGACGGCTATGCGTCGCCCGAGTCGGTCGTCCAGTGGTACGCGCAGGGCCTGCGGGTCGAGCAGAGCTGCGAGGTGACCGGGATCGAGGTGCGCGGCGGGCGGATCCAGGGAGTCGAGACGACACGCGGCCGGATCGCAACCGGCACCGTCGTCTGCTGCGCAGGCGTCTGGTCACGCGAGGTCGGCGCGCTGGCCGGCCTGGACGTGCCCGTGCGCGGCGAGCCGCGCCACATGTGGTTCTCGCCCGAGGACGGCGGCCTGCCCGATCCGCTGCCGCTCACGATCGACTTCACGACGAGCTTCTACGTCCACCGCGAGGGTCCGGGCATCGCCTTCGGCGGGCGAGAGCCGACGCTCGAGGAGGTGGCGCCGCACGCGGCGCGCCGGCTGCCCGTGCTCGTCGAGCTGCCGATCCAGACCTCGTGGTGGGGCTACTACGAGGTCTCGCCCGACCACAACGCGATCGTCGGCGAGGCGGCGGAACCGTCCCGCTTCCTCTACGCGACCGGCTTCTCCGGCCACGGCTTCCAGCAGGCGCCGGCGGTCGGCGAGCATCTCGCGGAGCTCGTCGCCGGACGCGCGCCCACGCTCGATCTCTCCCCGTTCTCGCTCGAGCGCTTCGCCCGAGGCGAGCAGCGGCCCGAGACGTTCGTGATCTAGCGGTCGGCGGACAGGCGTGACCAGAGCTCCGTGTCCTCGCGCACGCCGGGCTTGACGTGGACCGACCGCAGGACACCTTCGCGGACGTAGCCGGCGCGCTCGGCGACCCGCTTCGAGGCCATGTTCTCGACCGAGATGTAGAGCACGAGCCGCAGCATGCCGAGCTCGTCGAACGCCCAGTCGCTGAGTTGCCGCAGCGCCTCGCTCGCGATGCCGCGGCCGCGGGCGGCCGGAGAGGTGACGTAGCCGAGCTCGGCCTCCCGCGCCTCGCGGTCGATCTCCGGGCAGAGCGCTATGCCCAGGAACGCACCGTCGGCGCCGACGATCGCGAACGCCTCCCGCGTACCTTCGGCCCGGGCGCTCTCGTACCGGGCGAGCCAGGTCTGCGCGAAGCCGGGCGGAGGCGGGTCGGGCACGCGCGTGAAGCGCAGCACGTCCGGGTCGCGGCACAGCTCAGCGACCGCGTCGACGTGCGACTCGCTCAGCAGCTCCAGCCGGATCCCGCTCACTCGCAGACGCTACCTGCCCGTTGGGCGGCTACGGACGGCCGAACCGCCAGACGTCGCCGTCGTTCGAGTCGGAGACCCACGCGCTGCCGCCGGCCTGCGCGACGGCGGCGGGGCCGTCACCCACCGCGCGCGTCTCCCGGACGGCGTTCGCCGCCGGGTCGACGATCGAGACCGTGTCGTCGTCGATGTTCGGCACCCAGAGCTCGCCGCCGATCCAGGCGCGTGGCGAGCGGGTTGGCGCCGACCCTGATCCGCGCGGTCACCGCGCTCGTCGCCGGGTCGATGCGGACGATCGTCCCGCGCTCGCTCGAGACCCACAGCGTTCCGGGCGAGGCCGTGATCCAGTCGGCCTTTGCGATCGTCCAGCGTCTCGTGACGCGGCCCGTGGCAGGGTTGATCTTGCAGCAGCCGACTGCCGCCGTAGTCGCCGACCCAGAGCGCCCTGAAGGCGTACAGGATCCCGTTCGGCTCCAGGCCTGCGGCGAATTTCTTGACGACGCGGTTCGTGCGCGGGCTGATGCGCGAGACGGTGCCGTCACGCGAGTTCGAGACCCAGACGCTGCCGCCGCCGGCCGTGAGGCCGTACGGGCCGTTGCCGACCTTGATGCGGGCCTGCACGCGGTTCGTGCGGGGGTCTATCCGCAGCACGGTGCCGCTGTCCAGGTTGGTGAGCCAGACGCTGCCGGCCGCAGACAGGACCGAGAACGGTCTGAGACCCGCCTTCACGCGGGCCTGGATCTGCCCTGTCGCGGCGTCGATCCGGACCAGCCGGCCCAGCGTCTGATCCGGAGCCCACACCGACCCGCGGCTGCGCCGATCAGCCCGACCTGCGCGCCGATCGTGACCTTCGTCGGCCCGTCGGCCACCGCCGCGCCGACGGGGAGCGCGACGGCGAGCGCGGCCAGGCATCCGGTGACTCCACGAAGCTTCCGCACGAACCCTCCAGTGCTGTGGTCGCGCTCCAAACTACAGCAATCTTGCGCTAAATTACCACAGGCTTGCGCTGATGGCTGACACCGGCCCCGAGACGATCCTCTTCGACGTCTTCCTGACGCATCAGACGCGCAAGCGGATGATCGAGCGGGCCCTGACGGCCACGGAGATGCCGCCGGAGGACTACCCGCTGTACGTCTTCGTCGGCGCCGAGGGGCCGTGGACGCCGACCGGGCTGGCGGCACGCCTGGGGATGCCGCTGTCGACGGTGCTGTTCCGTCTCCGGCGGCTCGAGCGGCGCGGACACGCCGAGCGCACGACGAACCCGAAGGACGGCCGCTCCTTCCTGATCGGTCTCACCGACGAGGGCCGAGCGCCTCCTCCGCGAGGCGCGCCCGGCGTTCCGCGCCTACGCCGAGGCCGTCGAGGCAGAGCTCGGGCCCGAGCGCATCGACCGCCTGCGCAGCGGGCTGGCCGAGCTCCGCCGCGCGATCGACGACCAGATCTAGAGTCACGCAGCGGTGGTCGGGGCGCCGCCCCGACCAGAGAACGGCAGGTGCGCGCGGATCCGCCAGCGTCGCCGGCTCGGCTCCACCTCTTCGAGCAGCAGCGCCTCCCGCGCCTCGGCCCTGATCGGGAGGTGCGGCCGAACGCCCGCCTCGGCCTCATCCAGAACGGCGCCGCTCCCCTGGGCGACGGTCAGATGAGGCACGATCGCGTCGACGGCTCCTGCGTACGGAAGGTGCTCCGGGAAGCGGACGACGAGCGCTTCGGTCAGGCGAACGAACGGCAGGGCCGGATCGGGCGCCACGTAGAGGATCGACGGGAAGCGCCGCGGCTCGCGGAGCTCGAACCGGAAGCGCTCGGCTGCGTCGAACACGGCGCCGAGCGAGGCGATGACACCGTCGTCGATCTCCGCCGCGGGCACGAACGGGAAGACGAGCGTGATGTGCGCGGGAACGCCGGTCGACGGCTTGTCGGTGCACGTCCGCTCGCGCCATTCGTCCACCGCAGCGGCAGCTTCCTCCACGGCGACGATGACCGCGCTACGCAAGTCGGCTCCTCCTGCCCCGAGAACTACGCAGGCGACGGGAGGTCGGCCGGATCGGTGACCGGCGCACGGCAGGCAAAGCGCTCGCAGACGTACACCGCCGGCTTTCCGTCGACCAGGGCCCTTGCCGGCGAGCAGCGGCACGCTCCTCGGCCGGGCCGAAGGCGACCACCGCGTTCGGGTCGAACCCCGCCAGCGCCGCGCGGGCGACCGGGCTGTCCGCCGGGCCGACGACGGCGATCTCTCTGGGCGGCGCGAAGTGGAGGTCGAGCGCGCACAGCGTCCACGCGAACGCCCCCGGGGCGCGCCGCAGCGCGCCGTGCACCAGCCGGAACACCGACACCGCGCGCTGCTCGAGCTCGTCGTCGCCGTAGATCCGCGCCAGCCGCAGCAGCACGAACGCGAGCATCGAGTTCCCGGACGGAATCGGGTTGTCGTCGAAGTCCTTGCGACGCGTCACGAGCTGCTCCCCGTCCACCGGGTTCATGAAGAACCCGCCGCGCTCCTGGTCGGCGAACAGCTCGACCGCGAGCCGGGCGAGCCTGTTCGACTCCTCCAGCCAGCGCAGCTCGCCCGTCGCCACGTGCAGCTCGTAGAGGCCGTGCGCGACGTTCGCGTAGTCGTCGAGGTAGCCCGTGCCCTTGGCCCGCCCGTCGCGCCACGTTCGGCGCAGCCGGCCCTCCGGCGTCGACAGCGGGCCGAGCAGGAACTCGCCGAGCCGCCGGGCCGCCTCCAGCCAGTGCACGCCGCTCGAGCCGGCGGCCCGCCTCCGCCAGCGCCGCCAGCGCGAGACCGTTCCAGGACGCGATCGCCTTGTCGTCGCGCGCGGGCTGCGAGCGAGTCACGCGCTCGGCCGCGAGCCGGGCCCACAGCGCAGGCTCCAGCGTCCCGCGGAGGACGAACCGGCCGTGCTCGAACGGCTGCGAGCAGCTCCGGACGGCACGCCGTCGTCGGCCGTCCACGTGTACGTCAGCCCCTCAACCCCGTCGGTGTCCGCGTCCTGCGCGGAGGCGAACCCGCCCTCCGGCAGCGCGAGCTCGCGCAGCATGTACTCGACCGTCTCCTCGACGACCTCGCGGTAGCGCTCGTTGCCCAGCACGAGCCAGCCGTGGAGGTACGCGGGAACGAGCAGGGCGTTGTCGTAGAGCATCTTCTCGAAGTGCGGGAACGAGCCAGCGCTCGTCGACCGAGTAGCGGTGGAATCCGCCGCCGACGAGGTCGTACATCCCGCCCGCAGCCATCGCGTCGAGCGTTCGCTCCACCATGTCGCGCTCGCCGCGGCGCAGGAGGAACTCCAGCGTGGAGGCGGGCGGGAACTTGGGCGCGCCGCCGAAGCCGCCCCAGCGCGGGCTCGAACGAGGCGCGGATCCCGCCGACAGCCTCGTGCAGCAGCGACGCGACGAGCGGCTCCCCGGACGGCTGCGCCTCGCTCGAGGCGCGGATCGCATCGACCAGCGCGCCGGCCTGGCCGATCACGTCGGCGCGCCGCTCGCGGTACGCGTCGGAGACGCCGACGAGCAGCTGCCGGAAGCTCGGCAGCCCGTGCCTCGGCTCGGGCGGGAAGTACGTGCCGCCGAGGAACGGCTCGCCGGCAGGCGTCAGGAAGACCGTCATCGGCCAGCCGCCGCTGCCGGTGAGGGCGACGACGGCGTCCATGTAGACGGCGTCGAGGTCGGGACGCTCCTCGCGGTCGACCTTGATGCTGACGAAGCGCTCGTTCATGAGCCTGCGCCGTCTCCTCGTCCTCGAACGACTCGTGCTCCATCACGTGGCACCAGTGGCACGCCGAGTAGCCGATCGAGAGCAGCACCGGCCGGTCCTCGGCCCGGGCCAGCGCGAACGCCTCCTCGCCCCAGGGGAACCAGTCGACCGGGTTGCCGGCGTGCTGCAGGAGGTACGGGCTCGACTCGGCGGCCAGACGGTTCACGGGCGGGACGCTACCCGGAGACCACGGTTGTCGATATACAACCGCGCCCCGTCTCCGCCATGATGGAGCGCGTGCGGAACACCGCTCCGATCGGGCTGCTGGCGCTCGCGATCCTGGCCGGGGGCTGCGCCTCGTCGAAGCACCAGGCGGTCGCCGCCCGGGCGGCGGGGCCGGCGGTGCCGTGGACCGCCGAGCGGCCCCGGCAGCTCGCGGAGCGGCACGGAACTGCGCCACCGTGCCGAGCGGCCGACCTGATCATCGCCGACAAGGCCGTTCAGTTCGCGCCGAACGGCGAGGGCGGCATCGCGGTCGTCGCGATCCGCAACAACGGCGACAGAGCCTGCAGCCTCGGCGGCCGACCGACCGTACGCATGGTCAAGCAGGGCGGCCCGCGCCAGGTCCAGGTCTCACCTGCGGCCTCGCCGCCGACCTTCCCCTACGTGTCGTATCCGGCCTCGACGTTGCGTCAGGCTCTCAGGCCCGGCGAGAACGCAGGGGCTGACCGGTCACCTGGACCAACTGGTGCGATCCGAAGGTCCCCGGCAAGCCGCACGTCCCGCCGAGGGCGATCCGCATCACGCTCCCGCACGGCCGGGGCAGCATGTCCGCCGACTACAACGCCGTGCCGGGTGCTTCGAGCCGGGCGCTCCGTCGAGGATCGGCGCCGCGGTCTTCCGGCCGTCCCAGGTCACGCTCGGGACGCCGTGGACGCACGCGCTCGTCCGGGCGCAGATCCCGGGGCAGCCGCTCCACGGGCAAGGCGCGGCGGGATCCTGCGTTACCGCGTCGTGCTCAACAACCTCTCCGGCTACACCGGCCACTTCACCACGTGCCCCGCATACGTCCAGCAGCTTGCGCCCGCGGGGAAGATCGAGGCGCACCGGCTGAACTGCGCGAAGGCACATCCGATCACGCCCGGGAAGCGAGGATGCTTCGCGATGCAGCTCCGGGTGACCGACAAGCGCCCCGCTCGGCGTCAACGGCCTGTTCTGGGAGCTCGATCCATTCGGGGCGCAGCAGGCGCGAGCTCAACGCGCGCGTCCTCGTCGCGGGAGCGGTGAGCCGGCCGGCGTTCGCGCCGCTCGCGGCGCCCGCGTCGTCGACCTGACCAGCTCGCTCGCCGGGCCGTTCTGCGCGTCGATCCTCGCCGCGCTCGGCGCCGACGTCGTCAAGGTCGAGCGCTGGAGGGCGACGAGACCCGCACCTGGGGGCCGCCCTTCCACGACGGCGACGGCGTGCTGTTCCTCTCCGCGAACGCGGGCAAGCGCTCGCTGGCGCTCGACATCGCGACCCGCGCGGCCTCGACGTCCTGCTGCGGCTGGTGAGGCCGGGCCGACGTCTTCCTGCAGAGCCTGCGCCCCGGAAGCGCCGAGCGGATCGGGCTCGGCTCCGAGCGAGCTGCGCGCGCGCAACCCGCGGCTCGTCTACTGCTCGATCGGCGCCTTCGGCCGAGCAGCGGGCCGCTCCGGGACGAGCCCGGCTACGACCCGCTGATGCAGGCGTTCGCGGGGATCGTCGGCGTGACCGGCGAGGCCGACCGGCCGGGCGTGCGCGTCGGCGTGTCGCTGATCGACCACGGCACGGCGCTGTGGGCCGCGCTCGGGATCGTCGCGGCGCTGCTCGACCGCGAGCGGACGGGCGAGGGCCGGGACGTGGACGTCGCGCTCTACGAGACCGCGCTGTCGCTGATGGGCTACCACCTCTCGGCGACACTCGCGTCCGGCGGCCGCCGGGGCGCCACGGGACCGCGTTCCCGCTGATCGCGCCGTACCAGGTGTTCCCCACCGCGGACGGCGAGCTGATGATCGCGGCCGCGAACGACCGACTCTTCGCCGCGGCTGTGCGGCGCGCTCGAGCTGCCCGCTCGAGGAGCGCTTCGCCACGAACCCGCAGCGCGTGGAGCGGCGCGACGAGCTCGTCGAGTGGCTCTCTGCGCGCGCTGCGCGAGGAGACGACCGCGACGTGGCTCGGCCGGCTGCGCGCCGCCGGCGTTCCGGCCGCGCCCGGCCCAGGACGCCGCCGAGGTCGCGGCGCACGAGCAGACGCGGGCGCTCGGGATGCTGCAGGAGCTGCGCGGCTCGACCGCTCGCGGCACTCCCGCTCTCGGCGGACGGCGAGCGGCTCCTGCACCGCTCGGCCCCGCCGCGGCTCGGCGAGCACACCGCGGAGGTGCTCCGGGAGGCCGGGTACGGTGAGGCCGAGATGAACGAGCTTGCCGCCGCGGGGGTGATCCGGCTCGGATGAGGCGGCCGGGCCCTCATCGCGCTCGCTCGCAGCGCTGCTCGCCGGCTGCGGGGCTCGAGACGCCGCGCCGAGAGGCCGTGCCCTGGGTGCCGCAGCCGCCTCCTCCCCCGCGCCCGCGGCCCGCCCGTGCGAGGCGTCCGACCTGCGCGCGACGCCCGTCTCTCGTCGGCACCGGCGGGCTCGTCGGGAGATCCGCCTCCGCAATGCATCGGCGCGGAGCCGTGCTCGCTCTCCGGAAAGCCCACGGTCAAGCTCCGGCCCGCGCTGCCGCAGACCGTGACCGGGCTACACGCTGCCGGACGACCGGGCTCCCCGCCTCGTGGCTGCGCTCCGTCGCCGGCGGTCGCCAGGCCTCGTTGCCCGCTCGCGCTGTTCAACTGGTGCTACCCGCCGAAGACGCCGAGCCTCGTGCTCGACGCTGCCCGGCGGGCACGGCCGCCTCACCGTCCCGCTGCACGAGGCCCCGCGCTGCATCGTGGCGGCGACTCCGACGACGGTCTCGCTGGCGCCGTTCCAGCCGAGCAGCGGCGCCGTGGCGCCCTGGACGCAACGGCTCGCCGCGCGCATCGTCCCGCAGACGCTGCGCGGCCGAGCCGGGGCAGCGTGCTGCGCTACCGAGGTCGAGCTCACGAACCGCTCGCAGCAGACCGTCGCGCTCACGCCGTGCCCGCTCGTCCGCCAGGCGCTCGAGCGCGGCGGCGAGCCGCGGATCGATCAGCTGAACTGCCGGCCCGCCGGCGACCTGAAGCCGGGCCGCGCGTCGGTTCGGATGGAGCTGCCGATGCCCGCCAGCCACGCCGAGCGGGCCGAACAGGCCTCACCTGGACGCTCGACCCGTTCTCGGCGCACCCGCTCCAGGCCGCGGCCCGCGTCCAGCTCGCTGCGCGCTGAGCGCCGACATACGCGGGCCAGTGACCGGCGCGGTAGCAGGTAGCCGTCGAGCCGGTGGCCGAGCAGGCCCTCGAGCCACTCCGAGATACCGATCAGCGCGTCGAGGTCGACCCCCGTCTCGACCCCCTCGCCCGCCAGCAGGTACGCCAGATCCTCGGTCGCCACGTTGCCCGTCGCCCTCGGCGCGAACGGACAGCCGCCGAGCCCGCCGATCGAGGCGTCCAGCACGGTCGCGCCCGCCCTCGACGGCGGCGAGCGCGTTCGCGTAGCCCGTGTTACGCGTGTTGTGACCGTGGAACCCGGCAGCGCCGGTGCGCTCCACGAGCCCGCGCACCGCGCGCGGCGTCGCCACGCCGATCGTGTCCGCCAGCACGACCTCGGCGCCCGCGAACCGCGCGGCCAGGCCGGCCACGACGCCCGGATCGACCGGCCCCTCGAACGGGCAGCCGAACGCGACCGAGATCGTGACCGTGGCCGGCCGGTCGACCAGCGCGAGAATCCGCTCCGCGCGGGCGACGCCTCCTCCAGCGACGCGTTGCCGTTCCGCCGGTTGAACGTCTCCGTCGCCGCGAACGTGACGTTGACGCGGTCGAGCGAGCGTCGCCGCGAGCCGCGACCACCCGCGCTCGTTCAGCACGAGCCCCGCCGTCTCGACGCCCTCGCGCGGCTCGATCCCGGCGACGACCTCCTCCGCCCCGGCCATCGCCGGCACGCGCGTCGTCGCGAACGAAGCTGACCGCCTCGATCCGGCGCAACCCGGCCGCCGCCAGCCGGTTCACCAGCTCCGCCCGCACGGCCGGCGCGAGCACGACGGGCTCGTTCTGGAGCCCGTCGCGCGGGCCGACGTCGCAGAGCAGGACGCCGGTCACCGCTGGGTGACGCGCTCCGGCGTGATCCGCATCGATCACGCGCCGCTCGCCGTCGACGAGCGTGTAGTCCTCGCCGGTGTAGCGGCGCGAGAGCTCGTGGAGGTGCTCCTCGGCGCCCTCGTCGACGAGCTCGGCCGGGCCGCTGACCGCGACCCACGTGTACGGGTCGTTGCGGTCGACGACCATGACGGCGACCTGCGGGTTGCTGCTGGACGTGCCGCACCTTCGTCCGTCCGTGCGCGGTGTTGACGAGGACGTGCTCGCCGTCCCAGTCGACCCAGGTCGGCGTCGTGTGCGGCGTCCCGTCCGGGCGGATCGTCGTGACCGCGGCCAGGTTCGGCTCCTTCAGGAGCCGCTCGTGAGTCTCGTCGAACGTCGTCACCGGCGACAAGGCTAACGACCGACGGGTGTGCCGGTGGGCGCCGCAGGTCGGGTCTGAGCACACCGTGCTGCCGGCGGCCGCCACAGGCGGAGGTCGACCTCCGACCCTGCCGGCCGAAACGAGGGTCAAGTGCAGCGGCGTAGCTGCCGATCTTCCGTTCGGTGAAGAAGATCTTCCTGGCCGTCCTCGTGGTCGCCGGCGTGGGCTATCTGGTGTTCCAGCACCAGCGCGCGGCCGCCGTCGAGCAGCGCCATCTGGGGACGATCGCCTCCGCGATCGCCGGTCGGCCCGTGCACATCCACTGCCAGAGCATCGCGTCCGCGGCGCTCGACGTGACCGCCGAGGAGGGCTCCGTCAAGTTCGACGCGGAGGGCCACCCCTCGGACACCGCGGACCTCAAGCGCAACACCTGCCAGGCGCTCGGCCGCTTCGCCTCGGACGCGCGCAAGGGCAAGCTCGCGCTGCCTCGCGCAGCCGGATACCGTGCCCGGCAGCGTCCTCGCCGATGCTCAGGCCGCCCACGTGCTCACGCACGAGTCGTTCCACCTGCGCGGCATCATCGACGAGGGTCAGACCGAGTGCGCCGCGCTCGGCTCGACTGCCTGGACGGCCCGCCAGCTCGGTGCGTCGCCCCAGGACGCTGCGCTCGTGGCGAGCTACGCCCTGAACGTGCTCTACCCCCTGCTGACCGTCCGACTACCACTCCCCCACCTGCAACCTGTGAAACCGTCGGGCCTCGCCGGCCGCGGGCAGCCGTTCCCCGTCCGCGCCGCGCCCGCTGGCCGTAGGTTTGCAGTCGAGGACCAGTGGCAGACCCGCAGCTCGCAGAGACCGGCCCACGAGGCGCTCGCCGTCGTCCTGCGCGTGCGCGGCGGCGCGCTCCAGCTCCTGCTCTGGCAGCGGGCGCGCGAGCCGTTCCTCGGCGCCTGGTCGCTACCGGGCGGGCTGCTCGACTCCAGGCGAGACGCTGGAGCGCTCGATCCGCCGGCACCTCGCGGCCAAGGTCGACGTGCGGGAGGTCGCCCACCTGGAGCAGCTGGCGACGCTCAGCGACCCCGACCGCGTGCCCGGTGAGCGGCAGCTCGCGACGGCCTACCTCGGGCTCGTCCCGACCGACGTCGACCCGGCGCTCCCGGCCGACACCGCCTGGCACCCGGTCGACCGACTGCCGCCGGATGGCGTTCGACCACGAGGCGATCGCGCTCGAGGGCCGCGAGCGGCTGCGCGCGAAGCTCTCGTACACGAACGCGGGGTTCGCCCTCGCGCCGCAGACGTTCACGCTCTCGGAGCTGAGGGCGATCTACGTGGCGGCGCTCGGCTATCCGGTCTCGGCGACGAACCTGCAGCGCGTGCTGCTCCGCCGCGGAGTGCTGGAGCCGACCGGCGAGCGTCGCAGCCCGGGCCGCACGGGCGGACGGCCCGGGCGCCGTCTACCGCTTCCGCTCGCGCGAGCTCGAGGTCACCGACCCGTTCGCGGCGCTGCGCCCGCCGGGCTAGCCGGCCGTTCGGGGGAGGGCGGCTGCCGCCCTCCCCCGCGCGGTGCTCAGCGGGCGTGGCGCACGAAGGCCGCGACGTGCCGCGCCTGCAGGGCCTTCGCCGCGGTCCCCGTGACGCACTTGGGATCGACGAGCTGGATGAACGCGTCCGGTGTCACGCCCGTGGGCGTCGGCACGAGTGCCGAGGCCAGAACGATCGTGACCTTGTTGTCGGGCGTGAACTCGAAGCCCGACCCCGTGGTCGGATCGCCCGCGATCGAGATGGGGCCCGCGGAGTTGTTGCAGGCCGCAAAGCCCTCGAGGCTCGTCACGCGCTTCGCCAGCTTCACGTTCGCCGCCGTCAGCTTCGCGCTCGCCGCCACGAGCTTCTTGTTCGCCGCCTCGAGCTTCGAGACGCGGCTCGCGAGGCTGCTCGACGTGCCCATCGCCGGCACCGCGTAGACCGCCAGCCCCAGAATCAGCGCAACCGTCACCGGCGCCGCGAACGAAAACAGACCCTTCTTCATGATTCCTCCTGTGGATTCCGGCGACGCGACCGCCGCCCCTGGACGCTCCGAGCATCGGCCGGAGCCGGCGAGTGCGCGAATGGAGGCCCGCTCTCCCGACGATTCTCTGGCAGAAAGACTCGCCAACCAGTTCTACGACGATTCGAGAACTCGTTCTATACGGAAGTCCTAGCCTCTCTCGCACTCCGATGCAAGCCCGTCGACCGGTCCGGCGCCGGTGACCGCCGGCTACGGCCGCCGGACCGTTTAGGGTTGGCCCGTGACCGCGCCCCTGCGTGAGGATGGCGAGCCGGTCGGCACTGCGGTGCTCGGCGCTGGTCCGGCCGGCCTGACCGCCGCCTGGGTGCTGGCGCGGCGCGGCGCGCCGGCGGTCGTCTTCGAGGCCGACGGCGACGTCGGCGGGATCGCCAAGACGGTCGAGTTCAACGGCTACCGCTTCGATCTCGGAGGCCACCGCTTCTTCACCAAGCTGAAGCCGATCGAGCGCCTCTGGGAGCGGATGCTGGGCGACGACTTCCTGACCCGGTCGCGCATGTCCCGCATCTACTACCGCGGCACCTTCTTCTCGTACCCGCTGCAGGCGCGCGACGTGCTCAAGGGGCTTGGCGTCGTCGAGTCGGCGCGCTGCATCGCCTCGTACGTCTCGCGGCCAGATGCGTCTCCTGCGCGGTGAGCCGCGCACCTTCGAGGAGTGGGTCGCCGGCAAGTTCGGCAAGCGGCTGTACGACATCTTCTTCCGCTCGTACACGGAGAAGGTCTGGGGCGTACCGGGCTCGCAGATCGGCGCCGAGTGGGCCGCCCAGCGGATCCGCAACTTCTCGCTCGGAATGGCGATCCGCGACGCGCTCGGGTTGCGGCGCGCGCATGCGACGACGCTCATCGAGGAGTTCCGCTACCCGCGGCTCGGCCCGGGCCAGATGTGGCGCGAGTTCGCCGCGCAGGCTCGGCGAGCAAGGGGATCACCCGTGCAGCTGAACCGGCGCTGCACCGCGATCAGGCACGACGGAAGCCGCGTGACCAGCGTCGTGATCGGCGCCAACGGGAACGAGACGGAGCACGCCGTCGACAACGTGCTCTCGACCATCCCGCTCCAGGAGCTGATCCGCACGCTCGATCCGCCGCCGCCGCCCGCGGTGATCGACGGCGGCCGAGAGCCTGCGCTACCGCGAGCTGTGCCTCGTCGCGATCGTGACCGACGAGCCCGAGCCGTTCCCCGACAACTGGATCTACCTCCACGACCCGGGCTCGCGGGCCGGCCGTGTGCAGAACTTCGGAGCGTGGAGCGAGGACATGGTCGTCGCCGGCACGACCTGCCTCGGCGTCGAGTACTTCTGCGACGAGGGGGACGAGGTCTGGGAGCTGTCGAGCGAGGATGCCGTCAAGCTCGCGGTCGAGGAGCTCGACGCGATCGGCCTGGTCAACAAGGATCACGTGCTCGACGGTGTGAAGATCCGCGTGCCGGGCGCGTACCCCGTCTACGACGCTCACTACCAGGAGCACGTCGCGACGATTCGCGGCTACCTCTCGACCCTCGAGAACCTGCAGACCTGCGGGCGGAACGGGCTCCACCGCTACAACAACCAGGATCACTCGATGTGGACGGCGATCCTCGCCGCGCTCAACCTCGTCGACGGCGGCGAGTACGACGTCTGGGCGGTCAACGTCGAGGCCGAGTACCACGAGGAAGGCGAGGTCGTGGACGAGCTGCTCGCCGCCGAGCTCGCCCGCTGAAGTCCGCCTCGCCTGCGGCGTAGGCATGACGACTTCAGCGGGGTAGGATAGAAGTCCTTCTCTCGCGGCCGCAAGCGGCCGCTTCCATCTGCCTCGCTCCGACCGGGCGCCTTGGCTGGAGCGCCACACCTCCGTGACGGTGTCTGACACCGGGACAGGGCCCGAACGGACAGTCCGTTTTTGGCTCCAGCACGGCGTTTTCGGCGCCCGCGGAGCGTCTTGTGACGAAGACCGCGCGCTCCCACCGGGGCCGGGGCCAGCCGTCTTCGTCGCGAACTCCGTTCACTGCTCCGGCTCACGCTCCCGCTGCGTGGCGCGCTCGCGTAGATGGGCCGCCACGCCCAGGGGAACCGCGATCGCCGCAGCCAGCAGATGAGCCGTGTGCAGGGCGACCCCGGTGGCGCCGCGCACGGGGCCGAGCCGGCGCAGCAGGAGGGCGTAGAAGCGGCCGTTGAGGAGCACGAGCGCCGACGCGCCGGCGGCCGCGGTCGCGGGCCTCCGGCGGGCGATGCCGACGGCGGTGGCGAGCGCGGCGAGCGCGCTCAGCCGGTTGCGCCAGCCGAGGTTCAGCGCGCCGGAGCTCTCGCCGCTGCGCAGCATCAGTGCGATCCAGGGCGTGCCGCGGCGGCGGATGTCGGTGAGCATCATGTCCCGCAGCGTCCACGCCTTCAGGTGCGTGCCCTGAATCGCGGGATCGAGCCGGATCCTCGCCCCGGTCGCGGCCAGGCGCACGCCCAGCTCGACGTCCTCGATCGACGGGTACGGGTAGCGCTCGGCGTCGAAGCCGCCCACCGCCTCGAACGCCTCGCGCCGCACCGCCCCGAGCCCCGCCCAGAACGTCGAGGCAGGGCCGGCGCCCTCGTGATGGACGTGATGGTGGAGCAGGTTCCGGAAGCGAGAGACCGTTCCGGGCGCCTCGGGCCGGTCGTCGTAGGAGCCGAAGACGGCGGCGAGCCCCGGGTCGGCCGCGAAGGCGGCGCGCTAGACGCGCGAACGCGTCGCGGTGGACGATGACGTCCGCGTCCACGAACACGAGCACGTCGCCCGTCGCCCGGGCCGCGCCGGCGTTCCGCGCCGCCGCCGGGCCGGCCGCGTCCCCCGCCTCGACCGCGATCACCTCCTCGGGCGGCTCGTCGGCGTCCCGGATCGCAGCGACACAGCGTTCGAGCGTGGGCGGCGAGTCCGTGGCCGGAACGATCGCGCTCAGCCGCACGTGTCCCCGCCGGCCACGTCCGTTCCAGCCGTCGCCCCAGGACGCTCCCCACCCTTCAGAAGGGTGGGGCTCACGGCCCGCCTCCCTCTGAGGCGACGATACCGACGCAATGGATCCGCGTCTGCGCCCGATATGTGCCGATTCTGTGCCGATCGACGCACAAGGTCGGGTCCGGCCATGTCACACGACCGCGCCGCTGGCCAGCACGACGCCGTCCTCGCAGCGCGCCTCCACGAGGCCGCCCGCGAACTGCTGCCGATAGAGATCAGCGTAGAGCCCACCGCGGGACAGCAGCTCGTCGTGCGTCCCCCGCTCGATGACCCGGCCCTGGTCGAGCACGAAGATCACGTCGGCGGCCAGGATCGTGGAGAGCCGGTGCGCGATCGCGATCGTCGTGCGCGCCTGCATCAAGCGGCTCGAGCGCCGCCTGAACGAGCCGCTCGCTCGTCGTGTCCAGCGCCGACGTGGCCTCGTCGAGGATCAACACGCGGGGATCCTTGAGGATCACACGGGCGATCGCGAGCCGCTGCTTCTCGCCGCCCGGACATGCGGTAGCCGCGCTCGCCGACGACCGTGTCGTAGCCGTCGGAGAGGTCGACGATGCGGTCGTGGATCTGCGGCGGCGTGGGTCGCGGCCTCGATCTCCGGCTGCGTGGCGTCCGGCCGCGCGTAGAGCAGGTTCTCGCGCACCGTCGCGTGGAAGAGGTACGTCTCCTGCGTCACCATCCCGATCGCGCCCGCAAGCGTGCCCAGCGTCAGCTCGCGCACATCGATGCCGTCGAGGACGACGCTGCCCCTCGTCGGCTCGTAGAGCCGCGGGATCAGGTACGAGATCGTGGTCTTGCCCGCGCCGCTCGGCCCGACGATCGCCGCCAGCTGCCCGGGCTCGACCTCGAGCGAGACTCCGTGCAGCGTCCACTCGCGCCGTGGGGTGACGACCGGCGGCAGTCGAGCCGTTGCCGGCGAGCGAGCCGTTCCCGTCCATCGCCTCCTCCAGCGGTGCGACCGGGAGCTCGGGTGGCTCCTCGTAGCGGAACCACACGTCACGCAGCCCGACCTCCCCGCGCACCTGGCTCGGTGTCAGCGTGCGCGCCCCGGGCAGGTCGACGATGTCGTGCTCGAGGTCGAGGTACTGGAAGACCCGCTCGAAGAGCGCCAGCGAGGCCTGCAGCTCGACCGCGGTGGAGAGCATCTGGCCGATCGGGAACAGCAGCCGCGTCTGCAGCGCCGTGAACGCCACGACCGTGCCCTTGCTGAGGTTCGCGTTCCCCGCCACCAGGTAGACGAGCGCCGGCGCGACCGCGAAGAACATCTGCACGAGCGCGAAGAACGAGCGTCCCACCATCTGCTGGCGGACCTGCAGCCGGGCGAGCCGCCGGCTCTCGTCCTGGTAGCGGGCGACGGCGTCGCTGCGACGGCCGAACACCTTCGTGAGCAGCACCCCGGAGACCGAGAGCGTCTCCTCGGTCAGCGCCGAGAGCTCGGCCATCGACTGCTGCGTCTCCTTCGCGATCTTGCGGCGCGCCCGGCCGACGCGCCAGGTCAGGAAGGCGAAGAGCGGCACGATGAACAGCGCCAGCAGCGTCAGCTGCCACGACAGCCACAGCATCGCGGCGACGGTGCTGAGGATGATGACGACGTTCGAGATCGTGGACGAAGCCGTGTTCGTGACGACGTTCTGGACGCCGCCGACGTCGTTCTGGAGCCGCGACTGGAGATCGCCGGTGCGGGTCGCCGTGAAGAAGCGGAGCGACATCGACTGCAGGTGCTCGTAGAGCGTGTTGCGCAGGTCCTGCATCACGTGCTGGCCGACGAGGGTCGTCCAGTACGTCTGCACCACCCCGATCGCGGCCGCTACGAGCGGGGCCAGGATCATCAGGGCGACGATCTCGTAGAGCAGGTGCAGGTTCGTCGTGCCGCTCGGCGGATAGAGCGCCTTGTCGAAGAGCGGCTTGACGAGCAGCGGGTTGACGACGCCGAGCAGCGACGTCACGAGGATCAGCACGACGACGGCGGCGACCTTCCAGCGGTACGGCCTGAAGAGGTGCGCGATGCGCCGCAGCATCCCGGGGGACTCGCTCACACCCAGAGGTTACGCGGCGGGCGCCGGCCACCGCTACGGCGGGGTTTCGGCTGCGCGGCTCCTAGCCGGGGCCGATGTGGGCGTACAGCTCGCTGTACGTGCCGTCGAGATACGCGCCCGCGAAGAGGCCCGGTCCACCGTGGCCGGGGCCGGTGATGGCCGCAGCTCCTCCGCCGGCAGGCTCATGCGTTCGCGCGCTCGAAGATCACCAGCACGGACAGCTGCTCGTAGGCGGTGAACCGGTGGTCGGCGCCGGCCGGAACGAACAGCGCATGCCCTGTGCGGAGGGCGACCTGCTCGCCCTCGACCTCCAGCACGCCGGTGCCCTCGAGCACCAGGTAGATCTCGTCGTCGTCGTGCGGCTGCTGCCGATCGGCCTCGGGGGCGACGAGCACGTAGACCCCGATCTCGAGACCGGCCGACTCGTGGACGATCTCGTAGCCGCCCCCGGAGTCGGCCAGCCGCTGTCTGACCCCCTCGACGTCGAAAGCGTGCGCAGCAGGGATCGCGATCAGCGGCCGGTTGCGCGGCGCGTCAGGCTCGGTCACGTTGCTCCTCCTCACTCGTGGGCACGTACATGGTGGCAGCACCGGGCTCACTCGGCGGGCTCGTCCTCCCCGGCCGGCAAGGGGACGCGGACGACGACCACCGGGCAGGGCGCATGGTGCAGCACGCCGGAGGACACGCTGCCGAAGAGGAGCCGCTTCACGGGCCCCCACCCGTGGGCGCCGACGACGATCAGCGAGGCCCCGCAGGTCTCCGCGGCGGCGCAGATCTCCTCGACCGCGACTCCCTCACGGAGCTCGGCGGTCGCGTCCACGCCGCTTGCGCGCGCCAGCTCGAGCATCGAGGTCAGCACGGTCGAGCCGTGCGCCCGCTCGATCTCGGTCGCATCCGGCGCGTAGGCGGTGACGGTGAAGCCGTAGGCGGACGCCGGAATCCACCAGACGCTGACGACGTGGAGGTGCCAGCCGGTGGCCCTGGCGAGATCGATGGCCGCCCGCGCCGCATTCGCGGCGGACGGCGAGCCGTCCGTGGCGAGCAGGATCGTGTTCATGGTGCCTCCTTCGTCTGTCTCAACGCGAGTGTCGCCCACCGGAAAAGGCGCCGCATCGGTGCGGGAACCGACGGCCCCTGCGGACTTTCACGGAGCGCCGGTCGATCGCTCGCGGGTGCCGCTACCAGCTCTTGAGCGCGTAGGCGGGGGGCCGGGCGCGCAGCCGGACGCGCGCGTCCACGGCCATGCAGCCGTCCGGCAGCGCGAGCACCGGGTTAAGATCGAGCTCGGCGACCTCGGGGATGTCGTCTGCCAGCCGCGCCAGGCGCAGGACGAGCTGCTCGAGCGCCGCGGCGTCGGCCGCGGGCGCGCCCCGGAAGCCCGCGACGAGCCGCCCGGCCTTCCCGCCGTGCACGAGCTCCTCGGCGTCGACGGCGGTCAGCGGCGCGATGCGGAAGCCGGCTTCCCCGATCAGCTCGGCGAGCACGCCGCCCGGACCGAACGCGACCAGCGGCCCGAAGACCGGATCCTGGACGGCGCCGGCCAGCAGCTCGGTGCCGCCCGTGACGAAGCGCTGGACGATGACGGGAACGCCGATCCGGCTCGCGGCCGTGCGAACGGCTTCCTCGTCGCGGAGGTCGAGCGCGACGCCGCCGTGCTCGGTCTTGTGCGCTCCGGGCTCGGCCGTCTTGACGACGACCGGGTAGCCGAGCTCGCCGGCGGCCGCGACAGCCTCGTTGCGACGGTTCCGGCGACGCGCTCGGGGACGAGCGGGATGCCGTACGCCTCGAGCAGGGTGCGGGCCCGTGCGGGGTCGAGCCAGAGCTCGGTCGGATCCGCTGAGCCATTCCTCGACGAGCCCCCGGGCCCTGTCCGTGGTCGACTCCTTCCAGCTCCGGCGCTGCGCCCGCCGGCCGGCGCAGCCAGTCGGCGCGCTCGCGCGGCGAGACCGAGCGCGCGCGCAGCCGTCTCCGGGAAGGAGAAGGACGCGATGCCCGAGTCGCTCTCGAGCAGCGCAGCGGGGATTCCCTCGGCGCTGATCACGACGGCGAGCACGGGCTTGTCGTGCGGCTCCGCGGCCGCGACGGCGCGGCAGATTGCCGCCGCGACCTCGTCGGCTCCCGCGTGCACGGGCGGCACGAACAGGACGATCAGGGCATCGACGCGTGGATCGGCGAGCAGCGGCGGGATAGCGGCCTCGTACGTGTCCGGGGCCCGCCGAGCCGATCAGGTCGATCGGGTTGGCAAGGCTCGCCTCGCGCGGCAGGACCGCGGCCAGCGCCTCCCGTGTGCCCTCCGTGATGTCCGGAAGCGTGAGCCCCGAGGCTTCGCAGGCGTCGGCGGCGAGGATCCCCAGCCCGCCCGCGTTCGTCACCACGGCGACGCGGCGGCCACGCGGCAGCGGCTGGCTGGCGAGCAGGCCCGCGGCGTCCACGAACTCCTCCAGCGTTCGCGCGCGCAGCACCCCGGCCTGGTGGAAGAGCGCATCGACCGCCGCCTCCGAGCCTGCGAGCGCCGCGGTGTGCGAGCTCGCCGCCTTCGCCCCCGCCCCCGTCGACCCCGCCTTCAGCGCCAGAATCGGCTTGCTGCGGGCGATGCGGCGCGCCAGCCGGCCGAACGCGCGCGGGTTCCCGAACGACTCGAGGTAGAGCAGGATCAGCTCGGTCTCCGGATCGTCCTCCCACCACTCGAGCAGGTCGTTGGAGGAGACGTCAGCCTTGTTGCCGATCGACACGAAGGACGAGAACCCGAGCCGCCGCTCGGCCGCCTCCTCGAGCAGCGCGAGCCCGAGCGCTCCGCTCTGCGAGGAGAAGCCGATCGGGCCGGGCGGCAGCGCGCGGGGAGCGAAGGTCGCATTCAGGCCCGTCGGCGGGACGGCGATGCCGAGGCAGTTGGGGCCGACGAGCCGCGCGCCGTGCTCGCGCACGAGGGCCAGCAGACGATCCTGCCTGCGGCGCCCCTCGGCACCGCTCTCGGCGAAGCCGGCGGAGATCACGCACAGCGCGCGCACGCCCTTGCGCAGCGCGGACTCGGCCGCCTCCAGGACGCGCGCGCCCGGGACGCAGACCACGGCGAGGTCGACCGGGTCGGGGATGTCCTCGATCGAGCGGTAGGCCCGCACTCCCGCCACCGCGTCGCCGGACACGTTGACCGGGTACGCGACGCCTTCGAAGTCGGCTTCCAGCACGTTGCGGAAGAGCTCGCCGCCGATCGAGCCGCGTCGCCGCGAAGCGCCGATCACGGCCACGCTCGCGGGACGGAAGAAGGGGCGCAGGGAAGCGGCGACGGCGATGTGGTCGCGCTCCTCGACGCGCGCGCGGAACTCCTCGGTGGGAACGATCGAGAAGCGGAGCTCGACCTCGCCTGCCTCCAGCTCGCGGGCGAGCTCGAACCCGGCCGCCGCGAACACGGTCAGCGCGGCGTGGTTCTCGGCCATCACCTCGGCGACGAAGCGGGAGATTCCGCGTGTCGGCGGCCCGCACGGCGAGCTGCTCGAGCAGGCGCGTACCGATCCCCCGCCCCTGCTCCTCGTCGGCGACGGCGAAGGCGATCTCGGCCGCGTGCGGGTCGCGGAGCCGCGCGTAGCTCGCGAGCGCGACGATGCGCTCGCCGGACTCGCTGGCGAGCGTGCCGACGAGCACGCCCGTCTCGTTCCAGTCCGGCGCGAGGAACGGCTCGACGAGGCTGCGATCGACGCGTCTCGCACCGTGGAAGCGCAGGTAGAGGCTGTGCTCGGAGAGCCCCGCGAAGAAGGCGACGAGGGCGTCGGCGTCGTCCTCCACCGGCGGCCGCAGCCGCAGCGTTCCTCCGTCCCGCAGGACGACGTCCACGGTGCCGGGCGAAACGAGGCTGTCTGTCTGGCCGCTGCTCATCGTGGCAGGAGTGTCCTCCGGGCGGGCCGGCGCTTCATCGGCGCAGGCACGGAACCACGGTACGGGTTTTCCGCAGGTCACGGCCGGGAGGCCCGGGAGCCCGCAGGAGCTAGGCTCAGGACGTGGCGGCCAGGAGCACGAGCGAGCACCGGCTCCGCGCACTGCTCGACGCGGGCATCGCGCTGACGTCGGAGCTGTCGCTCGACGGCGTGCTGCAGCGGCTGGTCGAGGCCGGCGCCGCGCTGACCGGCGCGCGCTACGGGGCGCTCGGCGTGATCGACTCGACCGGCTCGCAGCTGGAGCGGTTCCTGACGACCGGGATCGACGCGGAGACACAGGCGGAGATCGGGGATCGGCCGCGCGGCCGCGGCATCCTCGGCGTGCTGATCCGCGAGGCGACGCCGCTCCGCCTGCACGATCTCTCCGAGGACCCGCGCTCGGTCGGCTTTCCGCCCGGCCACCCGCCGATGGCCTCGTTCCTCGGTGTCCCCATCGGCCTGCGGGGAGTCGCGTACGGGAACCTGTACCTGACCGAGAAGGCGGGGGGTGAGGACTTCACCGAGGACGATCAGGAGCTGGTCACGCTGCTGGCGTCGCAGGCGGCGGTCGCGATCGAGAACGCACGGCTCTACGAGTCGGTGAGCAGCTGGTCGCGGCAGCTCGAGAGCCTGCACGAGATCATGCGCACGCTCGCCGGGGAGACCGATCTCGACGTCCTGCTCGAGCTCGTGTGCCACCGCCTGCGCGAGCTGATCGGCGCGCGTCTCGTCCTGATCGCCCTCCCCATGCCGGACGGGGACCTCGAGATCGCGGCGGTCAGTGGAGAGCCGGGGTCCGAGACGGTGGTCGGAGACGTGCTCCGGTTCGAACGCTCGAAGAGCGCCCGGGTGTTCGAGCGCCGTCGAAGCGCCCGTGTCGACTCCGTCCTCGACGACCCGGAGGTCGACCAGGACGAGGCGCGCAGGATGGGCGTGCGCACGGGCCTCTACGTGCCCCTGATCGCGCACGGACGGGCGATCGGGATCGTCGCCGTCCACGACAGGATCGGCAGCGACGCACGCTTCTCGGATCCGGATCTCCGCATTGCCGAGATCTTCGGAGCCCGCGCCGCGGTCGCCGTCGAGCTCTCGGAGCGGGTCGCACGCGACACGGTGCGCCGGGTCGTCGAGGCGCAGGAGCTGGAGCGGCGCCGGCTGGCACGCGAGCTGCACGACGAGACGGGGCAGGCGCTGACCTCGATCCTGCTCGGGCTGAAGGGCATCCGCGCGGCGCGCGGCAAGGAGGAGGCCGAGCAGGCCGAGGTCGAGGTGCGGGCGCTGGTCGTCCAGGCCCTGCAGGACGTGCGTCGGCTGGCCGTCGAGCTACGCCCGACGGCGCTCGACGACTTCGGGCTCGTCACGGCCGTGGAGCGGCTGGCCCAGACGTTCGAGACCCGCAGCGGGATCACGACCAGCGCGCAGGCGAACCTCGGCGCCGCGCGGCTGCCACCCGATGTCGAGACGGCGCTCTACCGGCTCGTCCAGGAAGCGCTGACGAACGTCGTCAAGCACGCCGCGGCCACGAGCGTGAGCATCCTGCTGGCCCGGCGCTCGGGCGGAGTCACCGCGGTGATCGAGGACGACGGGACCGGTTTCTCGACCGAGGATGTCGACTCCGACTCGCTGGGGCTCATCGGCATGCGGGAGCGTCTGGCGCTGCTGGGCGGGACGCTGCAGATCGAGTCGCCCGGCGCTGCCGGCACGACCGTGGTCGCCTTCGTCCCGCTACGCGGGCCGGGCTAGCCGCCGGCCGGCGTCGGACTGACCAGATCCGCGAGCTCGAGCAAGACGCCTGCGCCCTCGAGGCTGGCGATGCGTAGACGCTCGCCGCCCGCCAGCCGCAGGCGCAGGACCGGTAGACCGCGGAGGCGATCGCCGTTGGAGCGGCCGATCGATGCGGCGGTCACCTCGGCGAACGGGACCGACAGAGACCCGTCCCTGCCGCGGAGCTCGAACCGGTCGGCAAGCGCTTCCAGCTTCCCCGACGACTCGCCGTCCCTCCGGCTCCAGATGACCGCGTAGCTCTTCTTCATGCAGGATCCCATAGTCGGGGCCCCGGGGAATCGCCGAAACCGGCGCTCACCGCAGACCCGCTGCGGGTTTCCACTGACCGCACGACCGGAGAAGCCGTTAACGTCCCCCGGATGGCTGGACCAGATTCGAGTCCTGATCGTCGACGACCACGCCGTCGTGCGGGCCGGTCTGCGGCTGCTGCTGGAGGCCGAGGACGACATGGAGCCGGTCGGCGAGGCGGGCAGCGGTCGCGAGGCCATCCTCGAGGCTCGCTCGCTGCAGCCGGACGTGATCCTGATGGACGTCGTCATGCCCGACGGGAGCGGGCTCGACGTCGTGCCGACGCTGCTCCGCGAGCGGCCCGAGACGAAGATCCTCGTGCTGTCGATGCAGGACGACCCGCAGTACGTGCGGCAGGCCTTCGCGGCGGGGGCGAGCGGCTACGTGCTGAAGGAGGCGGCCGACACCGAGGTCGTGGCGGCGATCCGCGAGGTCGCGCGCGGCGGGCGCTACGTCCACCCGGAGCTCGGCGCGCGCCTCATCACCGCCGAGACCGACGCGGCCCGGCGGGCGGAGGAGGATCCGCTGTCGGAGCGCGAGCGCGAGGTGCTGCGGCTGCTCGCGCTCGGCCACACCAACCAGGAGATCGCGCAGCAGCTCTACATCTCGGTGCGCACGGCGGAGACGCACCGGGCGCACATCATGCAGAAGCTCCGCCTCTCGACCCGCGCCGAGCTCGTCCGCTACGCGCTGGCCCAGGGGCTGCTGGAGGACGACGGCTAGCGGCTGCTGAACGAGGAGGCGGCCCGGCAGAGCCCCCTGCCGGCCGAGACTCGCGACATGGGTCACAATCGATCGGGCGTGATGGCAAGCGGCAGCCCCGGCGGTCTCTTTCAGCCTCGAGCCAGGAGGCGCCCGGGAGCGGCGATCGCCCTCGGCCTCTGGACCGTGGTGGCGCTTCTGTGGTTCAGGGTCATCCTGGGCGACAGCGGCGCGATCGGCATCGTCTGGTTCGGCTGGGACGTCCTCACCTGCCTGGTCGGACTGGCCGTCGTGATCGGCCGCACCCTCGTGGGGCGCGGTGATACGTGGCAGCCCGCGCTCATCACCGTGGGCGCTTCGTTCCTCGGGCCGCTCAGCGCGGTGCTCCTCGCGTTTCCGCCCGTGTGGAGATCGCTCCGCGACGTGCCGTTGCAATGGCGCGCGCGGAACGAGGTGGAGTGGCTCGTCCCGGCGGACCCGCTCGAGCAGACACCCGATCGAGCTCCGGCGCAATCGAGCGTGGAAGGCGGGGCTCGACAGCCGCCGATCGGCGAGAAACGCCCGCTTCGCCACACGCCGGCGCAGGCTGCCTCGGCGCGCAGACGGGGAGCGTCGGTCGCCCTGGGCCTCGTGGCTGCGGCGATCGCCTTCTGGAGCGCCCTGATCGTCGGCCTCTGGATCGGCCTCGCCGGTGGCACGCTGACCGACGGGAACTGGTTCGGGATCGGCCTGGGAGTTGCGTTCATCGTCGGGATGGCCGGGTTCGTCGGCGTCCTCATCGTGCAGGGCTGGCCGCGAGTGCTGGCTGGCGTCCAGTACGCGGCTGCGGCCGTCATGCTCGCCGCGGTCCTCTGTATCGCTGCCGAGGGCGGCGACCTGCACTGGAGCGACGGCAGCCGCCTGAGCATCGGCTTCCTGTACATCGTTTGGTTGCTCGTCGCGGGCCTCTTCGTCTGGGGCGCGGTGGTCGCCGGCCGGCCCACCCGTTGCTAGGGACTTGTCCCTACGGGCCATGGCCGGGGGTCTGACCCCGGCCGGGGACCACGGCCCCGGCTGCGAGGGACACGTGGCCGCCGTAGACTCGGCCCGTGAGGCCCCCGGTCGACCCAGGCGCCGAGCCGGCGGTCGGGCTCGACGACGTTCGCGTCCTGCGCGGCGGGAGCGTCGTGCTCCCGGGCCTTTCCGCCCGCGTCGGCGCCGGCCGCGTGACCGGGCTGCTCGGCCCCAGCGGGAGCGGCAAGTCGACGCTGATGCGGGCGATCGTCGGAGTGCAGCTGGGCGTGAGTGGCACCGTCCGCGTGCTTGGCCTGGCCGCCGGCGATCCGGAGCTGCGGAGACGCGTGGGCTACCGGCCGCAGGCCCTGTCGGTGTACGGCGACCTGACCGTGCTGGAGAACCTCCGCTACTTCGGCCGGATCGTCCGCGCCCCGGCCGGGCGAATCGACGAGGTGCTGGCCACGGTCGACCTCGAGCGCTACGGAGACCGGGTCGTCGCGCGGCTTTCCGGCGGCGAGCAGGCGCGCGTGTCGCTGGCGGCCGTGCTCGTCGGAAGCCCCGAGCTGCTGGTGCTGGACGAGCCTACGGTCGGCCTCGATCCGGTGCTCCGCCGCGACCTCTGGCGCACCTTCCACGAGCTCGCCGACGCCGGCACGACGCTGATCGTCTCCAGCCACGTGATGGACGAGGCCGACAACTGCGACGACCTCCTGCTCCTGCGCTCGGGCCGCCTGATCGCGAGCGGCACGCCGACCGAGCTGCGCGAGCGCACCGGCGCCGGCGACCTCGGCGCCGCGTTCCTGCGCCTCATCGAGGAGGCGGCGGAGTGAGCGCCGGCCGCAACCGCCGCCACGGCCGGACGGGTGCTCCGCCAGCTCCGCCGCGATCCGCGCACGCTCGCGCTCCTGCTGCTCGTCCCGGCCCTGCTCGTCACGCTCCTGAAGTACGTCTTCGCGGGGGATCCGCAGGTGTTCCAGCGGATCGGCGGCCCGCTGCTCGGGCTGTTCCCGTTCATCTCGATGTTCCTCGTGACCTCGATCACGATGCTGCGCGAGCGGAGCTCGGGCACGCTGGAGCGCCTGATGACGCTGCCGCTGGCCAAGCTCGACCTGCTCGCAGGCTACGGCGCCGCGTTCGCGGTCGTGGCCGCGGTGCAGGCGGCGCTCGTCTCGATGGTCGCCTTCGGGCTCCTCGACCTCCACGTCGCGCACGCGGGCTGGGCCGTCGCCCTGCTGGCGATCGCGAACGCCGAGCTCGGCATGGCGCTCGGCCTGCTGCTGAGCGCGTTCGCGCGGACCGAGTTCCAGGCCGTGCAGTTCATGCCCGCCTTCGTGCTGCCCCAGCTGCTGCTCTGCGGGCTGATCGTGCACCGGGCGCGGATGGCCCGCGGGCTCCAGCTCGCCTCGGACGCCCTGCCGCTGACGTACGCCTACGACGCGCTGGCGCGGGTGACCGCATCGGGATCGCTGGGGACGCGCTTCGCGGTCGACGTCGCGGTCACGCTGGGCGTGATCGTCCTCTCCCTCGGGCTGGGCGCGGCGACGCTGCGCCGGCGCACCGCCTGACGCGGCTCAGCGGGAGCCTGCTCCGTGGGCCGAGGCCCGCAGTGCCAGGACGGTGCTCTGCGGGTACCGGGCCGCCAGCTCCTCGACGCAGGCCTCTGCAGTGCCGTGTCGGGCCCACACGATCACGGTCGGGCCGGAGCCGGAGAGCGTCGCGCCCAGAGCTCCCGCAGGGAGCCGGTCGCGGACCGCCGCGAGCAGCGGCGCGCCGGCCGCGCGGTAGGGCTCGTGCAGCCGATCGGCCCCGAGGGCTGCCGCGAACAGCTTCTCGGAACCCGATGCGAGAGCGGCGCCGAGCAGCGCCGCTCCGGCCGCGCTGAGCGCGGCGTCCTCGCGCGAGATCGACGCGGGGAGCGCCGCGCGGGACTCGTCGGTGCGCTGCCGCCCTTCGGCGACGAGGACGATCGGCACCGCCGGCGGCCCGTCGGCGAGCCGGGCGATCCGCCCGTCGGACGTGAGGCACACGCCGCCGGCCAGGGCGGCCGCCAGGTTGTCGGCGTGTCCCTCCAGCTCGACGCCGACCGCCAGCAGCTCCTCGGCATCGAGCGCGCGCCCGGCGGCCGTCGCCCCGGCCACGAGCCCGGCAGCCACCGCCGCGGCGCTCGACCCGAGGCCCCGCTCGCGCGGGATCCGCTCGACGCACGTGAACGTGCGACCCGCCGGGTCGGCGAGCAGCGCGAACGCCCGCACGGACAGGTTGCCCGGGTCCGGGTCGCCGCCGCCATCCTCGACGTCGAGGTCGTTCCACAGGTCGAACGCGGCCGCAGCGCAGTCGAAGCCGGGGCCGAGGTTCGCGGTCGTCGCCGGGGCGCGGACCCGGATGGTCACGTCACCGCGTCCGGATCCTTGAGCCCGTGCCCGGTGACCAGGCAGACCACGCGGCTGCCCGGTTCGAGTCCCACGTAGGGGAGCCCGGCAACCCCGGCTGCGCTGGACGGCTCGCAGAAGACGCCCTCCTCCCGCGCGAGGGTGCGCCAGGCGGCCAGGATCTCCTCGTCGGGAACAGTCACGACCCTCCCTCCCGTCCGGGCAAGCGCGACCTCGACCTCCTCGCTGTGGACGGGGCCGACGATGCGGATCGCGGAGGCCACCGTCCGCGGCCGGTTGGACGCCTCGACGGGGAAGAACGGCGGCGGCGGCGTCCTCAGCTCGTCGAAGCCGAGCAGACAGGCGGCCGTGTTTCCCCCGCCGCCGTAGGGGAGCAGCAGCGCGTCGGGCGCGCCGCCAGCTCCTCGACTATCTCGAACACGACCGTCATCTGACCCGCCAGCCGGTACTGGCTGCCGCCGGAGTTGACGAACGCGTAGCCCTCCTCGGCGGCGAGCCGCTTCGCCTCGACGAACGCCTCGTCGAACCCGCCTCCGACCTCGCGCAGCTCCGCCCCGACGGCGAGCACCTGGGCCAGCTTCCCGCGCGCGAACGCACCCGGCGCGTGCGTGATCACGGTGCGCAGCCCGGCCCTCGCGGCGTAGGCGGCCGCCGACGCCGCCGTGTTCCCGGTCGAGGCGCAGACGATTCCGGCCGCGCCCTCCTCGAGCGCCTTCGAGACGGCGACGGTCATCCCCCGATCCTTGAAGGAGCCGGTCGGGTTCGCGCCCTCACACTTCAGCCAGAGCTCGATCCCGTAGCGCTCGGACAGCCGGGGCGCGAACAGCAACGGGGTCGCGCCCTCGCCGAGCGAGACGATCGGGGTCGCGACGGAGACCGGGAGCCGGTCGCGGTAGCGCTCGATCAACGGTTCCATCAGGTGGTAGATGACCCGCAGCGGCTCGGGCCTGGCAGCGACCTCCGGCAGCCTGCCGATCGCGTCGAGGGCTGCGTCGAGCCGGCCGGCTGCAGCCTCGTGGGTGACGACGTGGACGGCGGCTCGACCGTCGAGCAGGTGCTGCGAGACCCGTGCGATCGACACGCCCTCCGCGGCCAGCAGCTCGGCGATGTGGGCGAGCACCCCCGGCTGATCGGCCACGTCGACCCGGACGTAGAAGCTCGAGCGCAGGTCGCCGGGCGGCATCGTCTCCAGCTCGCGCCAGCAGGCGTCGTTCTGGAGGAAGCCGGTGCCGATCGTGCCGATCACGCTGACCATGTCCGCGACCACCGCCGAGGCGGTCTCGACCCCGCCGGCGCCGGGGCCCTCGAGCGTGATCTCGCGGATCGCATCACCCTGCATCATGATCGCGTTGAACGGGCCCTCGACGGCGGCCAGCGGATGGTGCAGATCGACGAAGGCAGGGCCGACGCGCACGTCGACGGCGCCGTCCACGAGCGTCGCCGCGCCGATCAGGCGAACCGCCATCCCGAGCTCGCGGGCGGCGGCGATGGTCTCCGGCCCGACGTCGGTGATCCCGCGGCAGGTGACGTCCGACAGCGCGACCCGCGACCCGAAGGCGACGGTGGCGAGGATCGCCATCTTCGCGGCGGCGTCGATGCCGCCGACATCGTCGGTCGGATCGGCCTCGGCGTAGCCCAGCCGCTGCGCCTCGGCGAGCGCGTCCTCGTAGGAGCCGCCCTCGCCCATGCGGCTCAGCATGAAGTTCGTCGTGCCGTTGACGATCCCGAGCACGCGGTGCACGTTGGTGACGACGAGCGATTCGCGCAGCACCTTGATCACCGGGATCGCCGCACACACCGAGGCCTCGAAGCGAAGCTGCACGCCGGCGCTCGAAGCGACCGCGAAGAGGTCGGCGCCCCGGCGTGCGACGAGCTGCTTGTTGGCCGTCACCACGGACTTGCCGGCCTCGAGCAGCTCCGTCACGTAGCCGCCGGTCGGGTCGATCCCGCCCATCACCTCGGCGACGACCGTGATCGACGGGTCGTCGCGGATCGCGGCGAGGTCGGTGGTCAGAACGCCGTCGCCGGCGGGGAACTCGCGCTCCTTCGCGGGATCCCGCACGAGCGCGTGGACAACGCGCAGCCGGTGACCGGTCGCACGCTCGATGTCGTCGGCGCTCTCGGTCAGCAGCCGGTTGACCGCCGAGCCGACGGTGCCGTAGCCGAGAAGCGCGACAGGGACGTCGACGGAGGCCATGGACGCGGAACGCTACAAGCTGCGGAGGGTCGGAACGATCAGTCCGCCCGATGCCACTCGAGCGCGATACTCAGCGCTCCCTTGCCCCCGCCCTCGACGATGAGCCCGACCAGCTTGCCCGAGGTGACCGCAAGCTCGACGCCGAGCTCCACGCGCGTGCTGCTCGGCTTCGCCTTGTCGACCGCGGCGCGGATCGACTCGGCGATGCCTTCCAACGTGCCCGCGATGTGCTCGAAGTCGAATGTGCCCGCCCACGGCGTCGGCTCCGCGTCGTCGTCGTCGAGGCTCGTGGCGCGGACGTACGCGACCGTGCCGTTCGGCAGCTGAACCTGGACGACCTGCCTGTCCGACGGCATGACCCCCGTATCCTAGAGCCGGAGCCGCGCTCGGGCGGCCCGTAGTGCCTCGCTGACCCCACCAGGCCCGGGCGCGGGGCGTACCGCCCCCGCGGGAGGGGCGGCAAACCTCCCGTCCCGCACGGCCGAGGCGACCTGCTCGTGCGCGTCCCGGAACGGCACGCCGTCGGCCACGAGCACCTCGGCCGCGTCGGTGGCCCGGAGCAGTGGGTCGGCTGCCGCCGCGGCGAGCCGGTCGCGGTCGAACGCGAGGTCGCGCACGAGCGCCGCGAGCGCGGGCAGCGCGAGCCGAACGTCACGCCGCGCGCGGAAGAGCGCCTGCTTGTCCTCGGCGAGGTCGCTGTTGTACGAGAGCGGGAGCCCCTTGACCGTGGCGAGCAGGCCGGTCAGCCGTCCGATCGCCGTGCCGGCCTTGCCGCGCGTCAGCTCGGCGACGTCGGGGTTCAGCTTCTGCGGCATCATCGACGACCCGGTCGCCGCGGTCTCCGGCAGGTCGACGAAGCCGAACTCGCTGGTTGCCCAGAGCACGAGCTCCTCGCCGAGCCGGGAGAGGTGGACGAACAGCGCGGCGCAGGCGTAGAGGTAGTCGAGCGCGAAGTCGCGGTCGGCAACCGCGTCGAGCGAGTTGCGCACGGTGGGGCCGGGCGGCGGCGGGAGGTCGAGCGTCGAGCCGGCGAGCGCGCCGGCGCCGAGCGGAGAGGGAGCGGCCTGCGCGGCCGCGGCGGCGAACCGCCGGCGATCCCGCTCCAGCATCTCGACCCAGGCGAGCAGGTGGTGGCCGACCGTCACCGGCTGGGCCCGCTGGAGGTGCGTGTAGCCGGGCATCGGCGTCTCGGCGTCGGCCTCGGCGCGGTCGAGGATCGTCTCCGCGAACGCGACGATCGCCGCGTCCGCCTCCGCGCAGGCGGCACCGACGTAGAGACGGAACGCGGTCACGACCTGGTCGTTCCGCGACCGCCCCGCGTGGATCTTGCGCCCGACCGGGCCGAGCAGGCGCTCGATCGCCGAGTGGACGTCCTCGTCGCCGGGCTCGATGCAGCTCCGTTCCCCCGGCTGCGATCTCCTCGAGCCGCGCCTCGACCTCCGCCAGCTCGTCGGCGGAGATCAGTCCGGCTGCGGCCAGCCGCCGGGCGTGGAGCAGCGTCCCTTCGCAGTCGGAGGCCAGCAGCTCCGCATCCTCGGCCCGCAGAAACGCCCAGACCTCGGGCGCGAGCCCGCCCTCCGTCCGCGCTCCCCAGAGCGTCATCCGGACACGTCCCGCTCAGCCGTGTCCGGCGGGCCTCCCCCACCCCTCTTTTTATGAAGGGCGGGGCTCAACCCACCTCCCTCGTCGTCGACGCTATCGACCAAACCGATACGTGTCTGTGCCGGAACCGTGTCGATTCTGTGCCAACCGCCGAAGCTCACGCCACCGTCCGCTCCCGTGCGAGTCTCGCCAGCAGCTCGGTCTCCAACGACGTGATCTTGATGAACCCTTCGGCCGCCTCGTGGGGGAACGTCTCGCCGGCCGCGTACGACGCGAGGGTCTCGGAGTAGAGCGCCAGCTCGGAGCGCCGGCCGGTCACGACCGCCGACCCGGGCTGCAGGAGCAGCCGCACCTCACCCGTGACGACCTCCTGGGTGGCGTCCACGAACGCGTCGATCGACGTGCGCAGGCGGCTGAACCAGAGACCGTCGTAGACGAGCTCCGTCCAGCGCGTCTCCAGCACCCGCTTGGTGCGCAGCTCGTCCTTCGTGAGCACGAGATCCTCGAGCGCCCGGTGCGCCTCGATCAGGACGATCGCGGCCGGGGCCTCGTACACCTCGCGGCTCTTGATGCCGACGGCGCGGTTCTCGATCATGTCGATCCGCCCGATCCCGTAGATCCCGGCGCGCACGTTCAGCGCGGCGATGAGGTCGGCGAGCGGAAGCTCCTCTCCGTCGAGCGAGACCGGAACGCCGAGCTCGAAGCCGATCACGACCTCGGTCGGCGCGGGCGCCGAGCGGGGGCTCGACGTGAGCGCATACGGCTCCTCCGGCGGCGCGATCCACGGATCCTCGAGCACGCCCGCCTCGATCGAGCGGCCGAACAGGTTCTCGTCGATCGAGAACGGCGACTCGACGGTCTGCACGACGGGAATGCCGCGCGAGATCGCGAACGCGACCTCCTCCTCGCGGGCCCAGACGTGGTCGCGTAGCGGGGCGATCACCTGCACGCCGGGATACGTGGCCTTGAACGCCAGCTCGAACCGCAGCTGGTCGTTGCCCTTGCCGGTGCAGCCGTGGACGACGGCCTCTGCGCCGAGCTCCTCGGCGATCCCGGCCACGGCCTCGGCGATCACAGGTCTCGAGAGCGCGGAGACCAGCGGGTAGCGGCCCTCGTACAGCGCGTTCGTCTTGAGCGCCCGGGCGACGACCTCGTTCGCGAACGCCTCCTTGCGGTCGACGAGCAGGATGTCGGTTGCCCCCGCCGCGCGGCCACGGGCGATCGACTCCTCGAGGTCGAAGGCCTGGCCGACGTCGACGAGCACGGCGACGACGTCGTCGAAGCCGTAGTCCTCCTTCAGCCAGGCGATTGCGCAGGTCGTGTCGAGTCCGCCCGGAAAAGGCGAGGACGGCCGTGCGTGTCATGCGACTCCCTTGAGTAGTAGGTGCGGTTGGATCTCGTCGGCGAGCGTGCGGCCGCTGGCCGGCTCGCGGGCGACGAGCAGGACGGTGTTCTCGCCGGCGATCGTGCCCGCGATCAGCGGGTGACCGGTCTGGTCGATCGCCTGGGCGAGCGGGCTCGCGTAGCCGGGAGGCGTCTCGACGACGACCAGGTTGCCGCTCGGCTCGACCGAGAGCGCCCAGCGCCCGAGCGCCGCGGTGAACAGCTCGCTGCGCGCGGAATCGGGAGTGCCGGCAGGTGCGTAGACCAGGCGCCCCTCAGCGTTGCGCACCTTGACCAGCCCGAGCTCGTGGATGTCGCGCGAGATCGTCGTCTGCACGACGTCGTGGCCGGCCTCGTGGAGCGCGGCCACCAGCTCGGCCTGCGTCGAGAGCGACTGGTCGCGGACGAGGCGCAGGATCGCGCCGTGGCGCTCACTCCGGTTCATGCGGACACCACCTCCGTGAGGATCTCGAGGGCACGATCGACCTCTGCGGGGCCGACCACGAGCGGCGGGGCGAGCCGGAGCACGTGCTCGCCGGCGCTGATGACGACGAGCCCGGCATCGAGGCAGGCCGTGACGATCGGGGCCACGGGCCGGTCGAAGACGACGCCGAGGAGCAGTCCCGCGCCGCGGACCTCGACGGCGCCGGGAAGCGAGCGGAGCCCCGCGGCGAGCCGCGCTCCTGCGGCGCGGACGTCCGCCAGCAACTCGTCCGTGATCGTGTCGCAGACGGCGCTCGCGGCCGCACAGACGACGGGGTTGCCGCCGAAGGTCGAGCCGTGGTCGCCGGGAGCGAATGCGCCCGCTGCTCTCGTCGCGACCAGCAGGCAGCCGAGCGGCAGCCCGTTGGCCAGCGCCTTCGCGAGCGTCACGAGCTGCGGCCTCACGCCGAGCTGCTGCCAGGCGAAGAACGAGCCGGTCCGGCCGACCCCGGTCTGGATCTCGTCGAACGCGAGCAGCGCGCCCAGCTCCTCGGCCAGCTCGGCGGCCGCGCGCAGGAACTCCGGTTCCAGCGGGATCACGCCGCCCTCGCCGAGGATCGGCTCGAGCAGGATCAGCCCGGTGTCGGGACCGGCGGCGGCGTGCAGCGAGCCGGCGTCGTTCGGCACAGCGAAACGGACGCCCGGCAGCAGCGGCTCGAACGGCGCCCGCTTCTTCGGCTGCCCGGTCGCGGCCAGCGCCCCGGTCGTTCGCCCGTGGAAGCTGCCCTCGAGGGCGATCACGCCGGGCCGCCCGGTCGCCTTGCGCGCGTACTTGAGCGCCGCCTCGTTGGCCTCGGCGCCCGAGTTGCAGAAGAACGCCTGGGCGCCGCCGAAGCGATCGGACAGCCGGCGGGCGAGTCCCGCGGCCGGCTCGGTCGCGAACAGGTTCGAGGCGTGCCAGAGCCGGTCGAGCTGGATCCTGGCGGCCTCCAGAGGAGCCGGATGCCGGTGCCCGAGCGCGACCACCGCGATCCCACCGGCGAAGTCGAGGTAACGCCGGCCGTCCGCGTCGACGAGCCAGACGCCGTCGCCCTCGACGAACGTCCGCTCGGGCACCGGATAGACGGTCAGCAGCGGCGCCTCGACGACGGTGCTCATGCGACCACCGCCGTTGCGCCGATCTCCGCCTGTACCCCGCTGCGCGCCGCCCGCACGGCCGCGAGCAGCTTCGGCACGATCCCGCCCTCGAACGAGCCGTCCTCGACGAGGCTCAGCACACGGTCGGCGCTGATCAGCCGCACCAGCGAGCCGCCGTGGTAGACGCCGGGCACATCCGTCACGAAGACGATCCGCTCGGCGCCGATCCCGAGCGCCAGCGCCGCGGCGGCCTCGTCCGCGTTCACGTTGAGCGGTCCGCGCGCGAGCGGGGAGACGACCGGGATGCGACCCGCCGCGAGCGCATCCAGGACGGCCGCGGGCCGGGAGACACGCGCGTCCCCGACCAGCCCGAGCGCCGGCACGGGCTGCGCCTCCAGCCCGATCTCGTCGCCGTGGAGCCCGACCGCGAGCGGGCCGATCGCGGCGCAGAGCTCACCGTTCACGGCGTTCAGCCTCGCGCGCACGACCTCGAGCCCCTCGGCGGTCGTGACCCGCCGGCCGCCCACGAAGCGCACCTCGAGGCCGCGCAGCGCCATCTCCTCCGAGATCTGGGGCCCGGCGCCGTGCACGACGCAGACCTGGTGATCCGCGCGAGCGCGAGCACCTCGGACGCGGCACCGGCCGCGGCGGCGCCCGCCGACCTTGACGAGGATGCGGCTCACGAGCGGTAGTCCGCGTTGATGCGGACGTAGTCGTAGGACAGGTCGCTGGTCAGGTACGTCGAGGCCTCGTCGCCGAGCCCGAGGTCGAGCTCGATCGAGACGCGCTCCGAGTCGAGCGCCGGCTCGTGCCCGGTCGGCCGGCCGTCGAGGAACACGTCGACCCCGTCGACGCGCACGGAGAGCAGCGCCTGGTCGAGCCGCGCGAAGCCGCCGTTGAAGCGCGCCGAGCCGGCTGCGGCGAGGATCCGCCCCCAGTTCGCGTCCCGGCCGAACAGCGCGGTCTTGACGAGGGGAGACGTGGCGACCCGCTCGGCGATCGCGCGCGCCTCCCCGACGCTGGAGGCGCCCTGGACGGAGATCTCCGCGGTGAGCGTCGCGCCCTCGCCGTCGGCGACGATCTGCCGGGCGAGCGCGGCGCAGACCTTCAGCAGCGCGGCGGCGAACTCCGTCTCCGTGGCCGGCGAGCGCTCGACCGCAGCCGCGCCGTTCGCCAGCAACAGCACCGTGTCGTTCGTCGAGCACTCGCCGTCGACGGAGATCGAGTTGAAGCTCGTCTCCACGGCCGGGCGCAGGAAATCGATCGCGTCGCCGGGCTCGAGCGGATAGTCGGTGGTGACGACCGCCAGCATCGTCGCCATGTGCGGATGGATCATGCCGGAGCCCTTCGCCATCCCGCCGACCGTGAACCCGTTCCCGCGGGCGACGGCCTGCTTCTTCTTCGTGTCGGTGGTGAGAATCGCCTCGGCCGCGTCCTCGCCGCCGTCGGGCCCGAGTGACGCCGCCGCGTCGCGGATCCCCGCGAGCATGGTCGAGAGCGGCAGCGGCACGCCGATCACGCCGGTCGAGAGCAGCACGATCTGCTCGGTATGCAGGTCGAGCAGCCGGGCCGCCTCGGCGGCGGTCGCCCGCGCGTCGAGCTCGCCGCGCTGCCCGGTCGCGGCGTTCGCGTTCGCGGAGTTGGCCACCACGGCCTGCGGCTCCGCGAGCTCCAGGTGCTCGCGGGAGACGACCACGGGCGCGGCCTGCACACGGTTCACGGTGAACATCGCAGCCCCGGTCGCGGGCAGCGAGCGAGCGGACGATCGCGAGATCGGGCCGCTCGCGGCGCAGCCCGCAGTGCACACCGCTCGCGACGAAGCCCCCTGCCGCGGTAACGCTCACCGAGCCGCTCCGTCGTGCCGCCAACTGCCCCCAGGGGATCCCCGAGATCCCTGCAGAAACGATAGCCGCCAGCGTGTGCCGTGTCTGTGCCGCGGCGTGCCGGATGTGTGACAAGGAGCGCACCTAGACGAGCACTCCCTGCAGGCGCAGCCCGAGGGTCTCGTCGAGCGCGAGCGCGATGTTCGCGTTCTGGACGGCCTGGCCGGCGGCACCCTTGCCGAGGTTGTCGAGCGCGCAGATCACGATCGTGCGGCCGGTCGCGCGATCCTCGAAGACGCCCAGCTCGGCTCCGTCCGTGCCCTGCACGCGCGCGAGCTCGGGCGCGACGCCCTCCGGCAGCACCCGCACCACGGCCGAGTCCGCATACGCGGCCTCGAGCCGTTCGAGGGCGCCGGGTCCTGTGCGTGCGTAGCAGGTGGCGATCAGACCGCGGCGGACGGGCAGCAGGTGCGGCACGAGGCAGACCGGGTAGCCGACGGCCTGCGCGATCTCGGGCGCGTGCCGGTGACTGCCGACGCCGTACGGCGAGACGTTCTCCAGCACGAACCCGGCATGCGAGCCGGGCTTCAGCTCGCGGCCCGCGCCGGACACGCCCGACTTGGCGTCGATCACCACCGTCTCCGGCTCGAGCATGCCGCTCAGCGGTGCGAGCGCGAGGATCGCGGCGGTCGCGTAGCAGCCCGGATTGGCGATCAGGCGCCCTGTGGGAAGGAGCAGCTCCGGGAGGCCGTAGCTCCAGCCGGCCAGCTCGTGCGGGCGCGGATGCTCGAAGCCGTACCACGGCGGGTAGAGCTCGGCGTCGCGCAGGCGATGGGCGCCCGAGAGATCGATCACGACGCCCTCGGCGGGCGGCTCCACGGCCGCGGCGCGTTCGTTGCCGAGGCAGAGAAAGATCACGTCGGCCCCGCTCGCGAGCGCCTCCGCGTTCGGCACGAAGGACGGCAGGCTCCCGTTCAGGCGGATGTCGAGCGCAGAGGCGCCGCTCCCGGCCAGCGAGTCCGAGCCGAGCGCGACGAGCTCCAGTCCGGGATGCCGCAGCACGCGGTCCAGGGTCTCCTGCCCCGTGTACCCGGACGCTCCGACGATGGCGGCTGTTGCCATATGCATAGTATGCAGTATTCTGCGTACTATGCAAGACAGTCCCGCAGCGATCGTGCTCGAGGACGGCACGTCGCCGTTCACGGCGTTCAGCCTCGCGCGCACGACCTCGAGCCCCTCGGCGGTCGTGACCCGCCGGCCGCCCACGAAGCGCACCTCGAGGCCCCGCAGAGCCATCTCCTCCGAGATCTGGGGCCCGGCGCCGTGCACGACGCAGACCTGGTGATCACGCGCGAGCGCGAGCACCTCGGACGCGGCACCGGCCGCCGCGGCCCCGCCGACCTTGACGAGGATGAGGCTCACGAGCGGTAGTCCGCGTTGATGCGGATGTACTCGTAGGACAGGTCGCTGGTCAGGTACGTCGAGGCCTCGTCACCGAGCCCGAGGTCGAGCTCGATCGAGACGCACTTCGAGTCGAGCGCCGGCTCGTGCCCGGTAGGCCGGCCGTCGAGGAACACGTCCACCCCGTCGACGCGCACGCTGAGCAGCGCCTGGTCGAGCCGCGCGAAGCCGCCGTTGAAGCGCGCCGAGCCGGCTGCGGCGAGGATCCGTCCCCAGTTCGCGTCCCGGCCGAAGAGCGCGGTCTTGACGAGGGGAGACGTGGCTACCCGCTCGGCGATCGCGCGCGCCTCCCCGACGCTGGAAGCGCCCTGGACGGAGATCTCCGCGGTGAGCGTCGCGCCCTCGCCGTCGGCGACGATCTGCCGGGCGAGCGCGGCGCAGACCTTCAGCAGTGCCGCGGCGAACTCCGTCTCCGTGGCCGGCGAGCGCTCGACCGAAGCTGCGCCGTTCGCCAGCAACAGCACCGTGTCGTTCGTCGAGCACTCCCCGTCGACCGAGATCGAGTTGAAGCTCGTCTCCACGGCCGGTCGCAGGAAATCGATCGCCTCGCCGGGCCCGAGCGGATAGTCGGTGGTGACGACCGCCAGCATCGTCGCCATGTGCGGATGGATCATTCCGGAGCCTTTCGCCATCCCACCCACCGTGAACCCGTTCCCGCGCGCGACGGCCTGCTTCTTCTTCGTGTCGGTGGTGAGAATCGCCTCGGCCGCGTCCTCTCCGCCGTCGGGACCGAGTGACGCCGCCGCGTCGCGGATCCCCGCGAGCATGGTCGAGAGCGGCAGCGGCACGCCGATCACGCCGGTCGAGAGCAGCACGATCTGCTCGGTATGCAGGTCGAGCAGCCGGGCCGCCTCGGCGGCGGTCGCCCGCGCGTCGAGCTCGCCGCGCTGCCCGGTCGCGGCGTTCGCGTTCGCGGAGTTGGCCACCACGGCCTGCGGCTCCGCGAGCTCCAGGTGCTCGCGGGAAACGACCACGGGCGCGGCCTGCACACGGTTCACCGTGAACAGCGCAGCCCCGGTCGCGGGCAGCAGTGAGCGGACGATCGCCAGATCAGGCCGCTCGCGGCGCAGCCCGCAGTGCACGCCGCTCGCGACGAACCCCCCTGCCGCGGTCACGCTCACCGGGCCGCTCCGTTCCTGGCGCCAACTGCCCCCAGGGGATCCCCGAGATCCCTGCAGAAACGATAGCCGCCAGCGTGTGACGTGTCCGTGACGCGTTCGTGCCGGATGTGTGACAACGAGCGCACCTAGACGAGCACTCCCTGCAGCCGCAGCCCGAGGGTCTCCTCGAGCCCGAGCGCGATGTTCGCGTTCTGCACGGCCTGGCCGGCAGCACCCTTGCCGAGGTTGTCGAGTGCGCAGATCACGATCGTCCGGTCGGTCGCCCGGTCCTCGAAAACGCCCAGCTCGGCTCCGTCCGTGCCCTGCACACGCGCGAGCTCGGGCGCGACGCCCTCCGGCAGCACCCGCACCACGGCCGAGTCCGCATACGCGGCCTCGAGCCGTTCGAGGGCGCCGGGTCCTGTGCCTGCGTAGCAGGTGGCGATCAGACCGCGGCGGACCGGCAGCAGGTGCGGCACGAGGCAGACCGGGTAGCCGACGGCCTGCGCGATCTCGGGTGCGTGCCGGTGACTGCCGACGCCGTACGGCGAGACGTTCTCCAGCACGAACCCGGCATGCGAGCCGGGCTTCAGCTCGCGGCCCGCCCCGGACACGCCCGACTTGGCGTCGACCACCACCGTCTCCGGCCCGAGCATGCCGCTCAGGGGTGCGAGCGCGAGGATCGCGGCGGTCGCGTAACAGCCCGGATTGGCGATCAGGCGCCCTGTGGGAAGCAGCAGCTCCGGGAGGCCGTAGCTCCAGCCGGCCAGCTCGTGCGGGCGCGGATGCTCGAAGCCGTACCACGGCGGGTAGAGCTCGGCCTCGCGCAGACGATGGGCGCCGGACAGATCGATCACGACGCCCTCCGCGGGCGGGTTCACGGCCGCGGCGCGTTCGTTGCCGAGGCAGAGAAAGATCACGTCGGCCCCGCTCGCGAGCGCCTCCGCATTCGGCACGAAGGACGGCAGGCTCCCGTTCAGCCTGATGTCGAGCGCAGCGGCACCGTTCCCGGCCAGCGAGTCCGACCCGAGCGCGACGAGCTCCAGTCCGGGATGCCGGAGCACGCGGTCCAGGGTCTCCTGACCGGTGTACCCCGACGCTCCGACGATGGCGGCTGTGGCCATATGCATAGTATGCAGTATTCTGCGTACTATGCAAGATAGACGCGCAGCGATCGTGCTCGAGGACGGCACGTCGTTCGCCTGCCGCGCGGTCGGGGCGTCCGGCATCGCGGCGGGCGAGCTTCACGACCGACGCCTTCGGAGGCGTATGCACGGGTGCTCAGAGCCGCAGGCCGCTCGCACAGCGGCGGTCGGATCGGCCCGCCGCTCCAGGCCTCGTCCGGGGCCGGCTCCCCGGCCGCGGTCCTACACGCAGCCGACTCGGGACTGATCAGGCCGCCGAGCGGGCGCGTTGCTCGATCGCGAGCGCGAGCCGCGGGCACATCGCCACGGCGCGCCGCGCGTCCTGCTCCAGGCCGGACCGGACCGGCTCGTCGGAGAGGATCGGGAAGCCCCATTCGTCCAGCTCGATCAGCTCGGGGAGCAGCTCGGCGCAGTGGCCGAAGCCGTCGCAGCGGATGGGGTTCACGCGGAGGCGCTTCTCCATCCGGCTCATTCCCACTCCGCACTCGTCTGCGGAACCGGCAGGCACGGACGCGAGGAGACGGCGGTGCAGCGCCCGGCCAGGTGGGCCTCGACCTCGTCGCCGAAGACGCTGACCGTGCTCCGGGCGAGCCGGACGGCGCCGTCCGGATGCGAGCACGCGCCGCGGCCGGCGATCTGGGCGTTCAGCCGGGGTAGCCGGCGGAGCGCGTCCGCCGCGAACGCATCGCGGACGGCCAGCGACTCGAAAGCTGCGGCCACCGCCCCCAGCCCGAACAGGCATGGCCCGCACTGCTGTGCGCTCTCACCGGCCAGGTAGCGCGCGACGCGGGCCGTCTCGGCGAGACCGCAGAGGCCCTCCGGGAGCACGACGATCGTGCCCGCCCCGAGCGAGGCGCCGAAGGGGCGCAGGCCCGCGTTCGACAGCGGCGCGTCGAGAGCCCCGCGGGCTGGCACCCAGCTCCCGAAGTAGCCTCCGACGAGCAGCGCGCGGGCGGGGGCGGAGAGGCCGCCGCAGTAGTCGATCACGGTGCGGATCGGAGTGCCGATCGCGACCTCGACCACTCCGGGCTTGCGCACGCAGCCGCCGACGGTGACGAGCACGGAGCCCGGCTCGGCCCGGGTGCCGACGCGGCGGAACCAGGCCGGGCCGTGGCGCGCGACAAGGGCCATGTGAGCGAGCGTCTCCACGTTCTGGACAAGCGTCGGGCGGCCGCCGACCCCGCGCTCGGAGGGCCGCGGCGGCGTGAACGTCGGCTTGGCGGGCCCGCCGTTGAGCCAGTTCACGAGCGCGCTCTCCTCGCCGGACACGAAGCGGTCGGGCGCGCTCTCGACCCGGATCTCCAGCCGCGACAGATCGCGGCGCTCGGCGAGCGCAAGGTTGAGCCGCGCGCGGCTGACCTTGTCGTGCCGGCCCACGGCGATGATCGCCTCCCGCGATCCAACCGCCTGGGCCGCGGCTGCCACGCCGTCGATCACGAGATGCGGGTCGTGGGCGAGCAGCGCCTTGTCCTTGCCGCTCGCCGGCTCACCTTCCGTGCCGTTCGCGACGACGACGGGCCGCCGTGCACGCGCCACGGCGCGCAGCTTGGTCGCCGTGGAGAAGCCTCCGCCGCCACGGCCGGTCAACCCGCTCGCCTCGATCGCGTCGATGAGCGCAGCGCCGTTCCGGGCGAAGGACGGCCGTGGGCCGTGGGTGTCGAGGTGCGCCCGCAGCGAGTGTGCCGCGCGGAACGGCCCGGCCAGCAATCGAGGCAAGGCGGCGCGCTCCGACGGCTCCGTCTCGAACGGCAGGTCGGCGAGCGCGCTCATGCCGGTACCCGCTGCAACGCGCCCTCGTGGCGCACGGGCCTGCGGCGCAGGACGATCGAGCCCGTCACGATCGCCGCACAGGCGAGCTCGACACCGAGCATCCACGTGCTCATCCGATCGGTTCCGATGAGGAGCCCGTGCAGGAACGCGACGGGCCACAGCGCGTAGGCGGCCCGGTGGACCACCCGCCATGCCCGCAGGCCGATCCGCTCCCGGAGCAGACTGGTCACGACGAGCGCGAGGATCAGGTCGAGCGCGATCGCGCCGAGCCCGGCGGCGAGCGGGTAGCGCCCGGCCATGAACGGAACGAACGCGTCCACGATCCGGATCGAGGCGTACGGGTCGATGATCGCGGTGCCGACGTGGATCGCGAGGAAGACGACTGCGAGCAGCGACGTACTCCGGTGCAGGCTGAGCGTCACGAAGCGCGGCAGGCGGCCGACGGTCCTGCGGTCGGCGGTGGCGAACCCGAGCGCGACGACGACCGTGAGCAGGATCAGGGAGACGAGGCCGCTGCCCCGCATCAGGTACCAGACGCTGCTCACGGAGTCTCCCCCGGCCAGGCGGCGGTGCGGATGACGGCGCCGTCGGCGCGGACGAGCCGGGCCGGCAGGCCGAGACCCTCGAGCCAGCCGGCGGCCGACTCCCCGCGCACGATCGAGGCTGTGGATGCCGTGTTCGCGGCCACGCAGGTCGCCGCGGCGACGCTGACGGTGCGCCAGACCTCGGGCGACGGCCGGCCGGTGCGGGGATCGACGATGTGGTGCAGCTCCTCCCCAGCGGCGCGCCAGCGGCGCACGGTCGTGCTCGAGGTCGCGAGGCCGCCCGACGAGAGCGCGATCGTCTGACCCTCTGCGTCCGGACCGCTGCGATGGTCGTCGGTGACGCGAACGGGCCAGCCGCCGTCGGGCGCCGGACCGGCCAGGGCGATGTCCCCGCCGAGGCTGACGAGTACGCCGGCGCCCGTTGCGTCCCGTGCGGCGCGGGCACAGCGGTCGGCGGCCAGCGCCTTCGCGGTCGAGCCGAGGTCGACCTCGACGCCCGGCGGTATGCGCACCGTGCCGCGGGCGCGGTCGATACGGATCGTGCGCCAGCCTGCGGCGGGAACGGCCTCGATGCGAGGCGGCTCCGAGCGGGAGACGACGACCGTGAAATCGCTGTCCCAACCGAGTCCGCGCAGCGCACGGCCCACCGTCGGGTCGACGTCGCCGCCGGTGGCCTCGGCAGCCTGCACGGCGACCGTGAGGCCTTCCAGCAGCAGCGGGCCGACGGCGAACGGCCGGCCGCCCGCGCGGTTCAGCCGGACGAGCTCCGAGTCGTCGCGGAAGCGGCTGCAGGCCAGGTCGATCGCGGCCAGCTCGCGGCGCACGATCGCGACGGCGTCCCGGAGCGCACGCGCCTCGGTGACGGTCACCTGGGCCGTCGTGCCGAGCGCGCCGAAGACCGCGGTCTCGTGGCCCCGCTCACGATCCCCCGGAGACGGCGACAGGAGGCGCCGTCGAGACGGCGGGAGCCTGGACCGTGGCGGCCGTCGCCGCCGAGGACGTGGACGCGGAAGAGGACGACGCGGAGGACGTCCGAGGACGTGGATGCGGAAGGCGTGCTGGACTCCGTCGGCGTACTGGACTCGGATGGAGAGCTCGACTCGGAGGTGTCGTCCGACGAGGAGGTCGCCGCGGCCGCGGTCGCGCGGGCCAGGGCGGCCTGCCGCTCGCGCTCGGCGGCGCGGCGCGCGCGCTGTGCCCTCGCGGCGCTCGCCCGGTGCGTCGTCTTCGCGGAGAGGGCCGCCCGGCTGCCGGGGCGCGCATGCTTCGTCGCACTCGCGGCCATTCCGGCGAACACGGCGCAGCCGGCGGCGGCGAAGGCCGCAGTCAGCTTGGTCAAGAGGCTGGCGCGCCGGAGGCCGGTCTCGCGCCGCTGCGCTTCGTTGCGGGTCGTTCTGCCCATGGCCCCATCTGAGCAGCGGTGTCTGACAATCTCCTTCGAGCATCCTGTGAGCCCGCTGTGAGTTCGGCTCCGCTCTCAGGGTGCTCACAGCATCGACTGCCACGATCAGGCCCCGTGAGCGTGAACCCAGAGCCGGCACCCATCCACCGCATCCTCGTCGTCGACGACGAGCCGTCGATCGTCGACGCCGTCGCCACCGCGCTCGCGCTACGAGGGCTACGAGGTGCACGAGGCGACGACCGGCCGCGAGGCGCTCGACGCGGTCGCACGGCTCGAGCCCGACCTCGTCGTGCTCGACGTGATGCTCCCCGACCTCGACGGCATCGAGGTCAGCCGCCGGCTGCGCGCCGCAGGGCTTCGAGACCGCGGTGCTCTTCCTCACCGCCACGCGACGCCACCGAGGACAAGGTCGAGGGCCTGACGGCGGGCGGCGACGACTACGTCACCAAGCCGTTCAGCCTCGCCGAGCTCGTGGCCCGCGCGCGGCGCGATCCTGCGCCGCACCGAGCTCGGCCGAGCCGCGACGGCGTGCTGCGCTTCGCCGACCTCGTGCTCGACGAGGACGGCACGAGGTGCAGCGCGGCGGGACGCAGATCGAGCTCACCGCCACCGAGTTCGATCTGCTCCGCTACTTCATGCTCAACCCGCGCCGCGTGCTCTCGAAGATCCAGATCCTCGACGCCGTCTGGCACTACGACTTCGGCGGCAACTCGAACGTCGTCGAGACCTACGTCAGCTACCTGCGCAAGAAGCTCGACGCCGCGGGCCCGCCGCTGATCCAGACCGTGCGGCTCGTCGGCTACATGCTCGACCACCCGAAGGGCTGATGTCCCTCCGCACACGGCTGGTGCTCGGCCTGGTCGTGCTGGCCACGCTCGGCCTGCTCGTGGCCGACGTCGTCACCTACACGTCCCTGCGCTCCTTCCTGCTGGACCGCACCGACAGCGCGCTCCAGGACGATCACGTCGCGATCGAGCAGGCGCTGCGCGGCGCGGGGTCGGCTGCCGCCGTGTCGCGAACCTCGGCAACGTGGCCCCGGAGGTGTTCGTCCAGATCCGCTTCCACAGCCGGCCCTACGTCTGCACGAAGCCCTCGAGCGATCTCTCCAAGCTCGCCGCGCCCGGCTCCCAGCCGTCGCTCGAGGGGAAGCCGCGACCGCTGCCGGCGAGGCCGTCGCCCCGGCTTCCCGGGAGCATCGCTCTCCCCAAGGGCGGAGGGGAGGGTGAGGACCGCGGCCGGTACTTCGACGCCGCCGCTTCGACGGGCGGCGGGCGCTACCGCGTTCGGGCCGGCGTCGAGCCCGATGTGCAGGGCGGCGTCACGTTGGTCGTCGCGCGGCCGCTCGGCGACGTCGAGGACACGCTGCACCAGCTCCTGGTCATCGAGCTGCTCGTCACCGGCGCCGTGCTCGCCGCGATCGCGCTGCTCGGTCTCTGGACGGTCCGCCTGGGGTTGCGGCCGCTGGAGGCGATGGGCAAGACCGCCGACGCGATCGCCGGCGGCGACCTCACCCGCCGGGTCGAGCCCGCCGACGAGCGCACCGAGGTCGGCCGGCTCGGGCTGGCGCTGAACGCGATGCTGCACGAGATCGAGGTGTCCGACCAGCGCCTCCGCCGGTTCGTCGCCGACGCCTCCCACGAGCTCCGCACGCCGCTGGCCTCCGTGCGGGCCTACGCGGAGCTGTTCGGGCGCGGCGCCGACCGTCACCCGGACGACCTGGCGCGGGCGATGAGCGGCATCAGCCGCGAGTCGGAGCGGATGACCCTCCTCGTCGACGACCTCCTGCTGCTCGCCCGCCTGGACGAGCACCGTCCGCTCGAGCGCAAGCCGGTGCGCGTCGACCAGGTCGCAGGCGAGGCCGTCGACGCGGCGCGGGCGGTCGACCCCGACCGGCCGCTCGAGCTGCACGCCGAGCGTGCCGTCGTGCTCGGCGACAGCCACCGGCTGCGCCAGGTGCTCGACAACCTGCTCGCCAACGTGCGCTCGCACACGCCCCCGCGCAGCCCGGCGAGCGTGCACGTCTCCGCCGCCGCCGGCAAGGCGGTGATCGACGTCGCCGACTCGGGTCCGGGCCTCAGCGCGGAGGAAGCCGAGCGCGTCTTCGAGCGCTTCTACCGCGCCGACGTCTCCCGCTCGCGCGCGAGCGGCGGCGTGGGCCTTGGGCTCTCGATCGTTGCGGCCGTCGCCGAGGCGCACGGAGGCACCGTGACGGTGAGCTCCGAGCCGGGCCGCGGAACGACGTTCCACATCGTGCTGCCGCTCGCCGACCGAGACTGGTCACCTGAATGCGGGCTGTCTGACCGAGGATCTCCACCGTGTCCCCGTCGGCGAGCTCGTGGGCGCGCCCCACGCGCTGGCCCTCGAAGCGCGCGGACGGGCCCCACACGCGGGCGCCCGTGCACGCCTCGCCCAGCTCGTGGTGGATCGAGTGCGCCACGTCCTCGACCGTGACCGGCGGCCGCAGCGCGACCGGGTCGCCGCCGTCGCGCAGGTAGATCCGCACGAGACCGGTGAGCGTCCACAGCGCGGCGCGGAAGCGCGTCGAGGCTCTCGTCGTCGAGCACCGAGACCGGCGACGACGTCGAGCTCCGGATGCTCGAACGGCGCCGCCTCGTCGACCTTCGTCGCGGCGACGATCGCGGGCTTGCTCGATCCCGGCCGCGGCGACCTCTGCGCGCACGGCGTCGAGCTCGGCGAGCGGCCGCGACGCGTCGTGGCAGAAGACGATCGCGTCCGCGTTGCGCAGCACGCCGAGCAGCGCGCGGCCGCCGCCGCGGTCGTCGTTCGCGCCCTCGATCAGCCCCGGGATCTCGACGAGCTGCACGAGCACGCCGCCGATGCGGGTCAGCGCGGGCACCGGCCGCGTCGTCGTGAACGGGTAGTCCCCGGTGCGGATCTGGATGTTCGACAGCGCCTGGAGCAGGGAGGACTTGCCCGCGTTGGGAGGGCCGACGAGCGCGATCTGCGCAGCACCTTCGCGACGCACGGCGAGCGAGTCGCGGTGCACGACCTTCGCCCGCGTCCGCGAGGCGTCGATCTGCTCGTTGACCCACTTGCGGATGTCCGCGTACGGGCCGTTCCTGTAGCCGGGGAGCTCGTCGAGCGCGGCGCGAAGCACGCGGATCCGCTCCGCGCCTTCCTTGCCGACGAGCCGGCGCTTGATGACCTGCAACTGCGTGCGATGGGGCATGGGCATGGCGAACACTCCTCAGCTGTCGAGGCGGGATCGCGTCGCGTCCCGCCGCTTCCCCGGACGCCTGAATGGGAAGCGGCGAACTAGCCCGTTTGATCTGTGGCTCTCGCGAGCCAGGCACTGATGCGTGCGGCCATCGTACTCCGAGCCTAGCTACGCTCAAGGCCGGATGGAAGCCTTTCTCGCCCGCCGAGACGATCTGCGCAACGTCGCGATCGTCGCCCACGTCGACCACGGCAAGACGACGCTCGTCGACGCGATGCTCTGGCAGTCCGGCTCGTTCCGGGCCAATCAGGACGTGGCCGAGCGGGTCATGGACTCGATGGACCTGGAGCGCGAGAAGGGCATCACGATCCTCGCCAAGAACACCGCCGTCCGTGTCGGCGACACGAAGATCAACATCGTGGACACCCCCGGCCATGCCGATTTCGGCGGCGAGGTCGAGCGGGCGCTGACGATGGTGGACGGCGTGCTCCTGCTCGTCGACGCGAGCGAGGGGCCGCTGCCGCAGACCCGTTTCGTCCTGCGCAAGGCGCTCGAGGCCCGGCTCCCGGTCGTGCTCGTCGTGAACAAGGTGGACCGGCCGGACGCGCGGGCCGACGAGGTGGTCAACGAGGTGTACGACCTGTTCCTCGACCTCGACGCCGACGAGAGCCAGATCGACTTCCCGATCGTCTACTGCAACGCTCGCGCCGGCCGGGCCGGACTCGAGGCGGACGACCTCGCCGAGGACCTCGGCCCGCTCTTCGACGTGCTGCTGGCCACGGTGCCGGCGCCCTCGTACGACCCCGATCACCCGCTGCAGGCGCTCGTCACGAACCTCGACGCCTCGCCGTACGTCGGGCGCCTCGCGCTGCTGCGGATCCGCCACGGGACGCTGCGCCGCGGCGAGCGGATCGCCTGGTGCCGCGCCGACGGCACGATCGAGCAGGCGCGCGTGACCGAGCTGTTCGTCACCGACGCGCTCGACCGCGTTCCCGCAGAGGAGGCGGGCCCGGGCGAGATCGTCGCGCTCGCCGGCCTCCCGGACGTCACGATCGGCGAGACGATCGCCGATCCGGACGACCCACGGCCGCTTGCCGGTAACCGTCGTCGACGAGCCGTCGCTGTCGATGACGTTCGGCATCAACACGTCGCCGCTCTCCGGTACGGAGGGCACGAAGGTGACCGCGAGCCTCGTCAAGGCGCGGCTCGACCAGGAGCTGGTCGGCAACGTCTCGCTGCGCGTCAGCCCGACCGCGCGGCCCGAGGTGTGGGAGGTGCAGGGCCGCGGAGAGCTGCAGCTCGCGATCCTCGTCGAGATCATGCGCCGCGAGGGCTTCGAGCTCACCGTCGGCAAGCCCGAGGTGCTCACGAAGGACGTCGACGGCAAGACGACACGAGCCGGTCGAGCGGGTCTCGATCGACGCCCCGGAGGAGTACATCGGCGTCGTCACGCAGATGCTCGCGCTGCGCAAGGCGCGGCTGCAGCAGATGGTCAACCACGGCACAGGCTGGGCGCGCATGGAGTACCTCGTCCCCGCCCGCGGGCTGATCGGCTTCCGCACCGAGTTCCTCACCGAGACGCGAGGGACGGGGATCATGCACCACGTCTTCGAGGGCTGGGAGCCGTGGCACGGCGAGCTGCGGACGCGACCGAGCGGCAGCCTCGTCGCCGACCGGCGCGGCCAGGCCGTGGCGTTCGCGCTGTTCGCGCTCCAGGAGCGCGGCTCGCTGTTCGTCGGGCCGGGCGCGGACGTGTACGAGGGGATGGTCGTCGGCGAGAACGCGCGCTCCGAGGATCTCGACGTGAACGCCTGCAAGGAGAAGAAGCTCACGAACATGCGCTCCTCGACCTCGGACGAGCTCGTCCGCCTGATCCCGCCGCGCCCGCTGTCGCTCGAGCAGGCGCTGGAGTTCATCCGCGTCGACGAGTGCGTCGAGGTGACGCCGAAGAGCATCCGGCTGCGCAAGGTGGAGCTGTCGGCCACGAAGCGGCACTCGCTGTCGTCGCCGCCGAAAGCGCGACCTCGGCTGCGGGACCGCCGGAAGTCCGCCTCGGCTAGCGCCGTCGGCATGACGACCTCCGGCGGGGGAGGCGCCGGCTTCGTTCGCGGCAGCAAGCTGCCGCTGCCATCTGCCGCTCTGCGAAGGTATGCCGACCGGTTTCGTGACACTTTCGTGACAGGGGTCTGACCCCGGAGTCGGCCGCCTGGCGAGCAGGGTCGCGTCCGCGAGCCCGGTATCGTCGCACGATGGCTGCTGCCGCGCCGTCGACGGTGCCCGAAGTGATCGCCCGCATGCGGGCGATCGAGGCATCGGGCGCGCCGACGGACGGCGTCGTGTGCTTCACCCGGCTCTACCGCGAGGTGACGGAGGGCGTGAGCTCCGAGCTGGGCGGAGCCGTGTTCGGCGATCCACAGTTCATGGCCGGCCTCGACATCGGGTTCGCAGGCCTGTTCTTCGCCGCCGTCGACGCGTACGAGAGCGATCCGGCGAGCGTGCCGCGTGCCTGGGCGCCGCTGTTCGCCGATCGCTCACGGCGCGGGATCGCGCCGCTCCAGTTCGCGTTCGCCGGCATGAACGCCCACATCAACCGCGACCTCCCGGTGGCGCTCGTCGCGACCTGGGGCGAGCTCGGGCTCGAGCCGGGCGAGGACTCGCCGCAGCACGTCGACTACCAGCGCGTGAACAGCCTGCTCGCCGACGGTCGAGACGCGGCTCAAGGCGTCGTACATGAGCGGCTGGATCGCCGGGCTAGATCGCCTCCTGCACCGTGTGCACCGGATCGACGACGTGCTCGCGATGTGGGACGTCGCGCGGGCACGCGACGCCGCCTGGACGAACGGCGAGGCGCTGTGGGCGCTGCGCGCCGACGAGGCGCTGTCCGCGGCGTTTCTGCGCACGCTGGATCGGACGGTCGGCTTCGCGGGACGTGGCCTTCTGTTGCCCACCGAATCCGGCCTCCGCCGGATCTCGCACGGCTGGGGCTAAAGACGGAACAGTGGCGTTGACCGCTCGGGGTCAGACCCCGTTGACACGCGTGCGGCCCGAGCGCGCGGGAACGTTCCCGCGCGCTCGGGCCTAGCGCTGCTACGTGGACGGCGGCGCCTCAGGAGCCGGCGGTGGCGGGGCCGGCGAGGCAGTCGCTGAATCGCCCTCTTCGCCCATGGAGAGGAACCCACCCGCGGTGACGGCGATCAGGCTCAACAGCCCGAGCCAGGCGCCGAAGTCCAGGTCGATCAGCTTGTCGGGACCGGGCTGGTCGATGAACATGCGGTACAGGACGCAGACCGTCGTGAAGCCCGCGACGATCGTCAGGATCAGTCCGGGCGGGAAGGGCAGCTCCATGGTCCGGTTCGTGGCATTCATGAACGCCTTCCCCAGCGCGAGGATGATCGTCAGCAGCACGAGCCAGCGGAGCAGCTCGTGCGCCTTCCAGCCGGTGGCTCCTGCGCTGAACTGCCCGATGCTGACCGAGTACCAGTCGAAGAACATGAAAAAGATGAACAGCGCAATCGCGCCGCCCCCGGCGATCTGGTCACCCAGACCGAGCCGTTTGACGTCGAAATCCATCGTGCCTCCCTCGAACCACGTCGGTGTGCCGGCCAGATCTCACCCTCGAGCGCGCAACGTAACAATCGGATCGGAGGGTTGCGAAGCCCGCTACGCGGCCGGCTTGCGGCCCGTCAGCTCGTACAGCGACATCGCGCCCTCGTCGTACGCGTCCACGATGTCATCGCACATCTGCCGCACGCCGCGGAGCAGCTCGTCGCTGCCGAAGAGCTCCAGCGCCCAGCGCGAGCGCTCCCGCAGGTAGCGCACGACGTGCGGGAGCCGGCCCGGGGCGAGCAGCTGCCAGCGGGGCGGCGGCACGCCCGGCTGGAGGGTGGCGAAGGTGCGGGTGGCCTCCGAGAGGGACAGCGGGCCGTCGCCGTACATCGTGCGAGCGAGCGCGTAGGCCTCCCGGTTCTCGGCCGTGTAGTCCGTCACCTGGACATCCTCGAAGCCGGCCTCGCCGAACGCTTCGACGTAGCGGTCGAGCGCCAGCGGGTGGACGGCGTCGTCGAAGAGCGCGAACTCTGCGGTCGGGTCGTGCACGACGAAGTCGCGGACCAGCAGCCGCCCGCCCGGCGCGAGCACACGCCTGGCCTCGCGGATCGCCGCAGCCTTGTCGGAGATGTGCACGAACGCCTCGATCGAGTAGGCGTGGCTGAAGGTCCGGTCGGCGATCGGCAAATCGCGCGCGTCGGCGTGCACGAACTCGAGCCGCGGCTCGATGTCGAGTCCGGCCGAGAGGGCGCGGGCGATCGCGAGTTGGCGCGGCGTGATGTCCACGCCGGTCATCCGGCAGCCGTAGCGCGCAGCGATGTGGCGGAGCGGCCCTCCGAGGCCGCAGCCGATCTCCATGACACGGCTTTCGGCATCGACGCCGAGCCGGTCGGCGACCTGCACGACCTGGCGCACGCCGCCGCTGAGCAGATCGAGCGCCATGTAGTCGTCCTCGCTCCTGGCCGGGCGGCGACCGCCCCACCGGTACGCGACGGTCCGGATCCGTTCGGCGTCAGGCGACAGGGCCTCGTACGCACGCACCACGCCCTCGTCGACCACCGTCGGCACTGATCCCTCCTACCCGGCCTGCACGCTACGGGCCAGACGCAGCCTCAGCAGGCCCGATCGGGCCACGTCGGGAGCGGCACGGATGACCGCACAGACCGCGGGCGCGGCGGCGATCGCCAGCACGTCGAACAGCACGTAGCCGCCGGCGACTCCGCTCGGCGGGTTGCCGGCCGGTAGGTGCACCCAGGGGATGACGGCCACCCAGCGCCAGGTGCCGACCGCCGTGCCGTAGAGCTCGAGCGCGGCGACGGCAAGGAACACGCCCCCGTACACCGTCGGCGCCCGGCCCCGGAGCAGGAAGGCCACGAAGAGGACCGCCCCGACGGCGCCCACCACGTCCATCCTGTGCAGCACGGACAGGCCCGCGATCGTCCAGGCCGTGACGGCGAGCAGCACCGCGCCGACGAAGGCGCGCCGGTGCCGCCGTACAGCGGGCGACTCGCTCAGCTTCAGACCCGTCAGGTAGACGAGTCCGTGGCCGGGCGGCACGAACATGGGGATGTTGCCGAGCCGGTAGTGGTAGAGCCCCCAGAGCAGCGAGGCGAAGACCTCGAACGAGCTCGCCACGACGACCACGAGCCCCACGAGCACGCGCTGCTCGAACGCAATGGGCCGGCAGGCCGCGATGAGCACCAGCCACGTGACGACACCGAGCGCGATCTGGCCGTTCAGGCCGACGAGCCGGTCCACGGCGAGCAGCCAGCCGAAGAAGACGACCATGGCCGCGCAGAAGCCGGCCGGCGAGTTGAGCTGGGCGAGCATCGCGCGCCTCAGGCCGACTGCGGCGCCGGCTGAGCATCTTCGCCGTGCCACAGCGCGCACCCGAGCCAGGGGGACACACCGGCGAAGCGGTCGAACGGGATCGTCCTGATCGTCTACCTCCGAAACTCCGGCCGCTGCGAGACGGCCGCGTGCCCGTGCACGCTCCTACTCCGCCTCGGTTTCAGGCCGCCTGTTGCAGGGCGAATCATTCGGTTCGGCCGTCGCCGCTGAGGAGACTGACCCAGGAAGTCTAGACTCCCGGAGGAGCGGATGGACGAAGCGGATGTGGGCCGAAGGCGTGCCGATCGCGCCGTGCCGGTCGAGGTCGTGGCCGTCTGGCTGATGTTCGCCGTCGTCGCCGTCGAGATCCTCGTCACCTACTCTCGAGTGCCGGCCGCCGAGCTCTACCACGTCTCCGGATCGGGGCTCGGCGGCGGCTCGAGCAGGGCCCTCGTCTTCCTGAACTTCCCGCTTGCGCTCGTGACCCTGCCGGTCCTGGCCCTCCTCTACGGAAGCCTCGGAACGCGCAGGCTGCGGGCGCTCGCGCTGCTCGCGGCGGCCCTCTGCACGCCGGTCTTCTGGCCGGGCGTGGTCAGCCAGGCGAACCTCGACGCGAAGCCGGCCAACGTCCCCGCGGCGCTGGGGGTGCTGCTCGCGCTCATCCTGACCCTCGTGCTCGCCCGCCGGACCGGCGTCTCCCGGCCCGGGCGGCGACCCGGCGACGCGGCCCGTCTGGTGCTCGCCGCCGTGCTCGTGTTCGTGGCGCTGCCCTGGTTCGCGGCCGACAACGGAGTCTTTCTGAACGGCGTGCCGGGCCTCGGCTGGCTCTTCCAGTCCGGGCCGTACATCCATCGCGTCGCGGGCCTCCCTCCGTTCCCGCCCGCCGTGCACCACGGCCACCACCACGGGATGGACGGACTGCTGCTGGTGCTGTCCGCGATGCTGCTCTGGCGGGCGCTCGGCGCAACCCGCCCGCGTGGGCTCCGCATGGCCGTCTCTGCCTATCTGGCCCTGATGGCCTGCTACGGCCTGGGCAACATGGCCAACGACTTCTGGCTCGAGCAGGTCGTGAAGCGCGGCTGGGCGGCGTGGGAGATCCCGAACGTGCTCGAGCCGCGGCCGACCGTCGGGTGGGGAGTGATCGTCGCCGCCACGGCAGTTCTCTGGTCGATCTCCGTCTGGTACGAGAGCCGCCGGGCGACCCCGGCCGCCGCTACCGCCTGAAGAGGTTGCGGAGGAAGAAGAGCAGGTTCGCGGGCCGCTCGGCCAGCCGCCGCATCAGGTACGGGAACCACTCGGGCCCGAACGGTGTCGCGACGAGCACCTTGTAGCCGCGGCCGGCGAGGTCGAGCTGGAGCTGCGGACGAACGCCGTAGAGCATCTGGAACTCGAACCGGTCGCGGTCGATTCCCTCGCGCTCCGTGAAGGCGATGGCGTGCTGGATGAGGCGCTCGTCGTGCGTCGCGACGCAGGTGTAGCCGCCGCCGGCCAGCATCCGCTCCAGCAGCCGGATGTAGGCGGCGTCGACGTCGCTCTTCTTCGGGTACGCGATGTCGGCGGCCTCGAGGTAGGCGCCCTTGACGAGTCGCAGGTTGGGCTGCAGCGGGAGCAGGCCCTCGAGGTCCTCGGGGGTGCGGTAGAGATACGACTGGAGGACGGTGCCGACGTTGTCGTGCCCTTCGGCTCGCAGGCGCCGGTAGATCTCCAGCGTGGCGTCGACGGCGCCCGACGCCTCCATGTCGATGCGCACGAAGTTGCCGAGCTCGGCCGCCCGCGCGACGACGCGGCTCAGGTTCGCGTAGGCGACCTCGGCCCCCGACGTCGAGCCCGAGATGGGTGAGCTTGAGCGCGAGGTTCACCTGCAGCGCCTCGTCGTGGATCCGGTCGAGGATCCGGATGAACTCGTCGGCGACGGCGGCCGCCTCCGCTTCCGACGCGGTGTCCTCTCCGAGCAGCGTGGTGTTCGCCACCAGGCCGCGCTCGTTGAGGCCACGCAGGACGGCCACGCACTCGTCGAGCGTCTCGCCCGCGACGTAGCGGGCCGCGCCGAGACGCATGCCGTGCCTGCTCACGAACCGGCGCACGAGCGGGCTGCGCGCCGCCCAGAGGATCAGCCTGCGCAGAGCGGCATTCGTGGTGCGGCCGAGCGACATGGAGCGGACGCTACTCCGCTCGACGGCGGAGGCCGCGAATGAGTAGCCCTCAGCGGATGCACGATCGCAGAGCGGCAGATGGAAGCGGCCGCTTTGCGGCCGCGAAGCACGTCGGATAACCCGCCACTAGTCGTCATGGCTACGCGAAGCGGAGCCGGACTAGGGCGGCTAACGCGGGAGCCGCCGACGATCGTCTCCTCGCCGGAGGGGAACCGCACGAGCGCCTTGTGGCCGCCGTCGTAGTCGGGCGCCCAGAGGAGCAGCGTCGCCTCCTCGCCGCCCACGCGGCACGGCTCCTCGCCGAGCCCCTCGCCGCGCAGCCACGCGCGCACGAACGGGTTCGAGCGCCGTTCCTCGCCGATCGTCGTCGCCTCGCAGTGGCCCGGGAGGACGACGGTGTCGTCGTCGAGCGTGAGCAGCACCTCGAGGATCGAGTGCTTCAGCTTGCCGAGATCGCCGCCGGGCCCGGCCGTGCCGCCGACGGTGCCCTTGAAGAGCACGTCCGCCGTGAGGCAGTGCGTGCCGCTCGACGTGATAGGCGAGGTGGTCGTCGCAGTGGCCGGGCGTCGCCAGCGCCGTCACCTCGAGCCCGCCCGAGCGGATCAGGTCGCCGTGGGACAGCCGGCCGTCGGCCATGACGGCGCTGCCGCGGGGCGCGAGCAGGGGGACGCGACGGCGCGCGGCCAGCTCCTCGAGGCCGGCGATGTGATCCATGTGGCCGTGCGTGCAGAGGACGTGGGTGATCGTGATCCCGTCCCTGTCGGCCCGGCTCTCGAGCTCGCCCATGAGCCCGTTGCCGTCGACGAAGAAGCCGTGGCCGCCGGGCGCGTCGGCGATCAGGTAGGCGTTCGACAGCCACTGCGGGTGCTCGACGCGCTCGACGATCATGAGAACGCGATCACGCTCCGGATGCCGTCCTGGGCCTCCATCAGCTCGAAGCCGCGGTTGACCTCGTCGAGCGTGAGCGTGTGCGAGATGAACGGCGCCACGTCGATGTCGCCCGCGAGCGCGCGCTCGACGAGCTGCGGCACCTGGTCGCGGCCCTTCACGCCGCCGAACGACGAGCCGCAGACGCGGCGGCCGGTGATGAGGAAGCGCGGCACGATGTCCAGCGTCTCGCCCTTGCCCGCCACGCCGGCGACCGTGCACAGGCCCCAGCCCATGCGCGCCGACTCGACGGCCTGCCGCATCACGCTCGACGTTGCCGGTCGCCTCGAACGTGTAGTCGGCGCCGAAGCCGCCGGTCAGCTCCAGGATCCGCTCGACCGTGTCCGGCCCGCCCACGATCGTGTCGGTCGCACCCTGGCCGCGCGCGAGCTCGAGGCGCTGCTCGGAGAGATCGACCGAGACGATCCGCTCCGCGCCCTGCAGTCGGCAGCCCGCGACCGCGCCGAGGCCGACCATGCCGGCGCCGAAGACGACGCACGTCGAGCCGGGCTCGACCCTGGCGGTGTTCATCGCCGCGCCGAGCCCGGTCGACAGGCCGCAGGCGAAGAGCGCGGCGTGCTCGAGCGGCGCCTCCGGGCTGACCTTCGCGAGCGCGATCTCGGGCATCACCGTGTACTCGGCGAACGTGGAGGTGCCCATGAAGTGGCGGATCGGCTCCGACCCGCGGGAGAGCCGCGTCGTGCCGTCGGGGAGGTAGCCGAGGTTCTGCTGCTCGCGGATCGCCAGGCAGAGGTTCGTCTTCGGGCTCAGGCAGTGGATGCACTCGCGGCACTGCGGCGAGAACAGCGTCACCACGTGGTCGCCCGGCGCGACCGAGGTCACGCCCTCGCCGACGCGCTCCACGACGCCGCCGCCCTCGTGGCCGAGCACGGCCGGCGCGTACCCGGACGGGTCGGCTCCCGAGGCCGTGTAGAGATCGGTGTGGCAGACGCCGCAGGCGACCAGCCGGACGAGCACCTCGCCCGCCTTCGGCTCGGCCAGGTCGATCTCCTGGACGGCGAGCGGCTGACCGAACTCCTCGAGCACCGCGGCTCTGATTCTCACGAGGCGTATTACACACGCTCGGCCCCGCCCCGTTCCGGCGAGCCGCCGTCAGCCGTCGCGCTTCGTGTCCGCGTGGACGATCAGCACCGCACGAGGGCTCCGGTTGAGGACCGCGTGACTGACGCTGCCCACCAGGAAGGAGGTGGCGGCGCCGTGGCCCCGTGAGCCCATCACGATCAGGTCGTGCTGCCCGTCGGCGGCGCGCTTCAGGATCTGGTCGGCGGCGCGGCCGACGCGGGTCACGGTCGCGAACCTGACGTCGTCGGGCACCTTCGCGGCCGCCTCCTCGAGCACCGCCTCGGCGGCCGCGGTCAGCTCCACGTCGGAGAGCGTGATCGCGAAGGCCGTGGGGTAGATCTGCGGCTGCACGCCGACACTGAGGAGCGTCAGGCGTGCGCCCTCGCTGCGGGCCAGGTCGATCGCCTCGTCCAGCGCACGCTCCGAGTGCTCGGAGCCGTCGAGCGCGACCAGGATGCTGCGGAACATGCCGGCTCAGGATCTCACTTTGCGGGGCCGGGGCCGGCCCGCGGCGCACGCCCGAGACCGTCCATGATCGCGAGCACGGGGCGCAGGTACCGCTCCGCATCGCGGGCCACCAGCAGGCAGAGCACCGCCAGCGGCACCTCGAGCAGCACGGCCTGGCCGATCGCGATCCAGCGGTCGGTGCCGACCCTGGAGGTGAGGATGTCGAACCAGGCATCGACGAGCAGCAGCGTCGCGGCCGCGGTCGCGGCGCCGTGCAGGCGGGGCGACCGGCGCCAGGCGCAGACGGCGACGCTGAGCAACAGGAACGCGAGAACCGTGTCGAACCCGCCCCAGGCCACGTCCCAGTGGGACACGCGCTGAGTCGACGGCAGGACGCTGACGAGGAAGATGATCCACAGCACGACGCCCACGGCGGCAACTCCGAACAGCGGCACGACCCAGCTCGGCGCGCGCCACTGGCTCAGGGCGGCGATGTCGTGACGCTCGTCCGTTTTCGCGGTCTGCGGCCGTTCAGTCATTGCTTGAGTCCTCAACTGTACCCATTCGGCAGTGCCCGACCGGACGGCGGCCGGCCCCGAGTATGTTCTCGCCACTCGCGTGATCAGGATCGAACATGTCGCACTCTGGACGGACGACCTCGAGCGGTCGCGCGCGTTCTACGAGCGCTGGTTCGGCGCGCGCGCCGGCGACCGTTACGAGAACACGGCGCACAGCTTCTCGTCGTACTTCCTGGAGCTCGACGGCGGCGCACGGCTCGAGCTGATGCAGATGCCCGGCCGGCGCGGTTCGGGCGCGCACGTCGCCCTCGCACTCGGCTCCGAGCAGGCCGTCGACGAGCTGACCGCGCGCATGAACGCAGCGGGGGTGCCCGTGGCGGACGGCCCGCGCCGCACCGGCGACGGGTACTACGAGAGCGTCGTCCTCGACCCGGACGGCCATCGCGTCGAGTTAACCGCCGGAAGTCCGCCTCGGCTTTCGCCGTCGGCGTGACGACTTCCGGCGGAAGCGCCGGTTTCCCTCTCGGCCGCAAGCGGCCGCTGCCATCTGCCGCCCTTCGAACGTGCCCCGTCCGGCTCGCAACACTTCTGTTACGGCGCCTGTGGTCATCGCGGCAGTCGCAAACGCCGGTCACGCAGCGAGAGAGCCTTACGGCCGACCTCGTTTCGCCAAACCCTCCTAGCTCCTCGCCGCCGCCTTGTTCCACGGCGCGAACGGGTTCTCGACGCCCTGCAGCGCCGGCGCGAGCTGCGGGAAGTGGCGCAGCAGCACGCTCCGCATGTCGTTGTTCTCGACCCAGTCGAGGCCGGCCTGCGTGTAGACCTCGGGCCGGTAGTCGCGTCGTGAAGAAGCGGTCGCTCTCCAGCCGCCGCGACGCCATCAGGATGAACACGCGGAACGCCGTGTCGCTGAAGCCGAACCCCTTCGGCTTGGGCTCGGCGTACAGGCCGATCATGAGGTCGACGCGCTCGACGTCGCCGTAGATCCGCCGCAGCTCCTCGGCCGTCTCGGGTCGCGCCGGTCAGCTCCTCGAACGTCGCCGGCGCCGGCAGGTGGAACAGCCGCCGGAACTCGTTGTAGCGCGGCACGCCCCGCTCGCGCGTGCGCAGGATGTCGATCGAGGCGAGGTCGATCGTCTCGCCGTCGGGCCGGTGGAAGTCCTGGAGGTACTTCGGGAAGTTGTGCAGCGTGATCGCGCCCGGGTGCGACGTGCCGAACGAGTAGAACAGGTCGCTCGTCGACATCTCCGCCAGCCGCTCGCGCACGTGCGTGGCGCCCCAGCTCGGGCAGCGTCAGGCTCTTGAGCTCGCGGTCGTCGGTCAGCGAGCGGAACCTGAAGTCGTCCGGGATCAGCGGGTGCATGCGGTAGACGCCGACGAACTCCTCGGTCAGCGAGTACGGCACGCCGTGGTGGTCCGTGGGCGAGCCCGGGATGCCGCGCAGGACCTCGTTCGACGTCTTCGCGGCCGAGCGACTTGTCGAGCTTCTCGCCCTCGAGGCCCCACCAGTTCGTGCGCAGCGCCTTGACGGTCGTCGGGTGGGCGATGATCGCCGGCGTCCAGTCGACGGTGTGGATCTTCGCCATCAGCGCGGCGACGACGAGCCGCGCCCGGTCGTAGAGCTGCTGGTCGGTCATTTCGGGGTACGCCGACGTGCAGGTGGTCGCAGACCGCGTTGTGCTCGCGCATGAACAGCGTGTGCAGCAGCGCGAGCCCGACCCAGAAGTTGCCGGCGACGCCGGTGAGGTCGACGTGCTGCCTCGACGTCGGCCGGCGGCAGGCCGAGCGTCGTCGATCTTCAGCTTGCCGTACTCGCCCGCGCGGAGCGCGTCGGCGAACGCGGGGTCGCGACCGTAGATCTGCGAGGCGTCCCACCAGTGCGTGTCGTCGGTGACGAAGGTCGGCGGCTTGCCGGGCATCGCTGCTCGGGTCCGGCCGCGTGCGCTGGATCTGCATCGGGTGCTCGGACCACGGATCGTCCTCCGCGAGCTGGACCTTCCACGGGTTCGTCCGCTTCGTTCTTGCCGTGGCTGAACCAGTCGTGCACCTCGAACTGGATCCACGCACCGGCCAGCAGGTTGAGCGTCGTGGCCGGGATGAACTCGCCGCGCGTGAGCAGCTCGCGGCTGATCAGACGCGGGTTCGGCTCGAGCAGCTTGTCCGGCGGCTCGGGCCACGTGCGGTCGATCGGGACGTTGCGGCCGAAGCGGCTCCCGAGACTCCCCATGAGCGGGTCGTCGAGGTCGTTGTAGGTGCCGTCGAGCGTGCGCGCCGTCAGGTAGTCGCGGGTGGTCGTCGACCGGCGGCACGTCCTTCGGCCCGCGCCCGGTGTCGTAGAGGTTCTGGTCGCGCAGGGTCTCGCGGATGCCGATGAGGGCAAGCAGCGCGACGGGCAGGGGCAGGTGGTCCCAGCCGAAGCGGTGATCGAGCTTCGCGCCGAGCGTTTCGAGGATGCGCATCGGGCGCTCCTTTCGGAGAAGTGGCGGCGCGAGAGATGAAAGCAGCCGCCGCGCCCGTGCGCCAATGTGAGCGCGTAGAGCGCTCAGCGGTGCGGGCACGCCCGGCTCACACCTCAGGCTCCGGCCGCGCGAGCCGCAAGCCGGGATCACGTTAGCGTAGGGTTCGGCGCGTGGGGGTGATCAGGAGCCTGGCGATCTCGTGGGCGGCGAACGCGATCGTGCTGCTGGTCGTCACCGTCGTGCTCAGCGGCGCGACCTCCGAGAACGTGAAGGATCTGCTCATCGCGGCGGCGCTGTTCGGCGTGCTGAACACGATCCTGAAGCCGATCCTCAGGCTCCTCACGCTGCCGTTCGCCGTCATCACGCTCGGCCTCGTCTGGTTCTTCGTCGCGATGCTGATGCTCGCGATCACCTCTGCGGTCGTCAGCGGATTCGAGATCCACGGCTTCTGGACGTACGTCTGGGCCACGGTGATCGTGTGGCTCGTGAACGTCGTGCTCGACTACGTGCCCGGACCCTGGCGCGGCTCCCGGCGTTAGGAGAGAGCCTGCGGGGAGCGCGAGCGGGCAGTGCCGCCCGCGCTCCCGCTACTCCTCAAAACCCTGCGCCTGCGGGGTTGCGCGCGTCTCCTGCGTTTCCGGTCAGGCCGTCTCCGGATTCCAGTTCGCGGTGAGCTGGTAGATGATGATGACGTCGATCGCGATGACGATGAGCGACCAGATCGGGCTGGCGTTCAGGAACGAGATCTGCGTGATGGCGTTGAGAGCGACCAGGAAGATCGCCACCCAGCGCGCCCACTCGCGCTCCGCCAGCAGCGCGAACCCGACCAGGACCAGTGCGATGCCGAGCAGCAGGTGGATCCAGCCCCACTGCGTGTAGTCCATGACGATCAGCTGGTTCCCGATCACGCCGTAGGCCTTGTCGTTGAAGATCGCCACCATGCCGTCGATGATCGTGAAGAAGCCGACGAGCAGGATCATCACGCCGGCGAACACGATCCAGCCCGACGGCTCTTTCAGGTCGCTCATGGAGCTTCTGGAAGAACCCTCCACAGTTGCCTCCTTGTCGTTGTCCGGTGCGAGCATGACACTGATCGCAGCCTGACGCCAGGACCGGACGGGATGAACAGTGGTTGCCCACTGCGGAGACGTCACACATGCGCCCCGCTGACCCGGCGGTTATGGTTGGCGCGTGGCAGTGCTCGCCGCTCTCGGAACCGTGCTTGCCGGCTTCATCGTCGGCGGAATCCTGATCGGAATTGGTCACGTCCTGATCGGCGTCGTCATCGCCCTCGCAGCGCTGCCCTTCGCGCTCGCCGTCTGGATCAAGGTCTCCGACAGGTTGTGACCCGGCGCGCGGAGCGCCGGCCCTCCGCTCGGGTCCGGCCGCGTGCCCGGCGCGCGAGTGTCACCGGCTTCGTTTGAGGCTTGACGGTGGAGGACGTCGAGAGCCCGCAGGCCGAGCGCTCGTCGCTGCACCGCCGGATCGTCACGCGGGTGCTGCTGCTCCTCGTCACCGCCGTCTCCCTCTACCTGCTCTTCCCGAGCCTCGTCGAGGTCTTTTCCTCGTGGCGCTCACTGGGGCGGCTCGATCCGTGGTGGGCCGGGGTCGCGGTGCTGGCCGAGATCGTCAGTTTCATCGCGGTCTGGGAGCTGATGCGGATCGCGCTCGGGACGCGCCGCTGGTTCGTGGTCGCGGCGTCCCAGCTCGCCGGTAACGCCTTCGGGCGCATCGTCCCCGGCGGGCTGGCGGCGGCCGGGGGCCTGCAGCTCCAGATGCTGCGGACGTCGGGCGCTGCGGGCCCGAGGGCGGCCGCTGCTCTGGGGGCGGCGTCGGCGCTCCAGCTCGGGACGCTGTTCGCCCTGCCGCTGCTCAGCCTGCCCGCGATCGTGGGTGGGGCGCCCGTGAACCACAGTCTGCTCTCGGCCCTCTGGCTCGGGGGCATCGCCCTGGTGGTGCTGACGGCCGGAATCGTCGCGGCCTTCGCGTTCGACCGGCCGCTGGCGCTGGCCGGCAAGGGCGTGCAATGGACGCTGAACCACCTGCCGCGCCGCCGCCGCCGTACAGAGGAACTGCCGCGGAAGCTCCTCGCCGAGCGCGACTTCATAGCGGAGACGCTCGGCAAGCAGCTCCCCCGGGCGGTCGCCGCCGCGACCGGCAAGTCGGTGTTCGACTACGGCGTGCTGCTCTGCTGCCTGCGGGCGCTGGGCGTCCATCCCCGCCCCTCGCTCGTCCTGCTCGCGTACGTCGCCGCCTCGATCCTGACCATGATCCCGCTGACGCCCGGCGGGCTCGGCTTCGTCGAGGCGGGCCTCGTCGGGACGCTCGCGCTGGCGGGCGTGAGCGGCGGCGACGCGATCGTGGCGACGCTCGCCTACCGGCTGATCTCGTTCTGGCTGCCGATCCCGGTCGGGGGCGGCGCCTACTGGCTCTTCCGGCGGCGCTACTCCTAGAGCTCGAGCGAGCCGCCGACCGGCAGCACGCGCACCTCGACCCCGGGCGCGATGCGGGCCGCCGCCGCAGCGAACGCGCGGGCGGCCTCCTCCCCGGTCCCGATCCGGCCGACGACCCGGTACGTGCCCCAGTGGATCGGTACCGCGAGCCGCGGGCGGAGCAGCGCGAGCGCCTCGGCCGCGCGCTGCGGATCGAGGTGGCCCGGGCCGACGCGCGGCCCCCAGCCGGCGACCGGCAGCAGCGCGACCTCGGACTCGATCTGCTCCATCCCGGAAAAGAGATCGGTGTCGCCCGCGAAGTAGACGCCGGCTGCGACGTAGCCGACGGCCGGCCCGGCCGGCCCGAGCGGGCGCCGCCGTCCCTCGTGCTCGGCCGGTACAACCTGCACGCGCAGCGCGCCGACCGTGAGCGCGTCTCCCGGCTCTACCTCGGAGACCGCACCGAAGCCGCGCCTGCGCAGCAGCGCTCCCCCGCCCCGCGGCACGACGATCGGCAGCTCCAGACCGAGGGAAGCGAGCGACGGCAGGTCGAGGTGGTCGTAGTGGAGGTGCGAGACGAGCACGGTGTCGACGCCGCGCAGCGCGGAGGCGGGAACCGCCCGCTCGCGTCGCAGATGCGCCACCCGCCGGCGCAGCACCGGGTCGGTGAGCAGCCGGACCCCGTCGAGGTCGATCAGGACCGTCGAGTGGCCGAGCCAGGTGAGCCGCTGGGTCATGTGTGGGAGTAGACCACCCCGGCGGCGGCCGACACGACCGCAAGAATCGGCCCGTGAGACTTCCCGCACTCGCCGCCGTCATCGCGGTCGGGGCGCTGACCTGCGCAGGCCCGGCGGCCTCCGCCGACCCGCAGACGCAGCTCGCCGAGAAGTACGCGCCGGTGCTCCGGGTCGCCGGCCAGACCGAGGCATGCGGCCGCGGCGAGCCGTTCAAGCCGATTGACGTCAACGTCCTGCTCCCGAGCAACGACGTCGTGCTGCGCGGGCCCTGGGACAAGGTGAACGTCGCCAAGATCGCCCCCACGGCCCGTGACCTGGCGCGCGACAAGTTCGACTACTCGCTGGACTTTCCCGGCAACCCGCTCGACCCCGGGTGCACGTACGAGACCTGGTCGCGACGGATCAGCGCCGGGAGCACCCCGACGACGTACGCCCACGTGATCACGCAGCCCGAGTTCCCGGGGAAGCTGGCCCTGCAGTACTGGTTCTTCTACGTCTACAACGACTTCAACAACAAGCACGAAGGCGACTGGGAGATGATCCAGCTCAACTTCGACGCGCCCGACGCGCAGGCCGCGCTCGCGGTGTCCCCGACCGACGTCGGCTACAGCCAGCACGAGGGGGCGGAGCGCGCCGTCTGGGGCAGCTCGAAGCTCCAGCTCGTGCGCGGCACCCACCCGCTCGTCTACCCGGCTGCCGGCTCGCACGCCAACTTCTACAAGTCCGCGCTGTTCCTCGGCCGCAGCGCGGCCCAGGGCGTCGGTTGCGACGACACGAGGGACGCCGACAGGGCCGTCGTACCGCGCGTCGCCAGCGTCCCGGCCGACCCGGCCGCATACCTGCACGAGTATCCGTGGCTCGGCTTCCAGGGCCGCTGGGGTGAGCGGCAGCCGGCCTTCTACAACGGGCCCACCGGGCCGAACCTGAAGCGCCAGTGGACGGATCCCTTCGGGTGGGCCGCCGAGAGCTGGCGCAACGAGAGCTACACCGTTCCCGGCGGACAGACGATCGGCCATGCGCCCACGGACCTCTTCTGCGGCGCGGTGGCGGCCGGCTCGAACGTGCTCATCAAGATGGTTGCGAACCCGCTGCCCGTGACGCTCGGCCTGCTCGCGATCGTCGCGCTCGCGCTGTGGGTCGCGTCGCGGACGAGCTGGGTGCGCTCGGCGCCGCTGCGGCTCGCGCGGCGACGGCGCTGGGGCGGGCTGGTGACCGCGACCTGGGCGCTGTACCGGCAACGGCTCGCGCTCTTCATCGCGATCGGTGTGCTCTTCATCCCGCTGTCGATCGTGATCTCGCTCGTGCAGTACCTGCTGTTCCGGCTCATCGCGCTGGCCCCGCTCACCGACACTGTCGGCGTGTCGAACGCTTTCGTGGCGGGCCCTGCCCTGATCCTCGGCCTCCTCCTCACGCTCGCCGGCCTCACCGTCGTGCAGGCCGCAACCGCGGCCGCGATGCGGGAGATCGACGAGGAGCGGTCGATCACGGCCCGGCATGCCTACGGCCTGGCGCTCCACCGCCTCCGCCCCTTGATGGGCGGCCTGGCCTGCATCGCAGGGCTCGCTCTACTGCTCGACGCCACGGTGATCGGCATCCCCGTCGCCGTGTGGCTGATCGTCCGCTGGTCGCTGCTTGCCCAGGTCGTCCAGCTCGAGGGCCATCCGGCACGCCGGTCGTTGCGAAACAGCGCGCTGCTCGTCCGCGGCCACTGGCTGCGGACGGCGACGATCACGATCGGTCTCACGGGCCTCGCCATCATCGCGGGCCCCGTGCTCGGAGTGATCATGCTCCTGCTGACGACGACCTCGTTCAACTTCGTCAACATCATCTCCGGCCTGGTCTACATGTTCACGATGCCGCTGGCGGCGATCGCCACGACGTATCTGTACTACGACCTCCGAACCCGCTCGGTGCTCGAGCCGAGGACGGCGGAGACGCTCTCGGTGCTACCGGCGGAGATCACAACCTGAGAGAGTGGCCCCGTGCTGATCATCGTCGCGATCGTCCTGCTGCTGGTCCTGCCGGGCCCGTGGAACGTCGTCGGCTTCATCGCGGTCACGTTCCTCTGGTTCGGGGAGCTGTATCTCTGGAGTCGCAAGGTCAAGAAGCGGCCGAAGAGGACAGGCGTGCAGACCCTGATCGGCAAGGAGGGCGTCGTCGTCACGGCCTGCCACCCCTCCGGCCAGGTGCGCGTCGGCGGCGAGCTGTGGGAGGCGCGCTGCGAGGCGGGCGCCTCCGAAGGCGATGCCGTTCGGGTCGTCTCGCTCGAGCGGCTGACCGCGATCGTCGAGCGGGTGCAGCCGACCTAGGCCGAGCGGAGCCCTACCGCAGGATCCCCGTGTGGCCGAGCGAGTAGCGGCCCGGCTGCGGCCAGACGCAGAGGCCGTGCGGACCCAGCCCCACCGGGATCCTGGCGAGCAGGTGCCCGTTCCGGGTGGAGAGCGCGTAGACGACGCCGTCGTACCGTCCCGAGAGCCAGAGCACCTTCCCGTCGGCCGAGACGCCGCCCATGTCGGGGCTGCCGCCGCCCGGGATCCACCATTTCGTGACCACCTTGCGGGTGCGGAAGCTGATCACGGATATCGACCCCTCCCCGCGGTTCGACGCGTAGAGGTACCGCCCGTCCCGGCTCGGGTAGAGGCCGTGCACGCCGGTCCCCGTGTGCAGGAAGCCGATTGTCTTCAGCCGGTCGCCGTCGATCTCCCACAGCCCGTTCGCGTGCATGTCGGCGACGTAGAAGACCTTGCCGTCCGCCGAGAGCTTCACGTCCTGCGGCTGGCTGGAGCCGCCGCCCGGAAGCGTGAGCACGCCGACGACCTTCTGGGTCTGCACGTCGACCTTGACCAGCTGGCCCGAGAACTCGCAGCTCGCGATCAGGTACCTGCCGTCGGCGGAGAAGTCCATGTGATCCACGCCGTAGCAGGGGACGTGGAGCGCGTGCTGGAGCTTGAAGGTGTGCGGGTCGCTGAATTCGAGCGTGCTGAATCTCTCGGCGACGACGATCGCGTAGCTTCCCGTCGGGCGTGAAGTACATGTTGTACGGGTCGGTGGCGGGGATCGGCGTCCCGTGCTTGCCGGTGAGCGGGTCGATCGGCGTCAGGCTGTTGCCGAGGTCGTTGGTGACGTACAGCGTCTTCAGGTCGTAGGCGGGGGTGACGTGCTGCGGCAGCGTCCCCACCGCGAAGTGGTCGACGATCCTGTAGGTCTGCGGGTCGATCACGTCGACGGTGTTGCTCTCGCTGTTCGGCACGTAGATCCGGGGCAGCGCGTCACGGGCGGCGGGGGCCAGCATGTTCGCGCCGTCGTGCGCGTAGACGTTCGTGGGCGACGTCGTGCTGCCCGTCGCGCGGGCCGGCCTCGACGCAGCCGCGGGTCCCAGCTCGCCGAGCCCGCGCTCGGTGCCGGCGGCGCCGCGTCCTCCGGCGAGCAGGATGCGCCGCCCGAGCGCCACCGCAGCCAGATCGGAGCGCGGCGTCGAGAGCCGCCCCGCCGCACGGATGCGACCGGACGCGGTGACCGCGACGATGCGGTCGGTCGCCGTGCCGAGCGCGGCTCCCCGGCCGCCGATGACGTACGCGACCGGGCCGAGCGCGGCCGCCGCCGCGTGCGTCGTCGGCGCCGGCAGCCGCCCGATCCGCACGACGCGGCCCGAGCCGGGGACGTACTCGAGCACCGCTGCTGAGGCGGCCCCGCTCGGCAGCGAGCCGCCGGCGATCACGAGCCGTCCGCCCGCGGCCGTAACCGCCGCGTACCGCAGCGGCGTGGGCAGATGCGCGACGACGCGGGCCGGCGACCCCGGTCGCCAGGCCACGATCGTGTCGAGCCAGCTCGTTCCCGTGTAGCCGCCGACGACGTACGCGGTCCCGCCGACGGCTGCGGCCGCCTGGTCGGAGCTGGGCGCGGGAAGCCGACCGGCTGCGGCGGTCGTGCCGGTCACGGGATCGATCCGCACGATCGTGTCGAGCTGGCCGACGCCGTTGCCGCCGCCGAACAGGTAGACGGCGCCGTCGAGCCGCACCGCCGCGCTGTCGTGGAGGGCGCCGGGTAGGCTCCCGAGCCGCCGGGCCCCGCCCGGAGCCGCCGCGAGGATGTCACCCGTCGACGTGTCGGCAGCGGTGAGCCCGCCCAGCAACAGCGCTCGCCCGCCGCCGAGGGACGTCGCCGCCGCGTCCTCGACAGGAGCGGGCAGCGTGCCGGTCGGCCGCTCGACCAGCCGCAGCGAAACCTTGCGGACAGGCGGGGTCGCGAGCCGGCGCCCGACGTTCGAGTGATGTGCCGCGGGGGGCCGCGGGCTGTCGGCGCTCGCGCGCTTGCCGACCTCGCTCGCCAGCGCAAAGACGCCTGCGACCGCTGCGGCGACAAGCAGGATGCCAATGACGGGACGGCGCCGGACCACCGACTTCCGGCGCCGCCGGGTACTCCGAGACGGCCTAGTCACCGGCGACGTCTCGGCGGAGGAAGACGAGATAGCCGGCGGCGAGCGGCACGCCGATGTACAGCGCACAGACCCACAGAGCCCGGGTCACCGGCGCCCAGTCGGCCGGAGTGCGCAGGAACCCGTGCCACGCCTCGAACTGCGTCCCGAGCAGATACCCGCGGAAGCTCTCCGTCCCAGGCAGCACGCCCAGCAGCTGCATCAGCAGCGCCCACATGAGGCAGCCGACGACCGAGGCGGCACTGTTCCGCGTAACCGTCGAGAGGAGGATCCCGAACGCGGCGATGCCGATCAGCGGGAGCCCGTAGATCGACAGGCTGGCGGCGAGCAGACCGAGCCCGTGCCCCGCCGGAACCCGCGTGCCCGAGAGGGAGGTGAGCGGGTGGAGGCCCCAGGCGAGGCTGCCCGCGATCACGCCGACGGTGCCCATGACGAACACGACGGCCAGCGTGTACGTGATCGACGCGAGCACCTTGCCGGCGAACACCTGGCCGCGGTCTCGCGAGCGTGTGAGGATCGTCTTCAGCGTTCCGTTGTGACTCTCCGAGGCGACGATGTCGCCGGCCACGAGCGCGGTGATCAGCGGCAGCCCCCAGATCGACATGAAGAACAGGACGACGAAGGGAACCGCGAGCCCGGTGTCGCGGATGTACCGGCCCAGCGGCACGTCGTTGGGACCACCCGACTGGAGCAGGAGGACGACGACGAAGATGACCGGCACGGCCATGGCGGCGCCGAGCCCGAGGTACGTCCGCTTCTGAGCCAGCAGCTTGGCCACCTCCCAGCGATAGACCTTCACCACCGCTCCCATCACGCCACCGCCTTGCGGTCGTGGTCGCTCGACTCGCCCGCGGTGAGCACGAGGAACAACTCCTCGAGGCTCGCCGTCTCCGGCACGAGCGCCGTCAACCCGATCCGGGCCCGCCCGAGCGCCACGGAGAGCTCGGCCACGGCTCCCTCCTCCGCCTTGAAGCGGATCTCTCCGGCGTCGAGCACGACGTCGTCGATCCCGGCCTGCTCGAGGCAGAGCAGGCGCGCGCGCTCGGGCTCCAGCGCGCACAGCCGGTACTCGGTGGCGGCGGTGGCGAGCAGGTCGCCGAGCGCGCCCTCGTAGACGATCCGGCCCGTGCGGATGATCGCGACGCGGTTGCACAGCTCCTCCACCTCGTTCAGCAGATGGCTCGAGAGCAGGATCGTGATCCCCTCGCCCGCGAGCCTGCGCACGAGGTCGCGCATGTCGCGCATCCCGGCCGGGTCGAGCCCAGTCGTCGGCTCGTCGAGCAGCAGCAGCCGCGGCTGGCGCAGGAGCGAGGCGGCGATCCCCAGCCGCTGGCGCATCCCGTGCGAGTAGCCGCCCACTCGGTCCTTCGCCCGGTCGCGCAGGTCGACCAGCTCCAGCACCTCGTCGATGTGCGACGCAGAATCCGGTTCGTCGTAGGCGGCCAGCAGGTCGAGGTTGCGACGGCCCGACAGGTAGGGATAGAAGCTCGGCCCCTCGACGAAGCCGGCGACGCCGTCCAGCGCCTTCGCGCCGTCGCGCAGCGGGTCGCGTCCGAAGAGGTGCACGGAGCCGCCGGTGGGGCGGATCAGCCCGAGCATCATGCGCAGCGACGTCGTCTTCCCCGCTCCGTTCGGACCGAGGTAGCCGAACACGTCGCCCGGCTCGACCGTGAGGTCGACCCGGTCGACGGCAACCAGGCTTCCGTAGGTCTTGACGAGGCCGCGGGCCTCGACCGGCAGCGTCACAGGCCGCGCGCCGCAGCCTCGGCCGCAGCCGCCGGAAGCGAGCCGGCGAGAATGGTGTCGACTCCACCGCTGCGCCATTCGAGCACGGTGCCGAGCTGGGTGGAGAGCTCGTGCGCCGTGACGCCGTTCAACGAGACGGTCGGGAGCCCGGTCAGCGCGCCGCCCTTCCCCTGGCTGGAGGCGCCGGCCTGCCGCTCCACGACGACGATGGCGCCGAGTCCCTGGCCGTAGACGACGAGCGCCGCCCGCGAGTCGGCCGGTCCGACGAGCCGGACGTCCCGGCGCGGCAGGCCGACGAGCGAGTCGGGCGCCGCCACCGGGAAGCCCGCAGCGGCCCGCACCGCGGCCAGCCCGGTCACCGGAGGGCTCGTGTTCTTACCGCTGTCGTGTTGCGTTCCGGTGCCGAGCTCGACGACCTTCGCGCCTGCGGGCGGCGAGATATCGACGGCGCCGGAGGGCACCGAGCCGTAGGAGATGTCGGTGGCGCTCAGCTCGAGCACGGGCGAGGAGGATCCCTGCGCGTAGACGGCGATGCGCAGTGGCACGCCCTGTGCAGCGTCCCAGGCGAGCTGCAGCGAGCCGAGCAGTCCGCCGTCGTGCTTCGGCGCGGCGGAGACGCTGTAGGCCGGCTGCGCGGCGACGTTCGTGGGCTCGGGGCCGGTGATAGAGGCGTGGGCGCCGAGCTTCGCGAGGAACGAGTCGATGTCGGCAAGCGCGGGCGGCGTGTGCGTGTCCGCCGCACCGGTGGCCTGGGAGTGGACCGGGAGCTTGGCGTGGTAGACCGTGTTCGAGGACGCGTCGTAGACCGAGACGTCGGTCTTGTTCCAGAGCACCTGGACGTCGCCCGCGTCGGACTGCAGCTCGAGGCGGCCGCGGCCGTCGTTCGTCGCCCAGAGGCGGCCGGAAGCGCCGGACATCAGCGCGGAGCCGGCGCTGCCGAGCAGCGCGCCGGAGGGGAACAGCTTGTTCGTGAAGACGATGCGGGCGGTGACGCCGTCGACGGCAGGCGCGGCGAGCGCGTCGTGGATGGCTTGATCGAGCGGAGCTGGCGGAGGCGTCGGGCCGGAACCGCCGGCGCCGAGCGCGATGGCGGCTCCGGCTGCGGCGAGAACGACGAACGCCCCGACCAGAGCGAGCAGACGGCTGGTCGGGAGAGTGCGAAACAGCTTCACTGCGATCCTTCCTCCGGCACTACACCTCGTCCCAGCAGTTGTAGCCGCGGATCCTAAGAGGACGCTGTGAGCCGGAAGGCTACCGGCGACCGCTCACCGCCGGCTCCCGCGGCTCGTCGACCTCGTCGGGCAGAAGCTCTTCGTGGGAGCCGCCGACGAGGTCCGCCGCCCGCCGCCGCACGCGCTCGAGCCGTGAATGTCGCGGGTCGAACCGTTCCCGCGCGCGCCCCAGCTTCCGCTCGTCGCTCCCGTAGAACAGTTGCGCCCAGATCGATCCGGGCCGCGCCAGGCGCACTGCCGACACGAGCCCGACCGGAGGTACGAAGACGCTCACGAGCCCGAGCGTGAGCTTGCCCTTGAGGCACGTCACCACCGAGAGCACGATCGCCACGGCCACGATCCCGAAGCCGACGATCCGCGGGATCTCGCTCTGGTCGTGGATGCCGAACGGCGAGATACCGACGAGCAGCATCAGGCCGAGCAGCCCCCACATCAGGGCGGCCTCCAGCGAGTGGCGCCCCTCGGGCGTCCAGTAGACGTCGCGCAGGTGCAGCGAGAGGGCGAACTCGTCGAGCACGAACGCGGCCCCGACGCCGAACGCGACGGCGAGCAGCTCGCGCCCGAGCCCGCCGGGCCGCAACGCGATGTCGAGCATCCCGGCGATCAGAACGAACACGATCCCGACCACCAGGTGATGGAGATGGACATCCCCCACGCGCCCGCTCGCCCAATCACGCCTGCGGGCGATGCGGGTGTAGAGGCGCGTGCCGGCCAGCGTCAGGAGCGAGGCGGCAAGCATCAACAGCAGCGCCTCGCGTCCGGCGAGCCCGAAGCGGTGAATCTCGATCGGGTCCACTCCACTCCCAGTGTACGAGCGCCGGTGGCGCGACGGCCTTTATGAAGTTGCACCTTACATAAGTATTTGCTTAAATAGCCGCGATGGAAGCAGCGCTGAAGGCAATCGCCGGGCCCCGTCGCAGGCAGATCCTGCGGCTGGTGCTCGACGACGAGCTGTCGGCCGGCGAGATCGCGTCGCATTTCGAGATCACAGGGCCGGCGGTCTCGCAACACCTCGGCGTCCTGAAGGAGGCCGGTCTGGTGAGCGAGCGACGGAACGGAACCAGGCGCCTCTACCGGGCCCGCCCCGAGGGACTGACCGACCTGAGGGCGTTCCTCGACGAGTTCTGGGGCGACCGCCTGGAGGCGCTGAAACGTGAAGCCGAACGAGAGGAGAAGGACAACGATGGCAAAGACGGTTGAGACAACCTCGGTGCAGCGTGAGGTCGCGATCGCGGCCAGCCCGGAGACGGTCTGGGAGTTCTTCGTCGACCCCGCGAAGGTGACGCGCTGGATGGGCCGGGCCGTCGAGCTCGACGCCCGGCCGGGCGGCTCGTTCCGCATGGACGTCGTCCCGGGACACGTCGCCGGCGGCGAGTTCATCGAGCTCGACCGACCGCGGCGCCTGGTCTACACCTGGGGCTGGGAGCCCGGCGAGGATGGCGCGAACGCGGTCCCCGTCGGCTCGACCACGATCGAGATCGACCTGATCCCCGACGGCGGCGGCACGCTGCTCCGCTTCACGCACAGCGCCCTGCCCGGCGACGAGGCCGCCTCGTCGCACGCGTACGGCTGGGACCACTACTTGGCGCGGCTCACGGTCGCGGCGGCCGGGGGCGACCCTGGCCCCGATCCGTGGCTCAGCGGACAGATGTAATCCTTCCCGTCAGGGAACCCACGAGAGGAGAGCGCGCATGGCATATCCGGTTGTCCACTTCGAGGTGTCCGGCAAGGACCTGGCTGCCCTGACGAGCTTTTACTCCGAGCTCTTCGGCTGGAAGATCAACACGATCCCGGAGATGAACTACGGCATCGTCGAGAAGGAGGACGGCGGGATCGGAGGCGGCATCGGCCAGGCGCCCGACGGCGACCCCGGCCACGTCACCTTCTACGTCGGCACCGACGACCTGCAGGCGGTGCTCGACAAGGCCGAGGCGCTCGGCGGCAAGACGGTCTTGCCCGTGACCGAGCTCCCCGAGGTCACGATCGCGCTGTTCGCCGACCCCGAGGGGCACCTGATCGGGCTGGCCGGGGGCATGTAAGCGCAGGACTGCGGTCGCCTGAGCGCAAGCTCGGGCGACCGCACGAGCGCAGGACCCGGCCAGAGCCTGAGGGCGAGCCCTAGCCCAGGCCGGTCTTCTTTGCCGCCCGCTTTTCGCTCCGCTTCTCCTTGAGCGTCTTCTGGGCCGGCTTCTTCTGGCCTCTCTTCGGCTTCTCCGCACCCTTCACTGTGACCTCGCTGCCGGTGGGTCTGCGAACGCTGCTGTTCCCCGACCTTACCGGCCCGTGCGCCCGCCGCCTAGTACGGGCTGCGAGGTCAGTCGGCCTCGGCTGCCGCCAGCTCGCCGAACGCCTCCTGGCGCTCGTGCGCGGGCGCCCGACCGCCGGTGCGGATCAACACCGCCCCGAGCACGGCCCCGACGAGAGCGAAGACCGCGCCGACGAGGAACGCCGCGTGGTATCCGCCGTTGAGCGCGGCGGCCGCGCTGTCACCCGCCGCCTTCAGGCTGTCCGTGCGGGATGCGGCGAGGCTCGCGAGGACGGCGAGGCCGAGCACGCCGCCCATCATGAACGCCGTGTTGACGACGCCCGAGGCCAGCCCGGACTCCTCCGGCGCGACGTACCACGCGAACAGGGCGACCGCCCACAGCACGGCGACGCCGTTCGCGGTCGAGACGTTGCGCAGCCGGAAGAGACCGAGCGGCACCAGCGGCGAGGGCACCCGGGCCTCGATGCCCAGGAAGACGGCCATGAGCACCGCTGCCGCGAGCAGCAGGCCGGCCGTCTGCGGCGATGTCCAGCCCACCCGGTTCCCGTTCACGATCGCGTAGACGGCGAGCATCAGCGCGACCGTCACCGTGACCGCGCCCGCGACGTCGAGCCGGCCGCCCGCCCCGGCCTGGCGCGCCGCTGGCAGCAGCCGCAGCGAGAGGAAGTAGACCAGCACGCCGATCGGCACGTTGACGAGGAAGATCCAGTGCCAGTTGAGCGTGTCGGTGAGGATCCCGCCGAGCAGCACGCCGATGCTCCCGCCACCGGCGGCGACGAAGCCGAATACGCCCATCGCCTTCGCCCGTTCCGCCGGCTCGGTGAACATCGCCATGATCAGCGACAGCGCGACCGCCGAGACGACGGCCCCGCCGAGACCCTGGACGGCCCGGGCCGCGACGAGGAACGCCTGCGACTGCCGTCGTTGCGGCGCGTTAGGATCGATCGGTGACGCGTGGGTTCGTGGTCCCGGTCGCCGGCGGCTCGGTCGCGGGCTGGGAATCGGGTGACGGAGAGCCTCTGCTCGTCCTCCACGGCGGACCGCTGACCGACTACACGGAGCCGCTGGTCGACCTGCTCCCTGCGGGCTGCCGCGCGATCCGCTATCAGCAGCGCGGCCTGCCGCCGAGCACGGAGGTGGAGCCGTTCGACATCGAGACCCATGTCGCCGACGCGGTAGCCGTGCTCGACGACCGCGGCTGCGAGCGGGCATGGCTCCTGGGGCATTCCTGGGGCGGTCACCTCGCTTTCCATGTCGCCGTGGCCAGACCCGAGCGCGTTCTCGGCGTGATCGGGGTCGACGCCTTGGGCGCGGTGCCCGACGGTGGTTGGAGCGCGCTCGACGCCAACATCTTCGCCCGGCTCCAACGCGACTCCCCTGAGGACGCGCAGCGGATGAAGCAGCTCGACGAGAGCGCGATGGCGGGAACGGCGACCGACGACGAGGCGGCGGAGTCGTTGAGGCTCGTCTGGCCGTACTACTTCGCGAACCCGGAGACGGCCCCACCCATGCCGGAGCTCCGGATCAGCGTCGCCCTCTACGCAGCTGTCGTCGCCTCGGTGCACGAGCACTTCGAGCGCGGAACTCTCGAGCGGGGCCTCCGGTCGTACGACGGGCCGTTCGGTCTGATCCACGGCGAGCACGATCCGCTGCCCGCCTCGGCAAGTCGTGCAACCGCCTCGCTCGTGCGCGGAGCCACGCTCGAGGTGATCCCCGACGCCGGGCATTTCCTGTGGCTCGAGCGGCCGGAGGAGTTCCGAGCCGCGGTCTCGCGAGCCCTCGGAACCCGCTGACGAGCGAGGGCCTACGCCTACGACGGCGGTTCGGCCATGCTCGGGCGACGCAGCTCGATGTCGAAGACGTAGCGCGTCGGCGAGTAGCGGGTCTCGGTGTGCTCGATCGACGTCTCGCTCGGGTCGCACACGACGGGCGTCTCGACGAGCAGCGGGGTGCCGACGGCCGCGTCGAGCAGAGACTCGTCCTTGGCTCCGGCCGGCTGCGGAGTGATCGTCCCTCGCGCGACCGCGGGGACGTGTCCGAGCTCCGCGAGCGCGACGTGCAGCGACCCCAGCTCCAGATCGGCGCCCAGCACGGCGGCGCAGGAAGAACCAGGAGCGTCCGCTCCAGCGCCATCGGCAGGTCGTCGGCGAGTCGCAGCCGCCGCAGCAGGATGACGCGGGATCCCGCCTGCAGGCCGAGCGCGCGTGACTCCTCCTGCGAGGCGACCTGCCTGTCGACCTCGAGGACGCGGGAACGGGGGCGCAGACCACGCGCGCGCATCTCCTCGCTGAAGCTGACCAGGCGGCCGGCCTGCCGGTGGACCGCCGGCTGCGCGACGAGCGTGCCGCGACCGCGGACGCGGTAGAGCAGACCCTGGTCGACCAGGCGCCGCACGCCTTCGCGGGCGGTCATGCGGCTCACGCCGAAGCGCTTGCACAGCTCGGCCTCGGTGGGTGCGGGTCGCCGGGCCGGAGGCGCGCCATGTCGGCCCTCAGCGCCAGCTCGATCGTGAGATAGCGGGGCTCGCCGCTCATCACGCGGCGTCCCGGAACGGCAACGCCCGTTGCGGGTTGCGCTGCAGCACGTCGCTGACGACCGCCCCGCCGTCGAGCCCTTCCCGGTCGGCCGCCTCGCGCGGCCGACGCGCGAAGACGCGGTGCAGGTAGCCGAGCCCCGGCTCGCCGCCGTAGCCGTGGAACAGGCTCCGACGCGCGAAGTCGCCACCGACCACGACTTGCCGGTGCAGGCCCTCGTGGGCGAGAGCGACGATCAGCTGAATGGCCGCAGGCTCGGTGCGGTACTTGGGCTTCGGGATCTGGTCGTAGCTGAGAAATGCTCCCTGGAGCGCGAGGCTGCGATGCAGCCCGAGGTCCGGGTTCCGGTCGAGATGACCGATCGTCACCGCGGTCGGGTGCACGCCCTCTTCGGCGAGCAGCGCCAGCTGCTCCTCCGCAAGCTGACCGGCTTCGATGTGGGTGAAGATCGGGCAGCCGGTGGCGAGATGAGTGCGGGCGGCGGCGCGGGCCGCGGTCTCCTCCCAGGGAGCGATTGCCTCGCTCGTGGCGAGCTTGACCACGCCGCAGCGAACACCGGTGGAGGCGACGTCTTGCCGGATCTCGGCGATCTGGGCCGCGGCCAGCGCGCCCGACGTCGACGCCCTCGCCGGCGAGAAACTCGCGCACGAACTCGCCGTGACCGTCGTCGCCGACGCGGGAGATGATCGCGGTGCGCACGCCGAGGCGTGCGAGTCCCGTGGAGACGTTGCCCGCGAAGCCGCCGACGAAGCGCGTGAAGGAGCGGACGCGGCTGAGCGGCGTCTCGATCTGGTCCGGGTAGAGGTCGATTCCCACCCGGCCCATGACGAAGGCCTCGATCATGGCCCGGGCACGATGTCAGGTCCGGGCTGTGCTCTCCAGGAGGAGACAGGCCGCCTCGTGGCCCGCAACGGCAGCACTCGACGGATGTTCCAGACGGGGATCCTCTTCCTTGCAAGCGTCGACCGCCACCGGGCACCGCGGGTGGAACCGGCACCCGCTCGGGATCCGCACGGCGTCGGGTGTTTCTCCGCTCAGGATCTGGGGACGGCGCCTCTGGCGCGGATCGCGCCGCGGAACGACCGAGAGCAGCGCCTTCGTGTACGGATGCTGCGGGTTCCGTACGACCTCGTCCGCCGGCCCCTGCTCGACGATACGGCCCAGGTACATGACGGCGATGCGGTCGGCGAACCGGGCGGCCGTCGACAGGTCGTGCGTGATCATGAGGATCGACAGACCCTCTCGGCGCAGCCCGTCCAGCAGCTGGAGGACGCCGGCGCGCACCGAGACGTCGAGCATCGAGACCGGCTCGTCGGCCACGAGCAGGTGGGGCTCCAGCACGAGCCCGGCGGCGATCGCGACGCGCTGGCGCTGCCCGCCCGACAGCTCGTGCGGGTACCGGTCGAGGAACAGCTCGGGCGGCGAGAGCTCCACGCGCGCGAGCGCCTCCCGGACGCGCGTCGCGCGCTCGGCCTTCGATCCGCCGAGACGGTGGATGAGCAGGGGCTCCTCGACCGCCGCCCGCACGCGGAGCCGGGGGTCGAGCGACTCGTACGGGTCCTGGTAGACGATCTGCAGCCGCCGCCGCAGCGGCCGCAACGCGCGAGGGCCGAGGCTCGTGATGTCACGGCCTTCGAAGCGGATCGTGCCCGAGACGGCGTCGACGAGCCGGAGCACCGCCTGCGCGGTCGTCGTCTTCCCGCAGCCCGACTCGCCGACGAGCGCCACCATCTCGCCCGCATCGAGCGCGAGCGTCACGCCGTCGACCGCCTGCACGGCGAGCCTGGGCCGGCGCGCGGCAGACCCGATGAGCCCGCGCGGCACCGGGTACCGGACGACGAGGTTCTCGACCTCGAGCAGCGGCGACGTCCCGTTCGCGCTCATGACGATGCGAGCGGGACGGCGTCGTTGAGATGGCACGCAGCGGAGTGCCCCTGCTCGAGCGTCCGCAGCCGCGGCCTCGACGCACATGCTGCGAAGCCGCGGTCGCAGCGCGGGCGGAACGGGCACCCCTCGAGCAGCCGGTCGAGCCGGGGCGGTGCGCCCGGGATCGAGACGATCGGCTCGTCGCCGCCCTCGAGATCCGGCGTCGCGGCGAAGAGGAGCCGCGTGTACGGATGGCGCGGCTCGTGGTACAGGGTGTCGACCGCACCGAGCTCGACGATCTCTCCGGCGTACATCACCGCACCCAGGTCGCAGAGTTGCGCGACGACCGGCAGGTCGTGCGTGACGAGGATCAGCGCGAGGCCGAAGTCGCGGCACAGCGCATCGAGCAGCTCGAGGATCTGCGCCTGCACCATCACGTCGAGGGCGGTCGTCGGCTCGTCGGCGATCAGTACCCTCGGGTCGCACGAGAGCGCCATCGCGATCGCCGCGCGCTGACGCATCCCACCCGAGAGCTCGTGCGGGAAGCGTGCAGCGCGGCTCGCGGCGATCCCGACCGACTCCAGCAGCTCACCGGCCCGCGCGCGCGCCACCGACCCCCGGCCGCGGCCGTGCAGCTCGAGCGCCTCGACGATCTGCGAGCCGACGGTGCGGACGGGGTTGAACGCGTTCATCGCGCCCTGGAAGACGATTGCGACGTCGACCCAGCGGTGCGGCCGCATCGTCGCCTCGCCGCCTGCGAGCAGATCCTTCCCGTCCAGCAGCACACGGCCTGCCGCGCTCGCGTTCGCCGGCAGCAGGCCCATGATCGCGAGCGCCGACGTCGTCTTCCCGCAGCCCGACTCGCCCACGAGCCCGAGCCGCTCGCCGGCCTCGAGCTTCAGGCTGACGCCCTGGACGGCGTGCAGCTCGCCGCCGTCCTCGAGGTCGAACCAGACGTGGAGCTCGTCGACTTCGAGCAGCGGGCTCACAGCGCAGACGGGTCCCTGCCGACGAGCGGACGCAGGCGGAAGGTCCGCGCGGAGAGGTGAGACACGCGCAGCCGCGGGTTCAGGGAGTCCTCGAGCGCACCGCCGACGAGGCTGCAGCCGAGGATGATCAACGCTATGAGCACGCCCGGCGGCACGATCGCCCACCACGCGCCGGAGGAGATCGCGGCGCGCTGGAAGGCGTTCTCGATCACCTTCCCGAGCGATGTCCGGCTCGGATCGCCGAGGCCGAGGAACGCGAGCGCGGTCTCGTCGAAGATCGCGACGGCGACGGTCAGCACCGTGCTCGCGATCAGCAGCGGTGCGACCTGGGGGAGCACGTGGCGCAGGACGATCCGCGCCTGGCCGGCGCCGAGCGCGCGGGCCCGCTTGACGTACACGCGCTCGCGAACACTCTTCACCTGGGCGCGCAGGACGCGGGCCGTGCTCGTCCAGAGCAGGATCCCGATCACGATCACGATGTGGAAGAGGCTCGGCCCCCAGATCGCCGCCACCACGATCATCAGCGGCACGTCCGGGATCACGAGGAAGTAGTCGGTGATCCGCATGAGGACGGTGTCCGTCTTGCCGCCGAAGTAGCCGGCGACGAGGCCCACGGTGCCGCCGATCGTCATCGCGACGAAGGTCGCCGCGAAGCCGACGATGAGCGAGATCTGAGCGCCCCACATCAGCAGCGTCACCATGTCGATGCCGCCGTCGTCGAGCCCGAGCGGGTGGCTCCACGAGGGCGCACCGAACACCGGCCCCACCTGATCGTGCTGCCCGTAGGGCGCGAGCCACGGCGCCAGGAGGGCGGCCGCGATGACGACGAGCAGGATCGTCAGCCCGATCGCTGCCGACGGACGCCGGCGGATCGCCCGCCAGACGACACCGCCCCGCGACGGCGTCGCCTCGGGCGCGAGGGCCCCCGGCTCGTGGAGCGCCACGCTCACTGCGTCACCCTCGGGTCGAGCTTGAAGTAGAGGAGATCGGCGAGCAGGTTGAAGAACACGACGGAGACCGTCAGCACGAGGAAGGCGCCCTCCAGCATCGGGTAGTCGCGCTGGAGCACGGCGTCGTAGACGGCGCGGCCGATGCCCGGCCACGAGAACACGGTCTCGATCAGGATCGCGCCCGCGACGATGTAGCCGAGCGAGAGCGCGACGAGCGTCACGATCGGCAGCAGGGCGTTGCGCAGGGCGTGCCGGCGGACGATCACCCACGGCCGCAGCCCCTTCGCCCGCGCGGTGAGGATGTAGTCCTCGCCGAGCGTCTCGAGCATCGCAGAGCGGGCGATGAGCGTGTACTCGCCGAAGAGGACGAGCCCGAGCGTGAGCGCGGGCAGGGTCATGTGCGTCAGCACGTCCTTGAAATGCGTCCACCACGAGGGGTTGATCAGGAACTCGTTCGTCATCCCGCCTGTCGGCAGCACGCCGGCGAAGAGGATCACCAGCATCAGGCCGAGCCAGTGCGTCGGCATCGCGTAGAAAGCCAGCGCCGCAGTGACGCCCGTGCTCTCGGCGGCCGTCCCGCGCCGCCACGCCGCGATCACGCCGGTGAACGTCCCGAGGATGATCGCGATGATCGTTCCCAGCAGGACCATCGGCACGGTGTTGCCGATCTCGGTGCGGAGGTTGTTCGAGACGGGCTGCTCGTTCCCGAACGAGATCCCGAGGTTCCCGTGGGCGAGCTGCTTCAGGTAGAGGAGGTACTGCTCTCCCTTCGACTTGTCGAGCCCGAACTGCTTCCTCAGCGCGAGCCGCGTCTCGGGCGTCGCGTGCGGCACGCGCGAGAGGTTCGAGACGGCGTTTCCCGGTGCGAGCCGGAAGAGCACGAAGTTGATCGTGATCGCGACGAAGATCGTGACGATCGCGAACGAGACGCGCTTGATCAGGTAGTCGGCGCCTCTCACGCTCGTCGACCCCGGCCCCGCGCGCTACCTCAGCCCGCCTGGTGCACGCTCGTGAGGCTGACCTTCGAGAGGGAGTTGAACGGCCCCTGCGGCGACGTCGACGAGCCCCGTCCATTTCGGCGTCACGGCGCTGACGTGATCGAGAGCCGCCAGCCAGAGATACGGGCGCTGGGCGGCGAGGTACTTCTGCATCCGCCACACGATCGCCTGGCGCTTCGCCTGGTTCGGCGTGAGCTGCTGCTTCGTGTACATCGCGTCGTACGTCTTGTCGCAGAAGCCGCTGTCGCTCCAGCCGCCGTACTGCGCGCAGGTGACGACGGAGAGCATGAAGTCGGGATCCATCAGCGCGACCCAGTCCCACAGCGCGAGGTCGAAGTTGAGGTACTTCGTGTTCGGTGCGGTGATCGCGTCGAAGGCGGCGCTCGAGTCGAGCGCCCTCTGGGTCAGCTTCACGCCGATCTTCTGGAAGTCCGCCTGGATGATCTGGAAGGTTCGGGGGGCGCTCGGGAGATCGGTCGGCGTGATCACCGTGTACGCCATCTTGTGGCCGTTGGCGACACGGATGCCGCCCGAGCCCCGCTTGTAGCCGAGCGAGTCGAGGATCTTGTTGGCGAGGCCCAGATTGAACGACGCGGGCTTCACCGCCGGGTTGTGCCACGCGCCGGTTGCGGGCGGGATGATCGAGCCTGCCGGCTTGCGCGGTGCCCAGGAAGACGACGCTGACGATCTGCCGGCGGTTGATCGCGTGGTCGAACGCCTCGCGAACTTTGAGGTTCAGGAGCTCGCGGTTCTTCGGCTTCTTCGGGTTCGAGTTGAGGATGAAGTCGGTCTCCTCGACGCCCGGGACCCGCTGAAGCTTGATGCCCGCCTTCTGCAGCGACTTCGATCGTCGTGGCCGGAACGTCCTCGATCGCGTCGATGTCGTGCGCCTTGAGCGCGGTGACGAGCGCGTCGTCGTTCGAGAACATCTGCAGGCCGAAGCCGTCTGCCTGCGGCTTCGGGCCGTAGAACGAGTCGTTGCGCTGGAAGAGCGCGATCTGGTCCTTCTGGTACTTGACGAGCTTGAACGGGCCGGCGCCGACGACCGGCGCCGGGTTCGCGAAGGTCTTCAGGTCGGCGCCCTTGTGGGCCGTGTACTTGCTCCAGATGTGCTGCGGGAAGGATCGCGAACTGCTGGAACTGGCCCGAGCACGTTGCCCCGGAGCCGCGGTGTAGTGGACGACGAGCGTGGTCGGATTCGGCGCCGTCGCATTCCGGATGTGGGCGATCAGACCGGCGGCGTTCGCGGCCCCGCCGCCCTGGTACTTGATGTCCGTGTTGATCGTCCACGCGGCGTCCGCGGCCGTGAGCGGCTGGCCGTCGGTCCACTTGGCGTTCTTCGACGGTCTTGAACGTCCACGTCTTGCCGTCCGTTCGACGCCTTCCAGGAGCGCGCGAAGTCGGGCGCGAACTTGCGTGTTCGTCGCGGTCGTACTGGACGAGGAATGGATAGATGTACTCGAAGGTCGAGTAGGCGTCCTGGTTGAACGCGACGTAGGGGTTGAGCGAGTCGATGCGCGAGCTCGTGCCGAGCTTGAACACACCGCCGCTCTTAGCGCCGGCGCTCGAGGCGATCGACGCGTACGAGCCGACGACACGCTGCAGCAGTCACGAGCAGGCCGACCGCAAGCCACCGCGTCCTCGAGAGCAGCCCCTGGTTCATCTGTTCCTCCTGGATGTCATTGCGCGGAACGCCGGTTCGTCCACCGTAAGGATGCGCGAATCGGCGTCGAGAGTACAGCGGACACCCAGCGGTAGTGCAGCGAGGTGCTTGCCGTGGCCGAGCGGCAGCTTGTAGAGGACCGGGACGCCGAGCGGCTGCAGGTGCTCCTCGAGGACGTCCTCCAGCGAGCGCGAGGCCCGCCCAGTCCGACGCCTGTCGCACGTCTCCCCAGTCGCACCCTTCCATGTCCCCCACTACGACGCCGACAACGCCGTCGAGTTTGCCCGGCGTTGCCGAAGCTGCGTGAGCATGCCGTCCACGTAGTAGGGCGGCGCCTTGTAGTCCTCGAAGAAGAGGATCGCTCCGTCGAGCTCGACCTCCCACGGAGTCCCCATCGTCTGCAGGAGGAGCCAGAGGCAGCCTCCGACGAGGGGCGCCGTGACCTTGCCGCCGCGGATCGTCGCGGACGTACGGATCGTCCGGGTCGCGCGGCACCTCGCCCGCGCCGCCGCCGCGCAGGACGTCGAGCAGGCGGTCGCGCGAGAACGCGGTCGTGTCCTTGGCGCCCACACCGACCAGCCCGTAGCCGTAGAGGGTGGCGAGACCGGCGCGCTGGCGCAGCGCCACGTGGAGCGCCGTGATGTCGGAGTAGCCGACGAACGGCTTCGGGTTCGCGGCGATGACGTCGAAGTCGAGGTGCGGGATCGTCTGTGCCGAGCCGTAGCCGCCCTGCAGGCACTGGACGACGTCGACCTCGGGATCGGCGAACAGCGCCGTCAGGTCGGCGGCGCGCTGCCGTGCATCGCCGGCGACGTAGTCGTCGCGCGCGTAGAACACTCCCGGCGAGCTTCACGCGGTAGCCCTGCGCCTCCCACCACTCGACGCCGCGCTCGATCTCCGACCGCGCGTCGTAGGGACTCGCCGGCGCCGCGACACCGATCGTGCCGGCCGAGGGCAGGGGTCTCCCGAATCGCGTCGCGGCGGTCACAGGGAGTGTTCTACAGAGGTTGGCCCGGCCGTGAAGCGTCTTCGACACCGAGCAGGACCTCGCGCACGAGCGGCCCCAGGGCGTCGAGGTCGTAGCCGCCCTCCTGGACGAGCACCGTCGGCAGTCCGAGCGCCCCGATCACGCGGCCGGCCTCGCGAAAGGCCGTCGGGCTGACCCGGAGCGGGCTCTCCGGATCGCCGGCCGCCGCGTCGACCCCGAGCGGCACGACGAGCGCGTCGGCGCGCGCGCCACCCACGCCGCGGCGCGGCGGACCGCGTCCAGCCACTCTCGGTCGCCCGCGCCCGGCTGCAACGGGAGGTTGAGGTTCGCCCCGCCGCCCGGTCTCGTCCGCGAAGCCGAGGAAGTGCGGGAACCAGCCGGCGCCGGGATCGACGTGCACGGAGGCGACCAGCACGTCCTGCCGCTCCCAGAAGATCTGCTGCGTGCCGTTGCCGTGGTGCGCGTCGATGTCGAGCACGCCCACCCGCGCAGCCCGCTGCGGCGAGCGCCTCTGCCGCCGCGGCCGCGTTGTTCAGGTAGCAGGAGCCGCCGAAGCAGGCCCGACACGCATGATGCCCGGGGGGCCGGCAGCACGCGTAGGCGAACGCTGCGCCCGCGATGACGAGGTCCACGGCGGTCAGCGCGGCGTCGACGGCGCCGCGCGCGGCCTCCCAGGTCCCGGGCCCGACGAGGGTCATCGTGTCGTACGTGAAGTAGCCCGGCCGCGCCCACGCTGCGGCCGGAACCTCCGGCTTCGGCTCGCCCGACCGTCAGGGCCGGGTGCGGGAAGATGTAGGGGACGACCCGGTCCTGGCCCGGATCGTCGGGGAGACCGGCGAGCTCCCAGCCGTCCCAGGCCGACGAGAGGTACTCGACGAACGCCGCATCGTGGACGGCGAGCAGCGCGGCATCGTCGTGCGGCTCGGCGGCGACCAGACGCGCGTCCACCTCGGCGAGCGCCGCGCGAATCGCATCCACCCGAGCCGGCGTCTCGGTCGCCGGAGTTCGCACGCCGACCCAGATCTCGGCCGCCGGGATCGTGCAGCCGGCAGTCGTTCGTCCCACACGACGGGCATCGAAAGCATCAGGAAGGCGACCCTACCGCGGGTTACCCTCTGGCCCGTGGCCTCCGTCCCGCCCGAGCCCCGCGGCCCCCGCCTGCGCGACAACGGCCTGCGGATCGGCGATCTCGAGGCGGGCACGCACAACGCGATCACCGACGTCCCGGGGGTCGCGGTCGGGCACGTCACGGTCTGGCGCGACGAGCCGGAGCCGCCGGCCGGGCGCGGCGATCGCGCGCACCGGCGTCACCGCGTCGTGCCCGGCCCGCCCGCCGGGCTGTTCCGGAGGCCCGTGCCCGCGGGCTGCGCCGTCCTGAACGGGGCGGGCGAGCTCACCGGTTTCCTCCAGGTCTCGGAGTGGGGCCTGATCGAGACGCCGGTCTACCTGACCTCGACGATGGCCGTCGGTCGGGTCTTCGACGGGGCGGTCGCCGCAGCGGTCGCGGCCGACGCGGCGGTCGGCGTCGACGACGTCGTCATCCCGATCGTGGGCGAGTGCGACGACAGCTGGCTGAACGATGCCCGCGTCGTCCAGGTGGAGGCCGGGCGACGCCGGCCGGGCGGTCGCCGCGGCATCGACGGAGAGCGTCGCCGAGGGCGCCGTCGGCGCCGGGACCGGGATGGTCTGCTTCGGCTGGAAAGGCGGGATCGGCACGTCGAGCCGCCTGGTGCCCGCGCTCGGCCGCACGCTCGGCGTGCTCGTGCTCGCGAATTTCGGCGACAGCAAGGAGCTTACGGGTCGACGGCGTCCCGGTAGGCCGGCACGCTGCGTGCCCGGGGACGAGGCCCACGCATCCCGCCGGCAGCTGCATCGTGGTCGTCGCGACCGACGCGCCGCTCGCCGCGCCGCAGCTCGAGCGCGTCGCGCGCCGCGCCGGACTCGGCCTCGCCCGGACCGGCTCGACCGCGCACCACGGCAGCGGCGAGATCTTCCTCGCGTTCGCGACAGACGGCCGCCGTGCCCGCGACAGCGCGAGCTCCGAGCGGCCGGCGAGCTCGTGCCGGACCGGGCCCTCGACCCGCTCTTCGCGGCGACCGTGGACGCGACGGAGGAGGCGGTGCTGAACGCTCTGTGGGCCGCAACGGACGTGATTGGCCGCGACGGCCGGGCCGTCCGCGCGCTCCCTCACGCCGACGTGCTGGACCGGCTCGAGGCGGCTCAGCGTCTCGGCGGTCGCGGCCGGTAGCGCCCTCCGTACATCGGCAGCTCGAGCTCGGCGCCGTGCCGGTCGAGTTGCTCCCAGAGGCGGTTGATCCCGAAGCTCCCCCGCTCGCGGACGAGCGCCACCGCCTCGAAGTCCAGCACGGTCGTGAGCACCTCCTCGCCCTCCCCGGCCAGGTACCGGACCGCGCCCTCGGGATCGACGACGATGCTGCGCCCGTTCCCCACCGGTCCGGCCGCGTTCACGTTGACCATGTGCATCTGGTTGACGATCGCATTCGCACGCGTGACGACGACCTCGACGTCGCGGTCGCTCGTTCCGGTCAGCGTCACCTGCAGGATCGCCTCCGCGCCGTCCCACGCGAGCTGGCGGAACACCTCCGGGAAGACGCCGTCGTGACAGATCGCGAGCCCGAGCCGGCCGACGCCTTCGATGTCGAAACAGACGACGCGCCGCCCCGGCCGCGACGCCTCGTACGGCTGCCACGGGAAGCACTTCCGGTAGCTCGCGACGAGCTCGCCCTGCGGCGAGAAGACGAGCGCGGTGTTGTAGATGCCCTCCGCGGTGCGCTCGTAGACACTGCCCGGCACGAGCCACAGGCCGGTTGCGCGGGCGAGCACGCCGAGCCGCTCCGTGAGAGGGCCGGGCACGGGTACAGCGCGGTCGGCCGTCGAGCCGTCGCTCTCGTCGAGGAGACCCGGCAGGGCCATCAGGTGAAGCTCGGGCGCGAGCACGAGCTGCACGCCGTCGAACGTCGCCGCCACCGCCCGCACCCGCCGCTCGAACTGCGCGAGCGTGGCCGCCGGATCGTCCGGAATCCCTGCCGTCTGCAGTCCAGCGATGAAAAGCGACCGCCCGGCCATTGACGGGATCCTAGGCCCGACAGGGCCGAGACGGGAGACTGCCCCGGGCACCAGGGCTTTCGAGACGGGCTATTAGCTGCGATCCGGCCGCTAGCGCTGCGGGCCGAAGCGGGCGTCGTGGTGGCCTGCGAGCTCGAGCAGCAGCGCGTGCAACGCGGTGCGCTGATCGCCGTCGAGCGGCGCGAGCAGATCCTCCTCGACCTGCTTCAAGATCGAGCGCATCTGACCGAGCGCCTCCTTGCCGGCGGACGTCAGGCTGACCGAGTGGCAGCGCCGGTCGTTGGGGTCGCGTCGCCGCTCGACGAAGCCCTGCTTCTCGAGCTCGTCGAGCAGACCGACGAGCTGGCTGCGGTCGTAGCCCAGGGCGTCGGCGATCGTTCCCTGGGTCTCGCGCGTCCCCTCCTCCAGCAGCGAGAGCACCGCGTGATGCTGTCCCTGCAGACCGGTCGACTCGAGCGCCTCGTGTGCGCGGTCCTTCACCACGAAGCCGAGCCGTTTGAGCAGGAACGCGATGCTCGAGAGCAGCTCCTGCGAAGGGCCCACCCGCGGTGGGCTCGGATGTGTCGTTGTGGATGTCATGGCGATCAAAGTGTAGCGCTCCAGACTGTTGCTAAATGATATCGTTGTGAACGCAAACGATTTGGGGAGAAGATTAATGCCGCTTGGCTTGAAATCAGCCGCCACAACCGACAAGCGCTGGAGCGCGCTCGCGCTCATCGTCACGGCGCAGTTCATGGTCATTCTCGACGTCGCGATCGTCAACGTCGCGCTGCCGTCGATCAAGACAGATCTCGACTTCTCACAGGCGAGCCTGCAGTGGGTCGTCTCCGTGTACGCGATCCTCTTCGGCGGAGCGCTGCTGCTGGGTGGACGGCTCGCCGACCTGCTCGGCCGTCGGCGGATGTTCATCAGCGGCATGGCGCTCTTCGCGGCGAGCTCGCTGCTCTGCGGGCTCGCCTGGTCCGAGGCCTCGCTGATCGCGTTCCGGGCCCTGCAGGGTCTCGGCGGCGCGCTGCTCGCTCCGGCCGCGCTTTCCCTGCTGATGACGACCTTCGCGGAGGGCCGCGAGCGCAACCTCGCACTCGGCATCTACGGAGCGGCCTCGGGCAGCGGCGCCGCTGCCGGCGTCCTCCTGGGCGGCGTGCTGACCTCGTACCTGAGCTGGTCCTGGATCTTCTTCGTCAACGTTCCGGTCGGCGTCGCCGCGATCGCGCTCGCGCCCTGGCTGCTGCGCGAAAGCCGCGCGCAGGCGACGCACCGCCACTTCGACCTCGCGGGCGCCACCTCGGTGACGGCCGGACTGATGCTGCTCGTCTACGCGATGACCCGCGCGACCGAAGACGGCTGGGCCAGCGCGACGACGCTGGCGCTCATCGCCGGCGCCGTCGGACTGCTCCTCGCGTTCATCGCGATCGAGCGTCGCTCGCCGGCTCCGCTACTGCCGTTGCGGATGTTCCGACTGCGGACGCTCTCTGCAGCGAACGCGACGATGGCCCTGATCGGAGCCGTCGCCTTCTCCGAGTTCTTCCTGCTGACGCTGTACCTGCAGGAGGTCCTCCACTACTCGGCGATCCAGACCGGCGTCGCCTTCTCCGCCTTCGCGCTCACCGTCGTCGTGTTCTCGAACGTGGCCCAGATGATCGTGACCCGGGTCGGCGTTCGCCGCGTGCTCACCGCCGGCATGCTGCTCTCAGCCACATCGGTCGTGCTGCTGGCGCGGCTGCCGGTGCACGGACACTACTTCTGGGACATCTTCCCGGGCTTCGTGCTCGGCGGCGCAGGCATGGGCCTCTCGTTCGTGCCCGTGACCATCGCCAGCCTGACCGGCGTTGACCGCGCCGACGCGGGCATCGCGTCCGGCCTCGTGAACACCAGCCGGCAGATCGGCGGGGCGATCGGCCTCGCAGCCGTCAGCGCGATCGCCGCGACCTCGACGCACCGCTACGTCCAGGACCACGTCGCGGCCACGGCGTCGAGCGGCAGGGCTCTCGACCACGGGTTCCAGACGGCGCTCTACGTGCTGGCCGCCCTGGCCCTCGGGGGTGCGCTCGTCGCCGCCGGCTTCGTCGACCCGCGACCGAAGCGAGCCGACTCCCTGCCGGCCGAGGACGACGCATTCCCGGTTCTCGAGGACGCAGCGTGAACGGGCACGCGCACGGCGGCGCCGGGCAGCTTCTCGGCCGCGAGATCGACGACCTCCTCCTGGACCTGCGCGGGCTCACGCTCGTGCGTGACCTGCTCGCCGATCGAGGCGCGAGCGACGCCGAGATCAGGGCGCACAGCCGGGAGCTCGAACGGCGTCGCACACTGCTCGCCGACCTGATCAGCGGCCGGGACAGCGAGGCGGACGCGATCGGCGTGGACGTCGCCTGAGCAGGCTCGCGCCGAGGACGGGTGCGCCCGCCTGGAGGAGTAGCCTTGATGGGTGACCTGCCCCGCCTGTGGCGCCGGCAACCGCGCGGACGCCCGTTTCTGCGACTCCTGCGGAGCGGCGCTCGGGGTCGGATCGGCCGAGCACCGGAAGGTCGTGACGGCTCGTGAGCGGCCGACCGCTCACGGCACGCCGATGTGCGTATACTGCAACCGGTTGCAATGGCGAGCGTCCGGGTACACACGATCGGCGACATCGCCCGTCTGGCGGGCGTCTCGAAGTCGACCGTCTCGCGGGCGTTGAACGACAGCCCGCTGATCGGCGCGGAGACGAAGGAGCGCATCCGCGAGATCGCGCGGGAGCACCGGTTCCAGATGAACGATCCCGCCCGCCGGCTGAGCCTCAGACAGAGCCACGTCGTCGCGCTCGTGACCTACGCGTACAGGGCGGACGTCTCGGTTCCGGATGCGTTCATGCTCGAGATCATGAGCGGGATCTCCGCCGGCCTGCACGCGAACGGCTACGACCTGCTCGTGATCCAGGTCTCGCCGAAGGACACGGACTGGGTGCGCAGGTACCTCGAGTCCGGTCGCGTGGACGGCTTCATCCTCATGGCGGCAAGCTGTACGAAAGGGCACATCGGCACCCTCGCCGAGGCGAAGGCGCCGTTCATCATCTGGGGCGTTTCGCCCGGAAACCACGGGTACTGCTCGGTCAGCGGAGACAGCTTCGCCGGTGGCAGAACCGCGGCCGAGCACCTGCTCCAGTCCGGGCGAAACCGGATCGGCTTCCTCGGAGGCCCGGCCAAGGAGGTCGAGGTCCAGGATCGCTACAGAGGCTACGAGGCCGCCCTGCGCGGCGCCGGGAAAGCGCTCGACCCGGCGCTCGTCGCGTACGGCAACTACTCCCCTCCGTCCGGCGCGGCTGCGATGCGCACCCTGCTCGAGCAGGCACGAGATCTCGACGGCGTGTTCGTGAACAGCGACCTGATGGCGATCGCAGCGATGGACGTGATCCGCGCCGCCGGCCGGCGCGTTCCGGACGACGTGGCCGTCGTCGGCTACGACGACGTGGCGAGCGCCCGTTACAGCGATCCACCGCTGACCACGATCAGACAGAACGGCCCGCTTGCGGGCCGTCTCCTCGCCGAGAACCTCCTGCAGCACCTGCAAACCGGTGTCGTGACGAACGTCTCGATTCCGGCGGAACTCGTCGTCCGGAAGTCCGCATGAGCGAGCCCCCCTTTTTCGCAAGTTTAGCAACCGGTTGCATAGATCGGCTGATGCGAGCGCCGAACTGCGACGAGATGCCGACCACCGAACCATGACCCGACCCCGACTCACCCGGCGCGATGCCGGATAGCCCGCTCCCGAAGGAGACCCAGCATGTTCCATCCGCCCGCGTCGATCCTGCTGCTCCTCCACGAGCCGCCCAACAGGCGGCCAGCTCACGGCCTTTCGCCTGCGATTCGATCGTCTCCACGCCGGCCGCGACTGCGAACGCTCGCCGCGCGCCTGACCGGGCGAACGCCTCCCGCCGCGCGACCGACTACCGGCTCACGCGCGCACGACGGAGCGTTCCGCTAACAGCTCGGCGACCCGATCCGGGTGTGAGAAGAACGGCGAATGCCCCGACTCGAGCTCGACAACCTCGCCGGCACGCGGGGCGAAGACGTCGCGCTGGAGCTCGACCGGCAGTGACTGGTCTTCCGTGCACACGACGTACGTCGTCGGGATCTCGCGCCACGCGGCCACCGCAACCGGGTCGAGAAACGGCGCCGGAACCTGGGGACGCAGGCGCGCGATTGCGCTGGCGCGCGTCGCGGCATCGCAGTCGGCGTAGGCGACGGCAGCGGCACGCTCGAGATCGGGCAGCGTGCGCCCGTCGGGGAGCACGTCGATCCACGGCGCCGGCCCGCCCGTGATCGTGAACAGCGAGTCGCCTGCGTCCGGCATGAACGCGCACAGGTAGACAAGGCGGGCCACGTCGGAGCGTCCGGCGGTCGCGTGCGTGACAACCATGCCCCCGTAGGAGTGTCCGCAGACGAGGAACGGCCCTGCGCCGCCAGCGAGCACCCTCGCGACGACGGCGGCGTCGGCGGCGAGGCTGCAGTCGTGCTCGGGGACGGCGCCGACGCTCGGCAGGTCAACCGTGACCGCCCGCACGCCAAGCTCGTCCAGCAACGGAACGACGCGCTCCCAGCACCAGCTCCCACCCCACGCTCCGTGGACGAGTACGACAGTCGACCGCTGCGCGCTCACCTCGCGAGCCTACGGGCGGCGCACAGGGTGGAGCAACCGTGTACGGGCATGGGGACGCTGCACCGTCTGCCTGCGATCGAAGCTCTCGAGCAGCTCGTGCGAGCGCCGGAGAGTCAGTTCCTCGCGGTGAATCTGGAGCGCTTGCTAGAACTGATCGGGACCTGATCGATCGAGGGCGCGGGGGGTCCGAGCGATGCGAGCGCGTGGGTTCGTGGTGACGGCGGCACTGGTCGTACTTGCGTGCGGCGCCCTGGCGGTTGCTGCGAAAGCCGCCTGGCCCAGTGCGAGCCTCGGCGCCCCCGACGGGGCGCTCGCACGGATCGCACTACCGGCCCTGGCCGGTCGCCTGGTCGCCCTCGACGTTACGACGGCCAATGGGCGCACGGTGCCGGTCCGGCTCCAGCAGGGGACGGTCGTGCCGCGGCACCGGCTCGGCAGCGCGCAAAGCCTGACGGTCGACGTGACCGTGAAGCGGCCCGGCTGGGCGGCCTGGCTGGTGGGCAGTACGGAACGGCGCAGCTTCACGATCACGACGCCCAGTGCGCGTCTGCTCGGACGCTGGCTGGAGGTCAAGGCGGGCGCGCCTGTGACGGTCGCCTTCGACCGGCCGGTGAGCCTCGTCTCGCTCGGCGACGCGACCCCGCGGCGGCTGGCAACTCCGCAGACGGTCGTGCCGCTCGGCGTGATCGAGCGCGGGCCACACAGCGCGGGAACGATGGCGGTCGCGGCCGCCGCCCGGCCGTGGGAGCGCCTCCCGCCTGCTGTGCGCGTGAGCTGGTTCCCCGCACACCCGTACCCGCAGTTGCTGGCCGTACCGGGAGCCGGCGCGAGGCTCGCGCCGCAGGGCCGGCTGACATTGACTCTCTCCCGCCCGATCGCTGCTGTGCTCGGCACCCGTCGCCCGCGCCTGTCGCCCGCGCTCCCCGGCCGGTGGAGGGTCGTGGACGGCCACACACTCGCCTTCCAGCCCGGCGGACTCGGGTTCGAGCTCGGCAGCGAGGTACGCGTCGTCCTGCCCCTCGCCGTCTGGCTCGTCGGCCGGAGCGGGACGAGCCTCACGCGAGTACTGCAGTGGCAGGTTCCGCCGGCGACGACCCTGCGCCTGCAGCAGTTGCTCGCGCAACTCGGCTACCTGCCGCTCGGCTGGCTGCCGCTTACGAACCCAGGGCCGTCGTCAACGAGCGAGCAACTCGCGGCCGCGGTCTCCCCGCCGCCGGGCCGGTTCGTGTGGCGCTACCCGAACACCCCGCCGGAGCTGCGTCTCGCTCTGGAAGCGCCGGCCAGCCGAACGAGATCACGCGCGGCGCCGTCATGATGTTCGAGGACGACGCACGGCCTGGCCGTCGACGGTCTCGCCGGCCCGGCGGTCTGGCACGCACTGATCGGCGACGCGCTCGCCGGCAAGCGTCTCGACAGCGGCTACAACTACGTCTACGTGCACCGGAACCTGCCCCAGTCGCTCAACCTCTGGCACGACGGCCAGGTGATCCTGAGCTCGCCCGGCAACACCGGCGTGCCCGCCGCCCCCACCCAGCTCGGCACGTTCCCGGTGTTCGAGCACATCCCGATCGGGACGATGAGCGGCACGAACCCGAACGGCACCCACTACAACGACCCGGGCATCAAGTGGATCAGCTACTTCAACGGCGGCGACGCGATCCACTCCTTCACCCGTTCCTCCTTCGGCACGCCGCAGAGCCTCGGCTGCGTCGAGCTGCCGCTCGCCGCCGCAGCGAGGGTCTGGCCCTACACGCCGATCGGCACGCTCGTCACCATCGAGAACTGACGGCGCTCCGACCGCCGCACGTAAGCCCTCGCGAACGCGAGTGCCCGCGCGGTGGCGGGCCACTCTGTCTCGATGAGCTTCGGGCTGCTGCTACACGTGTTTGAAGTACCGCTTGAGCTCCCATTTCGCGACGTGGTTGCCGAGCTTTTCGCCCTGCACGACGGAGTTGCGGAAGTGGAATCCGAGCCAGACTCGCGCGTCGACGACCTGGTCGTCGACGTTGTTGAAGTGCTGGGTGGTCGTGAGCATGTTGCTTCCGTTCTGTCCTCCCGGCATGGTTACGTCGAGATGCTCGCTATGCAGCGTCCTTGTCGGCGTTGCGGATCGCCGTGATCGGCCGCCAGAACTGGTAGGAGAACTTGGAGTCGTAGCAGGCGATCCTGGCATCGGTGGTGACGATGTTTCCGATCGCGAACAGATGCGCGGCGTCCACGAGATCAATGTCCTGCTGGGCGACGACGCTCTGCATCGTCACCGCACGCACAAGCTCGCGCAACAATGACGATCGTCGAGACGAAGATGGAACGACGGGCCGGCTAGTAATCTGCGCGTACTTCGTGAACCTGGAGCTCGGAGTTCAGCCTAGGTGACCTGGCGCATCCGCGGCAGCTATTTCGAGTCGTGCAACTGCGAGGCGATCTGCCCCTGCCGGAAGATCAACGGCGTGCCCGGCGGTCGTTCGAGCTACGGCGAGTGCCTCGGTATCCTCTCCTGGGTCATCGAGGAGGGCCGCGTGGACGACGTCTGTCTCGACGGTTTCAGGGTCGCGCTCGCAACGCGGTACCACGACGACGAGGTCGGGTCGCCGTGGAGCTTCGTGATGTACGTCGACGCAGACGCAGAACGCACGCAACGCGACGCGCTCGTCGACATCTACACGGGCCGGCTCGGCGGGGATGCGCTGAAGCACTTCCCGTGGGCATGGAAGGAAAGCGTGCAGGTGGCGGTGCGCCAGGCCGAGATCGAGGTCTCACACGAGCCGAGACGACAGTGGCTGCGTATCCGCGACCACGTCAGCGTGCGGATCCGCGACGCGTACGCGGGCAGTGAGTCCGTGACGTGCGTGATCCCCGGCCACGGGGAGAGCGGTGAAGAGCTGATCACGGACGAGCTACGCGTCGATGACGGGCCGCTGCGATTCGAGTTCAGCGGCAACTGCGGCTACTCGGCGCGCTTCGACTACGCCGGATGAGCCGGCCACGGCCCGCTGAGAGGCTTGCCAACCTTGACTGACAGCCCGCCCAGCGTCGGCCGACCCTCGCCGGACGGGCCCGGCCGCCCCTGGCTCAGCGGCCGCAATGCGCGTCCGCTCGGCGCGGCGTTGATCGGCGCGACGCTGATCACGTGGATCGTGACCGTGCAGCGGATGCGCGGAATGGACGCGGGGCCGGGCACCGACCTCGGCGGGCTCGGCTGGTACCTCGGTGTGTGGGTCACGATGATGGCCGCGATGATGCTCCCCTCGGCGGTACCGATGGTGCTCCTCTTCCATCGCATCTCGGCCGAGCGCGAGCGGCGCATGCAGAGCTTCGTTCCGACCTGGGTTTTCGTGCTCAGCTATCTCGCCGTGTGGACCGCCTACGGTCTCGTCGCGTACGGTCTCTACCGGCTCGTGATCCATGTGGGGTCCGGGCTACCTGGCGTGGGGCCGCGGCGGCCCCTACGTCGCGGGCGCAGCGATCGTGCTGGCGGGGCTGTACGAGCTGACACCACTCAAGTCGGTCTGCCTCCGTCACTGCCGAAACCCCCTGCACTTCATCCTCAGCCGCTGGCGCGAGGGCACCATGGGCGCGATCAGGATGGGGAGCGAGCACGGCGCCTACTGTGTCGGATGCTGCTGGGGGCTGATGATCGTGCTCTTCGCACTCGGGGTCATGAGCCTCGTCTGGATGGCTGCCGTCGCGGCCCTGATCCTCGCGCAGAAGGTGCTGCCGGGCGGCGCGCGCCTGACCACGGTTTTCGCGGTGGCGTTCATCGTCACAGGCATCTGGGTCGCCTCCTCGCCGGGAAGCGTCCCCGGCCTGACCCAGCCGAACTCGGGCGCAGCGGAACGAGCACGTCTGAACATGCACATGACTCCTGAACCCGCCGGGCCGGCCATGCCGAAGCCCTAGGCTCCATCGGCTCAGCGAAGCCAGAGTTGGTCGGCGAGGATGCCGTAGTACGGGTGCGACTGGTAGTTGCGGGCGCGAGCCGAGACGAAATCGATCGCCTGCTCGTCGATCATCGGTACCCAGGCGGCGAGGTCGTCCGGCCGGCGGGCTCAATGCCCTCTGCGATTGGACAGGTTGAGTCGAGATTTCGCCTCCATCGGCAGAACGATGAATCAGGGAAACGCCCGTCGCGCACGGATTTCCGGAATCCTCTCTATGCCCGATCATTTTGGCCCTCATGCACGTCAGCCGCATGTGACAGATTGGCAGAAGCCGAATATACTCTTCCCTGTGCAACTGAAGTCCCCATCGATTCAAAATCCCCAGCACGTCCCCGGCATTCACTTCCGCTGCGGTTTTCACGAAATTGCCGTCATTTTGGCACGCGACCGCTTTCGATCGCCTGTGATGCGGGCCCGGCCGTGGAAGTTCCGGAATTGAATGGAAAACACCCTTCGTTTCCTGCTCTTGGGTACGCCGTCAATCCTGGACACTTATGGCCAAGGTACGGGGCGCGGAGCGCGCCTTGCGCGGCCGGCCGGGATGCACATTTCGCACCGCGACCGGGGCTGCGCTGATTCCTCTTGAAACCAGGGCGGCCGCTTGCCACAGACCATGAAAGTGAGGATTCCAGACGCGGCGCACGGCGGTGCCCTCTGCTCTTTGCGAACGAGCGGGAGGGCCGCCCGCGCGAAAGCCGCGCCGGTCAATCACCACCGAACCGGACCGCACCCGAAGGACACCCCTGGAAGGTCGCCATTATCGATGACGACGAGGGCGTGCACGCCGTCACGCGGCTCGTGCTCTCCGAACTTCGCTTCAAGGACCGGCCGCTGCGCATCTACAGCGAATATTCGGCGAAGGGCGCCAAGCAACTCTTGCGCGAGGAGCCGGGCATCGCGGCGATCGTCCTCGACGTCGTGATGGAAAAGGAGACAGCCGGCCTGAAGTCGCGCGCTTTATCCGCCAGGATCTCGGCAATCAATTACCCGCATCGTGGTGCGCACGGGCCAGCCGGGCCAGGCGCCGGAGCACCGCGTGATCGTCAATTACGACATCAACGACTACAAGGAAAAGTCCGAGCTCGACCGCGCAGAAGCTGGTCACGTCGGTCATCACCGCGCTGCGCGCCTACGCGACATGGAAACCATCCGCGCGCTGGGCACCTCCAAGGAGTCGCTTGAGCAGCAGGTGCGCGAACGGACCGCCGAACTCGCCAGCGCCAACGATCGGCTGCGCGTCGAAGTCGACAACAGCCGGAGCGCCCTTGCGGCCCTTCGACAGAACGAACTGCTGCTTGCCGAAGCGCAGCGCATCGCCGGCATCGGCAATTTCGAGTGGAATCTGCAGACGGGGGCGCTGCGCTGTTCCGACCAGGTCTGCCGCATTCTCGGCCTCGATCCGCAGCGCCGGAAATCACGTTCGAGACGTTGCTCGAAAGCGTCGCTCCCGAGGACCGCGCCCGCGTCCACGAAACGATCGCGCAAGCCCTGTCGTCGGGCTGCATCTACGATGTCGAACACCGGTACGTGCGGCCGGACGGCGCAACAGGCTACGCGCGCCAGCAGGGCGAGGCGCGCAGCGACGCGCGCGGGCAGGCCGTCGCGCTGGTGGGAACGATCCGGGACATCACCACGCGCCGCGCCGCCGACCACACGATGCGCAAGCTCTCGGCCGCCATCGAGCAGACGGCCGATGCCGTCCTGATCACCGACCGCAACGGCATAATCGAGTATGTCAATCACGCGTTCACCGCGATTACGGGCTACAGCGGCGAGGAGGCCCTCGGCCGGACGCCGCGAATACTCAATTCCGGCCGCCAGCCCGCGGCCTACTTCCGCATGCTGTGGCAGACCATCGTCAAAGGCGAAGTGTTCACCGATGTGCTGGTCAACAAGCGCAAGAGCGGCGAGCATTTCTACGACTCGAAAACCATCACGCCACAGCGGGATGCGCACGGCAACATCACGCACT
>CAVZAC010000014.1:0-144176 GCA_963773175.1 uncultured Actinomycetes bacterium
CCTGATCCTGCCGCTGTTCGTGGCGCTCGACCGGATCGACCAGCGGCAGATCGAAGCGGCGCGGGACCTCGGCGCGAGCCCTCGTAGTGCGTTCATGCGCGTGACGCTGCCGCTCTCGGTGCCCGGGATTCTCGCGGGTGTCGTGCTCGTCGCGCTGCCGATGTTCGGCGACTACTACACGCCGGACCTCGTCTCGGCCTCCACCCAGACGAACATGATCGGCAACCAGATCGACGAATTCACGCGGCAAGGCTCGGAGAAGGTCACCGGCGCAGTCCTCACCCTGCTGCTCGCGCTGATCCTGCTCGTGCTGATGTTCTATTACCTCCGCTCGACCCGCCGTGCCTCGGTGGAGGCGTCGGGGGCGTGAACTGGCTCCGGAATCCGTGGGGCAGGCCGCGGTGGCTCGTGGTCATCACCGTGGGCTACATCCTGTGGTCGATCCTGCCCGTGGTGATCGCGATCGTGTTCGCGTTCAACAGCGGGCGCTCGCGGACGACCTGGCAAGGGTTCTCCTTTCGCTGGTTCACGGGCCCGACGGGCAGCGTGCTCCACGATCCGGCTCTGACAGGGCGCACTGAAGCACACCCTCATCCTCGCTGTGATCTGCGTGATCGGGACGGTCCCGCTCGGCGTCGCGCTGGCTCTCGGCCTGCAGCGGTGGCGCGGGCGGGGCGGCGGCACGATCAACACGGTGATGCTCCTCCCGCTCGTCACACCCGAGATCGTGATGGGCGTCGCGCTGTTGCTCCTCTTCCTCCGGGTCTTTCCGGGGATCGGGCTCGGCACGCCCGCGCAGGCAATCGGCCAGATCACGTTCACGCTGTCCTACGTCGTCGTCATGGTCAGGGGCCGACTCACGTCCATCGGCCCCGAGTACGAGGAGGCCGCAGCCGATCTCGGGGCGCCGCCGCGAGACCTCCTGTATCGCGTCATGCTCCCGCTGCTCGCGCCGGCGATCATCGCCAGCGCTGCCGTCGCGTTCGCGCTCTCCATCGACGACTTCGTCGTGACCCAGTACCTCTCGAGCGACGCGAGCACGACGACGGTGTCGATGCTCCTCTATGCGAGCGCGCGGGGGGCCCCGACGCCGGCGCTCAACGCCATCGCAACCGTCTCGCTCGTGATCACCCTGGCGACCCTCGCGCTCGCGTTCCTTCTCTACCGGCGCTTCGCCGGCGGCCGCGAAGCCGCCGCGGTCGCGACGTTCGAGGTCTAGGGCATGCTCGGCGAGATCCGGCTGGAGGAGCTGACCAAGGCGTTCGACGATGTGGTCGCGGTCGACGGTATCGACCTGCGCATGCCGCCCGGAGAGTTCTTCACGATGCTCGGCCCGTCCGGATGCGGCAAGACGACGACCCTGCGGATGATCGCCGGCTTCGAGCGCCCGACGAGCGGGCGCATCATGCTCGACGGGACCGACGTCGCGCGTGTCCCGCCGCACAAACGCAACGTCAACACGGTGTTTCAGAGCTATGCGCTCTTCCCGTACCTCGATGTCGCCGCCAACGTCGCGTTCGGGCTGAAGTACCTGCGACTTACGAAGGAGGAGCAGCGGCGCCGGACCGGAGAGGCGCTCGAGCTCGTGAAGCTCGGCGGCTTCGCGCGGCGGAAGCCCTCCCAGCTATCGGGTGGCCAGCAGCAGCGAGTGGCCCTCGCCCGTGCGCTCGTCCTGCGTCCGCGCGTGCTGCTGCTCGACGAGCCGCTCGGCGCGCTCGACGCCCGGTTGCGGAAAGGGCTGCAGGTCGAACTGAAGGCGCTTCAGGCGGAGCTCGGGATCACCTTCGTGTTCGTGACCCACGATCAAGAGGAGGCACTGACCATGAGCGACCGCGTCGCCGTGATGAGCGACGGCCGGGTCGAGCAGGCGGGCTCGCCGAGAGAGGTGTACGAGGAGCCGCGGACCGTTTTCGTCGCCGACTTCCTCGGCGTCTCCAACCTGCTCGCCGCGGAGGCGTCCGCCGGCGAAGGCGACTGCTGCATGCTGCAGATCGGCGAATGGAAGTTCCGAGCGGCGCAGGGTGCGACCGACTCCAGGGGCGAGGTGAAGGCGATGATCCGACCGGAACGGGTCGGCATCGAGCCTCACGGCCCTGCCGACGGCAACCGGCTGCCGGGCATGGTGGAGCGCGCAGTCTTCCTGGGCGGGTTCCACGAAGTGCATGTGCGGATCCCCGGGGGTGAGATGCTGCGGGCGACGATCGCGAACGACGGCCGGGCCCCGGCAGTTGACCTGGAGCAGGGGTCGCCCGTCACGCTCTACCTGCCGCAGGACGCCCTCCGGGTACTAGCCGCGGGTCCTTCGCACACAGCCGAGGAGGCGGAGGCCGCGGCGCCGGCGTCCTCCTGACGGCCTTCAGCCCTGGCCGAGGGCGGCTGCCGCGGCTGACCGGCCGGTGCGGACGGCGCCCTCCATGTAGCCGGCGACCCACTGGTCCGAGCCGCAGATGTAGAACGGAGGAGCGTGCGTGCCGTGGCGCCGGCCGACCCGCATCACGTCGCCGGGCCACCAGTGGGTGACGTAACCGCGCGAGTATGGATCGATCGCCCAGGGCCGGTGGTGGATCGCGACCGTTTCACGGCCCGCAGGCCCGTACATCCGCTCCAGCTCGTTCCGGACGACGGCGTCGCGGTCCTCGTCTGCCAGGGCGAGCAGGTAGCTGAGCCGCTCGGGCGGCACGAGGATCGACAGCACGCCCTCGCGCTGCGGCCAGGTCGAGCCGAGCAGGTGCTCGCTCTCCGCGAGACCGTTCGCTCCGACGTCGGCCCAGACCGAGCGCGTGTACACGGCGACGACCTTGGCCGCTAGCGCGAGCCGCTGGCGCCGCAGGGAGCGCAGGCGCTCGGGATCGACGCCGTCGATCTCCAGCCGCCTCGCGACGCTCGCCGGCAGCGCGCACACGACAGCCTCCGCATGCAGCTCCTCGCCGGAAGCTAGTCGGACACGGCAGCCTCCCGGCGACACCCCGATCTCCGCCGCCTCGGCTTTGAGGCGGATCCGCCCGTCGAGCTCCGCCGCCATCCGGACCGCGACCTCGGCACTGCCTTCGACGACCTGGAGCGACTCCCACAACTCGGTCGAGTAGAACGTGCGCTCGCCGACGGCGGCCGCCTTCCGCAGCTCGGCGAGGGCGGAGGTCTGCTCGATCGAGCCGTCTGCAAGCGCGAGGGCGCCCAGGTCGAGCCGCCTGAGCGTCGACCGCAGCGCGCCGACGGAGCGGAGCCAGGTGCCGACTGAGATCCGGTCGAGCTGCGACGCTTCGGGGTGGGACCATGGATCGTCAGGGTCGACCGAGGAGACGAGCCGTCCCCACAATTGCTCGACCCGGTCGTAATCAGCGCGCTCCTCCGCGGTCGCGAACGGGAAGTCGTCGCCGCGGTCGACGCCCTCGAAGAGGTCATAGGTCGTCGCGCCTCGGACCGCGACGTAGCTGGGCTCGAGCGACAGCCCGAGCTCCTCGACGAGCCGGAGATAGGACGTGTGGACCGAGCCGACGACCTCGCCGCCGAGCTGCGCGGGCCTGCCCTCGTCGACACGCATCTGCTCGACGCGCCCACCGACGCGGTCGCGCGCCTCGAGGACGACCACGTCCGCACCACCCGCGGCGAGATCGCGTGCCGCGGAGAGCCCGGCGAGCCCGGCACCGAGGACGACGACGTCGGTCACGGGGTGGCGAGCTCGCGGTGGATGCTGTCGAGCATCAGCTCGTCGCGCCGTTTCCCGGTCGAGCAAGCCCAGGTACAGCATCGAGTCGAGGCCGTCGCCGACGGCGGCGAGCCGCCACGCGGCCCCGGCCGCGTCGACTGCTGCGGGGATCGATCCCTCGCTCCGCCCGCCCTCGATCAGCCCACCCAGCCGGGCGAGCCACGCTCGGTACGAGGACTCGACGAGCGGGCGGAGACCGTCGTCGTAGCGCAGGCTGCTCCAGACCTCGTTCCAGAGCGCCCGCTGGTCACCAAACGGCTGCTCCGCCTCGATGCTTGCGAGTAGCGCGCGCTCGATACGCTCCACACCGGCGGGTACCCCTGCAAGCTCGTCGGCGAGCGCGGTTTGCCATCGTTCGTCCGACCAGGCGAACGCGCTCCGCAGTAGCTCCTGCCGTGTCGAGAAGTAGTAGTGGACGAGCGCCTTCGAGACGCCGGCCTCGTGCGCAACGCTCGCCATCCGCAGCCCGTGTGCGCCCTCTCGCACGACGACACGGCATGCCGCCTCGAGTATCGCGGCGACGCGCCCGCTCGTCGGAGCTGCAGTGCTCACCGGCCTCATCTTGACCCATACACGGACGCGACGGTACCCTGACTGACCGGACAGTCAGTCGGAAGGAGGACAGTGACGGCGCTCGGCAGCGATACGACGAACGGGGTGCTAGGAGGGCTTCCGGAGCTCCCGCACCCGCTGGCGGAAGGATGGACGTTGCCCGCCGGCTGGTACTCGGACCCGGCGGTGCTCGACGCCGAGCGCGAGCGGATCTTCCGCGCCTCGTGGCAGTATGCGGGCCGGATCGAGCAAGTTGCCGAGCCGGGAAGCTACTTCGCCTCGGTCGCAGGCCACGTTCCGATCGTCGTGACCCGTGCTGCGGACGGCAAGCTGCGCGGGTTCGTCAACGTCTGCCGCCACCGGGGCCATCTCGTCGCTCAGGGGGCGGGCTGCCGTGCGACGCTTCAGTGTCCGTACCACGCGTGGACCTATGAGCTGGACGGGTCGCTCCGCCGTGCCCCGCGATCCGAGCGCGAGCCGGGATTCGACGCGTCGGGGCTCTCGCTGCTGCCGATTGCGGTCGAGACCTGGGGCCCGTTCGTGTTCGCCAACCCGGATCCCCAGGCCGTGCCGTTGGACGAGGTGCTGGGAGACCTCCCGCAGATCGTGGCGGAGAGCGGCGTTGATCTCGCCGGCCTCCGCTTCCACTCGCACTTCGAGTGGGAGCAGCCCGTCAACTGGAAGGTCGCGCTCGAGAACTACCTCGAGTGCTATCACTGCTCGGTCGCGCACCCGGGGTTCAGCAAGCTGATCGACGTCGATCCGGACGCGTACCGGCTCGTGGTCGGAGGTTCGACGTCGAGCCAGCTCGGTCCGGTCCGCGCGGCGGCGCTCGAGGGCCGCGGCCCGCTGCCGTACGACCCGCGGGGTGAGGTGCGACAGTCCCAGTATCACTTCCTCTGGCCGAACACGACCGTCAACATCGCGCCCGGCCCGCAGAACATCTCGATCGAGCGCTGGGTGCCGGTCGACGCGAGGAAGACGATCGAGGTGACGGACTACTTCTTCGGACACGACGTCCCGGAGGACCGGATCCAGGAGGTGATCGCCTTCGACAACCAGGTCTCGGAGGAGGACGTCGCGCTCGTCCAAGCGGTGCAGAAGGGACTCGACTCCGGGATGGTGGTCCAGGGCCGCCTCATGGGCGAGAGCGAGCAGCTGATCGCCCACTTCCAGCGCCGCGTCCACGCCGCTCTCGAGGCCCAGAAAGAGGATGGGTGACTCGGCCCAGCCGCCGCTGGTGGCGCGAACGTAGCTAAGCGGGAACCGCAGGTTGCGCGTTGCTGGGGCCTCCGACAGGAATCGCTCGTGGTCATCGAGACCGAGGCGGCGATCCCTCGTTCGCCCGATCGTCGCGCGACTTGTCCGCCTGCAGAAGGAGAGGCCCAACCACGCCACTCCTGAGAGGGGCACTTTCCCCGATCACCCCTGCAGGGACCATCCCGACCTCGCTCAACGACGCGAGATTCGAGGCAGTTAGGCGGAGAGGGGGAGATTCGAACTCCCGAGAGACGCAACCGCCCCCTGTGTCGCGTCGCGGTGAGTAGTGCTGTACGGCCGAGGGCGTCGAGCACGACGCCGAAAAAGCCCCTGTTACCAGGGGCTTCGAGGACGGGAGCAACGGGACTCGAACCCCCGTTAGACACCCCATTGAGATTCGGGAGTAGATGGGTCCGGTTACGAAGGGGTTCCTGCGACCACTTTTAGGATCGAGGAAGGTGCTGCAGTAGCAGTGGATCGGGTCAAGTAGCGCTTGATCGGCGCCGTGTCAGGCTCCTCAGATTTGATGAGGACGCTGGTGCAGCCGAGAGTTCACACGGCCTTGTTGCGCGTCCGGTGGACGCGTTGCTCAGGTCCCGCGGAGGTTGCCTTCGTCGTTACCTCTGTCACGATCGGGTCGACGATGCTCGCGCTGGTCGGCAGGGAGGAGGAGATCGCCTCTCTCCACGCCTTCATCGGCGGGGCGGAGGGAGGGCCTGCTGCGCTCGTGATCGAGGGCGAGGCGGGCATCGGGAAGTCGACTGCTTTGGCGTGCGGGCGTCGAGCAGGCGCGGGAGGAGGGATTCCGCGTCCTTTCGTCGCGGCCGGCCGAGGCCGAGCGCGGGTTCGCTCACGCGGGACTGGGCGATCTCTTCGACGACGTCCTCGACGAGGTGCTGCCCGCGCTGTCGCCTCCGAGGCGACGTGCCCTCGAGATCGCGCTCCGGCTCGAAGAGGGGGCGGACGCGCTGGATCCCCTGGCGCTCGGGACTGCGGTTCGCGGTGCGCTGCAAGCGCTGAGCGAGGACAGGCCCCTGCTGGTCGCGATCGACGATCTCCAGTGGTTCGACGCCTCGTCGGCGGGCGCGCTCGCGTTCGCACTGCGGAGGCTCGACGCGAAGGACGTGCTCCTGCTGCTCGCCCGGAGCGCTGACGACACGCGTCCGTCCGAGCTCGAGCAGGCGCTCGGCGCGGAACGCGTCCGGCGACTGACGGTGGGGCCGCTCAGCGTCGGCGGGCTCCATCGGCTTCTACGCGACCGACTCGGCAGGCCGTTCGCGCGCCAGACACTGCTCCGCATCCACGAGCGGTCGGGCGGGAATCCGTTCTTCGCGCTCGAGCTGGCGCGCGTTCTCGACGCGGACGTCGACCCGTTCCGGCCGCTCCCGGTTCCCGAGACGCTCGAGGAGCTCGTTCGCGCGCGGATCTCGAGGCTTCCCGTCTCCGCGCGCAAGGCGCTTGCGCTCGCCGCGGCGTTCGGCACGGCGTCCGAGTCGCTGCTCGAGCGTGCAGGCGCATCGCGGGAGACGCGCTCGACCCGGCCGTCGCGGCGCAGGTGATCGAGCCCGAGAACGGGACGATTCGCTTCACCCACCCGCTGCTCTCGTCGGTCCTCTACCGCGGACCTGGGCGAGGAGCGGCTGAGCGTCCACGCACGCATTGCGGGAATCGTCGACGACCCGCTCCTCCGCGCTCGTCACCTCGCGCTCTCGAAGGACGACCCCGGACTGCCGACGTCGCCGCTGTGCTGGACGACGCCGCGGGACTGGCGGCGGATCGCGGCGCGTCGGCCGCCGCGGCCGAGCTCGCCGAGCAGGCGCTTCGGCTGACACCGCCGGACCGGCGCGGACGACCGGCGTCGTCGAGCGCTGGCCGCGGCACGCGCGCATCACGCTGCCGGCGAATGGACGCGTGCACGGACGATCGCGACCGACCTGCTCGGCGAGGCGGAACGCGGATCGTCGCGTGCCGAGGCGCTCGTCCTTCTTGCCGAGCTCGAGAGCGCCGACCGTGCCGTCGTGCTGCTCGAGGAGGCTCTCGGGGAGGCGGCCTCGCGGCCGGCACTTCAGTCGGTCATCCACTGCCGGCTCGCATGGGCGACACGCTTCAGGAAGGGGTACGTGCGGGCGCTCGAGCACGCCCGCGCCGCGCTCGAGCTCGCGGAGAGCCTCGACGACGACGTGCTCCGGGAGCGTGCCCACGTCGTGCTCGCCCACATCGGCTGGATCGTCGGCGACCCGGAGGCGCAGCTCCCTGCGCAGGCCCACGACTTTGCGACCGCCGTCGGCGGCGAGCAGCTGGTGCAGGAGGCGACGCTCGCCGTCGTGAACACGCTCGCGCCTGCCTCGAGACGCGACGAGGCCCGCGGCTCTGCTCGAGCGCGAGTATCGAGAGTGGCTCGAGCGCGACGAGCCGCGGAGCGCCCGCGCGCTCTGGGGTCTCTCCTGGGTCGAGTTCTGGGCGGGACGCTGGGCGCTCGCGGCCGAGCACGCTGTCCGCGCCTACGACATCTCGATCCAGTACGGGCTCGAGGTGCCGCAGGATCACCTTCCGATCGCCGTCATCGCCGTCCATCGCGGCCAGCTCGAGCTCGCGCGCACCCATTCGGAGCGAGCCCTCGAGCTCGGCGAGGAGCAGCTCGCGCTCCACCCGCCCCAGCACATCGCCGTTCTCGGGCTCGTCGCGCTCTGGAGCGGCGACCCGTGCGGCCGCCTGCGAGTTGCTCGACGACGGCCGACGAGCGAGCCGCTGAGCTCGGCTGGGGCGAGCCGAGCGTCCGCTGGTGGACCGCCGACCGCGTGGAGTTGCTTCTCGAGCTCGGTCGGGTCGACGACGCCGTTCGAGTCCTCGAGTCTGGGAGGCGGACGCGACGCGGGTCGACCGCGAGTGGGTGCTCGCGCACGTGACGCGTTGCCGCGGTCTCGTCGCCGCTGCAGCAGGGCGACGTCGGTCGCGCCGCGTCGCTCCTGCAGCAGGCGGTCGCGCAGCACGAAGAGGTCGGCGATCCGTACGGCCGGTCTCGCGCGCTGCTCTCGCTCGGCGTCGTTCGGAGGCGCGAACGGCAGAAGCGCGCCGCCCGCGACGCGATCGGCGCGGCGCTCGACGGCTTCGAGCAGCTCGGCGCGGCCACCTGGGTCGAGAAGGCGCAGGACGAGCTCGGACGCATCGGCGGGCGTACGCGCGAGGACGGGCTGACGGCCGGCCGAGCGTCGCGTCGCCGCGCCTGGTCGCCGAGGGCCGGACCAACCGGGAGGTCGCCGCCGCACTGTTCCTCGGGGAGCGGACGGTGGCAAGCCACCTGACGCACATCTACGCCAAGCTCGGCGTGCGCTCCCGCACCGAGCTCGCGGGCAAAGTTCAGACGTTCTGACGTTTCCACCGCGGCGGGGTCGCCGTAGCGTCGAGCGCGTGCCGAGCTACCTCGTCGAGACCTACCTCGGTCGGAGCCAGGCGGAGAGCGCGTCGACCGCGAGCGGCGTGCACGCTCGGCCGTGAACGAGTTGACGCGTGAGGGGACGCGCGTCCGCTTCGAACGGTCGATCTACGTCCCCGAGGACGAGATCTGCTTCTTCGTCTTCGACGCTCCGTCGGCCCATGACGCTGCCCTGGCGGCACAGCGACGCCGGGGCTCGACCCGCTCCGCGTCGTCGAGGCGATCTCGTCAGCCGGGGCGCACGACACCAGGGGAACGAGAAGGAATGCCGACACAAAGGAGGAGCAATGAAGAGGGAGCTTCTACACACGGTTTGGAGGTCGTCATGACGATCCTGTTTCGCCGGCCCGGGAGGCCCCTTGCGGGCTCTGTCGCAGCCGCCGCGCTCATTCTGGGCCTCGTTACCGTGGCCCTGCAGCTCAGCTCAGCCGCAAGCGCCCGAAGCACGAGCAGTTTCTGTTCCGGTCCCGTGACGAGCGCCCCCACGGGCCCTGCGACCGTGTCGGTTGCCTCGGGGCCGTTCGGCAAGGTGCTGGTCGTCGGTTCGGGCGACTACTCGGGTTGCTCTCTGTACCTGATCACGTCGGACCAGCTCCATGCGCTTGCCGGCACACCGTTCGCGTGTAGCGACGAGCCGAACGCGAAAGGTTCGCCGTGCGACACGGTCATCTGGCCGGCGCTCCTCACCAACGGTGCCCCGATCGCGGGCCCGGGGGTCAACCCCAAACTGCTCGGGACGGTCACCCGCACCGACCTGCCCGGCCTGTCGTCGGTGCAGCAGGTGACCTACGCCGGCATGCCGCTGTACCGGTTCTTCCGCGACGAAGACCCGGGGGAAACGGAGGGGGCCAACTTGTTCGACCCGGTCTCCAGCCCCACGGGCATCTGGTACCTGGTCGAGCCGAGTCGAGGCCGTCCAGCACCGGGTACGGCCGAGTTGCAGCTCGAGACCGCTCCGGTCGCAGGCACCGGGCCCGACCAGACGGTCCTGGCCGCAAAGATGGACGATGACTTCGGCCCTCTCGTGCCGAACGCAGCCAGCTTCCCCGCCTACACCCTGAGCCGGGGCCGTGGTTCCTGGAGCGGCTCTGGCAAGATGGACGACCAGCGGAGCGGCTGCCAGGCGCTGTGCGCCCAGTACTGGCCGCCGGTCCTCACCTCCGGGCAGCCCCAAGCCGGACCCGGCGTCGACCAGCACGCTCTCGGGACGATCATGAGGCCCGACGGCACTCAACAGGTGACCTACAACGGGCGCCCCCTGTACCTGTTCACCGGCGACGCCTACCTCCCGCCCTTCTCGTACAACGGCGGAAAGGCTGCCATCAACGGAGCGGGTGCGACGACACTGTGGGGCGTGTTCAACACGATCCCGCCGCTGCACTAGGTTCGCGAAGAACTCGCTCGTTCCCGGAGTGCACCGAGAGCCCCGGCCGACTCCATCGACCGGGGCTCTCTCTTGGCTCCGGTCGCTGCGCTCATGAGGCCGAGTGCCTCGAGGGGACGCTTTCGCGCGGCCACCTCGGCGCTCACGGCTTCCAGCTCCAGTCCTCAATATTCCAGACGGGGCCGAAGGCGCTCGGGTTGTCCACCATGCCCGCGATCTCGGCTGCTCCGCGACCGGCTCGGCATCCGCGTCGTCTCCGTCACGCAGCCGATCGGCGACAGCGACTCGGGTCTCGCCGTCCCTGACCCCGGGCGCGCAAAGTTGGTCCGCGAATTGTTCGAGCGCTATGCGACCGGACACGAGTCCGGCCGCTCGCTCGCCGAATGGCTCAACGCTCGCGGCGCGCGCACCGCCAAGAACCGAACGTTCGGCAAGGACACTGTCCGCGAGATGCTTGTCAACGCCGCCTACTGCGGCTACCTCTGCTCGACCCGCCGCTACTCCAAACGCTGCGGCCAGCCGATCACGCGCGCCGAACCGCTCGAAGCGCGGCTCGTCGAGTGGCTGCACGACTTCCAGCCCGACGAGCACGTGCGGACCCATGTCCTCGACGTCATCCGAGCCGAGGCGAAGCGACTCGGCGGCGACGACCCCGTCCGCCGCCGGCAGCTGCACGGCCAGCTCCGCGACCTCTACGTGCCTGGCGACCTGACCAAGAACCAGTACGTCATGAAGCGCCAGGCAATCGAGGAAGAGCTCTCCCGGCACGCGCCTCCGACTGACCCGGCCCTCGCCCAGGCTGAGGCACTGCTTGAGGACTTCGCCCGCTTCTGGGACGATGAGCCCTCGCCGCTGGAGCGCCGCAAGTTGATCGCGACCCTGCTCGACCGCGTCTGGCAAGACGGCGGCAACATCGTCGCCGTCCGGCCACGACAGCCGTTCGTGCGCTACTTCCGCGCGATGCAGAGACTGAACACCCCGCGATCGAGGCGGGGTGTCAATAGCGGGAGCGACGGGACTCGAACCCGCGACCTCCGGCGTGACAGGCCGGCGTTCTAACCAACTGAACTACGCCCCCGGCGTAGAGCGAGGCACAGTGTAGCCCGCGATGTTCAACCACCTCGTCGACCTCGTCGGCAACTCCGGCTGGTCCTACGCGATCATCTTCGCGCTGGCGCTGCTCGACGCGATCCTCCCGATCGTGCCCAGCGAGACGGCCGTGATCACCGCGGGGGTGCTCGCCGGCTCGGGCCACCTCTCGCTGCCGCTCGTGATCCTCTCCGCGGCGGCCGGGGCATTCGCCGGGGACAACATCGCCTACTTCCTGGGACGGTTCATGGGCCATCGGATCAACGCGCGGCTGTTCCGCGGCGAGAAGGGTGGAGAGCGCCTGGCCTGGGCCGAGAGCCAGCTCAAGAAGCGCGGCGGCGAGCTGATCGTAACCGCCCGCTTCATCCCCGCAGGCCGGACGCTGGTCACGCTGACGGCGGGCGGGCTGCAGATGCCCTGGCCCCGTTTCGCGTTCTTCGACGTGATCGCGGGGGTGGTCTGGGCCGTGTACGCGAGCATGCTCGGCTACATAGGAGGCAAGGCCTTCGAGCACCGCCCCTGGATCGGGTTCCTGCTCGCGTTCGGCGTGGCGCTCACGGTGACGGGGGCGATCGAGCTCACCCGGTGGCTGCTCGAGCGCCGGGGCCTGCGCGCCGCCGCGTAGCGTGACGACGAAGCGGCCGTTCGGGAAGACCGCCGGCGACTAAATGTCGGTGAGCCCGAGCTGGCGGAGCAGCGTGATCGAGTCGGAGTAGACGTCCTTGCGGGCGACGAGGCCGTCGCGGATCGGGATCACGTCCATCCCGCGGTAGTCCACCGCGCGGCCCGTGGGCTCGATCTCGATCCCGGAGCGGATCATCTTGCCGAGGTGCGTGCCGCGCGCGGTCCACTCCTGGACGACGAGATCCTCGCGGATGTACTGGCGGCGCGTCTCGAAGGAGAGATCGGGGAAGACCGTGAAGATGCCCCTGATGGCTTGCCCGATCACGTCCTTGCCGACGTTCACGTCGCCGGTGACGTGGTTCTCGAACACCGAGTCGTCGGTGTGCATGGAGACGATCGCATCGACGTCGTGATCACCCCACGCCGCGTTGTACCGGTCGATGAACGCCTGCAGCTCCGGCCCGTCCACGCCGACTAGCCTAAACCAATGACCCTGATGGACTGGTTAGCGATCGCGCTTCGTCGTCCTCGCGGCGCTGAGCGGCATGCGCAGAGGGCTGATCACGAGCGCGCTGTCGGTGGCCGGCATCGCGATCGGCGTGTTCGTCGGCGCCCGGCTGGCGCCGCACTTCCTGCACGGCGGGTCGCACTCGCCGTACACGCCGCTGGCGGCGCTCGGCGTGCGCCGCCGTGCTCGCGGTGGCGCTCGCGTCGCTCGGGACGCTCGTCGGCGCGATGGTGCGCACGAGCCTGCGGCTGTCGCCGCTGCGCGCGCTCGACTCCGCCGGCGGGCTCATCTTCGGGATGCTGGCTGCCGTCGCGATCGTCTGGGTCGTGGGCGCCGTCGCGCTGCAGTTCCCGGGGCAGACAACCCTGCGGCAGGAAGCACAGCGCTCGTCGGTGCTCCGCGGGCTGAACTCGATCGAGTCGCCGTCCCGGGTCATGCGTGCGCTGGCGCGCGTCGACCCGTTCCCCGCGATCTCCGGGCCCGCGGGGCCGATTGCCGCACCGAACCCGGCCGTGCTCGGCCGGCCCGGCGTGCAGCGGGCGGAGGCCAGCGTCGTCCGGGTGCTCGGCACCGCCTGCGGGCTCGCGGTCGAGGGCAGCGGGTGGGTGGCGAGGCCCGGCGAGGTCGTGACCGCGGCGCATGTAGTGGCGGGCGAGCACGACACGGCGATCCAGCTTCCGGGCCAGGGCACGCTCCGCGCGCAGGCGATCGCCTTCGACCCGAAGAACGACGTGGCCGTGCTGCGCGTCGCGGGGCTCCGCGCGCGGCCGCTCCAGCACATCGCCGCCCGGGAGGGAGCGGCTGTGGCGATCATCGGCTACCCGGAGAACGGGCCGCTCGACGCCGTCCCCGCGCGCGTCGGGCGCACCGCTCTGGTGCTGACGCAGGACGCCTACGGGCGAAGCCCCGTGCTGCGCACGATCACCGCTCTGCGCGGCCTGGTCCGGCACGGGAACTCGGGCGGGCCGGCCGTGGACGCGGCCGGGCGGGTCGAGACGACCGTCTTCGCCGCCCGCATCGGTGGACCCGGCGGATACGGCGTCCCCGACGACGCGGTGCGGGCGGCGCTCGACTCGGCGCATGGACCGGTCTCGACCGGGGACTGCGTCGACGGGTAGCGGCGCTCAAGCCCGGGGGTTGCGGCGCCGATTCCTGGTGCATGGGCAGATCCGTGATCGGGCTCTGCGCGGGCTTCGGAGGGGTCGTCGGCGGCTTCGTCCCGGAGCTATGGGGCTCTCGGGATTCTCGCCGGGAGCCATGCTCTTCAGCCTCGCCGGCGCCGTCGCGGGCGTCTGGCTCGGCGTCCGCGTCTCCAACGATCTCTAGCCGCGCTAGCTAGCCCAGCAGATCCAGCACGGCCAGCGGCTGCCGGAACGAGGAGACGACGTAGATCCCGGCCGCCAGCTCCTGCGCGCCGGCCAGCAGCTCGCGCGCGAGGGCCAGACCGACCTCGGGCGCGCGCGGGCCGGCATTCTCGAGCGCTCTCTGAACGGGCTCCGGCACGACGATCCCGGGCACCTCGTTGTGGAGCCGCAGCGCGAGCTGGTGGCTGCGCAGCGGCCAGAGCCCGACGAGCAGCGGGATCGGCGAGGAGCCGCCGAGCGCGCTCGAGGAAGCGCTCGAGGTAGGAGAGGTCGAACACGATCTGGGTCATCGCGAAGCGGGCGCCCGCGTCGACCTTGAGCGCGAAGCGCTCCAGCTCGAGCTCGAGGTCGTCGGCAGAGGGGTTGACGGCGACTCCGATGTGGAAGGCGGTCGGCGCATCGATCGCCTTGCCGTTGTAGTCCTCGCCGCGGTTGAGCCGGGCGATCATGTGCACCAGGCCGATCGAGTCGACCTCGTAGACGCCGTGCGAGCCGGGGTAGTCGCCGACCGCAGGCGGGTCGCCGGTGACCGCGAGCACGTTGCGCACGCCCGCCGCGTGGGCGCCGAGCAGGATCGACTCCAGGCCCATCAGCGTCGTGTCCCGGGGAGTCTGGTGCGGGATCGTCTCGATCGCCACCGCGCCCTCGATCGCGACCGCGGCCATCAGTGCGCTCATCCGCGCCCGAGCCATCGGGTTGTCGTTGATGTCGAGGAACCCCACGACCCCGGAAGCCGCGAGCTCCCGCGCCACGTCCAGCATCCCGCCGCTGCGCCCGCCGAGCGGAGGGTCGATCTGCACCGAGGTCACCCACTCGCCCTCGCGCAGCGCCCGTGCGAGCTCCGTCTCGGGCTGCTCGGCGGCCGGAGGCGCAGCCAGCTCGGGCTCGGAGAAGACGAACGGGGCGCGGGCCTTGCGCCGCTCCTCCAGCGCACGATGGATCGCCGCGATCTCGGCCGGCGTCGTACCGCAGCAGCCGCCGATCAGGCGGGCGCCGAGGTCGCGCGCGTGCGACGCGAACTCGGCGAAGTACTCGGGAGCCGCGTGCGGGTACACCACGCGGCCGCCGGCCAGGCTCGCCAGGCCGATGTTGGGCATCACGGCAAGAGGCCGGCCCGACCCCATCGCCTCCAGGGCGGCGAGGCCGGCCAGCGGGCCTGCACCGTGGTTCGCGCCGATCGCCGCCAGCTCGTAGCCCGAGAGCACCTCCGCAGCCTCGTGCGCCGAGACGCCCGCGGCCGTCTGTGCGTCCCCGTCGAAGCTGAGCATGGCCACGATCGGCAGGCTGGAGACGCCCTTGACCGCCTCGATCGCGGTGACCAGCTCCTGGAGATCGAAGAACGTCTCCACGAGGAACAGATCGGCGCCGCGCCCCTCGAGAATCCGCGCCTGCTCGGCGAAGTGCTCGCCCCTCGCGGTGCCCGTGACGTCCTCGAGCTCGCCGATCGGTCCGATCGCGCCCCCGATGAACACGTCTGCGCGGCCCGCAACCTCGCGCGCCTCGCGCGCGAGGCGGACGCCCTGCGAGTTGATCCGCTCGAACTCGTCCTCCAGGTAGTGGGCGGCCAGCTTGGGCCGGTTGGCGCCGAACGTGTTCGTCTCGATGAGGTCGGCGCCCGCATTGATGAAGCTGACGTGCAGCGACACGACGGCGTCCGGCGCGCGGACGTTCGCCTCCTCCGGGCAGCGCAGGCGATGCACTGCGCTCGTGATCAGCGCGCCCATCCCGCCGTCGCCGACGATCGGCCCGCGCAGCATCCGTTCCTCGAAGCGGCTTCCCACGGGCGCTGACTCTACTTGCGGCCCTGCCGGACTTCCGGTGAAGCAGGCCCGTCAACCCCGTTCGAGGGATGGATCAAGCGGAGTCCGAAGCACAGACTCCGACCGCAGGTTCGATCGGCGCGAGACCTCGAGACGGCGAGGCGCTTGCCAGGAGGGGCCCTGATGCGGCGAGGGCCACTCCGCCAGTCGATTCGGCAACTCTCTACCAAGAGACGACGAGTGGGGCCCGGCGGCGGCTCCGCTTGTCGTTTCTGAGAGCGGTTCCGGCCCGGTCGGGTGCAGCGGTCGCGGGAAACGGCTCAAGCGGGGGCGGTGTTTGGCCGATGGATGCCTCGACTCCTCGGTCTCGGGACTGACGGCAATCGGTCTGCGGCTCAGGAGGGCTGAAGGCGGCGAGCGATCGCCGCCTTCCTCTTGCGACGGGGCCCGACGGCCGTGACAGACTGCCGCCGATGCGCAAGTGGCTTCCGCTCGTGATCCTCGGCGCCGCCCAGTTCGTGATGGTGCTGGACAGCAGCGTCATGAACGTCTCGATCTCGGCGATCGTCGCGGATCTCAACACGACGGTCACGGGCGTGCAGCTGGCGATCACCGCCTACACGCTGGTGATGGCGGCGTTCATGCTCGTCGGCGCCAAGCTCGGTGACATCTGGGGCCGCGACCGTGCCTTCGCGATCGGTCTCGCCGTCTACGGGCTCGGCTCGCTGATCACCGCGCTGAGCCCGAACCTCGCCACGCTGCTCATCGGCTGGTCGCTCATCGAAGGGCTCGGCGCGGTGCTCGTGATCCCCGCGATCGCGGCCCTGATCGTGAACAACTACGAGGGCAAGGACCGCGCGTTCGCGTACGGGATCATCGGCGGCGTCGCCGGGGCAGCGGTGGCCGCCGGCCCGCTGATCGGCGGCTATGTCACGACCACGTTCAGCTGGCGGTACGTGTTCGTGGGCGAGGTCTTCATCGTCGGGGCGATCCTGCTGGTCCGCCGGCGGATGCGGCCCGCGCCGCGGGCCGAGCGGAAGCCGCAGCTCGATTTCGTTGGGGCGGCGCTCTCCGCGCTTGGCCTCGGGCTCGCGGTCTTCGGGATCCTGAGGAGCAGCGAGTGGGGCTGGATCATGCCAATCGGTGCGCTCACCATCAACGGGCACGAGGTGACGCCGCTCGGGCTCTCGGTCGTGCCGTTCCTCATCCTGGGCGGGCTCGCGTTCCTCTACGGCTTCGCGGAGTGGGAGGAGCATCGCGCGCGGGCCGGCCGCGACGTGCTGCTCGACCGGACGCTGCTGCGTATCGAGCAGCTGAAGGCCGGACTCTCGTCGCTGCTCATGATGCAGCTGATCATCATGGGCACGTTCTTCGTGCTGCCCGTCTACCTCCAGGTCGTGCTCGGGTTCGACGCCTTCGAGACCGGGAAGCGGCTCTTCCCGATGTCGGTCACGATGCTCGCGGCGGCGATGATCGGGCCCAAGCTGCCGCTCCCGCCGCGGGCGACCGTCCGGCTCGGCCTCGCGGCGATGGCGGGCGCCGCCGCTGTGCTGGTGGGCACGATCGACGTCGAGCTGAACGGGACGGCGTTCGCGCTGTCGCTGGCCCTGTTCGGCGTCGGGGCCGGACTCCTGGCCTCGCAGCTCGGGAACGTGATCATGTCGTCCGTCGACCCGTCCAAGTCGAACGAGACAGGCGGGCTCCAGGGCACCGCGCAGAACCTCGGGGCGTCGCTCGGCACTGCGCTCATCGGATCGATCCTGCTGCTGGGGCTCACGAGCAGCTTCACGAACCGCATCTCCGAGAACACTTCGCTGCCGCCGTCGGTGCAGGAGTCGATCACGAACGCGGCGGAGCAGGGCATCGATGTCGTTCCAGCGGCGCAGGTGCAGCAGATCGCGGTCGACGCCGGCCTACCGAAGGCCCAGGCGGACGCCGTGGCGGCCGACTACGCGGCGGCGCTGCTCGACGGTCTGAAGCGGGCGATGTTCATGGTCGGAGTCTTCGCGGTGCTCGCCGTCTGGGCGGCGCGGCGCCTGCCGTCGAAGCGGTTGGCGAGAGCGCCGCGAGCCGGCCGTGGAGCCCGCCGGAAACAGCTTGACTTCGGTCGGGCCCGCCGTCCCCGCCGAGCTGCCGGTCGTGCGCGGGCTCTTCGAGGAGTACGCGGCCTCGCTCGGCGTCGACCTCTCGTTCCAGGACTTCGAGCGGGAGCTCGCGGAGCTGCCCGGTGACTACGCGCCGCCGGGGGGAACGATCCTCGTCGCCCGCGTGGACGGCGACGGTCGCGGGCTGCGTGGCGGTGCGGGCGCTCGACGGAGCCGTCTGCGAGATGAAGCGGCTCTACGTGGGACCCGCGTTCCGCGAACTCGGTCTCGGCCGGATGCTCGCGGAAGCTGCAGTCGCGGCGGCGAGGCGGCTCGGCTACGAGCGGATGCGGCTCGACACGCTCCCGTCGATGGGCGCCGCGCGGGCCCTCTACTCGAAGCTCGGCTTCCACGAGATCGAGCCCTACCGCTTCAATCCAATCGCGGGCACGCAGTTCCTCGAGCTCGAGCTCTGACCCTCGTAGAAGTCACGCTCTCGTCACGAATGACATCTAGTCGTCGGCCTCGCCGGGGTTAGGCTGAAGCCGAGCAGGGGGCGGGTCGGGACCCTCGGTATCACGCGTGCGAGTGCACGAAGGGCCGCGCACCGAGAGCGGCCGGCACGCCACGCCCCTAGTCGTGGAGGACGCGGCCCTCCATCCCGCCCGCCACCATGACCACCTGGCCCGTGACGTGGCCGGAGAGCTCGTCCGAGGCGAGGACGACGACCTGGCGCGCGACGTCGTCCGGGGTGGCGACCTTGCGTAGCGGCATCGTCCGCGTCACGCGGTCGATCGCCCCGTCGTCGAGAGCCGCGCGTGTCATCGGCGAGACGGTCCAGCCCGGCGCCACGACGTTCACACGTGCGCGCGGCGCCACGCGGACGACCTCGTTCTTCAGCGAGTTCATGAGCCCCGTCGCGATCGCACCCTTCGCGGCCGCGTAGTCGGCGTGCCCGGCCTCGCCGAAGATGCCCGCCGTGGATGCGATCAGCACGAGGCTCCCGTGGCCCTGGCGCTCGACCTCGCGCAGGAACCCCCGGGCGGTCAGGAACGTCGCGGTGAGGTTCGCGTCGATCGTCGCCCGCCAGCGCTCCAGCGGGAGCTCCCAGACCGGGACGTCGTCCGCGGGCCAGACGCCGGCCACCGCGGCGCAGACGTCCAGCCCGCCGAGCGCGGCCCGCGCCTCGGCGAAAAGCCTGTCGGCCTCGGTCTCGTCGGTCAGATCGGCCTGGAAGACGGGCGCTCCCCCGAGCTCGGCCGAGAGCGCGAGCACGCGCTCCGCGCCGCGGTGGAAGTGCAGGGCCACCTGCGCGCCCTCGCCGTGGAAGGCGCGGGCGCAGGCCGAGCCGATCCCGCCCGAGGCGCCGGTGACGAGGACGCGCTTCCCTGCAAGCCCAGTGTCCACGCACGGACGCTAATCCATGAGCGAGCCGTGCCGCCAAGGCATAGGCTCGACCCGTGCGCGTCCACGTGATCAGCGACATGGAGGGCGTCGCCGGGATCGTGAAGTGGGAGCAGACGATCGGCGGCGAGGAGCTGTACGAGGAGGGTCGCCGTCTCTACACGGAGGAGATCAACGCCGCCGTGCGCGGGGCCCGGGCCGCGGGGGCGACCGAGATCGTCGTCATGGACTGCCACGGCGCGGGCAAGGGCTGGACGTTCAACTCGCTGATCCCGGACCTCGTCGACCCCGGCTGCGAGTACGTCGTACAGGAGCACTGGACCGAGTACACGGGGCTCCTCGAGTCCGGCTGCGACGCGGCGCTCTTCGTCGGCATGCACGCTCGTGCCGGGCTCGCCGACGGCGTTCTCAACCACACCGTGTCGGGGCAGGCGTGGCAGAACCTCTGGTTCAACGGCACCCTCGTGGGCGAGACCGGGATCAACGCCGCCCTGTGCGGGACGTGGAGCTGTCCCGTGCTGCTCGTCACCGGCGACCGCGCCGTCTGCGGGGAGGCGCGCGAGCTGCTGGGGCCCGGGCTGACGACCGTCGAGGTCAAGGTCAGGGCTCGGCCGGTTCAGCGCGCGCCAGATTCCACCGCTGCGGGCACGGGAGCTGATCGAGGACGGCGCGCGGCGGGCGCTAGCCGACCTCGACGCCGTGGCGCCGTACGACCCCGGCTCGCCGTGCGAGATCGTGGTCGAGTTCACGCGCACGGACGCCTGCGACGAGTATGCGCGCAAGCCCGGGGTCGAGCGGCTCGAGGGGCGCAGGATCGCATCGCGGGCCGACGACTGGTGGACGGCGTGGCGCCAGTTCTTCCTCCCCTGAGGCTCGAGGTCGTCGACGGCGACATTGCCGCGCTCGAGGTCGACGCCGTGGCGAACGCCGCGAACACCGCACTCTGGATGGGAGCGGGCGTGGCAGGCGCGCTGAAGCGGGCGGGCGGTGAGGAGATCGAGCGCGAGGCGGTGGCCAAAGGGCCGATCCCGCTCGGCTCCGCGGTCGAGACCGGGTGCCGGCCGGCTTCCGGCGCGCTGGGTGATCCACGGCGCGGTCATGGGTCAGGACCTGCGCACCGACGCGGGACTCGTGCGTCGCACGACCGGGAGCTGCCTCCGGCTCGCGGACGAGCTGGGCGCGCGATCGCTGGCTCTGCCGGCCTTCGGCACGGGAGTCGGAGGCTTCCCGCTCGCCGAGTGCGCCCGGATCATGGTCGAGGTCGCCCGGGCGTTCGAGCCGCATTCGCTGGAGCGCGCCGTCTTCGCCGTGTTCGGCGCCGAAGCGGACCGGGCGTTCCGGATGGAAGTAGCCGGTCCAGGATGATCGCTGTCCTCGCAGATTGTTAACCTCCAAGCTCAAGCGATTTCTTGGAACGAGGCGCAAGGCATGCCCGTCGTCAAGCCGCCCAGCATCGACCAGTTGTTCGACCGGCCCAAGCGTCTGCGGCGTCTGGTCGGCGTGGCGCTCGCACCCGGCGGTAGGCGTCAGTCGGGCTACCCGCACTGGGACGATCTGAGGCGGCTCGAGCCGCCGGCGGAGCTGACCCTCAAGGAGTGGTGGTTCGCCCTCAAGCTCGCCCGCGCGCCGCTGATGCGCCGGTTCCCGCTCACGGATTCCAAGGGTCGCAGTTTCATGTATTCGTGCCCGGACGACGTGCTGCGACTCTTGCATCGCGTCGACGAGACGTGCCGCAGCGGAGTGGGTATGCCGCGGATCCTCACGGTCGGCGATCCGGCCGGTCGCGGCTTCCTCGTCGGCTCGCTGATGGAGGAGGCCGTCCGGTCGAGCCAGCTCGACGGCGCGACCGCTTCACGGCGCAAGGGACTGGAGCTCCTGCGGTCCGGCCGTGAGCCCGCGGATCGCAGCGAGCAGATGGTTCGCGACACGTACCGCGCCCTGCTGTTCGTGCGAGAGGCCGCGGGGAACGAGTTGACACCACCGCTCCTGCTCGAGCTGAACGGGATCCTGACGCAGGGGGCAGTCGATGACTCGTCCATCCCGGGTCGGCTGCGGAAGCGCGGAAACGAGCAGATCGGCGCGCTGTGCGACTTCGCCAACGGTCTGGACGACGGAGACGGCTTCGTGCACCCGGTCGCGCGCGCGATCCTGCTGCACCTCTGGGTCGCCCACGATCGCCCGTTCGAGAACGGCAACGGCCGCACCGCACGCGCCCTGTGCCTCTGGTCGCTGCGCACGCAGGGCTACCGGTTCGCCGAGTATCTGTCCGTCTCCCGGATCCTGCGCGACGCGCCGGCGCAGTACGCCAGGTCGTTCCGACTCACCGAGACTGACGACCGGGACGCTACCTACTTCCTCCTGCACCAGCTCCGCGTCATCGATCGAGCGATCGCAGAGCTCCAGGAGTACCTCGACCGGAAGACCCGCGAGGTCGCTGAGGTCGAGGCGCTGCTGGCGGATCCGGATGGCTTCAACCATCGCCAGCTCGCCCTGCTGAGCGCGGCGTTGCGCAACCCGCGGCGCGCGTTCACGTTCCACGCGCACGCCCGGAGCCACGATGTCACGCACGAGTCTGCGAGGAACGACCTCCTGGCGCTGGAAGCGCGCGCGCTGCTCCACCGCGGCAAGGTCGGACGCCGGTTCGCGTTCACGGCGTCGCCGGACCTCACGGCGCGGCTCGGCGTTCCATGAGCGCAGTGGGCTTTCGGCCGTCGTCGTAACCATCCGGGCGTCGCAGGCAACGTCAGACGTGGGAGCGCTCGTACGCGTGATCGTCGTAGGCGGCGTTGCTGGCCCGTGCGCCGAAGTAACACGGATAATCCCCCGTGTGCCAAGCCGTTGCTCCTGGGCCCCCGAGCACGATCCGCTCTACGTCGCCTACCACGACGAGGAGTGGGGCGTCCCGTCACGCGACGACCGGCACCTGTACGAGCTGCTCGTGCTCGAGGGCGCGCAGGCCGGTCTCTCGTGGGCGACGATTCTGCACAAGCGCGACGGCTACCGCGCCGCGTTCGGCGACTTCGACAGCGAGCGGGTCGCGGCTTTCGACGAGGACGACGTCGAGCGGCTGCTCGCCGACCCCGGAATCGTGCGCAACCGGCTCAAGGTCGAGTCGGCGGTCGCCAACGCTGCCCGGGTGCTGGAGGTGCGTGCCGAGCTCGGCAGCTTCGCGGAGTACCTCTGGAGCTTCGTCGGCGGCCGCCCGATCGTCGGCCGCTGGCTCTCGCCGGCCGAGATCCCGGCGCAGACGGAGGAGTCGCGCGCGATGAGCAAGGACCTCAAGCGGCGCGGGTTTCGTTTCGTCGGGCCGACCGTCTGCTACTCGCTCATGCAGGCCGCGGGGCTTGCCAACGACCACACGCTCGGCTGCTTCCGGTACGAGGAGCTCGGCGGGTAGCCTGCGGGCGTGGACGGGCGCCGCCCCGGGCTCTGGATGCTTCCGACGCCGGGCGTCGCCCACGCACACGGGAAGCTCCGCCGGGTATTGCTCTGATGCGCCGCGCGTTCGGCCTCGTCGCAGTCGCGCTCGCACTCGCCGGCTCGGCGCCCGCCTCCACGACGGCTCTGCCGGCGCTTCCGAAGGGGTGGCCGCGGACGCTCCAGATCGGGCTCGCCGACGCGCCCGGTGGGGCCGCCGCGCTGCGCCGTAGCGCGCCGTTCGGCTTCCGCTACCAGTACCTCGCCGGCGGTGTGAACACGGGCCAGGGCTGGGCGACCTGGAACCCGAACGGGAGCTTCGTCACGCGCTACGTCGCCGAGTCGCGGCGCGCCCGCGTCGTCCCCGTCTTCTCGTACTACATGCTGCTCCAGTCGAAGCCCGGCGGGGGCGACGAGGCGCACGCCGACCTCGCGAACCTCCGCAACGCCGGGACGATGGCGGCGTACTGGAGCCGACCTGACCCTGTTCTTCGAGCGGGCCGCGGGGAAGACGCCCGTCGTGCTCCACGTCGAGCCCGACCTCTGGGGCTACATCGAGCAGGCGGCGCGCGGCGACAACGCCGCGACCGTGCCGGCCGTCGTCCCGGACGGGCAGACCGCAGACCGCCGCCGGGTTCGCGCAGGAGATCGTCGCGCTGCGCGACCGGCTCGCGCCGAACGTGATCCTGGCCTACCACATGAGCGGCTGGGGGACGAAGCACGACATCGTCTACGAGGATCCGCCCGACGCCACGGTGCGCTCCTACGCCGCGCGGTCGGCCCGGTTCTACCGGTCGCTCGGCGCGCATTTCGACCTGTCCTTCGAGGACTACTCCGACCGCGACGCCGGCTTCTACCGGGTGATCCAGGGCAACCCGCGCACATGGTTCGGGGCCGGCGACTTCCACCGCCATCTGCTCTACGCGCAGACCTTCGTCCGGCTCGCGCGGATCCGCATGGCGGTGTGGCAGATCCCGCTCGGCAACACGCGCATGCGGGCGATGAACGACACCTGGGGTCACTTCCAGGACAACCGGGCGCAGTGGCTGCTCGACGACCCGTCGCGCGCGCACCTGCGTGCGTATGCTCGCGCGGGCGTCGTCGCGTTCCTCTTCGGCGGCGGCGCCGACGGCACGACCTGCGCCTGCGACGCGCGCCACGACGGCGTCACGAACCCGGCGCCGATCGACGGCAACACCCGCCGCTCGCTGTCCGCCGACGACGACGGCGGCTTCTTCCGCGACCGGGCGCGCGCGTACTACCGTAAGGGCGCGATCCGGCTCCCCTAACGATTATGGTTCCGGGACTATGGCGACGTTCTCCGAAGCGCTGAACGAGCAGATCGGCCACGAGCTGGCGGCCTCGCACCAGTACGCGGCGATCGCGATCTACTACTCGGCCGAGACCCTGCCTCAGCTCGCCGATCTCTTCTTCCGGCAGGCAGTCGAGGAGCGGAACCACGCCATGATGATCGTCCAGTACCTCCTGGATGCCGACCAGCCTGTCGTCCTCGGCGCGATCGACGCCCCCGAGACGGCGTTCGCCGACGCCGTCGCGCCGATCGCCCTCGCGCTCGAGCAGGAGCGGCGCGTCACCGATCAGATCGTCGCGCTCGCCAAGCTTGCGCGCGACGAGGGCGAGCTCGTGGGCGGCCAGTTCCTCGACTGGTTCCTCCAGGAGCAGCGCGAGGAGGTCGCAAGCATGAGCGCGTTGCTGAAGACCGTCGAGCGCGCCGCGACGACGAGCCTCCTGCTCGCCGAGGAGCACCTCGCCCGCGTCAGCGGCGCCGGCGAGGCGGTGGCGGCACCGGCGCCGCCCGCAGCCGGCGGCGCTCTCTAACGAGCGCGACCCACGGCTCGCGCCTGCGTCACTTCCTGCGCTTGCGGAAGTCGCGTCTGGAGCGCGACCGGACGGCGTCGAACTCCTGGACGGGCGTGGCGTCCGGAGCATCCAGCGTCTCGGCCGGAGGCGGCTCGGAGGCGACCTGGTGCTTGACACGGACGATCTTCCCCGCCTCGATCTGCTCGACCCAGTGGCAGGCGACCAGGTGCCCGGCCGCCATCGTGCGCAGCGCCGGCACCTCGTCCGCGCAGCGCGTCGGCTGGACGAAGGGGCAGCGCGTGTGGAACCGGCAGCCGGACGGAGGATTCGCGGGGCTCGGGAGGTCGCCCTGGAGCAGGATCGCCTCGCGTTTCCGCTCGACCACCGGGTCGGGGATCGGCACCGCCGAGAGCAGCGAGATCGTGTACGGGTGGAGCGGCCGGTCGTAGAGATCGTCGGCGGACGACGACCTCGACGAGCGAGCCGAGGTACATCACGGCGATCCGATCCGACGTGTGGCGGACGACGGCGAGGTCGTGCGCGATGAAGAGGTACGTGAGCTCGAAGGTGTCCTGCAGCGACTCGAGCAGGTTCAGGATCTGGGCCTGGATCGAGACGTCGAGCGCGGACACCGGCTCGTCGGCGACGATCAGGTCCGGGTTGACGGCCAGCGCGCGCGCGACGCCGATGCGCTGCCGCTGGCCGCCCGAGAACTCGTGCGGGTAGCGGCTCGCCGCGTCGCGCGGCAGGCCGACGGTCTCGAGCAGCTCGGCGACGCGGCTTCCCACCGCCGCGCCGCGTGGCCAGGCCGTGCGTGCGCAGCGGCTCGGCGATGATGTGGCCGATGCTGTGCCGCGGGTTGAGCGACGCGAACGGGTCCTGGAACACCATCTGCATCCGGCGGCGCAGCGGCCGCATGGCCTGCTCGGAGAGCGTCGCGATGTCGGTCCCGTCGAAGATGATGCGCCCCGCGGTCGGGTCGTAGAGGCGCAGGATCGCCCGTCCCACGGTCGACTTCCCGCAGCCCGACTCGCCGACGAGCCCCATCGTCTCGCCGCGCTTGATGTCGAGGGTGACGCCGTCGACGGCCCGCACGTCACCGATGTGGCGGTCGAGCAGGACGCCGCTCCGGATCGGGAAGTAGACCTTCAGGTCCTCCAGCTGGACGAGGATGTCCCCGCCCCCAGCCGCCGGCGCCCCGTTGGTCACGCCGTGAGCACCTCGTGCAGCGGCACCTGGTTGAAGCAGGCGGTGAGGTGATCCTCGCCTGGGTCGGTCGCCACGAGCTCGGGCAGGTGCTCGCGGCAGGTCTGCTGCGCCCGGTTACAGCGCGGCTCGAACGGGCACGAGACCGGCTTGTGCAGCATGTCGCGGGGCGAGCCCTTGATCGGATGGAGCGGCTCGTGCCTCCCGGCGTCGAGCCGCGGGACGCTGCGCAGCAGCCCGTGCGTGTACGGATGACGGCCCGACGCGAAGAGATCCTCGGCGGAGGCGACCTCCACGAACGTGCCGGCGTACATGACCGCCACGCGCTCGCACATGCCGGCGACGACGCCGAGATCGTGCGTGATCATCACCAGCGCGGTGTCGTGATCGACGACCAGCTCGCGCAGGAGTGCCAGGATCTGCGCCTGGATCGTCACGTCGAGGGCCGTGGTCGGCTCGTCGGCGATGAGCAGCTTCGGCTGGCAGGACAGCGCCATCGCGATCATCACGCGCTGGCGCATCCCACCCGAGAACTGGTGCGGATAGTCCCGAATGCGCGACTTCGCAGAGGGAATGCCGACCTCGTCGAGCAGCTCGACGGCCCGTGCCACGGAAGCCTTGCGATCGAGTCCGAGGTGCTCCTCCAGCGGCTCGACGATCTGGCGGCCGACGGTGAGCACGGGATTCAGGCTCGTCATCGGGTCCTGGAAGATCATCGCCACGTCGCGGCCGCGGATCGCCCGCAGTTTGTGGTCGCTCATCCCGATCAGGTCCGTCCCCTCGAAGCGGGCGCTGCCCGCCGTGACGCGCCCGGCGCGGGCCAGAATCCCGAGGATCGCGAGCGCGGTGACGCTCTTGCCGGACCCGGACTCGCCGACGATGCCGAGGGTCTCGCCGGGCGAGATGTCGAAGGAGACCCCGTTGACGGCGTGCACCGTCCCGCGCGAGGTCCAGAACTGCGACGGTCAGGCCGTCGACGCTGAGGAGAGGCTCAGACGCGGCCACGGAGCTTCGGGTCGAATGCTTCGCGCAGGCCGTCGCCGATCAGGTTCAGGCTGAGCACGAGGAGGACGATCGCGAAGCCCGGGAAGAACGTCAGCCACGGCGCCTGCACGAGGTAGTGGGTGGCCGCCTCCGTCAGCATCGTCCCCCACTCGGCCACGTTGGGGTCGGGCGAGGCTAGGCCGAGGAACCCGAGCGCGGCGACGTCGATGATCGCCGTCGCCATGGCGAGCGTGCTCTGCACGATCAGCGGCGAGACCGCGTTGGGCAGGATGTGCGAGAACAGGATTCCTCGCTTGCGAACCCCGACGGAGCGGGCCGCGAGGACGAAGTCGGCCTCCCGCTGGGAGAGCACCGACCCGCGTAACAGCCGCGCGAAGATCGGGATGTTCGTGACGCCGACGGCGACCGTGATCTGCCTGAAGCCGGGGCCGAGCACCGCGACGATCCCGATCGCCAGCAGCAGGCCCGGAATCGCCAGCATCACGTCCATCGTGCGCATGATGATCGTGTCGATAACGCCGCCGAAGTAGCCCGCGATCGAGCCGAGCGGCAGCCCTACCACGAGGCCGGTGGCGACGGCCGCGAGGCTGATCAGGAGCGAGTAGCGGGCGCCGTAGACGATGCGCGCGAACTCGTCGCGCCCCTCCTTGTCGGCGCCCAGCCAGTGGTGAGCGTTCGGAGGCGTGCAGCAGGGCTTGACGAGCAGGTTGAAATCGGATGTCGACGGCGAGTGCTGCGCGAGGACCGGCGCGAGGATCGCGATCAGGGCGAAGATCGAGACGACGATGAACCCGGCGACCGCGCCGGGGTTGCGCCGCAGCCGGCTGAACGAGTCGCTCCAGAGACCGCCGGTTGGCGCGTCGAGCTCGAGCTCCGCGACTTCGATCTCGGCGAGGGACATCAGGACAGCCTGATCCGCGGGTTGATGAGCGCGTACGAGATGTCGACGAGCAGGTTGGTGAACACGAAGATCACGGCGAAGAGCAGCACGCCGCCCTGGATCACCGCGTAGTCGCGGTTGAAGATCGCGGCGGCGATCCACCCTCCGACACCGGGCCACACGAAGATCGTCTCGGTGAGCACCGCGCCCGAGAGCAGCAGGCCGGTCTGCAGGCCGATGATCGTCGAGACGGGCAGCATCGCGTTGCGCAGCACGTGGCGGCGGTCGACGACGTTCGGCGGCATGCCCTTGGCGCGCGCGGTGCGGACGTAGTCCTCGTTCTGCACGTCGAGCACCGCGGCGCGGGTGATCCGCGTGATCACCGCCAGCGGGATCGAGCCGAGGCAGATCGCGGGCAGGATCAGGTGCCGGCACGCGTCCCAGAACTGGGCCGGGTTGCGCTCGATGATCCCGTCCAGGATGTAGAAGTTCGTGGGGTGCTGGTAGTCGGCGGTCACCGTCTCGCGGCCGATGCTCGGCAGCCACTGGAGCCGGACGGCGAAGATGTACTTCAGGATCGGGCCGAGCACGAAGATCGGGATCGAGATCCCGATCAGCGAGCCGAGGAGGCTTCCTCTGTCGCGCCACGACCCGTACTTCTTGGCAGCCATGAAGCCGAGCGGGATTCCGATGGAGACGCTGAAGATCATCGCCCCCACCATCAGCTCGACGGTGGCGGGGAAGCGCTGCTGGAGCTCGTACGTGACCGTGCGCGTCGTGGCGATGCTCGTGCCGAGGTTCCCGCTCAGCACCTGCTTGAAGTACGCCCAGTACTGGACGTAGATCGGCCGGTCGAACCCGTGCTGGTGGTTGAAGAGCCGGGTGAGCTGCGCGCTGCCGCGCTCGCCGTACAGCGTCGCCGCCGGTCCTCCCGGCAGGCTGTGGACCCACAGGAAGAGCAGGATCGACAGCCCGAACAGGGTCGGGATGAGCATGAGCAGCCGGCGGACGATGAAGCGCAGCATCGGATCGTCGTCCGCCGGCTGTTCTCAGTGCTTCCTGACTTGCTTGCTTTCCCTACGTTCCGAGGTACACGGTCGAGAACGGCTCCAGCGAGACGGGGCTGGGAATGTAGCCGTTCACGTTCTTGCGGAACGCCAGTGCCGGCTTGCTGTGCACGTACGGCACGACCGGCAGGTACTTCATCACGTAGATGCTGGCGGCCTGGTACTTGGCCTTGCGCTTGGCCAGGTTCGTCTCGCAGTCGGCCGCTCTGGAGCATCTTGAACAGCGTCGGGTTGTTGAACCCGAACTCCGGGTTGAACTGTCCGAAGTGGACGTTCAGGAAGTTGGCCGGGTCACCGAAGTCACCCGTCCAGCCGAGCAGGAACAGATCGGCCTGGCCGTTCTGGACGTGGCTCAGGTAGTCCGGCCGCCACGGCTCGGACTTGAACGTGACCTTGAAGCCGGACTGCTCCAGGCTCTGACCGAAGGCGATCGCGTTCGCCTGCGGGTCCGGCATGTACGGCCGCGACACGTTCGTCGGGTACCAGAACGTGATCGGCACGGCATCGAGACGCCCGCGGCCTTGAGCAGCGCCTTGGCCTTCGCCGGGTTGAACGGGTACGACGGAACGCCCTTGGTGGCGAAGCCGACGACCTGATCCGGGAGGAACTGGTTCGCGACGACGCCGCGGCCGGCGTAGAAGCCCTTGACCACCGCAGCGCGGTTGAGCCCGTACGCGATGGCCTGGCGGACCTTGATGTTGTTCAGCGGAGCGTGCGCCTGGTTGATCCCGACGTAGCCGACGTTGAAGGCCGGCCGGTTCAGGAGCTTCAGCGACTTGTTGCTCTGGATCGTCTTGATGTCGTTCGGGTCGACGAGGTCGTAGCCCTGGACCTCACCGCTCTGGAGCGCCTGCAGGCGAGCCGTGTTGTCGGCGATCGGCCGGAAGATGACCCGGTCGAGGTGGGCCCGCTTGCCCCAGTAGTTCTTGTTGCGGACGAGCACGAGCTTGTTGCCGACCGTCCACGAGCTGAACATGAACGGGCCGGTGCCCGTCGGATGCTGCGTCGCCGTACGTGCCCGTCGGATGGAAAACGCCGCCGCTGTCGGTCGTGCCGGCGTTGGCCTTGTACTTCTTCAGCGCCGTCGGGCTGGCGATGCCGAAGTTGGTCAGCGCCAGCGCGCCGATGAACGACGACGAGCGGCGGGTCAGGCCGATGACGGCCTTGTACTTGCCGACCGCCTTGCAGCTCTTGTAGAGGCTCTTGTCCGGCCCCGGGTTACCCGCGCCCGGATGGGCGAACCCGCCGAACACGGTGTTCCAGTAGTACGAAACACCCGAGTTCTGCAGCGGATTCGGGAAGTTGTACCAGCGGTTGAAGTTGTAACAGACCGCTGCCGCGTTGAACGGCGTGCTCGTCCGAGAACGAGACGCCCTTGCGGAGATTGAACGTCCACGACAGGCCGTTCTTGCTCGCCGACCAGCTGGTGGCCAGCAGCGGCGTGAGCGAGGTCGAGCCGGTCTTGAGGCCCGACGAGGCCTTCGAAGATCTGGTTGATCGGCCGGAGCGACTCACCGTCGGAGACGATGGAGCCGTCCAGGCTGACCGGATCGGCGGCCGCTCCGAAGACGACCGTCCCACCGTTCTTCACGGTGTTCGTGCTGAAGGCGGTAGCCGCCAGCACGGTGCTCAGAACAGCGAGCGGGACCAGCAGCCCCAGCAATCTGAATCGCAATGTAGTGCCCTCCCCTGTTGTTGGGCATCGCGCCCCGAACCCCTGTCGCCGTGCCGAGTTGCCCACGGCGAGACGACTGGGACAGTTACCACAGTCAGACGAGAATGACCACGTTTTGTTGAGAATCTCTCCGCGCGCAATTCTAGGGTCCCGCCGGCGCGGGCGCTGCTCTGCGGGTGCCCGACCGTCGGCCGGCCACCCGCGGCAGGCGAGCGGCATGTAGGTTATCGCCTGAGAGGATAAAACCTCTCCTACAAGCCATGAGCCGCGCAGACGTGTACGACCTGATCATCGTTGGGGGCGGAGTCGCCGGCCTCTACGCCGCGCTGTCCGCAGCGGACGAGGCCGACGTGCTCGTGCTCAGCAAGGGGCCTCTGCACGGATCGAGCAGCTATTACGCGCAGGGAGGTGTCGCAGCGGCGCTCGCCGACGACGATGACCCCGAGCTGCATGCGGAGGACACACTGCGCGCCGGACGAGGCCTGTGCCGGGAGAGCGCGGTCGAGGCGGCGACCGCAGAGGCGCCGGCCCGGATCGCCGACCTCGTCGAGCTCGGCGTCGTCTTCGACGAGGGTCTCGGCCGCGAGGGCGGCCATTCGCGGCGGCGGATCGCCCACGCGGGTGGTGCAGAGACCGGCAAGCGGATCGCCGAGGCGCTCGCCGAACGCGTGCGGACACATCCCCGGATCACCGTCTCCGAGGGCGAGCGCGTGCTCGCGCTGTGGCCCGGCGAGGGGCGCTGCGCCGGCGTGGTGACCGACCGGCGCGCCGTGGCCGGGCGCGGGACGCTGCTCGCCACCGGTGGCTATGCGGCGCTGTGGGAGCGGACGACCAATCCGCCCGGTGCCGTCGGCGAGGGGCTCGCACTCGCCTACCGCGCAGGCGCGGCGCTCGCCGATCTCGAGCTGATGCAGTTCCACCCGACGGCGCTCGTCGACGACGGTTTCCTGCTCTCCGAGGCCCTGCGCGGCGAGGGCGCGCTGCTGCTCGACGAGCACGGCGAGCGCTTCACCGACGAGCTGGCGCCGCGCGACGTCGTCGCGCGCGCGATCCTCGGCCGCGGCCACGTGCGGCTCGACCTGCGCGGGATCGAGCGCGAGCGGTTCCCCGGCTTGATCGCGACGCTGGAGCGCGGCGGCTACGAGCCGGACGTCAAGCCGATCCCGGTCTATCCGGCGGCGCACTACTCGATCGGGGGGATCGTCACCGATCTGGACGGCCGCACCACGTTGCCGGGCCTGTACGCCGCCGGCGAGTGCGCGTGCACGGGCCTGCACGGGGCGAACCGGCTCGCCTCCAACTCGCTCCTCGAGTGTCTCGTCTTCGGCCGCCGCGCCGGACTGGCGGCGCTCCGCGAGCCCGCGGCGCCCGCTTCCACGCCTCCTCCCGCGCCCGACCGCAGATCGACCGTGACCGAGGACGTGCGCCGCGCGCTCTGGCGCGACGCGGGCCTGATCCGCGACGTGGACGGCCTGGAACGGCTGCGCAAGGCGCCGCTCCTGCTCGCGCGGCTGGTTGCCGAGAGCGCGCTGGCACGGGAGGAGAGCCGCGGCGTCCACTTCCGCGTCGGACCATCCGTCGGACGACTCTGCCTTTCTGGCCCATCTCGTCGTGCGTCAGGGCCGCGCGTTGGAGCTCGAAGCGTGGAGCTGACGGCTGTGCCGGCGATGGATGAGCGTGCCCTCGCCCGCGCGGTCGCCGCCGCGCTGGAAGAGGACATCGGTGCCGGCGACCGCACGACGGCCGCGCTCGTTGCTGTCGACCGGCGCTGCCGGGCGCAGCTCCTCCTGGAGGAGCCCGGCGTGGTCTCGGGCCTGCCGGCGGCGCAGGCGGTGTTCCAGGCGCTCGACGCGGGTGTCCGTTTCGAGCCGGAGCTCGAGGACGGGACGGGCGTGCGGGACGTTCCGGCCGTCCTCGCCACGGTGGAGGGGTCGGCCCGGGCGATCCTCACCGGGGAGCGCACGGCTCTCAACTTCGTGGCCCGCCTCTCCGGTGTTGCCACGTTGACGCGCCGTTTCGTCGAGCTGGTCGAGGGCACGGGCACGACGATCCTCGATACGCGCAAGACGACTCCCGGGCTGCGTGCGCTGGAGAAGTACGCCGTGCGCTGTGGCGGCGGCCGGAACCACCGGCTCGGCCTCCACGACGCCGTGCTCGTGAAGGAGAATCACCTGCGGATAGCCGGCGGGATCGGCCCTGCCCTGGCGGCTCTCCGCGCCGCCGGGGTCGACCTTCCGATCGAGGTCGAGGCCGAGACGACGGCCGAGGTGCAGGAGGCGCTGGCGGCCGGCGCGGAGCGGATCCTCCTCGACAACATGTCCCCAGAGGACGTGGCACGTGCAGTCGAGCTGACCGCCGGCCGTGCGCAGCTCGAGGTCTCGGGCGGCATCTCCCTGGCGACCGTGCGCGCCTATGCCGAGACCGGCGCCGAGTCCATCTCGGTCGGCGCGCTGACCCATTCCGCGCGTTCGCTCCGAGTCTCCCTGGACGTCGAATGAGGAACAGAAGACACACAATCGGCACACTCTCGGCGCAGACCGGTGCGGTTTTCGTCGCTATCGTCGAGCCCGAGGGAGGTGGGTTGAGCCCCACCCTTCAGAAGGGTGGGGGGCGCCCCGGAGTCGCTGCTGGAAGGGACACGACCGAATGAGCCCCGCTGCTGTGGCCGCCCTACAGGACGAGGTCCGGCACCTCGCGCGCGAGCGCGGGGCCGTGATCCTCGCCCACAACTACCAGGTGCCCGAGGTCCAGGACGTGGCCGACTTCGTCGGCGACTCGCTCGGGCTGTCGCGGCAGGCGGCCGCCACGGACGCGGAGGCGATCGTCTTCTGCGGCGTCCACTTCATGGCCGAGACGGCGGCCATTCTCGCCCCGGACAAGACAGTCCTGATCCCCGATCCGGATGCGGGGTGCTCGCTCGCCTCGTCGATCACCGCCGACCAGCTCCGCGAGTGGAAGGCCGAGCACCCGGGCGCGGTCGTCGTCTCCTACGTGAACACCACCGCCGAGGTGAAGGCGGAAAGCGACTACTGCTGCACCTCGGGCAATGCGAAGGCCGTGATCGAGGCGATCCCGCGCGACCAGGAGATCCTGTTCTTGCCGGACATGTACCTCGGCCTCTGGCTGGAGAACGTGACCGGACGCTCGTTGCGGATCTGGATGGGCGAGTGCCACGTCCACGCCGGCATCCGGCCCGCCGATCTCGAGCGCTGGCAGAACGAGGCGCCCGACGCCGAGCTGCTCGTCCACCCCGAGTGCGGCTGCGCCAGCCAGGCGATGGCGTTCGCGACCCCGAACACGCACATCCTCTCCACGGAGGGCATGGTCACCTTCGCGCAGGGCTCGTCCAGACAACGGTTCCTCGTCGCCACGGAGACCGGGATCCTGCACCGGCTGAACCGCGAGGCGCCCGGGCAAGAGCTTCGAGGCGGTGAACGAGAACGCCGTGTGCCGCTTCATGAAGATGATCACCCTCGAGAAGCTCCGCGACTCGCTCGCCGAATGGCAGTTCGAGGTCGCAGTGGAGCCGGAGACCGCAGCCCGGGCGCGGACCGCGATCGAGCGTATGGTCGCGATCTCCTAGCGGAGCCGCGCCCGCAGGTCTCGCGCCGCCGCCGCCGGATCGGGCGCCTCCGCGATCGCGCGCACGACCGCGACGCGGCTGGCACCCGCCGCGAGCACCTCGTCGAGCGTCGAGGCGTCGATTCCGCCGATGGCGAACCACGGCACACGGGCGACCCTCGCCGCCTCCGCGACCAGCTCCAGCCCGACCGCTGCACCGTCCGGCTTCGTCGGCGTCGCGAACACCGGCCCGACGCCCAGGTAATCGGCCTCCCGCCCGGCCGCGATCTCCTCCGCCGAGCCGGCGGAGAGCCCCACGAGCCGCCCCGGCCCGACGATGCGCCGCGCCGCCGCCGATCGATACGTCGCCCTGGCCCACGTGGACGCCGTCCGCGCCGACGCGCGCCGCCAGCTCGGGCGAGTCGTTGACGACGAACAGCGCATCGTGCGCGCTGCAGAGACGCCGGAAGTCGCGTGCCACGCCCAGCAGGTCCTCGTCGGCCAGGCCCTTCGCACGGAGCTGGACGACGTCGACACCGCCGAGCAGCGCCTGCTCGGCGACCTCCGGCCGTGCGTCGATCACGAGATAGAGCCGCGCGTCCTCGATCCCCATCGAGCCAGCCTGGTCGGGTGCCTCGCCGCTAGCCGGCGCGGGCAGTCTCGGCCGAGAGCACGCGCAGGTCGTGCGCCACGGACGCAGGCGGGAAGGGGTACAGATAGCCGGCACGCTCGGAGCCGCCGGAGTCGATGAGGTACACCGCGTCGGTGTGCACGATGTCGCTGCGGGTCTGCTTCACGAACACGTGGTAGGCGGCCCAGACCGGCGCCAGCTGCCGCGGGGTTCCGAGGAGCCAGTGCCACCGGCCGCGGAATCCCCAGCGGCGCGCCGCGCTCACGGCGCTCTGCCGCGTATCCGCCCACGGGTCGACGCTGACGACGACGAGCGCGGGCCTGGACGCAGCGGGCAGGTTGCCGATCGCCCACGAGAGCGCGCGACCCTCGAGCGGGCACACCTGCCTGCAGCGCGAGTCGAGGAACGCGAGGACGAAGGGCCGGCCGCGCACCGAGGCGAGCGTGACGCGGTGGCCGCGCTGGTCGAGGAGCCCGAGGCGCGGCGCCGGGCGCGCGCCGGTCGGCCAGACCGCCTGCCCGTGGAGCTTCGGCAGTGCCGGCGCCGGACGGGCAGGGGCGGCAGACGACCGCGTCGCCAGGTCGAGCGCGCCCCCGGCCGCGACTCCCACGAGCGCTGCGGCCGCCACTGCGATGACGGCGACGCGCAGCGGGAGTCTCCGGCGGCCGCCGGTCACTGCAGCTGGTCGGGGCGCCTACGCAGGACGACTGCCCAGTAGACGAGCACTGCGATGAACAGTCCCAGCGGCAGGACGAGCGAGAGGATCGCCCCGGTCAGGAAGTGCTGGGAGTCGGCGACTAGCATGGTCTCTCTCCTCTCGTCAGTTTCCGGGCACGACGCCGACCCGATGCTGCGGGACCGGCTCGTCGTGCGGTTCCAGCCAGCGGTAGAGGCAGACGATCACAGCGACGGTGTAGGCGATCGAGCCCGGCACCCACATGATGCCTGCCGCCAGCTGCTGGTCGGCGAGGGCCGACAGCCCGCCGGCGCGATGTGCGAGGCCGGCGTAGTCGTAGAGCGGCCGCGGGGCGAACAGGAGCACGAGCGCGAGCACCCAGCTCACGACCATGGCGGCCGTGACGTACACGGCGCGGCCGAGCATGTCGAGCCGGGCCCGCACCGGCGGCGTATCGATCACCTGCGCCCAGAAGACGAGCGCCGTGGCCAGGAACAGCGCGTGCTCGAACGCGTGCACGGAGCCGCTGCGCAGCGTCGCGTCGAAGAGCGCCGGGATGTGCCAGGCGACGAACACCGCGTTGGCGGCGAGCCAGGCGGGAAGAGGGCGGGCGAGCAGCCGGGCGAGCGAGCGCAGCGGCGACGACCAGCGTGCCCGGCCGAGCCCACGCTCGATCGGGCCGCGGACGGCGGCCGGCACCGGCCGCCAGACGCGCGGCCAGGGAGCTCCCAGCAGGAGCAGCGGCGGAGCCGCCGTGAGGAGCAGCATGTGCGCGGTCATGTGCCCGGCGAACGATGTCTCGGAAAGCGGAACGAGCGGCGAGTCGAAGGCGATCAGGAGCGTCAGCAGCCCGGCGTAGAACGCGGCCTCGCGCCACCAGCGCCTGGGGTCGCCCCTCCCGCCGAGCGCGTAGAGCAGCCCGACGCCCAGCACGGCGAAGAGCGCCGGCTCGACCGGCCAGGCCGCGGCGCTCGTCAGCGAGGGCACGGTGCGCCGGCCTGTCTAGATCACGTAGAGGATGACGAAGGTCACGACGCCGACCCCGGCCAGGAACCACCAGAAGAACGAGAGCGCATCGCAGCTCCGCCCCCACGAGCGAAAGCGGGTCGGCGCCACCGGCACCCGCCGGCCGGCTCCGGAAGCGGATCATGGTGGCGAGCACCATCTCGAGCCAGACGATGGCGATGAGGAGGAAGAGGGCGAAGACTCCGGTCCAGCCGATGAAGACGCTGGCGTATCCGCCCTCCGTGGGGCCGAAGCCCTCCGTGAACCACTGGACCACCTGCACCACGATCGCGGCAACGCCCAGCACGAGCGCGACGACGAGCATCAGTCTCGCCCGCGACGCCTTGCCGCCCCTCTGGGCGGCGAGGGCGAGCCAGACGAGCACGGCGCACCCGACGGCACCAACCAGCACCGCCACGCCGAGCCCGACGGACGGGTCGACGCCCTTCGGCTTCCACATCCCGCCGTTGTTCAGGGACCGGAGATAGAAGTAGGCGAAGACGAACGCGAGGAAGAAGAAGACGCTCGCGCTGGCGAGCAGGCGCGACGCGGCGGCCAGGTTCCGTCCGAGCGTCTCGGGCGGCTCGTCGTCCACGAACGGTGCGGCAGGCTGGGCGATGTCGCTCATCTACGTGCTCGCCGGCGCGGGGACGGCCACGGGGCGCGCGCTTTCGCCGTAGCCGTACGGATCGGTCGTGATCACCGGGAGCCGGTCGAAGTCGTGGACGGGCACGGGCGTGGGCAGCTGCCACTCGAGCGAGAGCGAGTCCCAGGGGTTCTGCTCGGCCGGGATGCGCGCGAAGACGAGCGAGTAGACGAAGTTCCCGAGGAACACGAGCATCGAGAGCCCGAGCACGAAGGCCGAGATCGACGCCCAGTCGTTCAGGAACTGGAGGTTCGACGGATAGGTCACGGCGCGCCGCGCCTGGCCCATGAAGCCGGCGACGAACAGCGGCATGAACGTGGAGTTGAAGGCCACGAACATCACCCAGAAGTGGATCTTGCCGAGCCGCTCGTTCAGCACGAAGCCTGTCATCTTCGGGATCCAGTAGTAGATCGCCGCGAAGAACGTGAAGACGAGCCCGCCCATGATCGTGTAGTGGAAGTGGGCCAGCGAGAAGAAGCTCCCGTGCGTCGTCACGTCGCTCGGGACATCGGAGAGGAACACTCCGGAAAGCCCGCCGATCAGGAAGTTGAAGAACCAGGCGAGGCAGAAGAGCATCGGCACCGTGAACCGGATCCGGCCGCGCCAGAGCGTCATCAGGCCGCAGATGAACGTGAAGCCGGTGGGAATGGAGATCAGCTCCGTCGAGAGCATGTAGAACGGCCTCGAGTCGGCGTTGATGCCGCTCACGAACAGGTGGTGCTGCCAGACGAACCAGCTCAGCAACGCGACGCCGAGCATTCCGGCCACGGCCAGCCGGTAGCCCCAGAGCGGCTTCCGCGCGAACACCGGCAGCAGCTCGAGCACGATCCCGAAACCGGGCAAGGCGAGGATGTACACCTCCGGGTGCCCGAAGAACCAGAACAGGTTCTGGAACAGGTACCCGCTGCCGCCGGACGAGGCCAGGAAGAAGCTGGTCTGCGCCGTGCGGTCGAGCAGCGCCATCGTCAGATCGGCGATCAGCACCGGGGCCGCCAGCAGCATGAGGATCGCGGTCGTCAGCACGCCCCAGCAGAAGATCGGCAGCCGCGACCAGCTCATGCCCGGCGCGCGCATGGTCACGATGGTCGCGATCATGTTCATGCCGAGCAGCATCATCGAGAGGCCGATCAGCGCGAAGAAGATGATGTACGAGTCCATCCCGGCGTTCGCCTGGTCGTTCAGCGGCTGGTAGCCGGTCCAGCCGGTCGGGAAGCCGCCCAGGAAGATGGTGGTCGTGAGCACCAGGCCCGCCGCCATGAGCAGCCAGAAGGTCAGCGCCTCGATCCGCGGGAACGCCATCCTGCGCGCGCCGATCATCAGCGGCACGAAGTAGTTCGCGAACGGGCCGAGGATCGCGCTCGTCATCATCCCCATCATCATCGTGCCGTGCAGGCCGACGATCGTCAGGTAGCTCCCGGCCGGGATCACCTGGTTGTGCGGGGTCAGCAGCTCGATCCGGATCAGCATCGCGTTCAGCCCGCCGATGAAGAAGAACAGCCCGATCCCGATCAGGTACTGGATCCCGACCACCTTGTGGTCGGTGCAGAGCCCGAAGTAGCGGCCGATCCCCCCGGACTCCTTCTCCCGCACCGACGCCGGACGGCCGAGCATGCGGGACAGCGGGTAGCCGGCGAACCCCAGGCCCACGAGGAACCCGATCACCCCGACCGCATAGCCCAGGAAGATTGCGATGTCGTTCTGACCGGTGTCGCTGAAGTAGGCGATGCTCGAGCCGTTGATCTGCTTGCCGAGGACGTAGCCCAGGTAGTAGCCGGCGACGCCCAGCACGATCCCGCTGAGCAGGTTGAAGCCGAGCAGGCGGCGCCAGAACGGCTTGGACTCGACGGCAGTCGGACTCATCCGGCCCTCCGTTGCGGATCGGGGAGATAGCTGGTGGAGTAGGGCGGCAGGTACTTGCTGACCGGCCCGAACTTGGCCTGCTGCTGCGCGATCCAGACGGCGAACTCGGCCGGGGTCACGACCCGGCCGGTGTCGTACATGTAGCCGTGCCAGAGCCCGCACAGCTCGGCGCAGCGGATGTGGAAATGCGTCGGGCCTTTGAGCGTGACGTAGGCGACGTTGTCAACGCCGATGTTCGCGTCTGCCTTCACGCCGAGCTCGTACGCCCAGAACGAATGGATTGCGTCGAGCGACGTCACATGGAACGCAACGGTCGTGTCGGCGGGCAGGACGAGGTGGGGGGTCTCGACACCGCCGTAGGTCGGGTAACGGTAGGTGAACGCCCACTGCTGCGCGATCACCTGCACAGGGAGCTTCACGCCCTTCGGGGTGAAGATCGGACTCGGTCCCTCCCCGCCTCCCGCGCCGCTGGCGGCGAGCTCGTAGCTCCCGAAGGCCGCGAGCGCAAGCACGGTGACCGTCGAGATGACAACCCACGCGATCTGGATGCCCGAGTCGCCGTACACCGGAGGGCCGTCGGCCGCGACCCCGCGGCCGCGGAAGGCCACCAGGATGTAGCCGAGGACGAAGACGATCAACAGGATGACGGGCGTCGAGACGCCGAGCAGCACCGTGTTGTCGGTCACCTGGCTGCTGGCCTGCTCGGAGTGGTTCCCCGGCGGCATCAGCGGCCCCACGAAGATCACCACGATCGGCGTGACGATCACGCAGAGCAGCAGCCAGGCGATGACCACCCTCCGCCCGCTGTGGCTCCCGGCCGGTGCAGGCTGTGCCGCGGCGCTGGTCATGTCACGTGACGTCCAGGAAGCCGTCCATGTACCCGATCGTCTGCATCGGGCCGCCGAAGCCGAAGATCCAGCCCGCGGCGCAGGGCACGAAGCACTGCCAGCGGTAGTGACCGGGATTGCCGGTGCGGAACGTGAACGTGATCGTCCGGTGAGCCATGGACTTCGGGTCGCACGGCGCGTAGTCGCACGGGTTCTTCGCGTTGTCGAAGACGGGTGCGACGGGGACGATCAGGCCGAGTGCAGGCACCGCGAACGTATGCGACGCGAGCTGGGGGTCGATGACGTCGATCGGCCTGCCGTCATAGCGCACCTTGCCGACGACGCCCTGCGGCTGGGCGAGGAAGGGGTTGCGCAGACCGCTCGCGCCGTCGAAGTTGTAGATCGTCACGTGCACGAGCGCGTGCGCCGGCAGCTTGTAGACCGTCCGGCGCTGCCACGTTCCGTCGGAGTCCCGGACCAGGAACGAGACCCAGTTCGGCTTGTCGCTGAGCTGGGATCCGACCGCCGCCACAGTCTGCAGCGTGAGCTTGACGTTGGTGACGGGGCCGACGCGGGAGGCTGCCGGCGTGAAGGTGTCGGAGCCGGCCTGCAGGTACTGGGCGACGTAGAAGCCGACCAGGACGCAGACAATCAGGACGCCGGCGGCAACCCCGAGCAACTTTCGACCGACGTGCATGTGCTACCTAACCGCGATCCGGGCCACACGTCAACCGGGTGCCGACGAATTCGCCTGTACCCAGCCCCGGAACACCCGTGCGGTAACTCTTATACGGCTCACAGCGGGCGCTCGGATTGCTTTAAGGGACCTCGTGTTTCCTGCGGAGGAATCAGTTGCAACTCCCTAGCCGACATCCAAGGAGCACGCCATGACTCTCACTCTCGCCATCGCCTTCAATGCAGCCCTCGCCATCGCCCTCCTCGCGACACTCGCCTACGTCTGCCGGATCCCTTTCCGCAAGGCGTTCGACGGGCGAGCCGACCTGGCGCCCGTCTCCCTCGAGGCGGAGCCGGAGCTCGCGGCCGAGCGGTACGCCGCCTGACCGCATCCCGAGCGCCTGCCGCCGAGTGCGCGAGTCAGGGCACTCGGCGGCAGGCGCTCGCGGGCCGATGCCTCAGAATCCCTCGAATGAGGAGGCCGGTACGGCCCGCGGAGGCTCAAGGTCGCAGTGAGCCGGCCGATTAGCCGGGCCATGATCGACGACGCGATGCCGGACACTCTCCCCGCCGAGGTCCTGCACGCCCTCGACCTCGCGCAGCAGGTCGTCGCCGAGCTGCGGTCGCGCGACCTCGAGCTCCGCTTCGAGGTCGGCGACGGGCACGTCCGGGCGCAGCTCGTCGGCGGCGACGGCGCCATCGTGTGCGAGATCCCTGCGCGGCAGGGCCTCGACGTGCTCGCGGGCCGGCACGTGCTCGATCAGCGAGCCTGATCTCGAGCGGAACCTCCGGCCGATGCTCAGGCGGCGATTACTGCGTCGTACTCGTCGAGCGCGAGTTGCAGCTTGCGTCGCACAGCCGCGAGGATCTGCGAGATACGCGACTCGCTGACGCCGAACAGGGGTGCGATGTCGGCGCCCTGCAGCTCGCCGGACACGACCAGCGCCAGAATCTTGCGTTCCCGCTCGGAGAGCGCCGCAACGGCTGCCCGCACCGTGGCGGCGCGCTCGCCGTTGAGGACGGCCCGCTCGGGCTCGTCGACGCCGGCGGGCGCCTCGATGGTGTCGCCGATCTGGACCGCCGAGCCGTCCTCGCTGCCGCGGGCAGGCGACTGGAGCGACAGGAGGTCGGCGCGCGAGAACTCCAGGAGCCGTTCGCGCAGCACGTCGATGGTGACCTGAAGCTTCGTGGACAGCTCGCTCTCGCTGGGCTCCACCCCGTTCGCCGTGTACCACGCCTCGCGGGTGTGCTCGACCCTGCGCGCGAAGCGGCGCGTCGAGCGCGAGACCCAGTCCTGCCGGCGGAGCTCGTCGACGATCGAGCCGCTCACACGTGTCCACGCGTACTGCTCGAAGGTCGCGCCCTTGGCCGGGTCGAAGCGATCGATCGCCTCCACGAGGGCGAGCAGACCGCAGGAGACGAGGTCATCGAGCTCCCAGTGGGACGGCAGCTCGCGAAGCTTCTTGGCGGCCAGGTACCGGACCATCGGCGAGTACGAGACGACCAGGCGATCACGGGCCCGGCTGTCTTGCTCGGACGACCAGGCGCGCCACAACAGCTCGGCTTCGTGCGCGTCCAGACGGTGACTGCCTGCCGTGATCTGCCGCATCGTGGACCTCCGCAGAGACAAAGGGGACAACGACCTGCCCGACAGGTATCGGGGGCGCGCCCCGCCGCTGTTGAGTCCCCTTTTGGGTGACCATGCCTCCCCGTTCCGGGGGATCCCGGGCTCAGCCCGTTGACGGTCCGGGCTCCGACCCGACCATCGAGCGCCTAGAGCCACTCGAGATGCGCGTCGAGGAACCGTCGAGAGAGCCCGTGCCGGCGCTGCCCTCGAGGGAGGCTTGCACCCGCACCGCCGGTGGTCCCGCTGAGCGACAGCCCACGGCGCAACCCGGGTTTGGGGCGCGCGGCATCACCGTTTTGGGGGACGCCGGATCCCTGACGGTCGCTATGTGTGTGATGTGACCATCTGAGCGGCCGACTGCGGCAATCACCACGGAGGTCCCCACGTTGCATCGTTCGAAGATCGGAACTCTCCGGCTCGCGCACGGCGCGTGCGCCGCCGCGGGTTGCGCGTCTGGGGGCACGGGAGTCCGGTGAGAGAGACGCCGGCCTTGCACGGGGTCGGAGCCACGCGCGTGCGCTCGATGGACGCGCTCCAGCCGCGGCTGATCGGCTTCGTCCTCGCGGTGGTCGCCGTCGGCTCGCCGATCGTTGCCGTCGCGGCGGCGATGCTGGCCGTGAACGAGCCGTCCGTCCGAACTCTGGCCGGCGTAGCCGTCTTCTTCCTCTGCGCGGTCGCGGTCGAGCTGAAGCCGCTGTCGCTCGACCTCGACAACACGCGCGTCGTCTCCCTGGCGTTCATCTTCATCGTCGCAACCCAGGTGCTGTTCGGCTGGGAGTACGCCGTCGCCGTCGGCGTCGGCGCGATGTTGATCGCGCAGGCTCAGAGCCGCGCGCCGCCGCTCCGGCTGGCGTTCAACTGCGCGGTCTACGCAATCGCGGCCTCGGCCTCGTCGATCGTGAACCTCGCCGGACTGAGCCTGACCAGGAGCGCGCACTACGGAGCGATGACGGTGGTCGTCTTCGTCGAGGGCGCGATCTTCCTCGCGCTCAATGTCGCCCTCGTCTGTGTTGCGACGGCGCTGATGGAGAACGACAGCCCACGGTCCGTGATCGTCGACCACCTCCGACACTCCGGAGCCGCATTCCTGATCATGGGCTCGATGGCGGCGCTCGCGGCCGCGCTCTGGACAGTCGATCCGCCGCTGCTCCTCCTGCTCGCCGGGCCGCTCCTGACCCTCGGTCTCTACCAGCGTTACGCGCGGAGCACACGGCTTGCCAGGCTGGCCGCTGACACGGACAGCCTGACGGGCCTCGGCAACCACCGCGCCTACAAGCACGCCGTCAGCGCCGCGGTGGACGCCGCCACGAGAGCCGAGCCGGCGACCCTGTGCCTCGTCGACGTCGACAACTTCAAGCGGATCAACGACACGCTGGGCCACGCTGCAGGGGACGAGGCGCTCGCCGACGTCGCAGCCCGGCTCGCCGCGCTCGGCGGCGGAGCCGCGTTCAGGCTCGGCGGTGACGAGTTCGCGCTGCTCCTGCACGGGACTGCCCAGGAGGCTGCCGATCGGATCCAGGCGATTCAGGACGAGCTCGCGGACACGTCCGGCCCGCGCGACGTCGCGGTGACGATCAGCACCGGGATCGCGTCGTGTCCCGAGAGCGCGCACGAGGTCGAGGAGCTGCAGCGGCTCGCCGACATCGCGCTGTACTGGACGAAGCGGAACGGCAAGCGACGCTGGTGCATCTACAGCCCGTCCGTGGTCGAGCGCTCCTGGCAGGCCGAGATCGTGGCCAGCGCCGAGTACGACGCCCGCCTGCGGGCCGTCGAGAACCTCGTCCGGCTCGTCGACGCGCGCGAGCACAGCTGGGGCGACCACTCGGTCGCGGTCTCGCGGCTCGTGTGCAAGATCGCCGCGGCGCTCGAGCATCGCCGGCGAGTCGATGGAGCACCTGCGGCTCGCGGCCCGGCTGCACGACCTGGGCAAGATCGGCGTCCCCGACCGCATCGTCTACAAGCCGGGCCCGCTCGACCCGGACGAGATCGCGCTTATGCGCAAGCATCCGGAGATCGGCTTCCAGCTCCTGGAGGGCCTCGACGCCGCGCCCGTCGACCTGTGCATCCTCCACCACCACGAGCACTGGGACGGCTCCGGCTACCCGAACGGGCTGCGGGGCCAGGAGATCCCACTCGGCTCGCGGATCATCCTCGTCGCCGACGCGTACCACGCGATGACGAGCGACCGCGGCTATCGCCCGGCGATGGAGCCCGCCGCCGCCCTCGCCGAGCTCGTGCGCGGCGCAGGCCGGCAGTTCGACCCCACGGTCGTGAACGCGTTCGTCACGCTGATGCACCGCGAGGCCACGAGCGTCCACCAGGCCTCGTGGGCGATCAGCGGGCGCTGAAGTCCGCCTCGGCTTCGCCGAGGCATGACGACTTCAGGCGGGGAAGCTTCGCTGGCGGCCGCGAGCGGCAGCTGCCATCTGCCGCACTTCGATCGTGCTTGACCCGATGACGTCGCGGTTCCGTGATGGTGTGTGACACCCGCTTCCGAGACTCATCGTCGATCCTCGAGTACCCCCTTGAGCGTCGCGCAGTGGCCGGCGAACTGGCGCTTCAGGGTGCGACGCAGGAGCGGCTCGGCGAGGCGCAGCGCCCCGGTCGGCTGGCCGTGAGCGCCGAAGCGCATGAGCGTGCCGCGCGCGGTCGGCTCGAAGGTGATCCGGACGTCGACCGGCAGGGCGCCTTCGACGACGTGCAGCGCGAACGCCCGGTCGGGCTCGTACTCGGACACCTCGACGAGGGACTTCAGGTCTTTGCCGCCGGCGCGGTGAACCTCGCGCAGGCGAGTGCCGAGCCCGAGCGGGCCGCCTCCCTCCTGCACTGCCGAGACCGTGTTGGTCTGCCAGGTGGCGAGCTTTTCGGGATCGGTGACGTAGGCGAAGACATCGGCGACGGTCCGCTCGATCTCGGTCTCGATCGTGAAGTGAATCATCGGTCACTGCCTTTCCTTCAGGAGGTCCCACCAGGTCGCGAACGCGGTCGTGCGCCAGCGCGGCCCCGTGTCCAGGCCCGCGAATACCCGGGCGAGGAACGGCCCCGCGAAGAGGTCAAGCGCGGCTTCGGGGTCGATGTCTGCTCCGCAGGTCGCCGCGCTCCTGGCCGCGTTCGATCAGCGCCCGCGCGATGGCGCGGCGAGGATGCAGCACGCTGCGCCGGAACGCGTCGATCAGCTCGGGGTGACGCTCCTGCTCGGCGATCAGGCCGCCGATCAGGCCCACATAGGCCGCACCGTCCTCGGGGAAGCCTTGCTCCACCGCGCGCCACAGCTCGGCCCGCGTGTCGCCGAGGTCGGGCGGATCGAGCTCGGGGAGCTGCCGAGCGATGACCGCCGCCACGAGCGCGGCCTTGTCCGGATGGCGTCGGTAGATCGCGGGCTTGCCGACGCCCGCAACGCCCGCCACTGCCTCCATGCTCATGCGCGCGAAACCGCGCTCGGTCAGGAGCGCCAGCGTCGCCGTCTCGATCGCGTCGTCGACTTGGGGGTCGAGCCGCCTGGCCATTTCGTAACGTAACAGTAACGTAACGTAATTGCGAGCCAGGTATCAGAACACCCGCCTCAAGCTCTCGTCCGCAGCGTTGCCCGTCGCGGGGACACGAGGACGCGGCCGGAAGGGCCAGAGGCTCATGGCCGGGTCGGGCCTCGGACTCGCAGACGGATCCCGAGGGAGTTCCGGTCAGGCGTTGGAGCGGCGCACGAGCCCGAGCACGTCCGGGCGGTTGTAGTGCCCGGCCGGGTCGAAGCGCTGCCGCTCCTCGTCGAGCCGTGCCGGCTCGAGGACTGCGATGCAGCATCCCCTCCTCGCCGTAGAGCGGCCCCGCGAGGTAGCTCCCGTCCGGGTCGAGGATCGCGCTGCCGCCGCGCCCGATCACGTCGGCGCCGTCCAGCATCCCGCGCAGCGGAAAATCGTCCGGGTAGGACGCGGCCCGCTGGAAGTGGCTCGGCGCCACGACGAACGCGCGTGACTCCCTCGCGATGTGAACCAGCGTCGCCTGCCATGCGTCGCCGTCGTCTGCGGTCGAGGCGATGTAGATCTCGATCCCCGACTCGTAGAGGGCGAAGCGGGCGAGCGGCATGTAGTTCTCCCAGCAGATCAGCCCGCCGATCCGGCCGAGTCCGGTCTCGATCGCCTGCAGGCCCGAGCCGTCGCCCGGCCCCCAGATCAGGCGCTCGTGATTCGTCGGCACGAGCTTGCGGTGTCGCAGCGCGAGCGAGCCGTCGGGCGCGTGGTAGAGCAGCGTGTTGTAGAGCGTGCCCGGCCGCTCGGGGTCGCGCTCGGAGACGCCGGTGACGAGCCAGACCGCGTGCTCGGCCGCGATCTCGCCGAGCCGGTCGACCGCCGGTCCGGGCACCTCGACCGACTCACGGGCCAGCAGCGCGTACGCCTCCTTCGCGCCCGGCTCGCCCCAGCCGGCGAGCGCCCTGGCCCACACCGACGAGGGGTACGCCGGGACGAACGTCTCGGGGAAGACGAGCAGCGTCGCGCCCCTGGCCGCGGCCTCGCCCGCCAGCACGCCGAGCTTCTCGATCGTCGCGTCGCGGTCGAGGATCACGGGCTCGGCCTGGATGCACGCGACGGTGACGGGCGCCTTCACGTCCCCAGTGTCTCAGAGCCGGCGGAGCGGCGCGCTACGGGGCGCCGGCCCGGGCACGTCCGTGCCGAAGTTTCGCCGCTTCTCCGCGTCATCGGGGTTCACGAGACGGCCGTCGCGCCCGACGTAGCCGTCCTTGCCGCCGACGACCAGCACCACCGGATCCTCGTCGCCGATGACGAACCGGCGCGGCGGCGTCGACTCGACGTGGCACAGCCCGCCCGGCCCCAGCTCGAGCACCTCGCCGCCGACCTCGAATCGCGCCTGCCCACGGTGCACGAAGTAGAGCGAGTGCCGCATTCGGCGCGGCGTGCCCGGCTGAGCCCCGCAGTTAGAGTGGACGGAATGGACACCACGCTGCAGGTCGGAGGGCTCGAGTACGCGATAGCACCGCTCGGCGAGCGGGCGGAGCGCCTGCCTTACTCGCTGCGCGTCCTTCTCGAGTCGGTGCTCCGCTCGGCCGCCCTCGGGCGCGCCGACGCCGCCGAGGTGGAGGCGGTTGCGGGCTGGCAGGCGGAGGCCGAACCGACCGGCGAGATCTCCTTCCGCCCTGCGCGCGTCCTGCTGCAGGACTTCACCGGCGTGCCGGCGATCGTCGACCTGGCGGCGATGCGCGAAGCGATGCGGGATCTCGGCGGCGATCCCGCGCGCATCAACCCGCAGCTTCCGGCGGAGCTCGTCGTCGACCACTCGATCCAGGTCGACGAGTACGCGACCCGGCTCGCGATCGCACGCAACGGCGACCTGGAGTTCACGCGGAACCGCGAGCGCTACGCGTTCCTGCGCTGGGGCCAGGACGCCTTCGACGATCTCTCGGTCGTGCCGCCGAACACCGGCATCGTCCACCAGGTCAACCTCGAGTACCTGGCGCGCGTCGTCGAGTCCCGCGAGGTCGACGGACGCCTCTGGGCGTTCCCGGACACGGTCGTCGGCACCGACTCGCACACGACGATGGTGAACGGCCTCGGCGTGCTCGGCTGGGGCGTGGGCGGGATCGAGGCCGAGGCGGTGATGCTCGGCGAGGCGATCTCGATGCTCGTGCCGCAGGTCGTCGGCTTCCGGCTCGAGGGCAGCCTCCCCGAAGGCGCCACCGCGACCGACCTCGTGCTCACGGTCACCCAGATCCTGCGCCGGACGGGAGTCGTCGGGAAGTTCGTCGAGTACTTCGGCGCCGGTCTTGCGTCGCTCACGCTGGCCGACCGCGCGACGCTCGGGAACATGTCGCCCGAATACGGCGCGACCTGCGGCTTCTTCCCGGTCGACGAGCAGACGATCGAGTACCTGCGCCTGACCGGCCGACCGGAGCAGCGGATCGCGCTCGTGGAGGCGTACTGCAGGGCGAACCGGCTCTGGCACGAGCCGGACGACCATCCCGAGTACTCGCAGGTCGTCGAGCTCGACCTCGGGACCGTCGTCCCCAGCCTCGCCGGCCCGCGCCGCCCGCAGGACCGCGTCCCGCTCAGCTCGGCGAAGCAGGGCTTCATCGAGGCGCTCGGCTCCTTCGGCGTCGACTACGCGCCGGGCTCGTACGACAAGGAGGTGGCAAACAGCTTCCCGGCCAGCGATCCGCCCACCGGCGACGGCTCGACCGACGACGGCCGCGGCGCGGGCGGCGGCGCGGTCGCCACGAAGCAGGGCACGCGGTCGGTCACGGTGGAGCTCGACGGCGAGGAGTTCGAGCTGCGCCACGGCGCGGTCGTGATCGCCGCGATCACGAGCTGCACGAACACCTCGAACCCGCAGGTGATGCTGGCCGCCGCGCTGCTCGCCCGGAACGCCGTCGAGCGGGGCCTCGAGCGCAAGCCGTGGGTGAAGTCGAGCCTTGCGCCGGGCTCGAAGGTCGTGACCGAGTACTACGAGCGGGCAGGGTTGACGACGTACCTCGAGCAGCTCGGCTTCTACACGGTCGGCTACGGCTGCACGACCTGCATCGGGAACTCGGGGCCGCTGCAGGCGGAGATCTCGCGGGCGATCGAGGAGGGCGACCTCGTCGCGTGCTCGGTGCTCTCGGGGAACCGCAACTTCGAGGCGCGCATCCATCCCGAGGTGAAGGCGAACTACCTGGCCTCGCCGCCGCTCGTGGTCGCCTACGCGCTCGCCGGCCGCATGGACCTCGACCTGACGACCGAGCCGCTGGGCCAGGATCGGGACGGCAACGACGTCTTCCTCTCGGAGCTCTGGCCGAGCTCGGCGGAGATCCTCGAGGTCGTCACGGCGTCGGTGCGCGGCGAGATGTTCCGCTCCACCTACGCCGACGTCTTCACGGGCGACGAGCGCTGGCGGGAGCTGGACGTGCCGGAGGGCGACCTGTTCGCCTGGGATCCGGACTCGACGTACGTGCGGTTGCCGCCGTACTTCGACGGGATGAGCCGCGAGCCGGGCACGATCTCCGACATCGACGGTGCCCGCTGTCTCGTGCGCGTGGGCGACTCGGTGACCACCGACCACATCTCGCCGGCGGGCTCGATCAAGCCGGAGAGCCCGGCCGGGCGGTACCTCACGGAGCACGGCGTGGAGCGGCGCGACTTCAACTCGTACGGCTCACGGCGCGGCAACCACGAGGTCATGGTGCGCGGCACGTTCGCCAACGTGCGCCTGCGGAACCTGCTCGCTCCCGCCTCGGAGGGCACGTGGACGGTGCACCTCCCGGACGGCGACGAGGGGACGATCTACGACATCGCGGAGAGATACCGCGCCGAGGGCACCCCGACGGTCGTGATCGCCGGGAAGGAGTACGGCTCCGGCTCGTCGCGCGACTGGGCTGCGAAGGGCCCGCAGCTGCTCGGCGTGAAGGCGGTGCTGGCGGAGAGCTACGAGCGGATCCACCGGTCGAACCTCATCGGGATGGGAATCGTGCCGCTGCAGCTCCCGGCCGGCGAGACGCCGGAGTCGCTGGGCCTGACCGGCCGCGAGCGGTTCTCCGTGCACGGGCTCCGAGAACGGCGAGGCGAGCGAGGCCGAGGTGGTCGCCGAGCCCGACGACGAGGGCAAGGCGATCCGCTTCACCGCCCGGGTCCGGCTCGACACCCCGCGCGAGCGCGAGTACCTCCGCCACGGCGGGATCCTGCCGTACGCGCTGCGGCAACTGCTCGCCGGCTGAGATCTATGCCGAGACGAGGGCGCGCGTCTCGCTGAGCCGCTCGAACGAGACGGCCGCACCGAGTTGGACGCCATCGGGCAGACACATTTGGATGGCCTCCGTCAGCGCTTCCCGGAGCTCGTCGACGTCGCGACCGGACGCGAAGCAGCCAGGAAGCTCCTCGACCTGCGCCCATAGCGTGCCGTCGTCCTCTTCCTTCACCGCGGCGTGGAACCGGATGCTCGCCATTACGAGATACCTGCCTGTCTGAGAATCGCAGCGGCCAGGCCTTTACTGTAGTCCGCCCCCTGATGCATCGGGAGCGTGATCGGCCGATGGCCGGGTTTCTCCATCTTGACGTTGTGCTTGCCGCCAATCGTCCGAACCCAACCGTGCCGCTCCAGGAGCTTCTGCGCCGTCTTCTGATTCAAGGCACCTGCCACCGGCCGACCTTCGAGCAGCGCGGGCAGATCGTCAACTGGCTCATCCGGACAGGCCAGCCCGGCAGGCTCGACCTACGCTGCGTACGCGACGTTTCGGAACGGCCACCGGGCCGCGAGCCACTGGCGCACGACGCCACGCAGCGCTGCGTCGAGCTCCGCCCGGTCGACGCGCACCCACGAGCTGACCGCTGCGTCGTGGACGCCGTCCTTCGCGGGATAGACGTAGACGCAGCCGATCGTGCCTCCGTCTCGGGGGTCGCGCACCGTGTACGTGAACCCGCGGCGGGCGGCGAAGTCGGCGGCATGGCCCTTGAGGTCGGCAAGGTTCTCCGCGAGCGTCATCTCGTGCGGCCAGCTGCGGCCCTCGAAGCCCGGCGTCGCCTGGATATGCTCGATCGACGTCGACCACGCCGCATAGTCGTCCTCGTTGTGCTCGGGGCCGAGCGGCTCCAGCACGAACGTGGGCGTCGCGAGACCCGGCGGCACGTCGAAGTCGTCCGGCACGAACGGCACGGCGGCAAGCCTCGCACAGGCGCAGGGCATGAGAGCCGCCAATGACGGCCTCCGGTTCGTGCTCGAGCTCTGCGCGCTGGCTGCGCTCGGCTACTGGGGGTACGGGGTGAGCTACGCGCTGATGGTGCTCGCGCCGGTCGGCGCCGCCGTGCTCTGGGGGGCGTTCGTCGCCCCGAAGGCGCGGTGGCACCCGGGCGATCCGTGGCGGCTGCTGCTCGAGCTCGCCGTCTTCGGCTCGGGAGTCGCCGCGCTCGCGGCGGCGGGACAGGGCGTGCTCGCGGCCCTCTTCGGTGTCGTCGTCGCGGCGCACCTCGCGCTGACGTTCCCGCTCGGCCAGCGCCGCGTTTCCTGAAAGGTTTGCTTGGCTCCATGCGCCACGTCGACGACGGCGAGCAACGTCGACTCAACACTTCTTAACACAGCCGCAAACCCCGCTTAACGTCCCGAAACGAGGGCTCAATCGCCTCCCGTTACAACTCGGGACGTGCAGGTGCGCAGCCGTATCGCTTCCCTGACGACGCTCGTGTTCGCCGCCGCCGCGTCCGGTGCGGCCCTCGCGGTAGGCGCGACGGCGCTCCTCGTCGGCGTGGGCCGGGGGAGCACGACCACCGTTCGCGAGGTGGCCGCCCCCGGCACATCGCCCGCGAGCTTCGACCCCCACGACGGCCTCTCGATCAACGAGATCTACCGCGCTGCCGCGCCCGGGGTCGTACAGGTCTCCACCACCAAGACCGTCACCCAGCCGGCCGATCCGTTCGGCGGCTTCTTCGGCTTCCCGAGCCAGACGCAGTCCCAGACCGAGCAGGCCCTCGGCTCCGGGTTCGTGATCGACAAGGCCGGCCACATCGTCACCAACTACCACGTCGTCGCGGGCGCCACCGCGGTTTACGTGAGCTTCTCCAACGATGAGAGCCTGCGGGCGACGATCGTCGGGCGGGACCCCTCGACCGATATCGCCGTGCTCCACGTCGACGCGAAGTCGCGCGCTCTGACGCCGCTTCAGTTCGCCAACTCGGACCGGATCCAGGTCGGCGACGAGGTGGTTGCGATCGGCAACCCGTTCGGCCTCGACCGCTCGGTGACGGCCGGGATCGTGAGCGCCCTCCAGCGCCCGATCACGGCGCCGAACGGGTACACGATCGACCACGTCATCCAGACCGACGCGGCGCTGAACCACGGCAACTCGGGCGGGCCGTTGCTGGACACGCAGGGCCAGGTGATCGGCGTCAACTCGCAGATCTCCACCGGCGACACCGGCTCCGACGGCAACGTCGGCGTCGGCTTCGCGATCCCGAGCAACACCGTGCGTACAGTCGTCACGCAACTCATCCAGAACGGCAAGGTCGAGCACTCGTATCTCGGCGTCAGGCTCGTCGCCGTGACCCCCGACGTTGCGCAGCTCTTCCACCTCGGCGCAGCGCACGGCCTGGTGATCCAGCGGATGGACGCGGACGGCGGCGCGGAGAAAGCCGGGCTGAGGGCCGGAACGACCACCGTGACGGTCGCCGGCGTCAGCTACCCGCTGGGCGGCGACCTGATCGTCGCGGCCGACGGCAACCCCCTCTTCAGCGTCGACGACCTGCGCGACGCGATCGCAGGCAAGAAGCCGGGAGACAAGATCGTGCTCACCCTCTATCGCGGGAGCAGGAGGATGGAGGTGACAGCCAGGCTCGGGCGACAACCAGCCTCTGTCCAGGGGTAAACAGCTCGCCCGAAAGGCCCCTGTCCCCAGGGGCCCGCCTCCGATCGAGTCGACGCCAGCGCGGCTCTCGGAGGCAGAGCCGGAGGCCCGCCCGCCTGCCCGGGCCTCCGGCTTATTCTTTCGAGAAGTCCGGCCCGGCTGCGCCGGAGCCATGACGACTTCTCGAAAAGGGTTATTGGACGAGGGCCTTTTCCGCAGCCGCTTTCACGCCTTCGCCGAACGTCGGGAAGGTGTGATGGGCGAGCGCGAGGTCGTCCACCGTCGCGCCCAGGCTGATCGCGACCGCGAGGCCCTGCACGACGTCGCTCGCGTTGCGGGAGACGACGTGCAGGCCCAGCACCCGGCGGCTCGAGCGGTCGTAGACGATCTTGAACAGGCCGCGCCTGGCGTTCAGGTACGTCGCTCGACGGACTCCGGCCAGCGGGTGGACCGCCGTGCCGACGTCGATGCCGCGCGCCGTCGCGTCCTCCTCGGTGAGGCCGACGGCGGCGAGCTCGGGATCCGTGAAGATCGCGGTCGGCAGCACCGTGTAGTCGGCCTCGCGGCCGTCCACGCCGAACATGTCGTCGACCGCGATCCGCGCCTGGTACTGCGCCACCGGCGTGAACGGCGCCAGGCCGGTGACATCGCCGGCGGCCCAGATTCCCGGCACGTTCGTGCGCAGCCGTGCGTCGACCACAACGCCCAGCTGGCCGAGCTCGACCCCGGCGCGGTCGAGCGCCAGCTCCTCCACGTTGGGCTTGCGGCCGGAGGCGAGCAGGATCCGCTCGGCCCGCACCTCGCCGGCTTCCCCGCCCTCTCGGGGGACGAGCGTCGCAACCAGGCCGCTGCCGTCGCGGACGACGCGTCGGACGAAGGTGCCGAGGAGCACCGGGATCCCCTCGTCCTCCAGCGAGGCCTGCAGCTCGCGGGCGGCCTCGAGATCCGAGCGCGGGGCGATCTGGTCGAGCGCGTCCACGATCGTCACCCGCGAGCCGAAGCGCGAGAACGCCTGACCGAACTCGAGGCCCACGGCCCCGGCGCCGACGACGAGGAGCGACTCCGGGACCTCCGTCAGCTCGAGCGCGCTGATGTGGTCGAGCCAGTCGACGGCGTCGATCCCGCCGATCGGCGGCACCGCCGTCCGCGAGCCGGTGGCGATCAGGATGCGGTCCGCGGTCAGCTCGCGGTCGCCGACACGCAGGGTGCGCGCGTCGACGAAGCCGGCCTCGCCCGGGAAGGTGGCGTAGCCCTGCGCCTGCAGATCTGCGACCCACTTCGCCTGCGGCTTCTTCAGCGACTCCTTGCGCTCGCGGATGCGGGCGAGGTTGGCGCGCGCCTCGCTCACCTCGATCCCGATGACCGCCGCGAGCTCGTTGACGTCGTGGATCAGGTCGGCCGCAACGAGGTAGGCCTTCGTCGGCGAGCACGCCACGTTGGGGCAGCTCCCGCCCCAGCGCTCGCGCTCGATCAGCGCCACCCGGGCGCCGTGCCGCGACGACGCGCGGCCGGCGGCGTCCCGGGCCGCGGAGCCGGCGCCGATGACGATCAGGTCGAAGAGGTCGTCGGTCAAGGTTCGCTCCTTTCGGTTGGAGAGGAGTCTCACGCGTCGCCCGCCGCGTTACGCAAGGATGCGGCGGTGGAGATCTTCGACGTCAGCGTTCCCGATTCGCCCGGGCATGATCGTCTACCCCGGCGACCCGGTCGTGCAGATCGAGCGCGTGGAGTCGCTCGCCGGCGGCGGGATCGCGAACGTCAGCCGGCTCGACTTCGGCGTTCACAGCGGGACACACGTGGACGCGCCGCTGCACTTCTTCGACGACGGTCACGGGGCCGACGCGGTGCCGCTCGACGTGCTCGTCGGCCCGGCACGGGTGCTCGACCTCACAGCCGTCGAGGGGACGATCGCCGCGGCCGACCTCGAGCCGCTGGAGCTCGGCGACCGCATCGTCCTGAAGACCGCGAACTCGGAGCTCTGGAGTCGGGACACGTACGCCGAGGACGCGGTCTCGGTGGGCCCGGACGCCGCGCAGCTCCTCGTCGACCGCGGCGTGCGGCTCGTGGGGATCGACTACCTCTCGATCGGCGACCTCGACACCCACCGGATCCTGCTGGGATCAGGCGTCGTGCCGGTCGAGGGGCTCGACCTCCGGGCCGTCGACCCGGGTGACTACCTGCTCGTCTGCGCGCCGCTGAGGATCGAAGGCTCGGACGGCGGCCCGGCGCGGGTGTTGCTCATCCGTGAGTGAGCCGAACGGCCGGCAGGCCGCGGTCGTTACCCTCCCGCCGTGGAACGAGAAGGCCGAGGCCCCGCGTACGGACGCCTGCTCTTCGAGGAGGAGATCCTCACCGAGGAGGAGGAGCTGTGGGAGGACGACTCCGGCGCCGACCACTCCGGCTGGTTCTGCGTCAGCACCGGGCCCTTCCCGTGCCCGGCGCCCGGATGCACGTTCGTCGCCGAGTTCATGACCGCCGCGCACCTGATCCTGGTCTGGGAGGAGCGCGACGACCCGAACCTGCTCCGCCACGCCCAGCGGGCGAAGGAGGTCGGGCGCAACCCGCACGTCGTGACGTACGAGCCGGCGTTCGGCCCCAGTGCGTCGTACTACGCGTGGGAGGCATCGGGCCGGCCCGTGCACGGCGTCCGCGGCAAGTGATCGAGCAGCAACTTCGGCGGCAGCGCGCCGCTCTCGCTGGGGGTCGAGGAGGAGCTGATGATCCTCGACGGCGAGACGCTCATGCCATCGCCGTCCGTCGACGCGCTGCTGCGGACCGCGGCCGGCCGGCAACTGCCGGGCCGGCTGAAGACGGAGCTGCACGCGTCGGTCGTCGAGCTGAACACGGACGTGTGCGAGTCGGCGCACGACGCCGTGGCCGGCGTCGGAGAGCTGCGCGATTTCGCGATCGCGGCGGCCGGGGCGCAGGGCCTCGCGCTGGCCGCCGCCGGGGCGCATCCGCTCGTCCGCCCCGAGGCGCTGGAGATCGTGCCCGAGCCGCGCTACCTCGGGATGGCCGAGCACCTCGGGCCGTCGGCCCGCCGGCAGGGCGTGAGCGGACTGCACGTCCACGTCGGGATGCCGGGCGGCGACGACTGCCTGCGTGCGCTGGAGTGGGTTCTGCCGTGGCTGCCCGTCGTGCTCGCGCTCTCGGCGAACTCGCCGTACATGGGTGACGCCGAGACAGGGCTGATGTCGAGCCGCGCCCAGGTGCTCGCGGAGCTGCCCAGAAGCGGCGCGCCGCCGGTGTTCGCCTCGTACAGCGGATGGGAGGCGTACGCGGAGCGACTCACGCGGCTCGGAATCGCAGCCGACTACACGCTGCACTGGTGGGACGTCCGCCCGCACCCTCGCCTCGGGACGCTCGAGCTGCGCATGCCCGACCAGCCGACGTCACGCTTGCGTACGGGCGCGTTCGTCGCGCTCCTCCAGGCGCTCTGCGCGGTTGCGCTCTCCAGCCCGCCCCGCGCGCCTGATCCGGCGGGCCGCTCGATCTACGGGCAGAACCGCTGGGCGGCCGCCCGCTTCGGCCCCCGCGCCGGGCTCGTTCATCCGGACGAGGACCGGCTCGTCCCTGCCTCGGAGCTCGGGGCCGAGCTGCTCGAGCTCGTCCGACCGGCGGCGGAGACACTCGGATCGCGGGGACTGCTCGAGGCGCTGGTCCCGACCACCTGCGAAGGCGATCGCCAGCTCGAGGTCGGCCGGGCGCAGGGCCTCGGCGCGGTCTGCGCGGACCTCGTGGACCGGACGCTACGATCGGACTAGTGGCCGAGCGGAGGGAAACGATCCAGGTCAGCGGCGTGCGCTGCGAGCGCTGCGTGCACCGGCTCGCCGCCGCGCTGCAGGGCCACGACGGCCTCGACTTCGCGAGCGCCAACCTCATGGGCCAGGTGACGCTGGCATGGGACGACGAGCGCACCGACCGCGATGCGCTGCTGGCCGCACTCGCAACCGCGGGCTTCCGCGAGCTTCAGGGCGTCTGAGCCGGGCCGCGGCGGAATCCCGCAGCAGTCGCGCTCGTTGGAGCGTTTCACGTGACGCTGCTAGGTTGCCCCAATGAGCGAGGTCAAGCCGGAGACGGATCCCGCAGAGGTAGCAGCGACGGCGCGCAACCGCGTCCGCTTCGAGGAGGAGGCGCTCGAGCTGGCCGACCAGGTCTATCGGGTCGCCCGGCGCCTGGTCTCCTCGCGCGAGGAGGCCGAGGACCTCATGCAGGAGACGTACACGCGCGCGTTCCGCAGCTGGAGCTCGTTCACGCCGGGCACGAACCTGCGCGCCTGGCTCTTCCGGATCCTCACGAACCTCAACATCGACCGCGGCCGCAAGGTGCAGCGGACGCCGGACGTCCAGCCGCTCGAGGAAGGCGACTACTTCCTCTACAACAAGCTGGAGCAGTCCTCGGGGGATGCGAACCTCGACGAGGAGCGGGTGCTCGAGCGGCTGTCGCAGAACGACGTCGTGAACGCGCTCTCGGCCGTCCCGCACAACTTCCGCGACGTCATCGTGCTGGTGGACATCGGTGACTTCTCCTACCAGGACGCAGCGCAGATCCTCGACATCCCGGTCGGCACCGTGATGTCGCGCCTGCACCGCGGTCGGCGTATCCTGAAGAGAGAGCTCGCCGAGCGGACGGAGGACGCATGATCGATCCGTGCGACAGGTGTGAGGAGGTACTCCAGCCCTACCTCGACCGTGAGCTGACCGAGACCGAGGTCCGCGAGGCCGAGGCGCACCTGGACACCTGCTCGTACTGCCGGAAGCGTTACCGCTTCGAGGTCGAGCTGCGACGCTACGTCCGCCAGGTCGTCATCGAGCCGATGCCGCCGGAGCTCAAGGCGCGGCTCGCGTTGCTGGCGCGCCAGACTCCCCTCGAAACCTAGCCGCCGCCCTGCACCGGGTCATCGCCGACGGTCAGAGGTGGGCTGTGCCGACCGCCACCACGAGCCGGCGGTCGTTCCGGCTACCGAGGAGTGGCTGGAGATCGGCTCCGAGCTGCCGTGCCAGCCGGGCGCCGATCTTCCTGCCGCCCGACGGGAAGTACACGACGCTGCGCTGATAGGTGAAGCGCGACGCCCTCGCCACCCGCTCGATGCGGTAGCCGAGGGCGCCGATCCGGTTCGCGACGGTGCGGGTGTAGTTGATGTCGCCCGAGCCGTTGAGGACGTCGACCGAGATCTTCCAGGGCGGAAGCAGCCCTTTCGCCTCCGCCCCCGCTTTGGGACTCGACGCGCCGTTGCTGCTGTGGCCGAAGGAGATGTGCGGCACCGCGAGCACCACGCTGATCGCCGCGACCAGTACGAGCACGCAGGCGGCGACGGTGATCCGGCCGGCCGGATTCCAGTCGAGCGGACGCGGCCGCACCCGCAGGCCGGCCATCCGTCGCGCCTCGCGGCGGTCGACGCCGAGCGCCGTCGCGTACAGCAGCACGGCCCGCACCGCGTCATCACCCGTCGGGAACCGGTAGAGGCGGCCGTCCTCGAGCCACTCCGCCTGCTCCGGGGAGAGGCCCGCCCGCTCGGCGACCTCCTCCCGGGTCAGCTGCCGACGGAGGCGCGCGGCGGCGAGCGCCGAGTGATGGTCGGACAGCTCGGGTGCCTCGACGAGCTCCATGTGCGCGTCAGCCATTCACCCCTCCCGCGCAGGAGGTAGGCAGGTCGGCGGCGACATCGACGTCGCCCGGAGAGCCGAGATCGTCGCACGCCACGAGCACGGGGTCGAGTGCCCGCGCGCCCTCGTCCGGAATCATGTCCCACGCCGAGCGCGCCAGCAGAACGGGATGCCCGCGCTCGCCCCCGTACGATGCGGCGAGGACGTCCCCGCCCTGCGAGCGCCACGCGGCAACGAGCCGATCGACCGCCCGGGGCGAGAGACGCGGGCCGTCGGCCAGAACCACGACCGCGGCCTCCGCATCTGGCGGCGCCGCGGCGAGCCCGCAGCGAAGCGACGCCCCGGGGCCGCGCTCCCAGTCCGGGCAGCGGACGACGCGGGCATCGGTCTGCACCTCGTGGGCTCCGAGGACGACGACGAGGTCGTCCAGCTCACGGCTCGCCCGCGCACGTTCCAGCACCTCTCCGAGGAGGAGCCGTTGCTTCGGCGAGCCGAAACGCGTCGAGGCGCCGGCGGCGAGAACGATTCCGAGCACCACCGGCCGATGATACGGCCCGAGCGGCCCACAGCTCGGTTTCCACAGGCTGGGGAAAACGAGGGCCGGAACTAGAGCGCGGCGAGCGCACGGCGGACGAGCACGCGCGCCAGCTCGACCTTGTACGCCGTCCCCGTCAGCGGCGTCGCGTCCTCGAGCGCCTCCGGCGTCTCGAGCAGCCACGGGATCGGCGCGACCCCGGCGAGCCCGAGACGTACGCCCTGCCTCACCCGGGCGGCGGCCACGCCCACGATCGGGAACGCCCACTTCCGCCGGTCCATCGCCTTCAGGTAGACGCTGGCCTCCGGCGCGGGGACGTCGAGCTCGAGGATCAGCTCGTCTTGCGCGAGCGTGACCATGCTCCGGTCGTCGTCGGTGGGCAGCCGGTAGAGGTCGGAGAGCGGCAACTCGCGCGCGGTCGTGTGCACCCGCGCATCGAGCGCGAGCAGCGCCGCGGCCACGTCGGACGGATGCGCAGAAGCGCAGCGCTCGTTGCCGAGGATCGCGTGCTCGCGGTGCTCGCCGTCGCGCGCGAGGCAGGCGGCGCCGCCGTGCAGCCAGCAGGGAAACCGGAGTCGCCAGTACCAGCAGCGCGTCGCCTGGACGAGATTCCCGCCGATCGTGCCCATCGCCCGGATCTGCGGCGACGCGGCCTGCCGGCACGCCTCGCGCAGAGCCGCGGGCAGAGTCGGATCGGCCTCGAGCTCCGCGAGGGTCGTGCCCGCACCGATGCGTGTCCCCCGGATGCCGCGAGGGAGCAGCTCGCGGACGTCGAGCAGTGTCTCGGCCCGGACGAGCCGGTCGCGCAGCAGCGGCACGAGCTCGGTGCCGCCGGCGAGCGCGACCGTGCCGTTGCCGAGCGCGGCCGTGGCCGCCTCGAGCGAGTCAGGCCGGTGGAGCTCCAACCCTCGCGCGCCCCCGTTCGCGCTCGCGGGCTTCGCGCAGCGCGCGCAGCATCTCCTCGCGCCCGATCGGCAGCGCGCGCACATCGGCGCCCGTCGCGTCGCGGATCGCGTTCGCCACCGCCGCGGCCGTGGGGATGATCGGCGGCTCGCCGAGGCCCTTCGAGCCGAGGTTCGTCAGGTGCTCGTCGGGGGCGTCGATCAGCTCGACCACGATCTCGGGCACGTCGGCGATCGTCGGCATCCGGTACGAGTCGAGCGTCTGCGTGAGCACCTTGCCCGTCGCCGGGTCGACCAGGCGCTCCTCCGAGAACGTGTGCCCGAGCCCCTGGATCACGCCGCCCTCGACCTGGCTCCGCGCGCCGAGGGGATTGACCACACGCCCGACGTCGTGCACCGCGAGCACACGGTCGACCCGCACCTCGCCGGTCTCGATGTCGACCGCCACCTCGGCCACCTGCACGCCGAACGTCAGCACGCGCATCCCGGTCGGGTTCGGCCCGCGCGCGCCCTTGCCGAGAATCTGCCCGTCGCCGAGCAGCCCGGTCGCCTCCTCGAGCGGCCATGACTCGCCGTCGGCGAGCACGAGCCGGCCGTTCCGGATGTCGAGCAGACCCTCCTCCAGCTCGAACCGCTGCTCGGCGATCTCGATGATCTGCCGCTTCGCATCCGCCGCCGCCGCGCGCACGGCCGGGCCCATCGAGGGCGTCGTCGACGAGCCGGCCGAGATCGAGGCGTACGGGCCACGAGCGGAATCGCCGAGCGCGACGGTCACCCAGTCGATCGGCACCCCGAGCTCCTCGGCGGCGATCTGCGCCATCGCCGTGCGCGTCCCGGTGCCGATGTCCTGCATCGCCGTGACCACCGTCGCGCGGCCGTCGGAGCCGACGCGAATCCAGGCGTACGACGGCGGGCCGCCGCCTCCGTACCAGATCTGGCTCGCGAGCCCGACGCCCCAGCGCCACGGCCCGTCCGAGCGCGCGCGCACCTCGTCGCGCCGCTCCCACCACGGCTCGGCCCTGTCGTAGCAGGCAAGAAGCTGCTTGGACGAGTACGGGACGCCGCTGCTGAGATCGGCGTCGGCGTGGTTGCGCCGCCGCAGCTCCAGCGGATCGAGGTCGAGCCTGGCCGCCAGCTCGTCCAGCAGGCACTCGAGCGCGAACGTGCCCTCGGCGAAGCCGGGAGCGCGGAACGCCGCATTGGGAGGCAGGTTGAGCCGGACCGGGTAGGTCTCCGTGCGGACGTTCTCGCAGGCGTAGAGCATCTCCATCGGCCCGAACGTCGGCCCGGAGAAGCCGGACCAGCCGATCGCGTTCACGAACTCGCCGCGCAGGGCTGTCAGCGTCCCGTCCGAGCGCGCGCCGACGGTGAGCCGCTGCACCGTGGCGTTGCGGTTGCCGGTGACGATGCTCTCCTCGCGCCGCGTCAGCGCGCAGCGCACCGGCCGCCCGGTCTGCGTGGCGAGCGCGGCCGCGACGTACGTCTGGTCGCCGGGCCCGTTCTTCGCGCCGAAACCCCCGCCCATGTAGTTGCAGACGACGCGGACCCTGTCCTGCGGGAGCCCGAGCGCGGACGCGACGCTGTCGCGCACGCCCCAGATGTACTGCGTCGAGACGTAGACCTCGAGCGTGTCTCCCTCCCAGCGGACGACGGACTGGTGCGTCTCGAGCGCGTTGTGGACGACGACCTGCGTGCGGTACTCGGCCTCGACGACGGCGTCCGCCTGGGCCAGGCCGCGCTCGACGTCGCCGCGTTCGTAGGTGCGAGGGTTGCCGTAGAACTCCCCGCGGCGTACCGCCTCGGCCGGGTCGAGCAGCGGCTCGAGCGGCTCCCACTCGACGTCGATCAGCTGGAGCGCCCTGCGCGCCGCGCCCTCGGTCTCCGCGCAGACCGCCGCCACCGGCTGACCCTCGAACGCGGGCTCGAGCGTGAGCACGTGGCAGTCGTCCGGGCCGATCGCGCCGCGGACGTCGGGCGCCTCGAGCGCGCGCGAGAGATCCAGCCTGGTGACCCGGGCCCGCGCATGGGGACTGCGCAGCATGGCCGCGTGCAGCATCCCGGGGAGCTTCAGGTCGGCGGTGAACTCCGCCTTGCCGCGGGCACGGATGTGGCCGTCGACCTTCGGGTGCGGCTGCCCCACGATCGTGAGCGGGCCGGCCGGCCACTGGTCGAGCGCGTCCTCGTCGACGACGATCCACTGCTCGGTGTAGCGGCCCTCGACCTCTTTCTCGGTCTTGATCAGCCTTGCCACGTCAGAACCGCCTCCTCGATTCTCGGATACGCCCCGCAACGGCAGATGTTGCCGGACATCGCGTGCCTCACCTCGTCGCTCGTCGGCTGCGGGTTCGAGGCGACGAGCGCCGCCGCCGAGACGATCTGGCCCGGCGTGCAGAACCCGCACTGGAGCGCGTCGCAGCGCACGAACGCGTCGACCAGCGGGTGGTCGCGGAGCCCTTCGATCGTCGTCACCTCGCGCTCGCCGACGGTGTGGACGAGCGTGATGCACGAGAGCACGGGCACGCCGTCGAGCTGCACGGTGCAGGCGCCGCAGTGGCCCTCGCCGCAGGCGGTCTTCGTCCCGGTCAGCCCGATGTCGTCGCGCAGCGTCGCGGCCAGCGAGCGTTCGGCCGAAGGCGATACGCGGTACGTGCCGCCGTTGACGTGCAGCTCAAGCACCGCTCGTCACCGCGAGGATGTCGGCGAGGTGGATGAGCCGGAACGTGGTGCGGCTGGCGCGCCGCTGGTCCGGCTCGTCCTCGAGCTCCGGGAGGGCCCGCCAGAGGTCGCGGGCCGTCTCGAGCAGCTGCCGGATCTGCTCTCGCTCGCTCTCGTGCGCACCTCCGTTGCGCTCGGCGCAGGCGTTCAGCGCGAGGCCGAGCACGCCGATCGTGTCGGGCTGGCGCGTCCAGAGCAGCGGCGTCGCCATCGAGAGGTACTGGTGGATGCGCGCGAAGGTCATCGGCTGGGAGAAGGTCTGCTCGCCCTTCGGAGGGCTCAGCTCGAGCGGCGGCTCCCCGTCCGCGATCCGGTTCGCGTTGCCGGCGAGCATGTTGCGCAGATCGTCCTCGTCGAGCCCGGCCAGGATCGCGGTCTTCAGCGCGATCAGCAGCGACGCCGGCTGCTGGCCGTACGGGTAGTCGGAGGCGAAGAGCACCTGCTCGGGCGCGACGCGGCGGTACAGGTCGAGCAGGTCGATCGGGCTCCAGACGGACGTGTCCCAGTAGACGCCCGGCTTGCCCGCGAAGGTGTCGGCGAGCGCCGCGAGGTCGGCGATACCCGCGTGCGCGATGATGAGCTGCGCGCCGGGGTACGCCTCGACGAGGCGGGCGAGCGCGTCCGAGATCGGCGGCAGGCCGCGGCCGCCGTGGATCAGGATCGGGCACGCGGCGCTCGGCGGCGAGCGCGAAGACCGGCTCCAGCCGGTCGTCGGTGAGCAGGAACCGCTGCGCCCGCGGGTGGAGCTTGATCCCGCGCGCACCGAGGTCGAGGCAGCGGATCGCCTCCTCGATCGGATCGGCCGCGAGGTCGAGCCGCACGAACGGGACGCAGCCGGCCGCCGGAGCGCCGCCCGAACTCGAGCGTGCGGTCGTTCGGCTTGCGGAAGGCCGGCTCCCGGTCGGGCTCGTCCAGGCAGAACATGAAGGCGCGGGAGATCCCGTACCGCTCCTGGACGTGCTCGAGCTCGTCGTAGGCGCCGCGCATGCCGTCGATGTCGTGTCCCGAGATGGACGTGCGCGTCGAAGATCTCGGCGCCCGGCGGGAGGAGCATCTGCAGCTCCGCGTCGTACCGCTCGAAGAGCTGCTGCGCGCGCTGGAGCACGTCTTCCACGGTCGGAGTCTACGCAGCGCGGTAGAGTCCGGGCCGTGCCAGACCTGCTCGTCTACGCGGACTCGATGCGCTCGCCCGAGATGCGGCACGAGGTGCCCGTTCCGGTCCGCGATCCGTTCCTCTACGCCGAGCACGACGGTCGCCGGATCGTCGTCGCCAGCTCGCTCGAGGCCGACCGCATCGCCGAGGGCGACGCACGGCTCGAGGTGTTCCCGCTCGAGCGCTTCGGCATCGACGAGCTGCTCGCGCAGGGCATCGACCGCGAGCAGGTCGACCTCGAGCTCGTGCTGCGCGCCTGCCGCGAGCTGGGCATCGCCAGCGCGTCGGTGCCGGGCACGTTCCCGGTCGAGCTCGCCGACCACCTGCGCGCGAACGGGATCGACCGTCAGCCCGGACCGCGAGCTGTTCATCCAGCGGCGCCGGGTGAAGACCGGCGCCGAGCTCGCCGGGATCCGCCGCGCGCAGCGCGGCGCCGAGGCCGGGATGGCCGCCGCCCGCGAGCTGCTCCGCCGCGCGACGCCCGACGGGGCGGGCGCTCGTCGTGGACGGCGAGCCGCTCACCTGCGAGCGGCTCAAGGCCGCCGTCGAGGCAGGCCTTCAGCGCGCACGGCGTCGTCGGCCGAGGAGTTCATCGTCTCGCACGGCGCGCAGACCGCGGTCGGCCACGAGATGGGCCACGGCCCGATCGCGCCCGGCGAGCCGGTCGCTGCTCGACCTCTTCCCGCGCGACCGGGCGACCGGCTGCTTCGCCGACATGACGCGCACGTTCGTCGTCGGCGAGCCGGCCGAGGAGCTCGCCGACGTACCAGCGGCTCTGCCGCGAGGCGCTCGACGTCGCGATCGGCCGCGATCCGCCCGGGCGTCGCCGGCCGCGACGTGCACACGAGTCGGCCTGCGAGTTCTTCGAGGAGCACGGCTATCCCGACGCAGCTCTCGAAGAAGCCCGGCGAGGTGCTCGAGGACGGCTTCTTCCACGCGCTCGGGCACGGCGTCGGGCTCGAGGTGCACGAGCAGCCGTGGCTCGGCCGCGCGCCGGGCGAGCTCGTCGCCGGCGACGTGGTCGCGATCGAGCCGGGGCTCTACCGCGCCGGGCTACGGCGGCGTGCGGCTCGAGGACCTCGCGCTCGTGACGGAGGACGGCGCCGAGGTGCTCACGGACTTCCCGTACGAGCTCCGCCGTAGACGGTTGATCGGCAATTCAAGCACCCGGCGAATCAGCCCGGATGGCCATCGACGATCGGACGAGCGACGCTGCACGCGATCGAGACGATGTTCCTCGAGGAGCGGCGCTACGAGCCGCCGCCCGCGTTCGCGGCGCAGGCCAACGCGCAGCCCGACATCTACGAGCGCGACTTCGACGAGTTCTGGACGACCGAGGGCCGCGAGCGCGTCATCGTGGTTCGAGCCGTTCGACGGGCTCTACGAGTGGGAGCCGCCGTACGCGAAGTGGTACCTCGGCGGCAAGCTCAACGTCTGCTTCAACTGCGTCGACCGCCACGTCGAGGCGGGACGCGGCGACAAGGTCGCCTTCCACTGGGAGGGCGAGCCCGACGGGCGAGCGGCGCGACCTCACGTACGCCGACCTCCAGCGCGAGGTCGTGCGCTTCGCGAACGTGCTCAAGGGGCTCGGCGTGGAGAAGGGCACCGCGGTCGCGATCTACATGGGCATGGTTCCCGAGCTGCCGGTGGCGATGCTCGCGTGCACGCGGCTCGGCGCCCCGCACACCGTCGTCTTCGGCGGCTTCTCGGCCGACTCGCTCTCCGACCGCATGAACGACATGGGCTGCGAGGTGCTGATCACGCAGGACGAGGCCTGGCGGCGCGGCTCGACCGTTCCGCTGAAGCGCACGGCCGACGAGGCGATGGACGCCGCGCCGGGCGTGCGGAAGTGCCTCGTCGTCCGCCGCACGGGCGGCGACGTCCCGATGCGCGAGGGCCGCGACACCTGGCTCCACGACGCCGACGCCTCGGACGACCCCGCGACGTGCCCGTGCGAGCCGATGGACGCGGAGGATCTGCTCTTCCTGATGTACACGAGCGGCACCACGGCGCGGCCGAAGGGGATCGCGCACACGACCGGCGGCTACCTCGTCGGCGTCGCGGCGACGCACCGCCTGATCTTCGACCTCAAGCCCGAGACCGACGTCTACTGGTGCGCCGCCGACATCGGCTGGATCACCGGGCACAGCTACATCGTCTACGGGCCGCTCTGCAACGGCACGACATCGGTGCTCTACGAGGGGACGCCGGACTTCCCCGACAAGGACCGCTGGTGGGCGATCGTCGAGCGCTACGGCGTGACGATCCTCTACACCGCGCCGACCGCGATCCGCTCGCACATGAAGTGGGGGCCCGAGTTCGCGGCGCAGCACGACCTCATCTCGCTGCGCCTGCTCGGCTCGGTCGGCGAGCCGATCAACCCCGAGGCGTGGGTCTGGTACCGCGAGCACATCGGCGGCGACCGCACGCCGATCGTCGACACGTGGTGGCAGACCGAGACCGGGATGATCCTGATCACGCCGCTGCCCGGCGTCACCACGCTCAAGCCGGGCTCGGCGACGAAGCCGTTCCCCGGCGTGCAGGCCGCGGTCTTCGACGAGCACGGCAACGAGGTCGGGCCGGGCGGAGGCGGCTACCTCGTCCTCAAGCGGCCGTGGCCCGCGATGCTGCGCGGGATCTACGGCGACGACGCGCGCTACCGCGGACACGTACTGGTCGCGCTACCCGGGCGTCTACTTCGCCGGCGACGGCGCGCGGATCGACGAGGACGGCGACTTCTGGCTGCTCGGCCGCGTCGACGACGTGATGAACGTCTCCGGGCACCGGATCTCGACGATCGAGGTCGAGAGCGCGCTCGTCGACCATCCCGAGGTGGCCGAGGCGGCGGTGGCCGCGCGCGCCGATGCGACGACCGGCCAGGCGATCGTCGCCTACGTGACGCTGAAGGACGGCAGGGAGGGCTCCGTCGGAGAAGCTGGAGGAGCTCCGCAACCACGTCGCGCACAAGATCGGCCCGATCGCGAAGCCGGCGAACATCGTCTTCACGCCCGAGCTGCCGAAGACCCGCAGCGGCAAGATCATGCGCCGCCTGCTGCGCGACGTCGCCGAGCACCGCGCCCTCGGCGACACGACGACGCTCGCCGATCCCTCCGTCGTCGAGGAGATCAAGCAGCGGGCCATCACGGAGTGACGTCGATCGACCGCGAGGCCGACCTCGGCGCCTACTGGGAGCCGAACGTGTGGATGCTGCACGACGCCGCGGGCTAGCCCGGTTCGGTCGAGTCCTCCTGCGCGAGGTCGAGGTTGAGGTCGACCGCGGCCTTGAACGGGATCTCGACCTCCGCGCCGTCGGCGGCGGTGACGATGATGCCGTTCTGCCAGACGCGGCGGTAGATGAAGGACACGACCCGCTTCGTCCGCGCCGGGACCTCGATCGTGATCTTGTCGGTGTACGTCCGCTCCATGCTCTGACTAGCCGAGTACTTGCGGGTGATCGCCTGCTCGGCGCTCACCTTCAGGGTCGCGATGCGGCCGAGCCCGAGCTCGCCTCCGCCGCTCAGCGTCCGTGCCCGTTCGGCCTCGACGACGTACGACTCCGTCCACTTCTCGTTGATCGTGACCTCGCGCGTCAGCGCTGTCGTGCCGCGGAGATTGTCGAGCTCCATGAGCTCGGTGTAGTAGTCCTCGACCGTCCGCTCGGTCTCGACGATCCGGACCTCCGTGGGTGCGGGATGCGCTGGGGGGGCGGGAGCCGCGACAGGCGCCTGAGCCGGAGGAGCCGCAGCGGGAGCCGTGCTCACGGGCACCCGCCCCTGCTTGAACACCGGCCACTGCCCGTTGCACCGCGAGCACCGGGCGAGCGCGGAACGATCCATCATCGGGAGCAGCGTGAGCCTCGAGATCGACGTCCCGTCGGGCTTCGAGTACGAGGGCACGATCGGGAACGCCTTGCAGAGCGGGCAGCGGTTGGAGCGGCTGAACCTGCTGTGCTCCGGGGAGAATCCGAACACCGTAGGAACGATCCTGCCACGGCCGGCCGCCGGCCGGGAGGTCGGTCAGCCGGTAAGCAGCTTCTCGAAGCGGTCTGCGTCGTCGAACGGGCCGATCACGCCGAGGTTCAGCCCACCCCCGCCGATGACGTCCTGCGCAACACGCTGGATGTCCGCTGCCGTGACCGCATCGAGGCCCTGCGAGCACCTCTTCCGGCTCGGCCGCCTGCGCCCTCGAGAACCTCGCGCCGCAGGCCGAACATGATCGTCCCCTGCGGGCTCTCGAGCTGGAGCACGAACCGGCCCTTGGCGAAGTTGCGCGCCTTCTCGAGCTCGTCCGAGGGCACCTCCTCGTCCGCGATCCGCCGCAGCTCCTCGACGACCGTCGTGACCGCCTCGTCGATCCGCGCGATGTCGACCCCGGCCTGGGCGAAGAGCGAGCCCGTGTCGGTGTAGCTGTGGTTGAGCCCGAAGACGTAGTAGGCGAGCCCGCGCCGCTCGCGCACCTCCGTGAACAGGCGCGACGACATGCCGCCGCCGAGCACGGTGGAGAGCAGCTGGAGCGGGTAGCGGTCGGGATGGACCAGCGGGTAGCTCGGGACGCCGACGCAGATGTGCGCCTGGTCGGACGTCTTCGTATGCACCTTCACCCGCGGCCCGTCCGTCGGCGGGAGCACGACGGGTGCCGGGCCGGCGCCGTTCGCGCTCTGGAGGTCGCCGAACAGGCCGGCGATCGAAGCCTCGAGGCCGCCGTCGATGCGCCCGCCGATGCCCGACCACCATCCGCGACGGGTGGTACCAGCGGTCGATGTACTCGAAGAAGGTCTCCCGCGCCGCGCCGCGGACGGTCTCCTTGCGGCCGACGATGTCCCAGCCGAGCGGCTGGTCGCCGTAGAGGAGCGACTCGTAGACGCCGCCGATGTAGTCGCGCGGCGTGTCGAAGTACATGTTCATCTCCTCGATGATCACGCCCTTCTCGCGCTCGATCTCGTCGGGGTCGAACTTGGAGTGGCGCAGCATGTCGACGAGCACGTCGAGCGCGACGGAGCCGTGCTCGGCGGCGCACTTGACGTAGTACCCCGTGTACTCCTTGCCGGTGAAGGCGTTGAACTCGCCGCCGATCGAGTCGATCTCGCCGGCGATGTCGCGCGCGGTGGGGCGCCGGTCGGTGCCCTTGAAGAACATGTGCTCGGCGAAATGCGCGATCCCGTTCGTCTCCCTCGTCTCGTAGCGGGAGCCCGCGGCCAGCATCACCATCACGGTGACCGACTGCGCGTGCGGCATCGGCGCGCTCAGGACGCGCAGGCCGTTCGTCAGCGTCTCTCGCTCGTAGACCGCCATCAGGCTGCGAGCGCCTCCCGCCACTCGTCGGGAATCGGCGCCGGCGCGCGGACCTCGTAGTCGTACGAGACCTGGACGCTCGTGGCCTCGGCCACGAGGCGGCCGCCCGCCCGCAGCTCGTACCGGAGGTCGAAGCTGGAGCTGCCGAGCCGGGTGCACCGGACACCGACGTCGACCTCCTCGCCACTCCGCACCGGCGAGCGAAAATCGATCTCCACGCGCGCCAGGATCAGCTGCTCGTACGTCGTCCCCAGCGGGCGCAGGAACGCGATCCGCGCCTCCTCGACGTACGTCAGGAAGACCGCGTTGTTGACGTGCCCCATCGCGTCGACGTCCTTGAAGCGGACGTGCTCGCGGTGGACGAAGTCGAAGCCCTCCATGCGGGCGCCATGGTATAGACGCAGTCGTGGCCGGAGAGCTGATGCGGGCGGCGGTCGCCGCACAGCCGGAGTGGCTCCGGCAGATTCCCGGCGGGGTGCGATTCCCGGCCGGGCGTCTCGTCTTCACGGGCTGCGGCACGTCGTTCCACGCGGCGCAGACGGGTGGCGAATCCGTGCAGGCCCTCGAGCTCGTGCTCGACCCGGACCGCTGGCGCGCCGGCACGCTGGTCGTCGTCTCGCACGAGGGCGGCACGCAGCTCAGCCTCGAGGCCGCGCGGGCGTTCCGCGGCCCGCGCTGGCTGATCACGGGCAAGCCTGACAGCCCGCTCGGAGAGCTCTGTGAGGAGGTCGTCGTCACAACCCCGGCAGTCGAGGAGAGCTGGTGCCACACCGCGAGCTACACGTGCGCGGTCGCGACGATCGCCGCGGGTCTGGGCCGGGACGTGTCCGGTCTGGCCGACGCGGTCGAGGCTGCACTGAGCGATAGGGAACCGGCCTCCGACCACGAGCGGTTCCTCATCGCCGGCGCCGGACGCGACTGGCCGACCGCGCAGGAGGCGGCTCTGAAGCTGAGGGAGGGCGCATTCGTCGCCGCGGAGGCGCACGAGACGGAACAGCTCCTGCACGGCCATCTCGCCGCGGTCGACGAGTCGGTGCGCTGCTTCGTGCTGGAGGGTGAGGGCCGCGCGGCCGAGCGCGCAGCCGACGCCGCAGCAGCGCTGCGCGAGCTGGGCTGCGACACGACGCTCGTCGAGACGTCGCATCCGGTCGTCGATATCGTCCGGTTCCAGCTCCTGACGCTCGACCTGGCCGAACGGCGCGGCGTCGACCCGGATCGGATCCGCCGGGACGATCCCCGCTGGGCAGCCGCCGCGAAGTCCGCCTCGGCTTCGCCGTAGGCATGACGACTTCGCGGCGGGGAACCGGCTTCCCTCGCGACCGCATGCGGCCGCTCCCATCTGCCGCTCTTCGTCTGCGCTCCCCCCGGGGGCGTCTCTCGTGACGGGGTCAGACCCCGGACACGGTCGAAAGGACGATGTCCGGGGTTAGAGTGACGGCGTGAGACTCGAGCAGGCACTCGCGATCGTCCGGCACGTCGTCGAGCACGCGGCAGCGCCCGTTGCGGTCTGCGTGGCGGACGACCACGGCGAGGTCGTGGCCGCCGCGGTCATGGACGGGGCGCCACGGGACACACGGCTGAACGCCGAGCGCAAGGCCTACACGGCAGCGCGCAGCGACGCCGAGACGACGAGCCAGCTCGCCGACAAGGTGCGAGACGATCCCGCCGAGCTCGCGAGCTTCGACCCGCGGTTCAGCTTCTTCAAGGGCGGCGTCGCCGCGTTCGCCGGCGACCGGCGCGTCGGCTCGGTGGGCGTCAGCGGACTTGCAGGCGAGGACGACGAGGCGCTCGCGATCGCCGCCATCCGCGCCGTGGGCCTCGTGCCCGGCGGGAAAAGGTAGCGCCGGTCCGAGTTCCCGCGCGCAGGCCCTTCACGCTCCCGGTCACGCTCCCGGTCACGCACCCGCGAGCAGCTCGCGTTCCCGCTCCCGCGTGAGCGTCTGCGCCCGGTAGCGGCCGTCCGCCTGGCGGGGCGGCTCGCCGCCGACGGACGCGTCCCACTCGAGAGTCGCCAGGATCGTCTCCTCCAGCGGCCGGAAGCGCAGCCCTGCGGCGATCGCCCGCGCGTGGCTCGTCTGCGCCATGCCCGAATCATCGCCGCTGGGGAGCCAGAGCGGCAGCTCCGTCCAGGGCTCGACGCCCGCCGCCAGCAGCGGCTCGTCGTCGACCCATACAGGCGCCGCGTCGGATCCGGTCGCCGCCCGGCACGCGTCGAGCAGACCCCCGAACGTGAGCGGCTCCGCCGGCCCGACGGCGTTGAAGACACCGCTCGGGCCGCGGTCTGCGAGCGTAACGAGCCACTCGCCCAGGTCGCGAACGTCGATCACCTGCACCGGCGCGTCCGGCCGTCCGGGCGCGAGCACGCGCCCGCCCTCGGCGATCCGCCGCGGCCAGTACGTGAAGCGCCCGGTCGGGTCGTGCGGACCGACGATCAGCCCGGGCCGGACGATCACGGCGCGATCGACCCCGTAGATCTCCTCGACCACCTGCTCGCAGGCCGCCTTCAGCGCACCGTAGTCGCGCATCACCTCCTCGCTGGCGGGGTCGGCGAGCTCGGCGACCGCCGACGTCTCGTCGGGCGGCGTCCTGAAGTCGGCGTACACCGAGACGCTGGAGACGAAGACGTAGCGCCGGGCCCCGTGCAGGAGCTCGGCCGACTGGCGCACGATCCGCGGCACGAAGCCGGACGTGTCGATCACCGCGTCCCAGGCGCCGTCCGCGAGCGGGCCCAACGCGCCGTCGCGGTCGCCGAGCAGCTTCTCGACCTCGGGGAACAGCTCCGGGTTCGTCCGTCCCCGCGTGAAGATGGTGATCTCGTGCCCGTCCGCCAGCGCGGCCTCGACCACGGCCCGGCCGAGGAAGACGGTGCCGCCGAGGACGAGCAGCCTCACAGCGCGTCGAGCGCCGCGAGCAGCCGGTCGACCTCCCCGGGCGTGTTGTAGTGGAGGATGCCCGCGCGCAGCGCTCCCTCCTCGCCCAGCCCGAGGTGCCGCATCGTCTCCAGCGCGTAGTAGTCGCCCCACCAGACAGCGATCCCCTGCTCGCCCAGGCGCTCGGCGGCGGCTCGCGTGCCCACGCCGTCGATGGTGAAGCAGAATGTCGGCACGCGGCCCTCCATGGTGGGCGCGCCGTAGAGCCGGCAGCGGTCGGGAAGCCCGGCCAGGAAGCGCTCGCCGAGCTCGCGCTCCCAGGCCACGATGGCGTCGTAGCCGATCGACTCGACGTACTCGACGCACGCGATGAAGCCGGCGAGCAGCTCGTGCGCCTGGGTCCCGGTCTGGAAGCGGGCGCCGACCGGGTCGTTCGGGGCCGGCCGCACCTTGTACGGGCGCAGCCGTCCCAGCAGCTCGGCCCGGCCGAACGCGAGCCCGAGATGCGGCCCGAAGTACTTGTACGGCGAGCAGATCAGCACGTCGGCGCCGATCGCCTCGACGTCGATCGGGCCGTGCGGCGCGTAGTGCACGGCGTCGACCCAGGAGAGCGCGCCGGCGTCGCGCGCGAGCGCGCAGATCCGCCCCGCGTCTGTGAGCGTCCCGACGGAGTTCGCCGCCCAGGGGAACGCGACCACGCGCGTTCGGTCCGAGAGCTTGGACTCGAGGTCGGCCAGGTCGATGCGGCACTCCTCGTCGATCTCCGCGAAGCGCACCACGATCCCAATGTCGCGTGCGAGCTCGAGCCACGGCGAGACGTTCGCATCGTGGTCGATCCTGGTCGTCACGACTTCGTCACCGGCCTGCAACTCGCGCCCGAGGCTGCGCGTGAGGGCGAAGTTGAGGGTCGTCATGTTGGGCCCGAAGACCACCTCTGCGGCGTCGCAACCGAGGAACCGCGCGGCCGTGCGGCGGGCTTCCGCGATCAGCGCCTCGGTGCGCTGACTGGTCTCGTACGGGCCGCTCGTGTTCGCGTTCGACTCGCGCAGGTACGTCGAGATTGCGTCGATCACCGTGTCCGGCACCTGGCTGCCGCCCGGCCCGTCGAAGAAGGCGAGGTCGCGATCGAGCGCGGTGAACCGGCGCCGCGCGGCCGAGACGTCGAAAGCAACGGCGCTCATCGGGCCGAGGCTACCGTAAGCGTGCGGCTACCCGAACCCCATGTCCGGGGGTCACCTTCATTCCCTGCCTGGACGGCGCATGGAACACTGCAACCGCCCGGGACAGCTGCCGAGGAGGTCACGTGAGCGAGACAGCAGGTCTTTCCACCGCGGATCACGGCACCGAGACGGTGGTCGCGGCCCGCGATCTGAGGCGCCGCTTCGGCGAGGGCGATACCGCGGTCGACGCGCTCAAGGGCGTGTCGCTCGACGTCGCGCGGGGCCGGCTGACGGCCGTCATGGGGCCGTCCGGCTCGGGGAAGTCGACGCTGATGCACATCCTCGCCGGGCTCGACCAGCCGACGAGCGGCGGGGTCACGATCGACGGGACCGAGATCACCGACCTCGACGACGCCGACCTCACGAAGCTCCGGCGGGCCCACATCGGGTTCGTCTTCCAGTTCTTCAACCTGCTGCCGATGCTGACCGCGGAGGAGAACGTGCTCCTCCCGCTCACGATCGCCGGCGAGAAGCCCGACAGGGCGTGGGTCGAGGAGTTGCTCAAGAAGCTCGGGATCGCGGATCGCCGGACGCACCGCCCGGCCGAGCTCTCCGGCGGGCAGCAGCAGCGCGTGGCGATCGCGCGCGCGCTCGTCTCGCGCCCGACGGTCGTGTTCGCCGACGAGCCGACTGGCAACCTCGACTCCACGACGAGCGGCGAGATCCTCGAGCAGCTCCGCGCCTCGGTCGACGACCTGGGCCAGACGATCGTCATGGTCACGCACGAAGCCCGAGCCGCCGCGATGGCCGACCGGGTGCTCTTCCTGGCCGACGGCCACATCGTCCGGGAGCTCCCCCGCTCGAGCCAGCACGAGATCCTGGGCGCCATGGACGAGCTGGACGGCAAGTGATCCGCTTCGCCCTGAAGGGCCTGCTCAGCCGCAAGCTGCGCGCCGCCCTGACCGCCTTCGCCGTCGTCCTCGGCGTGGCGATGATCAGCGGCTCGTTCGTCCTCACGGACTCGATCTCGAGCGCGTTCCACGCGATCTTCACCGAGTCGTACCGCGGCACCGACGCGGTGATCACCGGCAAGTCGGCGTTCGACCTCGGCAACAACGGCAACGGCACGGCGCCCTCGTTCGACGAATCCTTGCTGGCAAGAGTGAGGCAGCTGCCGGATGTGCGTGCCGCGCTCGGCGGCGTGGGCGGCGACGGGGCGCACCTGATCGGCAAGGACGGCAAGTCGATCACCTTCGGCGGCGCGCCCAACCTCGGATTCAGCGTCGACCCCTCGCAGCCGGAGTTCAACTCGCTGACCCTCGTAGACGGTGAGTGGCCGAAGTCGAACGAGGTCGTGATCGACCGCTCGACCGCCGGCAAGAAGCACATCCACGTGGGCGATTCGATCGGCGTGCAGGTTCGCGGGCCGGTCGAGCGGCTGCGAGTCGCCGGTCTCGTCAGGTTCGGCTCGGTGTCGACGATCGGCGGTGCGACGCTGGCCGGCTTCGACCTGCCGACCGCCCAGCGCCTGTTCGGCAGAGAGGGCAAGTTGGACGACATCCGGCTGGCGGCCGAGCCGGGCGTCACACCGCAGAAGCTCGCCGCCGAGGTCCGTCGGATCCTGCCGCGCGGAACGCAGGTGCGAACCGGCAACGGCGAAGCGACCAGCCAGGCGAAGGACACCGACAGCTTCCTCTCGGTCCTCCAGAAGATCCTGCTCGCCTTCGGAGGGGTCATCCTCTTCGTCGCGGCGTTCGTGATCGTCAACTCGCTGTCGATCACGATCGCCCAGCGCACCCGGGAGCTGGCCACGCTCCGGACGCTGGGTGCGTCCCGCCGTCAGGTGCTGCGGTCGGTGATCGTCGAGGCGCTGGTGATGGGAACGCTCGCCTCCGTGGTCGGGCTCTTCCTCGGGCTGGCGCTCGCCAAGGGGCTGTTCAAGCTGTTCGACTCGGTCGGGTTCACGCTCCCCAACAACGGCCTCGTCTTCCAGTGGCGCACGGTCATCTTCGCTCTCGCCGTCGGGATCGGCGTCACCGTCCTGGCGAGCCTGTGGCCCGCCTTCCGGGCAACGCGCGTGCCTCCGATCGCCGCGGTCCGGGAGGGCGCAACGCTCCCTCCCGGCCGTTTCGCGCACTACCGCCCGTACATAGCTGCGCTGCTCGCGATTCTCGGGTTCGCAGCGCTCGCCTACGCCCTCTTCTCGCACGGACTCGGGACGACGAACGTGCTCTTCCTCATGATCACCGGCGCGCTGCTCATCTTCATCGGTGTCGCGCTCTTCTCGTCCTCGCTGGTCGGACCCGCAGCTGCTGCGGCCAACCCGGTGGCGCGCTGGTCGGTCTTCGTCTGCTCCGTGCTGGTCTGGCCGTTCTTCTCGCTGCCGTACTGGCTGCTCCGCTACGGGCTCTGGAGCGACGGCAGCAGAGTCCGCCGGATCGGCGCATTCCTACTGGGCTGCCTCAACCCGTTCCTCCTCGTGCTCGTGCTCGTGATGGAGGTCCGCAAGCTGGTCACCCGCTGGCGACCGGAATGGCCTGTCGAGTTCCCCACGGTCCTGCCCGACCCGTCGACGACGCGGATCGGCGCCGAGAACAGCCGGCGGAACCCGCAGCGCACCGCGTCGACCGCGGCTGCGCTGATGATCGGCCTTGCGCTCGTCACGCTGGTCGCGACGCTCGCCGCGGGCATCATCCAGCCGTTCCGCAGCGCCGTGAACGAGCTGTTCACCGCCGACTATTCGATCACCGCCCAGAACAACTTCTCGCCGATCCCGCCCAGCGCGGCCGAGGCCGCAGCCAAGGCCCAGGGTGTGATCGCCGTCTCCAGCGTACGCGGCGGCGAAGGCCGGGCCTTCGGGCACACGGTGCAGGTGACGGGCGTGGAGCCCAACCTCGGCCAGGTGATCACGAGCACGAAGTGGAAGCAGGGGTCGAGCGCGGTCTTCCGCGCGCTCGGGGCCGACGGCGCGTTCGTCGACGACACCTACGCCAAGAACCACCACCTCACCGTCGGCTCGCCGATCTCGCTGCTGACCCCGACCGGCAAGACGCTGGCTCTGCGGGTGAAGGCGATCTACAACCCGCCCACCGGGGGCTCGCCGTTCGGCGCCGTCACGATCTCGACGGACACCTTCGACCGGAGCTACCAGGAGCCGCAGAACCTCTTCTCCTTCGTGACCACGCAGGGCGGCGTGAACGACGCGAACACGCGCAACCTCGAAGCGGCGCTGAAGACGTTCCCGAACGCCAAGGTCGCGACCCGCAAGCAGTTCATCAACAACCAGATCTCGGGGATCCAGAGCCTCCTGAACGTGCTCTACGTCCTGCTCGGGCTGGCGGTCGTCGTGAGCTTCTTCGGAATCGTGAACACGCTTGTGCTCACGGTGTTCGAGCGCACCCGTGAGATCGGGATGCTGCGGGCGATCGGCATGACGCAGCGTCAGGTGCGGCGGATGATCCGGCACGAGAGCGTGATCACGGCGCTGATCGGAGCCGCGCTCGGGATCGTGCTCGGACTCGCCCTGGGGGCGTTGCTGGCCGCGCGGGTCAAGGAGATCTCGTTCGTCGTGCCGTGGAGCCAGCTTCTCATCTTCGTGATCGCAGCGATCCTCGTCGGGATCGTGGCGGCGATCCTCCCGGCCCGACGGGCCGCCAGGCTGAACGCCCTCGTGGCGCTTCAGTACGAGTAGTGCCGAATCCCGCTGGGCAGCGGCGGCCGATCCGCCATCTAGGGTGCCGGGAGTGGTCAAGTTGCGCCCGCTGACCGAAGCCCAGTGCTACGCGCGTTGCTATGGCGAGGCAGGCCTCGGAGATACCGTGCGCGTGATTCGCGCCGAGCGTCAGCCACGCGGACGGTCGCGGGTGTCCGGCGAGGCTCTGAGGCAGGCCTTCGAAGAGCGTCTCGACGCGCGCGAGCCCGAAGCCGCCTGAACTCCTCGTCGCAACGGCCGCGTCCTCCCACGAACCGGCACACATCCGGCACGGTCCGTGACGCTTGCACGCGATTTTCGCGACTAGGCTCGACGCGGGGAGGAGGCTGGTGACACCTTGGGAGGACATGTCCGCACAGAGACACGCCCAGTGCCGTGCCGGACGTGCTCGCGCCCGGCCTCGACGTCATCTTCTGCGGCATCAACCCGGGCCGCGTGTCGGCTGCCGCGGCCGCCCACTTCGCCAACCCGCGCAACGACTTCTGGCGGCTGCTCCACGACGCGGGCTTCACTCCGCGGCTTCTCGACCCGTCCGAGCAGCTCGAAGCGCCGCGCTACGGCATCGGCCTCACGAACGCGGCCTACCGCACGACTCCCGGCTCGGGCGACCTGCGCCGGGCCGACTTCGAGGGCTCGCAGGAGCGGCTCGACCGGCTGGCGAGCGCGCTCCGCCCCCGCACGATCGCCTTCGTCGGCAAGGAGGCCTACCGCGGCGTCTTCCGCGCGCGGCCGGAGCTCGGGCTGCAGGAGCAGAGGCTGGCCGACACGCTGCTGTTCGTGCTCCCCTCCACCTCACCCGCGAACGCGTCCGTGCCCTACTCCGAGCGCCTGCGCTGGTTCCGCGCTCTTCGCGAGCTGCTGGGATGAGCGCGCCCCGCCTCCGCGACGCGGTTCGCGCGGTCGTCCTCGACCCGGCCGACCGGATTCTGCTCGTCCGCTTCGAGTTCCCCGACCGCGGGCTCTGGGCGACGCCCGGCGGCGGTGTCGACGAGGGCGAGTCGCATGCAGCAGGCGCTGCGGCGCGAGCTCGTGGAGGAAACGGGGCTCGTCGTGGGCGATGTCGGCCCGTGCATCTGGCTGCGGGAGCACCTCTTCGCGCCGAAGTTCGGTGCGAACGACGGCCAGCGTGAGCGCTACCACCTCCTCCGCGTGACCGCATTCGAGCCCGCGCCGCGCCTCAGCCGAGAACAGCTCGAGGCCGAGTACGTCTTCGGCCTGCGCTGGTGGACGCAGCACGAGCTCGCGTCCTCGACCGAGCTGTTCGCACCGTCTCGGCTCCCGGAGCTCGTCGCGAGCCTGCTCGCGAACGGCCCGCCGGCCGAGCCGATCGAGATCGGAACCTAGCCAGCCCGGAAGTCGTCACGGCCTCGGCGCAGCCGGGCCGGACTTCCGGGCTCCACTAGCCGTTCCAGCGATTCGTGATCGGCGTCCGCCGGTCGCGGCCGAACGCCCGCGGCCGCAGGCGCACGCCCGGAGGCGCCTGGCGGCGCTTGTACTCGGCGCGGTCGATCAGCTCCAGCGCGCGCTCGACGACGTCCCGGTCGAACCCGTCGTTGGTCAGATCCTCGCGCGAGCGGTCGCCCTCGACGTACGCCTCCAGCACGACGTCGAGCGCCGCGTACGGGGGCAGCGAGTGCTCGTCGAGCTGGTCCGCCCGCAGCTCCGCGCTGGGCGCACGGTCGAGGATCGAGCGCGGGATCAGGTCGCGCCCGGCGCGCTCGTTCAGGTGGTCCGCCAGTCGAAACACGTCGGTCTTGTACACGTCCTTCAGGAGCGCGAACCCGCCGGCCATGTCTCCGTAGAGCGTGGCGTAGCCGACCGAGAGCTCCGACTTGTTCCCGGTCGCCACCAGGAGCCAGCCGAACTTGTTGGAGAGCGCCATCAGCAGCACTCCGCGGATCCGCGCCTGGAGGTTCTCCTCCGTCAGATCCGGCTCGCGTCCGGCGAAGGGGCCGGCCAGCGCGGCGGTGAACCCCTCCACCACCGGCTCGATCGGGAGCTCGAGGAACGGGCAGCCGAGGCTGTCGGCCAGCAGCTGCGCGTCGCGCCGGGTGCCGCCGGAGCTGAAGCGCGACGGCATCGAGACGCAGTGCACGCGTTCCGGGCCCGAGCGCCTCGGCCGCGAGCGCGGCGGTGAGCGCCGAGTCGATCCCACCCGAGACGCCCACGACGACCTCCCCGAAGCCGTTCTTCTGCACGTAGCCGGTCAGGCCGAGCTCGAGCGCGAGCCGCATCTGCTCCAGCTCGCCGAGCTGCGGGGCGACCTGCGGAGGCACGGTCACCGGATTGTCCTGCGGCGTGCCGACGTGCACGACCGTCGCTTCCGGCGCGCCGCCGCGCTCCCGCTCGAGCGCCCGGCGCCGCACGTCGCGTAGCCGCCGGCCGACCGCGTCCACGGGCTCGACGTCCACGATCAACAGCGCCTCCTCGAAACCGGGGGCGCGCGCGAGCACGTGCCCGGCCTCGTCGAGCACGAGCGAGTGGCCGTCGAAGACGAGCTCGTCCTGCGCGCCGACCGCGTTGCAGAACGCGAGGTAGCAGGCGTTGTCGCGCGCCCGGGTGGCGAACATCTCCTCGCGCTCGCGGTCGCGGCCGACGTGGAACGGCGACGCCGAGATGTTCACGATCAGCTGTGCGCCGGCGAGCGCGAGGTCGGTCGCCGGCGGCCCGGGCTGCCACAGGTCCTCGCAGACGGTCGGCCCGATCAGCGTCTCGCCGAGCTCGAGCAGAAGGAGGTCACGGCCCGGCGCGAAGTAGCGGTCCTCGTCGAACACGCCGTAGTTGGGCAGGAACCGCTTGCGGTACACGGCCCTGAGCTCGCCGTCGGCGAGCACCGCGCACGCGTTGTAGAGGTCGCGGTCGAACAGCGGGCAGCCGACGAGCGCGACGATCCCGCGACTCTCCGCGGCGATCCGGTCGAGCGAGCGGCGCGCCGCCCGCAGGAAACCGGGCCGCAGCAGGAGATCCTCGGGCGGATAGCCGGTGACCGCGAGCTCGGGGAAGAGGACGAGGTCGGCCTGCGCGTCGCGCGCCTCCTCCAGGCGGCGCAGGATGCGCTCGCGATTGCCGTCGAGGTCGCCGACGACCGTGTCGATCTGCGCGAGCGCGAGCCTCATGCTGTCAGGATACGCCGGCGAGGCTCGCGACCGCCCGATCGGCCGGGTCGGCGGACTAGCGTCTGAGCCGGATCGCGTTCAGGTCGTTCTCGAGCACCTCGTCGATCCTGGTCGCGAGGTCGTCGGGATCGTCGTGCTCGGCGTGGATGTACCGCCCCGAGAGCCGGTCGAGCTTCCCTTCGGCCAGCGCGCGGACGAGCCGCGGCGCGCACTCGGGCGGCGTCCACGGCGCGTCGTCCGGGAAGTCTGCCGACGCCGTCATCTCCGAGCGGACGAGCCCGGGGCTGATCACGAACACCGGGATCCCGTGCGGCTGGAGCTGCCGTGCGAGGTTCTCGCCGTAGCGCCCGACCGCCGCCTTGCTCGCCGAGTAGGCCGTGTCCGAGAGTCCCGGGCAGGTACGACGCACCGCTGCCGGTGATCACGATCCGCCCGCGCCCGCGCTCGATCATGCCCGGGATCACGGCCCGGCAGCAGAGGTGCACGCCGAGCACGTTGACCTCGAGCACCTTCCACCACTCGTCCACGTCGGCCTCCCAGGCCCGACCGCCCTCCCGGATCATCGTGCCCGCGTTGGCGCAGAGCAGGTCGATCGGGCCCAGCTCGCGCTCGACGCGCGCCACGGCGGCCGCCACGCCTGCGCGGTCGGTGACGTCGAGCTGCAGCGCCAGCCCGCCGATCGCCGCAGCGGTCTCCTCGACCTGCGCGCGCGACCGGGCGGCAACGGCGACCCGCATGCCCGCGCCGGCCAGCTCCTCGGCGATCGAGCGGCCGACCCCGCGACCACCGCCGGTCACGAGTGCGATGCGGCCTTCCAGCTGAGAGGGCATCGGAGATCTCCTCGATCGCTTGCGGCTACCGGGCCGATGATAGGCGGACACGCATGTGCGAAGACGCCTAACGCGCAGCCCGGCTAGTGCCAGCTAACTTGCCGGCAACGACCGGGGGAGGGACTGAGCGCATGAAGGCACGCATCTTGGCCGAGGAGAACAGGAAGTGGTGGACGCTCGTAGCGGTCTCGTTCGGGCTGTTCATGATCATGCTCGACAACACGATCGTGAACGTCGCGCTGCCGTCGATCGCCAAGGATCTGAACATCGGGATCGACAAGCTCGAGTGGGTGGTCGCCGGCTACGCGTTGACGTTCGCCGTCGTCATGCTCACCGGCGGCAAGCTCGCCGACATGTACGGCCGCCGGCTGATCTTCATCCTCGGCCTCGCCATCTTCACGGGCTCCTCGCTCGCGTGCGGACTCGCCCCGAACGCCCACTTCCTGGTCGCCGCGCGCGTCGTTCAGGGGATCGGCGCGGCGCTGATGAACCCGGCGACGCTGTCGATCATCACCGCGACGTTCCCGCCGCGGCAGCGCGGCACGGCGATCGGCATCTGGGCCGGCGTCTCCGCGCTCGCGCTCGCGATCGGCCCGCTGATCGGCGGCGTGATCACGCAGCAGGCGAGCTGGAGCTGGATCTTCTTCATCAACGTCCCCATCGGGATACTGGCGATCGTGGTCGCCCGGGTCGTGATCGAGGAGTCGCGCGACACCTCCCGCGAGCAGCGGCTCGACCTCCCGGGCCTCGTGACGTCGGGGATCGGCCTCTTCGCGCTCACCTACGGCCTGATCGAGGCCAACAACTACGGCTGGACATCGCGCTCGCATCCTGGGGCTGTTCGCGCTCGCCGCCGTCATGCTCACGGCGTTCGTCCTGCTCGAGCAGCGCCAGCGCCTGCCGATGCTCGACCTCTCGCTGTTCCGCAACTCGACCTTCGCCGGCGCGAACGCGACGATGCTGCTCGTCGCGCTGGCGATGTTCGGCGTCTTCTTCTTCCTGTCCCTCTACATGCAGCAGATCCTCGGCTTCTCGCCGACCAAGGCCGGCGCCGCGTTCCTGCCCATGACGCTGCTCATCGTGCTGGTCGCGCCCATCGCCGGACGGCTGTCCGACCGGCTCGGGTCGCGCTTGCTGATGTCGGGCGGCATGGTGCTCGTCGCGATCCAGCTTCTGATCTTCTCGCGTCTGGACGCGACCTCGACGTACTGGAACCTGCTTCCGGGGCTCATCCTGGGCGGGTTCGGCATGGCACTCGCGATGACTCCCACGACCGCCGCCGCGATGGGCGCCGTGGCCGTCGACAAGGCCGGCGTCGGCTCGGCGGTCCTGAACAGCATGCGCCAGGTCGGCGGATCGCTCGGGATCGCGGTCATGGGGGCGATCGTCGCCGCCTCGATCCACGTTCCCAAGACCGATCCGCTCGCCGCGCAGCAGTTCGTCAACGGCTTCCAGAACGCGCTGATGGTCGCCGCGGCGATCGCGGCCGCAGGTGCTGTCGTCGCGTTCGTGACGGTGCGCAAGACCAGGCACGCCGACGAGGTACAGCGTCGTGGAGCTCGCCGCGTGAGCACAGCGACACGGCCGCGCCTCACCGCCGCCGAGCTGCTCGAGACGGCGTGCCGGACGTTCTCGAAGGGCAGCTACCGCGGAACGACGACCGCCGCGATCGCACGCGACGCCGGCGTCTCCGAGCCGATCCTGTACCGGCACTTCACGTCCAAGCGCGATCTCTAAAGCTGCAGCCGGTACTCAGCCAGCGACTGATCGCAGGAGCCGGCAGATGGGAGCGGCAGCTTGCTGCCGCGAAGCAAGGCCGCCTAAATCGTCGGAAGTCGTCATGCCAAAGCCGAAGGCGAGGCGGACTTCCGGCGATAGACAGCCAAAGGAAGAAGCCCCGGCTGCGGCTTCCGGGGCTTCAATTCCTTGGCTGAAGCGATGGCGCGACTGTTAAGGCAAACGGCCCGAAAGCTATGACTCTGCGGCCCAGCCACTGCATCCGAACCTTCTGTGTCGCCGTACCTGTCGCGCCTCCTGCATCGTGACCTGGCGTCCGGTCGCGGTGCAAGATGGCCTGACTATAGAGCGGGGTCGACCGGTCGTCAAGTACCTCGGTCAAGTGATTTTGCATTTTCCTTACTTCACCGTTTTTCCGAGGCGCGGTGGCCCTTTAGGGTGAAATGTTGGAAGAAGGTGTTGCCATGGAGTGAAGTATGCGCTTGACTACGTGGGTGACCAACGACGTCCGCACCGAGGTCCCGCGCGCCGGAACGACGTCTTCCCGGCTCGGAGAGCGCCTTCGCCAGCTTCGCGTCTCGGCGGGCCTCACGCAGACGGATCTCGCCGGCGACCGCTGCTCGAAGGAGTACGTCAGCCAGATCGAGCGCGGCAAGACCCGGCCGACGCGCGAGACGATCGAGTGGCTCGCGAGCCGGCTCGGCGTCGACCCGAGCTTCCTCTCGAACGGAGTCTCGGCCGATGAGCGCGGGCGGATGGAGACCGCCCTCGCGCGCGCCGAGGCGCTCAGCGAGGCGCGCGAGTACGAGGCGTCGATCGCGGAGTTCGAGCAGGCGCGGGCGGCGGTGATCGGCATCGGCTCCGCCGAGCTCGAGGTGCGCGCGCTGGTCGGCGAGGCCTGGGCACGCATGGAGAACGGCGACGTTCGCGCCGCCGTCGAGCTGCTCGACGCACGCACGCGCGATGGTCGAGGAGCCCGCCTTCTCGGACGTCGACCGCGCCGACGTGCTCTACCGCCTCGGCGTCTGCCGCTACCGGCTCTCGAGCGTGTCCACCGCCGTCGGCCTCCTCGGCGAGGCGCTCGACGCTGGCCGAGCGCTCCGGACTCCCCTGCGACACGCTCCGCTCGAACATCCTCAGCTGGCGCTCACGGTGCTACCGGCGCCAGCGCGACTGGGAAGCTGCCCGCGAGGACGTCGAGCGCGCGCTCGAGCTCGCCGAGGGCATCGACGACCGGCACACGGTCGCCCACGTCTTCTTCCAGGCGTCGCTCATCGCAGAGCGGAACGGCCACTGGCTGCTCGCCCGCACCTACGCCGAGCGCGCCAAGAGCCAGTACGAGCAGCTCGCCGACCAGGCCAACGTCGGCAAGCTCCTCAACAACCTCGGCGGACTCAACTTCCTGCTCGGCAGGCCCGAGCAGGCGATCGAGCAGCTCAAGAAGTCGTTCGGCGTGCTCCTGGAAGCCGGCTCGCCGGCCGACGCGGCCGAGGTGATCTCCTCGCTCGCCCAGGTGCATCTGCGCATCGGCGAGATCGATCTGGCCGAGCAGCAGGCACGGCAGGCGCTCGAGCTGATCGGGGAGCGGCCTGATCTCCTCGACCGCATCGGCAACGCGCAGCTCGTGCTCGGACGCGCCCTCCTCGAGCAGGGCCGGCTGGACGAGGCCGACGAGACGTTCGCGGCAGCAGAGAGCACGTGCGAGCAGCTGGAGTCGGGGAGCCACCGCGCCGCGGCCTGGATCGCCCGCGGCGATCTGGCGAGCAAGCGCGGCGACGACCAGACCGCCGCCCGCCTCTACCGGCGCGCAGCCGAGACGCTGCAGGACTTCCGCTTCTAAGCACCTCCGGCGTTACCCCTCCCGGGCTTCAGCGGTGGCGCGGCGTGCACGATGGTCCCGCGGCGCCTGCTTCGGTTTGCCTCGGGCCGGTCGCGCGTGAGATAATCGCCACTTCATTTTGGAAAGTTAAGGAGGGAAGCGGATGGCTGGAAATGGATATGCGAAGCCGGTGCTCGTCTCGACGGAGTGGGTGGCCGGCCACCTGAGCGACGGAGGCGTCGTCGTCGCCGAGGTAGACGAGAACACCGATCTCTACGAGGAGGGCCACATCCCCGGCGCCGTCAAGCTGCACTGGCGCGACGACCTCCAGGATCCGATCGAGCGGGATCTGATCGAGAAGGACGCGTTCGAGGCCCTGATGGGGCGCCTCGGGATCTCCGGGGACACGACGCTGGTCGTCTACGGCGACAAGAACAACTGGTTCGCCGCCTACGCGTACTGGTATCTCAAGATCTACGGCCACAGGGACATCCGCGTGCTCGACGGCGGCCGGCAGAAGTGGATCGACGAGGGCCGCGAGCTGACGACCGACACGCCGTCGCCGGTCGCCGCCGCCTACACGGCGCAGGACCGGGACGAGTCGATCCGGACCTATCGCGACGCGGTTCGGGAGACAATCGGCGGCGCCGGCTCTGCGCTCGTCGACGTTCGCAGCCCGCAGGAGTACGCGGGCGACCTGATCGCGCCCCCCGGCTACGAGCAGGAAGGCGCTCAGCGGGGCGGCCACATCCCGTCGGCGCAGTCCATACCGTGGGCCTCCGCCGTGCGCGACGACGGCACGTTCAAGTCCGCAGACGAGCTGCACCAGCTCTATGCCGGCAAGGGCGTCACACCGGACAAGTCGGTGACGGCCTACTGCCGGATCGGCGAGCGCAGCGCGCACACGTGGTTCGTGCTGCGCGAGCTCCTCGGCTACTCGGACGTCCGCAACTACGACGGCTCGTGGACCGAGTGGGGCAACCTCGTCGACGTGCCGATCGAGAAAGGCCCCTAGCTCGGCGGCAACCCCGTGTCGGCGCGGCGGCGGGCAACGCCGCCGCGCCGCGTTTCGCGAGCGAGGATCGACTCAGCTACAGTGGGCGACTCTCGACCGAGGGAGGTGTCGTGGACGTCGCCGGCAATGTCAAGCTGACGGATCTCGCCTCGTGCGGAGGGTGCGCCGCGAAGTACTCGGCCGCACGGCTCGACGAGCTGCTGCGAGGCTTCGTTCCGGCCGAATCGGAGAACCTGCTGGTCGGGCTGGACAGCCCTGACGACGCGGCCGTCTACCGGCTCGACGACGAGCGGGCGCTCATCTTCACACTGGACTTCTTTCCGCCCGTCGTCGACGACCCGGGCGACTACGGGGCGATCGCGGCCACGAACGCACTGAACGACGTCTACGCCATGGGCGGGACACCGCTGCTCGCCCTGTCGATCGCCGCGTTCCCGGAGGATCTGCCGATCGAGATGCTCGGCGCGATCTTCGCCGCCGCCGAGGCGCAGGTGCGCGCCGCCGGCGGGCTGCTCACGGGCGGACATACGATCCGTGACGCCGAGCCGAAGTACGGCCTCGCGGTGATCGGCACGGTGCACCCGCAGGGAATCTGGCCCAAGAACGGCGCCCGGCCGGGGGACACGCTGTTCCTCACGAAGCCGCTCGGAACCGGGCTGATCCTGACCGGCTACAAGCGCAGGCACGCGGGCACGCAGCAGCTCGAGCGTGCGGTGCGCTGGATGCGCACCCTGAACGGGGCGGCGGCAGAGGTGCTGCGCGGTTTCGCGCCGAACGCGGTCACCGACGTGACGGGCTTCGGCCTCTTCGGACACTGCCACGAGATGGCCGACCGCAGCGGGGTCCGCATGCATCTCGAGTCCGAGCGCTTCCCGGCGATCGACGGCGCGCTGGACATGGCGCGGCACGGCGTGCGCACCACCGGCGACCCGAGGAACCGCGACTTCGCGGCCCGGCACGTCTCGTGCGAAGGGATCTCCGAGACGCTGGTCGCGCTCGGCTACGACCCGCAGACCGCGGGCGGGCTGCTCATCTCGCTGCCCGCAGATCGCGGCGCGACGCTCGAGGCCGAGTTCACGGCCCGCAAGCTCTTCATCCGCCGGATCGGCCGGGTCGAGGAAGGCTCGGGCGTCACGGTGCGATGACCGGCCGGCCGCGGTCCCGGCGACGGGGGGCACCGTGAGCCGCCGCGGGATGATCCACGGCCGGTTCCAGCCGTTCCACCTGGGCCACCTCGAGTACCTGCGCGGCGCGGCCGCGCGCTCGGAGGAGGTCTTCGTCGGAATCACCAACCCCGACCCCACGCGCATCAAGCCCGAGTCCAGCGACCCGCTGCGGCACCTGCCCGAGTCGAACCCGTGGACCTACGCGGAGCGGCTGCTGATGGTGAAGGCGGCGGCGACCGACCTCGCCCTCGATCAGGAGCGCGTGCACGTGATCCCGTTTCCGGTCAGCGATCCGGAGTTGTGGCCCGCATATGTGCCGGCGGGCGTGACCCAGTTCATCCGGCTGTTCTCGGACTGGGGCGGAACGAAGCTCGAACGCCTGCAGGCGGCCGGCTTCGAGGTCGTCGTGCTCGACGAGGGCGCGGAGAAGGAGGTCTCGGGCGCCGACGTCCGTGCGGCGCTCCGCGACGGCGCAGATTGGGAGGCACTCGTTCCGGCCGGGGTCGCGCGCGTGATCGCCTCCGAGGGTCGGGCGCGGCTCGGCCGAGCCGTGACGACGTCGGACCGAGCCTGATCCGGCGCAGCAGGCGGCGCGACTCCCGATCAGCCTCCTGAAGTAGGCAGCCCCGACCTCCTCCCCGCGTCGAGCCTATCGCCGCAAATGTGACGCGTGGCGCACGGACAGTGCCGAGAACGTGACGATCCTTCCACGCGCTAGCGTCCGCATGTGTACCCGATCGTGATCCTGCTGCTCGACGGGGTCGCCGACCGTGCCCACGACGTGCTCGGCGGCCGCACCGGGGTCGAGGCCGCGGAGACCCCGAACCTCGACCGGCTCGTCGCTCGCGGCTCGAACGGCGTGCTCTATGCGGTCGGCCCCGGCCGCGCGCCGTCGAGCGAGGTCGCGCACTGGTCCATGCTCGGCTACCGTCCCGACGAGTTCCCCGGGCGGGCGGTGTTCGAGGCCCTGGGTCGCGGCCAGGCCGTCGACGAGGGGGACGTCTTCGCCTACGCGGCGCTGCGCCCCGCCGAGCGGCGCGCCGACGGCTGGTGGCTGACGGGCAGGCCGCATCCGGAGCGCGACGCCGACGAGGCGCGACGGCTCGTCGAGCGCTGCGACGGGATCGAGATCGACGGGCTGACGTTCTCGCTCGCGCACGTGTGGCGCGGCGAGGCGGTGCTCCGCGTACGGCCGGACGCGGACGATCGGATCACCGACTCGGACGCCTTCTTCCGCGACCGGCACCCGGTGCTTCGGCCGCTCCCCGTCGTGGCCGAGGCCGAGCGCACCGCCCGCGCCGCGGAGGCCTGGACCCGCGAGGTCATCGATCGACTCGAGGGCGAGCGCTTCACCGTGATCACCCTCAAGTGGTGGGGCCGGCTGCGCGCGGCGCCGAGCTTCGAGGAGCGCCACGGCCTGCGCGGCTCGTTCCTCGCGGAATCCGCCTTCCTGCGCGGCCTGGGTCGCGCGGTGGGCCTCGACCCCGTCGAGCGGGCGGAGACCGACGATCCGGCCGCCGATCTCCGGGGGCGCGTGGAGTTCGTCCACGACCGACTCGACGCGGGCGACACGTTCGTCTATGCGCACGTGAAATCCGCCGACGCCGCCGGCCACACCAAGGATCCGCACGCGAAGCAGCAGATGCTCGAGCTCCTCGACACGGCGCTCGGCGACCTCCCCGTGGACCGCGCGATCGTGTGCGTCACGGGCGACCATGCAACACCGGCATCGCCTGACGTCATCCACTCGGGCGACCCGGTGCCGCTGGTGATCGCCGGCCCGGGCGTCCGCGCCGACCGGGTCGCGGCCTTCGGCGAGAGCACGTGTGCCGAGGGGATTCTCGGCCACCTGCGCGGGCCTGACCTGATGCCGGTGCTGCTCAACGCGGCGGACCGGCCGCTCTTCCTCGGCTCACGTCCGACCCCGTACCGGGAGTCGGACGGCTACCCATCGCTGCTCGAGCCGCTTCTCTAGAGTGGATCCCGTGAGCGTCCAGCCGACGGCTCTCGCCCGGGCCAGAGCCTTCGCCCTGTCGCCTGCGGCCTTTCTGCGGATCGCCGTTGTTCAGGTCGTCGTGCTCTGGCTGATCGTGGCGACAGGCGCGGCGGTTCGGCTGACCGGATCGGGGCTCGGCTGCAGGCACTGGCCGGGGTGCGAACGCGGCGAGCCGCTGCCGTCGAAGAGCTATCACGCGTACATCGAGTTCGGGAACCGCGCTCGTCGGCGCCGTCACGATCACGATCACGCTCCTCGCCTGGCTCGCGGCCCGCCGGACTCCCGGTCTCGGGCGCCGGTCGACGCTGCTCGCGCTCGGCGTCTTCCTGGGCACGCTGGCACAGGCGCCGCTCGGCTACCTGGCCGTGAAGACCGACCTGCGCTGGCCGATCGTCTCCACGCACCTTCTGCTCTCGATGGTGATCCTGGGCGGTGCGGTCGTGCTCGCGCTCGAGGCCCGCGGGCTCGAGGTCGGGCGCGTCGACCCACTCGTTCCGAAGGAGCTGCGCCGCCTCGGGATCGTCTTTGCGGCCGCCTGCCTCGTCCTTCTGCTGAGCGGGACGTTCGCGACGGCGGCAGGGCCGCATTCGGGCGGAGGCACGGCGCACATCAGCCGGTTCGGGACGCTCGACACCTCCGTCTACATCCACGCGGCGGCCGTGGCCCTGTTCGGGGTCACGTTCCTCTTCAGCCTCGGCTACCTCGCGTCGCTGCGGGCACGGTCGCCCCGGCTCTTCGCGCTCGCGGTGGCTGTCCTCGGCCTGCTCCTCCTGCAGATCGGGCTCGGCGAGCTGCAGTGGAGGACACACCTGCCCTGGGGGCTGGTGGAGCTCCACGTCGCGCTCGCCGGCGCGGTCTGGGCGGGGATCGTCGCACTGGCGACGCTCTACCTGCGGCCGACGGCCGATCTCGCGCCGCAAACGTAGACTGGGGAGGTGGACGAGCTCCGGATCGCCGAGCGCCCGACGCTGGAACGCCCCGTCCTGATCGCAGCGTTTCGGGGCTGGAACGACGGCGGTCAGGCGGCGTCGCTCGCGCTCGGCTACCTCGCGAAGACATGGGAAGCCGAGCGGTTCGCCGACATCGACCCCGAGGGGTTCTTCGACTTCCAGGTCTCGCGCCCGCAGGTGACGCTCGTCGACGGCCAGACACGGCGCATCGACTGGCCGGAGACGTTGTTCTTCCATGCGCGGCCGCCGGGGTTCGACCGTGACGTCGTGCTGCTGCTCGGAATCGAGCCCAACGTCCGCTGGCGCACGTTCACGGATCTCGTGGTCGGGCTCGCGCGCGAGCTCGGTGTGGAGCTCGTCCTGACCCTCGGGGCGCTGCTCGCGGACGTGCCCCACACGCGGCCGCCGCCGGTGACCGGCAGCGCGTCGAGCGCGGAGCTGGTCGAGGAGCTCGGGCTCCAGCTCTCACGCTACGAGGGCCCGACCGGGATCGTGGGCATCCTGCATGACGCCTGCACCAACGCCGGGCTGAAGTCGGCAAGCCTCTGGGCTGCCGTCCCGCACTATGTCTCGCTCGCGCCCAACCCGAGCGCCGCGCTCTCGCTGTGCCAGCGGCTGAGTGACCTGCTCGGATCGCCGATCCAGACGACCGAGCTCGAAGAGGCCCGTGAGACGTTCATCACGCAGGTCAGCGAGGCCGTCTCGACGGACGCAGATACGACGGCCTACGTCGAGGAGCTCGAGCAGCGGGCAGAGGCTCTCGGAGACGAGCTGGACGTGCCCTCCGGAGACTCGATCGCAGCCGAGCTCACGCGGTACCTGCGCGAGCGCGAGAGCGGCAACGGCGAGCACAGCGGCCCCAGCGAGCAGTAGCCGCCGGAAGTCCGCCCCGGCCCCGCAGCCGCCGCGTCGTCTTTAGCCGAACGTGAACGCGTACCCTGCGACCCCGGGCGAGAAGCGCAGCTCCAGGAGCGCGTCGGTGACGCGCGGGTACGAGAGCACCGTGTAGAGCCGGGCAATCCCGTTGATCGGCACCGTCCTCGCGAGCCTGCCGTTGACGAGCACGCGCACCGTCCCCTTGCCGCCGAGGACGAGATACACGTGCTTCGCGTGGAAGTGCAGCCGCAGCCGGGCCGCCTGCAGCGCGACCGCACGCTGGTGCTCGATCCGCCAGCGCCCTGCGTATGCCAGCTCGTCCTGCGGCAGCGTTGCCGGGAACCGGTACACGGCCGCCTTACGCGGACGGATCGGCACGGGGCCCGCATAGCGATCGAGCCGATCGAAGCCGAGGTACGACTCGGGCGTCGTCAGCTCCCTCGGCGTCATGTCCCGGCCCGAGACCAGCCGGTTCGTCGGCGCGTGGCCCGACTCGGCGAGCAGGCTGCGGATCTCCAGCTCGCTCCGGTCGTAGTCGCCCTCACCCGCCCTGTAGGCGCGTACGTGGCCGTTGCGGTCGATCAGGAACTCCGCCGGCCACGAGTCGTTCCCCCACGCGTTCCACGTCGCGTAGTCGTTGTCGATCGCGATCGGGTAACGGACACCGAAATCCTTTGCCGCCCGACGCACGTTGGAGACGACGTGCTCGAAGGCGAACTCCGGCGTGTGCACGCCGATGATCGTCAGCCCGTCCTTGCGATAGGCGCGGTCCCACGCCTCGAGATGCGGCAGCGTGCGCAGGCAGTTGATGCAGGAGTACGTCCAGAAGTCGAGCAGGACGACCCTCCCGTGCAGGCCGGCGATCGTGAGCGGCCTGCCTCCCGGCGTGTTCAGCCACTGCTCGATCCCCCGGAACGCCGGCGCTGTGCCGTAGTCGGGGAGCCGGGGCCCCGACGCCGGTGACGCGGCCACCGCGGCGGCAGCCGGACGGGCCGAGGCGACGGTCGTCGGCCGGCCCTGGAGCTTGGCCAGCCGGCTCTCCGTGAAGTGGTTCCGCTCGACCAGCCGCTGCACGCGGTCGGCGTACCCCGGCACCTCGGTCTGCAGCCGGGTCAGCCACGACACCGAGAACAGCTGGTACCGGGGCTGGGCCTCCTGCCAGAAGATGACCGCAGTCGCAGCCATCACGATCGCGCCGCCGACTCGAATTGCCGACGCCCTGGCGCGGAAACGCAGCGCGACCGCGCGGCTGCCCCGCGCGAGGAACAGCAGCGGAACCGCAACGCCGACCGCGTACGCAAGCGCGATGGCCACGATCTCGAACCCGACGCGGTGCGTTCCGGCCGCGGCGCTGACGGCGGCGAAGACCGGGCCTGCACACGGAGCGAACACGAGCCCGAGGCTGGCTCCGAGCAGGAAGCCGCCGCCGAGGTCGCCCGATCTGCGGCGTGTGAGGAACGCGAACGGACGTTCCACCCATTCGCCGACCTTCGGGACGACCAGCGTCGCAGCCAGCAGGAGCATGAGCACCGCGGCGATCTCGAACTGGGCGCTCTCGGAAAGGTGCAGAACATGGAAGATCCAGGCGCCTGCGAGCGTGAAGAGCGTGAACGTGGTGACGATTCCGGCCACGATCGCGTACGGCTTCCGGCGCGTCTCGGCCGTCGCCCCGCCCGCGAGAACGAGCGGGAGCACGGGCAGGATGCACGGCGTGAACACCGTGATCACCCCGGCACAGAATGCGATCGGCAGCAGGACGAGGAGGCTCACCGCGCCTCCAAGGGTAGTGCCGGGGTCTTACGAGCCGCTTACAGCCCTAGAGCTCGACGGCCGGGGCGGGGTCGGCGGCGTCGGCGAGGGGCGCCGCAGCGCCTGCCTCGGCGGCCGGACGCGATGCCTTGCGGCGCCGGCGGCGCTTCGGCCGTCCGTTCCGCGCGGCTTCGCCGCCGGCCGGCTGCCCGGCGCCGCCCTCGGGCGTTGTGCCGTCTGCGGGCTGCGCCGGCTGGGACGCCTCCGACTGCCCCTTCTTGCGCCGCCGCCTGCGCCGCCGGCGGGATCGGCTCGGCTGCGCCTTGGGAGCGGGCAGGTTCTCGGCCAGTGCGTGTGCGACATCGCGGATGTCGCCGAGCCGCTCGCGCGCCGCGTCGAGTAGCTGGTTCGCGCGCGGCGTGTAGCCGTCGGCCGATGCGAGCAGCGCGGCGCCGACGTCGACCGGCAGCTCGAGCGCGGCGTTGACGAGCTTCGCGGCGTTCTCCTCGTGCCTGTGTCCGCGCGAGTTCGCAAGCGCACCGAGCAGTCGCTTCGCCTCCGGGAACTCGGCACTCGCGCGCCGGTCCTGAAGCTTGCGCGTGGAGCGTGCGAGCTTCCACGTCCAGCGGGCGAGGATCTGATCGGGCGCGTTCGCCTTGCCCTCGCCGATGGCCCGCAGCAGAACGCGCGCGCCGTGGGCACGATCCTTCTCCCAGGTCGGCGCCTGGGTCACCAGCGTGACGAGGTCGTCGAAGTCGGCGCGCTCGACCGTCATCGAGACGCGGTCGGCGAGCGCCGTCATTCGAAGCCGGCGATTCGGGTTCTCCGCGGCACACGTCGCGAGGAACTGCTCGAGCGCGCCCTTGCCGGCCTTGCCCTCTGCGAACTTCTGCGCGAAGTCCATCCGCTCCTCGTACCGGATCTGCCGGCCCGCGATCGTGGCCCAGAACCGCTGCTCGTCGTCGTCGAGGTACCGCGGATCGATGCGCTGCCACTCGCGCTGGATGACGAGCAGCCGGCGGCGCACGTCCGGCGTCACCGGGACGAGCCACGGAGCCGGCGTCAGGCGGCGGCGGGCACGACGCTGCATCCGTCGCCGGGGGGCCGGCGTGACGCGCGCTCCCTCGCGGTAGAAGTCGGCGTCGAGCAGCGAGTGGAGGGAGATCACGCGGTCGTTGTGCGTCGCGCCCTTGGGCACGAAGTCGAGCACGATGCCGGCCTCCTTGCGCGGATGCATGCGCATGATCCGGCCGATCCGCTGCTGGTAGACCCGCCGCGACGCCGTGGGGGCGAGGTGCATGCAGACGGTCGCGCGCGGGGAGTTCCACCCCTCGGCGAGCAGCATCGCGTTGATGAGCACGTTGATCTCGCCGCGCTCGTAGGCGGCCAGCGTCTCCGCCAGGCGCACCGGCGGCGTCCGGCCGCTGACGGCCTCGGTCTTGATCCCCGCGGCGCGGAACTCCTTGGCGAGGTTGTACGCGTGGTCGACGCCGGCCGCGTAGACGATCCCGGGCGTGTTGTCGAACCGGTCGCGGTAGAGGCTCGCAGCCGCCTGGTTCAGCGCCTGGTGGTCGAGGACCTGGGCCAGCGCGCGCTCCTCGAAGTCGCCGCCGACGATCGGGACCGAGTGGATCGCGGCCACGGGCGGGACGCGCAGGCAGCGCAGCGGCGCGATCAGGCCGCGCCGAGCGGCGTCCGCGAGCGGAAGGTCGTCGACCGAGGCCGGGAACACGTCCGAGACCTGCTTCGCGATCAGCTGCTCGGTGGCCGTCATCCCGATGAACACGGGCTCCGGGAAGCTGCGGATGGCCGCGCTCGTCTTCTCCCCGAGCGCCGTGTGGGCCTCGTCGCAGATCACGAGCTGGTACGCCTCGCGCGAGACGGAGCCGACGTGGCGGGCGAACCAGGCATAGGTCTGGATCGTGATCGGGGCGTCGATCGGCGGCGCCTGCCCGTTCTCGATCTGCGGCACGAGCCGGTCCCCGTACCCCTCTGCGGTCAGCTCCCGATGGAACTGGCTGACGAGCAGCCGGCGGTGGGTGAGGATCAGAACGCCGAGCGTGCGTGCTGCCTCGACGAACCCGGCGGCGGCGATCGTCTTGCCCGACGCGGTCGGGTGCCGGAACCGGTAGCGGCGCACCGCTCCCGGGTCGGCGTCCGGGGCTCTGCTCGTCATCCTCCTCGTCGACGCTCGACGAGGTCGTCGGCGGGCGCGTCGTCGTCCTCGTCCTCGGGCTCGAGCTCGTCGCCGGCGAGGCCGTTGCCGTTCGGGGCCTGCGAGTCGCCCTGGTTGGCGGCGATCAGCTCGGTGAGCATCCCGGCGAGCGCATCCACCTGATGGCGGCGCAGCTCGGTGCCGGACGCGAGCTTCGGCGGCCGTGCGGAAAGCACGCGCTCGAGCCCGAGCATCAGACCGAATCGCACCTTCCACTGCGCGGAGGGCCTGGCGCGGCCGGACTCGAGCTCGACGAGCGCCTCGTCGAGCGCGTGGCGGCGGGCGGTTCCCGGCGCCAGCGCGACGGAAGGATCCTCGCCGTCGTGCAGGAACGGCTCCCCAGCCCAGGCTTCGGCGCGGAGGGCGGCGGTTTTCAAACCGTCGATTGCCTCCGACTGCGTTGTCGGGTGCTCGCTGATCTCTTGCATCCGTGCGGCACGCTCGGGTGCCGCGATTCCAGAGATTGAGGCGGCTCGCTGAATCCCCTTGGCGGCGCCGCTCGTCCGAGGATAGCCGATTCAGGCCCGCTCTGGCTAGGGCAATCCGGCCGCAGGCGTCAAACTCGGCCGACCGCTACTTGCGGAACCGGTCGAACACCGCAAACGGGTTCGGCGCCCCGTCCTCCCAGACGAGCTCGCCGCCGACCTCCACCTCGCCCCCGACCTGTGCAGCCAGCTCGCGGGCCTCCTCCTCGCGTCTCCGTGCCGACGACGATGAAGTTGTAGCGGCGGACGACCGCGCGTCCCTCTGCCTCGAGCCGATCGGCCAGCTCGGTGGCTTCGGCGTGCGACTTGCACTCGACCCGCACCTCCCAGGGCGCGAAGCCTTGCTCGATCTGCTCCTCCTCCCAGGTCTCCCCGGGCGGCTCGTCGTCCCAGCGGTCCTCGTCGGCGAGCCACTGCTCGATCCGCTTTGCGACCGGCTCGATCTGTTCTTCGGCCAGCTCGGACTCGACCACGGCGAGTGCCTGCTCGGCCTGCGCCCGCGACTCGGCGTAGACGAACACCGTGGACTCGTCGCGCGAGACCGCGAGCCGCCGTCCCTTCAGCTCCTGCGCCAGCCGCTCGGACCGCGAGCTGACACCGCCGTGCAGGCGCCCGAGCAGGCCGTGGGCCTGTTCCTCGGCAGGCAGCTCGATCCTGATCCGCCAGTCGTCGCTCGCCATGGACAAAGCCTACGCGGCCAGCGGTTCCGGGGCCAACTCGTCGACACTGCCGTCGAGCTGGACGAGCACGCGGCCGTGCGGCGCGAGCACGAGCGCGGCCTGCGCGGCAAGACGGCGGTAGTGGTCCAGCCCGTCGCCTGTGGAGACGACCGCCGTCGGCGGCTCGCCCGGGAAATCGGCCTCGCGCCCCGGCGGCAGATAGGGAAGATTCGCCAGCACGAGATCGAACGGGCCGTCGATCCCGTCGAGCAGGTCCGTCTGCACGACGTGGACCCGGCCCGAGACGCCGTGCCGCAACGCGTTCTCGCGCGCGAGCCCGACGGCCTTCGAGCAGATGTCGGTGGCGACGACTCGGACGCGCGGCCGGTGCACTGCGATGCTGACTGCGACGGCGCCGGAACCGCTCCCGACGTCCGCGACGCGTGCGGGCCCGTCGCCGAGCCGGGCCAGCGCCGCGTCGACGAGCCGCTCCGTCGTGGGCCGGGTGCTGAAGACCGCTCCCGGCGCCGACCGGAGCTCGAGCCCGTAGAAGGTGACGTCCATGCCGTTCACAACGCACGACATGGGATGCTGGTTCCCGTGACCGACTGGACCGGGCACGTCGAGCGCGAGCTCGCACGCTACCGGGACGGCGAGCTGCGGCTGCCGGAGCAGCGCGATCCGGACGCCCGTCAGCGGCAGCTCACCCGCCTCGGGAACGCCGCGGCGGGCGCGGGGCTCGCGCTGCTGATGGACGGACGCCGCGAGGAGGCAGACCGCTGGCTCACCCGCGCTGCCGAGCGCTACCGCGAGAGCCTCGCCGGGGCTCCGCGCGAACAGCTGGGGCCGTCCGATCGGCGCGCTCAAGGCACGGCTGCTTGCGGGCGACGCAAGGTACGCCGCAGATGATGCGCAGCTCGCGCTCGAGCTCGGGGCCGGATCCGCAGACTCGCCGATCGGTCGCTACGCCGGCTGTCTCGCGCTGCTCGCGCTCGGGCGCGACCACGAGGCGCGGCAACTCGCCGCTGCGCTGCAGCGCCGTGACGACTTCCCTGCGGACGTGGCCGACGCGCTTGCCGCGCTCGCCGCCGGTGACGGCACGGCCTACGCGGACGCCGCCACAGCGGGTGCTGACGTCGTTCGAGCTCCGCGACTGACTACCTGGAGGACATTCCCGTGGCGGACACGGTGGCCGTGCTGCAGGCGCTCGCCGCGCATCGGGGAATCGCGGCCGCGCTGGACTCGCCCCTGCTCCCGCCGGGGTTCTAGCCCTCCTGCGGCGTGGGCGGGTGGAACGCGGTGGTCACGACGAGCGGCTCGTTCTCGGGATCCTCGAGGTCGCCGACCTTCTCGACGAGCTCGGTGATCAGCGCGAGCGCCTGCTCCGGGCTGATCCGGGCGCTGACCTGGGCGATGCGGAACGACCCCTGCTGCGCGTAGGCGTGCCAGCCGAGCTGCACCTGCTCCAGCATCGCCGCCCGCAGGTCCGAGCTGTCGCCGGAGATGAGGAGCTCGGGCGCGACCCGGATGGTGCGCGCCACCGAGCAGTAGGGCTTCTCGCGGCCGCGACCGCCCTCGGCGAGCTGGATCAGGCCCGCGCGCAGGAGCATCCGCACGTGGAAGTGCAGGTGGCCCGGGTCGACGCCGAGCCGCAGCGCGAGCTCGCGGTTCGTGAGGCCCTCGCCCTCCTCGGTGCCGAGCATCTCCAGCACGCGCAGGCGAAGCGGATGCCCCAGCGCCTTGAGCTGCTCCGGCCGGTCGAGCACCAGCAGGTCCTGCACCTCGGAGCCGCCGACGACGTTGCCCTGAACAGTCACCCTACGAGAGATACCACTCCGGAGCCATCAGCGGCAAGCGGGGACGACGGTTCCCGAGCACGCGGTGGAGCGGCGAGCAGGCTCCGGGCCGAGCACGGTGCCCCGGACGTACGGGCCGTGTCCGTCCCGGACAGCCCGATCGGCGAGCCCCACCCCCGGGGGTGGGGCCTAGGCGCCGCGCCTCCCTTGGAGGTCACGCTAGCCGGAAACAGCGCACGAGCATGTGACGGGAGTGTCGCCGGTTGTGTGACGTCTTTTCCTCACTCGTCGCCGCCGGCCAGTTCGCGCGAGCGCTCCATCGCGGCCTGGATCGCGTTGAGGAACGCGGCCCGCACCCCGGCGCGCTCCAGCTCGCGGATCGCCCGGATCGTCGTGCCGCCGGGCGAGGTCACCATCTCCCGCAGCTCGACGGGGTGCATCTTCTCGTCACGCAGGAGCTTCGCGGTGCCGAGCATCGTCTGAACGACGAGCTGGGTCGAGATCTCGCGGGAGAGCCCGAGCAGGATCCCGGCCTCGATCATCGCCTCCGCGAGCAGCGCGAAATACGCAGGCCCCGAGCCCGAGACCGCGGTGACCGCATCCATGTACCGCTCGGCGACGCGGACGACCGGGCCGAGGTGCGAGAGCGCCTCTTCGGCCACCGTCAGATGCGCGTCGTCGGCGTGTGCGCCCGCGCAGATCCCGGCGATCCCCTCGTGCACCGTCGACGGGGCGTTCGGCATCGCTCGCACGACGGGCACGCCCGAGGCGATCCGGCCCTCGATCGCGGCCGTCGGGATCGCCGCCGCGACCGAGAGCACCGTGTGGTCGGGCGTGAGCAGGCCGCCGATCTCGCCCAGGAGGACGTCGAAGTCCTGCGGCTTGACGGCGACGACGATGAGCGCCGCAGAGGCGACGGCCTCCGGGTTCGACGTCGTGCCGTGCACGCCGTACCGGTCGCGAAGCTCGGCCACGCGCTCCTCCCGCCTGCCCGTGACGACGATCTCCGCCGCAGCGCGCCACCCGTCGCTCAGCAGGCCCGAGAGCAGCGACTCGCCGATCTTGCCCGCGCCGAGGATTGCGACGCGCCGCGGGTCCACAGTCATGGGCTGAGTCTAAGGGCCTGTCCGGAAGGTCGCGGCGGTGTTCGGGCAGGCCCCGGCCCGTCAGGCCGCGCGCGCAGGCAGCGGCACGAGGCCGCGTGCGTGGCCGGCGAGCAGGTAGACGCTGGCGGGTCCGGCCCACTCTCCGTACGGCTCGAGCAGCTCGGCGGTCTCCCAGGCCTCGACCCGTCTACCGCGGAGCGCCGCCAGCAACTTGATGAGGCCGAGATCGCCCTCCAGACCGCGCTCCCGGCGGCCGAGGCCCTGGAGGCAGATCACGCCCACCGACCACGGGCCGAGTCCGCGCTCACGGCCGAGCCGGTGGGCGACCGCGCTCGTCGGCAGCGCGCGGAGACGCTCCAGCTCGACGGCGCGGCAGACGCGAACGAGCGTCGCTGAGCGGCGGGCGTGCAATCCGAGACCTCGCAGCTCGGCGGACGAGAGGCGGCCGAGTTCCGCGCAGCCCGGGGGAGCATGGAGCCGGGAATCCCCGATCGCCGGGGTCGTCGCCCGCACGACGGCGCGCTCGATCGCCCGGGCGAGACCGGACTGGATCAGCTGGCCGCAGAGCGCGCGGAGCAGGGCATGGGCCACGGTCCCGAGCATCGGCGGCCGGAGCCCGCGCAGCCTCCTGATGGACGGGCCGAGCAGCGCGTCGTCGCCGAAACGCCGCAGAAACGGCTCGAAGTCGGCATCGAGCGCGAGGCACTCGCGAAGCCGCTCGACGCCGTCGACGCTGTCGCCGACGAGGTGGACCGTGCCGTCTGGAAACTGCCGCGCCCGGACGAGCTCGGGCCCACTGCCGCCCTGGAGCCCGGCGGTGAGGACACCGTCGACGAACGTGCGGGTGGCGTCGCCCGCGAACCGGCACGAGAGGCGGAGCGAGTACGGCCCGCGGGGCCGTACCACCGCTTCGATCACCGTGCTGCGGGGACTTCCGAGCCGGGGCGTGACGCCAGCTCGGCTGCGTGCTCGAGCACGTCGAGCGCATCCGACTCGCGGCCGGCTCCGCGGAGCAGCCTGGCCCACGCGCGGTACGCCTCGGAACAGTCGCGCCGCGCGCCGTGGTGGGCCAGGAGGTCGGTCGCGCGGCGGAATGCGGCATCGGCCTCGGCGACGTCGCCCTGGCCTGCCAGCGCCTCGCCGAGCGCCCACCAGGCCGCGCCCCGCTCGGCCGGGTTCGAGTCGCCGAGCAGCGCCAGCGCCTCGCGTGCGTGGACGACCGCCTCGTCGAACCGGCCCGTGCGCGCCGCGTGCTTCGCCTGCTCGTTCCGGAGGGACGCGAGATCGTGCGGCTCGGCATGGAGCGCGAAGAGTTGCTCGGCCTTGCCGAGATGCGGGCCGGCGTCGGCGACCTCGCCGCGCGCCATCAGGACGACGGCGCAGAGCAGATGCGCCTGCCCGAGATGCACGGTGTCCTCCGTGACCTCGAGCAGCGCTATGGCGCGGCGCGCGTAGTCGAGAGCCTCTGGCCCGTTCTGCAGACCTGCGAGCCGCGCGAGCGACCAGTAGAGCCGGATCCTCGAATAGACGTCGCCGACGATCTCCGCATCGTCGAGCACGCTGTGCAGGACCCGCTGCGCCCGATCGAGATCGCCGGTGTCCGCGATCGCGTAGCTGAGATAGGTCGCGAACCGCACGCGGGCGGCCGGGTTCTCGCCGCCGTCGCCGAGCTGTTCCAGGCAGCTCTCGAACAGCTCGACCGCGCGAGCCGGAGCGCCGAGCGCGGCATAGGAGCGGCCGAGCGCCGTGTAGAGGTCGGGCCGGACCGCGGGCGACGTGGCCCCGTCTTCGAGCGCCGCCTCCAGGCGCACGACGGCCTGGCCGTGGTTGCCCTGCCGAGCAGCGGCGAGGCCGAGCGCGACGCGCGCGCGTGTGGCCGCGGCCTGGTCGCCCGACTCGACGGCCTCGGCCAGCACGGCTTCGAGCTCGGACTCGGCGAACGTCGAATCGCCGTCGAGGCGAAGCGAGAGCTCGGCGTCGGCGAGCCGGAGCTCGCGCACGTCGCCGTCGCTCAGCGGCGAGCCGGTCTCCAGGTACTCGGCCGAGACCTCGAGCTTCCGCGCCAGCTTCCGCAGCGCCTTGACCGACGGTCGCCGTGCGCCGGCCTCGATGCGGGAGATGTACGCGTAGGAGACGCCGGGCGACGAAAGCTCGCGCTGCGAGAGGCCGCGCTCGAGCCGCAACCGGCGCAAGCGCGCACCAATCGTCTCGCCGCTGGAGCTGCCGCCTTCACTCACCACGCTGTCTCCATCCTGACCTGGAACATGCACTGCGTCAACGGGGGTCCGACCGATCTGCATGATTACGTGACAATTGACTCCCGCGCCTCACGCGAAAGGAGGTGGATCGGCATGATCGCTCGCTACCGCGTCGCGCTCGCCGCACTGTTCGCGATCGGACTCGCAGCGCTTAACGGCGGCTGGCCCTGGGGTCCGTAGGCGGTTCGCCGGGCGGCGGGGGTGATGCGGACGCCCCCGCCGCGTGCGCTCACGAGTACGCTTGCCTCCTTGGCAACCCCGGTCGCGCTCGTCCTCTACGCGCTCGTCCTCGTGCCGTCCGTGGTTGCCGTCTGGCGCCGGCCGGTGGTCGCGCTCTATGCCTTCCTGGTCGGACTGGCTCTCTACAACCTCGCCGTCGCGCTGCTGTACGGAGCCGGCGTTCACGGCTCGGCGATCGAGGCGATCCAGACCTGGAAGGAGATCCTGCTCGGAGCCGCCGCGCTGCGCGTCGCCTACGACGCGTGGACCGATCGCCGGCTGCCGTTCCGTCCGCGTGCAGCGGACCTGCTGGCGCTCGCGTTCGCCGTGCTCGTCGTGCTCTACGCCGTCCTGCCGCAGGGCGCCCTCGACGGGCACGCCGACACGAAAGGCGTCGTCTACGGACTACGCCACGACCTGACGCCCGTTCTCGCCTACCTCGTCGGCCGGTCGCTGCCCCTCACGCGGCGACAGCTCGTCACGCTGGGATGGACGCTCGCCGGGACTGCGGCCGCCGTGGCCGCGTTCGGCCTCGTCGACCTCTATGCCGTTCCCATCGAATGGTGGCGCGACTCCGGCGCGGTCGGCTTCTTCAGGCACCAGGGCTACGAGTACCACGGGCCCGGCGGGCTGCCGGAGAACTTCGTCTTCAACTCCAGCGCGGGTGTCTTCCGTCGCCTTACGTCACTGTTCCTGAGCCCGCTGGGAACGGCGTACGTGCTGGCGATCGCGCTGCTCGCGGCCGCGGCAGGAGGGCCGCTGCGGCGGCGCCCGGTGCTGCTCGGGGCGCTGGCGGCCCTGTGGGCCGCCGCCCTGCTGCTGACCCTCTCGCGGTCGACGATCGCGGCGCTTGCCGGCGCCCTCCTCGTGCTGGCCGTCGTGCTGCGCCGCTGGTGGCCGGTCGCAGCCGCGGCGACCGCCGTCGCGGCGCTCGTGGCGCTGAACTCGGCTTTCCCGCACGTGGCGCCCCGCTCGCATTTCTTCCCGGCCGACCTGAAGTACCAGCAGCAGCAGGCGCTGAAGAAGGGCGGGCTTCCGTCTGACAGCGGCCTGCTCGACCCGGGAGAGCCGTCCTTCGCCAGCCATCTCCACCTGCTGAAGCAGGGACTGCGCACGGTCGCCGACCACCCGCAGGGCTACGGGCTCGGCAACGCCGGGGTGACCGCGATCCGCTTCCACGCGCCGCTCAGGGCCGGTGAGTCGACCTACACGGAGCTCGGCGTCGAGGCCGGCGCGCTTGGAATGGTCGCATTCGCGGCCTGGAGCCTCGTGGTGCTCGTCGGGCTCGGAGTCGCCGCACGACGAGCGGCGAACGAGACGGTGCGCTGGGCCTGTGCGACGTGCGCGGCGTCGTTCGCGCTGATGCTGGCGCTGGCGATCCAGACCGACGTGCTCGGCGTGCTCTGGCTCGCGTTCGGCCTCTGGTGGCTGGCGGGCGCGCTGCTGGAGCCGGGAACCGCCGACCGCTAGGCCCGGGCAGATACGAGCGAGGGCGCCGTTGCCGGCGCCCTCACTCGGTGGTGCTTCGGCTAGGTGGTGCTACTCCTTCTTGGCGACTGCGTCCGGATGGATCGCCTTCTTGGCGGCTGCGATCATGGCCGTCATCTCATCGGGGCTCAGCATCCCGCACGGGTCCGCGGCGGGCCCGGTCGTGGGAGGCATGGGCTCGGTCGGCGGTGGTACGGCCGGGTAGTACGTCGGGAAGAAGTCGATCGGCTCCACCTGACGAAACGCGCCCCACTTACCGCCGTAGTTCACGAGCAGCTTGACGTCGCGCCACGCTGCCTGCGTCGGGAACGTGTGCTGGATCGTGGGGTTGTCGGTCAGGACCATCGGGCTGCCGTCGCCGAAGTCCCAGTAGTACTTGATCCCCGCCGTCAGGCCGTCCTTCGTCCTGCTGTAGCCGGCGTCGAACGTGACCGTCGTCTGTGCCGTCGGCTTCTTCGGAATCGTCTCGAAGTACGCGATCGGATGGTCCGGCATGGGCACCGCGCCGCCGCCGTCCGACGAGGCGAGCACGTAGGAGAACCACGTCGCAATCGTCTCGACTCCCCGTAGGAGCCCTTCCGAGGCCTTGTCGTAGTCCGCCCGGCCCGTGGACCGTGCCGGATGCCCAGAAGTTGAGGTTCGAGAAGTAGTCGCTGGTCGAGTCCTGACCGAACATCCCGGACAGCGTCGGCTTGCTCGGGTAGGCGTCCGGATACGGGTTCTCGTTGCCACCCACCAGCGGGTTGGTGCTCGAGTCGTACTGGCCGATGGCCCCGAGCGACGGAATGCCGCGAATGCCGAACGACACCTGGTCGGTACGCCCTGTGCGGTCGTCGAGCACCGGCGAGTACAGCGCCTGATCGCCGGGCGAGTAGGCCGGCCTGCGTCTGCACCATCGGGTTGTCCGGCACGGAGCCGACGTTCTTGAGCAGATCCGGGTTCTCCAGCGGAACGCTGAAGTTGTACTTCTGCCCGAGGTCTGCGAACGACCTGGCCACCGCATCGGCCACTGTGGTGCGGAACGCCACCACGGCCGGCAGGTTGTGCTGCAGCCGCTGGATGCCGACGGCTCCGTAGATGTTGTTGGGGTCCGGCGAGACCGGCGTCGCGTTGATGTTCGTGAACCACGGGCCGACGCCGCCGTTCACGAGGTTGTTCAGGTAGTGGTCGGTGCCCCACTTGGGCGCGGGGTAGTTGAGCCCGTCCTGGTCGTTGTTCAGCACGCCGATGATCTGACCCTGCGGGCTGTCGGAGATCAGGCCGGTGGCCGAGCCGTTCACCGTCGACCCGAAGGGATGGGCCTTGGTGAGCGGTGCGGTCAGCGTGATCCCGGTGCCGAGGTCGCCCGCCGTGGCGCCGAACGCGTGCGCGATGGTGAGCGGAGCCGTGAACGTGACACCGGTGCCGAGGGCCTGAGCCGCCGAGCCGTCCGCATGCGCGGCCGTGAGCGGGGCGGCGAGGGTGACGCCGGTGCCGAGATCGCGGGCCCCAGCACCGCTCGCATGCGCGAGAGTCAGCCCTGCGGTCAGAGTGATCCCGGTCCCGCCGGCGCCGGCGGTGCCGACGGCGGCGATCGTGCCCACCTCGAGGTTGGCGCCGGTGTCGATCTTGATCAGGTGACCGGCGGTCATGCCCGTGATGCTCGTCACCTTGACGTTCGTGTCGTTGACAGCCGATGCGGCGGCCAGCGTGGTCGCGGCGGCGGCGGCCGTGCCGACTGCCGAGACGGTGCCGTACTCGTCAGTTCGGAGGAGCGTCGACCCGGACCTGCTGGCCGACGGTCATGCCGGTGACGCTCGCCACCTTGATGTTGGTGTCGGCCGCCGCCGCCGGACCCGCCAGCGTGGTCGCCGTCGAGGACGCTGTGCCGACCGAGGCAACCGTGGCGAACTCCTGGTTCGGCGGAACGTCGAGCCGGTACGAGTGACCGACGGTCACGCCGGTGACGCTCGCCACCTTGACGTTCGTGTCGCCGACGACAGACGGAGCAGTGAGCGTCGTCGATTGCGCGGCCGTGCCGACCGAGGCTACGGTCGGGTTCTCGGTGTTGATCTCGTCCATAGCGATCGTGGTGCCCACACCGAGGTTGGTCGTGGAGGCGACCTTGATGTTCGTGTCGCCAATCGCCGTCGGTGCCTGCAGCAGCGTCGCCGCAGTCCCAGCCGCGGAGTAGTCGCCCGAGCCGACGAGACCGCCCTCCTCGTTGTCGTACAGGGTCTCCTTGATCGTGCGTGCCGGATACGTGCCGTTGAGCTCGTGCCAGCGCAGGGTGGCCCCGACCTCCTCCTGGTTCATGTTCTCGCCCATGTTGGCGTCGTACCCGGAGCCGTTGCCCCAGTTGCCGGAGTGCATGCCGCTCATGGGTGTCGGGCTCGTGGTCGGGTTCTGGGCCGAGACCGGCGTGCTGTCGTTGTGCCCGGCGAGCATGTACTGCTGGCCGGGGCAGGTGGCGCCGGGGATCGTGAGCTCGGCGTCGTCGAGCTGCCAGGACCGCGTGTTGAAGAGGTGGTCCCTGGACGTCTCGAACCTGCCGAGCGGCCCGTTGGGCTGCGGCGTGTGACTCGTCCCCACGCCCTTCCACCACGCGTAGAACTCCTGCGCGCCGTTGTAGTTCGGCGGCAGGTTGTTGAGGTCGCCCGGAGTACCGCCACCCGTCGAGCAGTTTGCCGCCCCGGGAGGCAGCCGTCCGATCCGGCGACCTTGTAGATGAACTGGTTCGCCTCGTAGAAGTTCTGGGCGTAGATCCACGCGGCATCGATGACCGGATGCGCGGGATTCGAGACCGGCGGCGATGCCGCCTTGACTCTGGCGGTCGCCACGAGCGCCGCGGACATCGCTGCCGCCGCGACGATCACGACCACGAGAAGCCAGCGCGGCCGGAGGGCCTTGCGCAGCGCTCTCATCCTCTTCTGACCTCCGTTGTGATTCCTCATGGCTAGTCCCTGCCCTTCGCGAACGGCTTGCTCCTCAGCGCAGCCTTCGCGGCTGCGATCAGCTGGTTCTTCTCGGCCTGCGAGAACGTCCCGCAGGCCGGCGTGCTCGGTGGGGAGTCAGCGGGGCCGTCGACCGCGACTGCCTGGCGATAGAAGCCCCAGCCTGATGACTGGCCCTTGACCACGACCAGCTTGACGTCCGCGTAGATCGGGCCCGAGAACGTGTGGGACACCGTCTTACCGGTCGCGTGCGTACCGTCGCCGAAGTCCCAGTAGTAGGTGAGCCCGTTCGTCGAGCCGCCCTTGTTGCGGCTGAAGCTGGCGTCGAAGCGGACCGTCAGGGTAGAGGCGGGCTTGACCGGGTCGGTCTCGAAGTAGGCGATGTTCCCGGCCGGCTTCGGCGCCGCGCCGAGGTAGTCGCTGCCGCTGAGCAGGAGCGCTGTGTACGTCGCCGGCAGCTCGAGCGCCCGTAGGAGCTCCTCGGTTGGAGCCGTGTAGCCGCCGACGCCGTGCGGAGCTCCTGAAGCGAAGAAGTTCAGGTGCTCGAGCGTGTCGCCGGTGAACCCGACCGGCTGGCCCTCGTTGACGTTGAACGGCGCGCCGCTGGCATGCGCGAATTGCAGCGGAGGCGTAATCGTCACCGTGGTGCCGGCGATCGACGAGATCTGCCCGGTCTCGAGATTCGTGCCGGTGTCGACGAAGAACGGCTGCCCGGCGACGAGGTTCGCCGCCGAGGCGACCGTCACCGTCGTCGCGCCGGCCGCGGTCGCGGCCGACAGTGTCGTCATGCCCGCTGCCGGAACACTGCTCGCGAACTCGAACGCCGTGCCCGCGCCCGAATAGGCGAGCACCGGCGTGGAACGGATGCTCGCGCTGGTCGTCGACGGATACGGGTTCTCGTTGATGTTCGAGTCGATCACGCCGCCCACGCTGAACCCGGGGATCCCGAGATTCCAGAAGGGTGCCGCCGGGTCATCGGTCGATGTCTCCTGCGCCTCGACGGCCGTGCCCGCCGGATTGACCGGCGAGTACGCAGCCTGATCGGAGGCCGTGTACGCCGGAACGTTCGGCGTCGGGACCGCCGGCAGCGGAGCCGAGCCCGTGTGGTTGTAGCGCAGCGGGTTCTCCTGCGGAACCGTGCCGCCGTACTTCGTGCTCTGCTGCGCGAAGCCCGCGGTCACCGCGTTCTGCAGGTCGGAGTTGAAGGCCGAGATTGCGGCGCTGTTCGCCGCGATGTTCGCACCCGCCGAGCCCGGGCCCGTGTCCGGGTACGCAGCGTTCGGCGCCGCCGGCGTGTCCGTGACGAACGTGCGCCACGGCCCTACGCCGCCGTTCGCGGTGTTGTTCCAGTAGTACTGCGTCCCCAGGTGGTACGCCGGATAGCTCATCCCGTTGGCGTTCATCTCGGCGAACATCACGTACTGCCCCTGCGGGCCCTGTGGAATCAAGTTGTTCGCGTAGTAGACGGAGCCCTCGCGGCGATACGTGCCGTCCGCGGCCTTGCCGGAGTCGGCGTCGAGCAACGTCACCTTGAGCGTCTTCGACGGGTACGTCCCGTTCGCGTTGTACCAGCGCATCAGCGCCTGGTACTCGCCCATCGTCATCGTGACACCTGAGGTGCCGTCGTAGGCACCGCCGTTGGCGAGGTTGCTGAGCGTGATGTGCCGGCGGGCGGCGCCGAAGCCGAAGACCGGGCTCGTCGAGTTCGACGTGTTGTTCACGTCGCCCACGATCATCGGCGACACCGGGACGTTGTCCGGGTGAGCCGCGAGCAATACCCGCTCACCCGCGCAGGTCGCACCGGGAATCGTCACCTCGGCGTCGTCCGAGTCATACCGGTAGTTCGGGTCGAACGAGTAGTAGTTGGGGGCGCCTGGGGAAATGGTCTGCACAGCCGGCTGACGGTGGAAGTAGTGGTCCGCCACCGTCGCGAACTTCGCCGTGCTCGTCATCACGGTCTTGTCGGTCAGCTGCCCCTTCCAGTGCTGGACGAACTCCTGCCAGCCGTTGATGGTCGGAGGCTCGTTGTACGGATCCGCGGGGTTTCTCGGATCACCGTCCGCGCCCGAGACGCGGTACACGTCGTTGTACGACATGTCGAACAACTGCCCGTAGATGTAGTCGCGGTCGACGATCGGTGCGGCCTGCGACGTGACCGCGGTCTTGCCGGCCGACGCCACGCCGCTGACGACGAAGATGGCCGGGGCCACTACCGCGAGGCAGGCGATAGTGACGAGCCATCTCGGCCGCCTGAATCTGCGAAGCACCTTCATTCTGCGAGACCTCCTTCGAAGGGCCGGTGATGCTGCGCGCTCACGCCCCGATGGCGTGCCCGCCAGTGAGTGATTCCGGTGCGGACAGGCTCAGGCGAGCGCAGACCGGCTCTCGCGATGCACGCAGCAGCGAAGGTGAAGCCCACGTGCTCCCCAGCGCGCGGACCGCAAATTGCGGCGCCGGCCGTCCCCGTCCCCACGGAGGCTATTCTGCGCTCCTTCGCGTTGCGATTCAACTGCTCGGGGACGTCGGCCGCGATGCTTCCGCTTCGTCCGCCGGGGCGACTACGCGAACCGGGCGGTCGGAGCTATCGTCGAGGCATGACGATCGACCCGGGCGCCGACATCGGCCACGTCCACCTGAAGGTCTCCGACATCGACAGGGCGCTCGCCTTCTACCAGGATGTGCTGGGCTTCGAGCTCATGCAGCGATACGGCGACCAGGCGGCGTTCATCTCCGCGGGCGGCTACCACCACCACATCGGGCTCAACACGTGGGAGTCGTGCGGCGGCTCGCCGCCGCCGCGCGGCTCGACCGGCCTCTTCCACGTCGCCATTCGCTACCCCACGCGCCGGGCGCTGGCGGTAGCCCTGCGCGGCGTGCTCGACGCCGGGGTTCCGATCGACGGAGCGAGCGACCACGGCGTCAGCGAGGCGATCTACCTCCGCGATCCTGACCAGAACGGGATCGAGCTCTACCGCGACCGGCCGCGGGAGGAGTGGCCGCGCGAACCGGAAGGCCGGGGCGTGGCGATGGTTACGGAGCGCCTCGACCTCGGTGGGTTGCTAGCCGAGCTGGATGGTTGAGCGGTGATCCGCGCCGGCGTGCTCATCGCGCTGACGGGCGTAACGGTGCTGAGCGGCTGCGGGTCGTCGTCCTCCTCGTCCACGCCGGCGACCACCGGTGCGGTGCGGCCGCACAGGGTCGTCGAGCGGGCCTACGGGAAGGGTGCCGACCGCGTCTGGGTCTTTCAGCGACAGGGCCGGCAGAACCCCCGCGCGGTCGTCGTCTTCCTGCACGGCCTGTACGACAACGTCGAGGCGACGCCGCTCAACCATCTCGCGTGGCTCCGGCACCTCGCCGGTCAAGGGGACGCTGTGCTGTACCCGCAGTACGAGGCCACTCCCGGCGCTCCGGGCGCGGTCATACACGCGCTGAAGGGCGTCGTCGCCGGGATGCAGGCGGTGAACCCGGTCGTCACCGTTCCGGTCGTCTTCATCGGCTACTCCCGGGGCGGCGGCATGGCGTTCGACCTGGCCGCACTCGCCCCCAGCGTTCACGTGGCCCCGCGTGCGGTGCTCGCCGTCTTCCCCGCACTGCTCGACCCGCCGACGAACTACAGCGCGATACCGGGCTCGCGCATCCTGTTTCTCGTGGGCGACAAGGACACGGCCGTCTCCCACATCGGGCGGGATCTGATCGTCCGCTACCTGCGGGCCGTCGGGTACCCGCAGCGGCTCGTCCGCACCCGGATCGTCCACTCGACGGCGAGCTTCACCGCCGACCACTTCTCTGCGATGGGCGACTCGCCGGCGGTCCACGCCGCCTTCTGGATGCCCGCCGACCGCATGGTCGACGCCGCCGTCCGCGGGAACTGAGCCGGATCAGTAGCGAAAGCGTGACGAAACGCGCACCGTGAGGGTCGCGGCGCGTGCCCGGCTCTAGCGTGGACGCATGCCTCGCGCCACGCCCCTCGCCCTCGCTGCAGCAGCGGCGTTCCTCGTCCTGGCCCTGTTCCTGCTCCTGCACGGAACCGGCGGCGGGGGCGGCGCCGTGCCGGCGAGCTGGCGGCTCACTCCCGGCGTTGTGAACCCCGAAGTGACACAGGCGACGATCCGGACGACGATCTGCGTGCCGGGCTACTCGCGCTCGATCCGGCCGCCCTCGGACTACACGTCGCGCCTGAAGGTGCAGCAGATGCGGGAGTACGGGTTCACGGGCAGTCCGTCTGGGTACCAGGAGGATCACCTGATCAGCCTCGAGCTCGGAGGCCATCCCACCGACCCGCGGAACCTGTGGCCGGAGCCGTACCCGCGGGCCGCAGCCGTCGACAGGATCGAGAATCAGCTGCACGCGCGGATCTGCAGCGGGGCGCTGAGCCTTCGCGACGCCCGGCTCGAGGAGTCGCGGATAAAACACACGCGCGGGTGACTGCCCCGCCGCCGGGCCGCCGCGTCCGCTATACCTGAGTCCGATGAGCAAGCCCGTGCAGCAGCTCGACGACGTCGTCGTGCGCTTCGCCGGCGACTCGGGCGACGGGATGCAGCTGACCGGCGACCGGTTCACCAGCGAGACCGCCGCGCTCGGCAACGACCTCTCCACGCTGCCGGACTACCCGGCCGAGATCCGGGCCCCCGCCGGCTCGCTGCCCGGCGTGTCGGGCTTCCAGATCCATTTCTCCGACCACGACATCCTCACCCCCGGCGACCGCCCGAACGTGCTCGTGGCGATGAACCCGGCGGCCCTCAAGACGAACCTGGGCGACCTCCCCGAGGGAGGAACGCTGATCGTCAACCGGGACGCCTTCAACGAGCGCAACCTGAGCAAGGCCGGATACGAGGCGAACCCGCTCGAGGACGGGACGGTCGACGACTACAAGGTGCACGCGATCCCGCTCACCACGATGACGGTCGAGGCTCTCAAGGACGTCGAAGGCGTGACACCGCGCGAGGCCGAGCGGGCCAAGAACTTCTTCGCGCTGGGGCTGATGTCGTGGCTCTACGGGCGGCCGATCGACACGACGCTCGACTTCATCGACGCGAAGTTCGGGAAACGGCCCGAGATAGCTGAGGCGAACACGCTCGCGTTCAGGGCGGGCGTCAACTACGGCGAGACGAGCGAGGACTTCCTCGTCTCCTACCAGATCAAGCCCGCGCCGCTCGCCCCGGGCACCTATCGCAACATCACCGGCAACCAGGCGCTGGCGCTCGGACTCGTCGCGGCGGGAGTGCAGAGCGGGCTGCCGCTCTTCCTCGGGGCGTACCCGATCACGCCGGCCTCCGGAATCCTGGAGGAGCTGGCGCGCCACAAGCAGTTCGGCGTCCGTACGTTCCAGGCCGAGGACGAGATCGCCGCCTGCAGGAGCCGCGCTCGGCGCGTCGTTCGGCGGCGCTCTCGGCATCACCACCTCGGCAGGGCCCGGCATCGTGCTCAAGGCCGAGACCGTCGGGCTCGCCGTCACGCTGGAGCTGCCGCTGCTGATCGTCGACGTGCAGCGCGCAGGCCCGTCCACCGGGATGCCGACGAAGCCCGAGCAGGCCGACCTGCTGATGGTGCTGTTCGGCCGGAACTCGGAGTCGCCGGTGCCGGTGATCGCGTCGTCGACCCCCGGCGACTGCTTCGACACGGCGCTCGAGGCCGCGCGCATCGCGCTCAAGTACCGGACGCCCGTCTACCTGCTCTCCGACGCGTACCTCGCGAACGGCTCCGAGCCGTGGCGGATCCCGGACGCGGCGTCACTGCCCGACATCTCGACCGAGCACGTGACCAGCCGCCCGGACGGCGGCCCGTTCCTGCCCTACTCGCGCGACCCGGAGACGCTCGCCCGGCCGTGGGTCGTGCCCGGTACGCCCGGGCTGGAGCACCGGATCGGCGGGCTCGAGAAGGCGGACGGCACCGGCAACATCTCGTACGACCCGGACAACCACGACCTCATGGTCCGGCTACGCGCGCAGAAGGTCGCCGGGATCGCCGCCGACATCCCCGAGCTCGAGGTGGACGACCCGGACGGCGCCGACCTGCTCGTGCTCGGCTGGGGCGGCACGTACGGCCCGATCGCAGCGGGCGTGCGCAAGGTGCGCGACGCCGGCGGCAACGTCGCGCACGCGCATCTCCGCTACCTCAACCCGTTCCCGCGCAACACGGGCGACGTGCTCGCGACGCTACGACCGCGTGCTCGTGCCCGAGATGAACCTCGGCCAGCTCGCGAAGCTGGTCCGCGCCGAGTTCCTCGTCGACGCGGTCTCGTTCAATCTCGTGCGCGGCATCCCGTTCCGCTCGTCGGAGATCGCGGAAGCGATCGAAGGGCTCCTGTGAATCGGCGCACAATCGGCACGGTCCGGGCACGGACACGTGACGGTTTCCGGAGTATCGTCGAGCACGAGGGAGGAGGGCTGAGCCCCTCCCCTCGAAAGAGGGGCGGGGGATGCGCCCCGGGTCATGGCTCGAAGAGGACGTGTCCGAATGACGGCGACGGCAACGGCCATCCGTGCCGCTCACGGCCAAGGACTTCAAGTCCGACCAGGAGGTGCGCTGGTGCCCGGGCTGCGGCGACTACGCCATCCTCGCGGCGATGCAGAGCTTCATGCCGGAGCTCGGCATCCCCCGCGAGCGGATCGTGTTCGTCTCCGGAATCGGCTGCGCGGCGCGCTTCCCGTACTACATGCAGACGTACGGGATGCACTCGATCCACGGCCGCGCGCCGGCCATCGCGACCGGGCTTTCGAGCTCGCGGCCCGACCTCTCGGTCTGGGTGGCGACAGGCGACGGCGATGCGCTCTCGATCGGCGGCAACCACCTGATCCACGCGCTGCGCCGCAACGTCAACGTCAAGATCCTGCTGTTCAACAACCAGATCTACGGGCTGACGAAGGGCCAGTACTCGCCGACGAGCCCGCTCGGCACGCTGACGAAGTCGACGCCGATGGGCTCGCTCGACCGGCCGTTCAACCCGATCTCGGTCGCCGTCGGCGCCGAGGCGACCTTCGTCGCGCGCGCGATCGACACCGACCGCAAGCACCTCACCGAGGTGCTGCGCAAGGCCGCCGCGCACCGGGGCTCGGCCATCGTCGAGATCTTCCAGAACTGCAACATCTACAACGACGGCGCCTTCGACGCCGTGCGCGACGACAAGACGAACCGCATCGTGCCTCACCGACGGCGAGCCGATCCGCTTCGGCGCCGACTCGAGAAGGGCGTGCGCCTGCGGCCGCGACGGCTCGGCCGAGGTCGTCGACGTCGCCGACGTCGGCGAGGAGGCGCTGCTCGTCCACGACGAGCACCATCCCGAGGCGTCGCTCGCGTTCGCGCTGTCGCGGCTCACGCTCGGCGCGGTCGGCGCCGCGCCGATCGGCGTCTTCCGCGACGTCGATCGGCCGTCCTACGACGAGCTGCATGGCCGAGCAGCTCGACCGCGCCCGCGAGCAGCGCGGCGCCGGCGACCTCGCCGCCCTGCTCCACTCGGGCGACACCTGGACCGTCTGAAGTCCGCCTCGGCTTCGCCGTCGGCATGACGACTTCCGACGGGAGGTCCCGGCTTGGTTCGCGGCAGCAAGCTGCCGCTTCCATCTGCCGCTCGACGAACGGTCCATCTCCGTGGTCCGGCTCGAGCGGCCTGGCCCGGTTCTAGGGCTCGGGCTCTTCGACGATGTCCACCGAGACGACCGCAGTCCGGGCGCAGGAAGCGGCCGTGGACGAAGGGCCACGTGCCGTCCACGCTCGCGAGCTGCTCGGCGATCTCGACCGCGCGGGCCTTGGCTTCGACGGCGCTGTCGAAGGCGTCGGCGTCGACCGGCTCGGCGCCGCGGAGGCGGACGATCACGCGGAAGCGGGCGGCCGGGCCGTTCGGAGGCCCAGGCTGGACGGCGGCCGCGGCGCCGGCTGCGGGGTCGGCGTACGGCGTCGATGATCGCGGCCGCAAGCTCGAGCCGCGCGGCACGGGCGAAGCGAGCTTCGCCGCCCAGCGCCAGACGAAGGCTCAGCATCGCGGTCTCGCTGACGTCGGCGAGGGCGACGAGTGGCACTCCCGCCTCGAAGCCGTACGGCAGGGCGGAGTAGAAGCGTGCGACCTCGGACGAGATGAGCTGTGCCGCCGAGCGGTCGACCGGAAAGGCCCGCAGATCGACAAACGGTAGCTCGGTGATCGCGGCTGCGGGCGGCAGCTGCTCGGTGTCGGGAGGCGGCTCGGGCCCCAGCGCGAACGGCGCGGGGCCGAAGCGCCGGCTCTCAATCCCGGTATCGGCAGCCCAAGACTCGTCGCCGACGGCCACCGGCGGCGGCTTCAACTGTGCCGCTTCCGCGAACCTGAACTCCCGCGCCGGCCGGTCGTCGTCGCTCGAGTAGGCGCTCATTCCGCCCTAGCCTCCTTCCGTCACGGCTCCTGCCGTACGGGGTAACGCTGTACTTCGTACCCATCATCGCCCGGCCGGGGGAACTCGCTATCACCCCTACGGGTGACTCGCCGAAAGCGCTCAGCTGGAGCTACTCACCCGGTCCCGGCGTCGAGCCAGGCGTGGTCGGGCGGGCCGTACGGGCGCCGGAGCTCGGTCATCGCTTCCTCGAGCCGGTGGGTCAGCGCCTTCGCCGCCGCCATCGTCGGTCGAGCCCGCTCGACCCGGATCGGGCTGGCGACGAGGATCCTCACCTTCGGAAAGCGGAACGTGTGCCGCACCCGAGTCGGCAGGATGCGTTCCGTGCCGATCATGCAGACCGGAACCAGCGGTGCCCCGGTGGCCAGAGCAAGGCGAGCCGCGCCGCGGTGGAACGGGCGGCGGTGAAATGCTCTCGACGTCCCCTGAGGAAAGATGCCGAGTACCTCGCCCTCCGCCAGAAGATGCGCACCACGGCTCAGCGCCGCGGCGTCCCCAGCGCCGCGCTCGACCGGAAATCCGCCCAGGCCCTCCATGGCAAAGGCAAAGAGCGGATTTGCCCAGAGCTCGGCCTTCGCCATGAAGCGAATGGGCCGTTCGGTCGCGACGGCGAGGATGAATGGATCGGACATCGACTCGTGGTTCGAAACGAGGATGCACGGCCCGCGCTCCGGTATCCGGTTGCCGCCGGCAACCTCGATCCGGTACATGCCGCGGAGCAGATCGCGCAAGCCCACGGTCTGCAGGGCGCGATAGAGCGCGCCCGCCATCAGCGCAGCGGCTCACGGGGGCCGGTCACGGGTCACCCGCTCTGTGGCATTCGTCGGCGTGCATTCGGTCCGCGGCTCCCACCCGGTTCGTTCGCACTCCGGGCTGCACGCCACTCGCCGGTCGGCGGGTTGGCCTCTGCCCGGCCTGCACGCGTACCCGCAGGGCATGGCCCGGTGGCGCGCGCTTCGTGGTCGCGCCCGTCTTCGACGTCGACGCGGCGGTCTCCGGGCGGCGGGTTGCCCGGCCGGCTTTTCGGCCGGGCAACCCGCTCCGCTGTTCACGAGTGGTTCGCCGCTCCTGGAGTGGGCGTCGAGCTGGCCGCGAAGTCGGCCGAGTTGGCGTCCGTATCGTGACCGTCCGGCAGGCGGACATCGCTCGATCCCGGACTGGCCGTGGTGGGCGGCGCGACCGCAGGACTGCCCTCGCCCAGACCGTTCGACGCCGTGCCGTAGGCGACAGCGTCGAGCAGCGTGCCCGAGCTGTCCTTCACGCCGAGGCTCCCTCCTGTGGACGCGAGGCCCACGGAGAACGCCTGGTCTGCTGCGTGCGCACCCGAGTAGCCGGCCCCACCGAGCAGGTAGAAACCGCCGGCGGCGAGCGTCGTGCCGGCCGGGATCGTGGCGAGGGAGGTGTCCGACGTGCCTGACGCCGAGCGGTAGACGACCTTGAAGCCGCCGATGTCGGCCGAAGTCGTGCCGCCGTTGTACAGCTCCACGAACTCGTCCGTGAGCGCGCCCGTGACGCCGGTCGAGAACTCATTCAGGCGGACGCCCGTCGAGTCGCCGCCGCCACCGCCGCCGCTGCCGGCAGTACACGTGAGGACGGCGTGTCCGGAGGCGTCGTAGGTGACGGCGATCGTGCCCGCTGTCGCGGTGGCGTGGCACGCGATCCCGGCGAGGCCCTCGAGCGACGACAGGCTCGACCCGGGATCGCCCTTCGGCCCCTGCGGCACCGCGGGGCCCCTCGGGGCCGGGCACACCCTGCGGCCCGGCCGAGCCCTGCGGGCCGGGGGCCCCCTGCGCTCCCGCCGGTCCCTGCGCGCCGGTGGCCCCGTCGGCACCTCGCGGACCTGCCGGGCCGGTGGCGCCTGCCGGCCCCGTTGCGCCCCGAGGGCCTGCCGGCCCATCGGCGCCCGCCGGACCCTGCGCCCCGGGATCGCCCTGCGGGCCGGGGTCGCCCTGCGGACCCTGGATGTTCCAGGTGAGCGAGCGCTCGGTGCTCTTGCACGAGGTGGTGACGGACACGATGCGCAAGCCGCCGCCCTTGCGCGTACAGGCGTGGATCGTGCCCGAGCTGTCGTCGATCGAGTTGGCGGCGGCGAGACCGCCGCCGGCGAGCGCGGCCAGCCCGAGTGCGAGGCCGAGCAGGAGTACGGGTCTGCGTAGCACGGCATTCCTCCTTGGAATTCGAGGTCGCCGTGAGGTGTAATCGCGCCATGGACGGGCGCCCAGTGTCCGTTCGTGTTCCGGCACGCTCTCGTGACGAAGTCGTCACGAAGCTGGCCGGCCGCGGGGTCAGGTGCGGCAGTCGGCGCAGGCGCCGCGCAGGACCACGTCGTGCCCGGCCACCGGAGTAGCCGGTCCGGCCCTCGACGTTGCGAAGAGCGCTCTCGAGCTCCTCGTCCGCGAACGCCTCGACCTTGCCGCATCCGCCGCAGACGAGGTGATGGTGATGCTCGCCGCTCCGGTGCAGCGGCTCGTAGAGCGCAGTGCCCGCGCCGACGTCGATGCGCTGCACGAGCCCCTTGTCGGTCAACAGGTCGAGCACCCGATAGACGCTCGCGATGCCGACGCCACGCCCGTCGGCGCGCAGCCCGTCGAATATCTCCTGTGCGGTCAGGCAGCAGTCCTGGCGGCCGAGCAGCTCGATCACGGAGCGGCGTGCGCTCCCGCTGCGCAGCCCCGCCTTGTCGAGCGTGGCCAGGGTCTCTGCCGTCCAGGTCGGAGCGCTGTCCACACCGAGACGATAGCGGTTCTCAAAGACGGGCCACGGCCGCCGACGGCAGGACGGGCCCGCAGGTGAGCCGGGCAGAGCTGGAACCTGGGAATGAAAATAACTATCATTAGACTCTCCTCGCGCGGATCGATCCACGCATGCTCGAGCCCTTCCACTTCGCCTTCGTCCAGCGCGGCCTCGTCGAGATCCTGCTGCTCTCGGTGGCCGCCGGCCTGCTCGGAACCTGGATCGTGCTGCGCGGCCTCACGTTCTACTCGCACGCCGTGGCGACCGCCGCCTTCCCCGGCCTCGTCGTCGCCGACGGCCTCGCGCTCTCCGCGCCGCTCTGCGCGTTCGTCGCCGCGATCGCGTTCGCGTTCGGCGTCGAGCGGCTCGCGCGGAACCACGACAGCGGCCACGACAGCCTCACCGCGCTCGTCCTGGTCGGGGCGCTCGCGCTGGGAGTGATCCTCGCCAGTGACGTGTTCCACTCGGGCGCGAGCGTCGAGACGCTGCTGTTCGGGAGCCTGCTGCTGATCGGCCCGACCGACATCGTGCTCGCCGGGGTCGCCGCCGTCGCGGTCGTGGCCATGAGCTTCGTGCTCGGGCGGCGCTGGCTGGCCGCCGGTTTCGATCCGCGGACGGCGCGCGCGCTCGGCGTCCGCTCGGCGCTGCCCGACGCGGCGCTGCTCGGGCTGATCGCTCTGACGGTGATCGCGGCTCTCTCGGCGGTCGGCGCTCTGCTCGCGACCGCGCTCGTCGTGGTTCCCGCCGGCGACGGTCCGGCTGTTGACGAGGAGCCTCCGCCGCTGGCAGCTCGGATCGATCGGCCTGGCGGCGGCGGAAGGATGTATCGGCCTCTGGCTCTCGGTGGAGGCGAACGTCCCGCCCGGCGCGGCGATCGCGCTGGTCGGCGGCGCGGTGTTCGCGCTGGCCGCGCTGGCCGCCGCAGTCGGCTCCGCGCAGGCGAGCCCGGAGCCTTCGCCGGCGTCGCGGCGGCAGGAGCGGCGCTGCTCGTGCTCGCAGGGTGCGGCTCGACCGGCTCCACGAGCGGGATCGAGGTCGTCGCGACGACGACGCAGATCGGCGACTGGGTGCGTCAGATCGGAGGGCCCGACGTCTCCGTCCACCAGATTCTCCAGCCGAACACCGATCCGCACGAGTACGAGCCGCGACCGAAGGACGTCGAGCGAACGGCCGGCGCGCGGATCGTGTTCGAGAGCGGCGACGGGCTCGACCGCTGGATGGGCAAGGTCGTCGACGAGGCGGGCGGCAGACCGGCAGTCGTCGTGCTGGGCGACGTCGTGCCCGTGAAGCTGAAGGGCGAGACGTCGGGACCGCGAGGCCTCGCGCTTCGATCCGCACTGGTGGCACGATCCGCGCAACGCGGAGGCCGCGGTGACCGCGATCCGCAACGCGCTCGTGGCGGGCGGATCCGGCGCACAGGGCCGGCATACGACCGGCGCGCCGCGGCGTATACCGCGCAGCTGCGCGCGCTCGACGCGAGGATCGGCCGCTGCTTCGCCGCGGTGCCGGCCGCCGAGCGCAGGCTCGTCACCGACCACGACGCGTTCAACTACTTCGCCGCGCGCTACCGCATCCAGGTCGTCGGCGCCGTCATCCCGTCGCAGACGACCCAGGCGCAGCCCTCCGCCGGGGAGATCGCGCGGCTCATCGCCGTCATCCGCCGCGAGCACGTGCACGCCGTGTTCCCCGAGAGCTCGCTGAACTCGCGCCTGGCGCAGACGATCGCGGACGAGACCGGGGCCCGCTCCAACTTCACGCTGTACGGAGACACGCTCGGCCCCGGCGGCTCGACCGGGTCGACATACGTGTCGATGGAAGGGCGAACGCCGACGCGATGGTGCGCGGCTTCACCGGCGGCGCGGCAGGCTGCCATTTTGGGACGCGATGAGCGCGGCCGAGGTGCGGCCGCACATCGTGGTCGACGGACTCGCCGCCGGCTACGGCGGTCCGCCGGCGCTCGAGGACGTGCTCGTTCCGTCTGCTGCCGGGCGAGCGGATCGGCGTCCTCGGCCCGAACGGGGGCGGCAAGACGACGCTCTTCCGCGTCCTGCTCGGGGAGCTCACGCCGCTCCGCGGCACGGTCGACGCCGACTCGGGCTTCGGGTACGTCCCGCAGACCGAGCGCTCGCGGCTCGACTATCCCGTGACGGCGCTGGACGTGGCGCTGATGGGCACGCTGTCCCGCGTGCCGTGGTGGCGGCGGGTGGGCCGTGCCGAGCGCCGCTTCGCGCTCGCCGCGCTCGGCCGGGTCGGCCTCGCCGAGCCGCGCGAGCTTCCCGTTCGGCGACCTTTCGGGGGGACAGCGGCAGCGGACGCTCGTCGCCCGCGCGCTCGTCCAGGACGCGCCGGTGCTACTCCTCGACGAGCCGTTCGCGGGGCTGGACCAGACGAGCGCGGACCTGCTCGACGAGCTGCTCGGCGAGCTGGCCGCCGAGGGGCGGGGGACCCTGATCGCGATCCACGACATCGACCAGGCGCGCCGCTGGGACCAGGTGCTCTGCCTGAACCGCCGCCAGGTCGCCTTCGGCCCGCCGCTCCAGACGCTCACGCGCGAGGTGCTCGAGCAGACATACGGTGGCTCGATCGTCTCGCTCCCGGGAGACGGCGAGGAGATCGGGATCCTGCCGGCCCACCATCACTGATGCACGCTCTGCTCGTTGCCCGTGGACGCACGGCTTCATGCAGCGGGCGCTGCTGGAGCTCGTGCTGCTCGGGATCGTCGGCGGTGTGCTCGGCTGCTGGATCGTTCTCTACGAACTCTCGTACAGCGCGGAGTCGCTCGCTCACGCGCTCTTCCCGGGACTCGTCGCCGCGGCGCTGCTCGGGGTGCCGTTGCTGCTCGGCGGGGCAGCGGGCGCGCTGGTCGCGGCGGTCGCGATCGCGGTCGTCGGCCGCACCCCGCGCATCGGCCGGGACACGTCGGTGGCGATCGTGATCACCACGCCTCTTCGGGCTCGGCGTGGTGCTCGCGCTCTCACCGGCGTCTCCGCCGGGGCTCAGCGAGCTGCTCTTCGGCGATCTGCTCGGCGTCACGCGCAGCGATCTCGTCGTCGCTGCGACGCTCGGCGCCGCGATCCTGCTGGCGCTCGCGGCTCTCCACCGCCGGCTGCTTGCGGTGGGCTTCGACCGGACGAGCGCCAGCGCGCTCGGCGGCAGGCCGGTGCTCGTCGACGTGATGCTGCTCGGGCTGCTGGCGGCGACGATCGTGATCGGTGTGCAGAGCCTTGGCAACCTGCTCGTGCTCGCCGTCATCGTGGCGCCGGCCGGGACGGCGCGGCTGCTCACGCGCCGGATGCTGCCGATGATGGTGCTGGCCGCGCTGATCGCGGTCGCCTGCGGGATCGGCGGGCTCTACCTCTCGTACTACGCGGATACGGCCAGCGGAGCGTCGGTCGCCGGCGGTGATGGTCGCGGTCTATCTCGTGGCGCGCGTGGTCGCCGCGCTCGGCTACAGGCCGAGCACACCGAGTCCGGACGGCACGCTGTACGGCCGCACGGCGCCGACATAGCCGAGGCGGGCCTTGGCGACGGCGAGGCTCGCGACCTTGACGACGTCGCCCGTGTGCGGCGCCTCCACGAACTCGTCGCCGCCGGCGTAGATGCCGACATGGCCGGGGCCGGCGACGCCGGGCTCGAAGAAGACGAGATCGCCGGGGCGCAGCTGACCGTCCGGGACGGGCGCACCCTCGGTGAACTGGGTTCCCGTGTAGTGGTTCAGCCGGATGCCGACCTGGGCGTAGGCGAACTGGACGAGTCCCGAGCAGTCGAAGCCGGTGACCGGGTCGGCTCCTCCCCAGCGGTACGGGACGCCGAGGTAGCGCAGCGCCACCTGTACCGCCCTCACGCCGACGTCCGACGCGGGCGAGAGGGAGAGCGCGTCGAACGCGGACGGGAAGGGCGACGCGAGCTGCGGCGCGGGCAGCGCGATCGCCGGGGCCGGGGCCGCCGACGGGGCCGGCTGCGCGTCTGCTTCGAGCGAGGCGACCTGCCGCTCGAGCCGGTTGATGTTGCCGGTCGCGACGCCGTCTGCGGACTCGAGCTGGAACGCGGCCTTCTCGGCCGTCGAGGCGGTCCGAGAGCAGCGGCGCGGACCCGGCGAGCGTCCGGGCGTGAGCGAGGGCGACGGCGAGCCGCCGCCGCTCCAGCTTCGCTCCGGCCAGCGCGTGACGGTCGATGTGCAGCGACGGCGCGGCCGTGTCCGGCGTCGTCGAGACGACGACGAACACGGGCCCTGCGGCGGCCGCAGGAGCGGCACACGCGAGGGCTACGCCGAGCAGGGCTGGGAGGGCAGGCAGTCGCACTACTGCGGCCATGATCGGCAGCGAGTCGGTGCAGGCTTGAGGGACCGCAGGGCGGCCGCCGTGGCGCAGTGTCGCCAGGCCGCCGACGGCGAGGATTGCCGATATGCGAAAAGCGATCTAGGATGAGTGCCGAGGGTTGATGGGTCACATCTCACGTAACAGCAGAGGAGCAGGGCTCCGCGTATCGCGGCGTCCGTGGAGGCGGCTCGTCGTCGGCGCTGCGCTCGTCGCCTCGCTCGCCTTCGCCGGCTTCGCTCTCTCCGGCGGCTTCACGGTCGCACTCGGCCCGACGGGCCCGGGGCCGCAGACCGTCACGGTCGGCTGGGGCGACACGCTCATGTTCGTGAACACGGACACGATCGCGCACGGGATCACCTCGTCGCGGCCCGAGCTCAACATGCCGACGATCGCCGCGGGCTCGACGTTCACGACCATCATCACGGGCCGAACGGCGACGTACGCGTACCGCCAGACCGGCGGCGGACGGAGCAAGCCGGCGTCGATCGTCTCGCACGTCACCGGCTCGGTGAGCCTGAAGGCCTCGAAGTCGCAGCTCCTGTACGGGCAGTCCGTCCAGCTGAGCGGGGTCGCCAGCCTGGCCGAACACGCCGGTGACGCTCCAGCAGCGACTCCGCGGACAGCGCGGCTGGAAGCAGCTGTCGCTGCTCACCAGCGGCGCCAACGGCTCGTACAAGACGACCTACAAGCCGAACCTCGGGGCCAAGTACCGCACCACGATCGCCGGCGGCCAGATCGTCTCCGCGCTCGCGTCCGTGACCGTCAAGCCGAAGCTGACGATCGCCTCGCAGGCGAAGAAGACGAAGGCGGGCCACAAGGTGACGATCACGTCGCGGCTCACCCCCGGCAACGCGGCGACGCAGGTGACGCTGCTGCAGTGCAACACCGCGCACGGCGCGTGGAAGCGCGTGACGGCCAAGAAGCCCAGCAGCTCCGGCGGCGTCACCTTCTACTGGGCGGCCGCAGGCCGGCAAGAACTACCTGAAGACGACCGTGAGCCGCCCGGACAGCGCAGTCGGCTACGTGCCGCCGACCAGCGGCGAGATCCAGATCGTCGGGCATCGCCAAGGCGGCGCCCAAGAGCTCGAAGAAGCACAAGCAGCAGCACCCGCCGAAGTCCTGCTGAGCGGCCCAGTCCCGGCCGCCGTGAGCTCCGGCAGGCCAGCGTCGCCTACCGAGCCGCCCGGCTAGACCAGGCTCGTGCCTCGCATCGCCGGCGGCACGTCGATGCCGAGCAGCTCGAGCACGGTCGGGGCCACGTCCAGGAGGTGCATGCCGTGGGCGGGGCCGGGCTCGATGCCCGGGCCGGTCATGATCAGCAGGCCGTCCTGCGCATGGTTCGCGTCGTCCGGGCCCGTGTCGTTCTCGAAGGTGTGGATGCCCTCGTCGCCGCCGACGGTGCCGACGGCCCGCCAGTAGAGGTCGCCGAAGAGCACGATGAGGTCGGGCGCCACGCCGTTGACCTCCTCGTAGATCTCCTCCGGCTTGAAGACGCGCGTGCCCATCTGCTCGCCCCGGTCGTCCGGGATCGCGGCCAGGCGCCGGGCCAGCTCGTCCCGGACACGCTCGTAGTCGGCGGGCTCGATCACGCCCTCCGGCTCGCGGCCCGCGCACGTTGAGGAAGATCCGGCTGTAGTAGCCGCCCTCCGCCCAGGCTCTCGTGCCGCTCCAGTCGATGCCCGCGTCCGCCAGCGTCATGACGCCACGGGGCTCGCCCGCAGTGCGGAGGTACCCCTCGCGCCTCAGCCACTCGTTGACGCGGATGCCGCCGTCCATCCGCTGCGCGCCGTGGTCGGAGACGACGAGCACGGCCGTGTCGTCGTCGGCGTGCCGGAGCAGCCGACCGATGAGCGCGTCCACGTGCACGTGGTAGTCGAGGATCGCGTCGCCGTAGCCACCCTGCGGGTCGTGCCTGCGATGGGCCGGATCCATCGCCTTCCAGAACCCGTGGTGCATGCGGTCGGGCCCCATCTCGACCATGACGAAGAGCTCCCACGGCTTGGTGGCGAGGAAGTGCTCGGCGAGCGCGAACCGCCGGTCGGTCATCTCGTAGACCTGCCGCAGGAGATCGTCCTTGTCCTCCGTGCGGAAGTTCGTGCAGTCGAAGAGGTACTCGCCGACGACCTGCTCGACCTCGCGGCGGAGCAGCTGCGGGTACGTGTACTGGCTCGCCGTGGAGGGCGTGAGGAAGCAGCTGACCAGGACCCCGTTCAGCGGCCGCGGCGGGTACGTGCCGGGCACGCCGATGACGATCGAGGGCTTGCCCGAGCGGGTCGCGAGGTCCCACAGCCGCGGAGCCTTCACCGCCCTGCCGTCGGCGATGAAGAGGTCGTCGTACGAGTGGCCGGCCCGGTTCCGGAATCCGTAGATACCGAGGTCTCCGGGCGTGCGGCTGGCCATCATGCACGACCAGGCGGGCACTGTGATCGGCGGGATCACGGAGGTCAGCCGCCCGTAGCGCCCGCGCTCCATCAGCCCCGCGAGGTTGGGGAGCCGGTCACGCCACCGCTCGAGCACCAGCGAGGGCTCGGCGCAGTCGAGCCCGATCACCATCACCCTGGAAGGCATAGCTCGCTCGAGTGTATGGGTTCGCGCTGCGCCTTCTCCCATGCGCAACGCACCCAAGGGTGGCTTTCGCGCATATGTGACCTAGACTGAATTTGAGGTGGCTCCTCCCGATCTCACGGTCGTCGGACTCGACGCGGCGACGTTCGACGTCATCGACCCGCTCGTCGCGGCGGGCGACCTGCCGAACCTCGGCGCGCTGATGGCGCGCGGGGCGCGCGGGCCGCTGCGCTCGACCACGCATCCGCTGACCCCGCTCGCGTGGACGACGATGGTCACGGGCGTCAACGCGGGACGGCACGGAATCTGGGACTTCTCCGAGCGCGACGAGAGCGGCTACCGGCTCCGGCTCGTCAACGGCAGCTACAGCCGCGCGCCCGCCCTGTGGACGCGGCTCTCGGCGAGCGGGCGACGCGTCGGCGTCGTGAACGTCCCGTTCACGTGGCCCGCTCCGGAGGTGAACGGCTTCGTGATCGCCGGAATGGACGCCTCTGCGCGCGAGGACGGCATGACCAACCCGCGCGCGCTGGTCTCCGAGCTGCAGGACAAGTTCGGTCGGCTGCTGCTCGACCACTCCTTCCCGCTCGACGGCCGCGGGGCGATCGACCTCGATTACGTCCGCCGCGCCTGCGCGCAGCGCGTCGAGATCGTCCGCTGGCTCACCGCGCAGTACTCGCCGGAGCTCCTCTTCACGGTCTTCATGGCGGCCGACCACATCCACCACCTGGCCTGGCCCGACTGGGAGCAGCGCGGGCGCGACAGCGCGGTCGCCGAGGTCTATCGGATCCTCGACGGGGCCCTCGGCGAGCTGCTCCGGGCCGTGGGCGCGAGCGACGGCAACGGCCACGGCGGAGGCAACGTGCTCGTCGTCTCCGACCACGGCGGAGGCTCCCTCGCCGGCGTCGTCAACCTCAACGCCTGGCTCGAGCAGGAGGGCTGGCTCACCTACGGCCACGTCAAGGGCGAGGGGACGCGCAAGCTCGGCCACGAGGTCTTCCAGCTGTGGCGCAGGTTCCCGAAGGATCTGCGCTACTCGTTCAAGCAGCGCGTGCCGTGGCTGCGCGAGCGGGCGTACCGGCTGCGCGGGTACTCGATCGTCGACTGGCCCAGCACGCAGGCGTTCTCGTACGGCATGTTCGGGAACATCGTGATCAACCTGCGTGGGCGCGAGCGGTACGGGATCGTCGAGCCCGGCGAGGAGTACGAGCGGCTGCGCGACGCGATCATCGAGCGCGCGCTCGAGCTGCGCTCCCCCGCGGGCGACCGCGATCGTTCGCGCCGTCCATCGCCGCGAGGATCTCTACTCGGGCCCCGAGCTGGAGAAGATCCCCGATCTGATCGTCGAGTTCCGGGACTACGCCTGGCTCGGCAAGGGCAACCTCACGGGCCGCACGGAAACGATCTGGGACGGGATCACGCACACCGGCCAGGTCTACGCGGGCAGCCATCGCAACGACGGGATCTTCGTCCTCGCCGGCGCGGCCGCGCGACCGATATCAGACCTCTCCGCGGGCATCGCGGACGTCGCGCCGACCGTGATGTACCTGCTCGGCGAGCCGATTCCCTCCGATCTCGAGGGCCGTCTGCTGACCGAGGCGTTCGAGCCGGCGCTGCTGGACGCCAAGCCGCCGGAGTACGCCGATCCGCCCGCGATCGAGGTGGCCTCGGCGCACGGGTACGAGGGCGAGAGCCCGGCCGAGGTGGAGCAGCGGCTGCGCAGCCTCGGCTATCTCGAGTAGGACAGGCTACGAGACGATCTGCTCGAGGTAGGTTCGCAGGTCGGACGCCAGGCCGGCGCCGGCCTCCCGGCGCTCGACCTCAGGCTCGGGCCGGGCCAGCGCATCGGCGAGCGTGTCGAGGTCCTCGACAAGCGTCACGGATCCCGCCTCCGCGAGGCGGCGGGCGAACGGGCACCTGGTGGTCGTCCACGGCCTCGCCGTAGGCTCTGCAGGCGGGGCACAACGACGGGGCGCCGGCCGAGCTCGAGCGCCGTCAGCACGGAGCCGACGCCCGCGTGGCAGACGACGACCCTGGCACGGCGCATGTGGTCGATGAGCTCCTCGTACGAGAGATGGTCGAACCAGATCGCCCGCCTCGGACGGAACGACGCCCGGCCGCACTGGATCACGAGCTCCTCGTCGCCGGGCAGGCCGTCCAGGGCGCGGAGCAGCCGGTCGAACTGGAACGCCTGGGTGCCGAGGGTGACGAAGATCACCCGAGGATGCTCCCGCGGTAATGCGCGTGCGGGAGCGCCTCGAGCAGCTCGGGCCACTGGACGTAGACCCGCGACACGATCGGCCGGACCAGGCGGAAGCTGAGCGAGGGGCCGTCGATACGCGTCACGCTCTCGACGTAGACGACCTGCGCGCCGAACAGCCGTCCGATCCACGCGAACGGCACCGCGACGCCGGCGCCCGTCGTGAGCACGACGCGCGGCCGGGAGCGGCGCACGACACGGAGCGACAGCACGACGTTCCGGGCGAGGTTGACGAGGCTCCGGTTCGTCGGGCCGTACGCGATCACGACCTGCTCGTCGGCGAGCAGCGAGCGAGAGTCGCCCCGGTCGAACGTCACCCAGAGGCGGGTGAAGCCGCCCCAGGCCTCGCGCAGCGCGACGAGCTGCAGCAGGTGACCCCCGGTGGAGCAGACGAGCAGCAGCTGGGTTCGGTCTACGCCGGCTACGTCGACGGATGCCATGTGCCCCGAATCATCGCGGAATCACGGGCTGACCTCGCCAGGCGGTCGGCGGACCGGATCGGTGAACTCGTGGGTCGGGCGGAGGCCGCTAGTAGGCGCCGCGCCGCGCCAGCACGAGCGGGACGGTCCGGGCAAGGAGCTTGATGTCGCCCCACAGCGACCAGTTCGTCACGTAGAGGTAGTCGAGCGTGATCATCTCGGCGAACGGGATGTCGCTCCGACCGAGCACCTGCCACAGGCCGGTCACCCCCGGGGTCAGCCAGAGGCGTGAGCGGCCCCGGCCCACGACGTTCTCGTCCTCGGCCAGGATCAGCGGCCTGGGGCCGACGAGGCTCATCTCCCCGCGCAGCACGTTGAAGAGCTGCGGAAGCTCGTCGAGCGACCAGCGCCGAAGGAAGCGTCCGAACTTCGTGATCCGCGGATCGTCGGGGATCTTGAACATGCGCGGCCCGGCCTCGGTGTGCTTGTTCAGGTGGGCGACCTCGTGCTTGCGCTGCTCGGCGTCGGCGACCATGGTGCGGAACTTCACGATCGTGAACGGCTTGCCGCCCGAGCCCATACGCTCCTGGCGGAAGAAGACCGGGCCGGGCGAGCCGAGCTTGATGCGCAGCGCCGCATAGGCGAAGAACGGGGCGGCCAGGATCAACACGGCAACTCCCAGCACCAGGTCGAAACTGCGCTTCATCAACTTGGACGAGCTGGAGAGACGCGGCGCGCGGAGACCGACGAGCGGCAGCCCGTCGACGTCGTGCACCTGCATGCGTGAGCCGATCACCTCGTAGAGACGCGGCACGATGTCGACCTGGACGCCTCGCTCCATGCAGCGCCGGAAGAGGTCGATCTGCTCCGTCGAGGTGAGCCTGGAGAAGGCGAAGATCACACGCTCGACCTTGTAGGCGCGAAGCACGGCCTCGATGCGGCCGGTGCCGCCGAGATGCGGCGGGCCGTCCTCGGGGCCCATCGAGCGGGTCGTCGTCGAGGAAGCCGATGACGTCGAGCCCGTACTCCGGGTGTCGTCCCAGCTTCCGCGCGATCTCGGCGCCGACGAGGCCGGCACCGACGATGATCGTCCGCTCGCGAAGCATGAACCGCTCGCGGACGATCGAACGGACGGACGCACGGCCGGCGAGCAGGAAGGCCACGGCCGCCGCCCAGAAGACGCCTGCGGTCATCAGCGGCGGGTGCGCCAGCCCCGTGCCGTCCATGAAGAGGAGCCCGAGCCAGACCAGCAGCGTCGTCAGCAGCAGGACGCCCGGCAGGTCGTCCGCGGTCGAGCGCACCACCTGGATCTCGTCGTTCGCGTAGAGGCCGTGGCCGAGCGCGAGGAGGACCCACACGCCGAGCCCTGCAAGCCCGATCGCCATGACCGCCGGGTCGAGAAGGTCGAACTGGACGACGAACAGCTCGACGACGGCGAGCGCGCAGGCGAACGCGGCGATGTCGGCGAGGAGGAGCGCCCGGCGAAGCACCCAGCCGCGCCGGCGCAGCCGGTGGTCGGCAGTCGGCGCCGTGCCGAGGATGGACGCCAGCGCGTCGATCGAGGCCTCGGCGCCATCCTTGGGCCGGGGCCGGTCGAGCGGCTCGGCCAGATCGCCGCTACCGGCGATCGGCGACGAGGTCAGCCAGGCCAGTGCAAGAAATCCGAGCAGCGCCGACCAGGCCCAGGCGCCGAACCGGCGCCGTGCGCTGGTCTGTGCTTCGCCCCGTCCGCCGCGTCCTAGTTCCCCCACAGCCGCCCTCGGTCGCTTCCCTCTCCCCTTGTAATCGCGGATCCGAGATCAGAAGTCAAGCACAGTCTGCGCAAGAAGTGCCGGCGCAGAACGTATGTTCCAGGACAGGAATCGGACGCCGGATCGAGAAAGACGCGCAACCAAGCGCCTCCCGACTCGACACAGTCCTGGCGGTCTCCCACCTCGGCGCGCACAATGACAGGAAACCCACTGCTCCGGAGCAGGAATTCACCGTCTTGTTACCGACCCCTTGATGCATCTCGGAAGCCGACCTATAGTGGGCCCGCGGCGGTTCCGTGCAAACGCCACGGAACGCTTCTTTTTAGGTAGCGACGCGATCGAACGACTCCTACAAGCGTGAATCCGACCCTCCGTTCACTCCTCCGCTTCTGGTGGCTCGTCCTTGCCGGGCTCATCCTCGGCGTACTCGCCGGATACCTGGCGCTCTCGGCGAAGAGCAGCAACAAGAAGTACGTGGCAACCGCAAAGATCTTCGTCAATGCACCGTCCGGGCCGTATCTGCGCACGCAGGTGACACAGGTCACGCCGCAGAGCTCGCAGCCGCAGGTCTTGAAAACCGCAAAGACGAGCGGAACCGGTGCGAAGACGTCCGTGCAGCTGGTACGGAGCCCGCCGGTGGTCACCAGCACGGCGCCCGACACGGCGACGCTCGTGACCGCGGCGAACCTCTATCCGCTGCTGATCGAGTCGGACGAGGTGGCCGCGGTCTCGCCTGCGCCCGCCGGCTGCAAGATCGACGCCACCGGGGTCTTCGCGTCCACGAACACGTTCGGCGTCTTCAAGGCGTCGCCGGTCCCGGTCGTGGCGGTGAAGTCCACCTGCAAGTCCAAGAGCAGCGCCATACCGTCGTCTCAGAACCGCGTCCTGGGCGTTCCAGAAGTGGATCGTCCAGCAGCAGGACCAGGACCGGATCCCGGCCAAGCAGCGCCTGCTCGTCCAGGAGCTCGCGGCGCCCGCCGGCACGACGACGATCGGCGGGCGGTCGGCCGGGCTGCCGGTGTTCGTCGGCGTCGTCGTCTTCCTGCTGTTCTGCGGGCTCGCGATCCTGCTCGACCGCCCCCGCGATCGCGAGGGGGCCGACGCGACTGAGCCCGCGGCGCCGGCCGCGGCGTCCCCGAACCCGAGCTCGTAGCCGTGACCACGTCCGCGGTCGAGCTCGGACAGTCGGGCCTCGGCCGGCGGGAGACGGCAGCGCGGAGCGAGGCCCTGCTGTCCTGGGGCGGAGCGATCGGCCTGCTCGTGCTCGTCGTCTGGCTGGTCCCGATCAAGAACTACCGGCTGCCGGTCAACCTGCCGTTCTCGCTCGAGCTGTACCGGCTGCTCCTGATCGTCTACATCGTGGCGTGGGCCCTGGCCGTCCTCCAGGGGACGCTCAGGGTCGAGGCCGGGGGCCTCGGGAAGCCGATCGCGCTGCTGATCGCGGTCGGGCTCCTGTCCCTGGCCTCCAACGCGAGCGCGCTGGCCAGCGGCCATCTCACGGGCCAGGCCGTCAAGTCGCTCTCGTACTTCGTGAGCTTCCTGGTCGCGTACCTGCTCGTGCACTCGACGGTCCGTACGCTGCCCGCGATCGAGCTCGTGCTCTACGCGCTCGTGCTCGGCGCCGTGCTCGTCTCCTTCGCCGCGTTCTACGAGGCGCGCACGCACTACAACCTGTTCCACCATCTCCACAACTGGGTGCCGTTCCTGAAGCCGGCGCGCGTCTTCGAGGAGACCGGCCACATCCGGGGAGGGCGCCTCCGGGTCACGGCGTCCGCACAGCACCCGATCGCGCTCGGCGCGGCGCTGACGATGACGATGCCGATCGCGTTCTACCTGGCGTCGCGGGCCGCGGACGACGATCCGCTCGCGGTTCTGGCTCGTCTGCGGGTTGATCGTCGCCGGAGGCGCGGCGACCACCGTCTCGCGGACGATCGTGCTGATGGGGTTCGTGATGGTCGCTCGTCGGGCTCTACCTCCGCGGCAGCCGGCTGGTCTCGCCACTGGCCGGTGCTCGTCGCGATGCTCGTCGTCCTCCATTTCGCCGCCCCGGGCGCGATGCAGGCACCTCTACGGCGCGTTCTTCCCCAAGGGCGGCCTCGCGGCAGCAGCTCAACGCACGCGTCGGCGAGGTCGGCTCGGGCCGGCTCTCCGACATCGCGCCGGGCCTGCGCAGCCTGCAGGCAGGCGCCGATCTTCGGCCACGGCCTCGGCACCGGCCGCGTGCGCGGAGCAACATCCTCGCCGCAGGCGCCGGGCGTGATCACCGACCCGAAGACAGGAGCCCCGATCATCTTCGACGACCAGTACATGAACTCGCTCGTCTCGATCGGGATCCTCGGGTTCATCGGCGTCGTCTGGTTCGTCTGGGGCGGCGTCCTGCGGCTGCGTCGAGGCCGCGCGCCGATCAGCCGGCCGATGCAGCGACCTCGTCGCGGCGTGCGCCGTCTCGACCGCCGGCTTCGCCGCCGGGATGGTCGCGTTCGACGCGTTCTCGTTCGTGCAGTGCACGCTGATCTTCTTCGTGATCATGGCTCTCGGCCAGCGGGCGCGCACGCTGTTGGAATGAGCGCCGCCCGCGGGCGGATGGTGACGCGAGCTCGGGTCGGACGCCCCGAGCATGGCGCGAGGTGCCGCGGCGAACGTCAGCGGCGCGCTGCTGACGACCGGGCTGTCGTTCGCGCTCGTCCTGCTGATCACGCACACGATCAGCGCCCACAGCTTCGGTCTCTTCACGATCGCGTCGACGGTGATCCTGCTCGCGCAGGTGCCGGCGCTGCTCGGGCTCGACACGGGAGCCGTCCGGTTCGTCGCGCTCGGCGCGGCGGCGGACGACGAGCCCACCGCCCGCGGCGAGCTGCAGACCGCGCTGCTCATCGTCTCCGCCGCGAGCTTCGTGCTCACGGCCGCGCTCGTCTGGACGGCGCCCTGGCTCGCCGACGAGTTCTTCGACAAGCCCGGCGCGGCCGCACCTGATCCGGATCGTCAGCCTCTCGCTGCCCGGGCCTCGTGCTCGCGCGCGTCGTGATCGCCGGCCTGCAGGGGCTCGGGGTGATGACGTACTCGGCCTGGCTGAACCCGATCCGCGGTGCTCGTGAACATCCTCAGCGCGGTGCCGCTGCTCGCGCTCGGACTCGGCGCGCGCGGCCTGGCCTACGCCTCGGTGATCACCGCCTGGGGGACGCTGCTGATCGGGCTCGCGCTTCCTGCTGCAGGTGCATCCGACGGCACTCCGGCCGGCGCCCTCGCACTGGGCGTTCCGCCGCGTCCTCCGCTTCTCGCTGCCGCAGACGCTGACGACGATGCTGCTCTACATCATGCTCTGGACCGACATCCTGCTGCTCGGCCGGCTGGGCGCGGCCGGGGAGGTCGCGGTCTACCGCGTCGCCCAGAACCTCCTCTCGCCGGCGCAGACGATCTCGACCTCGACCGGGCAGATGTTCGCGCCGCGGATCGCCGCCGAGGACGCCCGCGGCGACCACGCCACGCTCGGGCTGATGCTGAAGCGCGTCACCTACTGGAACATCGCGCTCTCGCTGCCGGTGTTCCTCGTGCTGCTCCTCCTCCCGAGGCCGCTGCTCGGTCTCTTCGGGCCGCGCTACGAGGCCGGCGCGACGGCACTCGTGATCCTCGCCGCCGGGCAGCTCTTCAACGCCGCGACGGGACCGCTCGGGCAGGTGATCAACATGTCCGGCCGGCCGTACGTCACGATGGCGAACAACGCTGCCGTGGCGGCGCTCAACATCGTCGGCTGCGTGATCCTCATCCCGCGCTACGGGATCACCGGCGCAGCGTGCTCGACGACCGCCTCGATCACGCTCGTGAACCTGATCAAGCTCGTCCAGGTGCGGGTGCATCTTCGGGATCAACCCGTTCCGGCTGCAGGCCGCTGCGGTCGCTCGGCGCAGGCGCGCTCGCCGCGGCGATCGTCGCGCCGCTCGCGGTCCTCTGGCCGTGGCCGACGGACGTCGTCGAGGTGCTGGCGCTCGGGTCGCTGCTCCTGCGTCCTGTACGCGGTGCTCTTCTGGACACTCGCAGCCGGCGACGAGGAGCGGGCGCTGATCAGACGCCGTAGGCGCGGCGGACGGCCGCCGTGGGACGAACGGCCCGCGCCGGAGCCGCAGCCCGGCCGCGTGCCGCCGCCGGTCCCGACCCGCAAGAACTGACGGTTCCGGCTACCTTGCGGTCGATGGTCGGGTCCCTCGCAGCCTCAGTCGGTCTTGCCCTGCTCGCGCTGCTGGCCCCGTCCGCGGTCAGCGGCCCGCCGAAGACGATCACGCGCGTGGACCGGACGTGGGTCTGCAAGGGCCCGGTCGACCTCGACTCGGTCACGGTGACGATGACGCCGGCCTCCGTCGGCGTGCGCAGCAACGAGGACGCGGTCCATCTGCGAGAGCGGGTGCACGGGCCGGATCGGCCGGATCGACGTGACCCAGTCGGCCGGCGACGGGATCAAGGTCGCGGACGGCGCGCACGACCTGACGATCGACGGCGGCAGCGTGCGCTGCCTCGCCAAGGCGTCCGACGCTGCACCAGGACGGCATCCAGGTGATGGGCGGCGCACGGATCACGTTCCGGGGTCTCGCGATCGACTGCGGCCGCGCCGGACGCCCGGCTCATCAACTCGAACCTCTTCATCAAGGAGGCGGGCAAGGCGACCACGCCGCCGACCGACGTCGTCTGCGCAGGCTGCACGTTCGGCGGCTGGGCGGCGCACACGGTGAGCGTCCAGAGCTCCGTGCGCTCGGGCGTGACCGGCTCGTCGCTCTGCTACGCGCGCTTCCCGCAGCTCACGCTCTCGATCGGCCCGGACGCGGTCGACCCGGTCGGCGGGGACAACACCCTGCGCCAGTGCGGGCCCGGCCGCCTGACCCTCGGCACCAGCACGCGCATCGTCACGTACGGGGAGCCGGTGCTCTTGAGCGGCCTCTTCCTGGCGCAGGCGCTCGGCTCGCCGGTCACCCTCGAGAGCCGGACCTTCGACGCTACGAGATGGAAGCCGCTCGTGACCGTGCACACCGGCAAGACGAGCAGGTGGAAGGTGCTCGTCCGCCCGGGCGTGCAGACGACGTTCCGCGCGCGGCTCGGCGCGGTGGTCAGCCCGTCCGCGGTGATCCGGGTGCAGCCGCTGGTCGAGCTCACGCGCGAGAACGGCCGCTACCTCGCCCGTGTCTCCGCGCAGCGATCCTTCCGCGGCCGCAGCGCCACGCTCCAGCGGCTGATGAACGGCAGGTGGGTCAATGTCGTGCCGATCGTGCTCGGCCGGAGTTCCACGAAGGTCTTCTCGTATCCCTCCAACGACCACGCGTTCAGCCTGCGGCTCAGCCTCGCCGGCCGCGCCGGGCTACCTGCCGGCCGTGAGCATGCCTCTCGTCATCCCCTAGACGCGCCCCAGGATGACGCCGACCGAGGCATCCGCGCGGCCGCCGATCTTCGTCGTCGGCGCCTCGCGCTCCGGGACGAACCTGCTGCGGGCGCTTCTCAACGCGCACAGCCAGATCTGGGTGTCCGGCGAGACGCACTACTTCGACGATCTCCGGCCGAGGCTCCCCGGTGCGGGGACGGCCCGGCTCGAGGGGCCGGATCGCGAGCGGTGCGAGCGCTACTTCCTCGCGATCTCGCACCGCGCGTTCGGGCAGAAGGGCGATCCCGCTGCGAGCCGGATCGACCGCGCCGAGCTGCGCCGACTTGCGGGCGAGCTGGACGGCACCGGCGACGCGTACTTCGAGGCGCTCTGCCGGCTGCGTGCACGGCATCACGGCAAGCCGCACTGGGCCGAGAAGACGCCGCGCCACGTCTACCGGATCGACGACATGCTGGAGGCGTTCCCGGGCGCGCAGGTCGTCTGCCTGGTGCGCGATCCTCGCGCGGTCATCGCTTCGTACCGCGACTGGCACGCCGCCGGCGCGCGGCGCGGAGTCGAGGAGCACGACGAGCTGGCCGCAGACCGCAGGCGGACCAGGGGCTCGTACAACATCGTGCTCCAGTGCCTGCTCTGGCGCGGAGTCGTGCAGGCGTCGCACGACGCGCAGCACCGGCACGGGCCGGATCGGGTTCGCATCCAGCGGTTCGAGGAGCTCGCCGCCGAGCCGGAAGCTTCGGTGCGCGGGCTCTGCGGGTGGCTCGGGCTCGACTACGAGCCCGCGATGCTCGAGATCCCCGTCGTCAACAGCTCCTATGCGACGTCGGGGCGGCCAGAGGGCGTGTCCAGGGAGCCCGTCGAGCGCTGGCGCACACGGCTCTCGCCGAACGAGATCGGGATCGTCCAGAGCTGCTGCGGCCGGCTGATGGACGAGCTCGGCTACGGGAAGGACCCGGTGCAGGCCTCGCCGCTGACACTGGGGTGGGCGTGGACGACGGCGCCCTTCGCCGCACTGCGCGCGGCGGTGCTGAACCGGCAGCGGCTGGGGCGGGCGACCCAGTACGCGCGCAGCAGAGTCGCCTCCGGCTTCTCGCGGCGCAGGCTCAGCTCCAGCTGACCGGCGGCATCGGAGGCGGCGAGAGGGCCTGTTCGCCCGTTGCCTTGCGCGCGTCTACGACGGGACCCCGCGGCAGTAGGCGGTGGCGAGGACGTCGTAGGTCCGCTTCAGCTGCGCCTGTGTCATCAGTGTCGGGTCGGCGTTCAGGAGCAGGACGGCCTGGCGGGAGCCGTCGGGGCTGGAGAGCGGCAGCTCGTAGTAGCCGGGAAAGTTCCCGCCGTGGCCCCATGCGCGGCCGCAGGTCGTGTTGATCGCGCTCGTGTAGCTCCCGCACTCGTAAGCGTGGTCGCCGGTCGGCATGATGCCGAGTCCGTTCATGCGCGGGATCCAGCGCACCGACGCGAAGGGGCTCGCGATCTTCAAGACCGTCTACCCGGGGTGGTACACGGGCCGTGCCGTGCACATCCACGTGAAGGTGCATCTCGGCGGCAGCGTCGTGCACACCGGACAGCTCTTCTTCCCCGACACGCTGACGGACGCCGTCTTCAGGCGGGCGGCGTACCGGGGCAGAGGGCCGCGCGACACGCGGAACGCCAACGACTCGATCTACGTCAACGGCGGCAAGCGGTCGATGCTCGCCATGCACCGGAGCGGGACCGGCTACACCGGCCGGATCACCATGGGCGTCCAGAGATAGACGGCTACGGCCTGCGGGCTTCCGCGTACACGGACTCGGGCTCCCGCAGCGGGCTGTCGGGCACGGGATCGAGATCGGACTCGCCGTACGCGCGCCTCCGACCGTCCACGAAGCCGCTCTCCTGGAGCACGAGCTCCAGGGTCTCGCCGTCCCAGACCGAGCGATGGCCGTGCTCGAGCGCGACCTCGCCGACCGCCAGCAGCCTCGTCGGCCGGCCCGGCCGGAGCTGCTCGATGAACGCGCCGTCCGCGGCGTAGCTCTCCAGGTACCGGCCGAAGTCCGGAACGCCGAGCCGGACGATCCCGCCGGGCTCGAGCACGCGGCGGCACTCGGAGAGCAGGGCGAGGTCGTCGGCGAGCGTGAAGTGCTCGATCACGTGCTCGAGGAAGACCGCCTGCGCGCTGCCCGTCCGGGAACGGGATCCCGCTGCGCAGATCCCAGTAGACGTCGGGCTCCATGCCGAGGATGTCGATGTTCACCCAGCCCTCGAGCGGATGCCCCCCGGAGCCGAGGTGCAGCCTCAGCGGCCCGCCCTCGGCGAGCAGACGCCTGATCTGGTGCTTCGACCACGGCATCAGAAGCCGCGTCCCGTTCACCTTTGCGGCCTGCCGCATGCGGTGCGACGAGACGCGGCGAAGCAGCGCGGCGCCGCGCCCGCGCTCGATGCCGCGGGTCGCCGCCGTCTGCCGGTCGTCGAGGTAGCGCCGGAGCTCGGTCACGGCGCTGACGGTACCGCAGCGGTGCACGACCGGCCGCAGGCTCGTGACCATGCCTCTCCGACATCGTCTTCGCCGAGGACCGCCAACGTGCCGCTCGACGGAGCCCCACCCCTCAACGGAGGGGAGGGTTGAACCCACCTCCCACGGGCAAGACGGTACCGGCGAACGCGCACGCGGGTGTGCCGATTCTGTGTCGAATCCGCGGTCCCGCCCGGGCCTGGAAGACCGACTACCATCTGGGGACGCTGCTCGATTCCGACGGGCGCGTCGAATCGGCCGTGCACGACCTTGCAGTCATCATCGTCTCGACGAACCAGGCGACACTGGCTCCGTCGCTGCCTGCCCACCGTGGTGGAGCGGGCAGGCGACATCTCGCTCGACCTGGTGGTGGTCGACAACGGTCAGGCCGACGGTGCCGCCGAGCTGGTCGAGCGCGAGTTCCCGGCAGCGCGCGTGATGCGCTGCTCGAACCACGGCTTCGCGCACGCCAACAACACGGCGTTGCGCACCTGCGACGCGCGCTACGTGCTCTTCCTCAACCCGGATACGGAGCTGCTCGAGGGCACGCTCGCGCGGACTCGTCGCGGAGCTCGATCGCCGCGCCGACGTGGGCGTTGTCGGGCGTCCGCCAGCTCTCGGCCGACGGCACGCTCTACCCGTCGATGCGCGCGTTCCCGAGCGTCGGCCGGGTGCTCGGCGACGCGCTGGGGCTGGAGCGGCTGCCCAACCGGCCCGTCGTGGCTCGGCGAGCGCGAGGTCGACCCGGGCCGCTACGAGGCCGAGTTCGACGGCGACTGGACGATCGGCTCGTTCCTGCTCGTCCGCCGCGAGGCGCTCGAGAGTGCGGGCTACTTCGACGAGCGGTTCTTCATCTACTCCGAGGAGGTCGACTTCTGCCTCAGGGTGAGACGGGCGGGCTGGAAGCTGCTCTACCTGCCGGCGCATGACGATCCTGCACCACGTCCAGAACGGGAGCCTCGCACGCGTCGGGCGACGCCCGGATCGCGCGGCAGAACGCGTTCTCACAGCTCCAGTACGCGACGGAAGAACTTCCCGCCGACCTACCGGGCGACCTTCCGCAGCGCGTTGCTGCTCCGCTACGGCCTGCGCTCGATCGCCGGCGGCGACGCCCGGCAGCGCGCGGCCGCGCGGGCCGCAGCACGGCGTCGTGCTCGGCGCGCGGCGGGCCGCCGTTCGAGGCGCCGCCGGGCCAGGCGGTCGAGCGCCGCGGGGCCGAGCGCGGGTGAGAGGGACGATCAGACGGCTGCTGCACGGGCCGCGCGACACGGCCGGGCGCCCGCTGCCCGCCGGCCTCGACGACGCCGAGTGGGAGCGGCTCGCGCCCGGCCTGCTCGCGACGGGGCCCGGCGTGACCGGCGCGACCGGCGGCTCCGGCACGCGGGTCGTCGCGCGCATCATGCGCCGGGGCGGGATGTTCATCGGCACCGACCTCAACGTCTCCGAGGACGCGCTCGATTTCGCCGCCTTCTCCGACCGCTGGATCAACCGCTACTGGGGACGCGGGATGACACCGGAGATGACCGCCGAGCTGCGGGCGCTCGTCGCCCGCCAGGCGGCCGACCGCGAGTCGCCCGCACAGCCGTGGGGCTGGAAGGAGCCGCGCAGCGTCTACCTCCTGCCGTTCCTGCACGCAGCATCTGCCGAGCCTTCGCTTCCTGCACGTCGTCCGCGACGGGCGCGACATGGCGTACTCGTCGAACCAGATGCAGCTCGGCAAGCACGGCGAGGTCGATCCTCGCCGCCCGGACGACGAGCCGCTGCCGTTGCGGTCGATCGCGCTGTGGAGCGACGTGAACATGCACGCCGCCGACTACGGCGAGCGCGAGCTCGGCGACCGCTACCTGCGGCTGCGCTTCGAGGATCTGTGCGGCGACCCGGGTGCCGGCGTCGAGACGGTTCTCCGCTTCTTCGGGCTCGAGGGCGACGCGACGCGCATCGCGGCCGAGGAGGTGCAGCACCCCGCCACCTTCGGGCGCTGGCGCAACGAGGAGCCCGGCGCTGGTAGCGGCGCTGAGCGAGCGCGCCGCCGACGCGCTGCGCCGTTTCGGCTACCAGTCGGCATCCGCGTAGAAGAGGGGCCACACGTCGCGGGTCTCCACGCGGATGCGCTCGATCTGCTCTGCGCTCAGCCGGGAGCGCCAGCCGGCAAGGTTCGCACGACTGTTCGACGCGGACGCTGTGCTTGGAGCGGGCCTCGGCCGGGTTCGCCGAGGCGCTCGTGCGCTCGATCTCCCGCCGGGCGCGCTCGGTGAGCTCGAGCCCGAGCCGCTCGTAGAGCCGCTCGAACGCGGGCAGCGGCTCGCGCGAGACATCCTCGTGGCGAACGAACGTCCAGCCGGGTTGCCGCTGCCGGTAGCCGTCCACGATCCGGTAGCAGATGCGCCAGAGCAGGATCGCCTGCTCGAGGACGTCCCCCGGCTCGCCGGCCTGCGCCCGGATCTCGTCCTCGAACGCGGCCAGGTGGTCGCGCATGAGCCGCTCGTCCTCCAGGAACTCGCCGAAGTCGTGCGTCCAGCCGAGCCGCTGCAGGCTGCTCGCGAACCCTGCCGGGTGGCGGATCGTGACGACGACGTCCATCTCGAATCGCTCCGCGAGCCACTCGGCCGAGAAGAGCGCGATCGGATCCTTGACGAGCGGCCGCGCGTGGGTCGCCCGCGCGCGGGCGAACGCGGCGCAGTCGCGTGCGGCATGCAGCACGCCTCCCGAGGCGAGCGGAGCGCCGCCGAGCTGCCGGCGGACGCCGTAGTCGAAGCGCAGCGTCCGCACGAGGTCGGGCTCGTACAGCAGCGGCGTTCTCGGCGGTGACGTAGGCGAAGAAGCGGTCGAACGGCGCACCGCTGATCCCCGGTGCGGTGAGCGGGCTGAACGGCTCGTGCACGTAGCCGACGCCCGGCGCGAGGGCGAGCATCTTCCCGATCCACGTCGTGCCCGAGCGATGCGCGCCGGTGACGAGAATCGGCCTCTGGCTCACCGGGCCACGGCCTCCGTCACGTGCGCAGGGCGGGTCGGCGCACGACGTAGCGCAGCGCGCTCAGTCCGAGCGTCCACTCGGCCACGGCCATCCTGGGCAGCAGGGAGCGAAACCGCCGGCGCAGCTCCGGGTCGCGGTCGAGCCGCGAGTAGATCACCGGCAGGCGGGCCAGCACGAAGTAGTGCAGCGGAAGGCGCGAGAGCACGCGCTTGTGCCGTCCCTCGCGCTGGATCATCCCGGCGCGCGCGAGGCCGTAGGCGAGCCGCCGCTGCTGGCTCCGCAGATCGGCGAACGTCCTCCGATCGTGCTCGTGCGCGGCCTGGAACCGCGGGTCGAAGACGAGCCTGAGCCCCGCGGCGAGCGCGTCGACCGAGAAGAGCGCGTCCTCGCCGCCGTAGCTCTCGTCCCAGCGCAGCGGCGCGCCGCGCGGAACGACCATGCAGAACGAGGAGACGAACGGCACGTCGCGCGGCTCGCCGCGGGGGAGGAACGGCGTCTCGACCTGGAGGTGCGCGACCCAGCCCCACGGCCGAGCGGCCGGTGAAGGTGCGGGCGCACGCCACGAGCGCCCCGGGGAACTCGGCCGCAGCCCGGGCGACTCCGGCGCCCCAGCCGGCTGCGGGCACGACGTCGGAGTCGAGGAAGACGACCGGATCGCCGCTCGCAACGTCCCAGCCCGCGTTGCGCGCGCCGCCCGCAAGTCTTCCGCCGCCCGTCTCGACGACCCGCGCCCCGGCGGCGCGTGCCACGGCGGCCGTCGTGTCGGTCGAGCCGTCGTCGACGACGATCACCTCGCCGGGCGCCGGGCTCCTGCGCGGCCAGGGCCGCCAGCACGTCGGCGAGCGTGGCCTCCGCATTCCGTGCGGGTATGACGACGCTGTAGGAGTGGGCCACGCGCGGACGATACTCGGGCGGCACCGCCCCGGCCTGCGACCGATCAGCAGCCGGTGACGGTGTTGCCGCTGTTGACCGGGCTGACCGCGTCGGCGCCGATCGTGAAGGTGAGCTTCGGGAAGCGGCCGACGCAGAGGGTCGAGTTGGTGACTCCCGAGCGGATCGATGACTCGACGTTCGCCGTGTGCGCCGTCCAGCCGCCGAGCGTGCAGTGGTCACAGGTCGACATCCGACGGAGGTGCCGTCGACGAGCCGGCCTGCTTGACGAAGAAGTTCGAGTCGATCAGCCGGTCGTCGGCCCGCCCGCAGTTGATCGTCATGTTGCTGAATCTGATGTTCGCGCCGCCCATCACCTGGACGCCGTCCTGGTGGAGGTTGGGGGCCTTGCCGAGGCACGTGATGCTGCCGCTGCCGATGGTGAGGTCGTGCACTCCCTGCGCCGACTTGACCCCGTCCCCGGCCCACTGCACGACGGTGAGCCGGCCGATCCGGCCCGTGCAGCCCGGCCGCAGGTGGATCGCATCCTCGTTGCGACGGTCTCCGATCGCAGCAGGCGTCATCGTCACCGTCACGGAGTCGAGGTTCACGGGGCCGTCGCACACCCACATCTGATCGGTCTGGACGATCGAGCCCGTGACTCCGCCGGTCTTGGGATGCCTGCGCGCCGCGCCGGCCTGGCCCAGGTCCACGGAGCGGCGCACGCGGCTGATCGGTCCGGCGCGATGCTTGTGGGGGATCTTCGAGGCTCCGAGGGCGAGCTGCGAGCCGGTCAGGAACAACGAGCCCAGCATGAGGACAGCGACGGGCAGCAGACGGTTCATCGCACCGCAGCCATCGGCACGAGTCAGCCCGTCGAGCCATCCCTCGTCTCAGTGATGCGCCCTCTTGGGAATCCCCGTTTCGGGGAGCAGGCCCTCCCCGCTCGGGAGCGCTCAGCTCGGCGCGGGCTGCGGCTGCGCGGGGTGGAGCAGAGCGGTGAGGTCGTCGCGGCGCGAGTGGCTCTTCCCCGTCCGGAACTCGGCGATGTAGCGCGGCGAAGTCCCAGCTCTCCAGGAAGTGCTCGGCCGCCGTGCGGCCGGAGTTGTAGAGATCGAGCGCGCGCGCCTGCGAGAGGTTGAACTCGGTCGTCCCGACGCCCAGCGTGGGAATCGGGATCGTGCGGGCGTAGGTGGCCTTCTCGAGGTACATGCGGTCGTGCGCCTCGAGCACGGTGTGCACGATCCCGCCGAGCAGCTCGGTGAGCGCCCTGGCGCCGTGCGGCGCCTGCTCGGGCTTCGGGAGGCGGGCGGTGATCGGCGTCTTCGGATCGGGCTCGACGAGCAGGAGGCCGAACGTCGGCCAGTCCGGCGCCCCGTCGTCGCTGTCGAAGAGCCAGACGGGGAAGTTCGAGAGCATCCCGCCGTCGACGATCACGTGCTGCTGGTTCGTCTCGGGATTCTCGATCTGCACGGGCTCGAAGAAGATCGGGATCGACATGCTCATCCGTACGGCCTCCGCGACCGCGAGCTCGTCGGGCTTCAGACCGAGGTCGCCCGCGTCGCGGGGCAGCACGAGCAGCTTCCGGGCGCTGAGATCCGAGGCGACCACCTGGAGCCGGTACTGGTATTTCGGGTCGTCCCACTCCGTCTTCACGTCGGCGAAGGTGTGCACGCCCTTGGCGGCGAGCAGGCCGGTCATCCACTTCAGGAACTCGGCGCCCTCGTAGATCCCGCGCTCGAAGAGGATGCTCAGGCCCATCCCGATGCCGGGAATCTTGTCCTCCCAGGACTTGTCCTCGAAGCGGCGGAAGTCGAGGCCGAAGACGATGTCCTTGATCTCGGCCGACGTGTAGCCCGCTGCGATCAGCGCGGCAGTGATCGCGCCGGCCGACGTACCGGCCACGTTCTGCGGCTTGAAGCCGCGTTCCTCGAGCACGGCAAAAGCGCCCGCGAGGCCGATCCCCTTGACGCCGCCGCCCTCGCAGACGAGGTCGACGTTGTGGGACAGGTCGGGCTTGGCTTCGTCGGCCACGGGTCGAGGATCCCACCGCGGCGCGGCCAAGGCAAGTCGGATCGGCTCAGAGCAGGACGAGCCGGTTGCGGTGCACTGCCTCGACGCCGCGTGAGCGAGTCGCGATCTCGCTCGCGGCCGCGCCCGCGATGCCCTTCCCGAACACGGCGCCGTCCGGTCCGACGAGCTCGACGCCGTCTCCCGCTCCGAAGCTCCCCTCGCAGCGGACGACACCGACTGCGAGCAGGCTCTTGCCCTTCGTCGGCGACCGCACGACGCGCGCCGTCGTCGACGTGGAGCCGGCCGTCGACGCGCTTGCCGAGCCGCAGCCAGAGCTTGAACGCCGAAGGCGCCTCGCCGCTGGCGGCGAACCGCGTCCCGCGCTGCTCCCCGGAGACGATCGGGCCGAGCACGTGCTCGCCGCGGCCTGCGGCGATCACGGTGGGGATCGCGGCGGAGGCGGCCAGCTCGGCGGCCAGCACCTTGCTCCGCATCCCGCCGCGGCCGAGCTCGGAGCCCTTCCCGAACGCCGCGCCTGCGACCTCCCGCCCGTCCGCGATCGGCTCGGCGCCGGGCGTGCCGGGCCGGCGCGTGTGGACTCCGTCCACCTCGGTCAGGAGGACGAGCAGCGAGGCGCCCGCCAGGACCGCCACGATCGCCGCGAGAGCGTCGTTGTCGCCGAACGCGATCTCGTCGGTCGCGGTCGCGTCGTTCTCGTTCACGATCGGGACCGCCCCGCGGGCGAACAGCTCGCGCAGGGCGTTGCCGACGTTGAGGTAGGCGGCGCGGTCCGCGATCTCGGCGGCGGTGAGCAGGATCTGCGCGCCGAGCAGACGCTCGCGGCGCAGAGCCCGATCCCACGCGGCCTGGAGCCGGCGCCTGGCCGAGCGCCGACGCGGCCTGCAGCGCGGGCAGGCTCCGCGGCCGCCGGTCGAGCCCCAGCCGGTGCAGCCCGAGCGCGATCGCCCCTGAGGAGACGACGCAGACGGGTGTCCCGCCGCGCACGAGCTCCCCGATCTCGGCGGCGCGCGCGGCGAGTACGCCCGCCCGCACGCGCCCGCCGGGGCCGGCGACCAGGCTCGAACCCAGCTTGACGACGACGGGCCTCACCGGCGCTGCGTCCCGTCGCCGACGACCCGGTACTGCCGCAGCCAGAGGTCGCGATACGTGACCGGGCCCCTGGGGCCGGGCGTCCAGTCCACGTTGATGCCCGTCTCCGGCGCGCCGGTCAGCTCGAAGCCGTCGGCGAACCGCGTCGGCGCGTGCCAGAACGCCGACGGTTCCACGGTAGGCGTCGAGGAAACGCTCGGGCCGCCTCCGCGTCCTCCGTGACGATCCCGGCGGCGAGGCCCGAGGTCTCCTCGTTGGCGATCCGCACCGCCTCGTCGAGCGAGTCGACGAATGCGACGGTGACGGTCGCCACGCGCTCCGGCTCGCCCGCCCATTCGTGTCCGAGCGGGCGGTCGAGGGGCAGCGTCCCCTCCATGGTGCCGCGCACCTCGAGCCCACGATCGGCGAGCAGCGCGAGCAGATCCGGGACGAGCCCGGCTGCGGCGCGGTCGACGAGCAGGAGGTTGAGTCGGTTGCAGACGCCCAGGCGGTCGATGCTGGCGGCGACCAGCCCGAGCGCCTTCGCGCGGGTCCGCGGCCGGGTGCAGGTAGAGCACGCCGCCGCCCTCTGCATGGGCCAGCGTGCGCACGCCCTGCTCGGCTCCGAGCCGTGCCAGTGCGGCGGTCGTCGGCCCGCTGCCGCGCAGGATGACGAGCGGGATGAGCCGCGGCAGCGAGACGAGCAGGCGGGCGCCCTCGTGGTCCGGCGAGCGAACGAGGCCGATCGCGCCCGGCGGCAGACCGCGCCGACTCGAGCGCGGGCCTCACGACGTCGTCGACGAGCACGGTGACGGTGCGCAGAGCGGCGGCGCCGGTGCGCAGGACGCCCGCGTTCAGGCTCTTCAGGAGCTGCGCGGCGACGTCGACCGCAACACCGGGCCGCGCCTCGAACGTCGCGCCGACGACGCCTATCGGGATCCGCCGCACGCTGACGACGAGGCCGTTGGCGAGCGTGCTCGAGCCGCCGTCGCGCTCCAGCGGCGGCATATCGGCCAGTCTCGCGAGCTGGGCGGCGAGTTGCGCGATTCGGCCGCCGTCGAGGCGCAGCCGGTCGAGCATCCCGGCGTCGAGGCGACCCGCGGCCGCCTCGCAGTCGGCCCGGTTCGCCGCCAGGACCGCGGCGCTGTGGGAGACGACGAGCTCGGACGCGGCGCGAAGCACTGCGGCGACCGCGTCGTCACGGAGCAGCGGCGCGGCGGCCGCCGCACCCGCGGCCTCGCGCTCGATCTGCTCTCGCAGCTCGGTCATGGGCTGATCCTGCCAGCACACTGCGGGCTTACGCTCGTTCGGTAGTGTCACTTTCATTCGTGAAGCAACGTGTCGACAGCCTCCCAGCAGGAACGCCGTGAGCGCCCGAGGGCCGGAGAGCGCCACCCTGGGCCGCATCGAGACGGCCTCGGTCGATGTGTCTCCCTTCGAGCTGGAGTGCGGCGAGACGTTGCCCGAGATCCGCATCGCCTACGAGGCGTACGGCGAGCTGAACGACGACCGGTCGAACGCGATCCTCGTCTTCCACGCGATCTCGGGCGACGCCCATGCCGCGGGCCTCAGCGCCGAGGCGGGCGCGCCGGTCGCGGTCGACGGGATCGGCGCCACCGAGCGGGGGATCGGCGCGCGCAGCGGCATCGGCTGGTGGGACCGGCTGATCGGCCCCGGGAAGGCATTCGACACCGATCGCTACTACGTGCTCTGCTCGAACGTCCTCGGCGGTTGCCGCGGCTCGACCGGCCCGTCCTCGATCGACCCACGCACCGGCCGGCCGTACGGCTCCACGTTCCCGGTCGTGACCGTCGCCGACATCGTCCGCGCGCAGCGGGCGCTCCTGAACGAGCTCGGGATCGACTCGCTGCTGTCGGTGGCCGGAGGCTCGCTCGGCGGAATGCAGGCGCTCGAATGGACGCTCGCGTACCCGGACGCGGTTCGCTCGTGCATTCTCAGCGCCTCCACCGCGCGACTCGACACACAGGGCATCGCGCTCAACGCGGTCGCGCGCGCGGCAATCATGGCCGACCCCGACTGGAACGGCGGGGACTACTACGAGCGGGGCGGTCCCGATGCGGGCCTCGCGGTCGCGCGCATGCTCGGCCACATCACGTACCTCTCGAAGGGGTCGATGCGGGAGAAGTTCGGCCGCGAGCTCCAGTCGGGCGATGTCTACCGCTACACGCTGACCGAGCCGGAGTTCTCGGTCGAGAGCTATCTCCGCTACCAGGGCGGCCGCTTCGTCGAGCGCTTCGATGCGAATACATACCTCGTCCTCTCGCGCGCACTCACCTACTTCGACGCCGCCCGCGCACACGGCGGAGGATCGCTCACGGCGGCCATGGCCAGGGCGCGTGCCCGCTTCCTGCTGCTCTCGTTCAGCTCCGACTGGATCTACCCGACCGCCGACAGCCTCGAGCTGCTCGCCGCTCTCCGCGCGGGCGGTGTCGACGCGCGGCACGCCGAGGTCGAGAGCACGTACGGCCACGACTCGTTCCTGCTCGAGGACGAGGCGCAGCAGGAGCACATCGAGCCGTTCCTCGCCGAGACGTACTCACGA